>LT907983.1:0-1200000 GCA_900230115.1 Spirosomataceae bacterium TFI 002 | reverse complement strand
GTCCAGATAATTCCTCAAATTCGTATTGTTTCTTCTGCTCATCACTCAGCTTAAAGAACTCTTGAACAGTTTTATATAACTGCAAACGTAGCTCTTCGGATAAGCCACTGTTTTTTAGAGCTACAAAGCCAATGTTGGTAAACGCAGCACCTAATTCACTTACAAACTTGGCTTTTTTATCAGCATCACCGCTGGTGAATTCGGCAAGATCTACCGATGGAATACTATCAAAAATTTCTTGGTCTTTCATTTGCTAAAAAATTTAAACAAAAATAAAGGATTATTGAAAAGAAACTGTGCTCAATGCCTTTTACTTGAAATTATGGGCTTATTCGTATGCAATTCTACTTGCTATGCTTCTGCCAAGGGTAATTTCATCTGTATATTCTAGGTCACCACCAATTGGAATACCTCTGGCAATAGTTGTTATTTTAATTTCGAATTCTTTTAATCTTTTCTGAAGATAAAACGCAGTGGTGTCACCTTCCATTGTTGGACTTAATGCTAAAATTACCTCTTTGGTTTCTTCGCTATTTCTTATTCTATTGATTAGCGAATCGATATTTAAATCTCCTGGCCCAACTCCAGCTATGGGTGAAATATTACCACCGAGCACATGATAGGTCCCTGTGAATTGAGACGTATTTTCTATCGCTAGCACATCTCTGGTGTCTTGTACAACACATATTACTGCTTGGTCTCTACGGTGAGAGGAGCAAATTTGGCACAAAGCATTATCGGCTATATTGTGACATTGGGTACAATAAACTGTTTTTTGACGAAGGTCTAGTAATGAATTGGTAAGGTGTAAGGTTTGGTTTTCGTCAGCTTTGAGTAAGTGTAAAGCTAGTCTCAGTGCCGATTTTTTTCCAATACCTGGAAGTTTGGCAATTTCTTCTACCGCGTTTTCAATGAGTTTGGAAGGATAGTTCAAGACTTTTTACTTTAACATTACTTCAGCAGAAATTCCTCTATCGCAAATTGCATTTCTCATGGTAATGAGCTCTTCCTGGTCTCCACTTTTGACCCCACACTTTCCTTTAAAATGAATAATTAATGCACATTGCTCTGCTTGTTGAGGATTGTGCTCACAAATCTCAATAAGTGTATCGATCACATGATCAAAAGTATTTACGTCATCATTGAAAACCACGAGGCTCCATAGCTTTACGTCAGCAATGCTTTCATCAAGGACTTCAATTACGTCTATCTCGGGACTTGTTTGTGTATTCATAATATAATTGTGCTCAAAAACACCGCAAATTTAATTAAAACTACTTAGCAATGCTAGTATACTTGCTATTGCATTATTCTTATTACTTTTGAAATTCTTTATATCCAAACCTATCCTTTATGTCGGCTAGTTTAGCACTTTCTATTTTAATAGGCTATTTCTTAATCTTAGTTCTAATTTCTATAAGGACTTCCAAAGGGGCTGATACCAATTCCTTTTTTACGGCCAATAAGTCTGTGCCTTGGTATATAGTGGCATTTGGAATGGTTGGTACATCTATTAGTGGAGTTACCTTTGTAAGTGTACCGGGCATGGTAGGAGCATTTAGCAACGAAGCAGCAGGGCAGTTGAAGGAGTTTTCCTATTTTCAAATGGTGCTGGGTTTCATGGTGGGTTACTTTTTCATAGCCACCGTTTTAATGCCCATTTATTATCGATTAAACTTAATTTCGATCTATTCTTACCTCGATAAGCGATTTGGTAAATATAGTTATAAAACGGGTTCTGCATTTTTTTTACTTTCACGAACACTTGGTTCTGCGGTAAGGCTTTATGTAGCTGCAATGGTTTTACAGATAGCCATTTATGACCCTTTGGGTGTGCCGTTTTGGCTTTCGGTTCTTATCACCATCGCTTTGATTTGGGTTTATACATTTAAAGGTGGTATTCAAACTATTGTACTTACAGATACACTTCAGTCAACGTTCTTAATTGCTGCCGTTGCATTGACAGTTTGGTTAGTATCCAAAGAGTTGGGTTTAGGGATAGGAGAAATGGTAGATACCATCAAAACCAGTAATTATTCTGGAATATTTTTCTTTGATGGAGGCTGGAGCGATTCTCGTAATTTTTTCAAACAGTTTGTTTCAGGAGCATTTATAGCAATTGTGATGACAGGTCTAGATCAAGACTTGATGCAAAAGAATTTAACCTGCAAGAATATAGGAGAAGCAAAGAAAAATATGCTTTGGTTTACCGTAGTGCTAGTTTTTGTGAATTTATTATTCTTGTCGCTAGGAGCCCTTTTATATATTTATGCCAATGAAAATGGACTAAGCATTCCTTTAAAGTCTGATGATTTGTATCCTACTTTGGCTTTACAGCATTTCGGGCAAATGGAGCTTGGCACCGGAGGTGTGATCGTAGCAATTACATTTTTATTAGGGATTACAGCAGCAACTTATGCTAGTTCGGATTCGGCTCTTACGGCTCTCACTACAGCTTTTTGTATCGATTTCTTGGATTTTGACAAAAAAGAAGAAGTTGAAAGGAATAAACTAAAAAATAGAACTCACATTGGTTTTTCACTCTTGTTTTTTGTGGTGATTATGATCTTTCATGCCTTGAATAGCAAGGACTTGATCTCAGCAATTTATGCAATAGCCAGTTATACGTATGGTCCATTGCTTGGGCTTTTTGCCTATGGAATTTATACGAAAAGAGAAGTGAAAGACAAGTGGGTGCCTATAGTATGTGTATTGTCTCCAATTCTAACATTTGCTGCCGTATGGGTAATAGAAACTTACGTTGGTTACAAATTTGGTTTCGAAAACTTATTGCTGAATGGTTTGATCACCATTATTGGTTTGATGATTTTGAGAAAAGCTAAAGTTTGATAAATCTTTTGTTTGTGATTTTACGATCAGTAATGATTTGAAGCACATAGTTTCCGGCTTTTAAGTGCCCAATAGGAAGGTCAAAAGTAGATTCAATCAGGTTAATTTCTTTTTGAATTGCCCGCTTGCCTGTAATATCAACGACTATTAAGTTGATATTGCTTCCCATCCAATTGCTGGGGGTGTAAAGTGTGAGTTTTTCTTGTGCTGGGATTGGAAAAACTAATACGTCATTATTGGCCTCTGTTTCTGCTAGTGGACGCTCTAGAGAAATATTTTTTATTGTCCAGCCAATTTGCTCCAAAATACTGAGAGAACGAATGCCGGGATCTCTAATTTGTTCTCCAGGGCCAATATTTGGAGTCATTAGTGAGTTTTCGTTGCCATTTGGATAAAAGACTTCGTCGAGATGTGACATGCTTTTACCAAGTTCAAATGGTGCGAAACTTTGGAGTTTCGGAAGATCAAGACCAAAAACTGGATCAAAAATATCGAAGTACAAATCACTGCTGACCATATATTGCAAGAGATCATTGGAAGGATTAGTAATAGCTCCGGGGTTTACTAGTTTTTGGTCTGAACTGGTTTGAATAAATAAATCATAAATATACGGTAGGTCAGATTGTCCCCAAATGCCTTGGTTGGCGTCGTTAGTTTTAAAAGAGGATGAAAATCCTAAACCATGAGCGATTTCGTGAAGGCCAATAGAAACCAAGTCATACTGCGAACTTGAAGGTGAACCTTCTAAACCTGTATACCAATTTATTCTTCTATTCAGAGTAATAGTGATATCTACATCGCCACTGTTTAAATCTTCACCTGCAAGTGCCTCGGCCAAAGGAATTACATACCAAACATCGGAATAAGGGGCATTGCTGAAGTTGCTTACAATTCGTGTTGCTGAGGAGCGAGCTAATGTGTTTTCAGCTAAATCACCAGACCATGTTGCTTTGATTTTGATAGGAACTGAAGAGACTACATAGTTCTCCCATATTTCTATTGCTTTTTGAAATGCAAGCTTCGCACCTTCTGGAAAATCAACATATACTACATCTATTTGGCTGCCTGGTTCTTGTCGAGCAGCGTTATTATCAAGTTTGCTTCTTAGGGAAGTGGTTTCTTTGTATTCACTAATAAAGCAGTCAATAGGCTCTGGAACTGCTAATTGCTGTGCTGTGGCATTTACAAACCCAAGTATGGATAAAATGATAATTTTGATGAAAATGGTTTTCATACTTAATGCAATATAATACAATTACATAAATGCAAAAAAGAACCCCTTTTACGAGGTTCTTTTCTCAAGTTTTGTCCGAACTTGAATTCATGACAAATTTTGAAGCGATCACTTTCTTCTTCCTTTTGCAAACCGTTGCAGGATTTACCTTGGACGATTTATCTGATCAGCTATAAAACGTAAAATATTTTCATTTTGGTACACACCTCCGTGCCTTTGGCAAAACCTTTTTCATCCTTCAGGTCTTTAAAATCAGTTGTGATATCTAAACCATGGTTTTCATTAATGAGGTTGATACGATTTTGAGTGAGTTCTATTCCTTTTGATTTATGTTTGTTGGCGGATTCGCTTTTGATTCTTGAGGCTTTCTCACGCCCAATTCCATTGTCTCTAATGGTGATTTGAAGGTACTCGTCCTTTATTTTGTCAAAAATTACTTCAATCTTCCCCGTCGTCTTTTTATGCATAATTCCATGCCAAATCGAATTCTCGACATGTGGCTGAATAAGCATGTTGGGTACTTTTATGTCTTCTGTATTTAGGTTGGGATCAACAATTATCTCAAACTCCAATTTATCTCCAAATCGAAGTTTTTCCATTTCGAGAAACAAGCCAATAGTTTCTATTTCCTCATCTAGAAGCGTAAATTCTTGCTGTGTATTATTGAATATTCTCCTTATGAGTTTTGAGAATTGATTCAGGTATTTGGAGGCTTTTTTCGTGTCGTTTTGTAAAACATAATATTTGATTGAGTTCAAACTATTAAATATGAAGTGAGGATTCATTTGACTTCGCAATGCTTTCATTTCAAGAGCAAGAAGTTCCTTATTTAACTCAGTTTTAAGTCGTTCTTCATTCTTTACTTGGTTGATTTTGAGTAAATAAAATGCTCTAATTATTCCTCCAACAAGGGTGAGCAAAAGCAAGTAAAACCATATTGTTTTGGTGAAAGGAGGTTGTATTTCTATTGATTGAGTCTCATACTCACTCCATTCACCTGTTCCTTTGATGTTATAGCGAACTCTAAACTCATATGAGCCAGCTTCTAAGTTGGTATAGTTGGCTTCTCTTTTGTCTTTTGCAAAAATCCAGCCATTGTCAATTCCAACCAACATGTATTGATAATCGAGCTTATCTGCAATGCCATAGCTAAGTGCTGAAAACCCAATGGTGAAAAAATTCTCTGACGGTTTTAGTACAATCTCAGAGCTTGAGTCGAAGGTTCTTTGTTTGTCAAAAACTTCAAAACTTGTAATTTTTGGTTTATCAAGCTTTTCGGTTTGTAAAATATTTATTGGGTTGAAAATCGTAAAATGTTCTTTAAACCCAAGAGCAATTGTTCCATCACTTATAGTATTTAAACTACCTTCTAAGTGGTTGTCAATTAGTCCATTTTGAGTATTGAAAACTTGGATGGAGCTATCACTTAGATTGTATTTACAAAGCCCTTGCTGTGTTGAAATCCATAAACTGCCCACCATATCGGCAGCGATGTGTTGAATTGCATTAGAAGTCAATCCGTCTTTTTTTGTAATGGTTTTTACACGTGTGAGTTTATCTGTACTAAAGCCAAATACACCTTGACTCTCACTAGATGCCCACATAATCCCGTTTTCATCTTCACTTAATCTATATATAACTTTGTATCCTTCTGAGAGGGAAAAGTTTTTAATTACTTTTTTCTTTTTAAAATTAATGACCGAAATCCCTCTTTCTGTACCAATCCATATATTGCCATTATGATCCTTCACAATTTCATGGATAAATCGATCATGTACAAGTCCAAAGTTTTCTTTGGTCAAGTTGGTAAAGTTGTTTTCGGTTAGGTCACATTCAAAAATACCCTCATATCTGCTACCAATAAGCAAAGAATTGTTATTCAAAAAATAGAGAGAATGAATGCGATTGTCAATCAGTTGATTATTGATAAAAGTCTGTCTTCTTAGGCTTTTCTCTTTAGATTTGTATGATAATATGCCAAGTGAACTAGTAATCCATATCTCACCATTGGGTCGCTGTACAATCCTGTAAATATGGAAGTTTTCGGTATTCCCTTTAAGAGTTATAAGTGACTGAGTATTATTTTTTTTATCAACTTTTACCAATCCTTTAGTTTCAGACAAGCCAATGTAGATGTAAGAGGAGTCATCTCCAAAACACATTGGAGTGCGTTCATTAAGTGAAGCTTGTGTTCCTGATGTTATTTTCTGTAACGGGAAGAATTGATTGTAATTGGTATAAAAACCCAAACCCTTTGTTGTGCTAACCCAAACATTTTTTTCCTTGTCTTCAAAAATATTGCGAACATCCAATCCTCTCAAGTAATAGCTTTTATTGTCAGACTTGTTAAAGGAGTTAAACGTCTTATCATTGATGTCAAAAGACATTAAGCCGCTGCCAATAGTTGCTAGCCAAAGTTCATTATTGGTCTTTTCAAATAGGTCAACTATCAGATTATTACTTTGATTGGTAGAGGGGTAGACCTCCCATGTTTTGTTAATCATATCGAAACACATTAGTCCATCACCACCTCTACTTACAATCCATATTTTATCTCCTTTAATATGGAGCTTTCTCATTCTATTATTTGTGGTTAACCCTCCTGTAGCATCCTTAGAATAATAGTATCTTATGTATTGAGTTTTTTCGTTGTAGAGTGCAAGTCCATCATTGGTGGCCATCCAGTATTCGTCCTTGTTGAGTGGATTTGGCTTGAAATCGTAGAAGCTATTTCGCTCGGGAAGTGGCGTTTTGTGATCTGGATGTTTTTTCAAAACCGGAATCTCGATTTTATTCTTTGTTTTGTTATACCAAACAAAATGCTCCTTTGATGTACCAATCCACAGTCTAGATTTTGATTTCTCTAGCCAAATTCTTGTTATTTTGTTATCAGGAATAGCGTTTGGGCCAGGGAATTCATTGAAGTGCTTTTCTACTTTGCCAGACTTTGGATTAAAGAGATCGAGACCTGCTTCGTAATGACCTATCCAAATTTTACCATCGTCATCGGCTTCCATGCAATAGATAAAGTCACCTGCTATTGCTGTGGAGTCCTCATAGTCGCTTTGATAGTGTTTGAATCCATAGCCATCAAACCTACTTAAGCCATTGCTTGTACCTATCCATATAAAACCATTGCTATCTTGAATTGTGCTTAAAACAAACTCCGATGGCAGTCCTTCTTGAACTCCTATATTACGAAAGAAACCAGGTTTAACTTGCCCTTTCAAAGACAAAGTAAATAGTAGGTTAAAGACGATTAAGTATAGTTTGGTATATTTCAAATCAATACAAAGTTTGATAAAAATAGATAGATTTAACTTCTTAGGAAATTAATTTAAGTGTCAATTCTTCATGGATAGTAATGGAGACTTAGATTTTCTTAATTTTGGATTAAGATATGATACACTCGCAATTTGCTTATATTTTTCTTTTTGTAGCCGCAGGTTTGGTCATGCTTACGGTAATTTTATTTATCGCGAGACTCCTGCGACCAAACAGGCCGAATAAGGAAAAACTAACGTCATATGAATCAGGAGAGGATACTGTAGGAGATGCTATAATAGGTTTTAAATCAAAGTATTATATCGTCGCACTGGTATTTATCCTCTTCGAGGTTGAATTAGTGCTTCTTTTTCCATGGTCTACAGTATTTGGGAATCAAGAATTAGTTAACGAAACCAAGGGAACTTGGGGTTGGTTTAGCATTGCTGAGATGTTCATATTCATTTTTGTTCTGGCTGTAGGTTTGGTGTATGTATGGGCTCAGGGGCATTTAGATTGGATTAAACCTCAAAAAACTACTGACCACTCGGAAGGTGTAGTTCCTTTGGATATGTACGAACAAATAAATAAAAAGTACCAATGAATTTTGACTCGCTAGAAAATAGCCAAAGAATTAAAAGTGGTGAAGCCGAAATTATCTTAACCAATTTGGATGAGGTCACGAATTGGGCAAGGGCAAATTCATTATGGCCATTGGGTTTTGGTTTGGCATGTTGTGCTATAGAAATGATGGCATCTATGGCGAGTAATTATGATTTGGAACGTTTTGGGATGTTTCCGCGAAATTCTCCTCGCCAGTCTGATCTCATGATTGTATCAGGTACAGTTACTTTTAAAATGGCCGATAGGATTAAGAGGTTATATGAACAAATGGCCGAACCACGCTATGTAATTTCGATGGGAAGTTGCAGTAATTGCGGTGGCCCATATTGGGAACACGGCTACCATGTTGTAAAAGGCGTAGATAAAATTATACCCGTTGATGTATATGTTCCGGGCTGCCCACCAAGACCTGAGGCTCTTATAGGTGGAATAATGAAACTCCAAGAAAATATAAAAAGAGAAAAAATAAGTAGTTGATATTGAGTTGATTGTAAATAATTTTTCACTATGTACTGAAAGTTGGCACGCGGTTTGTAATAGTATAATCATGTCGCCGAAAGGCACATACTAACTCAATAAAACTCAAAAGGTTTATCAAAAAGTCATCGGGATCTTCCTGGTGACTTTTTTCTTTTTACTCCAGGTCACTTCACGGTCTATTTTTGTTAATTTCGCAACATTGACAAGGGAGCTAAATATGAATGTATATAAAGGTAATATAATAGATATTTTTGAAAATCAGATTTATTTAGGAGAGTTACTCATCAGAGAAAATAGGGTTTTTGGAATTAAAAACTTGGGGAACGAAGACCCAAGCTATCCATATATAGGTCCTGGACTTGTAGATGCTCACGTACATATTGAGAGCTCAATGCTTACGCCTTCTGAGTTTTCAAAACTTGCGGTGCTACATGGTTCCATTGCAACGGTTTCTGATCCACACGAAATCGCTAATGTGCTAGGTGTGGAAGGTGTAAAGTTCATGATTTCTAATGGAAACACGGTTCCTTTTCAGTTTTCGTTTGGAGTGCCTTCTTGTGTTCCAGCAACGACTTTTGAAAGTGCAGGAGCCCGGTTAGAACTAGCTGATGTGAAATCTCTATTGTCGTTGCCAGAAGTGACCTACTTGGCAGAAATGATGAATTTTCCTGGAGTTATTGCCGAAAACCCAACTCAAATAGACATTGTCAATGCAGCCTTAGAAATGGGTAAAAAGGTGGATGGTCACGCTCCTGGAGTAAGAGGGGAAGCTGCCGTTAAATACTTTTCAAAAGGGATAAGTACCGACCATGAATGCTTTACACTGGATGAAGCTCAAGAGAAACTAAATCTTGGAGTGAAAATTCTAATCAGAGAGGGAAGTGCTGCTAAGAATTTTGAGGCACTTATTCCGTTGGCTAAAGCAAATGCTCATCAAATGATGTTTTGTAGTGATGACAAACACCCTGACGAACTTCTCGAGGGTCATATAAACAAGCTGTGTAAAAGAGCAATAGAAGTAGGAGTGGACTTTTATGATGTATTGCGTATGGCTTCTCTCAATCCAGTATTGCACTATAATATCCCTGTGGGTTTGCTGCGAGAAGGGGAGTCTGCAGATTTTGTGATTTGGAATAACAAAACTGACTTTATAGCCCAATCTGTTTTTATTGGTGGAGAAAAAGTAATGGAGGACGGTAAATGTCTTTTTGAAACAACTCCAGCTGCGATAGTTAATAATTTTTCTACACAAAACGTAAGTGTAGAGCAGTTACAGATACCATTTGTTGGTAATGAGAAGTCAAGACTACAAGTTATCAAAATCAATGAAGGACAACTAGTTACAGATTTAGAATTAGCATTACCTCAGGTTGTTGCCGAAAAAATCGTTAGTGATGTCAGCCGCGATATTCTTAAAATAGTTGTTTATAATAGGTATGAATTAGCCCCCCCAGCTGTGGCTTTTGTAAAAGGGTTTGGGCTTCAAAGTGGGGCTATTGCTAGCTCTGTCGCACACGATTCTCATAATATCATTGCTGTAGGAGTAGATGACGAATCAATAAAAGATGCGATCAACATAATTGTAAGAGAAAAGGGAGGTATTTCCGTAGTTGTAGATGATCAAATGGGTGTTGTGTCATTACCTATAGCCGGAATCATGAGCGATAAAGACGGTGCTTATATTGCGAAAGAATACAAGGATATAGATTCGCTTGCCAAGCAAAAACTTGGCTCCACATTGAAAGCCCCATACATGACTCTTTCCTTTATGGCATTGCTGGTTATTCCTAGACTGAAATTATCAGACAAAGGGCTTTTTGACGGTGAAACTTTCAGTTTTACTCCCTTACTTAAGGAAGTTTAATAAGAGCATTCATCAATAGTTGTTATAAAACTTTCTGATTTCGCTAGTGACTTGGCTGTGAATTGGTTTGCAAAACTCAACAAACAAAGCTTCAGGTGCTGGCGGTAGAATTTCTTTCGCCTTTGTCATTTTAAGCTGTTTGTCGTCAAGTGCTCTTTCATCACCATTGTATGTAGACCATTCGTTTCTCCATACAAATTCCCCAGGCATTTCTCTTTTTAGGAGTTGTTTATCGCGTGCGTAATCAATGATTGTAAGCCCGAGTATACCTTTTGACGAGATTACTTTATTGTTGTAGGTATAATCAGCTTTTACTTTGTCATAGGCATCAACTTTTTTGCCTCTTATTGTCACAGTTCCTGTTTTTACGCTATCGGCACTGGTGAGTGTTTCTTTTTTACTTTCCAAAAATGTTTCTCCTACTACAAAGTCGAGAAATTCCAGCTTTACAATATGGTCTGGCTTGAGGCCTACAGTTTCTGCTTCACTTGGAGAATAGAACCTGATGAATTCATTCATTCTTTTGTTCTCAGTTAAGAACTCGTTGACTCTATCATTGAAATAATCGCTACTAAGTTTGTAAATCCTTGAATTAACCATGGCTGGCTCTACCACAACGTGGATAGAACCCATGTTAAGTGCGTCGTCTAACTTAGATCGAACATCTTTATAATTAGGAGCAAACTGAAAAAGCTCGTTGAGGTCACGAAATGCGGCTCTTCCGCCGTCTATGCTTTCTAGTTTTAGGTTCTTCATGGCAGAGATATACCTTTCTTCTGCGGCTAGTTCTCTTGTGCTTTCTGTTTCTTTGAAATATGCAGTAGGGCTTACTTGTCTACGACATGCGGTGCACTTAGAAATAAGGTCGTGCATCTTATTGAGCTTGTTGTAGTTCTCCAAAACTCGCTCCCACTTATATGCCTGATTACTACTTTGTCCAATAGATATATCCGACAAAAGATCTTTTTTTGCAAAACTGTAGGCCTCTGGTAAAACCGAGAGCGATTTGTCGTTATCAGGGTCTTTTTTTAACTTTTCTACAGCAAGTATTACCGCATTGTAGTAGTCACCCTGCTCTAAGGCTTTAGTGCCACTTTTGGAGCAGGAAGCGAAAATGAAAGAGCCAAGAAAAAAGCAAACTACAAAGTATTTAAATTTCATGGTTTTGATTATTTATTAATCAAAATTTGAAAACCTTGAGTTTAAAAGCAAATTTTTAGTGCTTCATTAACAGTATTTTAAATCTAATGGTTGTTATGGGGCCTTGAGCTCTACAAAACCAAAACTAACAGAAAATGCTTTGCACCAAATGAGGACAAATTTATGCTTCTCAAAGTCGATATCCGCAGGCAACGTGTAAGTTTTATTTCCGTTTTCGACTTTGCTTGACACTTCTATAAAGTTGCCAGCTTTGGCATCCTCAGCTAGGTATATTTTAAGATCAGGTCCGTTGTCTGTTTTGAAATTTGTTAACGCTAATGAATATGTGGAGGTGTCAAGTTTGATTATTTCTGCTTTACCAGAAGTTGCGTGACCAGATGCTCCCGTGAAAGTGCCAGCAAGTAAAGCATTAGAGTCGGAAGGTTCTTTTATCTCCATTTCTTTCTCCATTTCCTTTTGGGAGACAATTTCCTCTGCTTTTTCACATGAAAGAATAAAAAACGAAAACGCTGTAATAAGGGTAACTAAACTCAACTTAGTGTATATCATATATAGAAACTTTGTTACTACTACTTACGTTTAATAGATATACAAGGTTGACAATGTTATGGAAAAATACTTAAAGAATTGGCCAGTTATACGCATCACTTATCTAATAGTAAGCTTGATATTACTCGGTGCGGCAGTTGTTTATAAGTTCGATATTTTCTTACTTATTTTGGGTGGTGGATTTTTGATCCAAACACTTTTAAATGTTGGATGTAGTAGCGGTCAGTGCGAACGCCCTACTCATTTTAATTACCGTAGAAGGCATTGATTTATTAGGCAAAAAAGAAGTAGCCAATGAAAATCCCTGCGATAACACCTATCAAATCTGCCAATAAACCATATTGGATAGCATAGCGTATTTTACTAACTCCTACAGAGCCAAAGTAAAGAGCAACTATGTAAAAAGTGGTATCAGCCGAACCTTGGAAAATTGATGCTACTCTGGCAGGGAAGGAATCAGCTCCTTCATTTTCCATTAATTCTATAAGAAGTCCACGGGCTCCGCTACCACTTAGTGGTTTCATGAGAGCAACGGGAAGTGCCTTGACAAATTCGGTATCTGCCCCAAATAGCCCAATTACATAGGCAAGTGAGTCTGTGATGGCATCAAGTGCACCACAGTTTCTCAGAGCCGAAATACCCACTAACATTGCTACGAGGTAAGGAATGATTCGTACAGCTACCTGGAAACCTTCTTTTGCTCCTTCTATAAATGAATCAAAGATGTTGACTTTTTTCCATAAGCCACCTGCAATAAAACCGACAATGATTATAAGAAGGATTAGGTTACTGTAGACTTTGGAGAAAACCTCTATTTCTTCTTTTGTAAGGGTTTTGAGATAAAAAAGGACAGCAATTATGAATAAAGTAATTCCACCAAGCCACTTAATGATGGTGAAATCCATGAAATTGATTTTTTGCCTAAATCCGACCAAAAGCAAACTTGCCATGGTTGTTGCATATGTCGCTATAATGAGCGGAATAAATACATCTGAAGGGTCTGCTGCACCCATGGCTGCCCTATAGGTCATTATACTAATTGGTATGAGCGTGAGTCCCGAGGTGTGCAATACCAAAAACATGATTTGGGCATCTGTGGCAGTGTCTTTTGTAGCAGCTGGGTTAAGTTCTTGTAAGCTCTCCATTGCTTTAAGTCCAAATGGTGTAGCTGCATTGTCAAGGCCCAATAAATTTGCCGAGAAATTCATGATCATTTGTCCATGAGCAGGGTGGTCATGAGGTACGCCAGGGAAAAGCTTGTTGAAAAATGGTCCTATGATTCTTGCCAAAAAACGAATTGCACCCGCTTTCTCTCCGATTTTGAGAATACCCAAAAAGAGTGTCATGATACCTGTAAGAGCAAGGGATATTTCGAACCCAACTTTTGCCGAATCAAACATGCCTTGCACGAGAGTTTCGAAAATAAGTGTGTCATGAAAAAAGATGTTCTTTACTAAGGCAACAAGTAAAGAAATTATGAAAAATCCTGCCCAGATATAATTTAATGCCATTCTCTAATTTTGAAATAATCGCTTTACCAATTCGGCAATTGGACAAAAATGTATATTATTTGCGAATATATTTCTAAGACATGAGAATTTTCGGAGTAATTATCCTTTTTGCTTGTACTTTTTGGGCTTGTAGTTCTACAAGTGAACCAGAAGAGTCAGCAGAACTAATAATAGAAGAGAGCGAACCTTTGATAGAACTAAAGCCCTTGAAAAGAAAGGTTTCGGAGCTTGAGGAGAAATTGCTAAGTGAGGGTTTGGTAAATGTGAAGGATCAAATACCAAGTATATACGTTGATCTCAAGTATTCTACATCGAACAATTTTTTTGGTTCAGATGTGTATGGAGATTTCGACAAGGCTTTTTTGCAAAATGAAGTTGTAGAATCTTTGGCCATATCTCAAGAGACGCTCAAAGGGATAAATAAGAACCTTAGCCTTTATATTTTTGATGCGGTACGACCGCTTAGTATTCAACAGATTTTGTGGGATGCATTGGACAGTATTCCACCAAGTGTAAGGAAAGCGTATGTTGCAGATCCCGAAGAGGGTTCAATTCACAATTTTGGTTGTGCAGTAGATATTTCAATATTTGATATAGCGAATGATACGCTCCTTGATATGGGGACCGATTATGACTTTTTTGGTTACTTGGCTTACCCAAGAAAAGAAGCAGAAATGCTGCAAAATGGCTCACTCAATGAGTTGCAAATCAAGAACAGAGAACTATTGAGGGAAGTAATGGGTAAGGGTAAGTTTATGCCTATTACAAGCGAATGGTGGCATTTTAATCGATACAGTAGGAATACTGCAAAAGAGAAATATGGGATTGTAAAATAAAAACCAGCAGTCCAGAGGACAGCTGGTTTAAAAATCACCTAACCACTAAAGTATCACTTACGTAATATTTAGACTCTTTAATTTCTCTTTTATTCCACTTAGTCTCCTTCTTGCAATTCCAAGTTTTACTCCGTTTCTTAACTTCAAGAAGCCACCTTTTTCGGCATATATAAGCTTACAAATAAATGATGTATTGACCATATAGGATTTGTGAATCCTCACAAAATCATTGGTATTTAGCATCATCTCAAAGTTCTTCAGTGTTCTTGATGAAGTGAACTTTTGCCCATTAGCGTATAGAACAGTATAGTTTACTTTCGCTTCTAAATACATCACCTCATTTATTCCTACTTGGCTTTGGTCCATGTCTTTGAAAACCTTAGTGAGCTGATATTTTACTTTTCTTTGTTCCATTGCGAGGGTTGAAAGTTTTATCTCTAAAGCTCAAAATTAATTATTGACACCGTTAAATCAATCTTTGAAAAATGTACAGATAAACATAAATTTTACATAAATGGCTATATTTTAGTGATTTATGTAAGTTTTCTGATCTGAAAAAGGGGTGAATGTACCTTAGGGATTAGGTAGAATTACCTAATGGAATTGCTCTGTCAATTAGAGTTGAAGGCTAAGTTTGGTCTACTTTTCAATTTATAAGCTCTAGTTTTGAGAATCTACTTATCTTTGTGGTTCTAAAAAAAAGCTGAGTGTTAGATAAAATTAATTCTATACAACAAGAAGTAGAGAAATCTATAGTAGAAAATAAGGAGCAGCTGGAGCAATTCCGTCTTACCTATTTGAGTAAGAAAGGAATATTGAATGATCTTTTTAAGGATTTTAAAGAGGTGAGTTCTGATCTTAAAAGAGATGTTGGACAAGCTTTGAATAAACTTAAAATTGCAACAGAAGGTCGATTTAAAGAGCTTGAGGCTACTATTGGTGAAGAAAAAGGTGATATAACGAATCAAATCGATTTATCATTGCCAGTAGATAGTGAATTAGGAAGTTTGCATCCACTTACGCTTGTGAGACAGCGTATTACTGAGATTTTTGCCCGAATGGGTTTTAATGCAGAGGATGGTCCGGAGATTGAATCGGACTGGTATAACTTTACTGCCCTTAATTTTCCTGAGAATCACCCTGCGAGAGAAATGCAGGATACTTTCTTTATCTCTAAAGGAAAGTCATCTCAAGAAGATATGTTGTTACGTACCCATACATCCAATGTGCAAGTACGATTAATGCAACATCAAAAACCGCCCATTAGATCTATCATGATTGGTAGGGTGTATAGAAACGAAGCTATTTCGGCAAGAGCACATTGCCAGTTTCATCAAGTTGAAGGCTTGTTTGTAGACGAAAATGTTAGCTTCAAGGATTTGAAAGATACGCTCTTGTATTTTGCCAAAGAGATGTTTGGAAAGGATACAAAAATAAGACTGCGTCCTAGTTATTTTCCATTTACTGAACCAAGTGCCGAAATTGATATTTCGTGCTTCATTTGTAAAGGGAAAGGATGTAATATATGCAAAAAAACAGGTTGGGTCGAAATTGCCGGTAGTGGTATGGTAGATCCCAATGTATTGACCAACTGTGGAATAGATGCTGAAAAGTATACTGGTTTTGCATTTGGAATGGGAATAGAAAGAATAGCCATGCTTAAATATGATATCAATGATATCAGATTATTTTTTGACAATGATGTAAGGTTTCTAAACCAATTTCAAGGAGCCTGATTTCCAAGAGAGAGCCAATGTGTTATAAAAATATTGTTTTTGCATTTCTATTATTTGCCTTTTCAGGATTTGGAGCTCTAGCTCAGTTAAAAGTTAATTTTCCTGCACAAAGGGCCATTTTTCAACGTGATAATTCTAATAATGGTCAAATTCATATACATGGATATGTACCAAACAACACCAGTCGTGTAGAGGCGAGACTTTTGCCTGTTGCAACTGGCCAAGGAACTCAAACCGATTGGATTACGATAGATAGCACACCACGCGGAGGTTCTTTTGTAGGTTCTATTAGCGGAAAAGGAGGGTGGTATGTACTTCAGCTTAGAAGTTTCGAAAATGAAATTCAAAATGGTTCTACCCAAGTAGATAAGGTAGGTATTGGTGAAATATTTATACTTGCTGGCCAATCCAATGCACAGGGTTTAGATAATGTTTCTGTTTTTAATCCGAAGGGTGCTTCGGACGATAGAGTAAATGCTTACACACACTATAGAGTTGAATATATAGATGAGCTTCCGCCTATCGGTGAGTTTAGTCAATTATCCAAAACGGTTAATATAGGGCCACACGGAAATACGGCGTGGGCTTGGGGCGAACTTGGCGATAGATTGGTGCGAGATTTGAATGTGCCAGTTATGTTCTACAATACGGGTTACGAAGCAACTACAATTGAGAACTGGAGAAAAAGTGCGAAGGGTGAGCCTACTATTCTTACTGGTTTTAACGTAAACTTGCCCAATCAAACACCATATTCATTCTTGAGAATTTTATTGCAAAACCATGTTTCGGTTTATGGCCTAAGGTCGGTGTTATGGATGCAAGGTGAGTCAGATAAGTTTTTTCAGACATCGGCTGAGCAATACTACCAAGATTTAAAATTGATTATAGAAAAGACAAGGACAGATACAGGTAAAACTATCAATTGGATGGTTAGTCGTACATCCCTTGAAAATAATGCTTCTTATCCACCAGTAATAGAAGCACAAAATAGAGTTATCAGTGACTTGCCTTCAGTTTTTGCAGGTCCTCAAACAGACTTTATTCAAAACCCAAGATTTGATGGTGTACATTTAAGCAACACGAGTGCTGGAACACAAGGATTAAGTGAATTGGCAAATGCTTTTAAATTGAGTTTGAGCAATTCGTTTTTTCAAAACAGCTCGCCAATAATTGCGAACCCAGTTTTGAAGCCAGTGGTAGCATGTAATACAGCTAATTTTGTACAACTTTCCATCCCAGGCACTTTTAGTTCTATTCTATGGAATAAAACAGGAACTACACCTACTGTAATAGACAATTCTGGCGTATATCAAGCAATTACGAGAGATGCTTTTGGAAACTATAATTATAGTGCTCAAATAGATATCTCTAAGGCTTATCCTAGTGTGAGTCCGCAAGTAAGCCCACTTGGAGATGAAGTAGCTTGTGTAGGTGATGAATTAAAATATACGACTGATAGAGGAGACTTTCAAGTGGTGTGGCAAGATGGTTCAATTTCTCGGACATTTACCTCACAAACAACCGAAAATATTTTTGCAATATACCAAAATACAATAGGGTGCAAATCTAATCAGTCTAACGTTGTAAAGTCAAACTTTGTAGATAAGCCAGCAAAACCTGTGATAGTTTCACCCACTGGCTCATTAGGGGCTTGTGAAGGAAGTTCAATACAGCTTCGAGTACAAGATTCGGTTGACAAAATAATTACATGGAGTGATGGAACAGTTGGTGAGAATATTACAATTGCTACTCCAGGAAAAAGTTCTGTTTTTGCTATTGCTTCGACGCCTTTGGGTTGTTTTTCGGAGCAATCGGAACCATTTGAAGTTGAAATTGTAAGTCATCCTGAAGCACCAGAGATATTTCAAACTGGACCATATACAATAGGAATAGAAAGGCTAGAAAATCAAAAGGAATACGAATGGTATGATGAAAATTTCTTGCTGCAAACTACAACGGATAATCAGCTTCAAGTACCTCAGGATGGTTTCTATAAAGTATTGGCAGTAACGGAGTTTCCTAAGTTTGGAATTTCTTGTGCTTCGGCTGTATCGGGATTATTTTCCTTCTTTAAGGATGCAAATATCACGGGACTCAAAATTTACCCTATTCCTGTTGTTGGTGGAGAATTTTATCTAGCCTCTGATAGACTGATAAAAACTGCCCAATTGACCCTGATGGATGATATCGGAAGGATTAAAATGGTGAAAACAGTAAATGATATACTATTGCCACAGACGGTTACTGTAAAGAACAATCAGCTTGCTGGTAAGTACTTTTTGAAAGTCGATTACGACGGGTTTTATAAAGTATTCCCTTTAGTTTTTGAATAATATTCCCAAGCGATTATTCCAGCACTTACAGCAATATTAAGCGAGTGTTTAGTTCCTATTTGAGGGATTTCTAAAACTGTATCACACTTTTCCAATACATCTTGCGATACACCATTGACTTCATTGCCTAATACAAACGCGTATTTGGATGTGGTAGAAAATTCAAATTGATCGAGCATTGTGCTATTTTCAGTTTGCTCTATTCCAATTATTAGCCAACCATTAGCTTTTAACTCATCTATTAGTTTACAAGGATCACTTTCGTATTTCCAATCCACACTTTCAGTAGAGCCCAAAGCTGTTTTTTGAATATCTCTATGAGGAGGTTGCCCCGTAATTCCACAAAGAAAAATACTGTCTATTCTAAAGGCATCACCTGTACGAAACATGGAGCCTACGTTTTGAAGGCTTCGTACATTATCTAAGACAAACGAGAATCTACTTTTTGTGGCTGATTTAAAATCTTCATTCGAAAGACGATTGAGTTCGTCCATTTCTAACTTTCTGAATTGGGGCATGAATTATTTCTTTGGTCAATTGGCACTATTCTTGACATTACATTAGTAAAATCAGGAAAACAAAATTACTTAAAGTGAAGAATTGTTTAGCTTTCATAATAATATTGGCTGCTCAGGTTGCCTGCTTGGCACAGTCAAATGTAGTCTCAAGCCCCAAAGATACACAAACAAGTACTGTTTCTGAAAGAAATGAAATTGACTTATTTGAAGATATCAAGCTCTCAGATTGTACTATTTTAACGGCGAATAAAATTAATTCTAAAAATGTTGTAGTGAGAGGTTTAGAAAAAGCCTGCTTAGAGCTCTATGCGAGAGAATACATCGATATTACAGGAGAATTTTATGCTGAATTTGGGAGTACTTTCGATTCACAAATCGTTCAAGACTTACCAGCTGAATATAATCCTGGTAGTGGAAATCCAGACCCTGAAGAAACGCCGCCAAATACAGGTTGTCAACTACCCACTTCTATAACTATTTCGGGTAATACGAGTCCTTCACCAAATTCAAACGAAAGTTATACTTCTTCTATTACTGGTGGAAGTGACTATACTTTGCAATGGATTATAACTGGAGAAAGTGACATTGGCGGACAAGGAACTTCTAAAGTTTCTATTGTGTGGGGAGGGAATCCACAAGCCGTTTTACTAAGAGCTACATGTGCTAGTTCAGGTTTTGATTCCAACAAATTGAATATGACCTCAACTGGAACTCCAATTCCAACACCGGATCCAGACCCTACACCAGATCCAGACCCTACACCGGATCCAGATCCAACTCCGGACCCAACACCAGAACCTCCATCTACAGGCAATGAGCCATGTGAAAATTTGGCGAACCACGGTTTAGCATCACCACACTTGTATGCCTATACAAGCAAACAATCACTTGTAGGAGATGTGACGACAAGTACGGCACCTGAATATAAAATTGAAGGTCTTACAGATTGGAAAAAAATGACAAAGCATAGCGAGGTTTCACCTGGTGTGTATCATTGCACATTCATTGAACCTACCGATAATAATGAAAGGTATGTATGGTTAAGAACAAGAGCTGGATGTACTGAATACAAAGATGTAAGAACCCAAAAGCCGGGTAAGCAACTTGAAGAATGGGCACCTGCCTTTGCATCTACCAACGTTCCTTCTATGCAAGAGAACAATGCTGAAACTTATAACCTCTTTGTAAATTCTATCTTAGAGAATAAAGAAATAGATTGGCCAATTTTAACTTTCGGTGTGATTGTAGACAAAGAGCTAAATGGCTATCAGTTGAGAGTTAACGGACAAAATAGATATTCTTTTGCAGGGAAAGATTCTCCATTCCACTACAGACAAAGAGGTAGAAGAATGGAAAGTACAAACTTTGATTGTCCTAAAGACTTTATATTAGACATTTCAAATGATAACTTCAATTCTGGACAGCGTTATACAGTATATAGAAACTCACTAGGAGGTCACTGGACTGTTGCTGGTACATATACTAGATCCGATGGTAGGGTAGGTGTGAGTATTCAAGCTATTACATACGAAGCCGATCAGCAATTGGTAAATAAAGCCACAGGACAGGTTTTCAACAATACCAATTACTATGGACATGTTTTCGATCTTGGATATATGTCAGATGGTAATTATGAGTTCGAACTTCGCTCAAAAACGGGAAAAACTGTAATAGATAGAGTTGTTGTTAAAGTTAAACGACCTTCTATGAAATAGAGCATTAAAAGCATAGAGTGAAATAAATTAGTAATAAAGTAAATTCTCAACTGACTAGGGTCTATTGAGAATTTTGCTTTTACAGGCCTTTCAATAAACTATTTGAAGTTACAGGAAAGCATTCAGAGCATCAGTTTTAGTATAAACTACAGTATGAGTGTCTAACCGATCTAGCTGAAAAATGCCCCGTAAGGACTTGTTCTTATCGTTTTTTGAAGTTAGTATGGATTTGAAAACGATAGTTTGGTATAAAAAAAGAGGTGTGCTGCTTATTTGCGGCACACCTCTTTCAATAAAAATATACTTATTAATACCCGTCGTTCTGAACGAGATATCCTTTTAAGTTAGAAGCACCATCAATGGCACTTTGTGGTATTGGGAAGAGACGCATTTTAGGATCAGAGTTTGTTTTCTCAGTCCATGTCCCTTCGTATTTTCCAAAACGAATTTGATCGCTTCTACGGAAACCTTCCCAATAAAGCTCAAATCCTCTTTCTCTCAACATTCCATCTAAGTCTATAGATTTTAATGCTGGAGGAGTTTGTGCTGGACGGGCAGTTCTTCCCGCTCTTAATGTGTTGATATCGGCCAGTGCACCTGCATTATCTCCATTTCTTAGTTTTGCTTCGGCACGCATCAGGTATATTTCACCAAGTCGCATTAGCACCAAGTCTACACTACTGAAATTGTTAGCATTTGGGGATGTTCGGCTAAACTGATATTTAGCTACACGATATCCAGTTTTATGCAATCTACCTTCATTTGTAAAGTCAACCTGTAAGGTATGATCTACATAGCCAACATTTTTATCTGGCCCATTTCCTTTGATTTGTTTCACCGGATAAACCCTGTACCCTCCTTCACATGTAATGAAAGCTCCATCAGAGTTTTTTCTTGGTCCCCAAGGAGTTCCACGTATGATTCCACGATTCATTTCAAAGTTTTCTGGAGCAACACAAATATAGTTGTCTTCATCATTCAATGGTGACTTTCCTGTAAGGTCTGCCAATGCCTCAGGAACAATAATATTGTGCTGATAGAAACGAGCATCAGCAGCAGGATCGGTTGTTCCGTAAGCATCTACCCAAGTTTGATAAAAATCAGGAGTAATAGCAGGACCATCAGTTCCGTCAGAACTTGGATACTCTAGCCTTCCCCATTGAGATCCTGCAATAGACCAATATGCCCAACGGCTATGCTCTCTTTGCAAAACACCTCTTTGATCCAAAGCGAAAATCAACTCAGGGTTAGAATTGTTATCATCGTTAAATAATTCGAAGTATTCTGGTGACAATGAATATTTGCCCGAGTTAAGGATTTTATCAGTATACTCAATCACTTTATCCATGTCGGCTTTTGCAAAACTAGGTGTTCCGTAAGGATCTTTGTACACTGCCATATTAAGGTGTAATCTCGCCAATAATCCCCAAACTGCTCCTTGTGTTAATCTACCTGGTCCACCAGTATTTCCAATGCGATCCACAACCGACTCAAGCTCACTTTTGATATAATCAATAGCAACTTGACCTCTTATCACTTCAGAGATTTCGCTTGAGTTCTCTTTTTTGAACACCAATCCCCAGCTATCAAGCATTAGCATATTTAAGTATGCTCTTAGAGCAATCATCTCATTCAATGCACCTGCAGCTACTGTATTGCCATCTGCAGCAAGTGGGCGAAGTACTTCTATGGCAGATAATGCTCTAGAAATATTTCTTGTAAGCTCATTCCACGAGCTTCCTACCAAGTCATTTCCTGGTGTAATGGTGTGTCTATGTGTATCCAAAAACTTTCCACCATCGAACCAATCCGTTCCACCGCGATAAGGGAGAATAGCCTCATCAGCTGCAATGAGCTGTAGTCCATAAAAATTGGTATGTCTCCATGTCCAGGAGATTTGGCCATAGGCTGGTGCAATTGCTCCGCTTATAACCTCCGCTTGTCCTTGACCAAATAAGGATTCGTCAAGGATTTCTTCTTCTAAATCTGTACAACTCCAGTCTACTGTGGCAAGAGCTAAGATTGATAATGCAAGTAAGAATTTTCTTTTCATGCGTGTATTAATTTATTGTTTAACTCACTTCCGGTTTTCATTTTTTGTTAAAATTTCCACCTTAGCGAATTCTATATTTTATTAAAATGTAACATTAAGTCCAAGTAAAAATGTACGAGGCTTTGGGTATGTAAATCGATCAATTCCGAAGGTTTGAACTCCACCAATTGAGCTTCCTGTGTTAATCTCTGGGTCATAGCCTGTGTAATCAGTGATCACAAATAAGTTCTGACCGGTAAGAGAAAAACGAATATTGTTTAGGTATTTACCCAATCCAATTTTTTGTGGACTGAGCTTATAAGCCAAAGTCGCATTATTCAATCTCAAGAAGCTTCCATTTTCTAAGTATCTTGTTGATACCTCATTAGAGTTGGTAATGGCCTCGTTAGCATACGCCACGGCAAAGTCCGTAGTGTTGAATGACGAAGCTAAGTTTCCTCTATTGAAAATCGACATTGCCGTATGATTAAATATCTTATTGCCAGCAACGCCATTAAAATTAAGTCCTAAGTCAAAGTTTTTGTACCCAAAATTTGTGTAAAAAGCGTACAATGTACTTGGCAAAGCGGTACCTACAACAATACGATCATTTTCTATAACTTGGCCGTCGCCATTTTGATCCTTGAACTTATTAAGTCCATCTTCACCTATTCCGATAAACTCTTTCATGAAGTAAGAACCAATAGCTTCTCCATTGATATAGCCATTGATAGTTGCACCTGTTTGTCCTGCACCCTGAGCAGCACCAGTTGTCAATACGGCATATGGTGAATCTACAACCTTGTTTTTCAAGAGCGTCATGTTACCACCAAAGTTGTAATAAAATCCGCTTTGACTGCTATTCTGAAAATCAAGAGCTAACTCAAGACCTGAGTTCCTAATTTCCATATTTGGTACATTAGTCCAAAAAGTTGCTGTTGGCTGTATTGGATCAGCTGGAACTGCCTCGAGTAGAATATTACTTGAAGCCTTGTTGAAATAATCTATTGTACCTGTCAGTTTATTACTAAAAAGTCCAAAATCCAAACCGATGTTACTTTGGGTAGATACTTCCCATTGGATATTTGGATTGGCTAAACGAACATAAATAGTTCCATAAGGGTAATCGTCAAGTGTGGTAGCATTTGGATTGAGCGGATAAGTATCGTTATCAGCACGGCTATCATTAAAGTTCGCTTGAGTAATTTTAGATGGTATATCTTGGTTTCCAGTTTGTCCCCAACTAGCACGAAGCTTTAAGTTCGTAAACTTAGATCCAGCCATAAAGTCTTCATTTGTAATGTTCCAACCCGCGGCAAAAGAAGGGAAATAACCATACTTGTTGTTTGCTCCAAACTTAGAAGAACCATCAGCACGTAATGTAGCAGTTAACATATACTTGTTTGTAAAACCATAATTTACTCTTCCGAAAAATGACTGAAGTTCATTTTTGATAGCGAAAGTATTCACTGTAGTTGGTTCTACTTGGGTACTCGATTGATCCTGATACCTAGGCTCAATATCATTATTTGCAAAACCACTTAAATTAAATGAATTCTGGCTTGAAAAAAACTGCTGGTAGGAATGACCTGCCAAGAAGTTGAAATTATGATCATCTACATCGAAAACGTAGTTGACAGTATTTTCAATTAATTGGTTGCTGTTTTTAGCATAAATTGAGTTCAATGATCCTAAATCTAAACCTTCTAGTAATGCATACGGAATGTTCTGAATGTATCTATCAGTAGAAGAGAAGTCAACTCCTAAATTAAGTTTATATACTAGACCCTTTACGATCTCAAAACTAGGAGAGACATTTGCGATAATTCTGTTGTTTGTCCCTTCGTCAGAATATATTTGTTGTCTAGCAAGTGGATTTAGGATATCATCCAAAAGAGTTGGCTGACCATTGGTAAGAGCTGGTATTGTTGGGTTCAGTTGTAACATATCCACTACCTGTGCACCTTGGTTTGGTCTATTATTTTGTGTTTGGGCTCCTATGAAATTGTAGGCAATTTTTAGTTTGCCATCCATTGCATTTTGATTCAAATTTAGCCTTCCCGAGTAACGCTTAAGACTACTATTGTTCAAAATTCCTTCTTGATTATCTAAGCCAAATGAAGCAAAGTATGAAAATTTCTCACTTGCTGCACCACTCATAGATAAATTGGTGGCGTTTGAACGAGCTGTTCTAGTAAGTTCATCTTGCCAGTCTGTAGCCCCACCGCCATCAAAAAGTGTTCCGCCAGCATTTACAACTTGCTTTCGAAAATCAGCGGCACTAAATACATCAATCTTATTGGCCAAAGAAGACGTTGCTGTGCTCAACGATAGGTTGACTTCAGACTTACCTTCTTTACCTTTTTTGGTAGTAATCACGATAACGCCGTTTGCAGCTCTAGCACCGTAGATTGCAGTAGCCGATGCATCCTTAAGAACATTTATAGATTCTATGTCCTGAGGATTAATAAAATTGAGGGGATTACTCGCAAAGCCATTGGAAGAATTATCAAGTACAAATCCATCAATTACATAAAGTGGCGTAGTTCCTGATCTAAGACTACCAACCCCACGAATAATAACATCTTGTGATGCACCTGGCTCTCCACTTACTGAAGTTACATTCACACCTGCGATTTTACCTTGCAGTAGTTGACCTGGATTTGCAACAACTCCTTTATTAAAGTCTTCGCTTTTTAGAGTCCCAACTGCTCCAGTTACATCCGATTTTTTTTGTGAACCATATCCTAATACAACAATATCATCTAATTGATTTGCTTCTTGTACTAATTGGATATTGATATTTGTCTGGCCACCAACTACAACTTCTTGTTGGGCATAGCCAATAAAATCAAATATCAATGTTGCATTCTGATCTTTTACATTTATGCTAAATTTTCCGTTTACGTCACTAAGTACACCATTTGTGGTGCCTTTTTCGATGATAGAACATCCTACCATTGCTGAACCGTCAGTGGCATCAGTTACCTGACCACTAACCTTTACTATCAAGGTCGTTGCTTGACTCGTATGAGTCATGAGCATTCCGAATAGCCCGAGATATAGAGTGAGCTTAAAATAGAGTTTTTTCATATGAATTGGTTTGTTAAGTGTGAGTAAATCCTTGCCGATAGAGGCAATGGAATTACCTTTAATTAAGATAGTTTAGATTTTTGTATTGGTGTATAAATAGGTTTAAGCTTAAAAATATGGCTAATTATTAAATTATTTTAATTAAAAGTTGTGTTTTTTCTATCCATTTCTAATAATTTAATGATATCGACCCCATTAAAAATTGTTAAATATTGGTTTTAATTTTTAAAAAAAAGGACAGCAATAGGAGTGGATTTCAAAACAGGCTGCAAACATAGACTTAGAAAAATGAGGGTAAAAGGCTACTCAAGTATGGTAACTTTTATTTAATAATGGGAGGGTTTTGGGGAGGGAAAACTTACATTTTATTAATAAAATCGTAATGTTTAGATACTTTTAGATAGTTGAGATTCTATCAATATAACATGCAAATCTCGTTAGATGAGATTGACTGAGTTGCCGTAAATATGGATTAGTTACGAAGCAAAACTTAAAGGGTTTGCCATTTAAAGGAGAATTATTTACGTATTAAAATAATTTCTTGCTGCGAAGTGGTAATTTCCGGAAGGTATCAATTATTCAAATTGAAATGCAAAATATTGGATTTGCTCCGTATCAATGTTTTTAATTCCATGGGGAACATCCGATCCTAGATAGAAAATGTCTCCTGTTTGTCCTCGGAATATACTGTCACCTAACTCCATTTCGGACTTGCCTTTTATCATTATGATTAATTCGGCTGCTCTATGTGTGTGTGGTTCGTGGCTTTTTATGCCAGAGTTTAGGTTTGTTACATGCATCTCCATTTTGATGCACTCCGCTGTGGTTTGGTTATAAAAATTTCTAATTCCTCCTTTGTCATGGGTTTTATATTCAAGCTTATCCCAATCCTTGATAAACGAACCAGTACCTCTGGGCAATTCACTTTTATTTTTGGCTTGATATTGCATTAAATAATAAGATGCTGCACCTTGTGATTTTAAACCAAGCTTATCTCCTGGCATTAAAAGAGCAATGCTACCAGGTCCAAGAATATTGGTTTGCCCATTAATGCTAACTTCCAATTTTCCTTCTTTAATGATTATAAGTGATTCCATTAAGTTTTCCTTAATGTTCATTTTCATGCTTTTAGGCAATTCGAATGCCTTCAAACTCATGGGTTTAAAATCGCGAGTTTCTCCCACAAAAAAAGTTTTTGTTTTATACTTTCCATTTGTTTCAGCCATTGGTTTATCGTAAGGATAAACAACTGAAGCAACCTGTGCTTGACTATTGAAAACAACAATGGTTAATAAGAAAAGGAGAACTTTATTCATGGTTATGTTCTTGATTTCAAAGTGGAGGTTCTATTTTATTTTGGCAGACTACTCTCACTAAAAAGGCTGTCCGACAATTGAATATAAAGATGAATTTATTGGAAGCCTAAATTATTGCTCAAAAAAGCATTTGTCTTAGGCTTCCTGGCTAACAATTTACTTTTGCCAGCTCTTATTTTCAGATATCATTTGATCTTTGAAATTCCAGAGGCTTCGATTTAGATTTTTACTTTATCCATTTTAGGGACCAGAATATGCATCACTAGCCAAGCTAGTAAATAGGATGCTCCGCAAATCCAAAACATAATATAGTAGGCTGTTTCTATTTGACCCAACTCACGGTAGTAAACAAACATGTTTTTTTGAACTGCCCAGGTAAGTAAAATACCACCAATGCCGCCTGCCATGCCTCCGATTCCTGTCACTGAAGCTGTTGCTTTTTTAGGAAACATATCTGATACAGTCGTGAAGATATTTGCACTCCATGCTTGGTGAGCTGCAGCCGCAATTCCTATCACCAAAACCGCCAACCACATGTTTATTTCGCCCGCCCATTGAGATATAACCACTGGAAATACGAACAAAGCGTATATAAACATTGAAGTTTTACGGGCTTTGAATGCGGGCCAGTTTCTATTGATAAATGCCATTGGTAAATAGCCACCACCCACGCTACCGATCGTTGAAATCATGTAAACGATAGCTACAGGGAGTGCCATTCCTATCATATCTAAGTTGTATTCACTTTGAAGAAAATCTGGCAACCAGAAAAGATAAAACCACCATATAGGGTCAGTCAAAAACTTACCAAGAGCAAAAGCCCAAGTTTGTTTAAAAGCCAATAGTTTTATCCAAGGCACTTTCTCTTCTTTGGCTGCTAGTTCAATCGCCTCATCTTCTTTATCTGAATGAATATAATCGTATTCAGCCTTCGAAAGCTTTTTAGAATCTTGCGGTGAGGTGTAATATAGTTGCCAAAGTATCAGCCATACAAAACCAATTAAACCAGTAAGTATAAAAGCCCATTGCCAGCCCCAAGCTACCGCTATAAATGGTACAGTTAAAGGTGCAATGATTGCTCCTAAGTTTGTTCCAGAATTGAAGATTCCTGTTGCCAAAGCTCTCTCTTTTTTGGGAAACCATTCTGCTGTGGATTTTATCGCTGCCGGAAAATTCCCTGCCTCAGTAACTCCAAGAAATGCCCTTACAACCATAAAGCCAAAAGCAGTATTTGCCAAAGCATGACTTATGGCTGCTAGGCTCCACATTCCAGTCGCAACAGCATAGCCTTTTTTAGTGCCCATTTTGTCAATTAATTGACCGGCAATTACCATCCCAAATGAGTAGGCAAGCTTAAAGGCTATTTCAATATTGGCATAGTCTCCATCATCCCAGTTCATATCTTCGGAGAGTACAGATTTTAGTAAACTAATAACCTGCCTATCAAGGTAGTTAACCGTAGTGGCAAAAAACACCAGAGCACAGATGGTCCAGCGATATGATCCTATTTTTTTCATTTAATTTGTTAGGTAAAAGACCACAATATTACTTCTAAATTGTCATATTAATTGCTACTTATTCAAGCTTTGTTTTTTACTTATTTTTGAACGCCATTTTTCTCGTTTTGGACTGTTTTTTTTAGGCCATAAAATGATTATAAATTAAGCTCTTTGTTTGGGTCTTAAAAGCGAGTTTTATCCATCAACTTTAGCGAAAATTGTCAAGGGAAATTACTTCGAAAGTATATCGTAAATATCGTTGAATAGTTGAGTTCTTAGTTTGCCATTGTTTTGATTCATAAATATGACCACTGCCCAGTTTTTATCTCTATTGTATGCCAATACTGAGGACTGTCCGAGTGTATCACCTGTTTTGGCATATACAGTATTGCCTGCATCTTTAATGATATTTTGACCAAGTCCTATTTCCCTATCTTGATCTTTGTAAAAAGTGTGCTCTTGAAGCAATGCGGCTTTTCCTACAATACTTTGAGGATTTAAAACGTGCTCCAAATATAAAAGCATATCCGATGTACTTGACTTTACCAATCCTGCGGGTGCCACAACTCCCCATTTAAATAATTCCTGCTTTCCGCCCTCCATATTGTATGATTGAGCAATGTTTGTTGTGTTATATTCTTTTAAGAATGTTCTTTCTAAAGAAAGGGGAGTAATCAACTTTTTGGTAAATATTTCTTCGTATGGTAGCTGATATACTTCTTCCAAAACTTGCCCTAGTAATATAAGACCTAAGGTAGAGTAGCGATAGTTGCCATGATCGATAAGTGTATCTGTTTGGTTAACAAGGTTTGCTAAGACCTCTTTAGTAACAGCCGCTGTCGGTTGTTGTGCGTCTTGAGCAATAAGTTCTCTAAAGTCAATGTCTGCAAGTCCCGATTGGTGGGAAGCCAAATCAGAAATGGTTACTTTTTTCCTTAAAGCCTTTTTTAGATGGTATTGCTCTGGAAGATGATCTTCTATGTAATCATTGAGATTAAGTTTATTCTCATTTACTGCCTGAGCGATGAGGTTAGCCGTGATAGCTTTGGAAATGGAAGCAATTTCAAAAACAGTATACGAGTTCACCTTGCTCGCATCAGAGTCTCTAGAGATTTTTCCATTATTGTAATATGTTTGTTCTCCATTATTTAAAATTCCGATACTTAGTCCCAGCTCTGGGTTTTCTTTAGCAGTCTTAGCCAATAATTGCTTGACTTTTTCATCCACTTTTTGCGAAAAACTCGAAATTGTAATAGAGAGAAATAGTGCTAGAAAGGTTAAAATTTTACGTGTCATTTGTTCTTTTGTTTTAGTGATGAACAAATGTTGAAATATAAGAGCACCTGTGCGACCGATTGCAGAAAGTCGAACGAATTACTCAAACGATCGACCATTTACATAGCGTTCGACTTTTTGCAAAGGATTATTTTACAGTGACTTACGGAAGGCAGTAGGAGTAGAGCCGGTATGTTTTTTAAAAGCAGTATTGAAAGAAGACTTGGAATTAAAACCAACGTTATACAACACTTCTAAAACAGTCAGCTTAGAGTCATCAGTTGATTTGAAGATTTCTTGAGCTTCTTTGATTCTGTATTCATTGATAAAGTCAAAGAAATGTTTTCCTAAGTGCTTGTTAAGTAAGGTTGATAAATCTCGCACAGGAATTTCAATTTTTTCGGCTACATCTTTTACACTTATGGAAGGGTTGAGGTACAGCTTTTCTGATTTCATCAACATTTCTAATTCTTTGATTTTGGAGCTGTCAATATTTGAATCATTTGATTTTTCTAAACTAAGTGTAGAATGTATTCCTCTAAATACTTCGGGTTGTGAAATTGCCTGAAAAAGGTACCAGCAAAGTACAGCCAGCTCAAAAAAGAGTAAAGCGATTTTTAACCACTCGCTTAGTTCTGTATAAGTAGTTGTCTTAAAAATGTTTTTGAAAAGAGCAAGCAAGTAAAAAATGGCTAGGGCAGCAGTTAACCTCATAAGCCATCGATAAGCTTGAAGATGATTTCCTGCAAAATGATTTACTGCCAGAGTCTTGAAATTTTTCAATTCGCGATAAATGAGCCATAGATACCATGCTACTTGAATATGAAATAGTACTATGATAATGGTGAAAACCTGCTCATTAGAAAACTGAAAAAAAGAAGGCTTTAGGTCATCTGCAAAGAAAATAGGTATAAGAATACCAATTACAAAAGCAAAAGGAACCAAGCCTTTCATGCTCGCCCATCTTAGCTTAAAATCTGAATAGCAAACTGATTTTACGTACCAATAAAATATAGGTAGGTGTAAAAAAATCAGCATACTTCTAAAAACCTGAAGTTTTTGCAAAAACTCAGTTTGTGGAATTTTTATAAGTCCACTTATATCTACAGCTGTGAGAATAAGAAACGTGGCAAAAAGTCTATTGCTCAAGTGTCTATTCGTTTTCAAGGTCAGTAGAAACAAAGCGAGCAAAAGTGCAATTACTATCGCCAGCAAAGTAAAAGTTGGTATGGCGATGTTGTTCATAAATCTCCTTTATTCCATCACAGAATCATATACCTTCACAGTCTCCCATATACTACCGTAATCTTCTATGAATTTCAGGTGGATTGGGTCCGTTTGGTAAGATGCTTGGTCAGCGGCGTTTTCGAAAAAACATAACCAGCTATATGCATAAGTGTTATCTATAACTTCACGATCGGTGTCTGCAGGAACCCCAATAAAGTGTTTTTGAATCGTTGGTACGGTTGCAAGAAACTCTAAGCCTTCTCTCATTTTGGCTTTGTCTTCAGCACTTTCTGGATTTTTGAGGTAAAAATAAACGTGATGGATAAATGGAGTTTCGCTAATCATGGGTGCTGTTTCTTTTATTTCTGTTACTTCTTCGTTTACCTCTGAACAGGCAAATGAGATAAGGGTTAAAACTACTAAAATACTTAATTTTCTCATTTCGATGGTTTATTTATTTGCCAATATTTTTTCTATTTGGCTTAGTTCTTCTTTTGTGAATTGCTTGTTTTCCAATGCTCCCAGTGAGTTTTCTAGCTGAGCTACATTTCTGGCACCTATCAATACAGATGTCACCCTTTCATCTTTAAGCAACCATGCAATCGCCATTTGTGCTAGAGATTGACCTCTTGCTTCGGCTATGGTGTTTAGAGCTTTTATTTGAGTCAAAACTTCATCAGTGATAGCATCTTTGGATAGAAAATGATTTTTGGAAGCTCTAGATCCTTCAGGGATTCCTTTGAGATATTTATTGGTAAGTAGTCCTTGCTCTAAAGGCGAAAAAGCAATGGCACCAATTCCTTTATCTCCTAGTACATCCATAAGCCCGTCTTCTACCCAGCGATCCATCATAGAATATCTCGGTTGGTGAATAAGACAAGGTGTACCTAGGTCTTTCAAGATTTTGGCAGCTTCTAATGTTTGCTCGGCCGTATAGCTAGAGATACCAACATACAATGCTCTTCCTGATCGCACAATGTGATCAAGTGCTCCCATAGTTTCTTCTAAAGGTGTTTCTGGGTCAAAACGATGTGAATAGAAAATGTCCACATAATCAAGTCCCATTCGTTTCAAGCTTTGATCGCAGCTAGCAATGAGGTATTTGCGAGAACCCCATTCTCCATAGGGACCTGGCCACATATCGTAGCCAGCTTTTGACGAGATAATGAGTTCGTCTCTATATGGTTGAAAGTCTTTTTTATAGCAAATGCCAAAGTTCTCTTCTGCTGAACCATAAGGTGGTCCGTAATTATTGGCTAAGTCAAAATGTGTTACACCATGATCAAATGCTTTCTGAAGAATTGCTCTATAGTTTTCAAACACATCTACTCCACCGAAATTATGCCACAAGCCGAGGGATACTTCTGGTAATTTAAGACCACTTTTACCGCTTCGGCGATAGGTCATTTTTTCATATCTATTCTCTGCTGCTTTGTACATATATTACCAAAGGTGATGCACCTCTTCTTTTATTAACGATTGATATACTTTATTGATTTGCTCTATTTCAGATACCGAAAGTACTGGAAATTTATCTACTGCACAATTGGAAATTACTTGTTGTGGAGAAGAGGCTCCAGGGATCACTGTGGAAACATCTTCAAAAGACAAAATCCAAGCTAAGGCAACATGTGCAAGATTGGTAGTAGGCTCAAATATTTCTTTGATTTGCTTTACCGCTTCCAGAGCTACTTTGTAATTAACACCAGAAAAAGTTTCTCCTTTGTCAAAAGCCTCCCCGTTTCTATTGAAATTACGATGATCTTCTTTTGCAAAAACTGAATTTTCGTCAAACTTGCCAGATAGCATACCACTTGCTAGGGGTACTCTTATAATGAGGCCAATGTTGCTTTCTTTCGCTTTTTGGAAAAACTCTTCTGCTGGTTTTTGTCTAAAAATATTGAAGATAAGCTGAACCGTAGTAACATTATCGTACTGAAAACTTGAAATAGCTTCGGCTATTGTTTGTACACTTACGCCAAGGTTTTGGACCTTACCTTCTTTTTTGAGTAGTTCAAATTCACCAAAAATCTCAGGTCTTTGGTAAGTTTCTGTAGGTGGGCAATGAAGCTGAACCAAATCTAGGGTTTCTAGGTGCATGTTCTTCAAGCTGGCCTCTACAAATCCTCTAAGTGCTTGTGGTGTATATGCTTGATCGGTATGAGGTTTTAGTTGTCTACCACATTTGGTTGCAACATATATACGTTCTTTACAAGTCTTGACAAATTTACCTACGGCTTTTTCGCTTTCTCCATCACCATAAACATCTGCGGTATCAATAAAGTTGACTCCGTTTTCTACTGCCGTATTTAAGATTTGTTGAGCTCTATCATGGCTAAATTCACTTCCCCATTTTCCGCCAACTTGCCATGTGCCAAGTCCCACTTCTGAGATTTGGAAGTGGGTCTTGCCTAATTTTCTAAAATTCATTTTCTCTTATCTTTTGTTTGCATATCGTCGAGCTTTGATTTTACTCAAAAACTCGGGACTCATGCCAAGATAAGAAGCAATATACTTTTGAGCTACCATTTGTTCAATTTTGGGGTAACTTTTAATGAAAGTTTCGTATCGTTCTTCTGCAGAGAAAGAAATATTGCGAATAATTCGTTCTTGATGACTTGCGATTGCGTTTTGAAACAACCTCCTAAAATAGGTCTCTAAAATGGGTATTTCAGCACAAACTCGCTCGTAAGTTGCATTATCCAAACTGCAATAAGAGGAGTTTTCCATTGCTCTAATAGAGTACTTGCTGAGTGTATTCTCTGCTATGCTAAGAAAGTCTCCAGTCCACCATCCCATTTGGCTAAACTGCATCACCTGCTTGTTTTTGTTTGGATCTTGATAATAGGTCATCAAGCACCCATTGTTAACCAAGATTAACGGGCTTGCCTGCTCCTTTTGCCTTACGATATAAGCATTTTTCTTAACCGTAGTGGGAGGTGCTAATTCAATAAATCGATTTGCTTCTTCAGGAGTAATGTCAACATGTATCCTGAAATTTGCCAGTAGTTCCTTCATAAATAAGGTCGAATAAGTGAATTTACTTCAAATATAGTAATTGGTCAAGTTCTTAAATTAGTTCAAGAATTCAAGTAACTCTAAAATATGTCAAAGCGACGTGTATTGGTCTATTATGTTGCATATTATAATGATATTAGAATGTATTTAAGGAAATGTGTACAGGTTTCAATACATAATTTATTCATGTTATTGCTTTAAAAAGTTACACACTTAAAAGCCTTAAATGCGGCATGATTTTTGGGTGATAAAACTCAATATTTAATCCCACACGATGAGTTTCAAGAGCTTTTTTTCGGTGATTGCTTTTACCCTTATATGTCTTCAGGTTTGCTCTGCAAAAAGCACGTTAGATTCTCTTCAAAATGATGGGCAATGTCTTTATTTGAAAGACTCGTCGAGCGTGACAGTTAAGTTTGATACACTAATATTTGCTTGTAAAACCCAAGGCTTAAGTTTATACTTTACTGGTTGTGGGCAGCAAGAAGTAAGATGGAATGAAAACTATGTGGGCGATAGTATTTTTATAAATAGTAATGCCACCTTGCACCCAAGGTGCGGACTAAATACACATCTAGATTCTTCAAAATTCGCAACGGTCGTACTTTTTGATGAGCCGCCAATAAAACCAACAGTTACCATAAATAGAAATGTACCTGAGCTATGCCAAAATTCGGGCGTTTGGCTGACGAGTAATTGTAATGGCTATGAGCCAGAAACAATATGGCAGGATTCTATCAGTGCGATACAGTTTCAAGTAACTACTGATGGAATCTACAAGGCAGTGTGCAGAAATCAATGTGGAACTGGAGAGTCCACTTATACGAATGTTACAAATGGTAATAATGATGTCAAGCTTAAGGTTAATGCTTCTAAGCTAAGTATTTGCACCGGTGATATAAGTACATTGGAGGCAATTGCAGATGGAAATATTCTTTTTCGGGATCATTTGATTATTTGGAGCAATGGGTCTTCTGATTCTATAATCAATGTTACAGAGCCGGGTTTGTATAGTTATCAAATTGCTCCGTTTTGTCAGGATACTTTGAAAAGCGAAATTATAGAGATAGTGAAAGGAGTAGAGACGCCAGTAGTTGAAGCTTACAATAGTGACAATTTATTATTGACTGGGCCTGTTTTCAATATTTGTTCACAAGACTCTATTCGTCTTGCAGTAAATAACTGTGTGGGAACTGTAAATTGGAATAATGGTTTGAGTGGCTCGAGTATTTATACTCATAGTTCTGGTTTTTACTCAGCCAATTGTACAACAAGTTGCGGTACAAGTGATGAAAGTGAAATAGTAGCAGTAGATGCAAATGAATGTACAATTTCTCCTCCAATTTTAGATGCTAACTCGGTAGTGAAATATTGTACAGGAAGTTATGCAACATTAATAGTTAGTTGCGAGTTGGGACATATCGTATGGGAGGACCCAATCCATGGTTCTTCAAGTATTATAAGAGTTTTTGATGGTGAGTACAAGGTAAGCTGTGTTTTAGAAGATAGTGTATCTCATCCATTAAGCATATTTGTCAATGAAGTAAGTTTACCCAATAGTCCTTCGGTTGTAACGAGTAAGACAACGCTTTGCGGAAATGATGTTGCAACACTTACTGCAAATGGTTGTAATGGTGGTTCTTTGGTTGAATGGAGTTCAGGAGAAACGATGGCTCAAATAACTAAAAATACCTCCGGCACCTATACTGCTCTTTGTAGGAATCAATGTGGAAGTAGTCAAAACTCAAACGAAATATTAATAACTAGATACAATAATCCAGAAGATGTAGAAATAAGCCAAGAAACTATTACAGCAGGCAATGGTACAAAAAGCATTCTACTTCGTGCATCCAATTGTACGACCCAAACTCGATGGAGTACTGGTGAATACGCACAAAGTATTACGGTAGCTCCGGGAAACTACACCGCTAGGTGTGTTAATGGCTGCGGCTTTGGGGTGGAGGTTACAATAGCAGCTAAGTTTTCGGAACTCAACTGCATTGAGACCTGTATTCCTATTAAGGTTTCTAAGTATCGTGTCAATTAGTGAACCTTCACACTAATCTTTAAAAGCTCTTCCTCCACTTCAACTTCTTGGAACTCTGATAAGCTTTCGCTCAGTTCCAATGACATTGCTTGTACCTCTTGACAGATATATGCTTTGTTGTTTTGTATAGCTTTATTTACCTCATCGGTGCTGTTTTCCAAAACAATATTGATCTTATCTGTCACTTCAAAACCATTATCTTTTCTAAGGTTCTGAATTTTGTTTACAAATTCACGAGCAATACCTTCTAGCTTCAGTTCTTCGCTGATATTGATATCCAAAGCAACCGTTAGGTTTCCGTCTTGAGCTGTAAGGTAACCTGGTAAGTCTTCGGTGAGTATTTCTACATCATTAAGCTCAATTTCACCCACGGCTAACATAAGTTTTCCGTTTTGCTCCAATTCCTTCAGTTGCTCTTGAGTGATTCCAGCAATGGCTCCAGCCACAGCTTTCATTTCTTTTCCAAACTTAGGCCCTAGTGTTTTAAAGTTGGGTTTTACTTTTTTGCTCAATACCCCGGAAGCATCATCTAAATAAGTGACTTCTTTGATGTTTACTTCAGTTTTGATCAAGTGATCTACCGTACTTATTTGATCACGTACCTCTTGACTTAAGACAGGAATCAGCACTTTAGAAAGTGGCTGACGAACCTTTATTTTGTTCCCTTTACGCACCGAGTGAACCAAAGAACTTATTCTTTGAGCATATTCCATCGAGCTCTCAAGGTTAGCGTCAATCCAAGAGGTATTTGCTACTGGGAACTCACTTAAGTGAACCGAATTGTCGGCCATTTTATCAGTAAGGTTTCTGAATAACCAGTCACTGTAGAAAGGTGCGATTGGCGACATAAGCTGAGCAACAGTTTTAAGGCAAAGTCCAAGCGTTTCGTAGGCAGCGGTTTTGTCTTTCACCAAATCTCCTTCACCAGATGGATTCCAGAAACGTCTCCTACCTAACCTAACGTACCAGTTGGATAGGTGATCTGTAACGAAATCTTGGATTGCTCGTCCCGCTTTTGTTGGCTCATAAGTGTCAAAGGCTTCATCTACCTCTAGGATCAAACTTTGAAGTTTCGAAAGAACCCATTTGTCTAGTTCGTTTACGTCTTCAATATTTACTTTTCCAGTCAATTTTACACCATCTAAGTTGGCATATAGAGCGAAGAAGTTATAAGTGCTTGTAAGTGTTCCGAAGAACTTATTTCTTGTTTCGGTTACACCTGCAAGATCAAATTTTAAATTGTCCCAAGGCTGTGCATTGGTAATCATGTACCATCGAGTTGGATCTGCACCATAATCTTTCAATGTGCTAAATGGATCTACAGCATTGCCCAAACGCTTAGACATTTTATTTCCATTTTTGTCCAAAACTAGTCCCGTAGAAACTACATTTTTGAATGCAACAGATTCTTCCAACATTCCAGAAATGGCATGAAGCGTAAAGAACCATCCTCTTGTTTGGTCTACACCTTCTGAGATAAAATCGGCTGGATAATTGTCCTTAAATTTAGTGTCATTTTCAAATGGATAATGCCATTGTGCAAAAGGCATCGCACCTGAGTCAAACCAAACGTCAATAAGGTCTAGCTCTCTATTTAATGGCTTACCAGTTTCTGAAACCAAAACGACATCATCTACATATGGTCTATGAAGGTCGAATGATTCGTAATCACCACCCTGCAAATAATTCTCTGTCATGAAACCAGCAGCAATTGCTTTGTCTATTTCTTGACTTAGCTCAGCCACTGATCCGATACACTTCTCTTCGCCGTCTTTGTTTCTCCAAATTGGCAGTGGAGTCCCCCAGTAGCGGGAACGAGATAAATTCCAGTCAACAAGGTTTTCTAACCAATTTCCAAAACGGCCAGTACCTGTAGATGCTGGTTTCCAATTAATAGAATTGTTAAGTTCTACTAATTTATCTTTTACAGAAGTGGTTTTTATGAACCAGCTGTCTAGTGGATAGTATAGAATTGGCTTATCAGTTCTCCAGCAATGTGGGTAGGAGTGAACGTAACGCTGTACGTTGAATGCCCTATTTTCTGTTTTGAGTTTGATAGCAATACGCTCATCCACGCTCAAATATTTGTCTCTATCTTGCTTTTTAGCCTCAGTTACTTTCTCTTCTTCGGTGAGGTAATCTTCCTTTACGTATTCTAATGCAAAGTCAGTTACTTCTTTCACAAAACGTCCTTTGAGGTCTACCAATGGCATTTCTTTTCCATTTTCGTCCTTCACCATTATAGATGGGATACCATTTTGTTGAGCAACTTTAAAGTCATCAGCTCCAAAAGTAGGGGCTGTATGTACCACTCCAGTACCGTCTTCAGTAGTTACAAAGTCACCAATGATAACTTTAAATGCTTTTTCTTCAGGCTGAACATATGGAAATAGTTGTTCGTAAGTAACCCCTGCCAATTCACTACCGCTTTTGGAACCAACGATTGTCCAAGGAAGGAGTTTTTTGTTTGATGCTTCAAAACCTTCAAAATCTCCATCTTTTCCTTTCTCCGAAAAGTATTTTGGGATGAGGTCTTTTGCCAAAATCACGTGAGCGGGCAAAAAAGTATAAGGATTGAAAGTTTTAACTATCGCATAATCAATATTTTTCCCAACCGTAAGTGCAGCATTGGATGGTAAAGTCCAAGGCGTGGTGGTCCATGCCAACACAAAAAGCTCATTTCCTTCTCCAATGATGTCAAATAATGGCTTAGAAACATCATCGCTGACAACCTTAAATTGGGCTGTCATAGAAGTATCGGTCACATCTTGGTAACTACCTGGTTGGTTTATCTCATGAGAAGAAAGGCCAGTCCCTGCAGCTGGAGAATATGGTTGGATGGTGTAACCCTTGTACAGTAAGCCTTTATCATACAGTCGTTTAAGTAAATTCCATACAGACTCTATGTATTCATTTTTATAGGTAATATATGGGTCTTCCATGTCTACCCAGTAACCCATTTTGTCTGTCATGTCTTGCCAAATATTGGTAAAACGCAAGACAGCTTCACGGCATCTATTGTTATATTCTTCTACAGAAACCTTAGTTCCTATGTCCTCTTTTGTGAATTTTTCTCCTAGTTCTTCACTTATTTCTTTCTCAACCTGGAGTTCTACAGGCAAGCCGTGAGTATCCCATCCACCTTTACGGTTTACTTGAAAACCCTTTAGTGTTTTGTAGCGGCAAAAAATGTCTTTGATAGCACGAGCCATTACGTGGTGAATACCAGGCTGACCATTTGCCGAAGGTGGTCCTTCGTAAAATGTAAAAGTAGGTGCACCTTGGCGTGTTGAAATAGATTTTTCGAAAATCTCATTCTCTTGCCAGTAAGCAAGGATTTCATCAGCAACTTCAGCGTAATTGACCGTTTTATACTCCGGAAACTTCATCAAAAAACTAGGTTTTGTAAAGGTAAAAAGAAGAGAAATTTCCCTTCCTCTAAATAAGGTCGCAAAGATAGCGAATTCAATAGATTTTAAGAGCCGAGAGCATTGAAAATGCTATATTTGCCTTCCTTACTATAGACTCATTCTTGAAGCATGTAAATAAATGAGTCAATTTTTATACTTGAAATGACCTTCATTTACCAAAATATTTATAATCTCGGTATTCACATTTTAGGCCTATTTATATATTTGGTAGGTTTTCTTAGTCCCAAAGCAAAGCTTAGGTCAAAGGGCCAAAATCATTGGAAAACTTTAGCAAAAAATGACAAACCTCTAGCATGGTTTCATTGTGCTTCTTTAGGGGAATTTGAGCAGGGAAGGCCTGTTTTAGAAGCATTCAAAGCCGAGTTTCCGAATTATAGAATCCTACTGACTTTCTTTTCGCCATCAGGATATGAAGTGCGGAAAAACTATAAGGAAGCAGACTTTATTACTTATTTACCGCTTGATACGCCCTCAAATGCTCGAAATTTCGTAGAGCACTTCAGACCTGAAATTGCATTCTTTGTGAAATATGAGTTTTGGAGAAATTTTGCTTTTGAGCTAAAAAGGAATGAAATACCATTGATTTCATTTTCTACAATATTTAGACAAAGTCAAATCTATTTTAAATCATTTGGTAAGTTTCCAATGCAAACGCTTGAGGCTTTCAATCACTTTTTTGTCCAAAACGAAGAATCCAAAGAGCTACTCAATTCAATTGGTATTTTAAATGTTACCATAGCTGGAGATACCAGATATGACCGAGTAAAAAGCAATAAAGATTCCTGTAAACCTATTCCAATTATTGAGGCTTTTAAATGTAATGCAGAAACTATTGTAGTAGGAAGTGCTTGGCAACCTGATATGGAGGTATTGATTCCTGTAATAAATGATCCTGTTTTTGAAAATAAGAAATTCATCATTGCTCCTCACGAAATTAACGCACAGGAGATGGATAAATGGGCTAGTCAAATAAAGGTAAACGTTCAGCGATATTCGACTTTTAACCCTCATGCTGAAGCAAGCGTAATTTTTATCGATAACATTGGAATGCTTTCGGCGATCTATCAATATGGATATGCAGCTTACATAGGAGGTTCATTTGGAAAAGGGTTGCACAACATTTTAGAAGCATCGGTTTTTGAAATTCCTGTATTTTTTGGGAATAAAGGCTATCATAAGTTTCAAGAAGCTAATGAGCTTATTGAAGTGGGTTCGGCAAAAGCAATTTCCAGTTCGACAGAATTAAAATCTGAGCTGCTAGCTTTAGAAAATATGACGCTGAGAAATAGCATTCGAGAGAAAAATACTACTTTTATAGAGCATCATCTGGGTGCTAGCCAAAAAGTACTGGACTACTGTTACACCCTTCTCAAAAAATGAAAATAAGTATCATAGGAGCTGGAAATATTGCTTGGCATCTGGCCAAAGCACTTGAACAGGCTGATATGGATATCATTGAAGTTTATTCTCGGGATAGGCGAAAAGCAAAATCAATTACGCAAGAGCTATACCAGTCCGACGCTACAAACTCTCTAAATTTTAAAGATAGTGAAGCAGAATTGTTTGTTATGGCGGTGAGCGATAATGCGATTGAAGAGGTTGCGGCTCAAATAGAATTGCCTGAAGAAAGTATCCTAATTCATACGTCTGGAAGTGTGCCACTTGAGGTTTTGGAAATAACAAAAAAGATGAATCCTGATTGTATTTTAGGAGTTTTTTACCCTTTAATGACATTTACGAAAGGGAAAAATGTAGCATTCAGGACTGTTCCCATTTGTATAGAAGGAGATACTTCTGAAACTACTCATATCTTATCCAAAATAGCAAAGAAGGTCAGTAATGAGGTATATGAAGTGAATTCACAAGACAGAAAAGTATTGCACTTAGCGGCTGTTTTTGCCTGTAATTTCACAAATCATCTTTTTGCACTATCCAAAGAAATATTGAATGAGGAAGGCCTCAATTTTGAAATATTGAAACCTCTTATCAGCGAAACCTTGAACAAAGGTATGGCTGCAAAACATCCTGCGGAAGTTCAAACTGGCCCAGCTGTGCGAAGAGATAGCAATACGATAGAGACACATCGACAATTGATTAAAGATGACGAGGACTTGCTCAAGGTTTACGATACACTAACAGAAAGTATACAAGATTGGCATAAATAGGATTGATTTCCGTTTTCTAAATAATAGCAGAATCCATCTCGGATTCGTATTTTTACGGTAATAAACACCTAAACTCTTTTAATGAAGTATTTATTTGCCCTCGTACTTATTTCAGCCTTTACATTTTCTTGCACTGCAGATAAAGCTGAAACCGAAGAAACAGAAACCAGTGATTTTGGAAGATTAAATACAGAATTTGTAAAAAAACTTGACCTTCCTGCTACCATTGTTTCGCTTAGTATAGCCCCACCAGCCGATTCTTCAATTATAGAAAACACATCAACTGCACCAGCAGGAATGGTTGCAATTAATGGTGGAAACGTTAGAATTGGGAGTGAAGAAGGCTTTGATCATGAAAGACCTATGTTTTGGGCAAGAATAAATCCTTTTTTTATTGACAAGTCTCCAGTTACAGTAGGCGATTTTAGAAAATTTGTTGTTGCTACCGGTTATAAAACTGAGGCCGAAAATTTTGGTAATGCTGGTTTAATTCATGAAAGTACCGGGAAGGCTTGGATACTTAAAGACGGAGCCAATTGGCAATATCCATTGGGTCTTGATTTTCCTAAAGCACCCGATAATCACCCAGTTACACAAGTGTCATGGAATGACGCAACAGCCTATGCTAAATGGGCTGGAAAAAGATTGCCTAGCGAGTTAGAATGGGAGCATGCCGCAAGAAATGGTAGAAATGACCGAACGATTTACTCTTGGGGTAACGATATTAAAAATGGTGAAAAGTACAATGCAAACGTATGGCAAGGTATTTTTCCCGATTATAACGATAACGGTGATAAGTTTACCGAAACATCTCCAGTGGGTTTATATGGAAATACTCCACTTGGCCTTACAGATATGAGTGGAAATGTGTGGGAGTGGTGTTCCAATAATAAATTTAATTATGAAGCTCTCTTTAGGTCAAATACAAAACCTGATGACATTTCAGAAGAAAAAGCAGAAAGGGGAGGGTCGTTTTTGTGTGAACCAACCTGGTGTCATGGCTACAGAGTCTCCGGTAGATCAAATTCTACTGCAGAAACCAGTCTTTTTCATTTAGGATTTCGTTGTGTAAAGGATATTTAAGTATATTTACCTTACAGTCAGGAACCTACAAATAAAAACATGAAAAGAATTTTAATTTCAACGCTATTCGTTGTGGTCACGTCCATTTGTGGATTTGGACAGGCAGCTGTAACCCACACAGTTACCATTAATATTCAGAACAAAGTAGATATAAGAGTAAAACCTTCAACTACTTTAAATACCAACTTTTCGCTAGAAACGGTAGCAGAGCAAGAGGAAGGGAAAGAAATCCTGCAAGCAGGTATTTTTCAAGTTCAGGCGACCAATAATTGGCTTGTTCAAGCCAAATCCACTTCACCGCAATTCTCATATGCTGGAAGTGAGCCTAGTGTAGTGATGTCTACCAGTCTTTTAAAAATTAAGAATAGTAATGCTACCGACTTTCTTAGTCTTAGTGACGAAGGTGTTGTGTTAGTGAATGGTTACTCTGGGGATTATGAATCCAACGAGTTTGGCATAGACTATAAATTTGAACCAAACTCACTTTATCCTCCAGGGGTATACAGTTTAGATATCGCACTTACTGTGAGTAACCCTTGAAAATGGGAATGCCAAAATTGTAAGTAAAAAATTTTATTAATTGAGAAACGCCTCCTAGGTATCCTAGGGGGCGTTTTTGTTTGTAGTTGTGCTGGTTTGAAATAATAATCTGATTAAACGGTATCACAATGGCACAGACTTTGTAACCGTTTAATCAAGTCTGAGAAATTCGAAAGATGATCTCAACCGACTTACTGTTTCAATTTATTAAATGGTACGAGTGTCCGACAAAATTTGTCAGGACCATTCAAACCCTTAGAAAACCAAAATTTTTAAAAACAAAAAACAATTAATTAAGATGAAAAAAGTAATTCTATCTATCGGATTCATGCTAACAGCGTTTGTTGGCTTTTCACAACAAGTAACTCACACAGTTACCATTGATCTTGCAAACGTTCTAGAAGTTACTGAAGGAACAACTGCATCTCAGACTTTAGCATTTGACGCCATTGCAGATTATGAGGATGGAGTTGTAAGTGAGTCGGCATCGACTTTCACTTTTTCTTCAAACCTAGATTGGACGGTAAATGTTAAAGCAGCGTCGGCACTTTTTGCATACACCGGAGATGCTTCAGGGGCTACTACTGAAATGCCAGCTAGTGTTTTAGAGGTATCACCAGACGGGACAGCTTTCATTGCATTGTCAACTACAGACCAAACTTTTGAAACTGGTACAGCTGGAGCAGACAAAATTGTAGGTGCAACTTACAAGGCTGACCCAGGATATGCTTATGCCGAAGGTTCTTATGAAATAGATGTTCAGTATACTATTACTCAAGAGTAATTATAAAAATATTACCCGTAAGAGTGGAGCACCAATCTCCACTCTTATTTTACTTGCTTTCTAGCGTGCTTTACAAAAAACAATTCCTAATAAATTACAATAGTGCTTTACAAGAAAAAAATAGCGTTTATAGCGTTGTTTTCTTTTCTTCTCCTCCTAATACACCAATACGATTCTAAAGCCCAGGGGTTTGAAAACGGAAACAATATTAGCTTAAGCTTACTCAAAGATTCTCTTAATCTGAGTCCAGGTCAATTTGGATTCAATGTGCTCACAATTACAAATTTTGGAGCAATAGATATGAGTTTTGGGGGTAAAGCGATGCTTCCGCAAGGTTGGACTCTACTCAAGGAGTTTCCTAATCATATTTTTGTACCAGCTGGCCAAACAGTCTCCATACCAATAAGAATAAGAAGTAATGCAGTTTCTTATGGTGGTGTAAAATATCCAATCAAGTTAGAAATTTTTGATCCGCAAAGCGGAAATACCTCCAGGTCATTCTTTGATTGTCATATCAACGAAAATACAAGCTGGAAAGCTGAGCTGCTTGAACCCACAAAGTTTGTCAGTGACGCAGAAACATTACCCGATTTTCGTTTTAGAATTGAAAATAGAGGTAATAGAATTGAGGGCTTTGATATTGATTTCAAATCTGGATTTAACTTGACAGTACCTTCTGATGGATTTCAACTCTTTTTGAAACCAGGTACCGATACCACTATTACTATAGGTATAAGGAGCAGAACATTGGATCAGTTATCTGATCAAGTAAGAGTTCAAATTAGGGCTCGAAATACAAACAAGGTATTGATACAAAAAATATTCATTGTTACTGACCTTTATATTCCAAGGGAAAATACGAGGTATAGTTTACCTCTAAACTTACAATGGAGTGGGTCAAACTTGTTAGAAGGGGAAAGGATATTTCAATCAATAGATTTTAATACATATTTCAACCTTAAAAATGATTCTCGAATATCTATGAGATATAGATCGATGGGCATGGGAAGAAGTAACAATTCAAAAAATAATTTTTTTGAGCTCAATTATAGTTTCAAAAATGGTAATGTAAGTTTTGGAAACTACCAAGATTTGCAATTTGTGCTTTTAGATGGAATAGGAGTAAGCTTTGACCATTCAACTCACAAAAACTCTTTTAAAGCTTTTGCCATAAAAGGAAGAATTGCCTCAGACTATTCGCTGGGAGTAAAGGTTGAAAATAAACTTAAAAAAGAAATTACACTATCACACGAAGCATTTTACGTAGAAAATCAGCAAACAAAACTTTCAGATGTATTGGGAGTACACGAGTTGGCTAGTTACAAAAATGTCCAATCAAACTTTAAAATAACGGGAGGTTATAGTTATGAGCAATCCAAGTTATTTAATCATGCAGAAATTGGATATACTGGAGGTGCTCAAATAAACAAAGAACTAAAGTGGTTCAGTCTCCGCTCTAACTTCAATACTTTCAGTACTTATTTTCCTGGTGTAAATAGGGGAATGACATATCATAACCACGATTTAAGGTTTAAATTAGGTCAGGTATTTATAGGAGCTTTTGGTAATCAAGTTCATCGAAAGCCAGGTGTATTTAACTTTGACTTTACTGAAGTGGCTCCAAGGTTTGCTATAAAGAATGAAGAATATGGTTTACAGTTTGGTATAAAAGGCGAGCGGTTGAATCTAATGGCGAGAGTAATGCAAGTTGGTCAGTTGCAATTTAACGAGGGAAATCCACCCATGGCTGGTTCCAAGGCAATGATCAATATATTTACAACAAAAGCTAAATTCCAACAGTATTATCAGTTTTACGCCTTAAAGTCTACATTTGGTAGAGTGGATCAACTGGCTAATAATATGACTTACGGTTCTTACATTAACTTTCGATATAAAGGATTCGGGATCAATTCAAAGTTTGATTATGGTCCCAATTTCTACTTTGACTTCCTTTATTTAGATAGAACTGGGACTTTACCCATTCGTAATCAGCATTCTATTTATTTCCAAAACCAAAATGGGAAGTACATTAGAAATAGAACAAGTGTTCATTACTATTCATTAAGTAGAAATACAACTTCAAGTTTGCAAGTAAGTAACGATACCTATATTGACATACCTAAGCTTGGTTTAAATCTTAATTTCTCTGTTAGTACCAACTTGATGGAGATTAATCGTTCACCTATTCTTTCAGTCTCGGTAAATAAGTCTTTAAACATTCCTTTACCCTTCTTTAAGAAGTTTAATACGTTGAAACTTTCACTATTCAAGGACAATAACAATAATAACGTTTATGATGAGGGTGAAGAAAGTGTCAATGGTGCTACAATTAAAGTAAACGATAAATTCCTTTCAACAAATGGCAAAGGAGAGGTTCAATTGCAAAATGTAAAAAAAGGTAATTATGTTATTGACTATCAGTCTGTTGATAATCAATACGGCTGGAAAACAAAATCAATAACTAGAGATACGGTCAAATTACAAAAAGACAAAACAGTTTATATTTCATTTAAAAAAACGAATACAATATCTGGAAAGATAAATGTTGAAAGAGCTCCGTACTCCATCAATAAAGCTCCTGATTTGTTAGGAATTAAAGTCATCGCTATCAATTTGAATGGTGAAACTTTCCAAACGCTTACGGATGAAAACGGAAACTTTTTCTTCAACTTAAGTGATGATATTTATGTTGTTCAGATTCCAACAAACCTATATGGTAATATATACAAGTTTGATCAAAGTAAGTTTCAGGTCAACCTTTTTGAGCAACGAGACCCAACAATCGAACTGAATTTGGTTGAGAAATCTCGTAAGCTAAATATTAAAAAAGCTGTTGATCCTAGTCGGCCGTAATTGTGAAGATTACTTCGCACATGTAGGCCTGGCCATTGTATAAATATCCTGGATTGCACAAGAGGTCTAAGTTGAATTTATTGCCAGATTTATTTGGGCCACCTCTGCTACCATTTGCAACTTCTTTTTGAGTTGTTGACAGAGTTGTAAAATTAGAAGAGCTAGTTTTTTTTAGTCCAAAAACACCAGAAGGGATATCTGAAGTACCACCTGGGCTAGTTGGAATAAGGAAAGGATCACTTGAGGCAATTGTTAATCTCCAGTTTTGATTTGACTTTACGGTAACTTCAAATGCACCAGTTTTTGTAATTCCATTTTCGTAATCATCAATATTACGAAAACTGAAATTCAAGTTGACACTATTTATAACAAGGACTTTTAGATTAATAATGGTCCTAATATCTAAACTGGGGTTTATAGAAGAAGTCTCTTGGGCAAATAAATTAAAGCAAGAAAAAAGAGACAAACTTAAGCTAATGATCCATTTCATATTTCAGTGACAGTAAATATGATTGAAAAGTAATATTGCCCAGGTTCAACTTCATAACCGATGGGTTTGTAATATAAGTTATAATCAAAATAGTAAGTTCTATTATTGTTCGTTCTAAAGTATAAGATGTTTTGGTCCGAATAATTTAAAGCGAATTTTGAATTATAGGAAGGGTTTACAAAAAAATTTGTGTTATTAAGTTTTATGGAAAATACATCAACAGGAAGCCTCGTAAAAGAAAAGTTTAAGGTAGAATTTGTCCTAGCCGAAACCATCATATCGGTGTTTCTACCCCGTAATTCCATTCGAAAAGCATTCGTTACAAGCCTTTCAGTTTCAAAATCGTTTTCAGTTTGATATACTAAGTTTAAATTTGCAGATGAATTAAGAGAAAATGATACTGGTTGTGAATAAACGGTATCAAATTTGATTAGTACTAATAGAATAACAAAACATAAATAAAGGTTTACATTTTTAGTTTTAATACCCATGAAGTTACTTCCTAATAAAGATTTCAATTGTTTAAAGTTTTTGCAAAATGTACTTTTTGTATCGATCATTCTATTTTCGTTCGGGATCAATGCTCAACAGTTAAGTATTTATCCCACTATTATAAACTTTCAACTCAATGAGCCTGGAAGTGTTGAGACACAAACCATAAATATCACAAATAAATCCCAAAAAGTTCAAAGCATTCAAGCCAATTTTGGTGATTGGGACAGAAATGAGGACGGATCGCATGAATATCTTGAAGCTGGGACACATAAAAACTCGTGTGCGAAATGGGCAAGCTTGAATACAACTTTACTGGATATTGCTCCTGGTGAAACTGCACAGCTAGTTCTTAGCTTAAAAGCTCCAGATAGTCCTGAAGAATTAATGCGTATGAAATGGGCAATGTTATTTATTCAAGGGGCAAAAATTAAAGAACCAGAAGCTGAGGTTGTAGGTAAAGTATCTACAAGAATCAACGAAGTTGTTAGGATGGGCTTACATATTTATCAAACTCCCGGTAGACTAGATTTGAGGTCGGCTGTTGTACATGAGTTGCACCAAAGTGAGAAAGATAATAAAGCTTATGACTTACTCGTAGAGAACAATGGACAGGTTATGGTGCGTACAAAATCATACCTTGAGCTTGTGAATATGAGTACTGGAGAAGAGTTTAGAACTAACCTTGAAGAAACCCCAATTTTCCCATTGGGCAAAAGAAAGGTATCGCTACATTTGCCTGAGAATCTTCCAACTGGGAAATACTCGATGTTGGCCATAATGGACTACGGAGATCCCAACAAATTGGAAGCCATTGAGCGAATCGTCGAAATAAACTAATACACTGATCTTTAGGGGTCAGGCTTTCTTAATGATACCTAAAGTTATTGCAGTTTCGAACCAGAAAGGTGGCGTAGGTAAAACGACCACGACAGTGAACCTAGCTGTAGGTTTTGCCAAAAGAGGTTACAAGGTATTATTGATAGATACAGATCATCAGGCTTCGTGCACAGTAGCATTGGGTATTGATCTAGAGTACGACAATAAAAGTATTTATGCCGCTTTGGTAGGGCTGGCACCTATTCAAGATTGTATCATTCCTACCAAAAGAAAAAACCTAGATCTTATCCCAAGTACACGGCATTTAGTAGGTGCGGAGATAGAACTCGTACATGTAACTCAGCGAGAGTATATTTTAACCGAAAAGTTGGAGACCATAAAAAGCAATTATGACTTCATCTTTATTGATTGTCCTCCTTCTTTAGGAATTGTTCCTATTAATAGTTTAATGGCGTCTGACTCCATATTGATTCCATTACAATGCGAATATTTTGGTCTCGAAGGTCTTGAGTTGCTGCTCGGCACAATCAAAATTTTACAAAAAAGGCTGAAACCTGAATTATATATTGAAGGCATTTTACTTACAATGTATGATGAAAATATTGAGCTTTCAAGGCACATTTTGACATTGATGAGGGAGCAGTTTGGTCATGATGTATTTTCTACATACATACCATTTGATCCATTGTTTATTGACAGTACTGCTAGTCAAATCCCGGTAATTGAATCTAGAAATAAAGACTCTGTTGGGCTTCAAGCTTACGACAGACTTATTTTAGAAATCTTGGAAAAGTATAATTTGAGGAAAAACAAAAAGAAGATTTAACTAGTTTTTTAATCTTCTTTGATCAGGTCATTGGCCTTACTTCCTAGCGTAGCAATTCCACCAATTTCTTTGTAGTCATCGGCAGTAGCTTGGAAGCCGTCAAATTCGGCAAATCGAGTGTACTTTCCGATAAATTTAAGGTTCACATTGTCGATACTACCACTTCGGTTTTTTGCAATGATCATTTCTGCCATTCCGTTGGTACTTTCTCCTTTTTCGGTATGGGTAATTTTGTAATATTCTGGTCGGTACAAGAACATTACTACATCAGCATCTTGCTCAATTGAACCAGATTCCCTCAAGTCTGATAGTTGAGGTCTCTTATCTCCACCACGTGTTTCTACAGATCTACTTAATTGGGAAAGAGCAATTACAGGAACATTTAGTTCTTTAGCTAATGTTTTAAGCGATCGAGATATTGCTGCAATTTCTTGTTCACGGTTCATTCCTGCTTTACCTGTTCCAGCTGTCATTAACTGCAAATAATCCACAATGATCATTTTGATATTGTGAAATGCTTTGAGCCTGCGTGCTTTGGTTCTCAATTCCAAAATAGATAGGGCAGGAGTGTCGTCAATATAAATTGGTGCAGTTGAGAGGTTATTCAACCTAGAGTGTAAAGCGTGCCATTCCGACTCATCTAGATCACCCATTCTTAGTTTTGAGCTGTCAATCTCCGCTTCGGCAGAAATAAGACGTAGCATAACTTGCTGAGAGGACATTTCCAAAGAAAACAAAGCCACTGGAAGTTTGAAATCAATTGCAGCATTTCTCAGTGCAGAAACTACAAAAGCAGTTTTTCCCATTCCGGGTCTTGCTGCAATAATGATAAGCTCAGTATTATGAAATCCACTTGTAATACGGTCTAAGGAAGGAAAGCCAGAAGGAACACTGGTGTGCTCTGCATCATTATCCGACTTGTTTTTTAGTTCCTGTATCGCTTTTTGAATTACAGCCGATAAGTCTGGAATGTTTTTGTTCAAGTTACCTTCTTGTATATCTCTCAGCTCTTGCTCAGTGCTATCCATGAGGGTATACACATTGGAAGTTTCTTCAAACGCTTTGTCTTGCACATCTTGCATGACAGTTAAAATCTTGCGTCGAATTGCATATTGTACCACAATACGAGCATCTTGCTCTATGTGAGCAACGGTAGAATTTGCCGAAATACGAGCAACATATGCTCCTCCTCCTACAAATTCCAATTCACCATTGAGCCGAAGTTGATTTGTAACGGTAAGTAAGTCAATAGGCTCAGTTTTACCGAAAAGGTGCAAAATGGCTTGATAAATGGCAGTATGTCTGTCAGAAATAAAACTATCAGGTTTTAAAATGTCAATTACTGCGGTAAGGGCATCTTTTTCTTTGATAACCCCTCCCAAAACATTCGCTTCAAGCTCGATAATATGAGACGCCTGCTGAAAATTATGGATTTTCTCAGCACCCTTTACTTTGGTTGCAGGTAAACGTCTCCTTTGATTCATGTAGTATAGATTCACTCATGGGAATTAACCCATCAGCCGATTAGCTCCAAAAGTTCTGCCATTGATTCTTCATTGGCAATTGGTATAGTTACAAACCCTTTGTCTTTTCCTTTAACTTGGATTTTGACAGGGAGTATTGTTTTTTTATTTAATCCCAAAGTCACCATTCTCATTTCTTCTTTGTGAGATTCGAGTGGATCTTCTTCGTTTATAGGCCTTTGTTTAGCAAGCTGTTCAACTTTTCTAGAACTTAGGCCTTGGGTAATTATTTGTTCGTATAGAGCAAGTTGAAAGTCTTTATCTTCAAGAGAAATGAGAGGTTTTGCTTGTCCCATGGTCAATTGCTGGGTTATTAAGCCAGATTGAATGTCCTCAGGTAATTGCAAAAGGCGAAGGAAATTGGCAACTGTTGCTCTTTTTTTACCAACTCTATCTCCTAGTTCTTCTTGTTTTAGTTTACACTCGTCCATCATTCTTTGATAGGCAAGAGCAATTTCAATAGGGTTGAGGTCTTCACGTTGAAGGTTTTCAATAAGAGCTAACTCGAGAGATTTTTCATCATCTACATTCCGCATAAATGCAGGAATGCTATCCAAGCCAGCAATTTGAGAAGCTCTCCATCTTCTCTCTCCAGAGATGAGTTCGTATTTTCCATCAGCTTTTTCACGAATAGTGATAGGCTGAATTACCCCATGAACCCTGATAGAGGCTGCCAATTCATTAAGTGCAGTTTCTTCAAAAGTTTTGCGAGGTTGATTGGGATTGACACTGATGCTATCTATAGATACGGTTTTCACCCCTTGGAAGCTTGCAACCTTGTTACTCACTACCAAATGTGAATCGCTCAATAAACTACTTAGCCCTTTTCCCATTATTTATGCAACTTTTAAAACATTTTTAAATTCAGGTTGACCATTTCGACGTAAAAGCTCTTTGGCTAAATCTACGTAACTAATAGCACCTTTATTTTCCAAGAATTTGATATCAAACTCTTCTCCCTTATCACCCGAAAACATAAGTAAAGCAGGTACTCCATAAGAGGGAGCTTCAGCTAATTTTACATTTCGGGGTACAATGGTATCAAAACAAATATTACCAAAGTATTTCCTTACGTCTTCCACTACCATTTTAGATAAGTTGGTACGACCGTCGAACATTGTAAGTACATATCCTTCCATTGCCAACTCAGGGTTTAGACGTTTTCTGATGATGTCTACTGTATCCTGAAGTTTTGCAATTCCTTCCAGTGCAAAGTATTCACACTGTACAGGAATAAGAACTGAATCGGAAGCAACGATAGAGTTAATTACCATCAGTCCAAGAGATGGTGAGCAATCTATGAATATATAGTCGTAATCGTCTTTAATTGTTTCTAATTGCTCCTTTAAAATATATTCACGAGCAACTTGATTTACTATTTCAAGTTCAAAACCAGCTAAATCAATGTGAGAAGGAATGATATCCAAATTAGGAATTTCGGTTTCTACAATACAATCTTTCATCTGAGAATTACCTATCAGAGCTGAATAGATATTGTGCTCAAGATTCTTACAGTCAATACCAAGGCCTGAACCTGCATTTGCCTGAGGATCAGTGTCAACTATTAGGATTTTATACTCTAATATTGCCAACGACGCCGCCAAATTGATGGCTGTAGTTGTTTTGCCTACTCCGCCTTTTTGATTTACTATCGAAACTATCTTTCCCATTGATTATTGATTTTAAGGACTACAAAGATAAGATTTTTTAAAGCGATGGGCAGTCCGAAAGTGCGATTGTAGATAAATCGCCAAAATGTGGATAAGTCCATTTTCTAATCTCTTCCATGATTGAACATAGCATGAGCTACGAATTGTTCTCCTATCCATTAAATAGTTTTTAAAGAGATATTTTTTGTTGAATTAATGCAATCTGTCATTTGGCAGTCGTGTTTAAAATGTAAAATAAACTTTACAAAAAATATATAATGCTTGACAATTAGGAAAAATGTAATACCTTTGTGTAAAGTTTACTTTACTTTAAATAAAAACACAAAATGATAACAACTAGAAAAGACACTTTGAAACAGAAAACAAAACAGTTAGCCTTTTGGACAGGGGCGTGGCTAATTACTATGGCCCTTTCTTCATTTGGCCCTAAGCTATTATGGGATTTTAATAATACCTATTCTATAATGGCTATTATGTTAAATGTACTTGTTGGAATTGGGATGATTGTTGCCAATAAAAATCATATTCTCAGCATGGATGAATTGGAGAAAAAAATTCACCTTGAAGCTATGGCAATAGCCCTAGGAATTGCTGTAGTTGCTGGTTTGGCTTATTCAAACTTGGATATAAGTAATGTAATAAGTGGAGATGCAGAGATCTCACACTTGGTTATTTTATGTAGTCTAACATACCTCGTTGGAATTTTAGTAGGAACAAAAAGATACCAATGAAAAACAGACTAAAAGTACTTAGAGCAGAAAGAGATATGACGCAAGCAGACCTGGCCGATGCCGTAGATGTATCTCGTCAGACTATCAATGCAATAGAAAAAGGGAAGTTTGATCCAAGTTTACCATTGGCATTTAAATTCTCTCGTTTATTTGAGATCAATATTGAAGCGATATTCTTTGATGAGGATTAAATGGCCTCTTCAATACATACTGTAATGCAAAATCTTAAGAGGCGTGAAGCCCAGGTATAGCTGATCTACAAAGCCTCATATACCTTTTCCCCATTGATATAAGTGGACAAAACCTTGGTTTCGCGAACTTCTTCTTTGGGGATTTGCATGATGTCTTTTTCAAGAATTACAAAGTCGGCAAGTTTTCCTTTTTCTAGACTTCCTCTTTCGTTTTCTTCAAAGTTGGCATATGCACTCCAAATAGTCATTGCTTTGAGAGATTCTTCTCTTGTAAGAGCGTTTTCCATTTGATAACCTCCTTCTGGGTAATTGTTGGCATCTTGTCTTGCAAAAAGAGAATGGAATCCAAATAAAGGATTAACAGCTTCTACAGGGAAATCACTGCCATTCGGTAGTACACCATTTTGGGCCAAAAGTTGTTTAAAAGCGTATGCGGATTTAACTCTATCCTTTCCCAATCTTTCTTCAGCCCAATACATGTCACTTGTTGCATGAGTTCCTTGTATAGAAGGTATGATTTGATTTTCGCCAAACTTGTGCATATCGTCGGGATGGATAATTTGGGAGTGTTCAATTCTCCATCTTCTGTTATTTTTGCCTTTCAATAAGTCGGCATAAATATCAAGGATAAGTCTGTTTGCCGAGTCTCCAATGCAATGTGTATTTGCTTGGTAGTCAGAGTTGTAAATCTCCTCTAGGCTCAGTCTTAGTTCTTTTTCACTTAAAAGTAAAAAGCCGCTTGTGCTATTCTTATCGCTGTATGGTTCAATCAAACATGCTCCTCTACTTCCTAAAGCACCATCGGCATATAGTTTAAAAGAACGTACATGCATGCGGTCTGTTTTTATAATCCCTTTTTTGATGTAATATTTCAAATTACGTAGACCTAAAGAAACCATGATGTAATCTCTAATTTTGAGTTCACCACTTTTATGCATTTGGTCAATCAATTCAATATCTTCTTGTTGCAATCCGGCATCAGATACAGATGTAAGTCCCTTCTCCAGGCACAAAGCCTGTGCATTCAGGATCATCTCTTTACGTTCATTTTTTGTTGGCGTGGGCATTACCCTTTTCAAAAAGCCCATGGCGTTATCAACCAAGATACCAGAAGGTTCTCCATCCTCTAGTATGACTTCTCCTCCGTCTACCTTTGAGCCTGAAGTAATTTTAGCTTTCTTTAGGGCTGCGGAATTTATAAAAGCTGCGTGCCCATCAATTCTCGTAAGTACAACTGGTTTGTCTGGAAATATGTCGTCCAGCACCTTCTTATTAGGGAATTTTTTTATTGGCCAATCATTCTGATCCCAACCTCTACCTATAATCCATTCTTTGTCAGGGTTTGCTTTAGCGTAGGTCTTAAGTCTTTCTTTTATTTCTTCCAAGCTTTCAGTGCCAACTAGGTCACAGGTTTCGAGCATTCGGCCAAGTCCTACGAAATGGGAGTGAGGGTCATAAAACCCAGGGAAAATTGCTTTTCCTTTCGCGTCATAGGTTTCTTCTCCGGCATACTTAGTGGTCATGTCAATAGTAGAACCTAAATCTAGGATTTTACCATCTTTAATTGCCATTGCTTCAAAAGTAGAAAAGTTACCATCTACACTGTAAATAACTGCATTGGTGACTACAAGGTCTGCTTTTTGAGCATTACATGAGGTAATCGAAAAAGTGTAAAGTAAGAAAACGGCAAGGAGGCTAAGATTTTTCATGAACAAGGTGAATTTTGACTTTGTACAAAGTTTCGGGCTATTTTTATGGAAAGGACCAATATAACCATAAGAAAGTAATCGTCTAAATTATACAAAAAAATCCTCCCAGCCACGAGCCGAGAGGATTCTGTTACAATCAAATCTAACCACTATTATCTTTCTTCCAGGAATTTAAAAACCTGTACTGCTATCTCATTTCGTTTTTCAGGCATTTCGTGCCCAACTCCATTAAAAACTATAAGCCTGTTTTCTACTTTATTGTCGGAGAGCGACTTACTGTACTTTTGAATTTGCTCATTATATACTATCTGGTCATTGTCGCCGTATAATATAAGTGTTGGCTTACTTTTCTTCGATACCTTATAAAATGGGCTTGCCTCTTTGTATGCATTAGGATTAGCCTCGTATGATTCGCCAATTAGAAGTTCTATTAGGTTTCTGTTTTTATCGTCTACTATCGTTTTTCGTAACTTTTCCGAAGTGAGGTCCGTAGGTGGTGCACTTGCGGCAACAGCTTTTATATTCTTATTATTTGATCGTAGTTTAGAATATTCCAATGCCAAGTGACCACCCGAACTGTAGCCATAAATTACTATTTCATCTGACAAATTTAGCTCACTTTTTTTCTCGTTAATGTGTTGTATTAAAAGGTCGAGGTCTTCAATAATGGAATTGTATGTATATCCATTAACTCCCGCTAAGCGATGGTTTATGTTAAAGATTGCTACGTTTTTATTCATTTTTTTGAACTCATCAACCTGACCATTCATAAAGCTTTTGTCCAATAAGCTCCAGCCACCACCATGAATGACAATCATTGCAACCGATCCTTCAATTTCACCATCATATACAGGTAAATGAAGGTCATATTTTTGAAAACTATCGCTGCCGTACGATTGGTTATTTTTGACCTCATAACTCTTTACTTCAGCAGCGTTAAGCCTCTCTGATAATGAAACTTTAGGTTTTAGGATATTAAACAACCCTGAGTTTTCGGAACATGAAAATAAGATTACCATTAATAATGGGATTAGTTTCTTCATTTTCTGGATTATCATTTGATTTATGTCTGTAATAAAAAGATTATACCTTCATCAAAAAGGCGTATATGGGTAAGTTGATTGAGGAATTTGCGGATATATTTCCCCACTTGCTGATCTCAATGCGATTTCTCAGCTTTTGGAGTGGCCATTAAAGATAATTTCGGTTTTGCCCATAATTGGGAAATGGGATACCCACTTTGGGTTCGATTGCAAGCTATATTTCTATGGTATTGTTTTTTTTACTCCTTTATCGAAACCAAAACAATAAATCGAGATGGAAAATACAAAATCGAGTAGTGCAACCCTTATTTCGTGGATACTAGGAATTGGATTGGCAGCTGCAGTAACAATTGGAGTTGTTCAAAATAATAACGCAGATGCATCTAGGCTTGCTGAGATAGAAATGAAAGCTAAAGCAGATTCGCTAGCGGTCATGAAAAACTCACTACAGTCAGAAATTGAAACTCTATCCGCAAGGTTAGAAACCGAGATGCGAGAAAGTGCCAAAACTGCCGAAGAGCTTGCAAAGGCTAATGAGAAGCTGACTGCCAATAAAAGAGCTTCTTATTCATTTAAGTCTAAACAACGTAAGGAACTGGATGAGCTACAATTAATTAAAGACAACGAAATTGCGATGCTAAATACCAAGCTGAGTGAATTAAATGACCTTAAAGCTGCCATGGAGCGAGAATTAGAGAAAATCCCAGGATTGGAAGAGAATGTAGCTCAGTTGCAAAATGAGGTAACTCAATGGAAAGCAGATTATAGTAAGTTGGAAGCCGACTTTAAAGATTTGAATAAGAGACATGCAAAGTTAGTATTTGATGCTCCGGGTGATAATTTCAAAGTTGAAGTTTTAGCTTCTAATAATAAATTGACCGCAAAGGCTAAGAAAGCGGAATACATTCAAGTTTCTTTTTTAATGCCAGCTTATGATTTAATGCAGAAAAAAGGAACAGAAACAATTTACTTGAGTCTTTTTGACGAGCAGATTAATCCTTTGAAAAATTGGATAGATGAGGTAAGCGTAGTTTCACCAGAAAAGTCAATTCCAATTCAAGTACACGCAAAACAAACTATAGATTATTCAAAAAATCCACAGCTTGTAGTATTTAAGGTAAAAGTGGATGAGAAAATGAAACCAGGTGGATATACAGGAAAAGTTTATTCTAAAGACGATTATTTAGGAACTGTAGATTTCAAGCTTCGTGATTCATTCTTATAAAATACTAATAAATAACCCTAAGAATAGGCTCATCGATTTCGATGAGTCTTTCTTTTTGCTCAATGTGAAAATTTTGATTTGCTCAAGCCGATGAAGTAACTATAGATACATAGGATATGTGGTAACCTTCTGTTTTAATTGTTAGGGTCAAATGGACGATTTTGATTCATCCAAAAGTCAACAATGCTTTGCACCATTTTCACTAAATCATTATATGTACTTGGTTTTATTAAGTACGAGCTTGCTCCTGCTAGGTAAGATGAATTAATATCGAAAGGAGCTTGGGAGGTACTAAGTATAATAACTGGGAGGTTTTTTAACTTATCATTTTCGGCAAATTCAGCTAAAATCTCTCTGCCATTTTTCTTAGGCATATTAAGGTCCATCATTACCAAATGCGGAAAAGTGCCTTTCTCAGATGCACTAATAACATGAGATTTCAACTCAAGACCGTCAGAAACGAAAACAAGTTCTCCTTTATAATTAATTTCCTCAAAAGCCGATCGCATCAATAATTGATCGTCTTCATCATCATCAGCAATTATTATATATTTTTTAGATTTCATTGAGAGTAAATGGGAACAATAAGGTAAAGGTGGCTCCTTGATCCACAACACCATCAGCTTCTAAATAACCATGGTGATTCTGCATAATTCTGTTACAAATAGAAAGACCTATTCCTGTACCAGACACATGCTGTGTATTAGTAAGTCGCCCAAATATCGTAAACATTTTCTCTTTATATCTATTATCGAAGCCCATTCCGTTATCTCTAACCGTAATTTGGTGGTATGCGTACTCCATTTCCTCTTCCCATTTTTTAACCACGCTGTAGTTTATTACAATATTAACTGGTACATCTTCTCTTTTAAATTTGAAGGCATTGCTAAGAAGGTTATTGAAAAGTTGCCTTATTTGTCCCTCAGATCCACTAATGGTAGGTAGTGTGGCAGCTTCTATTTTAATATTCTCGTTATCGATTTGTTCCGAAAGGTTTTCTAGTTCTTCATTAAGAATTTCGTTTAAGTCAATATTTTCAAAATTTCCAGTGTCTGATAGTAATCGAGATAGACTTAAGAGGTCATTGATTAAAAGTGTCATTTTCGACGATGATTTGTCAATCCTTGTTAAGATATCTTTTCCTTCGGGAGGTAAAATATCGGCATAAGACCTCAGCAGCTTATCACTGAATGTCCTGATCTTTCTCAGTGGTTCTTGTAAGTCATGTGAAGCCACATAAGCATATTGTTCCAGTTCTTGATTTGATCTATTGAGGTCGTCTATGTTTTCTTGTAGTAAAGCTTCAGTTTCTTGCCTTCGCCGTAGTTCTCGGCTTATAAGATAAAATGAGTATCCTATAAAACTAATGGCAATTAGAGCAGTGAAAAGCATTAGGATCGGAGTTAATTTTTCCTGTGCTTGCTTGAGCTCAAGCTGCTGATTCATTAGCTTTCTTTCGTAGTCGTACAAAGCATTTACAGTTACAGAAAAATCAAGATTGAGTTGATGATTTCGAGCAATGAGTTCGGTTTGTGAATATTTATATTTAGCAGACGAACTATCATTGATAACTTCCACCAACAGGCTCTGAATTCTAGTGTTTACATTTTTCTCTAAACGCTTGAGGTAGTTTTGATGGATTTTGTTGGAAGCGGTTAGTTTTGCAAAATGATCTACAGTATGTCTTAATGAGTCTTTTTCTTCTTGAAAATCCTCAAAATACTGCTTTTCTTTAGTCAATAGAAAGCTTCTTTGGTTGGCAATAAGAGAGCGATAACTTGACCTCATGGCTAGTATATCGTTTTGCACAGCAAGCGAATGGCTTACAAAATTTGCATAATCTTGAAATGTGGAGACACGTTGGTAGGTAATAACAATAAGGAGTAATAAAACACTTATAGCAAAACCGAAAATACCATTAGTTAGCCTTTTGCTTAATTTCATTTAAGTAGTTAATTATGCCCAAGATGTAGAATATTATCTACACTATTTTGTTAATTTTGGTAAGCCTTTTTCGAAATCATCTATAAATTTTAAAATGATTTAGTTTTAATCGACTTATATAAAGACGTTTAAGCCTATTTAATGGCAAAATGCTTAAAAAGGCCATTAATGTGGTTGAATATTTGTCTTACCACAAATATAAAAACCTTTGCCGTCATGCTAGAATACCAACAGGTAACATCACAAAAGCAAACTCTAAAAATAAACCCTCAGCAAGTCCAATTCTTGAATTTGCTACAATTGGGAGAATATGAGTTGGACGCATACTTGGCAAATGAAACTGTCGAAAACCCTTTCCTGCAAGAGGCTAAATCCACCGAAAAAAGCTACACTCTAAACTGTAGCAGTAATATCGCAGAACAAAATAATTGGCTTGAAAATCAGTCTAGAGAGACTAGTTTTCAAGACTACTTATTGGAGCAGTTGAGTTACTTATTTTTAAACGAAAATGAGTTGGCAATTGCTCGTTTTATCGTTTCATCTCTTGATGAAAAAGGTTTTTTAAAGCATAGTTCAGAGGAAATAGCTGAAGATTTTGGATTCAATTGTAATAAGTTCATTGAGGAAGAGGAGGTAAATGGAGTTTTGCTTAAGCTTTCGAGGCTAGAGCCTAAAGGAATAGGGGCAAGAGATATTACAGAGTATCTTTCATTGCAGCTCGATAATTATCCACTTGCAAAATCTATAATCGTAAAACATATAGAGGATGTAGGGGCAAAAAACTATGAGGCCATTTCGCAAAGTCTTGGCATTACCATAGGGGAATTAAAAGAGGAGCTTTGCTTTATCTCAAAACTCAACCCTTACCCTGCTTATGGATATGCACATATAGACCAAACAGAAACCAATAAGATATTTCCAGAATATAAGATTGAAATTGAAGGTGATAATATTATCGGAAGCTTGGTTAAAAAATCTGCCGGGAAATATATAGTTGATAAGAGTTACCTTAGTAGCTTAGGCAAAAGCAAAGAATCGGGAGCACGTAAGTTTTTGAAAAGCAAGCTTTTTTCGGCTAATTGGATTGTTGAAGCATTGCAGCAAAGAGAGGAAACTATGAGTGTAGTGCTAAAGGAGATTATTGGTCGACAAGAGGCATTTTTTAAAAGTGGAGGTGATTATCAAGAGCTTAAGCCCATGATTTTAAAGGACATTGCGGAGAGAGTTGACCTTACAATATCTACGATATCAAGAGTTACGAGCAACAAGTATTTAGATACTCCTTTTGGTACAATATGTCTCAAAAACTTATTCTCCGAATCAATTATTACAACTAATGGAGAAATCGTAAGCAATAAAGAGGTTCAAAATAAGGTTGAAGTTCTGATTAATAATGAGAACAAAATAGAACCACTTACAGATAAGCAAATAAGTTATGAGCTCTCCAAAAGTGGAATACAATTAACAAGAAGAACCATAACAAAGTACAGAGAAAACCTAAGCATTAGCTCATCAAAACTTAGAAGAACACTAGGCCAATGACAAATAAAAAAATAGTTGTAATTGACGATGATAGGGATATTTGCCTATTGATGGACCGTTTCCTACGTAGGAATGGATTTGAAGTGAAAACAGCGGAAAGCGGCATGAGTGGATTAAAGCTTATTCATGATTTTGAGCCAGATTTGCTACTTACAGATTTTAAACTTGGTGATATCTCGGGAAGTGATCTTTTGCAAAAAGCTAAAGAGTATAATCCTAGCCTGCCGGTGATTATTATTACTGGCTATTCGGACATTAAGGTAGCGATCAATGTAATGAAATTGGGTGCGTATGATTATATCACAAAGCCACTTTTTCCCGACGAAATCCTTTTGACAATTAAAAAAGCATTGTCGCAAGAACAAAAGGTTATTAAGGTTAATTCTGCTCCTAAAAATAAAAAACAGCCCAAGTATGAGTTTGGGAAAAGTCCTGCTTCCAAAAATCTGATGAAGCAACTAAAGCTTGTTGCACCTACCAATTTTAGTGTAATCATATACGGCGAAAGCGGTGCTGGGAAAGAGGCAATTGCGAAAGAAATACACAAAATGAGCAAGCGAAAGGATATGCCTTTTGTAGCTATGGACTGTGGAGCAATTTCTAAAGATCTGGCAGGGAGTGAGCTTTTTGGTCATGAGAAAGGCTCGTTTACAGGTGCTATCAATCAGAAAATTGGACATTTTGAACTAGCAGATGGTGGTACTTTATTTTTGGATGAGGTCGCTAATCTTTCTTACGAAGTTCAGGTATCGCTGTTAAGAGTGGTGCAAGAAAAGAAAGTAAAACGAATAGGAGGTAATAAGGAAATTCAAACCGATGTGCGAATTATCGTTGCCAGTAATGAAAAGCTCCCTGAGGCAATTGCAAAAGGGAAGTTCCGCGAGGATCTTTATTATAGGTTTAATGAATTCAGTATCGATGTTCCACCGTTGCGAGAGCGAAAAGGTGATATCATGGACTTTGCACAGTTCTTTTTGGATCAAACAAACGAAGACCTTCAAAAAGATATCAAGGGATTTAGTGAGGAGGTAAAAGAGCATTTCTTGCATTATCCATGGCATGGTAACTTGAGAGAATTGAGTAACGTAATTAAGAGAGCTTCGCTGCTAAGCGAAGGCGATTATATTGAACCGGCGGCATTGCCATTTGAAATAGTAAATCACAGGAAATTATTATTCGTAGACAAGCCAGCACCAGTAACTGAGCAAGGTTTTGCACCTAGTATACAAACTGATGATCTTCGTACTGCTGCTTATGAAGCGGAGTATGATTTGATTATGAACGTACTCAAAAAAGTAAATTATAATAAAAGTAAAGCAGCAACTATTCTTAAAATAGACCGCAAAACGCTTTACAACAAAATGAAAAAATTGGACTTATGATCTCCAATGAATTTGATATTTTAAACGCATTACAAGACCCTGTTTTAGTCGTTGATCCTGAAAAGCAAAAACTTGTTTTTCGGAATAGTGCTGCAATTTCTTTGGGTTTCGAGCAATATGAACAACTTGATGTAGTGCAGCTTAATATTAGCGATAGGATATTTTCAATTGATAAAAGGCCTTCGAATGGTCTCATTGTACTTCATCTTAAGGATGTAACCACAGAGAGTGAATTAAATAAGGAGTTCGATGACTTTGTGAGAATAGCCTCTCATGACCTGCGAGAGCCCGCCCGAAAAATTGCCAACTTTGGTGATCGGTTAAAAGCTGAATTGTATAACGATTTAGCTGCGAGGCCCAAAATGTACTTGGACAGAATGTTGGCATCTTCCGAAAGGATGCAACAGATGCTATCTGAACTTCTTTTACTTTCAAGAATTAAATTGAAAGGCGAAAAAGAGGACGTTGATTTAAGTAAAATAATAAAAGAACAGGCAAGCGAAAAAGGTATTGACTTAGTGTTAAAGTCAACAAATGACAAAAAGTTTGAGGGTGAGTTGCAACTCATTGTACAGTTGCTAGACGTACTTCTTGACAATGCGATGAAGTTTAAAAAAGAAGCTGAAGTCTTGCCAAAAGCAGAAATTAATGTTGATTTTAATAAATCTAAAGTGGTAATTACCCTACATGACAATGGGATTGGAATGAACGTGGATGATTTTGCAGAAGCTCGAAAGCCTTTTGTTCGACTTAATGGTCGTTCAGAGTTTCCCGGTTCAGGAATGGGGCTCGCTATTGCTTCTAAAATTCTAAAAGTACTTGATGGGAATATGAAGCTTTTGCCTACAGATGAAGGAAGTAAAATTGAAGTGGTAATTCCTGTAAGCTAATTACAAAGAATTTTGTGTCATTAGGTTATCTATAACCTTGAAAGTGATGGGCTTTTCCATAAAATAATAGGCACCGAGGGCTTCACTTTCGGTCTTTAAATTTGCCATTGCTGACATAAAAATAATTCTACATTCAGAGTTATGGAGAAGTATTTTTTGAATGTAGTTTAATCCAAAACCATCTGGAAGGTTATTGTCGAGGAAAACGCAATCGAAAACCTCATCGGCAAGTTTATTCATGCCATCCCCAATCATAAGTGAATAATCAACGGTATGTCCCTGCCTGGTGAGCATGCCGCTCAATAGTTGGCAAAGGTCCTTTTCGTCGTCAATTATTAAAATATTCATTGTTGTGATTTGTTTTATTACATAGCAGTGTTAAAAAATCATTCCACATTAAATATTGCACCTGATTTATCAATTGCGAGCATAAGTGCCATTCCTAATACGATGGCAGATACAACCCAATTCCATCTATTTCTGTTTATTTTGCCTAGGTCTACCACAATGAACGACAGTGCAAGTAATGCTATTACTATCAGTATTTGACCAACTTCTAAGCCAATATTAAATGCGAGTAATTGACTGAAAATTGAACTCGATTTACCAAGCAACGATCTTAAATAATTGGAAAAGCCAAGACCATGAATCAGTCCAAAAGCTATTGCAACCAGGTATCTGGGCCAAACTTTATCACTTTCTGTCTTAAATATATCTCTCTTGAACTTGATGGTGAGATTATACATCGCTGTAAGAATAATTGTAATTGGGATCAAAAACTCGATCAAGTCACTATTTACATGTACAATATTAAGTGATGCAAGTGCTAAGGTAATACTATGTCCAATGGTAAATGAAGTGACCAAGATTAGTACTTGCCTCCAATCTTTGATCAAATATGTCGAGCATAATGCTATGATGAATAAAATATGATCAAATCCGTAGAGGTCTGTAATGTGTTTAAATCCTAGTTCCAGGTAAACTCCAAATTCCGACATATTTTTTTATGGTAATACTTTAATGTTGTTTTACTCCAATGACTTTGAAGTAAAAATAGTAAATTGCTATATCATAAAAAATGTATTCCATGTCCATTTTTAAGAGGTTTGGATTCCTGTTTTCTTATTCTATTCCAGTTATCATTTTAGCTTCATTTTACCTTCCTTCGGGTCACTGGACTTTTGCTGCATCCATGTATTCGTATCTTTTTGTTTCACTTATCGATCTAGCGATAGGGAAAGACAAAAACAACGTACTCAAGGCTAAATTTGAAACGCTTGTAAATGATCGATATTTTGACTTCTTAGTTTATTCTCATGTTTATATTCAATACTTTTTATTGTTGTGGACAGCTTATGTGCTATCTACGGAGACACTGACAACATTTGAAATATATGGACTTTTAGTGAGTCAAGGTGTATACGCTGGTACAATCATTAATGTGGCTCACGAGCTAGGACATAGAAGTAGCCGACTTGCACAACTACACGCCAAGGCCGCCTTGATATCAGTGGCTTATATACATTTTATTGTTGAGCATAACAGAGGCCATCATGTACATGTAGCAACTCCTCGCGATCCAGCTACATCAAAAAAGAATCAATCCCTTTATGCTTTTTGGGTTCAGTCCATTGTTGGCAGTTTTAAAAGTGCTTGGAGTATTGAACGTAAACTTTCCGAAAAGTATGGTTATAAATTTCTCTCCCTTCAAAATCAGATTATTAAAGGTCATGCAATAACTATAGTTCTGTTTTTGAGTATAACCGCTGCGAGTAGTTTACTAATAGGGAAATTTTCTCTTTTGGTGCTTTTTGCTTTGTGTGCTCAAGCTGTGCTTGCCATACTGCTTTTAGAGGCCGTGAATTATGTAGAGCATTATGGTATTGTTCGTAGAGAAATTTCCCCAAATAAATACGAAAAGGTAAATCCTTTGCATAGCTGGAATGCAAATCACTTTTACAGCAATCTATTGCTTTTTAATCTTCAGCGACATTCTGATCATCATGCTTACGCAGCAAGACCATATCAGGTATTGAGACATTTTGACGAAAGCCCGCAATTGCCTTTTGGATATCCTTTAATGATATTGATGGCAACATTGCCGCCCGTATTTATTCCACTTATGAATAGGAAATTAGAGGTTTGGCAAGAAAATGCTTTTGATGATGAGCATATTAAAAAAGTGGTTGCTCAATTTGCCTAAACCACCGAATGCTTAGGTTCTCCCCCTAATTTATACGGATAGTCAGTAGTAAAATGCAAACCTCTACTTTCTTTTCTACTAATCGCACAGTTAATCACCATTTCAGCACATAAAATCAGGTTACGCAGTTCACAGAGCTTGACGCTTAACTTTGTTTTTTTGTAGAATTCTTCGGTTTCTTCTTTCAACATTGCAAGTCTTCTTTGAGCTCTTTCTAGTCTGAAGTCAGACCTTACGATTCCAACATAATCGCTCATCATTTTTTGGAGCTCCCGCAAGTTGTGAGTGACCAAAACAGCTTCATTTATTTGCACTGTTCCAAATTCATTCCAGTCTGGGATGCTTTCGTTGAACTCTACGTTTTCGATTGCTTCAAGTGCTATTTGCGAAATTCTATTTCCAAATACCGCTGCTTCTACAAGCGAATTAGACGCTAGTCGGTTTGCTCCGTGCAATCCTGTGGAAGAGGCTTCACCGCAAGCGAACATGTTTTTGATGGTGGACCTACCCATTTCGTCAACCAAAATTCCACCACATAGGTAATGTGCAGCAGGGGTTACCGGAATCCAGTCTTTGGTCATATCAATTCCCAAGCTTTTACATTTTTCGTAAATATTAGGGAAGTGATCCAATATATGCTCTGCAGGTTTGTGAGTAATGTCGAGGTAGACGTATTCTTCTCCAGATTTCTTCATCTCTGAGTCAATAGACCTTGCAACAATATCTCTAGGAGCAAGTGAACCTCTTTCGTCGTAGTCGTACATGAATTCTCTTCCTTTGAGATCACGCAATACGCCACCTTCGCCTCTAACTGCTTCAGTTATTAAAAAACTCGGGAATGTTCCAGGATTGAACAGGGAAGTAGGATGAAACTGAATCATTTCCATGTCTCTCACTTTTCCTTTGGCTCTTTTCACCATTGCAATTCCGTCTCCCGTGGCAATTACAGGGTTAGTGGTTGCAGCGTAAATGTGACCAGCTCCACCAGTTGCCATCAAGGTCATTTTAGAAAGAATCTTTTCTACTTCACCAGTTTCTACATCTAGTGCGTAAATTCCAAAACAAGTAGGGGTTTCCACTATTTTGCCCAAATGGTGTTCCGTTAGAAGTTCTACAGCATAATAATGAGTGAGAATCTCAATGTTAGGATTGTTTTGAACCTGCTCCAGAAGTGCTCTTTCGATCTCCCAGCCTGTTATATCTTTATAGTGTAAAATTCTATTTTCCGAGTGTCCGCCTTCTCGAGTTAGATTGTAATCACCGTCATCATCTTTATCGAAATTGGTTCCGTACTCAATCAGTTCTCTTATGCGGTCGGGGCCTTCTTTTACAACGATTTCTACAATTTTTCTGTCACAAAGCCCGTCTCCAGCTATTAAGGTATCTTCAATATGTTTTTCAAAAGTGTCAACTTCGGGGTCAAAAACCGCGGCAATTCCACCTTGAGCATACTTTGTATTGGTTTCGTCGGCGTTTACTTTTGTGAGTACAAGCACCTTTCCTTTTTTTGCTGCTTTTAGAGCAAAGCTCAAGCCCGCAATACCAGAACCAATTACCAAAAAATCTGTTTTACGCATTTCTAATTATTATTTTAAACAAGGCCCTCTTTCAAGAGGTCGTGTAAATGTACAAAACCCAATACTTTTTTTCCTTGCTTTACTACAAGTTGTGTGATGCTATTTTTTTCCATAAAACTCAAAGCCTCTACAGCAAAAACATCAGATTCAATAGTTTTTGGATTTGAAGTCATGATATCTTTAGCTTTTAGGTGTTGGAAGTTTTCATTTGCGAAAAGCATTCGTCTTAAATCACCGTCGGTAATTACCCCTACTAGTTCTTCTTTGCTGTCAAGTACTGCTGTTATCCCAAGTCTATTTGAAGAAATCTCCATGATCACTTCTTTGATATTGGTATCTGTAGTTACATGTGGTTTTGGATTATTTGGATATATGTCACTTACTTTTAAATATAATCTTTTGCCTAAACTACCACCTGGGTGCAGGGCTGCAAAGTCAGTTTTGCTAAAACTGCGAGCTTCTAAAAGTGCCATTGCTAAAGCATCTCCCATTGCCAATGTTGCTGTGGTAGAAGTAGTAGGAGCAAGGTTTAATGGGCAGGCTTCTCTTTTAATAGGGATATGTAAACATAGGTCCGAATTAAGGCCGAGGTAAGATTTTTCGTTACAAACAATTGCGATAGTTTTTTCGCTATGTCTCTTTAAAAGAGGAACTAAAGCTCTTATCTCTGGAGTATCTCCACTTTTTGAAATACAAATAACGATGTCCTTTTTTTGTAAAATTCCTAAATCACCATGCAGGGCTTCAGCTGCATGGAGAAATACGGCAACTTGACCAGTGGAGTTAAGTGTGGCAACTATCTTTTGTCCAATTATTGCACTTTTCCCAATTCCAGTAATTACAACCTTTCCTTCTGAATTTAAAATAGCTTCAATTGTTGATATGAAATCGACTCCAATTGTACTTATTAAAGATTGTATTGCCTCACTCTCAGCACTTAAGACTTTTTGGGCAGTAACTATTATATTTTTTCCTAACTTCGCTTCCACAGGATATATTTTAATCTAACCATACAAAAGTAAGGACAAATTTGAGACAAGTGGCTATTCTGCTTTTTTGATCTTCAATTAGCAGGATTAACTAGTAATTACTTATATTAGCTTATAGGCTTCTCAAATTTAATGGCTTAAAACGCCAATTCAATATGATGACTTTCGACGGACAATTACTTAAAGAAAATCTAAAGCAGATTTTTGGCTTTGATAATTTCAGAGGGACACAAGAAGCAATAATAGCATCTATAGCAAGCGGTAAAAATACCTTTGTCATAATGCCCACTGGAGCAGGTAAGTCCCTATGTTACCAGCTACCGGCAATAAGTACAGATGGAACAGCGGTGGTAATAAGCCCACTTATTGCACTTATGAAAAACCAGGTGGATCAAATGAACGCCTTTGGTATCAATGCTCAGTTTCTGAATAGTACGCTCAACAAGAGCGAAATGAATAGAGTGAAAAAGGATGTGCTCAGTGGTGAATGTAAATTGTTATACATCGCTCCTGAATCACTTACCAAGGAGGATAATTTAAAGTTTTTGAAGGAAGCGAAACTTTCCTTTGTAGCGGTAGACGAAGCTCACTGTATTTCGGAATGGGGACATGATTTTCGTCCAGAGTATAGGAGAATTCGTAGCATTATTGAAAGCTTGGATAATGAGTTGCCTATAATTGCACTTACAGCAACTGCAACACCTAAGGTTCAGCAAGACATCCAGAAGAACTTGAACATGGATGATTCGCAGCTTTTCAAATCCTCGTTTAATAGAGCAAACTTATATTATGAAGTAAGGCCAAAGATTAACCCTAAAAAACAGTTGATTCAATTCGTGAGTCAGCATAAAGGGAAGTCGGGAATTGTATATTGCTTGAGTCGTAAAAAGGTTGAAGAAATTGCTGCATTATTGAGTGTGAATGGTTTCAGGGCTTTGCCTTATCACGCAGGACTTGATTCTGACGTAAGGATGAAGAACCAAGATGCTTTTTTGAACGAAGATTGTGATATCGTAGTAGCAACTATTGCATTTGGTATGGGAATAGATAAGCCAGATGTAAGATTTGTAATTCACTACGATGCTCCTAAGTCACTCGAGGGTTACTATCAAGAAACTGGAAGAGCTGGTAGGGATGGATTGGATGGAAAATGCTTAATGTTTTATGCTTATGACGATATCCAAAAATTGGAGAAGTTCAGTAAGGATAAAACTGTGGTTGAAAGAGACAATGCTAGAGCATTGCTCATGGAGATTGTAGCATATTCTTCATTAGGAGTTTGTCGTAGAAGACAATTGCTGAGCTATTTTGGTGAATACATGAAAGAAGATTGTGGTTTTTGTGATAACTGCAAAACACCTACAAAGGCTTATAAAATAGAAGAAGAACTTGTTTTGCTACTTAATGCAATCAAAAATACTGGACAGCGTTTTCCTATTCCTCATATTGCTGACTTGGTATCTGCCAATGCTGCGAATGAGTATATAAAAAGTTATGGACACGATAGGTTAAAAGAGTACGGAAAAGGCTTAGAGTTTTTCAAAGACAAGGAAGGAGAAAAGCTTTATGTTGCCAAAGCCGATATGAATGGCGATCAAAAGTTTACACCTACAGATCGTTGGATATCAATACTTCGTCAGGTTCAAGTATTGGGCTTCATTGAGAAAGATATAGAGCAATTTGGAGTTGTGAAAGTCACCGATAAAGGTGAGAAGTTCTTACAAGATCCCTACAAAGTAGAGATGAGAGAAGATCATAACTTAGAAGAAGCCGAAGGAAGCAGAGGGGATGAATTGCAGTCAAATTCCAATTCTGATGGAGGTGGAGCTGCAGATGAAGTCTTGCTCGAAATGCTTAAAGCTCTTCGTAAGAAAATTGCCAAGGAAAAAGGAGTGCCGCCATATGTTGTTTTTCAAGATCCTTCGCTAGAAGAGATGGCAACTACATACCCTGGATCTGATCAAGAACTTGCTCAAGTGAATGGAGTAGGGATGGGTAAGGTGTCTAAGTTTGGAAAACCTTTTATTGATCTTATTAAAAAATATGTTGACGATAACGAAATTGAAACCACTCAAGATTTTGTTGTTAAAACTGCCGTAAATAAGTCTAAAACAAAGATTTTCATAATTCAGCAAGTTGACCGTAAGGTAGATTTGGAGGAAATTGCAGAATCAAAAGGTATACCTTTTGATGAATTACTCACCGAAATTGAGAATATCTGTTATTCTGGAACTAGGCTCAATCTTAATTATTATTTAGATCACGCAATGGATAGTGATAAGCTAGACGATATTTATGAGTACTTCATGTCTGCCGAAAGTGATAGCATCAAAGCTGGTCTCAAAGAGTTTGATGATTACGATGACGAAGTAACAGAAGAAGATTTAAGACTTGTTAGGATCAAGTTTTTAAGTGAAGTCGCGAATTAATACATCCTTTTAATAAGTTGTAGAGAAAATACCCCGAGGGGGTATATTGTACGTTCAGTATTTTCAGTTAATTTTGAAAATAATTAATTCACTGAATCCTAGAACGTTGCGTTATCCTAATAAAAGTGTGTTGGTTTTTATCCTTTTTGCTATATCCGTATTGGATAGCATAGGGCAAAGTCAATATCGTCTTACTACATCAAATAGTACTCCATCTTGTTATTTTTTTGAAACCAACGCAACACAACTGGTTGGTACAGATAATTTTATATTTAAGGCTTCAATAAATAATCAAGATAGTCTTCCAATTCCAGCTAAGGCTCAGATGGGCTGCATCATAGAACCACGAAATCCAAGATGGGTTTTAATTAAGGTACTTTCTGGTTCACAGCTTACCTTCAACATTGCTTCTAATAATAATTTGGATATTGATGCTGCAATTTGGGGGCCGGTAACAGGACAAGATATATCTAATACATGTGACGCGTTAAATAGTTTCCCCCTTGATTGTCAATATGATACGCTTTCGCCGGTTTTGAATCTCAGCAATGCGATTGTTAATAATTACTACCTACTAATGGTCAGTAATTTTGCTAATGATAATACCGAGGTGAGTATAGGGCAACCAATTGGTGGAGTTGTAAAGTATTACTATTATTGTCCCGAAAACATACAGTTAAATACATCCCTTTCGGGTGGTCAGAATCAATACGCAAAAAACACTATTAAGCTTGGCGGGAATATCAGTAGTCAGTCAAATGTTCAAGCTTTTTCTGGAAACGCGATAGAGTTGCTTCCCGGCTTTAGTTCTGGAGAAGGAGTTGTTTTTGAATCCAAAATACAAGATTGCAATTTAGTTCAAGGCACATATGTGACACCCACAAATGTAATTCCTTGTGAGTCATTTGATAATCATACTACAGCTTCGCCTCATTTGTATGCAAATACACTTCAGAATGAACTAGTAGGTACGGTCTACGCTAAGAATAGACCGCAATACAGAATTGGGAACCAATGGTTCGATATGAAAAAACTAGGGAAGGACAAAAAGAATGATCGCTACTTGTGGTTTTATAGGCATCCATTTACGGTACCCAATAATGTTTCATTACGAACAGGGCCCAATTGTCCTCATTACGACGATGTGCGTTATTCTCAGGTTCAGTCCTACTTAGGAACAGAAGATACGCCATTGCCAAACCTCGAACCAGTAACTACGTTTTTGGACATAGACTCACCTTTTTATTTATCAACTAATATCACAGAAAGTGGTTCATACCAACGGATAGAGGCACTTTATTTAAAATACGACGTCAATAGTGATCTCAATTACTCAATCAATGGAGGAAGCTTTAGGTTTAATGTTGAGAAGTTTGATGGTTTTGAGCCATTTAGTAATAGACATCTTCGAGTTGCTCGTATAGGCCAAAACGATGCACCAAAAGACTTTATTATAGACTTTAGGATAAATAGAGATGCTGCTTTGGATAGGTATATTGTAACTCGTAATACTGCTGGAGGGCATTTTGCTGTTAATACAACCTTTACCCGCTTGGCTGACAGTACGGTTTATGTTACAACTTTTCAAGGTGACATGGATACGCAAATGAAGCTTGGTCCGTATGAACCTACAGAACTTTTTGGGTGTACCTTTTATTTGGGTAAACTTCCAGAAGGGACATACTACTTTCCGCTAACTTCACGAAAAGAGGAAGTCGTTCTCGACGAACAAATAATGGTGAGAGTAAGGTATAATTAAACTCTTTGTTTAGTTTTATACCACACAACCACTAGCCCAAAAACTAAAATTGAAAATTCGGTTTATATTTACAATAGTTGTATGTTTTGTTGCATTTCAAAGTTTCTCACAGGAGATTCAAGTAGAAGCAATCCGTACTTTTGTAAGTGAAAATAAGGACTCCATTTATATTCAAGGTTTAGATAATAATCTCATTATCAACTTTAGTGAGCATACTGGTGAAAAGCTGTCTTATCAGTTGGTTGGTTTTGATACAAAATTGATTCAAAATCCATTTCCAAGTTTACGATATACAAACCTTCCTGGGGGCAAGTACCTGCTAAAGTATCATTTCGGTTCTTCTAATGAATTTAAAGAAATTAAAATTTCCGTGATGGAAGCTGTGTGGCAAAAGTGGTGGTTTTGGCCAATGATTTTGGCTTACATTTTCATTATTCTAGGGGTTGGTAGTTATTTGTTTTTCTTATACAATTTTAGGCAAAAGCTAAAGATCCAAGAGATAAGAAACCGTATTTCGGCTGATCTTCATGATGAAGTTGGATCCAACTTGAGCAGCATTGCCATATTCTCTCAAGTACTTAAAAAACAAGTACTTACTAATCCGGGAAACGTAGATGAAGTAATCAATAAAATTATTGCAAACTCTAAAGAGTCAGTAACATTAATGCAAGATACTGTATGGGCTTTAAATCCTCAAAATGATAGCACTGATAAGCTAATTGGCAGATTGATTAATTTTGGAACAGCGATTCTTGGAGAAAAAAAAATTGCATTTAACCATGAAGTAGAGATAGACGCATTAAAGTTGAAACTTGACATGGAGAGCCGAAAAAATTGTTATCTCATATTGAAAGAAGGGATAAATAATATAGCTAAACACTCAGATGCAATTAATGCAGATTTGCATATTTTTCAAAAAGGAGATCGTACCTATTTTATTTTAAAAGACGATGGTAAGGGTTTTGACACCACATTGGCAACAGAGGGCAACGGTCTCAGAAATTACCGAGAACGAGCTGAAGAGTCTGAATTTGATATTACGATAGTGAGTAAAAAAGGGGAGGGGACGGTTTTGGAGTTGGTTTGTTAGTTACATATTATATGGTATGCGGATTTGGTTGATTGAGCTGGTTTTAAGGAGCTCTGACGACATAGCTAAGTGCAAGATACTGCGAGTTTAGAGAAGGGACTTTGTGACATGCTAGCGAACTTTGATGACATTACTATTCAAGGCTGACAATAAGTGTGTATAAAAGCTCAGTTGCCAAAAACAAGAAATGAATATCGAATTAAACGAAACGAATACCTAGAGCCTTTGGGTCTTTGCCTGATCTGAGCTTTTTGCCGAAGTGAAGGGTGGTGAAAAACTAAATGAAAACGTTCTCCCTAATATTAGGGATTGACGGTGAGTCATATTGTGAGCAACTTTGTCAAAAAGAATTAGTAAATGTTCGCAGTACAACACACACCTAACTATCCATTTTTAAAACTATCAAAGCGAATGATAAGAGTGGTTCTATTTGAAGACAATAAAAACTATAGAGAAAGCCTCTCTCTCTATTTAGCTGGCCACGAAAACATTTTACTCGCGGGTAGCTTTCCTGACGCAAGAGAAGCAGTATCCCAAGTTAGAAAACTCAAACCAGATGTGATACTAATGGATATCGAGATGCCATATATTTCTGGAATACAAGCCATGATAGATATCCGAAAAATAGTCCCGCAAGCTAGGATTTTGATTCAGACAGTATTTGAGCAAGAGGAAAAGGTGTTTCAAGCTATATGTGGAGGTGCAAGTGGATACATTATCAAAACAACCGATCCTGAGAAATACATTGATGCCATAAAGGAAGTAAATTTAGGAGGTTCACACCTTTCTCCAATGATCGCGGCAAAAGTACTTAACATGTTTCAAAACAAATTTGTACAAGCTGAACCGACTTTCATTGAGCTCACAGATCGAGAAAAAGACGTTCTTTCTTGTCTAGTTAAGGGCTTGAGTTATAAAATGATTGCCGATGCTTGTGGGATATCGTACTCCACAGTGAATTCACATGTAAAACATATTTATGAAAAACTTCATGTGAACTCGGCACCCGAAGCTATTGTGAAGGCGATAGAGATGCGGTTGGTTTAAATTTCCAACTGCGTAGCTTGTAAATTGCCATTACCCATAGTACACATAGTACTAGATCAGAAGTGTTTTTAATTAAATACCAGATAAAAGAAAGGTCATCACTAATAGGTAATATCGATCCAATAGTAAGACTAAATATTATGTAAACTATATTCATAATTATGAAAGAAGTGTTCCACCAAAACATTGGATTTTCACGGAGTCTATTAGTTTTACTTTCAGCTATTAATTTACGATGAAGAATCAAGTGCAATGCAAGAAAAACTATATATATAAATGAGCCCATTTTAGAAGGTAAGAGGTAGCCGTCCTCATAAAAAAAGCCGATAATAACTGCAAAGTTTAAAAGGATAGTACCTACTAGAGTGATTTGTTTTAATATAGGTTTGTCGAAAGCTTGATAAAAAAAAACGCCTAACATAATAACACCAATAAAGAAGGAAATATGACCCACAAAATGATTGTTTTCCATTTCGCTAATGGGTGTGAAATAAACTAAAACTTCAGTTATAAAACTTAAAGAGATATATGCCAAAAACCACTTCCAAATACCCTGGAAAGTACTAAAATTAAAAATAGCCCAAATGAAGACAATTGTATAAAATAATTGAACCACCTTTCCATAGTTCAAATATAAACTATACAAAGTTTCTGAGTAAAGTAGGGTCATAGGATGTAGTTAATTTAATCAGTATAAAATAAAACGAAAATGAGAAAATTTATCAGCTTTAGCACACTATTAATGCTAATTTCTATTTTAGGTTGCCAATCAAATTTTGATGACCAGGCAATTCTCGACGATCTTAAAAGTGGTGCAAAAGATTACGGATCCAAAGAGATTAATGATGCCAGAATTCGGCAATTAAGTTATCAGAAGAAATTCAATTTGAATAGAACAAATGGTGTGGTAATTTCAAAGGATTTCGTAACTGCAAGCTTGAACGGTTTTAACGAAAATGGCCTCAACTATCCAATTGATTCGTCAAATTACAATAAATGGGATTTTATGGTTGTTTATCCTGGGGTAGATGAATCAGGAACATTGGAGCCAAGTATCTTCTTCTATAAAGGTGCTGATAATGGAAGTGGTAAATTGGAACCAACAGGAGACCCTGTCCCTAATATTACATTTCCCGGAGGTGGAGGAGGTTTAGGAAATAGTAACAGTCCAACACCACCACCCAATTGATTTTGAATTTGAAAACTCAATCACATGAAAACTTCATTGTCAAAGTATAAGTATCCCATCATTGGGGTACTTATACTCATAGTTTTATTTCTGCTTTTTAGGTCTTGTATTGAACAAAAAACAGAGCCAGTACCAGTGCCAGAACCTGAGACTGCCTTTTATCATGCGATAGACATACCACTTTTTGCTCAAAAAGGTGAAAAGTCGTGTTGGGCAGCTACTATCAGTATGATTGATAGTGCTGAGAATTTCGTTTTTAATGCAAATAATACTCCTCCAATTTGGAGTGATTCACTTGTCGTTTTACTTAAAGATGGTAGTAGGAAAACTCCGTTGCAGCATATTACACTTAAAAAGTCGAGTGATCTATCTTGGGATAAGTTCAAAAACGTTTTGGAACAAAATAAGCCCATGGTAGCTTACAAGTATTTTAATATTACTCAGAACTATAAAAATGCTCATGTTTTTGTGGTCAAAGGCTTTCAAGAAATCAATAATTCTAAGTGGGTAATTGTGAATGACCCATGGCCAGTAAACTATGGTAAAATCTCCGCCATTGCACTCAACAACTTCACAAGGCCAAAAGTTGACGCCATAAACTACACGGAAATTGAATATAACTATACCTCCAACGTACAAGACGTGAGAACGGAGTCCGATTTTTCTATCTTTTCTACCCAAGATATTAGCGATTCGAAGCCAACAATATATACACCCGACCTAGAAAGAATAAACCTTGGAAAGAATAAAAGAATAAAGCCAAAAGATATTGAAAGCCTACTTAGCAGGCAACTTGTGCTTTTGCAACAATCTAACCCCGAACTTTACAAAAAACTTAAAATTGATTATCGTCCTTCAGAAGATGTATTGAGTATAGATATGAAGTCTTTTCTTAATGTAAAGGAGTTTAGTACAGTTGCAAAGTTTCTTGATTATGACCTATCAGCCAGTAAGGATAATGATTATTTGTTCGATGGAGACCGTTTGGTATTTGTGAATGCAAATAAGAACAATGAGCCTGATATCAGTCTTACAGTTCAATTAGAAGAACGGACGGCAAATCCATTTTTATATGTTTCACGTTTTGAGTCCTACAAGTACTCTTTCAAAAAAGACTGGGATATTATAGTCAACGACGTTGGTATAGCATTGGAGAATCCAAGTATTAGAAACTTTCTTTTCAATCTATCACAAGTTTCTGCGAGAAATAAAATTGATCTTAAATATGACTGGAAATCCATGCCTAACAAGTTTGCAAAAGCTGGTTTAGCATTTACTAGTTTGAGCGATTCAGAAGAAGCTTTTGATCAAGGTCAACCCTATGATGTAGCGATGTTACCATTATATGGTGGTCCTATTTATAGTTTTACTTTAGAAGGTTATGACGAAAAAATTGTCGCAGATCCATACCATCAGCTCAATTTCAGGAATGACCGTAAAGCTCTTTTTATAGGAGCTTCAGGTACACCCTACTATAGATTAAGCTCAATTGTAATTCCCAAAACCTACGAGTTTGTGAACCGAGAAAGGCGAAAGGAGGAAGAATGGTGGCCAAAAGAGGATGGTGGGAGTGACAGGCCAAGTAACCCAAATCTAGGTGGAGGAACTGTAAATCCTTTTCCTAAACCTGTGCCAGAGATAGGCGACCCAGTAGTAATCAATCCAGATCTTGGGAATGAATCAGATTTGCCTAAAGATCCAGATAATCCTATTAAACCGCCGGTAGATATAAGTGTACCTCGGGTTGTTTTGGAAAAGATTTTTGGATCTAAGGGTGTTATAAAAGTTTTGGATTATGAAGCAAAATACGATGGCAAATCTATATCAATTGATATTGATCCAATAAGCAAAGAAACAGTTGGTGAAACGAAAATAAAAAGCTTAACGAAAGATGCACTTTCAAAAATTGGACAGCGAATTTATGGCAACGATGAAGAAACTAAACGAAGGATTAAACTAGTTATCAGCTCAGCTCCCATCGTAATTACGACCAACAAAGAATCACCAATTCTAGATCAAGCAAAACAAAAAGTGAATAAATTATTTGATCGATTTACTTCACCAAAGGATCCGAGGTAGGTTTGAAAATGAAATTCCAAAAGCCCTTTTCTACTTAGAATTGGGCTTTGTTTTTATAATGAAAAAGGTAATTAAGAAAGTTTAGCAATATTGGGTATAAATTAATAGATCGTAGTAATATCTGAACAATTGACTGTTGTTTCGATAATTAACTGCTAAACAATACCTCCTTCTTGCCCATTTATTTTTATATTTAAGGACGTATTAAAAAAATAAAAATGAGTATAAAGTCAGAAATTAAATCCGCTCTTCAAGAAATTGTAAAAAGTGAATTAGGAAAGGAGAAATTCAAAAAGTCAATATCCAAGTTTTCGAAGTCTTTAGAAAAGAAGATTCTAAAATCACAAAAACCTAAGTCGAAAGCCAAAGCAAAGTCGAAGGTCAAGAAAAAGCCAGCGAAGGTTTGGAAAAAATAAATTGCCTTCTTTTAGGTCTATTTCTTTTAGCCATAAATGTGAATGGCCAAAATTCGCATGAATTAATTATTACAGAAATTTTTGCAGATCCCACACCATCTTATGGTCTCCCAGAAAAAGAATATGTTGAGTTATTTAATAACTCGGGAGAGATTATAGAAACCTCCAATTATACGCTTTTTTACAATACTTCGAGTGTACGACTACCTTCATATAGTTTCGAGCCAGATACATATCTAATTTTGGTACGGAAGGGAAATGGTTCTCTTTTTGAAAGCTATGGCAATACTCTAGAACTCAACCAGTTCTCTTTACTGAACTCTGGAGCCTTGCTCCGGTTAGAAAATGATAATGGAGTGGTAGCCCATGAGCTTCAGTATGCCAAAGAATGGTATGCCATAGGCAAGGAAGAGGGCTATTCCTTAGAAATGATTGATACTGCTTTCCCTTGTATTGGATTGGAGAATTGGACATCTAGTATTGCCGAAATAGGAGGGACTCCAGGAAAAGTAAATAGCGTAAACGCCTCAAAACCTGACATTACACCTCCAAATATCATAAGTTCTTCTGTTGAGAATAGGGAAATAACTGTTACCTTTTCAGAATCTATTTCTGCCATAGGTATGGATGCTGTAAGTATCCTTCCAACTATTGGTTTAGACTCTGTCGTTTTAGGTGAAAACCAGAGTCAGTTAGTCATTTATCTCAATGAAGATTTGGGTTCGTTTCAAGATTATGAATTCTATTTTGATGCAATTCAAGATTGCTCAGGAAATGTTGCGGAAGAGCTCACTATTAAAATCATTAACAGGCCTAAAGCTGGGTTAAATGATCTATTGGTTTCTGAGTTTTTATTTGATCCATTTAGTGGAGGTGAAGATTTTGTTGAGATAAAAAATGTGAGCGGAATACCCTTGGATTTGAGTGGACTCCGTTTTTACAATAGGGATGGAGATGGTTTATTAAGAAGTGAAGTGATTCTTGATATGGTCACGATAAAAAGTTTAATCTTAGAGCCTGATTCTGTGTTCTGTTTTACTCGGAATAAAGACTTCTTGTTAACTAATTATAAATACAACCGAGCCAATAGAATCATTGAATTGAACAATTTTCCTAGTATGCCCAATGAAAACGGAGAAATTGTAATCACCAATGCTGAAGGTGAAATTATAGACGAGATCAATTATTCTTCCTCTTGGCAAAATATTAGTTTGGATGATCCAGAAGGGGTTTCATTAGAAAGAATTGATTTTACTAAGCCAAGCGATGCTAAAGAAAACTGGCATTCAACTTCAGGTTCATTTGATTTTGCAACACCAGGTTTTATACCATCTAAAAATAGCTCCGAAGAATTAGTTAGAGTGTATCCCGAAATTATCACTCCCGATGGGGATGGTATTACTGAAGAGCTATCGATTGAGTTTTCGGGGATATTATCTTCAAAATCCGTAAGTGTGACAGTATTTGATCGCTTTGGTGGACAGAGAGAAAAAATAGCTTCTAACTTATACGTAAATCAAGGAAGTGTTATCAACTGGAATGGAAAGCCAGCTTCAGGTACAAAGTTACCAAGTGGCTATTATTATTTATTTGTAGAGCTTACAGATACCAATTCAGTATATAAAATGAAGGTGCCTTTTGTGATTGCATATAGAAACTAAAAAAGGGCAAACCTTTCGATTCGCCCTTTAGTATTAATTCAATACGGTTAGTTTACTTATGTAAAGACCTTTTGCCAGTGGCATCAAGAGCTGCTTCTTTCACAGCTTCCATATAGGTAGGGTGAGCGTGAGAGATTCTACCGAGGTCTTCAGCACTTGCTCTGAACTCCATTGCAGTTACCCCTTCGGCGATCATGTCTGCAGCTCTAGCACCTATGATATGCATTCCTAGTACCTCATCAGTAGTTTTATCAGATAGGATTTTTGCAAGTCCATCTACATCTCCGCTGGCAGTTGCTCTTCCTAGTGCTTTGAAAGGGAAGTTTCCAACATTGTAGCTTGTCCCTTTTGCTTTTAACTCTTCTTCAGTAGCACCAACAGAGGCAACCTCTGGCCATGTGTACACAACACCTGGTATCAAGTTATAATTGATATGCGGTTTTTGACCTGCGATTATTTCGGCAACGAAAACACCTTCTTCTTCAGCTTTGTGAGCGAGCATTGCACCTCGAATAACATCTCCAATTGCATATATACCAGCAACATTTGTTTCTAAAGTATGATCATCTATTGCAACTCTACCTCTCTCGTCGGTAGAAAGTCCGGCTGCTTCTAAATTCAGCTTATCGGTATATGGTCTACGGCCGATAGAAACTAAGCAATAGTCTCCAGTGAAAATGACTGTTTCTCCTTTGCTATTTTCGGCAGTTACTTCTACTGTTTTGCCTTTGTTTTCAATTTTAGTAACCTTGGTACTAAAGTTAAATTCAACTTCAAATTGCTTGGCAATTGATTTTTGCAATTCCTTACCCATGGTTTTGTCCATAGTTGCAATCATGCTATCGGCAAACTCAATGAAATTAACTTTTGAGCCTAATCTACCATATACGGAACCAAGTTCAGCACCAATAACACCAGCACCTATTACGATAAGGTTTTTGGGAACTTCGGTTAAGTTCAAAGCCTCTGTAGAAGTAATGATTCTCTTTTTATCATAATTCATAAAAGGTAGAATCGTAGGCTTAGAACCAGTAGCAATTATTATGTTTTTACCAGTAATTTGCTCTTCGCTACCATCAGATTTCGCAATCTTTACTGTGTTTTTATCAACGAATGATCCAAAACCATTGTAAACTGTGGCTTTGTTTTTCTTCATTAAAAAGGCAACACCGTTGTTCATTTTTGAAACTACTTCGTTTTTTCGCTCCACCATTCTTCCAAAGTTTACTTTTGGAGCTTTGATATCGATGCCGTGGTCCGCAAAAGCGTGGTTGGCATTGTGATAATGCTCAGAGCTATCGAGTAGAGCTTTTGAAGGAATACAGCCTACATTTAAACAGGTGCCACCTAAGGCATCGTATTTTTCAATGATTGCAGTTTTAAGACCCAACTGAGAGCAACGAATTGCTGCTACATATCCACCAGGTCCAGAGCCAATTATAATTACGTCGAAATCCATATTTATATTATTTATAAAAAAACCTGCAAAAAGCAGGTCTTAATTTTTTTTAAACCTGAAGAAGCATCCTCATTGGGTCTTCTAATAATTGTTTTAATCGTACTAAGAAACTAACCGAATCTTTTCCATCAATAATTCTGTGGTCGTAAGAAAGAGCCAAATACATAATTGGACGAATTACAACTTCACCATTGATAGCAACCGGTCTTTCTACAATATTATGCATTCCAAGAATTGCAGATTGAGGTGCATTGATAATTGGAGTTGAAAGCATAGAACCAAATATACCACCATTGGTGATAGTAAAGGTTCCACCAGTCATTTCTTCCAGTGTCAATTTATTATCTCTTGCTTTAGTTGCAAGTCTTACTACTTCAGACTCTACACCTTGGAAGGTGAGTTTTTCTGCATTGCGAATTACTGGCACAACAAGTCCTCTAGGTGCAGAAACAGCGATTGCTATATCTGCATAATTATTGTAAACGATTTCCTCACCGTCAATAAATGCATTTACACCAGGGAATTCCAAAAGTGCAATAGAACAAGCTTTTGTAAAGAAAGACATGAATCCAAGACCTACGCCATGAATTTCTTTGAACTTATCTTTATATGCTTTACGTAAATCCATAATTGGCTTCATATCCACCTCGTTAAAAGTGGTAAGCATTGCAGTTTCATTTTTAACAGCAACTAACCTCTTGCTTATGGTTTTTCGTAAAGAAGACATCTTTTCTCTACTTTGTCCTCTTTCATTACTAGCACTAGGTGCAGCAGGAGCAGCTTTGGTTTCGGTAGCTTTTACAGGGCTAGCCGCAACAGGGGCAGTTTTTTGAGCATTCAATGCATCCTCCTTTGTGATTCTACCATCAACACCGGTGCCTTTAACGGCATCAGCTGAGATTCCTTTTTCAGCTAGTATTTTAGATGCAGAAGGCGAAGGGTGACCGCTAGCATAACTTTGGTCTGTACCAGTACTTGCAGCTGGCTCACTCGTTGAAGGTGTACTGCTACTTTGAGCAACAACTTCTCCGCCAGATGCAATGGTTGCTATAGTTTCTCCTATTCCAATTGTAGAACCTTCTTCTGATACAATATTTAAAACACCCGCTGCAGGAGAGGGCAATTCAAAAGTTGCTTTGTCAGATTCTAACTCACATATAATTTCATCAAGCTCAACTGTTTCGCCATGCTTCTTCATCCATGAACTGATGGTTACTTCGGTAATGGACTCACCCACACTTGGTACCTCTACATTGATTGACTTAGTTTCTTGGCTAGCTGTTGGTGCTGTTGCAGCAGCTGCAACTGGCTTTTCCTCTACAGTTGCTTCTGGTGTTTTAGCAGGCTCTGTACTTTCTCCCGCCTCGATTTTGCAAATAGGAGCTCCTATTGCTAGTGTTTCACCTTCTGCTGCAATAATACGTAGTATTCCTGCAGATTCAGATGGAAGTTCAAATGTCGCTTTGTCTGATTCTAGTTCACAGATAACTTCGTCCATTTCAACATAATCGCCATCTTTCTTTATCCAAGAAGCGATTGTAACTTCCGTTACGGACTCACCCACCGATGGGACTTTCATTTCAATTGCCATTGCTATTATTTTTTGCTTAGATCAAAAGCGGTGTTAATGATAAATTCTTGTTCTTTCAGGTGCTGCTTAAAATACCCCGTCGCAGGAGAAGCACTTTTCTTACGAGAAACTACATCTGATATTCCTATTTCTGGGAATTCTCTTAATATAAAGGACCAAGCTCCCATGTTTAATGGCTCTTCTTGTACCCAATATGTTTCTACTTTTCCGTATTGCTTAATTAGTTTTTCAACTTGCTTTTTTGGGAAAGGATGTAATTGCTCTACTCTTAGTATAGCGATTTCTTTTCTATTTTCAGATTGTTGTTTTTCCAAAAGGTCGTAATAAATTTTCCCACTGCAAAGTAGTACTCTTTTTACGTTTTTCTTATCTGCAAAGTCATCTCCGTACGTTTCTTGGAAATTCGTTCCTTCCTCAAAGTCCTCAATATTAGAAACCGCCAAAGGATGACGCAACATTGATTTTGGAGACATGTGAATACAAGGCTTTCTAAAAGGAAGAGCCAATTGTCTTCTTAGCATGTGGAAAAAGTTTGCAGGCGTGGTACAATTACACACATACATATTATTTTCCGCAGCCAATTGTAAGAAACGTTCTGGACGGGCATTAGAATGCTCAGGTCCTTGACCTTCATATCCATGAGGAAGTAGAAGTACCAAGCCGTTCATTGTCTGCCACTTTGATTCCGTAGCAGCGATGTATTGATCAACCAAGATCTGTGCACCGTTAACGAAGTCTCCAAATTGAGCTTCCCAAATAACTAATGCATTGGGGTTTGCCATGGCATATCCATACTCAAATCCCATTACTCCGTACTCAGATAAAAGTGAGTTGTAAATCTCAAATTTACCTTGACCTTCTTTGATATGTTCTAAACTGCTATAAGTTTGGCCGTTTTCTATATCGTGAAGAATTGCATGGCGATGAGAAAAAGTTCCTCTTTCTACATCCTGCCCAGACATCCTTACCCACTTATTTTCTTCTAAGATTGAACCGAAAGCTAAGAGCTCACCTGCTGCCCAGTTGAATGGTTTTTCTCCATTGAAAATTTCCTTTCTTTCTCCTAAAACTTTTGTGATTTGCTTTATTGGAGTAAAGTTTTCAGGAGTTTTTGCAAGAGCTTCTCCAATCAACTTGATTTTTTCTTTTGAGATACCTGTCTTTGGGGAAACTTCAAAGTCAGTCTTATTAGACCTTCTAAGTTTTTTCCAATCAAGCTCTAACTTTGGTATTTCGTATGGTAATTGTCTTTTCTTTACCTTTTTCAAAACTTCTTGAAGGTTGCTTTCGAATGCTAACTTCAATTGTTTCGCTAAACTTTTATCAGCGTCTCCTCTCTGTATCAATTTCTCAATATAGATGTCTCGAGGGTTCGGTTGATTGTTTATTATTTTATACATCTCTGGCTGAGTGAATTTTGGTTCATCAGCCTCGTTGTGCCCGTATTTACGGTAGCACACCATGTCAATAAATATATCTCTATTAAATTCTTGACGAAACTCCACAGCCAATTTCATGGCATATACAACAGCCTCAGGGTCATCTCCATTGACGTGAAGTATAGGAGTATCCAATATTTTCGCAATATCAGAACAATACAAACTAGATCTTGCTACATCACTATCAGTGGTAAAACCAACCTGATTGTTAATGATGAAATGCAAAGCTCCACCTACATAATATCCTGGTAGGTTAGACATTTGAATCAATTCATACACAATTCCCTGACCAGCAATAGATGCATCGCCATGAATTATAATCGGTAGAATTTTATCGTAGATATCATCAAAGTCGTTGATTTTTCTTCCTTCGCTCTCAAAGTGAGCATCTGCACGAGATCTTGCATACCCTAATACTATAGGATCCACAGTTTCTAAATGCGACGGGTTAGCCATTAATTTAAGACTTACCCTATGTCCAGAAGGTGTTTGAACTTGACTTGCATAACCCTGGTGATATTTAACATCACCATCTGTAGCTTCTTGGTCAGGAACGTTTTCTTCAAATTCGTTAAAAATTTGCTCATGAGGTTTTTGCATGATATTGGTTAACACATTGAGTCTACCTCTGTGTGCCATACCTATAACAACTTCTTCTACACCTTGAATTGCACCTTGTGTTATTGCGGCGTCAAGTCCTGGAATAGTTGATTCTCCACCTTCGATTGAGAACCTTTTCTTACCTAGAAATTTTGTATGAAGAAAGTTTTCAAAAGCTGCTGCTTCATTCAGCTTACTTAGAATTCTTTTTTTCTCGTCAATAGTAGGTTCAAATTGAAGGTATTCTTTCTCAACTTTACGTCGGAACCAACCTTTAATTTTACGATCTCGAATATATTGGTATTCGAAACCGATATTGCCCATATATATCTTTCTTAAGGAGTCTTTGATCTCTCTAAGAGTGGCAGGTCTTCCCAAAACTTCAATACCAGCTTCAAAAACCGTATCTAAATCTGCGTCAGATAAGTTAAAGTCTGCAATTTTAAGGCTTGGGTCTGTTTTCCTTTCTTTAAAAATAGGGTCTATGTTCGCTGCCATGTGTCCTCTGGCTCTTATACCTCTTATGAGGTGAACGACTTCTATTTCTTTTCTGATGTGTTCATTTGAACCATTAGGAGTTGCTTGCGGCTTGCTAGATCCGTTCTGGTGCCATGATTCCGAAAATTCGAATCCTTTGAAGAAATCTCTCCAACTGGCATCAACCGAATCAGGATTAACCTTGAATTGTTGATAAAGCGACTCTATGGCAGCTACATCTGCGTTTGCGACGTACGAGAATTGATCCATTGAGATAATTTAGAAACTACTGCACTGTTTAGATAGCACAAATTTAGAGGTTGAGTTTAATTTATGGGAATAAATCTTACTTTATTCTGACAATAGTTCATGATTTAATAAATTATTGAATGTTTTACACTAAAAAATCATTTTCCTTTTGTCAAAACCAGTTGAGCAAGGGTCTGTTTTCATCAAAAGTTACATCATACCGATACATTAATTGAATAACACCTGTATTTATATTTCCTATTGATGGTATATTGACGAGGTCACTTGGTAAGGGGTCGTAAGATAAGCCGAACCTTGAGCTCCCGTTTAGATTGAATTCTAAAGAACTAACTAATTTGGTTGACTTTCTTGCACTGTTGTTTCTGGCCGAAAGGCCGAGCACCCATTTATCGAAAACCCACAGTTTAAGGTTTGCATTTATATTGTTTCCAAAATTCGGGTCGGAGTTGGCAGCATAATAAACACTTGGTGCGATTGCTATCCCATCAGAATTGCCAAAAACATATCCGGTGATAAAATTAACCTTTCTCCCATTGAGAAAAAACTGACCAAATGAGGAAGAGAAAAGAGTAGGGGAGGAGATGTTTGCAAAAAACTGATCTTTCTTTATGAGTAAACCTAAGCCTCCATATCCTGTAAATTGTTGGGTGATCTCTGTGATTGCAAAATTATTTGGCAAGACAAGCAGGCCTCCATTTAAGCCAATCTTCAATTTCAAGGCTGAAGCCGTTTCAATTTCATAGCCATAACTTACCGTAAAGCCGTTGGTAGTTTGGTTGCCATATGCACTTCTGTATCCTTGAAACCCGATAGCACTAGGTCCATCTTTGATCACTCCATCAATGCTAAATAATTGACTAACTTGATTAGGGCGTAGAGTTCCATTGAATTGGTTTCCCAATGCTATTGTGAATCCATAATTGCCTCTTTCTCCAGTAAATGCTGGGCTTAAGCCTAAAAGATTGAAATGATAATTGTCTGTTAGGACGTTTTGTCCAAAGCAATTGATTGCGAAAAGCAATAGGAACAAGAGTTTTTTCATATTTGGAATCACAATTATTTTGGAAATCTAGGCATAAAAAAAGCCACTCAAAAGTGAGTGGCTTATTAACTAACTCAAAAAACTCAATTCAGTTGTAAAATCTTTATTTCAGTTCTTCGGTTTTGAGCATGCTGTGCTTCTGTACAATCTACTCCGTCCACACAACCATTAACTGGTTGTGTTTCTCCGTATCCTTTGTATTCTACTCTCGTTCTGCTAACTCCTCTTTTGAAAAGGTAGTCTGCAGAAGCTTTCGCTCTACCTTGTGATATTTTGTCATTAAATGAAGCTTCACTACGTGCATCTGTGTGTGCACTAAGCTCAATTTTCATGTCTGGATTTTGACGCATAAGTGTAACGATTTTGTCCAAACCAGCTCTTGCATCTTTTCGAATGTTACACTTTCCGTAATCGAAATAAATGTTTTCCACTTTTAAAACATCTCCAGAAGTGAACATGTAAACATCAGTTGTGATACCACCTTCAGCACAACTTAGCTTACTGATTTTCTTTCCGTTTGATGCGAGTTCATCTTTGTTACCTTCAAGTGTGTAATCACATCCTTCTTGTACTGTGAATTCATAAAATCCAGAAAGGTCGGTGTATGCAGTTTGTACTGTACCGTCACATTCACTTTTAATAGTTACCAATACTCCTTCAAGTGGACTTCCACCTGATTGAGATAATACTCTTCCTCTAATCGTGCAAGTTACACCAGTTCCAGAAGTTGACCCTGAAGTGTAGCCACTTTCAGAGAATCCTGTTTGAGGATTTCCCATACCTGACTGTGAGCCTGAGTTTGTTGAGTTTTCAGCAACTGTTTCTTCGCTGATTTCTGGAACAGGGAAAGAAAGTGGAATCTCAAGTCTTGATGGTTCATTATCACAACCCTCAGTTGAGAAACTAACCGTATTTGCTGTATATCCTTCTCTTGTTGCTCTGAAAGTAAATTCTTCACCGTCAGCAAGGTCTGTAATTAATATTTTACCTTCAGCATCAGAGATGCCTTCTTGTAGGTTACCTTCCGAGTCTTCGTAAAGTACTGTTACATTGTCAAGTGGCATTTTAGTGTCTGCATCATAAATTGCCAATATCAAGTCGCAGCCTTCCTTCAATTCACACTGTCTCTCGAACTTGTAAATGTCATCGTCGTCTCCGCCTCTTTTTCTGTTTGAGCTAAAGTATCCAGTTTGACGAATTCCATCTGTTACTATACCGAAATCGTCTTTACTTGAATTAATTGGAGAACCTATGTTTATTACTCGTCCTTTTGGAGTTACACCATCCACTTGGACAAAGAAAATATCTAAATCACCAAGTCCTGGCTGTCCATCAGAAGAAAAGTACATATTGCCTTTCTCATCTATGAATGGGAACATTTCGTTTCCTTTAGTATTTACATCGCTACCAAGGTTAATAGGTGCAGACCAATTTTCACCGTCTAATCTAGAAACGTAAATATCAGTTCCACCATAACCACCCGGCATGTCAGATGCAAAGAATAGTAATTTTTCGTCTGGAGAAAGAGCAGGATGACCAGTAGAATACTCGTCACTGTTAAATGGAAGTTCAGCTAGCTCGCCCCATCCATTTTTCTCAGCATTGGCAATATATAATTTCAATTTATTTATACCGTCTGAGCTTTTACGTGCTTTTCCATTCAGGAAGTTGTTACGAGTGAAAATTACTCTTTGACCATCTTTGAAAAAAGCCGCTGGGCCTTCGTGATATTTTGAATTGATTGTTCCGTCGAAACGCTCACTTTCAGTTATTGGTTTGTCACCATATCCCAAACCAGCAGAAATGTTGTTCCCACCATAAGAACCTATTGTACGAGAATCATTGGCAGAAGGAGGGGTGTATTCATCTGAACCAGCAAATGAACCGCCTTTTTTGTTTTTACTACTTGCTTCACCGCTTCCACCGCCACCAAGACTGGCTGTTGCTCCTCCTAAAGAGGCAACATCTTCTAGGTGATAAAGGTCTAGGAATGGGGTGTTGTTCCAATTAAATACTCTACGTACGCCAGCATTTGCTTTTCTATTAGAGACAAACACTAATCCGTTTTGATAATAAGTTGGGCTAAAGTCAGCAGAGTTAGTATTGATGGTAACATAATCTACCAAGTAGCAATTTGCATTCTTTGATAGTACAGTAACATCATTATACAGTTTGGAAAACTTTTTACCACGTGGGTCGCTAGCTACTTTCGCTGTATAATCATCGTACATTTTTTGTGATTCCTGATACTTACCGTTGCTAGCTAACGCTTGGGCATATTTTAGATAAACCTCAACGTTGTTATCTGAGAGACTAGCTCCGCTTTCAACGACTTCTCTAAGTACACGTTCGGCATTTTGCGTATCCTTGATCTTACTGTAACTCTCAGCTAACTTTATTTTGGCATCAAGCTTTTCAGTGTCACCCAATCCGTTTTTCTTTAAAGCACTCTCATAAGCATCTATAGCTTTGATGAAGCTCAAGTTTTCGAAATGGTGATCTGCAGCTTTCAGCAGGGCTTGCTGTGCGTGGGTAAATGTACTGACTAAGGCCAGTACACCTACTATTATAATTCTTTTTATGGTCCTGACAAACATGGTGTAAACGTTTTATACTCAGCTAAGAGCAATTATTATTCCTGAAATCCCGAATTCCTTAGAAATATCTTGGTGTAAGAATTTTATTCTTTCCGTAACCAAATTCATATCTCAATAAAAACTCGTGAGTTGGTGTTCCTGTTAATTTACTAGTAGTACTTGAATTGGAGTTATTAAACGAATTCAATGAAGTTTGATTGAAATCATAAGCGTATCCCATTCTCAATTGTGGAGTCAGTTGTAATTCAAACATTCCAACTGCTGCATCTAAAACTTCTTGTCCTGATAATGTAGCTTGAGATTTTCTTCCAGAAATACCAAAAGCAATTTTCTCTTTTAACCAAATGTTGATATTACCATCAATTCCTAATGGTGTACCTGCAGTATAACGTAACATTGTAGAAGGTTTGATTTTGACATTACCTTTACCAACTACAAAGCCCATCATTGCAAAATAGTGTCTTTTTTGAGAAGTAGAATAATCTACACCATCAAGAGTATAAGTTGAAAGCTTGTTCTCAATAATCTTTGGAACAGAAACTCCTAAGTATCCTTTGTCATTGCTTATGAAGATACCAGCACCTGCATTTGGGAACATCTTATTGATATCATTGTTGGCAGAGAAAACTGGATCTAAACCAATATTGGCAACATTGGAAAGTAAACTTGAGATATTTTCAACACCACCTTGAAGGCCTAAAGACATGGTAGTACGTGCTCCTAATTTTACTTTATATGCAAAAATGGCATTTCCACCTACAGTAGATGACACTCCTATGGCATCACGGTAGAATGCTCCTCCTATACCCATTTTTTCATTCTTGATTGGCATATCAATCGTAAACGACTGGGTAGATGGGGCACCATCTAATCCAAGCCATTGGTATCTCAACATTGCCGACATACTAAGCACATCTCTCGAACCAGCATACGCAGGATTTATTGCGAGTGTGTTGAACATGTACTGCGAGTACATAGCTTCTTGTTGTGCAAAGGTTTGGGATGCCGTGAATAAACCTATGGCAAGCGTTATTAGCTTAACGCACTTGTGGTGTAAAAGACCTTTCATTTTTGTAATTTTTAGTAACAGATTCTTTTATCTTGAAATGGTTTTCACCGAAGTTTCCTGACTTATTTCCAAGATATTGATGCTCAATAGCTTAGCAAATTTATGTTAACTTCTGCGAAAAACAATATTTATATTAAATTTTTCGTTGTACGAGGCTTTAGTCTAGACTAAAACTTCGTACAACTTTTATTTTACTCTTTCTTTCCTCCGGCTATTGTTAGGAAGTTGTAATAAGGCTTTCCGTCAAATAGCTGCTTGTTTACAGATTGCACTTGGTAGAAGTATGTTCCATCAGGTACCGAAGTAACAGCTGAGCCAATTCTAATACCCTGATTCGCACTTCCATTCCAACCATCACTGTCTCCAGGGAAGTCTTTCTTATAGTTATCAGTCATGAAAACTAAGTGACCCCATCTGTTGTAAATCTTCATAGATACATTGTCGCTTTCTCTAATTCCTGAGATTACGAGTTTGTCATTTAGACCGTCACCATTTGGAGAAAGTCCACCTGGGATAATTACAGCTACTCTAACTGTGTCAGTATCAACTGCACTCTTAAGTGTCAACAATGTAGGATCGTTATCATCACCTGGGTTATTGTTATTATTGCCATCGGCAAGAGTACCACTGTGAGACTTGTCGCTAACTACCGTTGTGCTGTCAAGTGCTGTTCCGAAAATAGTATTACTGTAAGTCTGACTTGCTGCACTGTTATTACGAACCTTGACTTTAAAAGTCACAGTATCGGATGCACCCACAGCTAATAAACTGCTATCTGCAAGCATATCGAAATCAGTTACACCATCAAACGAAGTATTCAGTTTCAATTGACTTCCAGCCGAAAGGGTTGGAGTGCCTATCACACCGAAGTCAGTACTATCAGAGAATACAGCAGACAGTGAGTCTTGTAGTTTGACATTCGTAAGTTCACGAGTACCAAAGTTCTTAACAATGACCTTGTAAGTAACTTGGTAGCTTCCGTCAATTACAGATGCTGTGTCAGATACAGACTTGGCAATACCAAGTGGAGTAAATGCTACAGTAGTGTCTTGAACGATTCCAAGGTCTACTCGAGTAGGAATAGTGTTGTTTTCTGGAGTTCCATCAGCTTCTGGATCCGGATCTGTTCCTTCTGTAGATTGATCATCAATTGAAGAATCGGCAGTGTATCCAATTGCTAAAGCCATGTTTTCGAATACAGCAGAATCAGCTTGAGTAATATCTACTCTTGTCCATAGTTTAACAAACCCAGCACCATTTCTAACAAGAGTACTAGAGCTATCTACCAACATGTCGATCAATTGACCTTTACCTGTAAATATGTCGTTGGCAGTGAAATTTGTCGAAGTCTCAATTACCTTGGTGCTATCGATGATGACTTTGTCACCAAATGTAGCTGCAAGGTTATCTTGTACTTGAACTCTTTCAAAGTCTTTGATACCGTAGTTTTTAACTGTGAAGTTAAAAATTACTTCATACTTACCGTTTCCAATGCTCTTCACTTCTTCTACTTCTTTTGCAAGACCAATTAGGGCTTGTGGAAGGTTGTTGAAGTTAAGGACAGTAGGAGTGGAGCCATTCGGATTAGGATCCATTCCATTATTTGAAATGTCGCTAACAAGTTCATCACTAGCTGTTTTACCAGTTACCATTACATTGTTTCTAAATGGACCGTTGAAGCTGTTGAGAACAAGGTTAACTGTCCATTTAACTGTATCAACTTTGTTAGGAGCCAAAGTACTATTTGCTGAATTCAATAAGCAAGTCTTATCAACACCATTAAATGTGGTGTCAACTTGTAAAGTACTTCCTGAACCTAAAGTTGGCTTACCTACTAGCGTTGCTACAGATGGATCAGTGAACGTGTTTGAAAGCGTATCACATAATGTAATGTCTTTCAAGTTTACATTTCCGCAGTTACGTATCAATGCATGGTATGTAATGTTATACGAACCATTTCCTTGTTTCGCAGTATCAGCAACATAAAGAGCTATTCCTACACAAGCTTTTTGAATAGAATTAGTATTATCTGTTGTGATAATCAAAGGAGTTGGTTTGCTTCCTGGAGCATCTGGGTTGTAACCTAGATTCGATTTGTCAACAACTTTTTGTGTTGTTGCATCGTCAAGTGTACCTGTTCCTTCTACCAATGCTGAATTCTCAAACTCTTTAATAGTAGCGGGCTTCACATTGACTACGAAGCAGATTGTATCCACTTGGCCAGGAGCCATTGTGCTACTTGGCATTGTAAGCTTGCTATCAGCATTTCCGTTATATGCAGTGTTAACTACTAAGCTACTCGTTGGCTTCACATTCTTAATCGATTTTACAGAGAAAGATGCTGGGCTAGTGTATGTAGTTGACAAAGTATCGCTCAGTAAAACATTGTTTAATGTTAGTGAGCCATTGTTCTTCACAGTTGCTTTGTAAGTAACATCGTAGCTACCATCATTAAGCTTGGTAGTATCTGAAATTGCTAGAGCAAGACCGATAGATGGAGAATTGAATAGTCTAACTACTGTAGGCTCTCCACTTGGCTTCTCTATGATAGAACCATCATTTGATACATCAGAAACACTTTCAGGTATATCGAAGATTGTCAGTCCAACTCCTTTGGCTACAGCATTTGTGCTGTAAGGTCCTTTGGTTCCAGCTGGAGTAAGGTTGATCACCCACACAACTGTATCAATTTTCCCAGGAGCCAAAGTACTTGATGTGCCAATCAATAGATTTGTATCGGTAGAGCCATTATAAGCGGTATTTGGTACTAAATCACTTCCATTATTAACTGTAGGCTGCTGAACTATTGTAAATGCAGCAGGGCTTTGGAACATAGTAGACAAATCGTCTAGCAATTCTACGCCAGTCATATTAGTATTTCCACAGTTTTCCACAATAGAAGTGAATCTGATATTCCAAGAGCCATCTTGTTGTCTTAGCGTATCAGCTTTAAGAGCTGCAGCAATACACGTTTGTTGGCAAGTAGTACACTCGAGATCAAACTTACTGAAGTCGTTGCTCGAAACTGGGTCTGTTTGATCTAAGCCAGCAACTTGAGCTTGGTTAGATATTAGTCCCGCCTTGGTCACTTTCCCAGTGTATGTATAAGTTATTGTTTCGCCTTTGGCCAATGTTGGTATGCTCGCCTTTAGCTTATTATCCACTTGGATCAAGTTAGGTGTACCTCCTACAGGAGTTATACCAGCTGGAAGAGTGTTTTCTATTTTAACATTCGTAGCAGTTGACGGTCCATTGTTAGTCACTGTTATAGTGTAAACAACATCATCTCCAATTACAATACTGCTTTTGCTTCCAACTATTGTTATTGCAATATCTGCATCTCCCTCAGTTACGTCACAATTATCGATTGAAACTTTGATTTGAGATGGGCTACTGTAACATCCTGTTGGAGTTTTTTCGAATACGTAGTAATCACCAGCTGTCATTGCACTTACATTCGCAATGATACTTGAGGTTGGGCTTACACCAGTACGGAATTCGAATACTCCGTTTTCGGTAGTAGGCGAACTTGTCACTTGTTGTGCTAGGTCAACTGTAGTTGCTGGGCAAGTATTCTTAGCTAGATCTACTACTGTAGGAGCAACAATGTTACTGTTAATTTTCACTGCGAATACATCAGAACTCACAGAGTTACATCCATCCTCATTCACCAATTTAACTGTATAGTCACCTGGAGTTTTCACAAGAATAGTCTTAGTAGTTGCTCCATTGCTCCACATGTAACCAGCTGCATTTTGAGTTGCAGTAAGTTGTACTGAGTCACCTAAACAAATGTTAGGAGATTTATTAGAAGTAATAAGAGGCTTCACTTTAATTCCATTAATATTTATTTTAATAGAGCTAGTCGCAGCCACACATGGTCCACCATTATCTGGGTCGTTTGTGGTTAATGTCAAAGTAACATCACCTTTAACTACATCTTCAAATGAGAACTTGTAAGTTGTTTGAGCATTTGCTGCATTTCCAAAAGTTCCATTACCTGAAGTTGTCCATGTTCCTGCTTGAGCAGCACCTCCAATTGTCCCGTTTAATTGGAATTGATCGCCAGCTAAACATATTGTAGTATCTGCTCCAGCGTTCGCAGTAGCTGGATTTAGAACACACTCTACATTAGTTTCACATGCAATGATTGCAACATCAATTTGAGAACCTGCACTGAAACATCCGTTTCCTGTAGATTCAAATACATAGAATGTTCCTGACGTAGCTATACTTGAAGTGTTAGTTACTGCTGGAGAGTTTGGAGAATTTCCTGTTCTGAATACAAAGCTTCCTCCTTGTGAACTAACAGCACTAGTTACGGCTGTGGTAAGGTCAACTGATGTATTTGGACATATATTCATAAGAGCTTTTACTACTGGTTTGTTAACACCAGTACCACCAGCAATTGCTACTGTTACTACATTAGATATTTCACTTTGACATAAACCTGCATCACAGATTGCTGAATAATTTGTCACACTTGAAGGTGAAACTGTAATTACAGCACCTTTTTGTCCATCAGACCAAATTACTTCTCCTGTACAACCGGCTGCTTCAATCACTGTAGAAGCACCAGAGCAGATTAATGTATTTTGACAACTAACAACAGGTGGGATAGGCTTGCCAACATTCATTGTTGCTGGTGCTGAAAGTGCACTCGTACAAGATCCTATAGAACATGTGCTAGTATAAACTGTAGTTTCTGTTGGACTTACTGTTATTGAAGTGCCAGTTTGGCCATTACTCCAGTTTACAGTTCCTTCACAACCAATACCCGTAAGTGTTACCGATTCACCAACACAAATCCTAGTTGTGCTACATGTGATAGTAGGAGGATTTGGACTTTCGGTTACATCAATTGCAACACTGTTAGATGCTTGGCTTGTACAGTTTGAACCTTGAAGTTCACATACAGCAGTATAAGTAGTTTTCACAACAGGCGAAACAGTTATTGAATTTCCTGTCATTCCGTTAGACCATATTACAGTACCAGTGCAACCAGCAGCTGTAAGATTTACAGACGAACCAGCACATACTACACTTCCATCGGAGGAAATTGTAGGTGGGGTTGGGCTTCCTACTGTAATATCAATTCCACCAGTTACTTGCGTTCCACACGAGTTGGTACATGAAACTGTATAATTTGTAGTTGCTGCTACAGAAACTTGAATTGAATTTCCTGTTTGACCTGTAGACCAAGTTGGAGTTCCTGAGCAATTACTTGCCGTTAATGTCACTGTTTCTGTTTGACACAATTGTGTTTTAGAAGCAGTTATTACTGGGTTCTCGTTAGCGTTTACATTTACAGTTACACTTCCTGTGCTCGCACATACTCCTGTTCCGCAAGTTGCAGTATAAGTTGTTGTTGCTGTTGGGTTAACAGTAATACTATTTCCTGTTGCTCCATTGCTCCAAGTAATAAGTTCAGTACAACCAGTTGCTGAAATAGTCACCGCTTCGTTTGTACATACATCATTTTTGTCAGTTGACATAGTTAAAGTAGTACCTGTACCAACTGTAATTGTAGATGTTGCTTCTCCAGTACAACTTCCACTTGTACAAGTTGCTGTATAAGTTGTTGTAGCTGTAGGGCTAACTGTTATAGTTGCAGTATTTTGACCAGAACTCCATGAGATTGATCCCGTGCAGTTTCCTGCTGATAATGTAGCTGACTCACCATTACATATTTGTGATTTATTGACAGTAATTACTGGCGTTAAGTTGCTATTGTTACCAACGTTGATAGTAATTGATGAGCTTCCTTGACAGCTACCACCATTGGAACATACAACGCTATATGTTGTTGTTTCAGTTGGGTTGACTGTTATGCTTGTTCCGGTTGCACCATTACTCCATGATAAGTTTGAACTACAATCATTTGCAGTTATTGTAACTGATTCTCCACCACATATTTCAGTTTTAGTTGCTGAAAGTGTTGGGTTCTCAGAGTTTGTTACGTTTATCGACTTAGAAGCAGTTGTTTGACATGCACCTGCTCCACAAGTTACTGTGTAAGTTGTAGTTGCGGTAGGTGAAACTGTAATAGATGCTGTAGTTGCACCTGTACTCCAAGTAAGGCCACCCGTACAGCCTGAAACTGTAAGTGTTGCAGAACCTGCTCCGCATATATTCTCAGTTGTAGAAGAAATCGTTGGAGCTGAACCAGCACCTACATTAATTGTTACAGCTGAACTACCTGCACATGTAGAAGTACCACATGTGGCAGTATATGATGTTGTTGTAGTAGGAGAGACTTCAAGAGTGTTTCCTGAATCTCCAGTACTCCAATTCACAGGCTGTGAGCAATTGGTAACTGTTAGTGTTACACTTTCTCCACCACAGATATTCAACTTACTTGCTGCGATTGTTGGTGTTTCACCAGTTCCTACGTTGATTGTCTTAGATGTACTTCCAGTACATCCTTCAATTGTACACTCCACGGAGTATGTTGTAGAAACAGTTGGGCTTACTTCTATGCTTGCAGCAGTAGAGCCATTGTTCCATAAGATTGTACCTGCACATGTTCCGGCAGTTAATGTAACGCTAGTGCCAGCACAAACTGTTTCGGAGCTAGCTGTTATTGTTGGTTCTTGAGTCAATACCGTAATAGTTGCAGGTATTGAAGACTCACTCACACATCCATTTACTGTACATGTTGCTGTATATGTAGTTGTTACTGTTGGATTCACAACCATTGAAGTTCCAGTTGCTCCTGTAGACCAAGTTACTGTTCCGTCACAATCGTGTCCTGTGAACGTAAGTGGCTCACCAGCACATATTCTTTCACTACCACATGTTACTATTGGTGGAGCTGGCTTTGGTGTTACTGAAATAGTAACTGAAGCATTTCCACTACAAGATGAGCTTCCACCACAAGTTGCAGTATATGTAGTTGTTGCTAGCGGTGTTACCGTTATTGATGCACCCGTTGCTCCATTACTCCATGAAAGAGTTCCTGTACAGTTAGCTCCATTCAATGTTACAGTTTGACCTTGGCATATATTTGTGTTTGCCACTGTAATTGTTGGAGTGTTTCCATTTCCAACATTGATTACGATACTCGCATTTGCAGAACATGTTCCAGTTCCACATGTAACGCTATACGTAGTTGTTACCGATGGGTTAACAGTGATAGAATTCCCAGTTGCTCCTGAACTCCAAACGACATTTGAAGAACAATTTGCAATGGTAAGAGTAACACTTTCGCCTGAACAAACATCAGTTTTGCTTGCATTGATAGTTGGCGTAGATCCTGTTCCAACATTCACAACGACTGCGTTAGAAGCAGGACTCAAACAAGTTCCATTCCCACATGTAGCTGTATATGTTGTCGTACTTGAAGGAGATACATTTAATGTTGTACCTGTTGCCCCAGTAGACCATGTTACAGTTCCAGTACAAGAACTTGCAGTTAATGTTACGCTTTCTCCTCCACATATTGTTGTCTTATTCGCAGCAATAGTAGGTGGAGTAGTAGTGTTTGTAATATTTACATTTACTGGACTTGAAGGGCTACTAATACATGTAGCAACTTTACAAACAGCAGTGTAACTAGTATTTGTTAATGGTGTTACCGTTATAGAAGAACCAGTTTGTCCTGTAGACCATTCTATTGTTCCAGTACAATTTGTTGCTGTTAGAATTACAGCTTCGCCAGAGCAAACAGTTGTTTTGTTCGCACTTACAAATGGTGGTGCAATTGAATTTACAATTACCGCAACTGGATTTGATTCGTTGCTTAAACATGTTCCAACTTGACATCTAGCTGTATATATTGAACTAGTTGTAGGAGCAACTGTGATTGAAGCACCCGTTGCACCATTTGACCACACAATAGTTCCGTTACAGTTAAGAGCAGTTATTACTGTTGACTCTCCCGAGCAGATATAAGGATTTGCACAAGAAACTAGTGGTGTAGAAGGGTTACATGGGTTGGTAACTGTAATAGTTACGGCGTCATCGTCATCTTCATTTACACCTGAATTTGGAGTACTATCTGGATCAGTTTGATCCGATTTTGTTACTTGTGCTGTATTTGTAATTGTTCCTGTACCAGTAACTTTTGTAAGAACTGTGAATTCTACTGACTGACCAACTAAGATTTGGTTGAACTTGGCAGTTACTTTATTCCCATTTCTAACAATATTATCTGTACCAGCAGCTGACTCATAACTTAATCCAGTTGGGATTATATCTTCCACCTCAACATTTGTTGCAATGTTTGGGCCTGAGTTTGTTACTACGATAGTGTAATTTACCAACTCGTCTGTTTTTGGAGTATTATTACTTACTATTTTCTGTAAACTCAAATCAGCGATTTCAATAGGTGAGGTAACTCTGATTGTTTCTTCGTCATCATCATCTTCATTAATCGAGTCAAAGTTACCTGGTGTAGAATCACTATCTTTTTGATCAGCAGATTTTACCTGTGCACCATTGATTAAAGTACCTACTTTGTTAGCAGTTGCTTTGTAAGTCAATGTCTTTGTTTCATTAACTGCAATGCTAGCAATTGAAGCTGTTAATGTATTTGCATTGTTAGTGAATGACGTACTTGATACAAAAGTAAGACCATCTGGAAGGATATCCTCTAGTACAACATTAGTAGCTACAGAAGGGCCATTATTATTTACTGTGATAGTATAAGTAATGACATCGTTAATTTCTACGTTTCTATTGTCCGCAACTTTATTGAGGCTAAGGTCAATAATTTGATCACATGATTTACTCACGATTTCTGCCAATGCAGGGTTACTATAACAACCAGCACCTGACTTTTCGAATAAATAATATGTACCAGCACCCACAGTTGTTGGGTTAGCTACAATAGGGGAAGTAGGAGCAGCACCTGTGTGCCATTCAAAAACTCCACCTGGGGTTGTAATTCCGTTAATTATATGACTGTTTAGATCAGTTGTTTCACCAGTGCAAATCTCTATAACGTTTCCACATGATGGGTTCGAAGGTCTTGCATTTACAACCAATGCAACAGGTACTCTGTCATTTGGACAATTAGCTGTAACAGTTCCTAGTTGAGCATAATATATAGTTGTTGTAGTAGGCTGGACAAGGTAAGGAGCACCACTTGCAGTAGTAGTCAATATTGATCCACCAGAAGGTACGATATACCAGTTGACATCAGCGTTGTTACTTGTTGTAGCAACTAGACTAGACGACTCTCCAACACACATTTCACTATTATTCGCAACAATAGACAATACGCTTTCACAAGAAGGCGAGTAGAAACCAGCATCGATTGTTCTATTGAACTCTCCAGCAACAAGGGTCACAAGTTGAGACCTTCCAGTAACAGGATCTGCATCACTATCAGTCGCGTCATCTGCTGGATTATTTTGAGCAGTTGCTATGAATCCACCTGTTGGCTTACCAAACATTACTTGATATGCACCTGGCTGAAGACCAGTAAAATCGTAATATCCTGTTCCGTCAGTTGTGGTAGTTGCAACAGTATTACCAAGAGAATTTAGCAAGGTAACTGTTACTCCTGAAATTCCACTTTCGTCGTTATCTTGAATTCCATCTTTATCAATATCGTTCCAAACATAATCACCAATTGCTGCTAATGGGCTAAGTGTTATGTCTGCGATATCACTATCGTCTTCATCTTCACCTGAATTGTTTTTACCGTCCTCATTAACAACATCGTCTTTCGGAGTTCCGTCATTTGTAGGGTCGTTGTCTGGAGTTGAGTCAATGTCTATTACATCTTCTCCACTTGCTCCTTTTGCACTTGAGATTTCGGCAGAGTTGGTTAACCCTCCTGTAGCTGAAGGACTAACTGTTGCAGTCATTGTAATGGTATTTGTTGTACCAGATACAACAGATAATGCATTATTGTAAGTAGCAACATTACCAACTTGAGTCCAGTTAGCATCAGCTACTGTTAATCCCGTAGGAAGGTAGTCGCTTATGGCAACTTGAGTTGCATTTACTGTTCCTTGGTTGATCACTTGAATATCAAATACTACTGTAGAACCAGGGTAAATTGGTTGGGCAGTTTTTAAAGTCTTAATTAAAGCAAGGTCAAATATTGGTTGCTGAGTTACAGTAATATTAGCAATATCACTGTCATCTTCGTCGCCACCATTTTTACCATCTTGGTCAATTACATTGTCTACAACAGTTCCGTCATTTGAAGGATTACTGTCTGGAGTAGAATCTACATCTGTTACATCTTCACCATTTGGTCCCTTCGCAGAAGAAATTTCTGCTTTGTTTTGAATATTACCAGTGAAGGCATTTGATACATCAAAAGTGATACTAATAGTGGTATCAGCTCCAGCCGCTAAAGCTGAAATTGGTGTATTAAAGGTTGCAGTACCATTAGTTGCAGTCCAATTAATATCATTTAGCGTTAAACCAGTAGGTATGTAGTCAACTAAATTAATGTTAGTTGCAGCTAAGTTTCCTTGGTTTATGATTTCAATGTCAAATGTAATTTGAGCACCTGCTACTACTGTAGTTTGAATTGATGTTTTTCTTAATGCAAGGTCAAATACCTCTGTCATATAGAAACCAGCATCTATAGTTCTATTTGTTTGACCTGAAGTTAATGTAACTATTGGAGATGCACCAGTTGAAGGATCGGCATCACTGTCATTACTATCCGTTCCATTTATTGAGTTAGGTGTTGTAGGCTCAAACCCAGAAGGCTTTCCAAATACAACTACATAGTCACCTGGAGTTAAGTTTGTGAATAAGTAAGATCCATCAGGATTTGTTGTTTGAGTTGCAACTAATGTTCCGTCAGGCTTTTCAAGTCTTACTACAACACCACCAACTCCATTTTCATCAAGATCTTGAACTCCATCTTTATCAGTATCTATCCATACATAGTCTCCAAGACTAGCAGGGCGGAAAATACCAGCATCCCAAGTCAAATCTGACTCGCCTGGAGAAAGTGTAGTTGTTACTGTTTCTCCTGTTAATGGATCTGCATCACTGTCATCTGTATCATCTGTTCCATTATTATTTGTAGTGAATTTAAATCCACTTGGAAGTGAAGATGAAAGAAACCTTACGGCATAATCTCCTGGTACTAAGTTTTCGAAAAGATATAAACCATTCGCATCAGTAGTGTCTTTTTTAATTACTAGTCCGTTATTATCAAGTAATTCAACAATTACTCCTGAAACAGCAGACTCTCCCAGTTCATTAAGCCCATTGGCATTTACGTCTTCCCAAACGTAATTTCCAATTTCAGCAAGGTTTCCAATTATAATATCTGCGTAATCGCTATCATCTTCATCGCCTCCATTTTTACCGTCTTCATTTACGACATCATCCTTGGCTGTTCCGTCGTTTGTAGGATTATCGTCTGGTGTAGAATCAATATCTGTAACATCAGAACCGTTTGGCCCTTTTGCTTCTGCAATTTCTGCACTATTTCTAATAGTTCCAGTTGCACTCGCGTCAACAACAAAGCTGATTGGTACAACAGTATGATTGTTTGTAGCAATACTTAAATTAGAAGAATATCTAGCAGTATCTCCATCAGCTATCCAACCTTGACCAGTAACCAATGTTAAGCCGGCTGGAATGTAGTCTACAATCTTAACGAAAGTAGCGTTAAGGTCTCCTTGGTTAATTACATCAATATCAAATGTGATTGTCTGTCCAGGAAAGAAAGGTCCTGTAGACACTAACTTTTTAGTCAATGCTAAATCGAAATTAAGAATCGTATTTATACCAGCATCTATTGTTGGATTGAATCTATTTATATCAGATGAGTCTCTTGTGTTTCCGTTTGAATCTAAAATACTAATTGTAATGAGTGGACTCAAACCATTTGCATCAGCATCTGAATCCAAAGCATCATTGGCAGGATTGTTAGCCACAGTAAATTCTTGACCTGTTGGGGCTGTGAACCTAACACTGTAATTTCCGTCAAGTAGAGAGTCAAACTCATAAAAACCAGAACCGTTTGTAACAGTGCTAGCAATTAAACCGCCTGAACCATCTAATAACTCAACTACAACTCCACCGATTGGGCTTTCTCCCACATCCTGAAGTCCATCTTTATCTACATCTTCCCATACATAATCGCCGATAGAACCATATGGTCCAGGTATAATTTGAATTGCACAACATCCTGAAGCAGGACATGTGCTGATATTTGTTGAAAAAGTATAATCACCTACAGAAGAAATTGTAAGAGAGTTATCTCCATTTACAACTGCTCCACTTGTACTTCCTGTGATTGGTACACCACCCTTATACCATGTTATTCCAGAACCATATGTATAAGGTGCTGGAATGCTTACTGTATACTCATCTCCTGGATACAAGAATAACGGCACTGAAAAACAGGCCGTTGCTATGTCGTCTTCTAGTAAAGAAGAATTTCCAGGGCTCGAATCAATATCCGTATCCGGACTGGAGGTTATCTCAGCAACACTGAAGTAAACACCTCGAGCAATTACATCACCAAAGACTTCTAGCTTTACTGAATCACCAGCCGCAAGTGACGGTACCGACCATGAAACAATTCCTGTTCCAGCGGCATAGCTAGCCGAGCCAGCATTTACTGTAGAGGTAATGTTAGTGATGGCACCTAATGCCAATTGACTTTCAACACCAATGTTAGTTGCATTGGTAGTTCCATCATTTACTAGGTAGTACGTGTATTTCACACTTTCACCAAGTTGCGGCATTGACTTATCTATCGACTGAGTTAGTCGTAGGTCAACATCCACCGCGTAGGTGTTTGAGGCCAAAGTAAACAATACAAGCAATGCCAAAGCGGCACTTTTGAAAGTTTGGGTAAAATTGCTCAAAGGAAGCATATTGTTAAGTATTTTGTATGGTTGACCGATGGATTTCCGATCGGTACTTTTTTTGGGTGTAGACATGGAAAGTGAGTGGCTAAACTGATCTTTCCCGCTGCTTTGTTTTTTTAAAACATCAATCAAGTTTTTAGAAGGAGGGTTTTGCTGGAAAAGAAATTCCGCTTTTGCCTTTGCAAGTGGGGAAGATGACGTCTTCGAAACTTGTCTCTTGCCTATGGTTGCAGCAATGCATCCAATTAGGTAAGCGATGAATTTAGGCGTACTTCTCTGTTCGGTAAAAACTCTTGTCATATGAACTTTCCTCAATATTTAAAAAAACTTTTCAAAATCTGTTTCGCCCAACTCAAATGGAGTGAGCGGACTGATTTCAAAGTATATCCATACAAGGCTCTAAAACTGTGCCAAAGAGAAACCTGAAATACCTCTGAAGAAGGAGCGGCTACAAAAAAAGTATAAGTGCCTGATTGGTAGCGTGTTGGGTGAAGTGGTTTTTATGCACGAAAAATGGGGTATTTTGAGTGTATCTATGGTTTTATACCTACAAGAAAGAGGAAGTCCCGATATGCCAAAACTGTGCCAAAAAGTTTTGGCATTATTGTTACAAAGGTAGATTTACCTTAAGGAAGTAATGAGAAATGTCTGAGATGTGGGTGTTTTGAACTCAAGAAGTAAGTGCAAAATTGTGATGAAGTCAGGCTATATGATACCGTTTAATAGCTATAAATTTCAATAATTTTACGCACAAAACAGCGTATTTTGAGTTTGAAATTACGAATCAAAAATGCTTTTCTTAGAAGTCTTTACCTACCGAAATATATAATTTTCCTTTACCAACTTCCTTGTCTTCTAGTCCAAATCCGTAGTCAGCTTTTACAAAAAAGCCTAGAATACTTGTACGAACTCCTGCACCATATCCCACTAAAAATGGGTTTTTAAAGTTGGTAACTTCTGCAAAAAATGGGTTGCCACCACCACCAATAAAGTCAGTATTTAAACTATTTTGACGGCTAAATGGTCCTTTGTTTCCGTTCCAAGAGGTACCAATGTCATTAAAGAAAACAACTTTTAAGTTGCGTAAAAAGCTGGAAGAGACTGCATTACTAGGAAAGTAATTGGCTATTCCGAACCTTAACTCGAGGTTCCACAGTAGGTAGTTTGTACCGTAAAGTTTGGCAAAATCAAAGCCCCTTAAGTTACCTGCATAATTGTAAAATGCAATATTGCGGAGGTCACTTGGTACTCCTGGGTTGTCACCAGTAGTTGGCTGAATGCTTCTGTTTAACCAATTTTCCATCCCTCCTAAAAACGTGTATTTAGGACTGTTGCCCATTGATTTACCATAGTTGAACCTTGCAGCTAAGGTTACTCCTTGTAGTAGTTTTTGGTAGTGACGAGCATCAATATTCAGTCTATCAAAGTTGTTTAAAATTTGCCCAAAATTAATATTCCTTTCAAAGGAAAACTTTGCTTTGGTGCCGTAAACTTGATTGTTATTGTCCGATGTAGTGTTGTCAAAAATAAGCTGTGCCGAGGTTCCTATATAAGTGTCTTTCAGTGTATTTCTTGTTAGATTTTCAAGATCAAAGTCACTGTTTACATATAATGAAGGGTTAATTTGAGCTCTTAAAAACCTGCTGAGTGGATAAGATATAGTTCCCGTAATTCGATGTAAGTACACCTCTCTGTCTATCTGAAAACTAAAATCTTCTTTGAGAATAACATTTAGAGGTCTGAATAAATAATGATTTTTAGCATCAATATTTTCTAGTCTAATTGCTCTTCTTTCAAATTTGATTCCCCAGTCTACGCGTTTTTCGTAGTTCATGTAACTAGCGGTGATGTCGTGATTTGAAAGCGATGGAGTGAGAAATACGCCAAATTTGAATACATGGTTTTCTAACAAATCGTTAAGTGTGAGGTCGGCTTTTATTCCAAACCTTCTCACTGGGTCATTCATGATAGAGGTCTTGAGGTCATTGTTTATAAGTACATTTTGATAAGTCTTAGGTGAGCTTATCGCTAGCGTTTCACTTCCTCTATTAAGCTTGCTTTTATTGAAAGTACTTGTACTTTCTCTTATTATAGACTTTTCTTCCTCTAATACTTTTTGAACATTTGCTTCGCTAAATTCGTAGTGTTCAGTGTCAATTTGACCATTTTTAAGGCCGCTTAGTTTTGGAACATCACTTTTCAGCGGTATTATTTCTTTATCAACTTCCGATTCTAGCTTTTGATTTTCAGCAGCTTGATTCATTCCACCGGCATAGTAGCTTTGCCAATCCTTTAAAAACCTATTAAAAGAAACTCCTATTGTACTGGTAATGCTTGACTGCTCTGCTCTAATTATCCTAGTGAGGTTAAGGATGTTAGAAATATTGTCTTCGCCATACCTTTGGGCTATATAAAACCAGATAGATTCGCCTATGAGTCCAGCATCATCTCCTTTAATTTGATTGATTTTTTTATCGGTGTTACGGGCAATGGCTTCTTTCATTTCTTGCACATGAGCCTCATCTTTTTGGTCATTTGCAATGTAATTGGCAATCCCTTTCATGTACCAATCTGGAACAGCGAGCAGTAAAGAACTCTGAAGAACCTCTTTTAAGGAGCCTCCATAGAGCATGTCGTATACAAACAAGCTTGAGATTTCTTTAATTAGTTGTTGCTTGAAAGCGTCATCATCTCCATCATAAGCGATTTCTACTCTTGATCGAGATAAATTCAAAATTCCACCATCGTAATCTACTGGGGATGTGAGACCTATATTGCTTTCGGCTAGTTGTCGAGGATTTTTATAAATAAAAATCTTCATGGTTGTAAACGGAGTGTAACCTAGAATTTCTGTGATTTTCCTATACTCGTTTTCCGCTATTTTTGCGGCCTTTTGAGCCATTTCGTCTCCACCTCTGTAGTAATTAAATTCAAAATTATTACTGGTGATTGTCTTCCATTCGAGCCTACGGACTTGTATCCTGTTTTTACCATATTCTTCTTCGGATACAGAGTAATAACCTTGAGATAATGCACCTAAGCTACATAGCATTATTGCCAACAGAAGAAATCTTTTCATAGAACGGGGTAAATCAGATTTCTAATATAACGCATAAAAGCGTTCTATGGTTGTTTCAGAATGCAATTCTTTTTGATTGCATAAAAAATCACAGAATTCCACAGCGAAATATGGGGCGATTGATACCCCTTTGGTTCCTAAGCCATTGAATATGAAAGCATTTTTATGAAGTGGGTGGACACCCATTATTGGGCGTCGGTCGTTTGTAGATGGACGTACTCCAGCTTGCTGGTCTATGATTTTATAAGGATGAGAGAGATACTTATCAACTTTTTCTATTAACGTTTCTCGACCTTTTTCAGTAGGTAGGAAGTCCAATTCATGCCAACTGTATGTTGCCCCAAACCTATATTTGGAGCCAGAAATGGGTAGTATCCAAGAGTTTTGGTTTACAATTTCTGTAATAGGGTAATCAAGCATTTCAGTAAGAAGTGTCTCACCTTTGACTGGATTAAACTTTAGCCAGGACCATATGGGATTCTTTGTTGCGTAGTAACCTTCACAATAAATAATTGCTTTAGCTTCAATGCCTTTATAGCTAATTCCGTCAGTTTTAAATTTTACTTCATTTTGGTCAAAAACTGAATTTTGGTATGCAGATTGGTCAATTAGGACCTTTTTAACGGAATCGGTGAGTTTGGGAACATCTACCCATCCTGCTTTTTTGGTAAGTAAGCCACCGAGGTCATTATTTATAAATTTATTGTAGGGCTCGTTACATTCTTGGTGATCAAGATATTCCGCTATATCGTGCTTTTCAATCGCTTTTATGAATTGATTTTTCTGATTTTCGTTTACGTACGGGCGGTAAACCGAAGTAAGATGAAAGAATTTGGTATTTAGCTTATCTTCTAATTCTTGGTAGTATTTGATTAAAAACGGATAAAGCTCATCCGCCATCCATGTTTTCGCGAGATGCTTACCTGTAACAGGGTTAAACATTCCACCGGCTACTTGAGAGGAACTTGGACGAGATTCATCGGCAATAACCAGTATAGATTTACCAGCATTTAAGAGTTCAAGTGATAGCAAGCTGCCCGCAATACCTTGCCCTACAAGTAAATAATCATACATTTTTACGTTCTGCTTTTAAAGCAATTGCTTGGTCAGCCATGAGACTAACCATTTCTATCTGTTCGTCCAATGTCATAAAAGAAGTATCTACTAGGAAGGCTTCCTCTGCTTGACGAAGCGGACTTTCGGTCCTTGTGGTATCTATTCTATCTCGTTTTTCTAGGTTGAATTTTATATCGGCAAAATCCAAAAGCTTACCTTTTTCTAAAAGTTCAACTTGTCTCCTATGAGTTCTAATGTCTGTGTCCGCAGTCATAAAAACTTTAAGTTCTGCGTCGGGAAAAACTACAGTTCCTATGTCGCGACCGTCCATAACAACACCTCTTTTTTTACCCATTTTTCGCTGTTGTTCTACCATTGCATGTCTCACTTCAGCAATGGCACTTACTTCACTTACCATATTGGCTACACGCAATTCTCTTATTTTATCTTCTACCCTCAGGCCGTTGAGATAAGTTTCGCTTTTTCCGTCTTTAGAAACCCTAAATTCTATGGTAATTTCACTAATAGCACGTAATACTTCTTTGGTATTGCTCAAGCTAACATGATTATCAAGAAAGTATAGGGTAGTGGCTCTATACATAGCTCCACTATCTATATATGCATAGCCTAAGTGGTTGGCAACACCTTTGGCGGTACTTGATTTTCCACAGCTTGAAAAGCCGTCAATGGCGACAATGATTTGGTACATAGTTTTGACTTTGGACTTGCTGCAAAGAAATAGAGAAAGGACTCAGTTTTCAAGGAAAATATGAAAATCCTTGAAAATAGGCACAAAAAAAGCACGCTACGTTGGTAGCGTGCAGATTCATTAATGTTGGCTCTAATTACTTTGCAGCAGCAAGAGAAACACTGATTTTGATATCGTTAGACAAAACTTTGTCTTCTACAGGCATGCTGAAGTTTACATCGTATTTTGTTCTATCAAAAGTAAGATCTCCAGTCATTGAAGTTCCGTTTTCGTTTTGAGTAATTACAACGTTCTCAACTTTCTCAGGATTAGTAATTCCTCTTACAGTAAGGTTACCCATTACCGAAGTTCCTTCTGATCCAGTTATTTCAAAAGTTGCAGTAGGGAATTGCTCTACATTAAAGAAATCAGCAGAAGAAAGGTGACCCACCAATTTCTCTTTAGGATTATCTTCGCCGTAAGCATCGTCAGTAGGATTGATTGTAGTAAGATCAATTTCAAAATTTCCAGCAGAAATTGCACCATCAGTGATAGTGATAGAACCTGACTTCAATGGCACAGTACCTTCGTGAGAGTATAGTCCAAGCATTTCGCCTTTCCACATTACAGAGCTAGCTGCTGCATCAATAGTTACTGTTCCGTCAGCAATAGCTACTGCTTCTTCAGTTCCTTCTGTAGTCTCTGTAGAAGAGTTACATGATACAAATGTGAAAGTTGCTGTAGCAGCAAGTGCAAGGGTCATTAAAATTTTTTTCATTGTCTTTTTTTGTTTTGTGTTCTAAAGATAAAATATATGTCGTTACATACAATTTGAATACTTAACCAATATGGATATACTAAAAGTTCAATTCTTAATAATTATTCAAATCAAATTTTTAACGTAAGCCAAAATTTCTGGTTCGCTTTTAGGTGAAAACCATTTGAATTCGTCTTGATTCTTAAACCAGGTCAATTGTCTTTTTGCATACCTTCTAGTATTTCTTTTTATCAATTCGATAGTTTCGTTTAACTCACTTTTGTTATTCAAAAACTGAAATACTTCCTTGTAACCAACCGTATTGAGAGCAGAATGTTCACTATAAGCTTTCAAGCTTTCAACTTCGGCTAATAATCCTGATTTCATCATTATATCCACCCTGAGATTTATCCTTCCGTAGAGCTCTTCACGAGGAAGTTCAATACCAATTTTAATAATTTCGAAAGGTCGCTTAACAGTATTGTTTTTCAAAAAGCTGGAATAAGTATCATTCGTATGGCGAATAATTTCCAACGCTCTTACTAGCCGTTGTGGATTGGATTTGTCAATTTTTAAAAAGTAGACGGGGTCTTTTTCTGCTAATTCGTTTTGAAGAAACTCAAGTCCTTTTTCAGCCAGTTCGTTTTTTAACTCTTCTCTAATAATAGCAGGAACAGTGGGTAGGTTATCAAAGCCATGAGTAATTGCTTTGGCAAATAAACCACTTCCGCCAGTCATAATTGCGACATCTTTATCTTTGAAATATAGGTCCAATTCACGGAGTGAGTCTTTTTCAAATTGTCCTGCAGTATAATTTTCTTCTATGCTGAGATTGTCAATGAAATGATGAGGAACTCCTCTCATTTCTTCCTTGGTAGGTTTGGCTGTACCTATCGACATTTCTTTATAAAACTGACGAGAGTCGCATGAAAACACTTCTGCATTTAATTGCTTGGCAATATTGACACAGAGTGCTGTTTTGCCTACAGCTGTGGGGCCAACAATCAAAACAAGGGACTTTTTCGACATTCTAAGCGATTAATCGTAAATTTGAGTGCAAAAATAGTGTTTATTTCCGCTGCGAAAGGGGTGGTGATACTTCTTTCAAATAATATCTTAAAGTCTTTATATGGAATTTCTCTTATTTATTCTGGCCTTGGTAATTGGCGGCTTAGCTGCTTGGCAGATTTTTGTTTGGAGATATGGTGCAAATAAAAAGAACAAAAACAAGGCAGATGTGAAAGTGGAGTCCAATATCCTACTGGAAAGAATAGAGAAGGTTTTCAAAGTTGTTTTTGCCGAAGGTTACTTTACCGAAATCTATGACCACAAAAGCAATAAGGATTTTTGGGGGATTTTTCAATCCAATAAAAAGGCACTTATTGTAACAAAAGCTAAAGTATCTGTAGGTTACGATTTTAGTAAAATGAAGATTGAAAGAGACGAAACAACAAGAAAAATTACAGTTCTTGAATTTCCAGAACCCGAAGTTATTTCAATGGATACGGATTATAAGTTCTATGATATCAACCAGGGTTGGCTTCATAAATTTAAGTCCGACGACTATACCAATCTCTTGGATAATGCCAAAAAGTTAATGAAATCTAAGGCTTTGGAAAGTCATTTGCCCATTGCGGCCAATAAGCAAGTGGCCCTCATGATGCAGCAAATTGCGGAATCTATGAATTGGGAAATAGATATGAAACAAAGTTTAGTGGAAGAATCTAGCCTTCGTCCATTGATTCAAGAAAAAAACGAAGGCTAAGAAATTCATTTCTCGTACTTTTGTCCCAAACAAAACACCTTACATGGCTCTTATCGAAGAATTAGAAGATCAAGGGAATTTCCTTTTCAAATATCGTAGCTACTTTCCTATTATATTTTTTGCTTTCGCAGTATTGGCATTTTATTATGAAAGCCAGAAAGGAAATGAACTACTTAATAATCAGACCTATTGGTTAATATCACTTGCGGTAGGAATAGTAGGCCTTTTAATAAGGGTGTTCACAGTTGGTTTTACGCCTAAAAACACCTCAGGTCGCAATACAGCCGAAGGGCAAGTCGCGGACGAACTTAATACGACAGGAATTTACTCATTGGTTCGCCATCCTTTATATGTAGGAAACTTTTTCATGTGGTTGGCTCCTGCAATGCTAAGTGCCAATCTCTGGTTTATAACTTCTTTCACTTTGCTTTACTGGGTATATTATGAACGTATCATGTTTGCTGAAGAAGCATTTCTACGCAGAAAGTTTGGTGATACTTATCTCAATTGGGCAAAAGGAGTTCCTGCGTTTGTAATGAAACTCTCTACCCCATCAAGCCCAAAATATCCTTTTAGTCTTAAAAAGGTGCTAAAGAAAGAGAAAAACGGTGTTTTCGCACTTTTTACGCTATTCTTTGTATTTGATTACCTGAAAAATGGTTTTGCAAATAATGATTGGTCTGTCATTCAAAACAACTGGTTTTGGGCTTTTGTAGTTAGCGGTATTGTATACTTTATTCTAAAGTTTATCAAAAGAGGAACAAGCTTACTTGAAGATGGCCGCGGCTAATTTTTGAATAAAAAGTAGACTCACTTTATACGGTTAATCTTAAAGGGACTTGGTAGATAAATCAGATTTTTAATTTCCCCAAGCACTCATAACAAGGCTTCGGCCTTCGGTATGATTACGATGCTCGCAAAGGTAAATTCCTTGCCAGGTACCCATATTTAATTTACCATTTGTGATGGGAATATTGATTGATGCTCCCAGTAAAGATGCTTTTATATGGGCAGGCATGTCATCGGAGCCTTCGTAGTTGTGCTCATAATAGGGAGCATTTTCAGGCACCATTTTATTGAAATGTCGTTCAAAATCACCTCTTACTGTTGGATCCCAGTTCTCATTTATTGTAAGAGACGCTGAAGTGTGGTTAATAAACACGTTCAATATTCCTTGCTTAATTTCCTTAAGCTCAGGCAATGCGTGTAAAACATCATCGGTAATAATATGAAAACCTCTTGAGTAAGGTTTAAGCTTTATTTCGGACTGAAAGAAGTGCTTCATCTCTTTACAAAGCTCAATATTGTGGCAACAAATTCTTGTGGTTTAGTAGCATGCACCCAATGATTCGCACCTTTTATTTCTACAATATAGCAATTGGTAAAAGTTTGCTTGATTTGCTTTTCGTCTTCTTCATTGATGTAGCTCGATAATTCACCTTTGAGGAAAAGGGTAGGAGCTGTGATTTCCTTTGTCAAAGCTATTTCACTACTGATATCTTCAATCGCATTAGAAATAGCGTCAATGTTGATTCTCCAATCAAATCCGCCATTGTCCTTCCTGTACAGGTTTTTTAGGATAAATTGTCTTTCGCCAAATTCGCTCACATATTCAGAGAAAGTAGTTTCGGCATCCTTTCTATTTTTAACTTCTGCTAGGTTGATTGCCTTGAGTCCATTCAATATGTGTGAATGATGTGGTTTATAGGCTTTTGGGGCAATATCAATAATCACCAACTTGGAGTAGTTGTCGTAATGTTGTGAATATTCCATTACGGTTTTCCCGCCCATAGAATGCCCAATGATAATGGGTTTGTCCAGCCCTTCTTTGCTTAAGAAAGTATCCAAATCTTGAGCCATGACTTTATAATTGTGGACGGGGTCATGTGGAGAAAGACCATGGTTGCGAGCATCCAAAAGGTACACTTTATAACCACCAGCAGCAATAAGCTTGCTTGCTGTAAATAAGTTATCTCCAGATCCAAAAACTCCATGAAGGATTACAATAGGTTTGCCTTCGCCAACAACTCTGTGAAATATGTCCATGGTTCTCAAACCTAGCAAATGGGGGTATTTGTTCCACCGCTCATCATATTTTGATTCAAAATCTTAAAATAAATCTCTTTTTTTGAAGTTGTTGATTAGCATATAACCTCCGTTTATGAGTTTCATTAAAAGAATAACAAAACCGTTTAGAAAAAAAGAAGCCCCTCAAGATGACTGGGAGAGCTTTTTGGTAGTTTCTAGGGGAAATGGCCCTACTCAGGTTATAGAAGAAAATGTAGTATCCACGGCAAATACTTCAGTGGATTTACCAGACTGGATTAAGGACGAAAGCTCTATTAGAGATGAAGGGGTGATTTTTGGACTTACTGATGCCAAAGTAGAGGACAAGCTGAACATTATTAGAAATTCCTACAAGCAGCTTGGAAGCGAATATGAGAAAACGGTGGTACTGCTTTCGGAGAAAATAGGAGTACTTAATCTTCAAATTGAGCAAATAGAGCAAACGAAAAACGAAGAGTTTGCTAAAAAAGAGTTTCACTTAAACTATCAATATCAATCTCATCAGTTGCCTAGGTATACTACAGCCATTTTATTGTCGCTAGGGGCTTTGGTTGGTGCGTTTTTTATCATTGACTTCGGAATAAAGCAAAAGATAGTTGATCAGCATTGGTTCGTTTCTATCGGGGTGTATTTCGCTGGGTTATTCAGTGTTTATCAAAGTGATTCAATCCTAGAAAGGCAAACCAAGCATAGTTTTTGGAAAATAGTTGAGTGGTATTTTGTCCCATTTGCCGCAGCAAGTTTTGTATTTATATGTGCTCTAGAAACTAGTGGCTGGTTGGTAGCATTAGGCCTTTTCCTTTTTACAGGAGGTATTTTTACAATTGTTGGGCGACTGCTTTTTTCGCACATTCACGTTTGGAGTATGGAGTGGAGAAAATGGAAAGAGAACTCAATAAATAGTCAGTTTTTGGACAAAAAAGTAATTTCAGTAAATGATAAAATTGCTGCACATGATGAGGGAATAAACACGATCAGAGCCGAAAAGTGGGCGATCGTGCCTGAGCTAACAGAAGCTGAAACACAATTAAGTAAAATCAATAGTGAACGTGATGCCAAAGTACAGCTTTTTATGAGTGAATATGAACTAGCGGTTTCGGTTAAAGACAAGATTTCAATGCAAACCATTAAAAACATTATTTCCTAATGGATATTTTAAATCAGAAAGACTTTTTGGAGGGCTATAACCGTGGGATAGAGAATGGGAATAGTGAAGTTACTCAAAGCAAACTTACGAGTCAAAGTGCCTATGAGCAGTTGCTCGAGGAGTTAAAGGAGACAAAAGTTGACCTTCTAAACATTGAAGAAAAAATTGCCACTACCACTGAGCAACATAGAGCAATCAATGGAAATCTTCAAAAATTCACTCAACTGCAAGCCGAAAAACAAGGACAAAAAGAAACAATCCTGAGTAAAATAAGTCAAAGCGAATCGGAAATTGAGGGTTATCAAAACCTCAAAGCAGAAAGGAAAACACCTTACTCGCTGCTCGCTGGAGTTTTATATTTGTTAGCAGGTTTTGCTTTCTTGGCAGGAGACTTAATTATCTCTCATGAGATTGTTGCCTACGCACTCAATATCAGGAATTCGCTCGAAGCTTGGGCTTTTGCTGTAGGTTTGGCATCATTGTCAGTTTTACTCAAACCCGCCTATGAACGACTAGTAGAGCAACCATATCTTGCCGCAGAAAAGCCGTCAGCTAAGAAAATATACGGATATTTTCAATCTGGTTTGTTGGTATTGAGTGTGCTTACTTTGATCATTCTTGGTTGGTTCAGGTACGAAGCCTATAAAACTGATAAGTTAAAAGAGGGAATCAATAGAGAGATCAAAACAATGCAAATGGAAGCAACACCGCTTGATCCTACTGTGGTTGTTGACAATTCTGCTCTTCTGACTCAGATTGAAGCAAAGCTGGCTGAGTACAATGCATTAAATATAAGCTTGGTAAACAGCCCCCTTGCAATGCTTTCTTTTATTCTTACGGGAGTATTATTTGCTGTTGCAGGAGCTATATGCTTAGGGATTGCTTTTCCTATTTTACAGGTTTTTTGGTACCGAGGAATGCAGATGAATCCAGCAATTAGGAAGCGAAGAAGAAGGATTTTAAAATCTGAGAAATTACTACCTAGTTTAAATTCGGAGCTGGCAAAATTGAATGCAGCCACAGAAGTACATCAGCAAGAGATTGCCTACTTAGATGATATTACAGAGCTGAAAACTGAGCGTAAGAACCTTTTGTCTAAAATTGAAAACTTGAGGAAAGAAGCAAATGAGCAAGTGAAAAATGCAATAGCTAACAATGTAGAAGATGGTTTTCAGAAAGGTTCTTTACATAGAAATGAAATGACCGATGAAGAGTACGAAGCCTATCGCAAGAGAAATGTAGATAGCAGGACATCCACTTCCATATTGAAGAAAACTCGTCCACATCAAGCTCTTAGACAAGCCATTGCCGAGCAAATGGGAGAAAATTAATTCTTTAAAGCTTCAATTTGCTTCATGACTTCATCTGCCTCGGCATATTTGGAGTCTGATGCGGTACGGTTGGTTTTTGAAAGGTCAAAAGCCTCTTTCATCAGCTTTTCGTATTGTTTTCTTAATTTGTCTTCAGGGTTTGATTTTTTCCAGAACATAGTTTTATAAAATTAATTTTCTTGAGATCTTAATTCACTTTGTCGCATTGGCATTGCATCTACTGTGTTTCTTAGTTTGCTGAATGCTACAACTTCATTTTCTTGGATTTTAACTCCACCATCCAGACCAATAAGTGTAAAAAAGTATGCTTGGTCAATTCTTTTAAGACTTGTGGGTAATGTTGTTTCTTTCAACTTTAAACCTTCATAAACGCTATTGCCAACCTTTACGAAAATGATCATCTTTCTTTCGTCCAATTCAGCCGATCGATTTTTGAATTGATCTAGTTGAGCATTTACCAAGTCAAAGCTGGGGCTTTGAAGGTAGATAATTCTATTTTCCCATCTGAAGTCTTTTTGAGCCATAGTCGTTATACTAGATAAAATCAAGACTAAAACGATGATCACATTTCTACTTGCCATAGCGATAGTGTAACTTTGTTAATTAAAAAGCAGAGAATGACCATAAATGTTATCAAAATAGGAGGAAATATTATCAATGACTCAGTTGCACTGTCTTCTTTTTTGAAGGATTTTGCAAAACTGAAAGGGCCTAGTTTTCCTAAGTTTCCAGCTTTAGTGAGATGATATGAAGCCTCTGGCCTATAAAAGGATTAAGATCACCGTTCACCAAAAAATGCAGTTTTAAAATTCCTTGATGACAATTCATTTTTCTTCTTTATTTTCTCAATTAATTTAGCTCATATCGGTCTGTTACAGACTCTACGAAAAGACCGAAGAACATGTTCCGTTAGGTCAAAAAGACCTTGCGGAGCGGGGAAAAGGAAAATATTTGGAGAATAGGTTTCAATTTAGGCTTCTGATATTTTTATTAGTTCTTCTTGGCTATGAGTTTCCAAAAAATCAATCGTTTTCATGCACTTCTCATACATAAAATAGCCCTGAAATTTGCTCTCCACTTCACTTTTATAATAAACTCGTAGTTCGTTGTACTTGGGGTTATTGATGAGTTTTGCTACTATTAAACCTTTGATAATTCGCCAACCCAAATCATCTAAATAAATTACTTTTTCCGTTGGGTGGTCATTTAATAATTTATCAATGGCATCTAGAGAATTATACTTTTCAAAAAATGGTACCGCATATTCCTCGTAAAACTTCCTAACTATTTTACCCCATTCAATTATATCTTCTTGGGATTTTATTTTATAACGGTAGTTTATTTCGTTAAAATAGGTTGCCATGCCAGTACTTAATGTATCGTAAATCCCTTTTTCTTCGAATATTTCACCTTCAATATTTTGAATTTGCTCATTGCATATTTTCAAATAACAAGATGTATTAAACTCATCAATATAATTCGCTACGCCATAACCAATTCTATTTAATGAATTAATTGATAACTTTCCAAAATCACATCCCTGTGGATCTGTTTTTGATTTATAACCCAATGGTTTTAAAAAGCTTTCAAACTCTTTTTTAAGTTCTTTTTTTACTTCTGAATAATTCATGCTTATTTTATTCTTGGTCTTATTAAATACTTTGTGAAATCAGTCGGGTTCGTATTGACCCAAAACTCTACATTAGACTCTAATTGAATTTGAACTTTACCAGATGCTCCAAAATCAACATTTTGACCAAAAGCACTTTGAGCCTGTCCACCTCTCATTTCTATTTTGGTAATTGTACCCGCTGTGGCATCTCCGTCTATCATTCTATATACCGGTTGTTGGTTTTTAGTGCAAGTACTTGTCAAGTCTGAAATTTTAGTCAAGCGTTATTTACGCTTGTTTTAGCATCAATGACTTTATATTTTTCAGTCCCCTCAGTGTCTCCGTATCGGGACACTGCGGTGTTTTTGCTAAAATAAGCAATGAAATAATGCTTTAGAGGTATTAAAGCGTCACAATTTAGCGAGATTATTCAATAGAGAATATAAATGATTGCATTGACATAAATTCACCTCTTGCTAATGAAGTAAATCTACAAACTCATGATTTTCATAAAATACAACTGAAGAATGTTTTTAGCTTAAAAGTCTTTTCCCATTCGCCAGTTAAATCAAGATTTGGTTTCTAAAACCATATTTAACCCTCTTTCTATACGAATGATTGAATCATATTTCCCAAATCCTGGGTAATCTTCCCAATTGGCAGATACATCAATTTTATTTTTTGCCTCACTATTTGTTTGCTCATTTTTTATATGATCTCGCTCTACTATTACAAACTTGCCATCTGTATGAAATTTATAATCTGTAATTTTCACTACTTTGTCACTATCACCCTTGAAATCCCAAATTGTGACAACAGAAAGAAACAACTTCTCTGGCATTGAAACTTCTGACTTATTAGTAAAGTCATAAGACATATAGGTTCTAAGGTGCTCATCTAAAAAGCTTACTCGAAAAAAAGCTTTGTTATTTTCAAAATAGCAGTAAGGGTTTTCATTCTTTCTAATGGTTACAAAATAAATCAATCCATGTTCATGAGCATGTTTAGCAGCTTCAATCAGTAACTCTAAATTTTTGGTTTTCCTTCTATTAAATCTAGTTTTATTATAACCGTCTAAAACTTCTATAGAGGTTAGCACATCTTGCATTTCACCCCAACCCCATCTCTGATAATTTATTTGATACATAATTAGTTATAAATTTTACCTTGAACATCTCTAATTTTAATTAAACTTGCATTCGCCGTAGCTAAAATTGCTGGATCAATAGCTTCAGTTTGAACAGGAACTTCTAAAATCATTTGGCCGTCAATCCCTTTGCCAATATTATTCGGGACACTGCGGTGTTTTTGCTAAAATAAGCAATGAAATAATGCTTTAGAGGTATTAAAGCGTCACAATTTAGCGAGATTATTCAATAGAGAATATAAATGATTGCATTGACATAAATTCACCTCTTGGTAATGAAGTAAATCTACAAACTCATGATTTTCATAAATTACAACTGAAGAATGTTTGTAGCTTAAAAAGTCTTTTGCAATTCGCCTGTTAAATCAAGCATTGGTTTCTAAAACCATATTTAACCCTCTTTCTATACGAATGATTGAATCATATTTCCCAAATCCTGGGTAATCTTCCCAATTGGCAGATACATCAATTTTATTTTTTGCCTCACTATTTGTTTGCTCATTTTTTATATGATCTCGCTCTACAATTACAAACTTGCCATCTGTATGAAATATATAACTTGTAATTTTCACTACTTTGTCACTATCACCTTTGAAATCCCAAATTTTGACGACAGAAAGAAACAACTTCTTTGGCATAGAGACTTCTGACTCATTAGTAAAGTCATAAGACATATACTTCCTAAGGTGCTCATCTAAAAAGCTTACTCGAAAAAAAGCTTTGTTGTTTTCAAAATAGCAGTAAGGGTTTTCATCTTCGTAAATTGTAACATAATATACCTTACCATTTTCATGAGAACTCTTAGCTGCTTCTAAAAGTAATTTTTCATCTATAACCTTTCGACGACCATATAGAGTTTTGTTAAAGAGATCCATTTTAGCTAAAGCACTTTCTATGGACTGCTCAACTTTTCTTGAATCCCACCAATTTGTGTATTTTACTCGAAGCATTTAGTAATAATTTTTAAGTCTTATTTGGTTTTTTAACTAGTCGTAAACGTTTTTGCATTTTTGTCTGACATTATTCAAAATGATACTATACGGTAGTCTAGCAATTAGCCAAAGCCATGGATGTTATATCCAATTATCGAACCAAATTGTGATTATCAAATTGTCATTATTAAAAGCTTTAAACCTTACCTTTGCCAATAATTTAGTTCTATATGACCATAAATATTATCAAAATAGGAGGAAATATTATCAATGACTCAGTTGCACTGTCTTCTTTCTTGAAGGATTTTGCAAAACTGAAAGGGCTAAAAGTGTTGGTCCATGGCGGTGGTAAAATAGCTACCGAAGTTGCTCTGAAACTTGATATTGAAACAAAAATGGTAGAAGGCCGCAGGATTACCGACGCTGCTATGATAGAGGTAGTTACGATGGTGTATGGCGGCTTGATAAATAAGAAAATAGTAGCAGAACTTCAAACTTTAGGCTGTAACGCAATTGGTCTTACAGGTGCAGATGCTGGGCTTATAAAAGCTCACAAGCGACCTGTTAAAACAATAGATTATGGGTTTGTTGGCGATGTAGACGAAGTAGATGGAGAAAAGCTTTCGCAGTTTATTCAAATGGGTTTGAGCCCAGTTTTTGCTCCGCTTACATTTGATCCAGCTCATGGAATGCTAAATACCAATGCCGATACGCAGGCATCTGAAATTGCAAGGTCATTATCCAAATTGGCAGATACATCTCTTACTTACTGTTTTGAGAAAAAAGGTGTACTTAGCAACGTAGATGATGAAGAAAGCGTGATACCCACTATAGACCCTGTTTTGTATGCTAAATTAAAAGCCGAGGGAGTGATTTTTGAAGGAATGATTCCTAAGTTGGATAATGCTTTTGATGCGATTAAGGCAGGGGTAAAAAAAGTGATCATCTGCAGAGCAGATGATCTACTTTGGTCGGTTGAAAAAAAGAAGACTGGAACAAGACTGGTTCCTTGATGTTATTTCATCTTCTTGTAAGTGTGGCCTAGGCCATCAAAAACCTCATCGTTTAGATATAAGGTTTCTTGTTTAATTTCGAAGGATTGCGATACCGTTCTGCCGTCCCCATAATAAATTAAGGTTTTGGTTTCTGGTGTAAGGATCGATTTGCCCTCCTTCACTTCATAGGTAGTCTTAACCTTTTGTTGACCATTTTCGGTGAGTTCAAAAATTCCGTTTTTCTTGAAGGTCGCAACTACATGATCTGTAGTTTTTGCATTTATTGTAATTCCTCCAATTCCACCTTCTGAACTGACCCACGTCCAATCGCCTACAAGCTCTTTTTGCACTGGATTAAGTTTTGCTTCTTCACATGAAGCCAAAAAGCCCAATGTGAAGCAAAGTGTTATAAAAATTTTGCTTTTCATTTTTGACTTTAATTTGATTAGAAGACCGATGTATTCTAAAAAAGGTTGGAACGAGGGTGAAATAAAATTTCTATTTTTGTTTTTGTACTTAATGATATTCCATGTTAATAGATTCTCAGCTTACTCAAGATGCCATTTCTCTCTTAAAAAAACTTATCGCAACACCTTCTTTCAGTAGAGAAGAAAGTGGTACTGCGGCTATTTTGGAAGAACATTTTAGAGAAAGGAATATTCCATATAGTAAACAGGATCATAATGTGTGGGCGAGAAATCAGTTTTTCAACAAAGAACTTCCTACCATTTTGTTGAATTCGCACCATGACACTGTAAAGCCTAATGCAGGATATACCAAAAATCCACATGAGCCCATTGAAGAGGATGGTAAACTGTACGGACTTGGTAGCAATGATGCTGGAGGTCCTTTAGTTTGCTTGATAGCCGTCTTTGAACATTACTATTACAGAAGCGATTTAAGCTTTAATTTAGTTTTGGCAGCTTCGGCAGAAGAAGAAGTTTCTGGCAAAAACGGAATTGAGGCACTTATTCCTAATCTTCCAAAAATTGATTTGGCAATAGTAGGAGAGCCCACACTTTTAAAAATAGCTGTATCAGAAAAAGGACTCATGGTAATTGATGCCGAAGTAAAAGGTATTGCCGGGCACGCAGCAAGAGAAGAAGGAGAAAATGCAATTTTCAAGGCTATTCAAGATTTAGAATGGTTCAAAAATTATGAATATCCTTTAGTATCTGACAGTTTGGGGAAAATGAAACAATCAGTGACAGTTTGCTCAGCAGGTACACAACACAATGTTGTTCCAGATCTTTTTAAATACACTGTAGATGTTAGGATGACAGATGCATATACAATGGAGGAGGTACTCCAAATTATTGATCAAAATACTGTCGCGAGTATAAAACCAAGATCCACGAGACTCAAGCCATCTGGCCTGCCAAAAGGCCATTACATATATGGTATTGCAGAAAATTTAAAAATCGATACTTACGGCTCACCTACATTATCCGATCAAGCATTGATGCCTTTTCAAAGCATAAAAATGGGGCCAGGCGACTCGGCAAGATCTCACTCTGCCGACGAGTTTATTTATTTAGATGAAATAAAATATGGTATTGAGGCCTATGTAGCGTTATTAAAAGCGATACATAAACATTTCAAAAATAACGATTTAGAAGCCTAGCTGAATTTTATGAATTCATGTCTCTAATAAGTTTAGAATTATGTATCAATTCGGGCATAGTTATTGATATTTCTATTCTTAAGAAAACGAGGGAAGCCCTCGGAACAAACTAATTATGAATATATTAAGTGCGTTAAGAGATAAGATAGGTCCTGAGCAGATTAAGCTTCTATCGGGGTTTTTGGGAGAAAATGAAGAAAGTTTGGCGAAGTCCACCGACCTTTCTATCACATCTATGCTTCAGGGCTTACTTCGCCACATAGAACAAGGTCCTGGAATTACAGATATCATGAATGTTATTCGAGATGGAGGACACTCTGGTGATATTCTAGATGACCTCAAAGGACTTTTTACCAATCAAGACAAAACCCAATTGCTAGTTACAATTGGAAATAATATTAACAACCATTTCTTTGGAAGCACAAGTAGTGCTGTATCAGATAAGGTGGCAGAGTTTGGTGGCATTAAGAAAACCTCTGCAGCGTCATTATTTAGCTTATGTTCGCCTTTGGTTTTGGGGCTAATTGGTAAGCAGGTGAAATCTGGCAACATGAATCAGACTGATCTAAGTAATTTACTTCAGGATCAAAAAGAAATAGTAAAGAGCCAATTACCCCCTGCAATTAATACAGTTTATGATCAAAAATATTCTTCGAGTCAAAGTAAAGTTGTTGTCGAAAAAGAAACTGTAGAGGTTGTAGAAAAGGAAGAAGTAATAAGCAAAAAAGTTAAATCAAATAGCAATACTTTTGGAATCTTTGCTTGGTTACTTTTGGCAGGATTGGTTTTAGCTGCGGCATATTATTCATTACGAAATAGAGTAGCAACAGATACAACAAGTCTTAATTCTAACACAGAAATGGAATCTATAGCAACGGATTCTTCCATGGTGAGTCAAGACGAAAGCGACGCTTTTGATAATATTCAAACTACTCCTTCTTCAAGTGAAAATATTGATGAATCATCAGTTGAAAGCAAACCTGTAGAAGCTACTCAAGCCCAAAAGGCTACTGAGCCTGCTTTTGTGGCAAAGCCGAATGCAGAAGTAGTTCGCAATGAACCTGCAAAGGCTACTGAGCCTGCTAAAAGTTCTAAATCATATGGGAATGTACTTGACCAACTAGGAAGTAGTAACTCATGGGCAAGTTTTTCGGCATCTAACTTCAAAGGAAGAACAGCTGAACTGAAATCAAGCAACGAGTTAAATTCATTGGCAGAGTTTCTTAAAATAAATACAAATAAATCTCTCCAAATCTCAGGAGTAGGAAAATCTCGCAGTCAAGAAGACAGGGCTTATGCAGTTCGTGGAAAATTATACGAATTGGGTGTTCCACTATCTCAACTGCAAATTATTGCAGGACAAACTTCATCGGACGGTAGTGTAAAAATGAAAATTGAGTAGATTTACAAAGGTCTTTATAAATAGAAAGCTCACTTCGGTGGGCTTTTTTTATGCATTAAAATGATATTTCAGAATAGTATTTCACAGTGATTAATTGTTGCAATCTTAACTTTTGAATAATATTTATTTAATTCGCAGGTTATTTAATACGACACTTTTAGAACAAACAATGAAAAAAAATATTTTAAGTTTCATCTTTTCGCTTTTATGCCTTACGAGCTTTGGTCAAGAGCTAAAAACAAAATTCAATTGGCATAATCTGGACTACGAAAAAGATGGCTTATATGGCATGAGTGTAGAAAGGGCCTATGAGGAGTTACTCAAGGGAAGGAAGTCTACACAAGTGATAGTAGGTGTCATAGATTCGGGAGTTGATATTGAGCACGAAGATCTCAAAAATGTTATTTGGAAAAATGTTGGGGAAGTAGCTGGAAATCAAAAAGATGATGACAAAAATGGATTTTCGGACGACATAGAAGGTTGGGATTTCATTGGTGGAGCTGATGGTACCGACGTAAATCAGGAGCAACTTGAAAGTGCTAGATTAATGGTAAAGTACGAAAAGCTTTTTGGAGATAACCCTAAGAAACGCACCATAAAAAAAAATAAAGAAGCTTATAACGAATACAAGAAAATAGGAAAGGAGATTGAAGAGAAAAAAGCAGAAGCTGCTCAATATCTTCCTATGTATGAGAACTTGTTGGAAAATTTCACTGCTTCTGAGAGTATTTTGAAAGATTATCTTGGCTCAGAGAGTTTAACTTCTAGTGCAATCAAGGGGATTGTGGACGGTGAAGCAGAATTAAGTGTTCGTCAAGCGAAGCAATTTTGGCTTAGAATGACCGAACTAGGAGCAACTGCAAATGACATAAGAGATGGAGTAGAGCATTTTAAAACTCAGGTGAATTATAATTACAATTTGGATTTTAATGCACGTAAAATAGTTGGTGATAATCCTGATAAGCTAGAATATGGCGGGTACGGTAACAATGAAGTAAAAGGGCCAGACCCAATGCACGGAACGCATGTTGCAGGTATCATAGGTGCAGAACGCAACAATGAATTGGGCGTGAAAGGCGTTGCAGACAATGTTAAAATCATGGTTGTACGTACTGTTCCTGGTGGTGATGAAAGAGATAAAGACGTAGCAAACTCGATTCGTTATGCAGCTGATAATGGTGCTCAAGTTATAAATATGAGTTTTGGAAAAGCATATAGCCCTGAGAAAGAATGGGTTGATGATGCTGTGAAATATGCGATTGGTAAGGGAGTATTATTTGTAGCTGCTGCCGGAAATGATAACCTAAATGTAGATACTGAAACACACTACCCTACTAGATATTATAAAAAAGGAGGACAGGCCGATGCTTGGATTACTGTGGGAGCATTAGATTTCAAACCAGCTCCTAATCTTCCAGCTGATTTTAGTAATTATGGACAAAATACAGTAGATGTATTTGCCCCTGGAGTTGCTATTTATTCTACAGTCCCAGGAAGTAAATATGAAGAAAAACAAGGAACAAGCATGGCAGCACCAGCAGTTGCAGGGGTTGCGGCTTTAATCAAATCATATTTTCCTACACTCACTGCAGTTCAAATCAAAGATATCATTGTTCAGTCGGTGGTTGACTTGAGTGATGTAGATGTGCAACAACCTGGTTCTGATGATATTGTGAAGTTTGGTACATTGTCAAAATCGGGCGGAGTTGTGAATGCATATAAAGCCATAAAAATGGCGATTGAGCTAACAGGAAAGCAATAATTGAAAAAAAAGTAAAATGGAAGGCTCAGAGAATCGTTCTTTGAGCCTTTTTATATTTATTTTTGCCCTTAATGAATATCATACTTTTTGATCAAGCTAGTATAAGGGAGAATTTAAAGCCTTTGAGTTTAACTCGGCCAGTTGCTAGGTTAAGGGTAGGAATCTTAACTATAGAAGAAAAGTGGCAAAAGTATTTGTCTGAAAGTGAGACGACTTTCTTAGTGCCTAGTTACCTCAGTTCCAAATTTAAGACCAATTATGGTCAAGAGAATCTCTATATAGCTTCTCATTTGCTACCATCGACACAATTGGCAGAACAAATTACAAACTTGAAAATCAATGAAGGTTTTGTGATTAATGGAGAGATGGCAATTTTTAAGTCCAACGAAAAACTTATTTATCCTCTTCAAGTACCTATTGAAATCGCCGGAAAAGATTACATAGAAGATGTAACTTGTATTAATCAATTGCCAGACTTATTTCTAAATAATGGCTCCCAGATTGGTTCAGATTATGAATTAGTTACAGCCGGAAGAGTTTCTGAGGGTATTCAAGACGAAGGCTCCAGGGTTTATAATCCAGACAATGTGTTTTTAGAAAAAGGAGTGCACATGAGAGCCTGCACTATAAACGCAGAAAACGGCCCAGTGTACATTGGTAAAAACGCAATCATTCAAGAGAATAGCCTAATAATTGGTCCGGCTTGCATTGGCGAAAACGCTATGGTCGCTTTTGGGGCTAAAATAAGATATAATACAACGCTCGGCCCTGGTACAAGGGTAGGCGGCGAGGTAGGGAATACTGTATTTCTTGGCAATGCCAATAAAGCTCATGATGGTTTCTTAGGGAATTCTGTGATAGGCGAGTGGTGCAACTTGGGAGCAAATACTAACAATAGTAACCTAAAGAACAACTATAAAAATGTCAGTCTCTATAATTATGGAGAAAAGGATTTAAAAGATACTGGCGAGATGTTTTGTGGTGTTTTTATGGGTGATTTTACCAAAACGGGTATTTCTACCATGATCAATACGGGGTCTGTTTTTGGAGTGAGTAGTAATATCTATGGTGCAGGTTTTCAAGCGAAATTTGTTCCTAGTTTCTCATGGGGTGGAAAAGCTGAAGGCTATCTACCTTATCGATTTGATAAAGCAATTGAAGTAATCAATGCGACCATGGCAAGACGAGAGAAAAGTCTTACAAATGACGAGGTTGAGATTTTGAAATATATTAACGAAAACAAAGAACCAGATGCAGTTTAGTCAAATCCCAGGCTTAACGGCTGCTAAGTCGGTTCTTACACATTCAGTTGCCAAGAACCACGTTGCTCATGCTCAATTATTTCATGGGCTTGAAGGCTCCGCTGCTCTAAGTATGGCCATCGCTTTTGCTACTTATCTTAATTGTAGCAATAAAACTGAAAGCGACTCGTGCGGTGAATGTGCATCGTGTTCAAAAATGGCAAAACTTGCTCATCCTGATGTTACTTACCTCTATCCAACTGCTGGTGGCAAAAAAGTACTTTCAGAGAACTTCATGGCCGAGTGGAGAGAATTTGTAGCCGAAAGTCCATTTGGAAATATCAGCGACTGGCTTTATAAAATTAACATAAAGCAGGGAAATTTTCCTGTAGAAGAGGCCAGAAAACTTATTACTGACCTTTCGTTGAAGTCGTATGAAGGAGGATATAAAATTGTCATTATATGGAGAGTTGAGTTCTTTAATAATGCAATGGCAAATGCTTTGCTGAAGCTTTTGGAAGAACCACCTAAAGACACGATTTTACTATTAACTTGTGAATCTACCGATAGGCTTTTAACAACTATACTATCTAGAACCCAGCGATTCGCAATACCTCAGTTTACACAAAACGAAATAGCCGAATACCTTGTAGCAAAACTACAAATGAACTCCGAAAGGGCGAATGAACTAGCTTTCTTGGCTCAAGGAAATATGAACAAGGCTGTAAGTCTTGCAACTACAGGATCGGGCAATGAGCACGAATGGTTTGCAAAGTGGATTCGATATACATTTGCCTTTGATGTGATTAATTTGGTCTCTTTCGCAGATGAATTCGATAGTTTTGGAAAAGAAAAGCAGAAAAGCATCATTGAATATGCTTTGACTATTTTTCGTGAGATATTTCTCTATGTAAGTGGGAACGAGAATTTGGTGAAATTAGAGGCCGAGCCATTAGCTTTTGTTCAAAAGTTTTCAAAAGTTTTCAAGTTTCAAAACCTTCCGCTTATTCAAGGTCTATTGGATGAATCAATTTCTCATATTGATAGAAATGTAAGAGCAAAAATTATTTTCCTCGATACTTCCCTCCAAATGGCAAGGTTGATAAAGTAAAAATCACAATAGATTAAGTTTTTAGGTTCTTTTCAAAAACGGTATTTAAAATATTTTAAAAACTGGGTTTTAGCCTTATCTTTATCTTAAAGTAAGTATTCGAGAAATAAAGCGAATGATTAAGTGAGTTTACTCAACTATTTAAATCATTTTCGTTCGTTCCGATAGTTATCTGGAGCTTTTCGAATTTATACTACGAGTTTTAGAACAATTCAATCTATTAAATGGAAACTTTTCAAATTAAGGAATCGGCGAAGGAATTCGACGTGGTTATTGTAGGGTCAGGAGCTGGTGGAGGAATGGCAGCTTACCAACTTACCAAAGCTGGTGCTAAAGTATGTCTTTTGGAAGCAGGCGGGTATTACGACCCAGCAGATGCCAAATATATTACTCAACTAAAAAATCCATGGGATTCTCCCAGAAGAGGTGCAAGTTCAAAGTTTCGTTCTTTTGGAGACTTTGATGCAGCTTGGGGAGGATGGCAATTAGAAGGAGAGCCCTATACTCAAGAAAAAGACTCTGACTTTTGGTGGTTTAGATCTCGTATGCTTGGAGGAAGAACTAACCACTGGGGTAGAATTTCTTTGCGTTTTGGACCAAAGGACTTCAAACGAAAAAGTATTGATGGACTTGGAGACGATTGGCCTATTTCTTACGAAGATATTGCTCCATATTACGACGAAGTAGATAAATTAATAGGTGTGTTTGGCACGAGAGAAGGTCTGCCAAATGACCCAGATAGTATTTATTTAAAGCCGCCAAAGCCTCGTTTGCACGAGCTTATGTTGATGGAGGCAAATAAGAAAACAGGAGTACTCACTATTCCTTCTAGGTTATCCATACTTACAGAGCCCATTAATGATGAGCGTGGGTCTTGTTTTTATTGCAATCAATGTAATAGAGGATGTCAGGCTTATGCAGATTTTTCGTCTTCTTCGGTTTTGGTAAAACCTGCAATGAAAACAGGAAACCTTACTTTGATCAATAATGCAATGGTAAGAGAGGTTTTGACCGATAGCGAAGGTAAAGCAACTGGAGTCTCTTATGTAGACAAGCGAAATGTAGGAGAATATACCATTAAAGGTAAAGTTGTTATCCTTGCAGCAAGTGCTTGTGAGTCTTCACGTTTGTTGTTGAATTCCAAGTCTAGTAGATTCCAAAATGGACTTTCCAACTCATCAGGAGTAGTAGGGAAATATTTACATGATTCCACTGGAGCAGGTAGAGGGGCCTATGTGCCAAGCCTATTCGGTAGAAAGAGATACAATGAAGATGGGGTAGGAGGAATGCACGTATATTCACCCTGGTGGCTTGATAATAAGAAACTTGACTTTCCTCGTGGTTATCATATTGAATATTGGGGAGGTATGAGCGGAGCCCCTGGTTTTGGATATGGTTTTGGAATGGAAAATGTAAACGGGCAGTATCCGGGTAGTAATGGAAAAGTAAAAGAAGCAGGAGGGTACGGAGCTTCGTTAAAAGACGATTATCGTCATTTTTATGGTTCGTATGTCGGTATGTCTGGTAGAGGTGAAGCGATCGCAAGAGAGGATAACTATTGTGAAATTGATCCTAAAGTAGTTGACAAATGGGGTATTCCTGTGTTGAAGTTCAATTACAAGTGGAGCGAGCACGAAATTAACCAAGCCAAACACATGCAGGATACTTTTGAAGAGATTCTAACTGAAATGGGCGGAGTGCTTACAGGCGAAAAACCTGGTGCAGATACCAATTATGGACTCACAAAACCTGGTCAAATTATACACGAAGTGGGAACTGTGAGAATGGGGAATGACCCTTCTAAGTCAGCACTGAATTCGTATTGTCAATCGCATGATGTGAAAAATCTGTTTTGTGTGGATGGTGGTGCTTTTGTCTCTCAAGCAGATAAAAACCCAACTTGGACAATACTTGCTCTTTCTATGAGGGCATCAGATTATATAATTAAGGAGATCAAAAACGGAGGTTTGTAAGAAATCTAAGACAATGAAAAGAAGAGACTTATTAAAAAACATAACACTCGGAACAGCAGGAATTGCGGTAAGCGGAAAAGCCCTTGCGAGTGAACCTCAGGCCAAATTGAAGCCAATAAAAGAAGACCTGCCTGATGCTGCCGGTGGTAAACAGGATGTAGAAATTGCCCATGATAAAAAACTCATGGAAGAGGTTTTCTTTGATCAGCATGAGATGGCAACTTTGGCTGTATTGAGCGATATCATTATTCCAGCAGACAAAACTAGCGGAAGTGCAACTGATGCTGGTGTACCTGACTTTTTGGAGTTTATTGTGAAGGATATGCCTCACTATCAAGTTCCTGTGCGTGGTGGACTTCGTTGGTTAGATAGCGAATCTAGAAAACAAAAAGGGAAGAGGTTTATTGATTTGAGTGCTGCTGATCGTATTTTTATCGTAGATCAAATTGCTTATCCAAAGAAAGCGAAACCAGAAATGAGTCAAGGTGTAAATTTCTTCAATACGATGAGAAATTTGGTAGCTACTGGTTTTTATACCTCCGAAATAGGAGTTAAAGATTTAGATTTTCAAGGCAATGTTCCCAATATGTGGGACGGCGTACCAGCCGATGTTCTTAAAAAGCACAATCTCAGTTACGACGACTGGGAGAAGCATTTGGCGAAGTAAGAACGAAAGAATTACTGTATTGAATAAAGCCTTTCTTTTTTGGGAGAAGGGAGAAGGGAGAAAGGAGAAGGGAGTATCGTTTTGTGATTATTCAATACATAGCAAAAAGGGAAGTCAAGTTTTGAACTTAGTCGCCTATAATTTTTACGTTGAAAGATTACACTCAAGAGAATTGGAGCTATTGTAGGATGCTACATTATGTTTCAATTCTTTTTTGTATTCAAAGGATGATTTTTCTGCCCCAATAATAGAGGTCTATAAAGTGATATTATTAAGAAATTGGTTCAGCTTAAAGTTAAGAAGGTTAAGCCTTCCACTTAATATTACAGCCCATACTTGGGTATTGAATCTCCGATACAAATTGTTCTGCTAGAATTGCATTTAACGCTCCTCTTAGGTCAGCACCTGTAAGTGGTTTTCCATTTCCTGGAGAGGAAGCATCTAATCTGCCACGGTAAGCCAGTTTTAGTTTATTGTCAAAAACATAAAAATCGGGTGTACAAGCTGCGTCATATGCTCGGGCTACTTCTTGAGATTCATCGTATAAATACGGGAAAGGATACCCAACTTCCTGAGCATGAACTTTCATGGCTCCAGGACCATCCATAGGGTACTTTTCGGCGTCATTTGAGCTTATACCTATAAATTGGATTCCTTTGGTTGAAAATTCATTGGCAATTTTTACTATTTCCTCATTCACGTGAATCACATATGGGCAATGATTGCAAATAAACATAACCACAGTTCCTTTTGATCCCTGCATTTCGGGCATTGAATAAAGGTTGCCAGAAACCGAGTCAGGAAGTGTAAATGCAGGTGCTTTAGTGCCTATTGGCATCATTGTAGATTCTGTGAGAGCCATATTGTTTTGCTTTTTCCAAATTTAACGAATTACCAGCTTTTTACTGAAGTCCTTTCGAATTTTATATGAACCAGCATTTTTTTAGCCTAATTTTGTGCCATGGATATTTCAAAATTTATCGACAGCAAGTTCTTCGAGTTCGCCCTATCATTCGTAGCGTTAGTTGTGTTCTTTATTCTAAGAGAAGTATCTCGCAAGGTCATTTTGAGACAAGAAAAAAAGCACGATTTAGATCGTTCTCGATCAGTATATATCAACAAGTTTTTCAATTTCACTTGGTTAGTACTACTGCTTGTAGCATTCGGTTTTATATGGAATGTATCCTTTAAAGGCTTATTTGCGTCCTTTTTTGCGATTGCTGGTGTTGCATTATTTGCCAACTGGTCAATCCTTAGTAACGCAACTGCTTCGGTAATTTTGTTTTTCAATTTTCCTTTTAAAATTGGAGCAAAAATAAGAATCATGGATAAAGATGATTCAGTAGAAGGAGTTGTGAAAGATATCAGCTTCTTTGCTATCATTATTCAAACGGAGGAAGGTCATATTGCATCTTACCCAAACAATGTTGCGATTCAAAAAGCTATTATTCACCTCAATGCCAATGTTGACGGAGAGGAATTGCCGCTTTAAATCATTATTCACGTTTTTCTAAATTCCGAACTCGATATACTATTATAACGTAGCACTAAATCCTCCATCTACAGGCAGGTTAATTCCATTGATAGATTGAGCTATAGGAGAGCATAGAAATGCTACAGCAGCTGCAACTTCTTCAGGCATAGCAAATCGTCCACTAGGGATATTGGCTTCGATCACTTTTTCCACTTCTGCTATGGATTTACTTTCGTTCTCAGCTCTCATTTTATTCACCTGATCAAGGCGACCTGTTTTGGTAAAACCTGGTAAAACATTATTCACAGTTATTCCAGTATGGCTCAGTTCTTTTGAAAGTGTTTTTGCCCAGCTAGCAACCGCCCACCTCACGGTATTGGAAACTCCAAGCCCAAGAATAGGTTGCTTAACTGAAACCGAGATAATATTTACAATTCTGCCAAAACCTTCACTTTTCATAAAGGGAACTACCTTTTGACTCAAAAATTGATTAATCATGAGGTGTTGCTCAAAAGTAGCCGCAAACTTCTCGGGTGCTTCTTCAATTATTTTACCTCCAGTGGGACCTCCAGTATTGTTAACTAAAATGTGAAATTTATTGTCACTGTTCTCTAGGGCTTTTTGAACATTCGAAAGACTGGAAAAATCAGCAACCAAATAGTGATGCTTTTGTCTGTCAGTTTTATGAAGCTGCGAAAGTCTATCTTTTAGCTTTTCTTCATTTCTGGCAAAAAGGCAAATATTTGCACCTAAGTTAGCCAACTCTACTGCTGTAGCCCAGCCAATTCCGTCTGTACCGCCACATACAAGGGCATTTTTTTGAGATAAATCAAGATTCATTAATTTCTTTTATTGAATGAGACTCAATTTAGTCATTCTTTATAAATCTGAGATAGGGGCATCAAAAAATCCCGTTCGAAATATTCAAACGGGATTATTATTGTGTTTACTACTTTAAACAAAAAGAATAATCTCCTGTTTAAATTCTTTATGTAGAGCTTTTCTTTCTCTTAGTTGAATATATATCTTAAGCCTAATTGAGCTCCCCATACACTAGATGTTGTAGGCAAGTTTTCAAAAGTACTAGTTGGAAGTTTTCCACCAACTTCTACTAAGTTAAACAATGGTTGACCGCTAGCATCTAATTTCAAATAACGCAAAACAGCACCGTTGTTTACAGTGTTTCTTTTCAAAACACCCCAGCTTGAGTTTAGGAAGTTACCAACGTTAAGTATGTCTAAACTAACTTGAATAGTGTTTTTCTTTCCAGATGCCATTACAAAGAAGTCTTGCATTACTCTAAAGTCCATACGGTTAAGCCATGGTGCAATTGCAGCGTTACGCTCTGCATATCCACCTTTGTTTTTGCTCAAGTATTTGTCTTGATCTACATATGCAAAGAATGCATTTGATTGCTCTTCAGATGAGTATTTAACTGTTTTGTCTGCATTTAAAACTGGATCAAATTTGATTTCTGATGCGTTTGCAGGAATATAGATTAAGTCTGCTCCGTTTATACCGTCTTGGTTAAGGTCACCATTGTACACATAAGAATACCTGTATTGGTTAGATCCTTCATAGAACAAAGAAACAGTGGTACTCATTATTTTTGCATAGTCAAACTTGTAGTTCAATGCACCAATAACTCTATGAGGAACTGCGAATTCAGAATAAGCAAGTGGCAAGTCGTTCAAGCTACCAACCGCTCTGTTGTTTGACCATGCTGATGCCGCTTGAGAACCTGGATTTCCAGTTAAGTCCTTCACACCGTTGTAAGTATATGCAGCACTAACAAAAAGGTTGTTCATACGCTTTTTCAATTCTGTTGTAAGAATTAAACCACCACCAGTTGTCGTATTGTCAAGAACCATAGCCTCACTTACGCTAGATACAACTCTACGGGTAGCAGAGCTATAAATTGGACGATTGTCTGGTCCAGCAAGTGTACCAATTGGAGCGTTTAGGTTGATGTTTCTTTGATAAATAGTAACCATGTCATAAGAGTAAATACCTTCTAATGTTAGGTCAATATCACCTGGTAGTTTTTTATCCAATGCAAGGTTTGTTCTCCAAATTCTAGGCATTTTGAATTCTGGAGAAACTACTGCAATACTAGATGGAGCACTTTGTCCAGCTGTGTTTGGTAATTTGCTTACGTGAGCATTTGGATCAGTACTGAATGGGTATTTTGATAATTCAGCAGCTCTTGTTTCTTCAAAAGTAAACTGAACCATTCCACTATTAGTTGGCTGATTTGTAAACCATACAAATGGGATTCTACCATTAAATACTCCTGTTCCTCCTCTTAATTGAAGATCATCTTTTGACCAGTTAAATCCAACTCTTGGAGAAAATGCTGGAGAGCTTTTTGGCCACAATCCTGAATTTACTTTTTCGCCGTTAAGGAAACTTAACTCAGATAAAGCAGGGTTTTCTATTGGAGCTACTGGATAAAATGGCATGTCAACTCTAATACCTGCAGTTAATTTCAAGTTCTGATTTACAGAATACTCATCTTGAATATAAGCAGACCCTTGGCCGAATGTAAGTTCAGCTACTGGATTAGGTACTCCAGCTTGTAAGCTATAAGTGTATGCATAAGCCGCAGGAGTTTTTTCTGTTAAGAAATCTTCCAATGAGTTAAATCTGTAATAGCTAGTTCCGTATCTAAGGAAACTGTTTGCGAAGTACATGTTTTCATAAGCAATACCAGCTAAGATGTTGTGTTTTCCTGCGTAGTATGAGATGTTATCAATAATGTTGAAAGTGTTATTTTCTACATTGTTGTTGAAACTAAATAACTCATATCCAAAACTCATGTAAGAGTCACCATCTTTCTTAATATCAACAAAAGGGAAAGGAGAACTTTTAGAAGTACGAGTATCTTGAACTCGTGTAAAAGTTGCCAAAAACTGATTTGATATTTTACCACTAAAAGTAGAGTTCAATTCAGCAGCAACAGAGTTTACTAAGTTTTTGAAACCGTAGTTTGAGTTTTCATATGTCAAAGAGTTTTGACTAACTCTACTTGAAGCTGATCTAGGGTTAGGTGCACTAGTACCGTTAATAACGTTGTCGTCAGTATTGCTTACTGTAGAATATCTAACGTTAAATTTGTGGTTATTGCTAATGTTCCAGTCTACTCTACCTACGATTTTGTAGTTCTGCTGTGTGAAGTTATCTGCATAACCTTCGTAAGGGCCAGTTTCGTAATCGTATTTTGTTTTAAGATAAGTTGAAAGCGTTTCAAGGTCTTCTGCTGTAGTTCTTGATACGTTTGTGCCTGTTACACCTGGTCTAGATGCGATCCAGTTGAAACCTGGTCTTACGTTTTTCTCGTATTCTCCATTTACAAAAACAAACACTTTGTCCTTAATGATAGGTGCACCGATACTTGCTCCAAAAATGTTATTTGCAGTCTTAGCTGCCTCTGGAAGATCAATGTCCGCTACTTTTGAGCCATTGAAGTTCTGGTTTCTGTAATAAGTATAAGCAGTTCCTTTGATTTCGTTGGTTCCACTTTTTGTAATTACATTGATTCCCGCACCAGTGAAGTTAGCTTGTCTTACATCGTAAGGTGCTACATTGACTTGAACTTCTTCAATCGCATCTAATGAAATTGGCTGAGCCGATCCACCAGGTAAGTTGCTAGAGCTAAGACCGAAGTTGTTGTTGAAGTTAGCTCCGTCAATTGTAATGTTGTTATAACGTCCGTCTCTTCCACCAAAACTAGAACCATTTGATTGTGGATTTAGACGAGTGAAATCGTTGATACTTCTGCTAATTGTTGGCAATTGTTTTAGCTGCTCAGAAGAAATGTTAGTAGAAGCTCCAGTACGGCTTGAACTGAAAACATCTGAACGACTGCTACGTACAACTACCTCTTCAAGTAATTGACCGTCTTCAACCATTTCAAAGTCAACAGTTGCCGAAGTCCCTAAATTTGCAAAAATCCCACTTTTGGTTTCTGTTTGATATCCAACAAATGAAACAGTTACTTGATATGGCCCACCAACTCTGATAGAAGGAATTGCATACCTGCCATTTACACCAGTCACTGCACCATACTTTGTGCCAGATGGACCGTGAACAATAATTACTGTAGCACCTGGTAACTCTTCGCCAGCTTTATCTCTTACGCTTCCTGTAATAGCTGAGGATGTAACCTGAGCATAACCACTGAAGGCAATTGAGAAAAGGATGGCAAGCATCCCAAGTGATTTACTAAAAGTAGTTTTTAGATTCATAGAATGAATGTTATAATGTAAACAAAGTGAAAAAAAAATTTTGCAAATGAACGGAGAAAATTTCTATTTCGGTGTTAACAGATCAATATTTATTTTATGTCTCTAAGTTACTGATACATAGTTTCTTACGTGTTGACATTTTGGCAATAAAATTTAGGATATTTCCCATAAAAAAGCCTTCGAAACGTTAGTTACGAAGGCTTTTAAAAGCTTTATAAATTGTTATTTAGAAGCTGTACTTAAGACTTGCGTTCCAAGTTCTTCCAAAACCTAACCAAACAGAGTTACGAACGTCAATTCCATTCCATGTAACAGAGTTGCCTTCAGCATGAATATTTGTTTGAGACTCAGAGATATAAAGAGCATCAAATAGGTTATTTACGTTCAATCTGAAAGTTGCTGTGTTTCCAAGCAATTTAAATCTTGCAGTTGCACCAGCATCTACCAATGAGTAAGAAGGTAACTTCAAAGCTCCTGGGTTATTTGGTTGTGCAAAAGAGTCGTCTACAATGCTATAATCAGCATATAAGTTTCCAGCATATCTGTATCCTAGATCTACACTGAAAACTTTGTTCAAGTTATAGTCAGCGTTAACTGCGGCTGTAGTTTGAGCTGCGTTACCAACTTTAGCATCTTTTAGATATAAAGTACCAGTACCAATTGAGTTATTGCTGTTGTCAAACAATTCTGCAGTAAAATCTTTGGTATATCTCCAATCTCCAAGAGATCCCATGAATTGAAGTTTCAACTTATCCATTGGGCGGTAAGTCGCTTCTAATTCAATTCCATTGTGCTGTACGTCAATGTCTTTGAATTGAGCCGTACCTTGATCACCTTGAGTATTAAATACAGAAGCTGTTCTGAATCTGTTTCCCCATGTAGTTGCATAAGCATTCAAGTTAACAGTAACTTTTTTACCAATAAATCCGTATCCAAGTTCAAAAGAAGTGATTTTCTCGTTTTGAACGTCAGGACTAATATTATTAGCAAAATTTGGGAATACTGCGTCAAACTGAGGCTGTCTAGAAATAAATCCTGCATTGAAAAATACGTTAGAAGTTTCAGTAAAGTTGAAGTTTGCTCCACCTTTAACATATCCTCCTGTCATGCTCTTCTTTTCAGAAATTGGCATTGCTGGTTGATCGAAATAATCTTCTCTTTGGAAAGATTGATTAGAGATACCTGCTTGTAATACACCAGTTAACTTAGTATCTACATACTCAAGCAAACCATTTGCACCTTGCCATCCTACTACTCCAATGTTGTAGTAGTCTATCTTTGGACCATTAAGGCCAGTATTATTGAATGGAGAAGCCTCAATTAATGTATTGATAACTTGACCATTCGAGTTTCTATTTCCTGTAGAGTAGTATCCATCAAGTCCCATTAGGTTATTTAAGACTCTATAGTGATATCCTTTGTAACTTCTCAAGTCAACCCCAATAGACGCTCTAACTTTGTCAAACTGACCTTCTAAGCTAGATATAGCTCCAATCCAGTCATGAGAGTTCATAGATGCTCTTCTTACTAAAACTGCACGGTTCACACCGTCATCACGGAATCCGTTAGATCCAAGTAATTGTCCAGTAAAGTTACTATTTGCTCCTGTGTATGGGTCTGTTGTTGAGCGGTTTACATCAATTGCTTTATCGAAGTTGATGAAGCCGTTTGCATCACGAGTTCCTCTTCCCCTTTCATTATACTGTGTGGTAAGGTCAATATTGAATGGGTAATAATCGATATCTCCATTTCTAAAGTTTCCACCACGTGGGCCTGTTCCACCACCTCTACCAGCAGAGCCATATAGTGATGTATTAAGTTGTAAATTAGAACTAATATCCCAATCCCAGTTAACTGTAGCCAATGGTTTGTTGTAGAAGTTTCTTCTCATGTTGAACTCTTCACCATTTAAGAAACCTGCATCAGTATTCCATCTTCTGTCGATTCCATCTTTTTGTGGCGTACCGAAGTTTTGGTAATCTCTAATTGAGATCCAAGAAGAACGTTGGTGGTGCCATTGAGCTGCACCTAAAACTGATAAATTTATTGAGTGCTTAGATCCTTCTGGCTGATATCCTACTGCTCCAAAATATGTCCAACCTTCTCCAGCCGTACCATATGCATAACCATCACCTTTCCAGTATGATACCAAAAACGATGAGGCCCATCCTTTGTCAGACTTTCCTGAACTATAGTTTGCAGTTGTTTTTGAATATCCATTATTTCCAAAAGATTGAGCAATTCCACCACCTTTTTTACGCTCAGCAGCTTTAGTAAAGATAGACACTGTACCACCTACTGAAGGTACTGCTAATCTTGAAGCTCCTAATCCTCTTTGTACTTGGATTCCACTAGCAACATCCGTAAGTCCTTGCCAGTTTGACCAATATACCCAACCATTTTCCATGTCATTAACAGGTTGTCCGTTGATAAGGAATGAAGTGTTACTTTGATCAAAACCTCTTAAACTAATTCTTGAATCTCCATATCCACCACCAGTTTTTGTTGCATATACACCAGGTGTACGGCTTAAAACCTCTGGGAATTCAAGATTACCAATTTTTAATGCGATTTCTTGAGGAGAGATAGTAGAAACAGCTATTGGAGTTTCTCTTGTTCTCGCAAAATCAATTACACGAGAAGTTACAACGATCTCAGAAAGCATGTTCTCGTCTTCTTCTAATGTTACGTTAGGGATTTGATTTTTTCCCGATACTAAGTCTACTAAGAGTTCTTTTTTACTGAATCCGATAAAAGAAACTACTAATTTCTGTTTTCCGGTTGGAGCATTAGAAATGCTGTAGTTACCGTCAATATCAGAGGTAGTTCCAAGAGAAGTGCCATCAACGGTCACCGAAGCTCCAATTAGGCCTTCTCCGCTTGTGCTGTCTATCACTTTTCCGGTAATAACAGCCTGAGCAAAAACTGATGAAGTCATAAAAATGACTAATGATGCGAGCATAACTGTTCGCACAAAAGTAAACTTTTGAATCATAATTAAGGAGTTTTGTTTAAAGTAGTAAATCACGAGATTTTTTCCTCGTTAGGTTTTTGTTTGCAAGGCAAAGGTATGCAAACATAATAAGTGTAGCACTACTACGTTAGAGAGGTTTATCTCATAATTGCCTGATTTGTAGAATGATTACATTGAAATCTTGATATTCTACAATTAAGAAATTGTTAAGTCTTCCTTTAGTGGGTCAACTCCATTAAGTTTTCCGAAAGACTTTAAAACCACAAATCGAGCAAATAACTCCTCACTATACCAGTCTCTTTGGCGAGTTTTTTTAATTACTTCGGCGTGTTCTTTCTTTCGATACGCGAAGTTTTTAACGCTATCTAAATCACTCCAAATAGAAAAAGTGGCTTGTCTCAAAAATGGTACTTCTCCAATACCGACAGATGTAATAAATCCTGGGCTTTTTGCAATTGTTTGGGCAACCAAGGGTACGTTTTTCCAAAAATCTACCATTTTAAAAGGTCTAATTGTAGCTCGAGTTAATACAGCTACTTTGCCGTTGTACTTTTTACTTTCCCTTTTAGTTTCAAAAACATTTTTGCCATTCCATTCACCATGGGATTCTACGGGTTCACAATAGACGGTCCATTTCTCATAAGTAAATATTTTCCAATAGTTTGCGAGAAAGGATTTCTGAAAAAAAGTATTTGCTTGGGATTCATTCTCCCAACTTGCCATAAATGCCCATTGTTGCCAATCTGGGTTTACATCGAAAGTTCCGTTTTTACCACAGCCCATTAATTTGGTAAACTTAATGCTCGGATAAAACCATAAGGCTATTCTCAAAATAGCCATGGATAAAAAGCCAAATGGGATGAAGATTCCTTTGTACCTTACAATTGTGAGACTTACAATCATTTAAATTTCATTATTAACATATGGTTTGCAACCCTTTTTGCTCTTTGTAACGTATATGAATTAGAAATGTTAAAGATTATACTTAAAACTGAGAATATGAAACAAATAAAAACCTCCCTAATAGCCATATTATTCCTAAGTACCTTATTAAGTTGTTTTGCAATTGAAAGTCCAACATCAAGTGCAGCTCCTATTAGTCATGAGATTTGGGATGGCTTATTAAAAAAACATGTAAGTGCAACAGGTTATGTTGATTATGGTGGTTTTGCAAAAGATCAAGCTAGTCTAAAAAAGTATCTGGATATGGTATCGAGCAATGCTCCTGCAAAAAGCTGGTCGACAAATGAGAAATTAGCTTATTGGATAAATGCTTACAATGCATTCACCGTTCAACTTATTCTTGATAATGCCGATCAAAAAATTACAAGTATAAAGGATATAGGCTCAAAAATTAAAATTCCATTTGTTAATACACCTTGGGATGTGAAGTTTATTAAAATTGGTGGTAAAGAAATGGATTTGAATAATATCGAGCATGGAATTATTCGTAAGGAATTCAGTGAGCCGCGTATTCACTTTGCTTTGGTATGTGCAGCAAAATCTTGTCCGCCATTAAGAAATGAAGCTTTTGTAGCTTCTAAACTTTCAGCTCAGTTAGACGACCAAGGAGTGAAGTTTATCAACGATCCATCAAAAAACAAAATAACCAATGCCAACAGTGCTCAGTTGTCCAAATTATTAGATTGGTATGGTGGAGACTTCAAAAAAGGTGGCAAAACTGTAATTGATTGGGTAAATAAGTATTCCAAAACCAAGCTTAAATCAGATGCTTCTATTTCTTATTTGGAATATTATTGGCCTTTGAATGGTAAGTTGTAACAAAACCTTAGATATTTGCTTTTGTATTTTTAAAAGCAACAATTTATTAAATGGGAAACGTACTTTTTTGGTTTCGAAATGACCTGAGACTGCACGACAATGAAGCTTTAATCAAAGCCGCAGAAACTGGTGCAGTAATTCCAGTTTTTGTTTTGGACAAAAAAAGTTTCAAGAAAACCTCTTTGGGTTTTAAGCGTACAGGAGCATTTCGCACTCAATTTTTATTAGACTCACTATCCGATTTAAAAACCTCACTAAGGTCAATAGGTTCTGATTTGATAATAAAAATTGGTGATCCAGAAACTGAGGTAATCAAGCTAGCTAAAGCTTATGAGGTTACGCATATCTTTACCTCAAAGGAAGTTACCCAAGAAGAAACAAATCTAGAATACGAAATCTCTCAGCAGTTAAAACCGCTCAATATAGAGATGGGTTTGGTATGGGGGGCAACATTATATCATGTCCTTGATTTACCTTTTCAGGTAAAGTTTTTGCCAGATATCTTCACCGAATTCAAAAATAAACTTGAACAGCATTCTAGAGTTAGACCAATTTTTCCAACAGTTACATCACTCAATTCTCCTAAAGGTTTTTCAGGGAGTGAGGTTCCTACTCTCAGTAAACTTGGTTTCGGTGAAGAAAAAATTGAAACAGTTTACAAAGGTGGAGAGTCCGCAGGGCTTGCCAGGGTAAAAGAATACATTTGGCAGAAGGAATTAGTTAAAACTTATAAAGAAACTAGGAATGGGCTGTTAGGTAAAGACTATTCATCCAAATTCTCTCCATGGATAAGTTTGGGATGTATTTCTCCACGTTTCGTTTTCGAAGAAATTCAAAAGTTTGAAGAAAAAGTTATTAAAAATGACTCAACTTATTGGTTGATTTATGAATTAATGTGGCGTGACTATTTCCATTTCGTTTCACTCAAATACGGTATTAGGTTATTTAAAAGAAGCGGTATAAAGCACGTAATGAACCTCAAGTGGAGAAATAGTAAACCTGATTTCCAGAAATGGTGCGACGGTAATACTGGTGTTCCTTTTGTAGATGCCAACATGCGTGAGTTAAAAGAGACAGGTTTTATGTCTAACAGGGGAAGGCAAATTGTAGCTAGCTTCCTAACCAAAGATCTCAAAATTGAATGGTGGTGGGGAGCAATGTACTTTGAGAGTAAGTTGCTGGATTACGATGTATGCAGCAACTGGGGTAATTGGAATTATGTTGCAGGGATAGGCAACGATCCTCGCGTAAATCGCTATTTCAATATCTTGAAGCAGGCTGCAAACTATGACCCAGATGGCGAATATGTTCGCAATTGGATACCTGAGTTGAGTACATTGCCAGTAGCCGAACTAAATACTCCCTGGTTGTCTGAACAAGCTACAGTGTTAAAATATCCAAAGCCGATCCTCGATGTAACGGCATGGAAATAAGTTTTCGACCGTTTATAGAATAATTTCTAGCTTAATTTCAGTTACGGAGAAGATTTGGTAATTTCGTATCAAATCATAACAAACCTCAAATCATTCAAATGAAAAAAATCGGACTTTTAGGAGTAGTAGGTCTAATATTGTTATTCGTAATGTACGGATGCAATTCTTATAATGGACTTGTAGAAAAAGACAATGCAGTAGACGAATCTTGGTCAAAAGTGGAAACACAATACCAAAGAAGATCAGACTTGATCGGGAATCTGGTTAAAACGGTACAAGGAGCTGCAGATTTCGAAAAAGGAACACTTACAAGCGTAATTGAAGCACGTGCAAAGGCCACTTCAATGAACTTTGATGCTGCAGACCTTACTCCAGAAAACCTAGAGAAGTTTCAAGCTGCTCAAGATCAATTGAGCGGAGCATTAAGCCGTTTATTAGTTACTGTGGAAAGGTATCCAGATCTAAAAGCAAACCAAAATTTCCTTGAGCTTCAAGCAGAGATTGCAGGAACCGAAAACAGAATTGCAGTTGCACGTAATGACTTCAATACGGTAGTTGGTACGTACAATTTAACAGTAAGACAATTCCCAATGAACCTCTTTGCAGGCATGTTTGGATTTGAGCGTAAAGCTTTCTTTGAAGGTGCTGAAGGAACAGAAAACGCTCCAGATGTAAATTTTGACTTCAAATAAGTCGAATAATGAACTACCTTTCAGAAGCTGAAAAGAAACAAATAACCGAAGCAATTAAGGCAGCGGAGAGAAATACTTCCGGAGAAATAAAAGTACATATTGAGGAGCATTGCCCTGTTGATGACCCCATGGAACGAGCCAAAGAAGTATTCTATTTTCTTTGCTTGGATAATACGGCATTTCGTAACGGTGTGTTGTTTTATGTTGCTTTTGCTGAAAGAAAATACGCGATCCTTGGCGATATAGGAATTCACGAAAAGTGCGGTGATGACCTTTGGCAAGAGGAAAGCAAAATACTAATTGAACATTTTAGCAAGGGAGAAACCGTAGAGGGTTTGTCTCTTGCAATAAAAAGGGTAGGTCTTGAACTCAAGAACTATTTCCCTTTTGATCAAAAAGGTGATACAAATGAACTTTCAGACGAAATTTCATTCTCCTAACTATGAAAAACACCCTATTTTACATTTTCTTATTTATTTCTAGTGGATTGTTTGCTCAGGATTTTCCTGCCCCACCGAGTCCACCTAGAATCGTTAACGATTTTGTTGGTGTATTAAGTAGTCAAGAATTGAATGCCCTAGAGCAAAAGTTAGTTGCATTTGATGACACTACATCTTCTCAAATTGCTGTAGTAATTGTAAAAACAGTTAAGCCATTGGATATGAGCAGCTATGCTTTACAATTGGGTAGAAAATGGGGAGTTGGTCAAAAAGGCAAAAATAATGGAATCGTTCTCCTATGGGCGACAGAAGATAGAAAAGTAGAATTGGCTGTAGCATATGGGCTTGAAGGTGCAATACCTGATGGAATTGCATATAGAATCGTCAATCAAGAGATATTACCTTATTTTAAACGTAGTGAGTGGTACAATGGACTCAATAGCGGCACAGATGCAATCATTAAATATGCATCTGGAGAATACAAAGCTGAACCAGAAGAAGCAGGTGAATTCCCAATTTGGGGATTTGTAATCATGCTTATCATTTTATATTTTATATTCCGCTCGATGAAAAATAATGGTGGTGGTAATATAGGAGGGGGGAAGTATCGTTCTGGCTGGCCGTATACTACATACACCGGATGGGGAAATCACTCAGGTAATTGGGGTGGAGGTGGCGGAGGATTTGGCGGCGGTGGAGGCGGCGGAGGTGGTTTCGGCGGCTTTGGCGGTGGAAGTTTTGGTGGCGGCGGAGCTGGTGGTAGTTACTAGCAAATGATGTTGAAGGTTGAATGTCTGAGTTTAAATAACTCAGCACCTTGGGGTGAATTGGTCAAGATTACTATTTAAGGAGATTGTTTTTAATCAAAATTAATGAATGGCTTTTGAAAAGTAGTATGTGGAAATTGTGAAAATAAAATTTAACAATTACTCCCGAACCAAGTCATAAATAGGAAGTGTAAACTCAATTCTAACTTTTTTTCCTTTCTACTCTGCAGCTTCCCATTTGGGAATGAGTTTAATAACTCTAATTGCTTCTTCATCTATACCAAAGCCAATACTCTGAATATTTTCAATATTACTTACTGTTCCATCTTTTTCAACAACAAACTTTAAGAATACTCTACCACTAAAATTTGTCCTTTTTGCTTCCAAGGGATATTTGAAGTTTGAGCCAATAAACTTGTACAATTCTGTGTTTCCGCCAGGAAAGGATGCAGGTTTGTCTACTACTTTATAAATAGTATCATCTTTATGTCTGGAAACAGACATTGGTGTGCTACAGCTTGATAGTAAGTAACTCCAAAGAAATATAAAGGCGAACACGTTTTTTATTTATTCCCGATGATTAGTCAAGTGTAAACAAAAAAAGACATTCACATCTAATAAAGAATTGAGTCAAAAGCACAAAGGGTCGAGCGTCAAAAAAAAACTCTTTATCCCCAAAACTATCTAACTCAAATGCTTAAGCAGTTTCACCAAATACACCTTGAGGAGTATATTTCAAGCCAAAAGGCTTTATAGTGTTCTTCTTGATGTATTCAACAGCTTCTGGAATAGAATCAGTTACCAAGAAAAGATCTTTATCTTTTGCAGAAATGGTCCCAACTTTAATCATGTTGTCAATGTGTTCCATCACATGTTTATGGTAAGTTGTGTTGAAAATCACAATTGGAAGTTTAGCGACTTTACCTGTTTGGATCAATGTTGCACTTTCAAAGAATTCGTCGAGTGTACCAAAGCCACCAGGGCAAATTACAAAAGCGTATGAATACTTTACTAGTAGTACTTTACGAACAAAAAAGTATTTAAAATCTACCCATTTATCGAGGTAAGGGTTTCCACTTTGCTCAAATGGAAGTTCAATATTACAACCTACAGATTTTCCGCCTACATCTTTAGCTCCTCTATTGGCAGCTTCCATAATTCCAGGGCCACCTCCAGTCATGATGGTAAAACCAAGTTTGGCGATTTCGCCAGAGAGTTCGCGGCACTGAATATAATGCTCGTTGTCTTCCTTAAATCTAGCAGAACCAAAAACCGTTACCGATGGACCTACAAAGTGTAATGCTCTAAAACCTCTTATAAATTCCAAAAGGACATTAATTGCCATTTTGAATTCCTGCCATCTACTACGTGGACCTTCTAAAAATCTAATCTCCGAATTGCTCTTACTCATGCTTCAAATATATACTTAGGCAATGATAACCAAATTTGGAACAATTTGATTTCCGCTTTCGTAGATATTAATTTTCGACTTTTACTACTACAGATTTTGCCATATCTCCGTTTGTAGTTTTTGGCAGTGGATTTACCTCAATAAGCTTAATGGTGATTCCATTGATAGTTTTAAAATTTACAGTTGTTGCTAGGTTGCAATCTGGCCCAATGCACAAGTCGAAACTTTGATTGTCAAAAGTAAAAGAAGCAATTGCCTCTCCCGCTCTCACACAAGTTGCATCCTCAGGACAACGGCTATCCATTATTTTTGTCAGGGTAAGTTTGATCTTCTCATTCTCTAGTTGTATTTCTTTTGCTTCATTCAAGCTAAGATCTACAATTCCTTCACTAGGTACTAATGTCGCAGATTGACAACTAGTAAGTATTATAATCAAAAATAGCGTGATGTTTTTCATGTTATAAGGATGATTATTTCCTAAAAAAGGTTGTAACAGGATAAAAGTTAAACCAAATAAAATACCCGAACAAAAAAATTAACTTTGCACCTTCAAGTCCTGAGTAGTACATGACATCGTTTACAGAAGAAAATTACCTTAAAGCCATTTATCATCTATCACATTCCAAAGGTGGTGGGTCAGTGAGTACAAGTGAACTTGCTGAAAGTACCCAGACTAGAGCTGCCTCTGTATCGGATATGTTGAGGAAGCTATCGGATAAGGCGTTTATAAATTACATTAAATATCAAGGAGTTACGCTTACCGATTCGGGACTTCAAATAGCACTTAAAGTTATCAGGAAACATAGGCTATGGGAGGTGTTTTTGGTAGAAAAGTTGGGATTTGGATGGGGTGAAATACATGAAATAGCGGAGCAGCTTGAACATATAGATGCTGTGGAGCTTACCTCAAGGCTTGATGATTTCTTGGGTAACCCTAAGTTCGACCCACATGGTGACCCAATCCCCGATGTTAAAGGAAATTTACCAAAAGTAGATTCTATCAAACTTTCAGAGGCTACAATAGGTAATACGCTTGTAGTTGTTGGTGTTTTGGAAGATTCCACTTCATTTTTGCAACATTTAGATAAGATTGACTTTAAACTTGGCTTAAGTTTGAAAGTTTTAGAAATCAGTTCTTTTGACAAAAGCGTGGAAGTAGAGCTAACTGAAAGAGGAAATAGAAAGCGATTGAGTTTTGAAGTAGCTCGTAATATTCTTGTTAATATTCATTAAAAATTTCTAGGCATAAAATTCTTTGAGTTTCTTGCCACTCGAAATGAAAACCATAGACAAATATCTTTTCAAGCGTTTTTTGATTACTTATGTTTTTGCGGTGCTTGTCATTGTTTTAATCATTTTGGTCATAGACTTTGTTGAAAAAAACGATGATTTTTTGGAGAAAAATGCTCCAATGAGTGAGATTTTGTTTTCCTATTACTTGAATCTTGCTCCATACTGGGCCAATTACATCAGCCCATTGATGATTTTTATTTCTACTGTATTCTTTACCGCCAAGCTAGCTGCTCATACAGAGATAATTGCAATTCTTACATCGGGGACAAGCTTTAGGCGACTTATGCTTCCATATTTTATGGGGGCAGGTGTAGTAGCAATATTTTCTTTTATAATGGTGGGCTGGATTTTGCCAAAACTCAATAAAACCCGAATAGATTTTGAAAATAAATACATTAAAGACCAGTTTTTTTTTAATGAAAGGGATTTTCATCTTGCGATTCAAAAGGATACCTATGTTTACTTTTCAAGTTACAGTAATCAATCGCAAACCGCATATGATTTTACTATCGAAAAATTTGACGGAAATAAACTTTTAGAAAAACTATCTGCAAGGCGTATTGCTTGGGTGGATAGCCTTCAGACTTGGAGATTGTATGATTACCAAATTCGCGAGTTTGGAATCATGAAAGATGAAATGACATTTGGTAAAACACCAATGGATTCGGCAGTAGGTATGTTTCCTTCCGACTTTGAAAGTACTCATGCGATTTATGAAACTTTCACTATTCCAGAGTTGAACGATCGAATTGCACTTATAAAAACTCGTGGGGAGGAAGGTATCGCAAGTTTTGAAATAGAAAGGTATCAGCGATTTGCTACGCCGTTTGCAGTTATAATCTTATCCATGATGGGTCTTATTGTTGCCGCCCGTAAGAAAAGGGGAGGCGTGGGCTTGCAAATTGCCATTGGTTTTGTGTTGGCATTTATATACATCCTATTCTACATCATGGCAAAAGGAATTGCGGAATCAGGCAATATGTCCCCACTTTTAGCTGTATGGCTTCCTAACCTTGTTTTTTCTGGAATTGCCTTTTTGATGTATTTTACTATCCCAAAGTAGAAATAACAGCTTTTTAAAGGGTGTTTTCTTTATAATCTACTATTTTTGCAAGCGTTTCTATTTCATAAATTAATTCAAAATGCCAAAGGTAGTTTTAGCGTATAGCGGAGGATTAGATACCTCTTTTTGTGTAAAGTATTTGACAGAAGACAAAGGAATGGAAGTGCATTCTGTTCTTGTTGATACTGGTGGTTTTAGCGATGAAGAAATCGCAGACATTGAAAAGAAAGCCTATGAGCTAGGTGTTAAAAATCATTTTACGGCACGTGTAGCTGATAAGTACTACCAAAAGTGTATCAAATATTTGATTTACGGGAATGTTCTTAAAAACAATACTTACCCACTTTCTGTAAGTGCAGAGCGTATTTTTCAAGCAACTGCAGTAGCTGAATATGCCAAAGAGATTGGTGCTGATGCAATTGCACATGGAAGTACTGGAGCCGGAAATGACCAAGTAAGATTTGATATGGCATTTAGAATCATAGTTCCTGATGCTGAGGTGATTACGCCAATTCGTGATAAGAAGCTTTCTCGTGAAGCTGAAATAGAATATTTGAAAGGTAAAGGGGTTGATAGGCCTTGGCACAAGTCAACTTACTCTATAAATCAGGGGCTTTGGGGAACGTCTGTTGGTGGAAAAGAAACGCTTAATTCTTGGGATAATTTACCAGAAAGTGCTTTCCCGATTCAAGTTTCAAAAAGAAAGCCAAAAGAGTATAAACTTGTTTTCAAAAAAGGAGAACTAAAAGGAATAGATGGAAGGAGATTTAGGAATCCAGTAGATGCAATTAAAAGATTACATGCACTAGCTGCTCCTTACGGAATTGGTAGAGATACGCATGTCGGAGATACTATTATTGGGATCAAAGGAAGAGTTGGTTTTGAAGCCGCGGCTCCTTTAATTATCATAAAAGCTCACCATTTACTTGAGAAACATACGCTTACTAAGTGGCAGCAATATTGGAAGCAGAATTTGGCAGAATGGTATGGAATGACTTTGCACGAGGGTCAGTTTAATGATCCAGTAATGCGTGACATGGAGCAGTTTTTTGAAAGTACTCAAGGACATGTAACAGGAGAAGTAAGAGTTTTACTTTCGCCATATAAATTTGAAATATTAGGAATGAGGTCAGATTACGACCTCATGTCTGCCGAGTTTGGAAGCTATGGAGAAATGAACAATGCTTGGAACGGAGACGATGTTCGTGGTTTCACCAAAATTGCGTCCAACCAAGTAATGATATACGAAAAGGTTAAAAAGGCTGCTGAGTCAAAATAAGCCTATTCTTCGATATGAAAATATCGTTGGTTTAAAACTTTAGATAAGAAGTGCCTCCTAGAGCTCGCATTTGTCGAACAATCTGGGAGGTTCTTTTTTGTACATACCCGCCCGGATTTACAGCGGAATATCTTCTCGGACTTGGAAGACATGCCGCTAATCTAGCTGCTTCTTGACGAGTAAGTTTAGAGGCATCTTTTTTGAAGAAATTGTGTGCTGCCGCTTTCATTCCGAAAGTATTTGGTCCCAATTCAGCAATGTTGAGATATACTTCTAGTATTCTTTCTTTGCCCCATACTAGTTCTATTAATAGCGTGAAGTAAGCTTCTAAACCTTTGCGAAACCAACTTCTTTTTTGCCAAAGAAAAACATTTCGAGCTACTTGCTGAGAAATGGTGCTTCCTCCTCGAAGTTTTTTCCCTTTTTTATTTTTTTCAATTGCGTTTTTAATTCCTTTGATATCGAAGCCATTGTGTTCAAAAAATAATTGATCTTCAGAAGCAATTACTGCCAGTTGTGCCTCTTTTGAAATGTTTTCAATTGCTGTCCATCTATAGAATTGGTCATACGACTTCTCTACGTTCAATTTTGAGCCAATCATTGTCATTGTAAACGGGATTGGAATAAATTTGAAAAGAATTACCCCTCCTATAGAAAGAATAAAAAACCAAAGAATGCTTTTGTAGATAATTCGTTTTATTTTGAGAAACATAAACGGAGAGGGTTCATTTTTTTTTACAAAACTATGAATATTGATTTACAATTCGAGAAAGTTTTGCTCACTGGAGCGAGTAGGGGAATCGGTAAGGCGATCTTTACACAATTGGTGGATAGTAAAGCGACAGTGATAAGTCATAGTATAAGCCCATTGCAAGAAAATGTAAAGCAAAATTATAAGTCACATTTGTATGCCGATCTAAGTAGTGAAGCTGAGACTATTCGTTTATTTGAAGAGGCAGTGAAGATTCAACCCGAGCTGAATAATGTGATTTTGAATGCTGGAATCTTTGAGCCTCATTCTCTCGAGGCTAATTTCCATGATTGGTTGAGGACTTGGAATAAGACCATTCAAATAAACTTAAATGCAGCAGGTATCCTCACTCGACTTGCATTAGAGCATTTTAAGAAAATAGGAGGTGGCAGGTTGATTTTTATTAGTTCACGAGCCGCAAATAGGGGAGAAACGGAAGAGTATCTCGCTTATGCAGCTTCTAAAGGAGGCTTGACGTCATTAGCCAAGTCAGTAGCACGTTCCTTTGGTGAGTACAACATAAAATCTTTTGTAGTTGCACCTGGATTTGTCAAAACTGCAATGGCGGATCAGTTTATCAATGAATATGGTGAACAAAGAGTACTCGATGAATTATCTCTAAAAGAGTTAACAAAGCCAGAAGACCTAGCACCATTAATTGCATTAATGGTGTCAGGTATGATGGATCACGCCACGGGAACAACCATTGACGTTAATGCTGGCAGCTACATTCGGTAAACCTATTGTAATATTGTATGCCCCATTTTATCTCTTTTTGTCTTGAGATATGCTTCATTGTGAGGGTTTGACTTTATTTCTACAGGGATAGTTTCAACTATTTCTAAACCGTATCCCATGAGTCCTACTCTCTTCTTAGGGTTATTTGTAATTAATTTAATTTTTGAAATTGAAAGGTCTCGTAAGATTTGTGCTCCTACGCCATAATCTCTTTCATCCATATTGAAGCCTAGTTCCAAGTTTGCTTCTACAGTATCTCGACCTTGCTCTTGCAATTTGTAGGCTTTAAGTTTGTTTAAAAGCCCAATTCCTCGACCTTCCTGATTCATGTATAATACCAATCCTTTACCTTCCTTTTCAACCATTTCCATTGATTTGTGAAGTTGAGGCCCACAATCGCACCTACACGATCCAAAAATATCACCAGTTACACAGCTTGAGTGAACTCGTACCATAACAGGTTCATCTTTTTCCCAACTTCCTTTTTTCAGGGCTAGGTGCAGTTGGTTATTATTGGTTTGTCTGAAAGCAATCATGTCAAAATTCCCCCATTGGGTGGGCATTTGAACACCAATCTCTCTTTTAATTAGCGACTCATTTTCTAATCGGTAAGAAATAAGGTCTTTTATACTTATAAGTTTAAGGTCAAATTTGTCTGCCAAAATTCGAAGTTGTGGTAAACGAGCCATTGTACCGTTTTCATTTAATATTTCTATTAAAACGCCAGCAGGTTGAAGTCCGGCAAGCATTGCTAAATCGATAGCCGCTTCAGTATGGCCTGCTCTTCGCAGTACTCCGCCTTTTACACTTTTCAAAGGGAATATATGACCTGGTCGGCCTAAATCGCTAGGTTTTGTATTACTGTCAACCAATGCTAGGATAGTTTTAGCTCTATCCGAAGCAGAGATTCCAGTGGTGCAACCATTACCTAACAAATCCACTGAAATTGTAAATGGAGTTTCGTGAGTAGCAGTATTTTTACCTACCATCATTTCTAACTCTAGTTCTGCACATCTATCAGGTGTTAAAGGAGCACACATAAGTCCGCGACCTTCTTTAACCATGAAGTTCACAAGTTCTGGGGTGACCTTTTCGGCAGCACATATAAAATCCCCTTCATTTTCGCGATCCTCATCATCTACCACGATGACTACTTTACCTTCTTTTATAGCATTAATTGCTTCTTCTACCGGATCTAATATACTTTGGCTCATTTGTTGATTGTTCTTTTGAGTCTAACAGAATTTTGCAAAGATATGTTTCTTATCTCAATTCTGAATTTAGAAATCAACAGGTTCTACAAAAAGTGAGCCAGTTTTAAAGGATTTTGATTTGATATGCGAGCAAAAGTTCGAAAATAGCCCTAATATTTCATGTAGGGTGTAAAATACTGATATACAATTGATTGGTTACGTAGTATATGGAACAAGTGATTTATAGGCATGATTTTTGCATTAAACTATCCAAGCTTATTGAGATGAAAATGAAATTGAATTTACTAACTACTAAAAAAGTATTTGGCCGCTTAGTTACACTTGTGCTTTTCGCCATAAGTTTTGGGGCCTTTGCTCAAGGACCACCTAAGCCAGCTGCATGTAATGTTGGCAACGGAGATGGTTTCCAAGATTTGGGTAAAATACAGGCCATTTTGTACAATTGTACTGACTTAGATAAGGCTTCTAGGAGTATTCCTGTTTCTTTTGAAGATAACGGTAAAAACTATACCGACGTTAAATTTTACTTTTCAGTCCCAACTGACTTTGATTTAAACTCGCCATCAGCAGCAAATGAAGTAGCAGGTCAAAAAGTGGCAGGAAGGTGGATAGCTAATAAAACTTTAAGTCCAGGATTTCATTACTTACTTGCTTCAGCAAATGACAATGGAACAAAAGTTAAAAGTTGTACTTGGGTAGAGGTGATCGATATTTCAACTGCTCCAGTTGTTGATTACTCCATTTGCGACCCTACAAAAGTAGAAATAACTCTTAAAGACGATCCGAAAAATAGTCATGAAAAATATGTAATAGATTGGGGTGGAACTGGGAATAAGGAAACAATACTTAAATCAAATATTACTTTGCCCCATACGATTTCAAGGCCCAATACTGGTGCGGAAGTATCCGTAACAGGTTGGTACATACGATCGGGAAATGAACTATGTAATTCTATTCCTTCCAAAATCAACCCTTCAGTAGCAAATGTGCCATACATGGATCACTTAGAATTGACAGGGCAAGGTGAAGGAGCATTAATTAAATTTAAAAACTTCACAGCGGGGACTAAGTATAAGTTAGAATTTTCTCAGGATGGCGGCGGCGGTGGATTTAACTGGAATGTTTCCGGTGATATATCTGATGGGTCGGCTAATATTGCGGGTTTAGATAAAACTAAAAAGTATTGTTTTAGGATTGGAGCAACGGATAAGTGTGGTAAGGTTTCCTACTCACCAATTTTGTGTTCAAGTAATTTAAGTGCAACTCAAAATGGTTCTCAAAGTGTGAAACTAGCATGGAATAGACCTAGTGAGCCATCTACCGTGCCTATTAGAATTACCATGAACAAAACTATTTTAAATTGTACAACGGGAAGTTGTACCAATAGGCCATATATCAATGTATTGGATGTTTCTATGCTTGATAATGGCTTAAATTGTGCAAATACATATTCATATCAATTGACTTATGTTTTTAAAAATTCTGAGGGAAAGGATATTACTGTAATTTCTGACATGGTGGAAGTGGATCCAAAAGGTGGTTCTGTTTCAATAAAGCCTTTGGATTTAGTAACAGTAGGTTTTATGGCAAATGATGAGGAAACAATTAGAATTGTAGTTGGTAGATCAGATGGTGAGCTATATAATTTTTACAGGTCAAATGCATACGCAAATGATTTCTTTTCAATTGGATCTGTCTTGGATAATCAAATCGATGATATTTCAATTGACCCTAATTCGAACGGATATTGTTATAAATATGAATTTGAAGATGTTTGTGGAATTTTGAGTGAGCCTTCACCTGAGTTTTGTACAGTGTTTTTGAGCGGTAATGCAAGTGCTCTTAATTGGACGCCTTATACATTTCCAGCTTCGGTTGTTAGTAATTCTTCTGATGTTGAATACACTGTTGAGTTTTTTGATAACAACGTGAAAACTTGGGTGCCAAGATTCAATACAAAGGATACTTCACAGGGTATTTTTGATATTATATTAAACAGCAAAGAATCTCAAGTTAAGTTTAGAGTTCAGGCGAAGCAGTATGTTACAGGTACGGTTTCTCCAGGCCAGTTTATATTTAGCTATAGCAATACTGTGGTAATAAATGTGCCACCAAATGTTTTCTTACCATCGGCTTTCACTCCAAATGGTGATGGTACAAACGACAGGTTTGAGGTATTTCAGAAATTTATCAAAACGTCTACTTTTGTAGTTTACGATAGATGGGGTGCAATCCTTTTTGAAACCGATAATCCATTAATTCAATGGGATGGTATGGATAATCGTGGAACTTCTCCTGTTCCTGCGGGTAACTATGCTTTCAGAATACAGGGTGAAAGTGATGCGGGTGAGAAATTCTCAAAAACTGGAACAATAACATTGATAAGGTAATTTCTGATATTATTATAAATCCTAAAACGGCTGTTTGGCCGTTTTTTTTATGCCCTATTATCAGTATTTTTGCTAAAATAAATAGAACACAAATGGGAATGATGGATATGATGGGCATGATGGGAAAGGTCAAAGAAATGCAGGCCAAAATGCAAGAAGCCCAAGAAAAGCTAGGTGATATTACTGCAGAAGGTGAGGCCGGTGCTGGAATGGTTAAAGCCACTGCAAATGGTAAAAAGCAAATACTTAAAATTGAAATTGAAAAAGAGCTAGTAAATCCAGATGATAAAGAGATGTTACAGGATCTTATTGTAGGGGCTGTTAATAAGGCTTTAGAAAATGCAGAAGTAAAGGCTAAAGCTGAGCTTCAAAATGCTACTGAAGGAATGTTGCCAAATATTCCAGGTTTAGACCTTAATGGTATGTTTAATAAATAAACATGACCAAAACGGCAGTTGTAATACTTGCTTACAATTCTGAGAAATACCTTAGGCAGTTTTTGCCTACTTTGATTGAGTATACAACAAATGCCGAAATTTGGGTTGTTGATAATAATAGTAGTGACAAAACTAAAGAATTACTTTCAAAGGGCTTTTCAGAATCTGTAAGGTCAGTTTATTTTAAGCAAAATTATGGCTTTGCAGGTGGTTATAATCGGGCATTGGCTCAAATTGAGGCTGACAATCTAATTCTGCTTAACTCAGATGTAGAAGTGAGTGAAGGTTGGTTAGAGCCTCTTATAGAAAGCTTAACAAATAATAACGTAGCAGCAGTTCAGCCAAAAGTATTGTCATTTCATTCAAAAGGTTTTTTTGAATATGCCGGAGCATCAGGAGGCTTTATAGATAAATATGGCTACCCATTTTGTAGGGGTAGAGTATTTGATAAGTGCGAAAAAGATGGAGGGCAGTTTAACGATACAACACAGGTATTTTGGGCTACTGGAGCATGTTTAGCAATAAGAAAAAAAGTGTTTTTTGAAGTTGGTGGGTTTGATGATCGTTTTTTTGCTCACATGGAAGAAATTGACCTTTGTTGGAGACTTCAGCTAGCTGGGTATACAAACATGGTTGCACCATTATCCGCTATTTATCACGTGGGAGGTGGGACTTTGCATAAATCTAACCCTAGAAAAACTTTCCTTAACTTTCGAAATGGACTATTACTTTTGCTCAAAAACTTAGATTCCCAAGAAGTATTACCAATCATCTTTGCTCGTTTGGTTTTAGATGGCGTTGCAGCACTGAAAATGCTTCTGAGTGGAGATTTTAATGATTTTTTAGCTGTTTTAAAGGCACATTTTTCTTTTTATGGTATGATTCCTTACGCACTGAAGCAGCGAAAGTTAATTAATAGAAAGGTAAAAGTGAGTCGTTTCAATTCGTCCATTGTATGGGAGTATTTCATAAAAAATAAGAAAACCTTTAATGCAATAGTCAATGCTTAAAGTAGGATTAACAGGTGGTATTGGTACAGGTAAAACAACGGTTGCACAAGTCTTCTCTCTATTAGGTATTCCTATTTATGGGGCAGATAAAAGGGCGAAGTGGCTCATTAATAACGATGCTCAACTGATTAACTATATAAAAGAGCTTTTGGGGGATAATTCTTACTTGGGTGGTTTTTATAACTCAAAATGGGTTGCTCAGCAAGTATTTGCAAATCAAAAACTTTTGAAAAAACTTAATAAAATAGTACATCCAAGAGTAGGTTTAGATTGGGAGCTATGGTGTAAAGCGAAAGGAAGTTTTCCTTATGTGATTAAGGAAGCAGCAATTATGGGTAAGGATTCTGCGGATTATATTATAAATGTAACTGCACCTTCTTCCGTTCGCTTAAATCGAGTTTTACAACGTGACAAACATAGAAGCGAAAGTGATATTCTCGCTATAATATCTAAACAAAGTAGTAATGAGTACTTTGCAGAAATATCAAGCTTTGAGATTAAGAATGGAAATCAAGACTTAGTAATTCCACAAGTACTTGATATTCATAAGCAATTGTTATTAACGCTTAAACATCAGTCTTAGCTTATTGACCTTAGTAGCCAATTCTTTATCTACTTCAGAAAGGTCATTAATTGTCTGAATTGCATGAATTACTGTACTGTGGTCTCTGCCTCCAAAATGATATCCGATCATTTTTAAAGAAAGGGAAGTATGTTCTTTAGTAAGAAACATTGCAACTTGCCTAGGTATTACAAAATTCCTTAGCCTTGATTTACTTTTCAAATCGCTTATTCTAACATCGTATTCTTCAGCAACAGTTGACATGATATTGTCAATGTTTACCTCTTTTTCGTTTTCTGCAACTATATGATTAAGCGTAGTTTTTGCAAGCTCAAGTGTGATAGTTTTACGCATCAGTGAGGCTTGTGCAATAAGTGAAATCATTACTCCTTCAAGTTCACGAACATTAGATTCAATGCTGTGAGCTAAGTATTCAATAACTTCAAATGCTACATCTATACCTTCATCCTCAATTTTCTTCTGAATAATCGCGATGCGAGTTTCTAGATCTGGCGATTGCAGGTCGGCTGTAAGGCCCCACTTAAACCTTGAAAGCAACCTGTCTTCCATTCCCACTAAGTCACGAGGAGGACGGTCGGAAGTCATTACTATTTGCTTTCCATTTTGGTGCAAATGATTGAAAATATGGAAAAAAGATTCTTGTGTCTTTTCTTTTCCTGATAAAAATTGAACGTCATCTATTATCAATACATCAACTTGCATATAAAATGACATAAAGTCTTGCAAGCTGTTTTCTCTAATAGAATTTATAAATTGACTGGTGAATTTTTCAGACGAAACATATAATACAAATAGTTCTTTACCTTTTTGGCTCATTTTTATATGATTACCAATCGCTTGAACTAAGTGAGTTTTACCCAAACCAACCCCACCATAAATCATAAGTGGGTTGAAAGATGATAAACTTGGCCTCTCTCCAACAGCGAAACTCGCTGCTCTAGCAAGTCTGTTGCAGTCTCCTTCTATAAAATTAGAAAAATGGTAATTTGGATTTAGGCAAGAATCGATACCATTATCTTCAAGAGCTTTAAGGTTAAATGGATTCTTTATCGTTTCTGAGCTTTTATCATTAGAAAAAGAATTTCTAGGTTTTTCTTTTTCTGGCTTTGGAGCCTCTACAGAAATTGTTGGCTCATTTTTCGCCTTACTACCACTGTCAACTATTATAGAGTACTCTAGTTGACCATTTTTTCCCAATGAGTAATCCAAAGCTTTTCGGAGTAACTGAACATAATGGTCTTCAAGCCATTCATAAAAAAATTGACTTGGTACTTGTATGATCAATTTCTGACCAATAAGACGATATGGGATTATTGGCTCAAACCAAGTTTTGAAACTTTGCTGTGAGACATTTTCCTTTATTATCTTAAGGCAGTTTTGCCATGCTATGTTGGCTTCGTTAGCCACTAATTCGGAGGTCAAATGGGTTACAGTTATATGAGAGAACTCGATTCATTTTATTTTCAGGGGTACAAAGCTAATCAATTGAGCCTCCTAAAAAAGACCTTTCATTGAAGTTTTTTTCAGGAAATAGTTGTGTAAAAATTTGCATCTTATTTTTGTTCAATGTCTTTAGATAGTCAGTCTGTAAATGGCTCAAAAAATCTTGGAATATTACAAAGGAGAAAGGTGTTCTTTTTTTTAATCTTTTTCAAATCTTTGTTTTACTGCTATTGGAATCAATTGTTTTATATTTGCAATTCACTTCAAATGGTTAATTTTCATTTGGAAGATACATTATTTGTAGTCAGAAAATGAAGAAAACAGTCTATTTAATTGGTTTGATAGCAATTGCATTTTTTTTAGCTGATTACTTTGGGCCAGTAGCTTTTTTGGACTCATCTAAATGGTATATGCTGGTTTTCTTTTCAGCACTTTCCTATTTACTCGATTTGCTAAATAAGGCAGGTTTGGTCAACTCAGGGGAGAAATTTATCGAATATTACCTTACATTCACTGTAATACGAATGATTGGGAGTTTGATTTTCATTACAACTTTCATTTTGTTGGGGCACGAAAAACCAATTCTTTTTGTGCTTAACTTTTTTGCATTATATTTATGTTTTACCGTGTTTGAAATCAATAATTTATATCGTACCTTGCGGCGATTTTCAGAGAGACGGTAATGCGTCTTTTCTAATTTAAAGATAGAGATGATTAAAAGACTACTTCTAACACTTACATTATCAGTATTTTACATAGTTTCGGTTTCTGCTCAGGAGGAGCATAAAGAAGGTCAAACTGAACATGTTACCCAACATCATGGCAATGTCGTAGAGGCTTTGCACGATGAGAAACCTTTCGATATGGGCGGAATGATCATGCATCACATATTAGATGAGCATGGTTGGGAGTTTGCACATGGTGTGAAAATACCGCTTCCTATTATATTGTATACAGCAGATAGGGGTCTTGAGGTATTTTCTTCAAGCAAGTTAGATCATGGGCAAGTATATAATGGATATCAAAATCAGCACGAACATATTGTAAGAGTTAATGAAGCTGGGGTTGTAGACGAAAGTGTACATCCATTGGATTTTTCCATTACAAAGAATGTGGCTTCACTTATTTTAAGTGCTTTGATATTAATTGTAGTATTTCTTTTAGTTAGTAAAGGCTACCAAAAGAATAAAGGAAAAGCTCCATCTGGAATTCAGTCATTTCTTGAACCTGTAATTTTAACGATTCGTGATGAGGTGATTAAGCCGAGTATTGGACCTAAGTATGAAGGATACCTTCCTTATATGCTTACATTGTTTTTCTTTATTTTGGTAAACAACTTGATGGGTCTTACTCCAGGTGCAGCAAACTTGTCTGGAAATATTGCAGTAACATTAACACTTGCTTTAATAACATTTGTGATTGTTCATATCAAAGCAAATAAGAACTATTGGATGCACATAGTAGCACCTCCAGGAGTACCGGGATGGTTGAAGCCACTTTTTTGGGTTATTGAAGTTATTGGTGTTTTTATGAAGCCAGCATCTTTAACGATTCGTTTATTTGCAAACATTACAGGAGGTCACATTATCATCTTGAGCTTTATTGGAATTATATTCATGTTCAAAAGCTGGGGTGTTGGTGCAGGAGTTGGTGTTATTGGTACGTTCATGAGTATGATTGAGATAATTGTAGCTTTTATTCAAGCTTACATTTTCACTTTATTGTCCTCTATGTATATTGGATCGGCTATAGAAGAGCATCACGATCATTAATTTGTGTTTTATTTTTTAACTATATAAATCGTTTACAAAATGACTTTGTTAAACATTCTTTTACAAGCGGCAGACTCAGGTGCAGGTTTATCTGCAATGGGTGGAGCAATTGGAGCTGGATTAGCTGCAATTGGAGCTGGAATTGGTATTGGTAGAATTGGTGGAAGTGCTATGGAAGGTGTAGCTCGTCAACCAGAAGCTGCTGGTAAGATCCAGTCAATGATGATCATCATCGCGGCATTGATCGAGGCGGTTGCCCTTTTCGGTGTTGTTGTTGGTCTTTTGGCTATCATCTAATTTTTTGCCCAAAGTTTTGTTCTGTTCACATTAGGTGTCAGAACAAAACTTTATCTTTTGAAATACTTTTAGAATAAATATAAATCATGGAATTATTAACCCCAGCAGTAGGTCTGATTTTTTGGCAGTTATTGATCTTTACTTCACTTTTTCTTATTCTTAGAAAATTTGCATGGAAGCCTATACTTTCAGCTCTTTCAGATAGAGAAAATGAAATTGAATCTGCTCTTAAAATGGCAGAAGAAACTCGTGCCGAAATGGCAAAGTTGAAAGCTGATAATGAAAATCAATTGGCTGAAGCTAGAAAAGAAAGAGATAAGATTTTGGCTGAAGCGAGAGAAACTTCGAATAGAATGATATCTGAAGCACAAGAAACTGCGAAGACAGAAGGTGCACGTATCATTGCAGATACTCGTGAGACTTTGAATCAGGAGCGTACTATAATGGTAGATAACCTGCGTAAGGAAGTTGCTGATATATCTATTTCGATTGCTGAGAAGTTAATTAGAAAAGAATTAACTGATAAAAAGTCTCAACAAACATTGGTATCGGACTTGATAAGTCAAGCGAATTTAAACTAAAATCCAAATTGGCTGTTATCAGCTAGAAAGAATATTATGAGTGAGTCAGTAGTAGCCTATAGATATGCCAAAGCACTTATCGATTTTGCGATTGAGCAAAAAGTAGTTGAAGAGGTCAGTGCAGATATGACTTATTTTCTAGATGTTTGTAAAGCGGATAGAGAATTTATGGCTGTAATGGCCAACCCAATCGTGCGTCACGACGATAAATCGAAGATTTTAAATAAAATTTTCAAAAATAATGTAAATAAAGTGACTTTCTCGATCTTCGACGTCTTAACAAGGAAGAACAGAGAGAAACTGATTTATCCAATCGCAATTGAGTTTAATAAATTATATAATGAACTCAATAAAATAGAGATTGCGACAGTTATTTCAGTAGAAGAACTTACAGATGATCAAAGAAGTGAGTTTTTAAAGATAGTGAAAGATGCAACTGGCAAAACAGTAAAGCTGGTTGAGAAAATAGATGCAAATCTAATTGGAGGATATGTTTTAAAGGTAGGAGATACCCAAATAGACACCTCAATTAGAAAGAGATTAAACGAATTAAAGCTAGAATTAGCTTAGACGATTATTAGTTTTCATGGCTATAAAGTTGAGAAAGGCCTCCGATTTTCGGAGGTTTTTTCTTTTTATGCCAGTCAAGAATTGTATTAAAATTATCACAATTATACTCTTGGGCTTGTCGATTGTTTTCAATTCGGTAAAATGTCTTTCAGAATATTGCATAAAGTCTTAGTAGAGCCATTATAACTGGTATATTTTTATGCCTTCTCAATTTTGCTTAAATTTAAGAATCCAAATCTTGGCTTTATTATTGTATTTATATGATCATGAAACAATTTCTTAATAATATGACAATTCGTAAGGGCACTCTATCACTATCTAGTTTTATATTTTTAGGTATGGTTGCCTGTAACTCTGACAATGGTTTGCAGTCATCCTCAATAGAAAGTAGTACGACTACCGTCCCTGCAAGTAATGTGATTGTTCCTCCTCCTACGACTAGTGCGTCAGGAAGTGTAGACCAAACATCCGGAACGGTGTATTATCCTCCAACGATGACTGGTCAATTTTTGAGCCCAAGTACAACTGGGATTAATCCAGCACATGGTCAACCAGGTCATGATTGTGCTGTGGCTGTTGGAGCCCCTTTAAACAAAGCAGCTTCATCTGTTCCTACAACAGCTGCCGTAAATGTCCCAACAGAATCTCAACCCTTAGTTGCTTCTACTCCCAATTTAACGCCTAATTTAAAAATTAATCCAGCACATGGTCAACCAGGTCATGACTGTGCAGTTGCTGTAGGTGCTCCTTTGGACGGATCAACTCCGAAAACAACAACAGCTGCTACTAATTCAACTACTATTCAAACCGAACCACAGGCAATTAGTGCTGGTGCTTCAATCCCGAATTTTGGTGCAAACTTAAAAGTAAATCCGGCTCATGGGAAGCCTGGCCATGATTGTGCTGTAGCAGTGGGAGCTCCTTTGCCAGGGAAGTGATACTTTACTAAGCTCTTAAATTTCATTTTTACGAGCTGAGAAACCCTTTCGTTATGAGTTAGAAATTGTCTGTGAAAAGATATAGCTCATTTTTACTGATTGGCTAATTCCACTTAGATTAACATTAAAATAGAAAATCCTTAGAAATATAATTAATAATGTATCTATTTCAAATAGATCATAATCTCAAAAAAAATGACGCCCATTATGTGGACGTCATTTTTTTGCAATAGCTTTTATTTAGCTCTACTTGAAAGCTATTTGAAATCTTCTAACAGCTGAAACTGTAATTCCAATAATAAGTAGAATGATACCCAACCAAAGTAGATTGATAAGGGGTTTTTCTATTACTTTTAGGACGATATATTCTCTTTCACTTCTACTTATGGAGAAGGTGAAAAGTCCACTAACAGGGTCAATACGCGAAAGCTGAGCTTTTACTCCCAGTTCGTTACTAACCACTGGTTTGCTCCATACTTGACCCTCCTTGATCACAAATGTTGGTTTCATTATTTTTTCACCGTCACGCTCTAAAAGTCTCAAGATCGCCACTGCTGCAGCATCGCCTTCTTTTAGCTCCATACCATCTATTTCGTTAACTCCCACAACGTCGTCCAAAATAGCTACATAATCATTTAGGAAAAATGTATCTCTTAATGCCACATTGTAGTCCATTGGAGCTGACCACTCCTTATCTTGTTCACGAGTAACGTATGTGACATGTGAGTAAATATCTCTATTCCAAAATTGTTTAATGTCTGGAGAAGCTACATTTCCCATGCTTTCGTTTACTTGAAAACGTGGATACAGGTTAAATTCATTTCCTTTGGAGTCTGAATAAGCTACTTGGTAGTAGGTGTTTTCTGCCTCGTAAGCTAGTGTATCGAAGCGATTGACCAATGTATCGTTATTGTCAGTGATAGGTGCAAGGGCTAGGCCTTTGAAACCACTTCCAATTATCGGTTTTACATATTTCTTTTCAATGTAACCAGGAACACCTCTAACATCAACAAATTCCCCACGATAATCTAAAGTGAAGTCACCCATTTTAAGTGGGCGATTGAGCCAAAGTAGTACATTTTCTCTACTTTCTTTTTCGGAGTCTGAAAATATTTGATTTCCTGTCATGTTGATAGAAATAGTTCTTTCATAGGCTGACGAAAACATAATTCCTAGCAACATTAGACCTACACCAACATGGGCAATTACTCCTCCAGCAACTTTGAATTTACCCTTAAATAGGTCAGTTAGGATACTTAAATTACATACTAGTCCAAAAATCGAAGCTGTAAGGAGAATGATATATTTCCAATCATTAATTTTTGTCAAAATAATAGCAATAGATGAAACCAGAAGAGTAATAATCAAGGGTGCTATTAGTTCATTTAGTTTTTTTGAAGTTATCCTTCTCCACCAGAAATATTGTCCAAGACCAGTAAGGGCAATTGCAACTATAAATAGCCACATCTGAAAACTGGTGAAGTGAGCAATAGGATCGGTAGGCATTGCCCAGTTTAGGTCAAACCCTAAGCCTTCTGCAATTGCGTTGTAAACTGGAATTGAAGTTGTTAAAATAACTTGAAAAGCTGCCAGAGAGAGAGTTAATACACCCATGAAAACCCAAAAGTCGGGTGTGTGAGTATCGAGTTCTTTTTGGTCTCGAGGTAAATCTTTCCATCTTATAGCGATTAAAACAATCGCCAAAACAACAAAAGTTAAAAGGTAAATTAATAATTGACCTGATAAGCCAAGGTCCGTAAAAGAGTGAACAGAAGCATTTCCTAAAATACCGCTTCGAGTCAAAAACGTAGAATAAAGAATAAGAATGAATTGTGCGATAATAAGTATGTATGAATACTTAAGTGCCGTACTGCTCTTTTGGGCTAGAAATAAGGTATGAAAAGCAGCCACTAATATGATCCAAGGAACATAAACGGCATTTTCAACAGGATCCCAATTCCAATATCCGCCAAAGTTCAAGGTTTCATAGGCCCAAACTCCTCCCATGATAATACCTGTACCCAACACAACTGCTGCTACAAGTGACCAAGGTAGAGCTAATTTTAACCAGCTTTTATAATCCTTCTTCCAAAGCGATGCAATTGCCATAGCGAAAGGCACCATCGTTAAACTAAAGCCTAGGAATAGGGTAGGAGGGTGTATAACCATCCAGTAGTTTTGAAGTAATGGATTTAGACCATTTCCATCTTTAGGTATAAAGTCAGGATTAGTGGCCCATAATTGTAGATCTGGCATTGATTGCCTTAGAAGTAAAAATGGAGAGCTTCCAATTTTCAATTCGCTAAAAAATACGACACCTAAGATCATAGAGGCAAGAAATGCTTGAATTGCACTTATTACCACCATTGTAGGGCTGTGTAAGTTATCGGCAAAGGCTTTCTTCTTACCTTTTGAAAAAGTAAAAAGTAAAAACACTCCAACTATAGCATTCCAAAACATCCATAGTAGGAAACTGCCCTCTTGATCCTGCCAAAAACAGGATATGGCATACCCGAGAGGTAGGCTTAGAGAAGCATTATCCCAAGCATAATGGTATTCAAAATAATGATTGAAAATAATAAGGAATAAACTCACGCAAATTCCTACTGTGGCAATGCTTTGGATCCAAAACGCACGTTTTGCCCAAGTAAAAAAGTTATTTTCTTTTTTGGAGTCAAGAAAGAAAAAATAAGTCGCTATAAGCGAGAAAACGAAAGATAATACTACAAATCCGTGGCCTATATTACCTAGAAATGGTCTTAACATATTTGATTCACTAAAATTTCTGCAATTTACAACGAAAGGATTCTTCAAATCCTTTTTTTAGATTAAAATCCGCTTTAAGAATTCAAATAGTTGCTTTAAATGAATAAATTGTGAAATCAAACTGTTTACCACTATCAAAAAAAACTTTTCCATACTGAAATTTGCCATTTTTATGTCCATTTGCTTTATAGCAAAGGGTACGGACGGTGTGGTTTTTTTGGAAACAAACTGGTCCGAAGTAAGAAAAACTGCTAAATCGGAAAACAAACTTATATTTTTGGACCTCTATGCTACTTGGTGTGGGCCATGCAAGGTAATGGACAAGTCTGTTTTCTCAAAAGACGAGGTTGGGGACGTATTTAATAGTAGGTATATAAACGCACGTTTCGATGCTGAGGAAGGGGAGGGGGAATTGCTTGCCGAGAAATTTGGAGTATCGGAATATCCCACCTATCTATTCCTTAATGCTGAAGGCGACATAGTGTACAAAATTATTGGGTATCATTCTCCTGTTAGATTGCTACGCGAAGCGGATGCTGCAAGTAAAGTTGCGAAAACATATGTGCCTTTAAATGAACTTGAAACTGATTATGAGAACGGAAATAGAGAACCTGCTTTCTTATTTGAGTTGATAGAAAGGAAGTATCAACTTAACGGTGCACAGGATATTTTGCTAGAAGAGTATCTGAAATACGCATCTCAGGCAAACTTGAAAACTGAAAAAGTATTACAACTCATTGCTAATAATGTGACAAGTATAAGGTCCAAAGGTTTTGATGTTTTATTGGGGTCGTTGGATAGTTTCTTGAAAATGACCGAAAGTCAACAGAAATCTATTTTGGATGGAATTTCTAAAGCAAAAATTCTAAGTTTTAAAAAAGCTGTTAATGAGCAAGACGAAACACTTTTTGAAGAACTAATTAAAGCTGTTCATGCTAGTGCGTATTCTAAAGAAGGTGCGTTGGATGAAGAACGTCAGTTTAGGTATGACTTCGCGAGGCTAACTAAGAATTTCAAACACTTTGCGATTATTGCTCATGGTGAGGCAGGTTTAATTATGCAAAAAGAGCCCGAGAGTTTTGATGAGCTTGACCAGCAGAAAATAGAGCAAGTTAAGGCAGATGCGTTTAGAAATGGAGTTACAGAAACTTCACCGAGATTACAGGCTGCTATAGCGTCCATAGAGGGGAGTTCTAGAAGAGCAGCATCTTTTCAATTAAATGAATTTGCATATGGTTTTTATCAAATGACAAATAGCCCCGCTGAATTAAAAGATGCCCTTAAATGGTCTGCTTACGCCATTAAGCTGCTTGAAACACCAACGAATTGGCAGACTTATGCCTTGATTTTGAAAAAATTAGGAAGAGGTGGTGATGCTAAAAAAGCAATTAAAAGGTCAATAAAACTTGCTAAAAAAGAAGGTGTAGATACCAAAAGTATTCAGAACTCGTTTAAAAAGAATTGAATTACCTGAAAAATGGGATGGTTTTTGAAATCTCTCATTAAAACATATTAAATGAAAGTTTTCCGAAAGTTAATTGCCATCCTAGTGCTTCTTGTAATGGATAGTTGCCAAAAGCCACCATCCTCTTCAATCGATTTTCAAAGTGTAGTGGATACTCCCATTGAAAATGTGCTTCAACAAGCTGCAGAAAGTAATAAACTAGTTTTTGTGGACTTATATGCTGTATGGTGTGGCCCGTGCAAATACATGGATGAGAATGTATTCAAGTTACCCTCGGTTATTAATAAATTTTCCAAAAACTTCGTGAATTACAAAGTAGATGTAGAGAGCTTTGATGGTGTTAATGTGAGTTTAAATTACAAGGTCAATTCGTTTCCAACATATTTATTTCTAGATAAAGATGGAAAAGTTGTTCACCGCCTTGAAGGCATGTTTACTGAGGAAGGTCTCATTGCAGAAGCAGATTTTGCTTTAGCTCAAATGAAATAGATCAATACAGATCCTCTGACCTCTCGAGCATAAGAATAGATCCCTGAGGCACAATTACGAACTTTTCACCATCGAGTTGTATTTCTATGGCGTGCCTTTGAAGGTAAATCGCCAAATCGCCCTCTTCTGCTTGCAGGGGCATATATTTTACCTTCTCTTCGGTTTGTTTCCAAGGCTCGTCTTCACCACTGTTAGGAATTGGGTATCCAGGGCCTACTTTAACTACAAAGCCACTTTTCACTTCTTCTTTAGCTGTAACAGTAGGAGGTAAAAAGAGTCCAGATTTAGTTTTATCGTTTGGATTTTTGGGTTTGATCAAAACACGATCTCCTACAACCAAAATCTTTTTTAATTTATTGTCAGAGGTAACTTCGAGCATATCAAATAGTTATTTTTCTTTTACGTGCTATTACTTGCCAGTACTCTTGTACTTCGTTGTCTACTACTATCCCCATTTCTTCGTATAAGTTTACACTTGGGCATACGTGATAGGGAACTCCATAAAATACATCACCTATTGCGATTTCGTTCCAATTTTCAACCGAAAGTACGCCGTGCTCTTCACTTTGCGAAAGTAAAACGTAGTTGTTAAGATTGAGGAATTTTATTCTTCTATCAATCGGGTTTTCTGCAGCCACAGCCTTATGTCCTAGGTCTATAGTTATGAGACCTTCACTTGGTTTTGAAATAACCCTAGTTACTAAAATCGCAGCTTCTTTAAACCCTTGTTCTTTAAATTTCTCACCATAGCCCCAGTCCCAAAATACGCTTGTGCCAGGGCTGCAAATTCTATTTTTGTTCTTGCTATGAATATTGAAAGCAGGACTTCCGCCTGATATTACTTCGTAATTTGTTGTATCTATGTTTGAGAAATCACTCTCAATCTTTTCTAGCCTTTCTTCAAAATTAACTTGGCGATGATGTCCGTCATAAACGTGTAATCCAAGGAGATTCACCGTTTCACAGGCATTTATTTTATTAATTAGGTCATTTAGGTTTTCAGTTTTAATACCTGAACGATTCATGCCGTTGTTAATATCAATATAAACATTTACTTGAACTTTAGCAGCTATAAACTTAGTGTTTAGATTGCTTAAGTGGCTGGCGTTATCAAGTAGGAATGAGAAGTCTACTTTTGGAAAAGTTTTACACAATTGATTGAAACGATCGATTTTTGGACCAACTAGTTGATGGGCAATAAGAACCTTATTTGCTCCGGCCATTGCAGCCATTTCAGCTTCGGCTATGGTAGATGCTTTAAATTTTTTAATTCCTTTTGCCACCATTAAGCCAACTACTTCGATACACTTATTTGTTTTTACATGTGGCATTAGTCGATTCGTATCTCCATCAACCATCGCAATCATTTGATCAATATTTTGGATAAGCCTATCCTTAAATATAAGGAGCGATGGAGAGTCAACAGTTTCAATATTTTTAATTTCGTACCAGTTCATTTTTATAGATTTTCGATGATATCTGAGGCAATTAATGCCCTTTCATTTCTTGATTTAGCAGCTTTGTCTCCCGCTTTTCCATGAAGATATGCACCCAGTATTGCTGCATTTTGGGTGTTATATCCCTGACTTAGAAAGGCTAAGACAATTCCGGTGAGCACATCTCCACTGCCAGCAGTAGCCATTCCTGGATTTCCATTTGGATTAAAAAAGACTTCACCTTCGTTATTGCAAATGGCAGAATATGCTCCTTTCAATAGCAAGATACAGTTATGTTTTTTACAAAAGTCTCTAGCATTTTCTATTTGTTGAAGTCTGTTATTGGCTTTTAATCCTGTTAGCCTTTCTAATTCTTTAGGATGGGGAGTGAAAATACAACTTTGGGGAAGCTTTGTTAAGAGCTCTCTATTTTGAGAAAACATGTTAATTGCATCTGCATCAATAATCCAAGGGAGTTCGCTGTAATGCTCTAAAAGTGATAACACCAATCCTTTGAAGTTTGCGACACTTCCCAATCCCGGACCAATACCAATTGCAGAAAATGGTCTATATTCATGTAGATTTTTACTTGATAGAAACATGGCCTCAGGAGTACCTATTTGTACAATATCATGTCCAGCTTCGGGAGAGAAAACTGTTAATTTCCCTATGCCCGATCTCATGGCAGCTCTAGAGCTTAGGATAGCCGCACCAAACATTCCTATTGAGCCCGCCCATAACATGCCATAACCAAATGTCCCTTTATGTGTAAACTGAGCTCTTGGAGTTATTAAACTTTCGCATTCTGAAAAAGAGCTTAAATGATAGGAGGTGGCTAAGTCTTTTTCTGCTTCTTTCAAAATTCCAATATCTACAACTTTCCATTCTTTGATCCATTGACCACTTTCATCCAAGAAAAAGCAAAGTTTTGGGGCATGAAAACTAATACAAAGGCTAGGTTTTACAAAAGCATCTGATGGATCATTGAGTTTGTCTGCATACATACCCGATGGAATATCAATTGCAACAATGTCGGTATAGTTGGAATTAATGAATTGACATATTTCACCGTATTTTAAACTTAATGGTCGGTTAAGACCTGTTCCAAAAATACCGTCTATTGCAATATCATTCGTTTTTGGGTGCTCAATTTGGCTCCAATTGCAAATTTTTGAGCTCGGTAATATCGCTCTTAGCCTTTCTAGATTCGTTTCAAATTCATCGGTTTTGAATTCGCTTTGAATCAAATATACCTGTATGTCGTAACCTTGTTGAAATAATATCCTTGCTATAGCTAGTGCATCACCAGCGTTATTCCCACCCCCACAGAAAACATCTAATTTGTTTTCAGCTGTGAAACTTTCTTTGAAAACCTTACAAAATGCATGGCTTGCTCGCTCCATAAGGTCGATTGACGAAATAGGTTCAATTGAGATGCAGTTTTGATCAATTTCGTGTTGTTGCTGGGCAGAATATATATTCATTTGTCAAAAATAGGTACCATTACTTTGGGTTTTAAGATTCGTTCTTAATTTTTCATAGTTTTGTGGGCTTAATTTAGAAAATTTGAAAGAAAAAGAAACAACTCTCATCGCAGGCATTCAGCAGGTAGGGATCGGTGTGAAAGATGCCTGGAACTCATTTGTATGGTATAATAAAAACTTCAAATTGGATGTGCCTGTGTTTGATGACGTAGCACAAGCTAAATTGATGACACCGCATACCAACGGCGTAGTTAGAGAGCGAAGAGCTATTCTCGCTATGAATATGGCAGGTGGTGGAGGTGCTGAAATATGGCAATCCAATAGTCCAGAGCCGCTGGCACCTAAATTTAAACCTCAAATTGGCGATTTGGGAATATTTAGTTTAAAGCTAAAGACTACCAATGTGGAGAAGCTAGCTGATCAAATGGGTTTTTCAACTAGTTTCAGTCCAGATGGCCGAAGGAAAATGATTCTTGAGGACAATTACGAAAATCCTATTGAAGTTTTGCCAGACACATCATGGTTTAAAGCCACTAAAACACTAACTGGTGGAGTATTGGGAGTCACAATAGGTGTGTCTCAAATGGAAAAATCACTTAAGCTATATAAAGATGTATTAGGCATTGATGAGCTCGTATATGACGAAGAAGGTGTTTTTGATGATTACAAAGACATGCCAAGGGGTAATGAAAGGTTCAGAAGGGTGCTTTTGAGAAAAACAAATAAAGGAATAGGAGCATTTTCTAAGCTATTAGGAAATATAGAAATAGAGCTGGTTCAGTGTTTAAGCACAAGTGTGCATACGATATTTGAAGGAAGAAGCTGGGGGGATTTAGGTTATATTCATTTATGTTTCGATACATTAGATATGAATATACTTAAAGAAAGGTGCAAAAATGCGGGCTTTAGCTTTACTGTAGACAGTGGTGAAACATTTGATATGGGCGAAGCAGGAGGGCGATTTAGTTACATTCAAGACCCAGATGGGACTTTGGTAGAGTTTGTAGAGACACATAGGGTTCCTATTATGAAAAAGCTTGGGTGGTACATCAACCTTAAAAAAAGAGGAGTGGCAAAAAATCTCCCAAATTGGATGATTTCCACAATTGGCTGGGGCAGAGTTAAATTGTAAGTAAAATCATTGTTAAAAGACAAAGAATTTTTACCTTTGCACTCCGAAATTTAGGAACGCTGCACATTTCCTGATATGTAGCCTCTTTCTTAGCATTTCTTAAACAATAATTCAAAGTAAAATGAGCGACATTATCAAATCAATCGAGCAGGAGTTAAATGCAGAAAAAACTCAAATGCCAGATTTCAAGGCAGGTGACACTGTAAACGTACACGTACGTATCAAAGAAGGAAACAAAGAGCGTATTCAGGTATTTCAAGGAGCGGTAATTCAAAGAAGAAATAAAGGCGGAAATGGTGAAACATTCACTGTTAGAAAAATTTCTAATGGTATTGGTGTTGAAAGAATTTTTCCTATATTGTCTCCTAGTATAGAGAAGCTTGAGCTTATCCGTAAAGGAAAAGTGAGAAGAGCTAAATTGTTCTACCTAAGAGGTAAGCATGGTAAAGCAGCTAAGATCAAAGAATTGAAATAAAATATTAAAGAATATAAGTAATAGCTTTTTCATAATTTGTGTTGGAAAATGCCACCTTTATAAGGTGGCTTTTTTTATGAATTAATTTGTTGGCAATTCTGTTTGTGAGGGATATGAAATTCTATAAATACCAAGGTACTGGCAATGATTTCGTGATGATTGATAATCGCGATAATTCAATTTCTTTGAGTCAAAAAGATATCGCAAAATTGTGTCATAGGCGTTTTGGGGTTGGTGCTGACGGACTTATATTCCTAACCCTTGAGGATGGGTATGACTTTCGAATGATCTATCACAACGCAGATGGTGCCGAAGGCAGTATGTGCGGAAATGGAGGTAGGTGCACTGTGAAGTTTGCACATGATTTGGGGCTTTTTACCAAAGAAACAAGGTTTATTGCTGTGGATGGATTACACGAAGCAGAAGTATTGTCAGATGGAACAGTATCTCTTGGAATGGTAGATGTAAAAGAGCTAGAGTCTCAGAATGGAGATTATTTTTGTAATACAGGCTCTCCTCACGTCGTTCAATTTGTAGAAAACGTTTCTGACTTTGATGTTTTTGGAGAAGGAGCTGCAATCAGGAATTCTGACTTTTGGCAGCAAAAAGGCGGGACAAATGTGAATTTCTTAGAGCAGAAGGGTAAGCAAGAAATTTCAGTTAGAACCTTTGAAAGAGGAGTAGAGGATGAAACGTATAGTTGTGGAACAGGTGTTACGGCTTGTGCACTTATCATTAATAGTGTAAAAGAAATGAATTCACCTATAAAAGTCACAACGCTAGGTGGGAATTTGAGTATTAGTTTCGATAAAATTGGAAAAGGCTATCAAAATATCAAACTCATTGGACCTGCAATGATGGTTTTCGAAGGTTTTTTAGTAAATTGATTAATTCAATGCAGTTTATTTTGACATTTTAGAAATTTCCTTTTAACATTGCATCGAAATCGAAACACACTTCCCTGGTTTCAATCAACCTAGAATTTATCGACCAAAACTTCTTAATCGAGAAGATTCTTATTTCAAATTTTGTCAAAAAAAAATTCAAATTTTATAAAGGCCTGAAGGTTAACATGACCTTACGGGTAAATACTTTCGAGTAAATCAACCTTTTATATGTACCAAGAAAAAGATTTAAAAACTAAGGTGCTTCCTGAGTTAAAAAGCATTTGTGCAGAATTAGGTATAAAGTCTGTATCAAACTTGTCCAAAAAAGAGCTAATTACTAAGATTTTAGAAAATAATCCAAAACCTCAAGAAAAAGCTAAAGAGGAGCCAAAGAAAACTACATCTGACGAATCGAAGGATAGTAAAAGACCTAGGGCAAGAAAAAGAATGGTCAAATCTGGAGATACACTTTTCTCAGATAAGCCAAAGCTAAAGCAGGACAAAGATGAATCCTCTGTAGACAAAAAAGAGAAAGGTCAAGTTGATATTCCCGAGCCAGTAGTAGACGATATTGATTTAAGCGAGATAGAAGAAGAAATTCCTGATATCACAGATGAAGATCTGGGAATAGATGATGACGACGATGATAAAGAGCCTAAAGACCCTAAAGAGGTAAAAAGGCAAGAGGATTATGCTCGCAACATTAAAAAGCAATTCAACAACCTTGTGAAAGAGTTTGATGGATTGATCGACAATGAAGGAGTATTGGAAATTGTGCAAGAAGGTAGCTATGGTTTTATGCGTTCAGCAGATTACAATTACCTAGCAAGTCCAGATGATATCTATGTATCGCCATCACAGATTAAGCTATTTGGTTTAAAAACGGGAGATACCATTAAAGGTACTGTACGCCCTCCTAAAGACGGTGAAAAGTACTTTGCTCTATTAAAAGTTATTTCGGTTAACGGGAAGACTTCGGAGGAGATTAGAGATAGGGTTCCATTTGAATACCTGACTCCTTTATTCCCAGATGAAAAAATTTCCTTGTCTACTAAGCCAGATATCATGTCAACAAGGGTTTTAGACCTTTTTGCACCGATAGGTAAAGGGCAACGTGGTATGATCGTAGCACAGCCTAAAACTGGTAAAACAGTATTGTTAAAAGAAATTGCAAATGCGATCACACGAAACCACCCAGAGGTTTACTTGATCATATTGCTCATTGATGAAAGACCTGAGGAGGTAACTGACATGGCTCGTAGTGTAAGAGCAGAAGTTATTTCGTCAACATTTGATGAAACTGCCGACCGTCACGTAAAAGTGACTGGAATGGTGCTCGAAAAAGCAAAAAGACTAGTAGAAAGTGGACATGACGTAGTCATTTTGCTAGATTCTCTAACGAGACTTGCTAGAGCTTATAACACTGTTATTCCTTCATCTGGTAAAATACTTTCTGGTGGGGTAGATGCAAATGCACTTCACAGACCAAAAAGATTCTTTGGAGCAGCTCGAAATATTGAAAATGGAGGATCACTTACTATTGTGGCAACTGCCTTGATAGATACAGGTTCTAAAATGGACGAAGTTATTTTTGAGGAGTTCAAAGGTACGGGTAACATGGAATTGCAACTTGACCGCAGGTTGTCCAATAAGCGAGTATATCCATCTATAGATATATTAACATCGGGTACAAGAAGAGAAGACTTGTTAATGCATAAAGACGAAATGAATAAAGTTTGGTTGCTACGCAAATACATTTCTGACATGAATCCAATGGAAGCAATGGAGTTTCTCTTGGACAAAATGAAAGGTACTCGTAATAACGAGGAGTTCTTAATGACGATGAATCGCTAGTTCTTAGTTTTTTTTAGGGTTTTACTAGGTTATATGGTTAATTTCTTGGGGAAAAGTGTGACTTTTTGCTAAGAAGAATCGTATATTGCTATGATAACTTATTTATCCACATAGGTTATTTTTAAATTATCATAACCTTTTAACCCCCAACAAAAACGATCATGAACAGATTTTTGATCCCCCTTTTAATTTTATTAGGGTCATTTCTGTACAGTTGGTTTTGGAATTGCAATGAAAACCGTAGGCCTACATGTAATGCAGAAATTGCTGCACCTGTAGAAACCGTGGCACCCGTTGTAGTTGAAGAGCCCGTTGTAGTAGAAGAAATGACCACCGAAGAAGAATTACTCTTCACTCCATTAGATGTTTATTTTGAGGTAAACAGATCAGGCATTAACCGAAACGAAGAAGTAACAAACTTCTTGGAAACGGCCAAAGCTTATCTAGCTGCACATCCTGACAAAAAATTGAGTATCACAGGCCACTCCGATAGCGATGGTACAGAGGCTTCTAACCAAATCTTATCTGAGCGTAGAGCTCAACAAATTAAAGATTTGCTTATAGCTGATGGTTTTACTGGTGACCAATTAATAACCGACGGAAAGGGAGAATCTGAGCCGACTGTGCCAAACGATTCCCCAGAAAACAAAGCAAAAAATAGAAGAGTCTCTATAAGACTCATGAACTAATTAAAAACCTCAAAACATTAAAACAATGGAAAACTTATCATGTCTTTTTTCAAACTTCCCTTGGGATGTATTTCTTTTCTGGCTTATACCACTTTTGTTTCTGTGGTGGTGGTTGTCAAGACAAATCAATAGATATAAAGCTCATGCAAGTGAGTTACAAGATAGAATTAACTTTTTAGAAGGCGAGTTAGATGCCTGCCGTAAATCTAAGGTGTCTGTAGGTGGAGCTGTTGCTGCTGCTGCGGGAGTCACTGCTCCTGTTGCCGCTATGGCTGCTGTAGCGGCCGTTGCTGCTAAGCCTAGTAAGCCAGCTAAGAAAGACGATCTCAAAGTAGTGGAGGGTATCGGGCCTAAAATAGAGGAACTATGCCACAAAGCAGGTATTTATACTTTTGCGGATCTAGCTGCTAGTGATGCTTCAAGAGTGAAGAAGATTCTTGAAGATGCTGGTTCAAGATTTCAAATGCATGATCCTACAACATGGCCAGCACAAGCAGCACTTGCTCGTGATGGTAAGTGGGATGAGCTAAAAAATTGGCAAGATGAACTTAACAAAGGAAAAATCTAATGTTAAGTTATTAAGAGAAAGCGGTGAGAAATCACCGCTTTTTTTTTTGACTAATTTTAGAATTTTGACCAAAAGGATGGACCAGTTCTATTTTGAGAGGAAACCAATAAGTTAAAATTTGGATTAATATTATTTAGTAAAAAGCGATGCGAATATGACAATAGAGTTAAAAGAAAAAATAGAAGGAATAAAGGCGTTGGTTTTCGATGTTGATGGTGTTTTTACAAATGCCACTCTTCTTGTAGGTGAAAACGATGTACAGCGTATATTTAATGTTAAAGACGGATACGCAGTGCAAGTAGCCGCAAGACTTGGCTATGAGTTGGCAGTCATTTCCGGCGGGAAACAAGAAAGCATAAGAACAAGATTAAGCGGATTGGGAATTGAAAATATTCACATAGCAGTTTCGACCTATGGAAAATTAGAAATATTTGATTCTTTCTTAAATGAAAAGGGGCTAAAAGCTGAGCAAGTGCTTTATATCGGCGATGATCTGCCAGATTTGCAAATTATGTCGCAGAGAGATGTTTTTTCCGCATGTCCATGCGATGCAGTTCCAGAAGTACTTGAGCAGGCAAACTACATTACGGAAAAGAAAGGTGGCGAAGGTGCTGTAAGGGAAGTGATTGAACTTGTCTTAAAAGCGAAAGGTGATTGGATGAAGATTCTTTAAAAGGAATCAATAAAAAAGCCGAAACTCTATTTCAGAATTTCGGCTATAGTCTTTTGCGAAAAGTTAATTAAAGATTCTTTAGGTACTTTTTAGAAACCCTAATGGAATCATTTACTTTATGAACAGCTACTTTGATACCTGCCGCATCACCAGTTGCTTGCGAAATGGCGTTTTTATTAATAAATACGTTTTTATCTAGCTGAATGAATTGCTCGTAGTTTGAAATTTCTTTCCTCACCTCGTTCTCAGAAATATCTAATGTTTTAACCGCAGTTCCAAAAAGATTTTGAAAAACAAATTCAGAGCTGTATTTAGACATTTCAACTTTAATAAGTTGATTTGGTACGAGAGAAATAACATCATTTGCACCTACAAACTTAGCAATAGGGAAAACCTTTGATTTATTCTCAATAAGCTCCATTCCAATTATCTTACTTGTTAGAACTTCTGATTTTTGATCGAACCTTTTGTTTAATATTGATTGAAGTATGAAATTATAAATCAATGACACAGCTGCAAAAATTGCTGTAAACTTCAATAGCTCCATAGGAAGGTCAAATTGTGTTAAACCGATTTGGTTTCCAAACACCATTACACTTAATCCACAGAAAAACGCTGTAATTACATTTCCTAGAATTGCCTTACTTACTGTCCACTTATTCTTATTATAGAATGAAGAAAAAATAGACGGTAGAGCGAATAATGAAATACCCAAGCCTACAAAAGCACTTAGAGCTAAGGCACCAATAAAGAATGTTTTATTTGGACTTGAAAACTGAGAGATGCCATATGGTTGGGCAATAAATGCGACAGCAAAAACTATTACTGCAGCACTAATTGATTGAATTACACCATTGAGACTTAGAAAATTTGATTGAATGGGTTCATTGAGTTTTTCTCTTATTTTTCCACTCAATAAGGAAAATTTGCTCACCATAGATTGGGCAAAACTCAATGGTAAATTTAAAATTGTTTTGATCATCGTAGTATAAAATGGTTTTATGTTATTGAGCGGTTCAAAAACTATACCAACAGCCAACTTAGAGCTAACGGATATTTATTTCAGTAATTTTATGACTGAGCAAATAATTTTGCATTTTGCATGTTATTAATACAACAAAAACATAATTTTTAAAACGAAATGAACAAGGTATTTAAGTATTCAGCTGCTTTTCTTTTTCTCTTTATTACAAAAAGTTCTTTTGCACAATTAAACAACGCCATCGATTCACTAAGTTATTCTATTGGAATTAATATTGGAGAAAATATTTCAAATCAAGGTTTGGAGCCCAATATTGAAATACTATCGAAGGCAATTTCTGATATATTATCAAAGCAGCCTTTACTTATACAATCGCAAGAGTGTAATGCTTATATTCAGAGCTATTTTCAAAAAGAGTTCGCACGTAAAGCTGAAGCTGGCAAAAAGGTTGGAGAAGATTTTCTTGCTCAAAACGCAACTAAAGAAGGAGTTAAAACTACAGCCAGTGGCTTACAGTATTTAGTACTTACTGAGGGAACAGGAGCAAAGCCAGTTTCTACTGATAAAGTAAAAGTTCATTATCACGGAACAACTATCGACGGCAAGGTATTTGATAGTTCAGTTAATAGAGGAACCCCATCAGAATTTGGAGTGACGCAAGTGATACAAGGATGGGTTGAAGCATTGCAGTTAATGCCTACCGGTTCTAAGTGGAGACTGTTTATCCCTTCTGGATTGGCTTACGGACCTCAGGGCTCAAGAGGTATTGGACCCAATGAAGTGTTAATTTTTGAGGTTGAATTGATTGAAATTGTTAAAGAAGGTTAACGACAAGTTATTTGTCTTTTTTTATCGTTCTTTTATTGCGACCTTTTACAAATCAAGGTGAAAAACCTAATTAGTAGGCTTAATTTATATCTTAATGAAGAAAATCATAATATTATTAGCATTCGTAGGAGTCTTTAGTGCATCAGCACAAGAAACGGCTGACTTTGCTAAGTTAACTCCAACCGAAACGCAAAAGAAGGTACAACAATTTGTAACTCAATTTTTGAATAATTACCACTACAAGAAGTTCAAAATTGACGACGAATTGTCTTCTAAGATTTTCGACAATTATTTAAATGACCTTGATAGAGGGAAAAACTATTTTGTAAAAAGTGAAGTCGATTCTTTCGAGAAATACAGGTATTTACTAGATGAAGCAATCCTTTCTGGTGATCTATCTGCTCCATATGAGATTTTCAATCTATATAGAGATAAGTATTTAAAACGTTACAATTACATTGCAACTCGTTTAAATGAAGATTTTGACTACAATACAGATCTCATTTATGAGCTAGAAGATGACGAGACCGAATGGAAAGAAACAGAAGGAGAACTTGATGCAGAATGGAATAAAATTGTGTTAAGCCAAGCTGTAAACATGAAGTTAAGTGGCTCTACTGATAGTGCAATTACTTCGATTCTTACAAAGAGATACGAACGTTACGAAAAAAGAGTAGCCAAGTGGAGAGCAGAAGATGTATTCCAAACATTTATGAATTCTTTCACAGAAGTGATAGATCCTCATACAAACTACATGATTCCGAGTAATGCGGAGCAGTTCAATATTGACATGAGCCAATCACTTGAAGGAATAGGTGCGAGGTTAATGAATGAGAATGATTATGTAATGATCACAGATGTAATACCTGGTGGTCCACTATATAAAACAAGGCAAGCGAATAAAAACGACTATATATTAGGAGTTGCTCAGGGAGATGATGGAGAGTTTCAGGACATTATTGGGTGGCTTACGGACGATGCAGTAAAATTGATTAGAGGCAAAAAAGGATCGGTAGTGAGGTTGCAACTTTTAGCTGCAGATGCACCAGCAGGTTCAGAGTCTAGAGAGGTTCGCATAGTTCGTGAAAAGATCAAGCTTGAAGAGGCCGTGGTTTCTTCTCAAATTATAGAAGTCCAAAAAGATAAAAAAACTTACAGGGTTGGAATAATTGATATTCCAATGTTCTATAGAGATTTTGCATCGGCTCGTTCTGGAGCAGATTTCCAGTCTACTACTAAAGATGCGAAAGTATTTCTTGACCAGTATAGAGACGAAAAAGTAGATGCAGTTGTAATTGACTTAAGGAATAACGGAGGTGGATCTCTTACAGAAGCCATATCTCTTACAGGCTTATTTATACCTGATGGCCCAGTTGTTCAAAGAAGAACTGGCAAGGGTAAAGTCGATCAAGAATTTGATGCTGATTTAGATGTAGCTTACGCGGGTCCTTTAGTTGTTTTGCAAAATAGGTTTTCGGCATCTGCTTCTGAGATTTTTGCTGGTGCAATACAAGACTATAGTAGAGGAATCATTGTGGGTGAGCAATCATTTGGAAAAGGTACTGTTCAGCAGTTGGTAGATTTAGATCAATTTTTACTATCTCCTAGGGTTGCTTCTTCAAATAAGCAAAATGGAAACGTTGGCTTTGAAGACAAAGAGAGGTATGGCCAATTAAAACTTACTACAGAGAAGTTTTACAGGATTACGGGTGAAAGTACTCAGCGTAAGGGAGTAATTCCTGATATAGCTTTTCCAACTCCTTTTAAAAGTGAAGAAACTGGAGAAAGCTCTAGAGAAAGTGCTTTGGAATACGATGTTGTTCCTGCTGCCAATTATACCAAAACAATTGCTATAGGAGACAAGGCAATGAATAAAGTGAAGGCCAAGTTCGATCAGCGAGTTAAGGCTGATAAGGATATCGTGGAAGTTGCTAGCGAAATTGAGAAATATAAAATCTTGAAAGAGAAAAAGTCTTATTCGCTTAACTTAGAAGAGCGTCAAAAGGAAAAAGAAGGAAATGAGACTAACCGTGCGGCTATTAAGAAATTGGGAAAAAGCGAAACTGGTGAAGATAGATCAGAGGATCTTTACCTTACATTGGCCGAAGGTGTAGCAATAGACTTAATCAATTCTTGGAAATAATAACCGAGAATTTATTGTAAATAAAAAAGTCGACTTCGTTAGAGGTCGACTTTTTTATGCGGTTTAACTAAGAAGCTTATTTCTCCGTTTTAGTCTCAAACGTAAAGTTGACTGGTTTGGCAACCTTCTCGTTAAGTAAGGCAATTTCTAGAACCTCTTCTACAAAATTCACGAAATGGAAGGTTAGTCCCTTGGTGTACTCTTCACCAATTTCTATCACATCTTTTTCGTTGCGATAGCACATTATTATATCCTTAATACCAGCTCTTTTAGCAGCAAGAATTTTCTCTTTTATTCCTCCTACTGGTAATACTTTGCCTCTAAGTGTGATTTCGCCAGTCATGGCTAGGTTTTGCTTGATCTTTCTTTGCGTAAAGATAGACGCCATAGAAGTAAGCATTGTAATTCCAGCTGAGGGACCATCCTTTGGAACAGCACCTTGAGGCACGTGTATATGCAAATCGTAGTTCTGGAAAGTCCTGTAGTCTATTCCTAGATCTTCTGAATTAGACTTAAGGTAAGACAATGCTGTCATCGCTGACTCTTTCATCACATCTCCCAATTGTCCTGAGAGTGTTAGCGTTCCTTTACCTTTACTTACATTAGACTCAATGAATAAAATGTCACCTCCTACTGGAGTCCAAGCTAAGCCAGTGACAACACCTGCCATATCATTGCCTTCGTAGAGGTCTTTGTCGAAAACTGCAATTCCTAGTAATTTCTCAACAGCTGCTTCGTCAATGTTTGGATTGTATTCTTCTTCCATCGCGATTGACTTAGCAATCTTTCTTACTACACTTCCAATTTTTTGTTCCAAAGCTCTCACACCAGACTCTCGAGTATAACCCTCTATCAATCTAACTATTGCAGCTTTGGAAAGCTTCAATGCTGATTTGGTTAAGCCATGCTCTTTCATTTGCTTTGGAAGAAGGTGCCTTTTAGCAATTTCATACTTCTCTTCCACGGTATATCCCGAAATTTCAATAATCTCCATTCTGTCTCTCAATGCAGACTGAATCGTGTCTAATGAATTCGCAGTTGCTACAAAAAGAACTTTTGAAAGATCATATTCTACCTCAAGGTAATTGTCTTTAAAAGCAAAATTTTGCTCAGGATCAAGAACCTCAAGTAATGCACTAGATGGATCTCCTCTCATATCGCGAGAGATTTTATCTATTTCATCAAGTACAAAAACCGGATTAGAGCTTTTTGCTTTTTGAATATTTTGAATAATCTTACCTGGCATTGCACCAATGTAAGTTTTTCTATGTCCTCGAATTTCGGCTTCGTCGTGAATACCACCAAGAGCTATTCTTCGATACTCTCTACCTAATGCCTTTGCAATTGATTTCCCTAAAGATGTTTTACCTACACCAGGAGGGCCATAAAGGCAAAGAATAGGTGCATTCATATCCTTACGTAGCTTAAGTACCGCCAAATACTCAATGATACGTTCTTTAACCTTGGTTAAGCCAAAGTGGTCTGAGTCGAGTACTTTTTTAGCTCTCTTTAAATCGAAGTTATCTTTCGAAAACTCGTTCCAAGGTAATTCAACTAAAAGTTCGGAGTAGCCAATAGAAACCCCATACTCAGGTGCCATGCTATTCATACGCATGATTTTGTTGAGTTCTTTGTTGAAGTGCTCGTTAACTTCTTTACTCCACTTTTTCTTGGCTCCTTTCATTCGAAGTTTTTCAACTTCTTGGTCTGGGCTTTCTGTTCCTAGTTCCTCTTGTAATACTTTGATCTGTTGACGTAAATAATATTCACGTTGTTGATCATCGATATCTGAACTTGCCTTAGATTGAATATCTTTTTTGATTTCCAAAACTTGTACTTCTTTAAGCATATGCTCAAGAAGCTTATGAGCTTGCTCATTTCCATCTAAAGTCTCAAGCAATAGCTGCTTTTCGGGTAAACTAATAGATAGATTGGAAGATAAAAAGTGAGTTAGGAAACTTGGAGATTCTATATTGCTAATTGCAACCTGGGCATCGCGAGGAATTTCAGGATTAAGATTAAGAATATTTAGAGAAACCTCTTTTAGGCTTTGAATCAAAGCCTTTGTTTCTTTCTTTTTTGGATTTGGAAAAACGTCAGGGATATAATCTACTCTGGCAATTATGTTAGGAGTTTCTTTTACTATTGTGTTAATAGTAAACCTTCTACGCCCCTGTATGATGATTGTAACGTTGCCATCTGGCAATACAATCATTTTTAAAATATTCCCTAATGTTCCAGTTTTGTAAAGGTCATCTGGAGTTGGTTCTTCTTTAGTTTGCCTTAACTGAGTAACAATTCCAAGTGTTCTATCTCCTCTGTATGCCCTTTTTACTAGCCTAATTGCTTTAGACCTAGTTACTGTAACTGGGATAACAATTCCAGGGAATAAAACTGTATTACGTAAAGGGAGCAATGAAAGCTCCTCAGGAAGTTCATTTTCGTCTTCCATTACCTCGTCTGGTGAGGCAATTTCGATCATCTCTACATTCTCAAGGTTTTGGCCCGAAACTGCAAGACGTTCTAGAAGATCTATATCTCTTTTCATATATGGTATTTCAAAATAGATATGACAGCTTGTCACCTAATTGCCATGCACTCTATTATAATTCTAAATTTATCAAGATTAGCTTAATATGCCAAGCTTTGTGCCAAGGCTTATTTTCATGCTATTATGGCAGTTAAAATCGCATGGCAATTTTATTTTCATGTAAATAAGTCTTGAGTTGAGGAATTGGGATTTCTTTGAAGTGGAAAATGGAAGCCGCTAAACCAGCATCTGCCTTCCCTGTTGTGAATACCTCTTTGAAATGCTCCATGGTACCAGCTCCGCCGCTCGCAATGATAGGGATGCCTGCATTTTGAGATATTTCTGCAGTAAGCTCTAATGCAAATCCATCTTTGGTGCCATCTGTATCCATGGATGTAAGTAATATTTCTCCAGCTCCAAGATCCTCAACTTTTTTGGCCCATGCAATTGTCTCAAGTTCGGTTGCTTGTCTACCTCCATGTGTATGAACTGTATGTTTTCCGTTCACGAATCTTGTATCGATCGCTACTACAATACACTGGCTGCCAAATTCTTGGGCAAGTTCAGTGATTAGTTCAGGTCGCTTTACTGCCGAAGAATTTATAGAAATTTTATCAGCCCCAGCATTTAGCAATGCTGTTACATCTGCAATAGAACTGATGCCGCCACCCACACAAAAAGGAATATTAATGGTATGAGCAACCTTATTAACTAGTTCTAAAAGTGTAGCTCTTCCTTCTACAGTTGCTGTGATATCAAGAAAAATTAGCTCATCGGCTCCTTCTTTGGCATAAATAGCAGCCAATTCTACAGCATCACCTGCATCACGAAGGTTGACAAAGTTTGTTCCTTTGACAGTACGTCCATTTTTAACGTCTAAACAGGGTATTATTCTTTTGGTAAGCATTTTTAAAATTAAGCTAAAAAAGTACTAATCTCTTGGAGACTTATTTTTCCTTCGTAAATCGCTTTCCCTACTATAACACCATATAAATTCAGGTTGTTTAATTGAGAAATGTCATCAAGACAACTTACTCCTCCACTTGCAATAATGTGCAGGTCTGGGAATTTGGACTGTATATTTTTGTAAAGATCGAAAGATGGTCCTTGTAATAAACCATCTTTTGCTACATCCGTACTAATTGTATATTTAACGCCTTTTGTGATTTTATCTTCTATAAAATCGTAGATATCAATACTGGTTTTTTCTTCCCATCCACTTATGGCAATCATTTCTTCTTTGGCATCGGCACCGAGAATGATCTTTTCTCCTCCCCAGCGAGATAGCCATTTGTCAAAAAGCTCGGGATTTTTTACGGCAATGCTGCCTCCAGTTACTTGTTTTGCCCCGTGATCAAATACTTTCTCTAAGTCGCTATCGTCTTGTACACCACCGCCAAAATCAATGTCTAGATTGGTATGTGTTGTGATGGCTTCTAACACTTTGTAGTTTACAACTTTCTTCTGTTTTGCACCATCTAAATCAACCAAATGAAGTTGCTTGATACCACTGTCTTCAAACATTTTGGCAACTTCCAGTGGGCTTTCGTTATACACTTTTTTAGTGCTGTAATCCCCTTTGGTAAGTCTCACACACTTACCGTCAATAATGTCTATTGCAGGTATAATCTTAATCATTGATATCTAGAAAGTTTTTAAATATTTGTTCTCCAATGTCTCCGCTTATTTCACTATGAAATTGACATGCGTAAAAATTGTCTTTTTGTAAAATAGATGAATAGGGTAGGATGTAGTCGGTAGTTGCTACAGTATAATCACAAATGGGTGCATAAAACGAATGATTAAAGTACACATATGCGTCTTCTTTGATCCCTTTTAACAAGTCAGATTTGTAGTCGTAAAGGTTATTCCATCCAGTTTGGGGGATTTTAAATCCTTCGGTTTTGGGAAATTTTAAAACATCAACATCAAAAACCCCAAGGCATTGAGCATCACCTTCTTGTGATTTATTACATAGTAATTGCATCCCAACACAAGTGGCTAAAAATGGTTGTTTCAAATTAGGAATAATGGTATCTAATCCGGTAGATTTGAGACTGTCCATGGCAGTACTTGCTTCGCCAACTCCAGGAAATATTATGTAATCCGCATTTTCTATTTCCTTACGGTCATTTGTAAGTTCGTAGGCAACATTTAGCCTATCTAGAGCATACATTACGGACATTACATTGCCGGCATTGTACTTAATAATTGTCACTTTTTTCATTGGAACTATAGATTCTAAAGGCTCAAATTCTTGCAAAAAATAAAACCCGACAAAGTGTCGGGCTTATTTGTTCGCTAAATTTGTCAGGAAAAAAATCTTTAATTGTGTAGGATTTCTTTTCGGAATGCAATTTAGATGATAGTTGAGACTTTAGCAATTAACAATGCAATAAATTAAGCCTTTGGGAGTTGGACCTTTTTTAGAAGAATACACTGGTGAGCACCTTGATAGTGATAAATGACTTTTGATTGAGATGTTTGGCTTATCTCATTTATCAATTCGGTGTTGAGGATAGTGCCTGCTTTTAGACCCACAGCAAATATGTAATCACTGTTTTTCCATGCAAAAATATCGTCTTGTGTAGGGCTAGTCAAAATTACATCATGATCTAATGATTTTATGACCTCGTCTTGAAAGACTTTAATGTCTTGAAGGTGCTTAAATTGTTCAAAATTATAGGTCCATTTAAAAGGCCCTGTGGTGAATTTATCAACTTCGCTGGAGTCATGAATACTGAATACATAGAGTTTTGAATACGTTTCATTTGCAGGTCGTTCATAATTCCTTCCTCTAGTTTCAAAACCTAATGAGAAGTAGCTAGGAAACATTTGTAGAAATTGACCGATAAAGTATCGAGCTATATTTCCTTGATGGAAAAAAATATCGAACCTAGGATCATCTTTGTCTGATGTCAGAATTGTAAATGATGGACTAAATGAATTCTCTTTGCCTAATGTTATATAGTTGCTAAGTTTTTCACGGAACTCATAAGAGCCAAAAACTGTAGATTGGAGATCTCCCAAAGTCGCTTCTGCTTCAATCGCATTAAGGTGATCGGCCTCTTTTCCATAGCTCATTATTCCATCAGGGGCGAGGAATGTCTCAGCGTAGAAAGCGAAATATGGGGCGTTTTTCTCTGAGATATAGTTTTTAATATATCTCAATGGATCGTAGTATTCCGAAATTTCATCAGGAACACCTGACGGTCTTGGTTGTACATGAGCCATGTCGCCACGCATGAAGTCAAATCCGTATTTGGCCTGACAATCAGTATATTTTTTGGCTATGTAATTCCAAACATTAGGTAGGGGTTTGTCAAACTCTAATTCCCAAGATTTATTAGGTGAATTGTAGAACCTATACCTGGTCAAGGGCCCAAAAACTCGAGACATATATTCTGGAGCGTCGAATTCGTAATCGTACCACTTATATCCTTTGTCGTCTAATTCAAACCTATTTTTGTTGATATGTAAACCACGATAGGGTGGTGCCATAGTCATGGGCAGGGTTTCGTAACCTTGCTCGATTATTTTACACATCAACTCCACTCTTCTGCGTCTTCTACCTTCAATATCTGAAGAATAACCAAAGATCACTTTTAGCTGTTCCTCTTCGGTGATTATACCTTTTTCTAAATCAAAAAAGTCGGCCTTACTGATACTTACATGTTGTCCATGAGCAGATCCTTTTTCAATGAGGTACTGCCATACAATTTCTTCTACATCCAAATGTAAGTTTTCTGAAAATCGCTTTATTTCACCTTCTTTCTGATTCACCCATTCGAAGAAAACAGGCTGACTTATCACCATTTCGGCAAATCTATCGCAGTGTGGAATCACATCCATGCCTACGGTTTTACCCAGAGCATGAATAAAGTTTATTGTAACCTTTAATTGCTTTTCTACGCTATTGAGATGCGGGAATGCTTGGGCTAATTCCGAACTATAAAAAGCTGGATTAATGTTCCAACTCACTTTTCCATATAAACTATTTACTACTCCGGGTTCCCAAATAGGCAAAAGGTGAATACTATTTTGGCTCTCAGGTAAAGTCAAAGCGTATTTTACGACATTGAAAAAATTGTTTACGGTTCGGACATTTACGCCAACCATGTTGGCTTTCTTGAGCCAGTCTCCATTAGGTTTATTAAATACCGAGCTAGGAATGGTGGCTTCTGAATTGAGGCAATCGAAAAAAAGCTCGTCACCAAGTTTCCTCTTCAATATATCTAGAAAACTGTAAATGTTTAGCTGTGTTGCTATTTGAGGGAGCAGGTTGGGAACGTAACTTTTGCTTTGCGTATATTCCGAAAAGTTACTGCCATGCAGGCTTCGCCATTGCTCTAAAAAAGAGCTCGGTCTTATTTCGTCTTTATTTTTTATCATAGGTTGTTGACAAAAATAAGACAAATGGTGGATAAAGTGGTCTTGGGTTGGTATAAAAAAATAAAGTACTGTAAGTACAGTACTTTATTATTAGTAACCCAAAAAGTAAAAATTAACCACAAGTGCTTATGACACTCTTAGTTTAGTCTTCATTCGTATGGTAGAAGTAACATTTGCACCAGATGCAGTAAGAAATCTTCTATACTGTCTTCTGAACTCAGCCGCTTTTCTACGCGAAATATTTATAACTTCATCATCTAGATATAATTCACCACCGCGGCAATTAAATCTGAGATCATCAACGTAATCAAAATTGACAATGTACGACCTGTGTGGTCTTACAAAGTTTGCTACCGATTCTAGCTCTTCTTCAAAAATTCGAAGAGTTTTAGAACTGATAAGCTCTTTACCATTTTTTAGTTTAAAAATTGTATAATTTTTGGCACTTTTAAGATAAGCTACATCATTAAGATTTACCATGTTCTTTTTACCGGCAACTCTCATGTTCATGCTGGCCTCTGTGGATAGCGTACCTACCTCCGGATTCCTAAAATGGCTGATGGCCATTGTTGGCTTTACTTTTAATAGTCGTCTCATAATTATTTGGAAAGCTTGTTTCTAATACATGTGCAAGGTATGCACGCGTTAGGTACCGTTCAATAAAGAGTCGATAACTGGTAGGCTTTCTAAGATAAGTGGAGGAGGTATTTATGCGATAGGGTAAAAGACGGTCCTATTAATAATATTTGGGCTATTTTAGTTGTTATTAAGCCATGCCAAAAAGTCGGTTTTACGACGTCTTGAAACAGGAATTTCATGATCAAATTCTGTTGTAATGTAACCACCTTCTCCTTTCACGTACTTCATAATGTAGTTCTTATTGACCAAGTAGGAGTGGTGCAATCTAAAGAAATCGTAGTCTTCAAGAAGATCCTCAAAGTCTTTGATACTTTTGGTAACAACTAGTTTTTGCTCTTTGTCATTGAGGTATACATGTGTGTAATCTTCATCTGCTTTGCAAAAGATAATGTCACTAACCTTCACCATTTGTAGACCATTCAAAACTGGAAGTGGAATCTTAGTATTTTTGTTTTTAGGAGTTCTCAGGTTTTCTAACAACATCTGAAGACCGAGGTTGCCTTTGTTCCCAACATTAATTCGCTCAATAGCTCTATCTACACTTTCGAGAACATCGTTGATATTAATTGGTTTGAGCAAATAATCTAATGCACTGAACTTGATTGCAGTAATCGCATACTTTTCAAAGCCTGTAGTGAATATAACTTCGAATGAAGGTTTATTGAATCGTTCTAGCAAGTCAAAGCCTGAACCATGAGGCATTTCGATATCAAGAAAGATTAACTGAGGATGTAGTTTTTGAATTTTCTCATATCCTTCCTGTGAAGAGCTAGCTGTATCAATGATCACAAGCTTATCAGAAAGATATTTTTCAATAATCGTCCGCATAGTATCTACGCTTCTTTCTTCGTCATCGATAATTATACAAGTGGTCATTTTAGGCTTTAGTTTAAGGGGAATTTAACAGTTACAACTGTTCCCTGTTCTTCATTTTGCTCTTTGGTAAACAAATCATTAATAGTAAAAATAATATTTGTATCGTTTATCGAATTATATGTCATTAGCCTCTCATAAGTAATAGCTAGGCCTTGTGATTTGTATCCTTTTTTCGATTTTTCTTGTAAGTGAGTGGATAAATCCCTTCCAACCCCATTATCTGTAATTTCGCAAATTAGATGATTCTTATGTACGAAAAATTCAATTGAAAGAAGTCCTTTTGATTTTTTATATCTCAGACCATGGTTGATCGCATTCTCTACAAATGGTTGTAAAATCATTGTTGGTAATTCTATATAACGATCGACTTTGGGGTCAACATTTAATTCATATGAAAATTTATTTTCAAACCTCAATTGTTCCATATCGCAATACAAGCCTAGCAATCTAAGTTCTTCGCTAAGCGAAATATATTTGCTTCGAGAAGAGTCCAAAAACAGCCGTATTAAATTAGCAAATTTTGAAAGGTAGTTGTTTGCTGTTAATGCGTCATGAGAAAGTACATAGTTTTGAATGGAGTTAAGGGCATTGAAAATAAAATGGGGATTCATCTGCAACTGGAGAGTTTTAAGCTCGAGTTCAATGATTTTCTGATGATGAATTTGCTCTTCATCTTCCCATTGTTTTAGCAATTGCTCTCGGCTATAGAAAAGCCCAAACAATCCTATAAAAGAAGCACCCCAAAACCACCAAGTTCTCCACCATGGTCTATCTATAACTAACTTAGTAGTAAGAATGTTACTATTATTATTTTGAGCTATTGCTTTTATTTCAACAATAAACTTTCCTGTTTGTACATTGAGGATTTTGAATCTATTGTCTTCAACTTCTTCCCACTCTCCAAAATCAACGTTTCTAAAACGCTCGTGTCCGACCCTTTTTAAAAGCTTATAGTCAATAGGTATAGGCGAATTCCAATCTATAAGAAATTGGAAATTGTTTTGATTGTAATCGGTTTGGATTTCTTCCTTGATAGGTACCTCCTTTCCTGCAACCTCTATGCTTTTTATACATATATCAAGAGGCTGACCTGTAGATTTTAACCCAAGGAGGATACTTTGGACGAATACGGCAAATACAATTACTAACCTAAAAAGCTGCATGCTTTTGTTATAACTGAAGCTCTTCTTTTATTGAATTTACTTTTTCTTTCAGCGTTTCCATTGTACTGAAAAACTCATCCTTGCTTTTAAGGTCTCCAATTACCCCGACATAAAACTTAATCTTAGGCTCTGTACCCGATGGTCGACAAGTGAATTTTGTTCCGTCTTTTGTGAAAAATTGAATCACATTTGAACTCTCAATTCCTCTTTTTCCACTTTCTATAACTTCGCTTTGATTGGTGTCAAGGTGCGTTCTTATCAGTGACTTGTAATCATCCATTCTTATAACAGGAGAGCCTGCCATACTTTTAGGAGGATTAGTTCTGAAGTCAGCCATCATTTTCTGAATTTCTTCAGCTCCAGATTTTCCTTTTTTAGTTACAGAGAAAAGGCCTTCGTAATAAAAGCCATTTTTGATGTACATCTCGGCAAGGTAGTCGAATAAGGTCAGCCCTTGGTGCTTGGCATAAGCGGTAAGTTCAGCTATCATTGCACATGCGGCAATAGCATCTTTATCTCGAACTTCATCACCAATGAGGTAACCGTAGCTTTCTTCTCCTCCTCCTATGAACTTCTCAACACCTTCAAGTTCACGAATGACTTGTGCGATGTATTTAAATCCAGTTAATGTGTTGTAACATTTTACGCCTGCCTTCATAGCAAGCTTATCAATGAGGTCGGTCGTTACGATGGTTTTGGCAACAAACTCTTTTCCTTGCAGCTTTTTGGATTTTTTCCAAGCCATAAGCAAGTAGTTTACAATCAAACTAGCAGCTTGGTTACCATTTAGCAATTGCCAGTTTCCGTCAGGATCTTTTACTGCCATACCCACTCTGTCGGCATCGGGATCAGTAGCCATTACTAAATCAGCGTCTATCTCTTTTGCCAGTTTAAGAGAGAGGCTCATTGCTTCTTTCTCTTCGGGGTTAGGATAAACTACTGTTGGGAAGTTTCCGTCAGGTTTGGCTTGTTCTTCTACAATGTGAACATTTTTAAACCCTAATTGCTCCAAAGCAGCTGGAACCATTGTAATTCCTGTACCATGTATAGACGAAAACACAATCTTAAGATCGCTTTGTTTTCTAATAATACCTGGAGAAACGCAAATACGTTTTACTGCTTTTAGGTATTTTTTATCGAGTGCAGGTTGGATTTTCTTAAGGCGTTTTTTTACTCCCCTAAACTTGATTTTACTTACACTGCTTATTGCGTTAACCTCATCTACAATGTTTTTATCGTGAGGTGCTACTACCTGAGAGCCATCATTCCAATACGCTTTGTATCCGTTGTATTCTCTTGGATTGTGAGAAGCCGTAATTACGATTCCTGCATCACAACCAAGTTCACGAACAGTAAATGATAATTGTGGAGTTGGTCTTAACTCCGGATATAAATATGCTACGATTCCGTTTGCTGAGAAAATGTCAGCTGTGATTTGAGCAAACTCTGGAGAGAAGTTTCTACTATCGTAGGCAATCGCAACTTTGATTGGTTCTTCTTTATCAACGAGTGTTTTGTTTAAATAATTTGCAAGTCCTTGCGTGGCAGCACCTACTGTATATTTGTTCATTCTATTGGAGCCTACACCTATTTCTCCCCTCATACCACCTGTACCAAATTCAAGATTTTTGTAAAATGAATCTGTGAGTTGAGTTACATTTCCATCCTCAATCAATTTGTTGATTGTGGCTTTCGTTTCTTCGTCATATTTTCCGCGAAGCCATTTTTTGATATTCTTTTCGGTGGTTTTGTCTAGTTTGAGGTTATTGATCATTGTTTCTTTCGATTTATGGACTCGCAGTATTTCAGTTGTAAGATTTCAAATATACTGTAAAATTCCATTATTGCTTAGCACGAAAAGCCTATTTTGTCTAAAAATCAATATTAATAAAAATAAGCGGAAACAATTCTTACTTTTGCGTTCAGTAAGGGGTGTTTGAAGCCAATCATTGGTTTCAAAACTTAATAGGGAATGGCGTGAAAATCGCAAACTGTCCTCGCAACTGTAAGGCATAATAGCTTCTCTCATCCAGGTCACTGTTCTTAGGAATGGGAAGACAAGAGAAGTAAGTGCTGAGTCAGGAGACCTGCCTTTTATCATTCTTTGTTTAGTAATACGGTGGATGTTGCTAAAACGAGCGTTCGATTCTTTTATCACTATCAATAGTTTTATTGATCCTTTATTAATTATTATTTTATGTTTTCTTCAAAGAAAATTGCATTACTCTTTCTTTTGAGCACGGTAACTTCATTTGCTCAACTCGCTCTAGACGAAACAATTGTAGTGGCGTCTAAATACCAACAAAAACAAAGTCAAATCGGAAGAATAGTAACTGTCCTTTCCGATTCTCTCATTCAACAAAACCAACATTTAAGTCTTACGGGTTTATTAAACCAACAAGTTGGAATTCAGATTGTAGGAAGTTCTCAAGCTCCCGGTAGTTTGCAATCGGTTTTCACAAGAGGAGCTGGGGCAGGTTATACGCTCATTTTGTTGGACGGAGTACCAGTTTATGACCCTTCCAATATTGAAGGAAATTTTGATCTAAATTTCATTTCACTTGCAAATATTGAGCGAATTGAAGTATTAAAAGGAGGTCAATCTACACTATATGGCTCTAATGCGGTGGCTGGTGTTATTAACATTATAAGTAAAAAAGGTGTCAGCAAGGCATTTGTTCCTAGTATAGGTTTTCAGGCAGGAAGTTTCAATTCACTAGATTTCAATGTCAACACTCGTGGATTAGTCAAAAAACTTGCTTATGATTTATCGTACCAAAAATCTCGAAGTGATGGCTTTTCTTCGGCAGTGGGAGATGGGTTCGAAAACGATGGATTTGACAGAAATGTATTTAGGTCAAAGCTTAGTACAAGTTTTGGAGTAATGAATTTAAGATTGAAAGGAGATTACTCTAAATATACTGCCGATATAGATGCAGGAGGATTTACAGATGACAAAGACAACACCTTCCAAACAGAGAATTTTCAAGTTGGAGGAGGTTTTGATATCGGACTAGATAAGTCGAAAATTGTAATGAACTATCTAATTTCTAAAATTGATAGAACTTTTGAAGATGACTCTACAGATGTAGCAGTTACAGCTTTCAATAAGTATAGCTTGAGCACCTTTGGCACATTAAGCAATTTCCTAGATCTCTATGGAAGTTTTGATTTGAATAAAAACCTAAAGTTATTGGCCGGAGGTGAGTTCACAACCCAAAATACTGATCAGTCATATAGGTCTGTAAGTGATTTTGGCGAATTCATAGATGCTCCTATTGAAGCTAAATTGGCACAAATGGAGAACTACGCTATGTATACTTCTCTTAACTATCAGTCAGAAACAGGTTTTGGAGTGGAGGCAGGATTTAGAGCTAATCATCATAGCACCTACGATTGGAACTCATCATATACTTTAAGTACTTTTTACAAGATTAGTCCAAGTATTAAGGCTTTGGCAGTGTGGGCGAGTAGCTTTAAAAATCCATCACTTTATCAATTGTTTTCTCCTTACGGAAACACTGACTTAACACCAGAAAAAAGTAATAATCTCGATTTAGGGTTAGAGTGGAGAAGTGTAGATCAGCAGCGATTTGTTCAGTTGGCATATTTCAATAGAAACATTAAGAATGGTATAGTATTCCAAGGCTTAGATTCGGCACCATATGGAATTTATATGAACCAAGATGAGCAAAAGGATCAAGGGGTAGAGTTGGATGTTGTTCAAAAAGTAGGATCATTCCGAATGAACGGAAACTACACGTTTTTGAATGGTTATGCTTTTGTGAAAGATGCTAACGATCAAGACAAAAAGTACAATTTATTGAGAAGACCCAAAAATGCTTTTAATGTAGGAATTGGATATTCTGTAAGTCCTAAGCTTAATCTTGATGCTAATTTCCAATTTACTGGAAGCCGTGAAGATAGGTTCTACAATAGCACTACATTCAGTACGGAGGAAGTGAATTTGGCTTCTTATGGAGTTCTGAACGTTGTTGCCAACTATGACATTACAAAATCTTTTCATGTATTCGCAAATTTGAGAAACATTACAAATGCGAAATACCAAGAAGTTTATGGTTTTAACTCAGAACCTTTTAACTTTAAAGTAGGAATTCGATACGGAAGGTAAAAGAATGACTGTGGTCATACTTTTCACCACGACTTCTAGTAATCTTTGTATATGAAAATGAAAAAGAGATGACAGAAAGATTGGACATTACTACATACGAGGCGGTTAACCAAAACTTCAACAGCTTTTATAATTCAAATTTAGAGTTAAATAAGCCAAGTCGGGAGCTTACTGAGATAGCTTCACAACTTGACATGAATGATTTGTCAGGGACGGTAGAGAAGTTTGAAAAGTTTACAACAGAAGATATCATCGATTATCTAGTTTTTAACCACCACTATTACATGACCAAGAAGCTGCCTGAACTTCAGCAGTCTATTGAGCATGTTTTTGGTCAGGAGGATGTTTCCAATCTACTGAGAACACTTGCTTTGTTTTTTGGTAAATATCAAAAAAGCTTAATCAGCCATATTAAGATGGAAGAGAATGTATTTTTCCCAATGGTGAAAAGTTTATTGAATACTTCTAAAGAGCAGTTATCTAAGACAAAAAAATGGACTTCTTTTGTAGAATTTATGGGTAATCATGATCCCATTGAGGATGAATTGAAAAAAGTAAACTTGATAATTAAAGAGGCAGTTCAGGGGCTTAAAGTTCCTTTTGCATATAGTGTTTTCATGAATCAGATCGATTTATTCGAATTTGATTTGAGGCGACATGCAATCATAGAAGATGAAGTATTATTGCCGAGAGTAGAAGCTTTACTGTAATACTTGAATTATAAAATATCTAAAAGCCAAAGACTTAGTTTTTGGCTTTTTTTATGCCCTTTTAGTAAGTTTTGATTCAAAAATGGCGGGATTGGCTGAAGCTAAGAAATCGCAATTAACTTTTGCTCATCTTAATATCGCAAACTGCTCTGCCTACTCGTTTGCCATTTTCTAAGCCTTTTTCGTTGGACATTCTATAGTGAATTCCACCATATAGTCTTGAAAGTGCGGCCTCATTTGCATAGTGCAAAAACGACTCGAAAGTTCTTGGCTTGAGTCCATTTTTCTCGTGGGAGTGATCTGTGAAAGAGTAATTGTAACCAAACATATCGCTGAGCACAATTGCAATAGCACCGGAAACCGTTCCGTGACCTGACGTATATTCTGGAAAAGGAGGGTTTTCCAAATATGCTTTCCAAGAAGGATCAATGCTTGTTTGAATAAAAGTAACTGGTCGTAATAAGTTATACTTGTACTTACATTTCCAACAAGAAATAAAAGCATCGTGTGCTGCCATTCCTACTCTACAATAAACTTCGGCAGCTTTATCGAATGGTAGATCTTCGTTTATAACTAATTGATTAGCAATAGAAACACCATGCCCTGGAGGTGTGAAGGTTTTCCCTGGATCATCACTCCAAAACTCTGCTATGGCTTTTTGTTCTTCGTTTAGATTTTTACTAACACTGTAAACTTCAAGAGCTTGTACATACAAAATGGAGCTGTTTCCAATCTCGCATCTTGGCGGAGGTGGCATGTCAAAGTCAGCATTACCTTTAACGAAAGTTCTATTTTCGCCCCAATATGGTTGCAATGCTTTTTGCTGACCTACAGGCACCCACATGCAAGAACCAGGAGCTAGCTTAAAATCTTTAGGAAAATTATGTTTGTATGCTTCGTGTCCACCGTCGCTTTTGGAATAATCGAAAATCGCATTGGCTATATCCTTTCCAAATTTTTGAGACCTTTTGAGTTCGTCGGAAGAAGAGGTGGCAGTATATTTCTTGTTAAGTGTAGATTCGAGTTGGTCGATTTCATTTGTGTATTTGTCATTGGCATTAGCAAAGAGTAGTCTTACAATCTCAGCTTGAGCAGTGTTTGCTACAACCATCCAATTATAAGTTTTGCCCGAACTAGGTTTGGGCATTTTCTCAAAATCATTGATCGTTCCTACTAGTGATTTGTATTTGGTACTGCCGTGTACCATGGATTCATATAATGTTAATCCCGAATAACCAAAAACGCGAGCTGTGACTGGTGGTGTAAAACCTTCGGTGTTGGGTACCATTTCCACTTCCAGCTGAAACCACTTTGATGCCAGTTCATGCGAGAACTGTCCAATGTCTTTTTGAGCAAATGACATCAGAGGGAAAAATAAAAGTATTGCTATTTTTAAGAAAGCGGTTTTCATTCGAGTACTTATTTTTTGCTCCTAACTCACAGAGCCTTAATGGCGTTCAAAGCAAATCTACATATTTACAACGGTAGAATCACTTGATAATTTCAGTTTTAATTGAAGTACGTTTTTAGCAATTAATCTACCGCTTTCGACTCCATTCTCGATTGAAGTTCTCATATGGTTACCCGCATATAGCTGAGCTAGAGATGCCTCCTTGGCATAAGAAGTGAAGTTTTTATAAGGTCTTTTACCCAATGCTTGGGCATATGTTTCGTCTTCAAAAGTATACTCTTCTCCAAATCTATTCGCCAAAATCTCAGCAGTTACCCCTGCCATTGTAGCTGGTAAAGAGGTGTATTCTGGACTTGAATCATCTTTCTCAATATTTGTCCATCTAGGGTCAATAGTTTGACGAATATATGTAACGGGTCTCATGAAATCAGTGTCATATTTACTTTTCATACAAGCGATGGTTGCATCATGCAGTGCGATTCCCATTTGTAAGTTTAGGATAACCATGTCATCCATTTTGAGGCCTTCTTTTCGTGCAATATTATTAAGTACTGCTAGATTGTGCCCAGCAGAAGTAAACGACATTTCCCCATCCTTCCAGAAGTTCATGATATCTTTTTGTTCTCCGTTTAATGTTTTCACCAACCCGTAAACCTCTTGTGCTCCTTTAAAATAAGCGGAAGATTGTTCAAAAGAGAACGGAACTTTCACACTCGGCATACTTTCAATGTTACTTTTGATAAAGGCTCTTAGTGATCCCCATTTTGGAAGTATTGGTTTGGTTTGGGTGCTAGTCGGCATCCAAGAAGCCGCACCACCATTTCTCGTGTATTCGTTTGGAAAGTTGTTGTTATAGGCTTCGTGTCCGCCGTCTTTCTTTGAGAATTCCCAAATAGAATTGGCTATTGCCGCACCGAATCTTATTGACCTTTCGATTTCATCTTCATCCACACCAGCTTTGAGCTTTACCTCAGTTTGTCTTCTTAGCGTATCTATACGGCTTTTCATGACATCGCTCGTTGTTCCATATATCTCTCTAAGGAGGGTATATTGAGCAGCATTTGCAGATAATGCCCAGTTGTAGTCTTTGCCATTTTCTGGTTTTGGAAGCTTTTCCAATCCTTGAATTTGACCTTCAAGTGATTTATAACCAACGAGACCATAAACTGTGGATTCGTATAAGGCTAAATTCACATAAGCTATTGTTCGTGCTGCAACAGGGGCAGAGTAGCCTGGTGTCGCTTGAATAAGCTTAATTTGTAAGCTATTCCAGTCACTAACGATAGTTCCTGCATAGGTACTTACTGATTTAGACTTGCCAAAACTTAGATTACCTTCTTGGGTTTCATTCTCTTCCAATGGGTCAATTTCATCACCTGGTTTGCAGGAAATGATGCTAATGAAGGCCAATATGATGAAAAAGTAATTGCGTTTTTGTCGCATGATTGTATGTAAGATATTCGTGTTTCCTAATTCTACGGTAGTAAAAAGTTCAAAAATCTTGCCAAAAATCACTAATCGTACACTTTACCTAAAATCAGTTTTGATTTATGAATATTAGATAAAAGGGCTAATTTTGAAAATGATTCCTCCGGAACAAGTACAGCAGATATTGGATGCCGCAGATGTGGTAGATGTAGTAGGCAGTTTTGTGTCACTTCAAAAACGTGGTGCAAACATGATTGCATGCTGTCCTTTCCATAATGAAAAGACACCTTCTTTCTCAGTTTCGCCGAGTAAAGGAATCTATAAATGCTTTGGTTGTGGAAAAGGGGGAGATGCAGTGAGGTTCGTAATGGACCTAGAGGGTTTTAGTTATCCTGAAGCACTAAAGTGGCTTGCAAAACGATACTCTATAGATATTGTTGAAAAGGAATTTACGGATGATCAATTGCTTGCTCAAAATGAGCGTGAGAGTCTTTTTATTGTATCGGAATATGCTCAAAAGCACTTTTACGAAACCTTGATGAACTCCGAAGAAGGGGAAAGCATAGGTCAATCTTATTTCAAAGAACGAGGCTATAATAAAGCCATAATCGAGAAGTTTCAATTAGGTTATTCTTTGGAATCTTGGTCTTCATTTACTGAAAAAGCCCTGAAAAATGGATTTACATTACCCATTCTCGAAAAAGCAGGATTAAGCATCATAAAAGAGGGAAAAGATCCTATAGATAGGTTCAGAGGAAGGGTCATGTTTCCTATTCATAACGTAGCGGGCAAGCCTATCGCTTTCGGTGCGAGAATCTTAAAAATTGATCCTAAGGCTCCCAAATACCTCAATTCTCCTGAAACAGATATTTATCACAAAAGCAGGATTGTATATGGGATTCATCATGCAAAATCAGCAATTCGTGATTTGGATAATTGTTACTTGGTAGAAGGGTACACAGATGTTGTATCTTTGCATCAAGCGGGTATTGAGAATGTTGTGGCATCATCTGGTACATCGCTCACAAAAGAGCAAATCCAACTAATAAGAAGGTTTACTACCAATATTACTGTCCTCTATGATGGAGATACAGCGGGTATTAAAGCTTCGCTTCGCGGTACAGATATTATTTTGGAAGAAGGTCTAAATGTGAAAGTTGTATCCTTTCCAGATGGAGAAGACCCTGATAGCTATGTAAAAAAAGTAGGTTCAGAGCCATTTTTGAGCTATATCACCGAGAATCAAAAAGATTTTGTTCGTTTTAAAACTGAATTATCTTTGGCCGAAATAGGTGACGATCCAGTTCAAAAAGCAAACTTGATAAGTGACATTGTAGGAACGATTTCCAAAATACCAGACCCAATCAAGCGTGCAATCTTTTTTCAAGAAACGGCAGGCTTGCTAAATATTGATGAACAAATACTTATCAATGAAGGAGGGAAGCTTATTAGGCAGAAAAATGCCGATGAGAAGAAGTCAAAAAGAAGAGAAGACGGTGGTGGGTATAGCAATGCCTCTCAGCAACCTAGGGATTTACTTATTGATATACCCGCCGAAACAAATTACGATTCTAAAAAATCAATTTTTTACCAAGAAGAAGTATTTGTAAGGGATTTGGTTTGCCACGGAAATGAGGTAATTGATAAAGATCATGAAACTGGCGAGGAAACAACTTTGGCCGACTATTTATTAAATGAAATTGGTGAACCAGACTTTGTAACACCACTTTTCATGAAGATCTTAATTATCTATAAGGAGAACTACGATAAAGGAAATAAGTTAAGTCCGCAATTTTTCTCATCGCATCAAGATACAGAAATACAAGAAGCCACTGTAAACTGGTTATCACCAAGGTATGTGCTAAGTGATAAATGGGAAGGTTTTGAGATACATGTACCTAAATATACCGACAAACTAGATGAGTTTGGTTTTAAAAATCTCCTTCGTATTCGAAAAGATAGATATGAGAAAAAATACGATTTACTAACCGAAGAGCTTGGCTCCACAGATAGCGAGGAAGAGCAAGATAAGATTCTGGATCAAATGATAAAAGCAAAGGCTTTGATCACAAAAATGGCCGATTTGCTAGGTTCTGTTATTTAAGACTCTCTCAAAAAGTTGAAAACATTTCTATGGAACTCGTTGATGATGCTTTCGTGAATCGTGGGATATAATCTCTTATCGCGAAATTTTGAGTCGCTTTTGTAGTAAGTATTGTGTACGACTTCTGTTTGATTTTCGCCTTTTTTAACTAGGCTGAGCATTTGAGAACCTGAAGCTTTTCCTCCCTCTACGTAACAAAATTTCATACTTTTCTTAGCTTCGGATATTTCATTGACTTGATGGGTTACAGCCAATTTGACAAGGCCAAATGCTAACTTAATCTCAAGAAAAATGAGTTGACCAACTCTTAAACCCTCGTACTTGTCTTTCGTATAGCTAATTTGATCTTTATCAAAATCAAAAGAGAATGAGAACTGTATTTTTTTGCCACTCCATGCCTTACTAGGTGGTATGTTTAAGTATGCATCCCATACTTGGTCAATAGGGTAATTTACGAGGTAGGATTTTTGATGGAGATTGAACTCCTTCTCTTTATCTTGAGTGTAACAAGTGGGAATAATTAATTTTAAATCACTTGTATTCTTGAGGTTATGAAGTCTCAAGTATGACTTAGTTTTTAGGCTTTTAATAAGCCCATGGTCAATCAACGTCTTCATTTGGCCTGAATTCTATTCTGAATGGGTTAGACACCAAAAATGTGGAAAAAAGAGGAGAATTACAATTATGAATTATTGACTGGTCATATTTTTGATTGAGTGGTCAATAGATTTTCTAAATTCGGAAGGTTGCTTTTCGTTTAATAATTTCAATGGCCCAGCTTCTTTTATTAGTAGTCCAAAGTTCTCTTCTCTCTTCTCCCAATTTTCAATATTTCCAAAATTAGTTATGAGGTATATTCTTTGATTTTTGCCTTCAACATACCAAGTGTAGCTATCAATATAGTTTTGTTTCTTTGCTGCTATTCTCAGCTGTTCCCAGTTGTTTTGAAAATAATATATAGCCTCAGCTTCGTTTTGATTCTGAATTTCTACGACTTCCATCGATATGAAGGCTTGAGCATTGCTTAAAAAAGTAATGAAAGAAAAAAATATGACTGATAGGATTTTATTCATGGAAATAGTTAATTTTTATAATCGACACATTGTTATTAATAAGTGTTGCAATATTTTTACTAGAGGATGCAATTTTTAATTAAAGAAATCGTCAATTGGTTAATATTTCAAAACCGTAAACCTTTTATATGAAATCACTTCGTCTACTTACACTGTCACTAGTGGCATTTTTACCTTTGTCGCTTACGGCAGAAGCTCAAAGAAAAAAGAAAAAAAACTTACCGGAAACAGTAGCAGCAGTTGCTGATTCTGCCTCAAAAAAATCTCCTGATAAGAAGAAAGAAGCTCCTAAAAAAGGGCCAAAACCCTATAAGGAGGTCATTGATAGTACAGTGGTTACGAGCATTGGCCTTTTTACCGTTCACAAAAAGGACGAAGACTATTATTTCGAAATTCCTGACTCATTATTGGGAAGAGAAATTATGGCAATTACAAGATATTCTAAAACCGCAGCGGGTGGATCTATTTATGGTGGAGAAGAAGTAAATAGACAAGTGGTTCAGTGGGAAAAAGGCACAAAGGACAAGCTTTTCATGAAGTCTATTACCCACGTGATCATGAGCCCAGACAGTACAAGTCCAATAGCTCAAGCTGTTAAAAACTCTAATGCTGACCCTATTTTGGCAGCTGTGGATATCAAAGCAATCAAGAAAGATACAATCAATAATACTACTTCTTATGTAGTGGATGTTACTTCATTGTTCGACGGTGAGGAGCAAGTATTTAGTTTGGATAACATTAGAAAACAAAGATTCAAGCTTTCGGCTATCAAAAAAGATAGATCTTACATTGAATCCATTAAAACTTTCCCAATAAATACGGAGATCAGAACTGTAAAAACATTTGCAGTTGTGCCACCTGCAATTTCATTGACTCCACGCCCAGATGTTGGGAGCTATTTACCAGCTGGTAGAGATGCAGGTGTAGTAACTATGGAGTTTAATACTTCCATGATTTTGCTTCCAAAAGTTCCTATGAGAAAAAGGATTTTTGACGCTCGTGTGGGTTATTTCGCTAATAGTTTCTCTGTATTTGGTGAAGAATCTCAAAAAGCCGACGAAGATGTGTTTGCTGTGAGATATAGACTTGAGCCAAAGAATGCGGCAGATGCTGCAAGACAGAAAGCAGGAGAGTTGATTGAGCCGAAAAAGCCAATTGTATATTACATTGATCCTGCAACTCCAGATAAGTGGAAAAAATACATAAAACTAGGTGTTGATGATTGGCAAGTTGCCTTTGAAAATGCTGGTTGGAAAAATGCTATTCGTGGTGAGTATTGGCCAGAGAATGATACCACAATGAGCCTTGAAGATGCAAGGTTTTCGGTAGTTAGGTATTTTGCTTCTCCTATTCCTAATGCATACGGGCCAAATGTTCACGACCCAAGAAGTGGAGAAATCCTTGAAAGCCATGTTGGTTGGTATCACAACGTAATGAGCTTATTGCGTAATTGGTATTTAATTCAAGCAGCTGCTGTTGATGAGAGAGCCCGTACAATTGATTTTGATGATGAGCTTATGGGTGATTTGATTCGCTTTGTATCCTCTCATGAAATTGGTCATACAATTGGTCTTCGTCATAATATGGGTGCAAGTTCAGCAACACCTGTAGAAAAGCTAAGAGACAATGAATGGATAAAAGTAAATGGCCATACAGCGTCTATAATGGATTATGCGAGATTTAATTATGTAGCTCAGCCTGAGGATGGAGTTACGGATTTATACCCAAGAATTGGCGACTATGACAAATGGGCTATCAAATGGGGTTACTCTTACTTTGCCGATGCCAAAGATGAAGATGAAGAAAAGGCGATTCTTAGCGGAATGACAAAGAAAGCTTATGAAAACCGTAGAAACTGGTTTGGAACAGAAATTAGTCCATATGATCCTAGGTATCAAACGGAAGATCTAAGTGATAACGCTATGATAGCTTCGGAGTATGGAATTAGAAACTTGAAGCGTATTATTCCTAATCTAGAGAAGTGGAGTGCCAAAGATGGCGAAAGCTATCAAGAATTGGAGACCCTTTATAATAACGTGGTAGGTCAGTATAGAAGGTACATAGGACACGTAACTAAAAATGTTGGCGGAGTTTATGATTCTCCTAAGACATATGACATGGAAGGTGCACAATTTGAAGTGGTACCAGCAAGTTTACAAAAAGATGCTGTTAAATTTTTAAATGATCAACTATTCACAACTCCAACATGGATGCTGGATCAAACGATATTGAGTAAAATCAAAATAGAAACAGGTGTAGAAGCTTTGAAGTCAATGCAAGATGGTGCTATCAATTCACTATTGAGTGGTGATAGATTAGTGCGTTTACAAGAAGCAGCTGCTTTAAGTTCATCAAACTATAGTGTTGATAATCTTATAACTGATCTCGAAAATGGAATTTTGAAAGAAGTAAAAGCAAGAACGAACACAGACTTGTACCGTAGGAATTTACAGAAATCGTTTGTTAACAACATGATTGAGCTGCTTAATCCAGGCAAAACAACCTTGAGAAGTATCCCAGTTGGGGTTACTTATGGTTTTTCTTCTCGTTCGGTGGATTTGACCACAACAGATATTCCATCTATAGCTAGAGGCCACTTGACCGAGATTGCGAAAAGCTTGACTTACGCTTCTACAAGAGTAAGTGATAAAATGACAAAATATCATTACCAAGATTTAGCCAAAAGAATTGAGATGGCTCTAGATCCAAAGTAGTCCCACCGCATTTCCTCAAAATACCCATTCATTCATTTGTTTGGGTATTTTTTTATTTTTGAGTACCCTAAACTAAATCCTAGAATGAACACAAGTCCCAAAGAAGAGAAGATGGTCTCTGTATCGGTTGCGTCCGAAAGAGCCGAAGCAATAGGTGGAGTTTTGATCGCCTTTTTTGCCGCACTCATGGCAATAGCTCAGTTGGTTAATTCCAATCTCGAAGAAGAAATGATGATTGCTCACAATCGTGTGAATAGCTACTCAAGCTGGTATCAATCCAAAAGTGTGAAAGAGAGCCTGATGGAAAGTGAACTTGCAACTTTGGAAAGTTTGAAACTTACAGTTGACGACACCAAAAAAGTATTGTTTGATGAAAAAATAGCCCAAACCAAACGGGCAATTGAAAAATATGGTGCTGAAAAAACAGAGATACTTTTAGGCTCTAGTGAGGTGGGAGAAGAAAATTGGGCTCAAGATTTAGACGGCAAATTGGGCGTGATAATGGGTGTAAAAGAATGGGAAGCAAGAGCCGAAAAAATGGATATTTCTACCCAAAAGTTTGACCTCGCAATGCTTTTCTTTCAAATCGCTCTTGTGCTTGGAGCAGTTTGTATTATCATTTATGACAACCCTAGACTCCAAAAAACCTTTATTGGTTTAATGGTAAGTTGTGGAGTACTAGGGATATGTTTCTCCATATATGGCTATGCATTGTCACTCTAAATCTTAAAATAAATTCAGAATGATGTTTGTCATATAGGCTTTGATTTAAGGCATTCTATCAAAGCAACTTATACTCTTTCAAGCTTAGTCAAGCATAAAGATAGCATTAGCAAGAATGAGTTTTCCTTCATGCCAAAAGCCTCTGAAAACAGGATTTGTGCTCATGTAAACTACGTTTCCTTTACCTTTAGATTCTACTCCAAACATTAGGCTATTTTTGCTTGCTTCTAGAATTTTTTTGCCTGCTATACCTGCCATGTGACTATTTTCTTGAATGTACCCTACGTTCCAGCCATCTTTCAGTAATGCTAAGTTTGGCTTATCATGAACAATAAAATAGGCATTAGGTTGATAGCCAAATCCAAGCGGATGGGTTGGGTCAATTTTAACTTTGAAAATCGCTCCTGCAACCTGGTCATCTGCATTTTGTTTAGCTCTATTACCGTAAATAGCTGGGTCGTTTTTACTAGAGTCGCTTTTATCGTCTTTACTTTTAAGAGAAAAGCCAATAGTGTTTTTTGCAATATTAACAGCATCATCAATCAAAATAAGGTTTCCACCGTCTTTTATCCATCTTTCTAAAGCACTTTTATCTTTTATAACCTCAGAGTAATCACCGCTTCCAAAAATCAGGGTATTATAGTTCCAAATATCTACTTTACTGAAGTAGGAGGTTTCCAAAAGTGAAACAGGGTACTTGATTACTTCGTCAAAATAATGCCACAGGTCGGCCACTCCGGTTGTACTTGTACCATCGCCCATTACTAAGCCTACTTTTGGAGTTCGAAGGGCATATGTGCTACCGCTACCTAGATCTGGTCCTGAGGAAACCATTCCAGAGTAAATTGTGGTGGGAGTAATCCCATGTTTATTTAATAAAGAAATCAAAAGTGATTCTTTGTCTTTTTTAGGCTTAATTATCAAAGTACCTGGAGCAAAAGACTTTTCGCTTACTTGGAATTTATCTTTTTGAACTTCAACTCCTATTTCATTTTTTAAAACATCTGCCAAGAAAGAAGCATCACTAGGATGATTCCATTCGACTAAATAAGCGTATGCATTAGTTTCTTTTACAACATCTTTTTTCTTGACTTGCAAAGTTTTTGTTGTGTTCAAGTTTTCGCTTAAACCATATGCCCCAATATTGTAAACATAAGGCAAAGACCATGCTGTGATATCATAAGTGTTGGAGTCTTCTACGAATGTATTTGGTTCAAAAAGCACATTAGTAAGAAGTCCTTTTGTTTGTTGTGTACTTACAAATAGGTCACCTTCTTTAGTGGTATAGTCGTTTTTTGATTTTTTGTCAAAATTATATCCAGTCAACTTAGTTCCCGACTTAGTATAGCCATATTCTATACCTAGCTGATCCAGTAGTGTAGTTAGTGATGCTGTTTTACGGGCATCTTTGTTTTTAAGTAAATACCCTTTGTATTCTCCAATTCCCTTGTTTCTGGCGGTCTCAAAAAAAAGTGCGTATTCTTTTACCAATTGTTCTTTCTTAGACTGAGCTGCAGCTATAATTTGAAAACTAGTCGCGTGGTGATGTGTAAGTCGGTCGTTCAAAGTCAAGGTGTCACTCGTTTTTTGAATATAAGCTAAACCTGCTCTTGACGATCCACCTTGCTCTAGGGTTAAACCAATTGCACCATTGTAGATAGGGTAGGTGTCGCCATAGCTTGGGTAAAGCAGGTCGTAGCTTTCCTTTGTGAAATATCCCCATCCATTTTTGTCAAAAGGCATTCTGATGTATGATCCCAGTACTTGTTGGAATTCTCTTTGCCAATTTGTTATTACCTGATGAAATGGTTTTGCAGCTGGGGGGAAGTAATAAGAATCTTCTGCTCCCATTTCATGAAAATCGGCATGTATGTGTGGCATCCAGCTATGGTATAGAGCCATTCTTTGTTGGCTTTCTATTTGAGTTTGCCACAGCCAGTCGCGGTTGAGGTCGTAACCGTAATGATTTGTACGACCTTGAGGCCACGGTTCATGATGTTCTCTACCATTAGGATCAAGGTTAAGGCTTTTTCCCATTGCCATGTTATACCAGTTGGTATAACGGTCACGACCATCAGGGTTGATACATGGGTCAAGGATTAAAACCATGTTATCTTTTAAGTAGCTACCAGGGTTCTGGGCAATGTCGTGTAAGACCTGCATGAAGGCTTCGGAGCTTGAAGCTTCATTACCGTGCACATTGTAGCTGAGCCATACTATAATAGGGTCTGTAGCTGCCGGTTTTTTGGTTCCTTTCATTTGGGCAATTTGGTTTGCCTTGATCGTTTCTAAGTTTTTAATGTTGTTGGCCGAACTAAGTGCTATTACTTTGAGAGATCGTCCTTCGCTCGTGTAGCCATATGGAATTACTTTACATTGAGTTGGAATCTGTGATTGAACCAACTGCATATATTCTAATATTCTATGGTGTCTCGTGAATTGCTCTCCAAGCTCGTAATTTAAAAACTGAGCTGGGGTTGTGATTTGAGCGTTGGTATCAATGCATAGAATAAAAGCTGCAAAGCAGCCGAGAAGGAATTTTTTCAAATCGCTCATTAGGGTTGTTTTGTTGACTTTACAAAAATAGATTTAATTGTTGGAACCCTTTATAGGATAAAAGCCTAAAATCATATGAAGTTTTAGAGAAGTGAAAAAATAATTAGAAATATTTAAGAGAGTGTTTGGTTAGTATCAACAATGCTGCTACTTTTGCATCTCGATTCGGAAACGAGTTGAGACATAATGTCAAAAACAGGTAAGTTTTTACGCTTCTTGCAACGAATTATGGGACCAGTCGGCCCGTTCGTCTAGCGGTTAGGACACGGCCCTTTCACGGCTGAAACACGGGTTCGATTCCCGTACGGGTCACAAAGCCTCTCATGTAAATGGGGGGCTTTTGACGTATCTGGGGTTTGAATTAATATATAAAATAAATGAGATATTTTTGGGCTGAAACCGGCTGTGCGACGATTCGCTTCGATTCCCGTACGTCAGGAAGGGCTGCCCGTACAAAGCAACTCATGTAAATAGGGGGGCGTTAAAAATGTGTGGTTGAAAAATCGAAGAGCCGAATTAATTTAAGGCATTAAGCAATGTTCATGTTGGCTCAATGATATTCTCAGAAATCTAACTTTAGTTCGATTTACTAACATAGTACAACTCATTGCTAGTCTGCTTCCTAATATTCTAGTACTTTGATTTTAGTTTTGTTCATTAATGAATAGAATTATGAAGCCAACTTATTTAGCAGATATCAATAACAGTAATTTTAATTTTTCTCATGGATCAAGATTGGTCTATGGTTGCTCAGGACTAGGTGGAGTGTGGGGGCAAACAGACTATGAAGAATCTGTAGATTGCCTTTTGTATGCTTTCGAAAATGGAATTTTCTCTTTGGATACTGCTCCGTCTTATAATGAATCTGAAAAAGTAGTAGGCAAGGCACTGGCTAGATGGAAAGGGGAGCGACCATTTATTAGCACTAAAGTTGGTAGGCTTAAAAGTCAATCGGCACATGAAACAATTGTGGACTACTCTCCAGGTAGAATGTTGCAAAGTGTAGAGGAAAGTCTTGAAACCCTTGGTGTAGATCATGTGGATTTGCTTTTTTTGCACGAGCCTTACCTAGTGCCATTGGATAGGTTGGATGAGATAGTTGAAACGCTGAAAAGCTTTGTTGAAAAAGGTTATACCAAAAGTATTGGAGTAGGAGGGAATCCTACAGATGATTTTAGACCCTTTATAACTCGGAATAATTTTGATGTGATATCTGGCTTTCTTAAGGCAGATGCCTGTAACTTAAGTGGGTTTGCAAAAGATTTGCCTCATGCCTTGAGCGAAGGAGTGGCATATTATGCCGCTTCTGCTTTACACTTTTCATTATTGGGTAATAGGTATGATCAATATGTAGAGAATCCGCCGAACGACGAATGGATTACAGCGAAAGACATCGCTAATGCCAAAAAGGTAAAAGCTATTGCTGATCGAGAGGGTATTAAGCTTTCTTCATTAGCACAGCGGTTTTTGTTCTCAATGAAAGAGGCTAATAGAGTTGTAATGGGTGCTAGGAAAATAGAACAAATAGAATCAACTATAGCTGATTGGAAAGCAGGGGTGTTGGATCAAAACTTGTTTAATGAAATTGTAAACTCCATAGAATATTGAGAGATTAAATAGACTAATTGTAAAAGAAAAGAGCAACCCTGGGGCTGCTCTTTTCTTTTTATGAAGTTATAGGCTCTTAATTGATTTTAAAAACGTGGGCAAACTCACCTACTTGCTGAGCTGGAAGTGTTATTTCTAGACCCAATTTAGTTTGCTTAAATTTCAAGTCACCTGTATAGCCTATTAAGCTTACTGATTTAACCTTTTCGACAAGTTCATTCTTCTTAGCTAATGTTTTGATTACCGCTTTTCCGCTTTCTGGCCATGCCATAAGGGTTGCATAAAGCTGGCCTTTGTTTACTGTGTACCTGATGTCTTCAGAGCCTAAATCTTTATTTTTAGCCTCGCTAATATGGCCTTCAAATATTTGTGTTGGTCCTTCGCCGTATATTTTAAAAGGTCTGCTGCCGTAAATCGCTTCACCGTTCACCTTAAGCCAGCCACCTAGAGCCAATAATACATCTTGCTGGTCTTGTGGGATTGTTCCGTCAGCTTTTGGTCCTACATTCAATAGTAGGCAGCCATTTTTACTAACAATGTCTACTAAGTCGTCAACAAGCGTATTTGGTTCTTTTGAAATCCAATTTGTTACATATCCCCAAGAGTTTTTACCCACTGAGGTATCTGTTTGCCATGGTTCATCACGAATTGCCGCAAGTTTACTTCTTTCTACATCTAGCGTATAAGCACCTCTAGGAAAAGATTCGTATTTGTGATTTTTTCCTTGAAGAACCACACCTTTGTTCCACTCAATACCCTTGTTGTAATAGTATGACGCTAGTTCTAAGTGTTGTGGAGCATATTCTGCCCTATCAAAGGCGAAGTCAAACCATAGGATATCTGGCTCATAATTGTCAATAATTTCTTTTGTTCTATTCCACCAGTATTTTCTAAACTCTTCAGTTGGAGGAGCCCCAGCTTCATGGTTTGGGCCATAAAGAAGTTCGTATTTTGGTGTCATGTTACCGAACTCAGGTTTCTTCTTAAAGAAATCCCAATTGAATGCCAAGTGAGAAGAAGCTCCGAATTTTAAGTCTTGTTTTAAAGTCTCCGCTCTGAGTTCTTTTAATATGTCTCTTTTAGGACCCATATCCACTGAGTTCCAAATAGTGTACGAAGAGTTGTACATAGCAAAAGCATCGTGATGCTCAGCTACCGGAACAACATACTTAGCTCCAGCATCTTTAAAAAGCTTCACCCAGCTAGCGGCATCAAATTTTTCGGCTTTAAAGTCTGGGATAAAGTCTTTATATCCAAACTCCGAAAGTTTGCCATATTTCTCAAGATGATAGTCGTAAATAGGCGATGATTTTTTGCTTAATACTTCACCATGTCCACCGAGCACTTCTCCATCTTGATACATGTTTCGAGGGTACCATTCAGAGCCATATGCAGGAACAGCATAAACTCCCCAATGGATGAAGATGCCGAGTTTAGCGTCTTTGAACCATTCCGGACATTCATATTGTGAGGTGATTGAATCCCAGTTTTTTTCGTATTTCTTTTGAGCAATAGTGCTGAAGCTTAAAGCAAAAAGTAAGGCAAGGGAAATTGTTGTTTTCATTTTTTAGAATTAAAAGGATCAAAAAAAGTAATCTTATCTCTACATATAAATAGAGGACAAGGTCCCCTATTTATATTTTTTTAACCTATGATTAAAATTTTAAAACTATTCTTAACATAACAAAGAAAGTTAATTTTAGAGTACCGAAATTAAGGTAGGTTGGCAATTGTGTATAGTATTTGAGCATCTCAGTCAATTGAAACTATGGCTTTGATAACATTTTCTTCTGGGTTCAGCCAACTTGAAAAAACATTTGTCAAGTTTTCAAATGTAGAGCGATGCGTAAGCCAAGGGTTTGTGTTTATTTTGCCTTGTTCCATCAAGCTAATTATATGTTTAAAGTCTTTGGATAGTGAGTTTCGGCTCGCCATCAATGTAATTTCTCTTTTGTGGAAATTAGGATCTATAAAATCAACATTACCTTGAAAGAGGCCTATAAAAACAATTTTAGAACCTTGAGCACCTATACTAAAGCAATTTTCCATAGAGGATTTATTCCCGGTAGCATCGAAAATGATAGTAGGTAGGTCTCCGTTTAGCTTTTCCTTAAGTTGATCTGAGGAGATGTTACTTTTTAAAAGAATGGTGTCGTCAGCTAGGTTGTTTTCTAAGCTAAAGTTTAATCTTTTCGTATTAAAATCAGCCATGACTACTTTGGCTCCTGAAATTTTGGCGAACTGAGCTGCTGAAAGGCCAATTGGGCCAGCACCTATGATGAGAACGATATCACTTTTTGAAACTTCAGCTCTGTTGACTGCATGAAGCCCAATACCGAGAGTTTCAACCAATGCAAGTTGATCAAAGCTCAGGATGTTTGAAACGTGGACTTTGTCGATTGGGAGTTGTAAATATTCTGCCATGCCGCCATCGGTATGTACGCCTAGGACTTTAAGGTTTTCGCAGCAATTGCTTAATCCCCTTTTACATGCTTGGCATTCTCTACAGTGCAGATAGGGCTCAATAGAAACCCGGTCTCCAATCTTTAATTCGTGCTTAATTTGGCTTTCCCCTATGCCAATAATTTCGGCCCCTAGTTCATGTCCTAGTATTCTTGGATAGGTAAAAAATGGTTGTTTTCCATTAAATGCGTGATAGTCTGTTCCGCAAATACCAATTCGTTTAATTTTTACTAAAACCTGATCTGGAGCTATACTTTCATTGTCTTTTTTGCTTGAGTGAATAAATTCTCCAGGTTGGTTTAGGATAATGGTTTTCATTGTGGTTTTTATATAGAACGGTTTTTATAACAATCAAATAATGCTACAAAATCGAATACATCATTTATTGTTCTAAATCAGAAAGCTAATATCTTATTAACTTGAGTGGTATTAGATTTTCGTTTAACAAAGAACTACATAATGTATTAATAAAGATTTCTTTGTTTTAGCATAAAACAGTATTATTTTAGCATTTTGATATATATAAAATTTATTAGAAAAAATTGATCAAAAGTAATATCCTATGAAGGCTCAATTACTCAAAATTAACACTCAGGCAGAACAATCCTTTAGTATAAGGCATGATAAAGTGCCCGTTTTTCATAAGAAATGGCACTATCATCCTGAGGTTGAGCTCATTCACATAAGGAAAGGTAAGGGTACTCACATCATTGGGGACAATATAGATAGCTTTGAGGAGGATGATATCTACATCGTTGGCAAAAATCTACCACATTTATGGAAATATGAAAGTGAAGGAACCGAGAATTATTCCGACGCTGTTGTTATTCACTTTTTAGCAGAATTTTGGAGTGAGTCCTTTTTGAGGATACCAGAAATGAAAAAGGTGAAGTCATTTATAGAGCAAGCGGAAAGAGGTTTTAAAATTCCTAGAGGAAGTGAAAATGGCTATGGAAAAGTAATGGAGGAGATTTTAGAAGCTGAAGGATTGGCTCGAGTGATTAAGTTGCTGGACTTGCTCAATAGCTTTAGTTTAACTGACGAGAGATTACCCCTTGCTTCAATCGGTTTTTCACACTCATATGACAAAGTTGATGCTGAAAGGTTGAATAATATTTATCAATATGTATTGGCAAATTATCAGCAAGAAATCTCTCTTTCAGACATATCTGATATTGCCAATGTAAGCGTGAATTCCTTTTGCAGGTATTTCAAATCAAAGACGAATAAAACCTTCAGTAGTTTCCTGTTAGAAGTACGTATTGGTCACGCTTGCAAGTTGTTACTGAATTCGGACCTAAATGTTTTTCAGGTCTGTTACGAGTCTGGTTTTAATAATTTATCAAACTTCAATCGCTATTTTAAGCAATTTACTGGGAAGACTCCTTCGCAATATCAAAAGGCGGGAGAGTAGGTTAGTAATTAATAATCTATGCTCCTTTCTCCCTCGTAGTAATTTCAACTCAAAAACTCAGAATATTTGATCGTATATGGTTGATAGTTACCTAAAGACTAATGCCAAATGCGATCAAAATCACCCCCAAAATCATGCCTGCAAGTCCGCCATATAAAAAGGTCTTGGCTTTCTTAGATGCAGAAATCCATTCTCCTGTAACAAGTCCACTTACAATAGCAACAGCTACGCTCAAGGCATTGAAAATAGCATAACCTACGGTTCCTCCCAGCTTGCCAAGCAAGTAGGCTGAATATGCAAAGGCAACACCAGCGATAAAGTTAAGGATCGCCATGATACTTGCCAATATAATATTACTTAGAAGGAATTTTGTATTGAATTTACCCCAAAGGTTTTTCTGGCTTAACTGAATAATAAAGTATGGGATTACGAACAAAGCACCTGCCAAATAGATGATGAGCATTATTACCACAGAAGCAACCCACGAGGCATTGCCTTGAGCTTCGCTCGCGGAGGAGATTACTGCTCCGCCCACAGCATTGGCGTATGAAAACCCTGTTGCCAAAAGTCCACCAATGACTGCAATTGTTATTCCTGCGATCATGTTCTTTTTCTTGCCACTGGTATCTCCCTTTTCACGTAACATGCCTGCTTTTCCGTTGAAAAGTACACCCAAAAGAACAACCAAAATACCTGCTAAAATTGTAACGAATACGGTATTCTCTGGTAGGCCATTGACGCCAAACGGAATAAGAGAACCTACTAAAATAACAGTCCCAATAAAAATGGAGAATCCCAATGAAAGGCCAACGAAATTGATTGCTTTTCCCCACATCATAACGCCAATTCCCCAGAGTAAGCCACTAATTCCCATGCCCAATAAAACGGAGGAAGGAATGGCAGCTATAATTTCGCCCAATCCATTTACAAATAAGAGAGCTGCAAGGGGAGGAACCACAAGCATGTTAATGCCGAAGAATAAACCCCAAGTGTTTTCAAATTCAAACTCTTTGGTAAACTTTTCGGGTAGAGCATAAAGCCCAAGGGTAAGTCCTGCAAATAGAGCGAATAAAATTCCAGTTAACATAAGTTTTAGGTTTTAGGGTTGATATCAAAAAGAGAATTTGAAAACAGTTTCGCTATTAAAAGCCTCCCCAGCTTTTGTAATGGTGCCGGGAAGTTTATCATCGTTTACGCCATTTGGGCAACGGCTTGTTTCACAACAAAATGCCCTCAAACTTCCATATTGCAAACCATCTTCACGTTTGAGCTCGTTTGAAGTAAAGAACCCTGTGTAGAGTAACATACCGGGCTCAGTTGTCCAAACAGACATTCTTCTACCGGTGACTTGATCTTCAATACTTGCTACTTGTTTCAGGTCAGAACTTTCATCGTCGAAGACATAATATTGCAAAATTCCAGTATCAGACTTGGTAAATGCTTTTGACAAAAATGTTGCTTTTCTTAAGTCTCCCGCTGTCCCATTTACCTCGCGTAACTCACCAATAGGAGCAAAGTCTTTATCGGTTTTTAATGCAGTGGAAGCGGCAATTTGAATTTTATGTTTGTCAATGGTTTCCTTAAATCCGTTCAAGTTAAAGTAGCTATGATTAGTCAATGAAAGTGGCGTGTCTTGGGCAGTGTCTCCTTCATACTTTATTGAAAGGGCATTATCGTCACTTAAATTGAAAGTGACTTTGATATTAACATTGCCAGGAAAACCATTTTCTCCATCTGGGCTAAAAATTGACATTTGTAATTCATTAGGCGTTTCAGTTACGGACCATAATTTTTTGTCGAAAGCTTCGGGGCCACCATGTAATTGGTCTGAGCCGGCATTGGAGGCTAATTCGTATTTTTTGCCATTGAGCGTAAAAGTAGAGTCTTTTATAATGGAGGCAACCCTGCCTACCGTGCAACCAAAATATGGTGCATTGGCCTTATATTCCTCGGATAAATAGCCATCAAGAGAGTTAAAACCTGCTACAAGTTCATCTCTTCCATTTTTTGAAGGGATAGTAATTGATGTTATGGTTGCTCCATAATTTGAGACTTTAACCTGCATGCCGTTCTTATTGCTAAGGGTGTAAGCATGAATCTCTATATCATTTAGTTTTCCAAATATGCTTTTCATTTCAATTTTATAATTAGGATTGAATCATCTTTCTCGTACCATGGAGACCTAAGTCCATCGCCTTGCTTTTTTTCGTATAACTTTTCCTCCGAATACACTCCTGTGATGGTATTAAAAAATTGATAGCTTAGCGAGCCTTTTACGTCTTTGAGAATAGCCCAAAGTTTGATGTGGAAATTTTCTTTTGGGAAGTAGAAAAGTAGTGTCTTTTCGTCATCACTTTTGAGGCAATAGCCACTTGAGTTTGCACCAGGATTAGGGGTGAATTCTGAAAAGTTATACTTCTCAAAAAAGCTACTTAGATTTTTGTAATAATTGAATTTAGGTTTTATGAAGTCCGAAGGTTGTTCAAAAGGGTTGTGAATCACCACATTCCATGAAGAGCCTTGCCAATAATAGGTAGAATACCCACCAGCGAACATACACATGTAATTTCGCCTCAGGCATACTTCTGGATTGATATAAGCTCCAGTGAATACTACATAAGGAGACTCTTCATAACCACCATGTTCTATATTAAAAACAGGTTTATTATTGAATTTCTTTGTCATATCCAACATGGAATGATAAAGCGTTCCTGTCCAGTTTTGGCTCGAAATGAAGTCGACTTTTTCAGGGTTTCTATTACAAAAACCAAAATCATGCACAGACACTAACCGGTTGTAGGTATCTAATGATCTTAAGCGTTCAATTCTTTCCAAAATGTACTCTTCTGAAGCTCTTCCGTAGAAAAGTGCTTCTTTAGAAATATCCCAAATGATGTTTGGATATGCCTGATATCGCTTGATGATATAATCGAAATAACGATTGTCGGCTTTGGAATTCATGTCTGGCCAGTTCACAGCTTTGTTCCAAACATAAATCATTAAATGACTGGCAATTTCCTTATCATGCATGGATGCAATAACTTTATCAAAATGCTTGAAAAAGTCCACGTTTAACTGTTCGAAATTTGGGCTGTTGTTGCTCCCTAAAAAAGGGAAAATATCTTGTCGCCCACCATATTCATGCTCAGGGTGCTGTTTGAGCAAAGGATCTTTTTCCCACACCACGTCATGAGCGTAAACATTCATGACGACTTGGTTTAAGCCATTTTCTTGTAAAGTATGAAGTAGTTGATCAGTCTTTTTGAGTTCTTTTTGTCCATAATCAAGTGCAAATAACCAATCACACTCAAAAGCCAAGTTGAAATAATGGTTGCCATCTTCATAGTAGAATCTATCTTTTTTTACGTCATTTAAAACGATTCCACCATGTCTATCAGCTTTTTGGTTTTGGCTTACTTTAATAGTCCCACTAGCATTGGTTTTGACTTTATGATTTAATGAAACCTGATAATTGTACTCACCAATTTGTGCAGAAGAGAAACGTAGTATCCATTGACTACCACCATTATAAAAGAGTGGTGCAGTTTTAGTAAAATTTTGACCAGTTATGTTGGCTTCAAGATCTAAATCGAAAGGGTTTACACTCTTTGGATAATCAATTTCAAAAGGAATATCTATGACTTCCCATTGCTGGATTTGAGACTGGGCCAAAACTAGCAAAGTTTGAAAAAATAGAATTAGAAGTAAACTGGGCTTTTTCATTGATATTAGATCTTCTCAAATTCATTTAACTTATCCCAATCAAAATCAACCCCTGTTCCTGGCGTATTTGGAGCTACAGCTCTGTGGTTTTCAACCATTAAAGGTCTATGCGTATATTGGTCAATAGGGAAGCTGTGCACTTCTAACCAACCACTATTACTCTGTGAAGAAACCAAACTTACATGTAGTTCTTGCATTCCATGTGAACATACTGGAATGTTATGTTTTCTTGATAATTCTGCCGCAGCTAACCATCCAGATATTCCACCACAGTTGGAGGCGTCTGGTTGTATAAATGATAAGTTTGATTGCTCAAAAGCATATTCAAATTCATGAATGGTGTGGAGGTTTTCACCCATTGCCAGCGGCATTTCTGTTGCTTTGCTTATTTCGGCGTAGCCTTTATAGTTATCAGGTATGGTGGGTTCTTCAAACCATAAAATATCATATTGCTTAAAAGCATTTGCAGCTTTAATAGCCTTTTCAACACTCATAGAATAATTGGCATCTACCATGAAGGTAACGTCCGGACCTATGAGCTCACGAACAGCTTTGATTCGTTCAAGGTCTTCATCGAGGTTTTCTCTGCCAATTTTGATTTTAACAGCATTGAAACCAGCAGCTAAATAGCCTTTAATATTTTTAAGAAGCTTCTCCAGCGGGAACATAAGGTCAATTCCTCCACAATAGGCTTTGCAAGTATTTCCTGCTCCGCCTGCCATTTTCCATAGCGGCTGATCTGCTTTTTTGCAACGAATATCCCAAAGTGCAATATCAACTGCCGAAATTGCAAAAGAAGCAATTCCGCCACGACCAACGTAATGAATGTGCCATTCTAGGAAATCGTAGATATGTGCAATGTCGTCACCATCTTTGCCAATCAACACCTTTTCAAAATCATGCTGAATCATTGCTTTGATTGCGTGACCGCCTTTTCCGCCAGTGTATGTATAGCCAGTGCCCTTCGTTCCGTCTTCTAGTGTGATGATGCAGGTGACCAACTCAAAATGAAAGTGATCTCCATGTTTCGCGTCAGAAAGTACCTCCGGGAGTGGAACCTCAAATAAGCGAGTTTGTATGTTTGTTATTTTAGAAGCCATAGTTTAAGTTTTATCTACCCTTACTTTCACAAGCACTTTGCTGATAGTCAGATATGCAGCGGCTTGAGAACACTGATTTGCACTTGTTCTATTTTAATGATTTCAATTACTCTTTTCAGAGTCGTTTTACTCTTTACCCATGATTTTCTCCAAAAGGAGTTGAGTTAAGTCCTGTGTTTTGATACAGGACTTTTTACTGCTCAGTCGCTCGTAATATCAATTACTTCTGGCAATCAAGCATCACCTTCATCCCGTTTGGATTTAGGTCATTTTGCTCAAAAGCTTGTTGAATTTTACTCAGTGGCTGTACATCTGTAATTAGTTCTGCAAATGGGAGTTCGTTTTTGGTTACCAAGTCAATTGCAACTTCGTAGTCTTCTGGCTCGTAAACCCTTGCACCTATAAGTTTCAATTCTTTCCAGAAAAACTTGAAGAGATTAACAGGTTTTGGCTCACCATGAATTGCAACCATTACAATTCTTCCTCTTATACCTGCAACTTCCGTCATGATATCTAGGGCAGGTTGCACTCCAGCTACTTCAAAAACCACATCTGCAAGTTTGCCTTCTGTTTTGCCTTCTACATAAGCTACTAAATCAGTATCCACAGGGCTTATGACGTCAAATCCCCAGCTTTTCGCCATTTTGATACGAACAGGATTTACTTCAGAAATAATTACTTGGGCTCCTTTGCTTTTAGCAACAAAAGCTACCAGCATTCCGATAGGTCCACCGCCTAAAACTACAGCAGTTTCGCCAGCTACTAAACCAGAAAGTCTAACATCATGACAAGCTACTGCCAATGGCTCAATGAGTGCAGCTAATTTTAGATCTGTAGTTGCTTTTAGCTTGTGAATTGTAAAAGCTGGAACATTCCAGTATTGCTGCATGGCACCTGGACTGTCGATACCGATAAATTTAAGATTCTTACAGATATGACTGATGCCTTTGTCAGATGGTAATTCACCTCGATTATCCAATGGTCGTACAACCACTTTGTCTCCAATAGAAACATTATTTACACCTAAGCCCACAGCCGATATTTCACCGGACATTTCATGACCAATCGTTTGTGGCATTGCCACACGCTTGTCCATCATACCATGGTAAATGTGAACATCTGTTCCACATATGCCACAATAGGCCACTTTTATTTGAACCTCGCCTTCACCTGGAGCTTCAACTTCACCTTCAGATAGGCTGAAGGTCTTATTTCCTTCGTATTTAGTAACAATCATTATGTTTTTATAAGTTTTAGATTAATTTCTGTTTGGTTTTCTTGAATCAAACCTTAATATACTTTGCTCGTGCCAATTGTTATAAACATGCGTAAGCCCCCATTTCATTATGGCAACTGGGTCTTCGTCGGAAGTTAGTTCTCTGTTAAGGCCAATTGCATGCGGAGCTCCTTTTATCGCACCCATTATTTCAAAGTTCACACCATCTGGAGCCCACTGAATTGTGTTTCTTTCAGGGCCGTCGGTCGTAATTAAGGATGCAATTCCGTTTTTGTAAGGCCATACACATATTTCGTGACCACTATTACTGATCGGGTTAAATGGCGATTTTGTATAAGGACCCAATGGATTGTCGGCAATAGCGACACCATGTCTAATTTGTCTACCTCCAAATGTGATTTCTTCGCCCATTTGCTCTCCTTTGTAATAAAGGTAGAACTTTCCATTGAATGGAAGAACACATGGGTCATGAACCTTATGGCTATCAAAGTCTCCTTTCTTTTTGACCAAAAATCTATCATCGCTATCTCCTTCCCACACACCATTGTCGGCAGGGCGAAGTACGGGTTCTTTGGTTTTGGTCCAAGGGCCATTTGGTGAAGTTGCCCATGCCATTCCAACAGTGTTTTTAACCCTTTTGATATATGGGTGTTTTACTGTTTGATAGCTCAAATAGTACTTTCCCTCGTGATACATAATTTCGGTTGTGAAAACAGACCTATCATCATAGGCACCTGGTTCGCCACGTCCCACGGCCATTCCTTCTTCTTTCCAAGTCCAACCATCCACTGAGCTAGCGTACCAAATATCGCATCTATCCCAAGGGAATACCTTTCCGTTTTCAATATCACCTTCAAAACCTGTGGTTTCGCCAGTGCTTTTTGAATACCAAACGTAATATTTGCCATCAACTTTAATAACAGCACTTGGATCCCTTCGTACCACACCTTTTTCGTAAGCAAGATCGCCAAGCAATGGTATGTGTTCGCCATATTCAATGTACCATTCATTCCCAATATCTGGCCAGTCAAGAGCTCTAAGTGTAGCAGCACTCATGTGCTCAGGGTCAGTAATTCCTAGCTTATCTATAAGTGCTTGACTTACTTTTTTTTCGCCAATTTGCTGTTGACAACCAAAACTTAATAGGAGGATAAAAGTGCTTAGGACTTGGAATGTATATTTTTTCATTTGCTAAAAGTAAAAAGGTCAGGGATTGAAAAACAAGAAAGAAGGTCCTTTCTCATTTCTAGCATAAATGAAGGCTAAAATATTCTTATTCCAATAAGAAGTAACTAATCAAAAACTATACAAGAGCAAAATATTTATAATTTGCAAATGTGTACATGGCTTATTTATAGTGATTTAGCGTTATTTCCAAATAATTGGCAACCAAACAGTCATTTCTCCAGTCCCTCTATTGGACCAAGCTTAATATGGAACAAATTGGCCTTTGAAAGTTGACATTTTGGGCTGAGAAACTCTACTATACATTTCGTTTTTCTCTTTCTTATTTGAATTGTCCCGAATTAATATATCTCCAGTTACAGTTGTAATACCACCTAAAAGTGAAGGCTGAAAAGTGGAATTGAAAGGTTGATCTGCTGAGACGTAAACATCCATAACGCTCGTATTTTTTGGAAGGTCTGCCGGTTTTGGTAAGTTTTAATACATGTTTCTGCTCTTCAAAGTTGAGATTTATAAAGAATAAAAGAGCCTTGATAATTAGCCAGTGACAGCATTATTTTATCTTTTTGAAGCTGATTAGAATTCAATAAACTACTGAAGATGAGCGTACAGGCGTCAACTACTTTATCAAAAGAGCCTTTAGCTGTGATCGGTGAGCTTCGGAAAGGTAAATGTTCTTACGTGTTGCTAAATCTCTCCAGATCTGTTGGTCTCCGTTTTTGAGAATCAGTTCTGTGATTTTTACATTTTCTGAACTGTTCCTTTCTCCAAGTTGAGAAATTAGTATTTGGAGTAAAGTGCTATCCACTTGCTTTAATAAATGAAGTTTTTCTAAAACTGCATTTCTTGTGTGATAGGAGAAGTTAGGGTATTCATTCTTTATAAAAGTTTTTAGTTCATCTGTTTCATAAAGGCTCAAAGGGAAGGATTCAAAGGCATTTTTTGGGAAGTAACCTTTGCTTTTGCTTACTAAAGAAAGAAGCAAAGTTAAATTTTCATGGATTTGATTTTCATTCAAATTCTCAATGAGGTAATAGTAGGCTTTGTCATTATTTAAATTAGCAATTCTATTGACTGTTGGCTTTTGCAATTGCTTTTTTGTGTGAATTTCTATGGAGTCTTCTACTGCTCCATTTGCAATATGCCAAAGCGTATAACATGTAAAAAGTGCACCTTCAATTACCTCATCTTTTATGGTTGCAACGGTAGCACCAGAGACTGCATCTAGCTCATTTTTCTTGGTTTTGCTAACCAATTTTTCAGCAGGCATGCCTGTAAAAATAAGGTCATGGTTTGTTAAAATGCTTTGAAGTTTCTGATAATCCTTGGCTGTAAATGGAACATGGTCAAGCTTTGTTAATGGGTCTTTTTCTTTTGTTTCAAAGTGTGAAAAAGACCCAATAAGGTTCCAGTGAAAGGTAACGTTGACATCATAACAAACTCCCGACTCACATACAGGAGCCTTTATTTGTGAATGATAGCCAATGAGTTCACCATTGGAGTTTTTGGACTCATAAACCTGAAATGAGCCTTCATTAGGAGTGTTTACTTTAAATACTGGGCTGTCATTAATTGAAATTATAGAACTCAAAGAAAGTAAAGAAAAGAAAATGAGGAGCGTCACTTTCATTCTTTCACTTGCATTAATGTCCCCCCTAAGTTATAGTCTTGAGTAGCTGGTAAGTTTGGGTTACCAACTCCTACTTCCATTAATGATTCTAACTGTGGAAAATAGTTTTGGTAAACTCCACGTGGTAAAGTGCTTTCCTTTTTACATATAGAAGCAGCCATACCAAGCACTTCGCCCATCATTCCACAAGTTCTCATTAGGCGAGTTGTGCCAAGTGCGACATGCGAAACACTGATATCTCTTCCCGCCATCATTAAGTTTTCGATGTTTTTAGAATATAAACAACGGAAAGGAATAGGGTATGGGTAAATTTTAATGTGTTTTGCTATTGATTTAAAAGCTGCCCCAGGGAATAGTTTTGAGTTTTCAGGATCAGGATAGTGGAGGTCAATTGTCCAAGATGTAGGAGCTGTGCCATCAGGGTAAATTCTTTGTTCTGTAAGGTCTTGCTCTATTAATACATAATCTCCAGTGAGTCTGCGTGACTCTCTTTTTCCGGCAACGTAGGCAACCCATCTTAGGTTTTCGTTTTCAAACTTCTCTTTTGTACTTGGACTGTTTTTTAGGAATGACCAATTAGAATAAACAGCTAGCATGCCGTAATCTCGTATTTGCTCAAAATCTAGGGTCATGTCTAAGCCCATTCCAGTTTCCCATTGCCAGTCGCCTTTTGTGATTTCTTCAGCTTTTTCATCGTTCCATGGTAGCCCCCATTCTATTTTTGGAAAAGTAACTCCTGCATCTATTTTCTCCGAAAACCATTGTACCGAAGCTCCCATGGTTAAATTGTCGGCAACCTCTGGTGCTGTGGCTTCACCCCACACAGACTTACTTTCTCTTCCTGTCATGAACTCTGCTCCGGCCAAAAAGCCTATGGTGCCATCTCCTGTACAGTCAGCAAATAAGGGAGCTTCAAAATAAACACGCTCACCAGATTCTATATTGACGGCATATACCTTCTTAATTTTCCCAGCATCTGTTTCCACTTTATTTGCATGATGATTAAGGAAAAGCGAAACATTAGGTTCGTTCAAGACAGCATTTAACTTTTTGTCATCTTCATAATAATCTTTGGGTTGTGCGTTTCCACCTTCCTCGGGACCTATTTCATTCACTAAATTTCCCAATTGTGGGAAAGGCTCAAGGTTTATTCGTCCTCCAAGGTGCACTCTTACTTCCGAACTATTATTTCCTCCTAACACAGGCCTATTCTGAACTAGGGCAACTTTTACTCCATTTCTGGCGGCAGAAATTGCTGCACAAGTGCCAGCCATACCGCCTCCGATTACCACAAAATCAAAGTCACCAGCACTTCTTGGAGTCCTTTTGAACCCGAAATAGTCGTTTTTGAAATCTGACAATTGACTTACATTATTGGGAGGTCGAAAGGATAAATCCTTTGTGAATAAGATAGCATCGCAGCGAGCATTAAAACCAGTGAGGTCATGAAGTGCAACGGTGTTTTGAAGCTTTGAGATGGTTATTTTTCCTGCATCAGTCCACTCCCAGGCACCATGATCTATTCCTAAAGTTTTGTCTAATGGCACGCCATTTATTAATAATTGGAATTTACCAGCTCCTTCGCTCTTCGACCACTGAGAGGTCCAGTTTCTTGTCCTTACGTAGACCTTGTAAACTCCTTTTTCTTTAAAATTTATTTCTTGCTTGGCATCAGCAACTGGAAAGCCCATACCGTGAGCCATTAAAAAAGGAGAGCCCATTACATCCATAAACTGTTGATCAACAAACCAACCGCCTTTGTCGGCAAAGCTTTCAGTTTCAATTAATATGGTTTCGGCTTTCTGTGAGAAAGCAAAATTGCAAGAAAGCAAGAATGCAAGAATGATGTATTTCATGTAATAAAAATAGTTAAATCTGTCTATCAAAATGGTCTAAATTGAAAATATGATTTCTCTTAGGAATGAATAATAAGCTTTATTGAAAAGCAACTAGATGAATAAAATTGAGCAGTTCTATTTTATTCTGTAGCTTCTAAGGTTACTCTTTTAATTTTTCCAACTAAAAATATATAACTACAAGCTCCAAGCAATGCCAATGCACTTACAAAAATAAGGGCAGGAGCAAAGTCGCCATCTTTTACTAAATAACCGATTACGGCAGGTACTACCATCCCCGATAGCCCTCCAATAAAATTAAAAACTCCACCAGTTAATCCGAGTAGCTCTTTGGGTGCTAAAAGTGAAACGAAAACCCAAGCTATAGACGCTAACCCATTTCCAAAAAACGCGATAGACATAAAGCAGGTAACCCAAAATGGGTCTGAAACGTAATTTGCTCCCACAATTGCTGTAGAAAGTAGCAATCCTGTTATAATTGGTAGCTTTCGGGCAAAGGTTTCGTCTCTTCCTTTTCTTACCAAAAAGTCCGAAAGGAATCCAGAAAATAAGACACCAAAGAATGCAAATATGAAAGGTACAGATGCCATGTAACCAGATGTTAAAAAGTCCATGCCTTTGTAGTCTACAAGGTATTTGGGAAACCAAGTGAGAAAAAATATGATGGTAGCTCCAAGGCCAAATTGCCCTAAATAAACACCCCAAAGCTTACGACTTGTGAGCACAACCAATAAGTGATCCCAGTTGAACTTACCATCATTGCTTTTTGCTAAACTCTTTGATTCCACCCCTCCGCCTTCATCTATAAGGGCTCTTTCGGCATCATTCATTCTTTTGGAATCCTGTGGATCTCTATATATGAAATACCAAATTATTCCCCATAAAACACCAATACCTCCAGTGATAAAAAAAAATGCTCTCCAACCTAAATAAAACTGAATGGCAGTCAATGCTGGTGTTAAAAATGCCAATCCAATGAATTGCCCTGAAGTATAGATTGCAATAGAACTTCACTTGCGAAATCGACATAAAGTAGAAAAGAAGATAGCACTTAAAAATAAAGAACTTGAGATTCAAAAGGCCAACGAATTGGTAGAGATAAAGAATAGAGAAATGGCGGTATCGGCTCTCAAACTAATAGAGAAAGAAGAAACAATCAACGATTTTCAGAGTACACTTGAAAAATCAGATTGGAACCTAGACAAAAGTAAACTAAAAAGGGCTGTAAAATCATTATCAACTGGTCATGATCAAAACTGGAAAGAATTTGAAACACGTTTTATCTCGGTAAATAAAAGATTTTACGACAATCTTCATGAGCGATTTCCTAACCTCACCGCAACTGAAGATAAACTGTGTGCATTGGTTAAGCTAAATTTCAATAGTAAAGACATGTCAAAACTATTGGGGATATCGATCGAAAGTGTACATACATCTCGATATAGGCTACGACGAAAGCTTGGCTTGGAAAGGGACGATAACTTAACAGACTTTATTAATAAGTTTTAGTGATAGTTAAATAGGCTTATGTAGAAGCTGCTATTCACAATAAGGAATTTTTCCGTTGTGAAAACATTTGGGTTGCCTCTTGTCCACAAATCAGGAGGCTTTTTTTTGTCCAATCTGGTAGGGTGTTTAAAACGAATCAATCTGGAAAATGCCTTTCAGCTAGAGTTTTTTAACAACCTTATTTAGGTTATTTTCCTGAACTTTAGTTAAGTGTTTCATTTGACTTTTTGTGAAAATAATGCACTAACTTTGATTCACAGAAACGAACAAATATTTCTATCCTTTAACTTATAATCAAATGAAAACGCTACTATTTTCTACTTTCCTTGCTCTTACTTTCATGAGCTGTTCTAAATCACCACAATCTGCCGCAACTGAGGTGTGTGATTGCTATAAATCACTTGGTGATGCAAAAATGGCAGAAGTAATAACAGAGACCAAAGAATGCACGCAATTGGTCGAGAAGTATCGTAAAGAGTTCTCAGGAGATGACTTGAAAGCGTTCTCAGGTGGAATCGCTGATTGTGTTACTGGAGGTTTATTTAAGTAGAAGTCCGTTTCTCGTAAGAGAACAGCTTTACCATAATTCGAAGAGTAATTCTTTGAAAGTATTAAGACGTTTTATCTTTTAATTCAAAATGAAAGGGTAAAAATGTACTTACATCATCGGCTCTATACACAGATTCTGCACCGTCCCACAGCCAAATTTCAATAGCTTGTTGTTGGCGATTGCGTATGTCCGATATTACTTGCAAACAACCTGCACATGGTACTAGCGGATCAGGAACTTCGTATTGCTGTGAATGTGCGAATACTGCAATTTTCTCAATCTTGTTTTCAAGGTTTTTGGCACATTGAAATAGGGCAACACGCTCTGCACAAAGACCTGATGGGAAGGAAGCATTTTCTTGGTTTGCACCATGAACAATTTCTCCATCGGCTAGGGATACCGCACAGCCTACGTAAAATTTAGAATAAGGGGCATATGATAATTTGCTTCCAATTTTAGCTTCTTTCAAAAAAGCTTTCTTTTCCTCATTTAGCTCTGAGTATACGAGTTGTTCTAGCTCTACGGTTTTCTTCATCGGGTAAATATAAGTAAAGTTTGCATTGGCAAAATAGGTTTCTTTTCACAAGCACAGTAAAGCCCACCACTCTTCATAGTATTTTACCAATTGTACTTTTGGACAATGAAGGAGCATTAAATTTTATAAATTTAAATTCAATTGTAGCAAGTATGAAAACAACTTTCAGGACTAAATACGGGAATTCAAGTGAGCTGGAGATAAAAGAAGTTCCACTAGTACAACCCAAAGCAAACGAAGTGCTTATAAAGGTAAAGGCATCCACAGTAAACCGTACTGACCAAGGTGTTTTGCTAGGGAAACCTTTTATTTTTAGGTTTTTTGTTGGTTTTCCTAAACCTCGATATACCGCTACAGGAACTGATTTCTCGGGAATTGTGATAGAGAAAGGGAGCGAAGTAACTGGTTTTGAAATCGGGGAGGAGGTATTCGGTTTTTTGGATACAGGTTTGGGCACGCATGCCGAATATGTTTGTATTTCAATGGATAAACCGATTTTCAAAAAGCCAACCAATATTTCTCACCAACAAGCCGCGGCTTCTTTGGAAGGTGCACATTATGCCTACAACTTTTTGAACAAAGTTGAGCTTACAGAAAACGCCAAAGTGATGGTGAATGGTGGTACAGGGGCGATTGGGAATGCAGCGATTCAAATGCTGCTTTCAAAAGGAATTAGCGTTGTATTTACTTATCCTACAGATAGTTTTGAAAAAGTGAAGCACTTAAAAGCAGACCGAATGATCGATTATTTAAAAGAAGACTTCACTACGCAAGATGAGGAATTCGATTTCGTTTTTGACGCGGTTGGAAAAAGCTCTTTTGGAGCTTGCAAAAGAATATTAAAGCCAAATGGTGTTTATATTTCTTCAGAATTAGGGCCTGGCGGAGAGAATATCCCCCTTTCAATTTTAGGTCTTTTTAAAAAGAGAGGTAAGAAAGTTAAGTTTCCTTTCCCTACCAGCCCACAAGAGAGTATTCCAAAAATTGAATCTATGTTATCGAAGGGCGATTTTGTTCCATTGATTGACCGATCATATCCATTAAAGGATATTAGAGATGCTTTTGATTATATGCTGACTGGTGAAAAGAGAGGCAGTGTGGTTGTGGAAATGAACAAAACCACATAATACTAGTCATAAAAAAAGTAGTAAAGTATTATGAAAAAAGGGCTTGGGAAATCTAATTCCCAGCCCTTTCTATTTATTTCAATTAGGGTTTAGTTATTTCATTCTGACTCCTTTGACCTTAAACATTCCCATTAAGCTACCAGTCAAATTTTGGTCATCTTCTTTGCTCAAAGTTACATTGAGGTCATAATTCATCATGTTGAAGTATATAGTTAGGCCTTCTTCGCTTTCCTCCACACTGTCAAGTTGCACAGATTCGGCTCCTTCTTTATTCGGCGTGATCGTACCAGTCAGTTGGCCATCTTTCCGTACCAAATCCAATATTAGTTCAGAATCACCATTAGGAGTTCCTATGAAAGTGGTAAGCCATTTATCGGCGTAAAAGTCAGATTCTTCTACGACTCTTTCAGCAGTCACTTTTATCATTCCCATCAATTTGCCAGCAAGATTAAGATCGCCTTCTTTGCTTAGTGTTACATTGAGATCGTAATTCATCATATTGAAGTAGATGGTGATTTCGTCCTCATTCTCTTCTACTTTACTTAGTGTTATAGATTCGGTATCTTCCATTTCGGGTGTGATTTTCCCTGTTAATTGACCATCTTCTCTGAGCAGTTCTAGCAAAAGTTTTACATCCCCATTAGGAGTTCCTAAAAACATAGTATTCCACTTTCCTGCAAAGAAATCACTGTATTTGGTGTTTTCAACCTTGATTTCTTCACCTTCGGCTAGCATTTTCATTTCTATACTCATAACAACCATCATCGATTGAGCACCAGCTTCTGGATTTACAAATACCACGTATAGGTCTTGAAGTTTACCTTTGGCATCTTCAGGTAAGATTATAGTTCCAGATATTAGTGATGGAGCAAAACTCATTCCTTCACTTGGGGATAAAAATTCGGTTTGTCCAATTAACTTTCCGATTGGGCTGCCAAGCCTAAACTGAGCTTTTCCTCCTGCTGCATTTAATTGTGCTTTTGGTGCGGTAGCAGCGATCTCGATCGCTTTTATTCCAGATAGATCTACCTGCTCCAAGACCATGTAGGCACCATTTTTTGATGGAATAGCTAACTTATTACCTCCAAAAGACATCTTGTTTACATTTTCATAAACATTGAAATCATGCGGTCCAAGATTAGCGTTTCTCAACACAAAAGACTGCTCAGATCGTAAAGAAGGCATTCCCATCGCTCCTTGATCTTCATATGACGCTCTTACAATAAATACTCCTTGTCCTTTATCCGAAGCGGGTACTTTGGCAGCGTATGTTCCTTTTACTGGTAAACTGGCTGAAGCTGGCTTTTCGTTTGTTATGTTCAATATGTATTTTGCCATTTCTGAAGCGTCTTCAGTAGCAAGTTGAGGGTGGCCAGCCATTGCTGTTTCGCCCCAAACACCGCTTCCTCCAGCGATTATTTTCTTTGTCAAATATTCTAGTGCGGATTTGTCGTCTTTGTATTTAGCAGAAACCTGTGTGTACGAAGGTCCAATAGATTTCTTTGTTTTGTTGTGACAGGCCATACAGTCACTTCCTTCTATTAGCTTTAGTCCCTTTGCATAAGCTGCACTAGCATCGGCGGATCTATGTCCTCTTGCAATATCTACCTTATCGAAACCTTCTGCGAGGTAATCAATGCTTACCGCTACTTGATCTGGTGATATTCCTTTATTCAGTGTACCGTCTTCTTTATCAGTAACTTTTATATCGTAGTCAAATGTTCTATTGGCAACAAAGAAACTCTTATTGCTATTTGGCATATCAAGACTTAAAACTGGTGGCTCGTTACCTACAGTAATTTCCATTGTTTGGCTGTTTATGCCTCCTTTGCCATCGTTTACCGTGAGTTCAACTTTATATACACCAATTTTCTTGAGCGTTATTGCCGCATCACTTGTGTTGAATGATTTCTTGAAACCATCTGCAGAGCTAATGTTCCATGTATATTTGAGAGGATCATTGTCAGCATCTTTCGTACCTGCCGAAGTTAGTTTTAGATCAAAAGGAGCAGCTCCACCCAATTGGTTTGATGCCATCTGAATCTGCGGTTTGCGATTTCCGCCATTGTATTCTATCCGAATAAGTCTTGCGTCATCATTACCGGTAAACCAGCCTGAACCATACTCTAGCATGTATAAGTCCCCATTATCGGCGAATTCCATGTCCATTGGGTTGCTAAATTTGTAACTCGGCATGAATCGCTCCATTGATTTGTAATTGCCTTCACTATCCATTGTAACAGCCATTATCCATCCTCTCATCCATTCATATTGCAAGAACTTTCCGTTGTAATACTTAGGGAATGCTCTCTCGGCATTTTTGAAGTCATCTGAATAGAATACAGGTCCTGCCATGGCATTTCTACCACCACTTCCTACCAATGGAAATTCTGGTGACTCACCATAAGGGTACCATACAAAAGCTTTTTCTGCAGGAGGAAGAATTGTTAATCCTGTATTGTTGGGAGATGCATTGCTAGGTGCACTTGCATCCCACAATTCACCAGATTTTTCGGCTTCAAAATCATACTTGTGATAGGCTTTATTATCACCCACAAAATGTGGCCAACCAAAGTTTCCTGCTTTGCGAGCTTGCCCTATTTCGTCGTGTCCCGCTGGCCCTCTATCTTCTTTTGGGTCGTTGGCATCAGGTCCTACTTCACCCCAATATACGTAGCCAGAATGCTTGTCAACCGAAATACGGAATGGATTCCTGTGTCCCATTGTATAAATCTCAGGTCTGGTTTTGGGTGTTCCTTTTGCAAATAAGTTTCCCTCAGGAATGGTATATGTACCGTCGGGTTGAGGAGTAATTCTGATGATCTTTCCTCGTAAGTCATTTGTATTGGCAGATGATTTTTGTGCGTCCCATGCCATTCTTCCAGGTCTCTCGTCACTTGGGCTGTAGCCATTTGAACCATGTGGATTGGTGTTGTCACCAGTAGAAAGGAAAAGGTTTCCTGATTTATCCCAAGCAATTGAACCACCAGTATGGCAACATTCCTCTCGCTGAGTTTCGATTCGTAACATTTCTATTTCACTATCAAGGAGTAATTCGTCGCCTCTCATCGTAAACCTAGAAAGCTGATTGTAAGAACCTTTTACTGAAGAGTAATACATGTAAACCCATTGGTTTTTCACAAAATTTGGGTCTTTGTTTAATCCCAAAAGCCCATCTTCAGCTACAGATTCTTTTCCCTCTGCACTCACGTAGTTCAGACTAACTGGAATTTTCGCAATGGTTTTTAGTTCTTTGGTTTTGGTATTGTAAAGTCTTACTTCCCCTTTTCTTTGGATAAAAAGTACCCTGTTTTCGTCTAATAGACTAAGCTCCATTGGCTCGTCAAGTTTTTCTTCCAATACAACCTTGGTGAATCGGTTTTCTTCAGGTCTTGATTTAGAAAAATCAACAGGCTGCGGATTAGCACCACCTGCTGCGTATTTAATACCTGCCCACAAGTGATTGAGAAATAATGGTTCTACAAATGTTTCATCTGTGTGACCCATGGCTGTGTAGAAAGATCGTCCACCATCAAATTCATGATACCAGCTTATTGGGTGATCATCTCCATTAGTTCCACCTTGATAACTCTTCTCGTCTATTTTGACTACTACATTTATGTTTTTGGAAATGTTTTTAAAACTATAGAACTCATCTGTCCTTTCAAAAGAGTCAGGCATTCCAGCTGTTAGCTCATTTTTTTCGGTAACAAAAAATCTCCCATTCTGTACATTGCTTGGGTTCATTGGATGATCCTGAAACCATGCACCAGCAAGTTTATTATACCAGGGCCATTCGTATTCAGTATCAGTAGCTGCATGAATTCCAACATAGCCACCACCAGCTTGGATGTATCTTTCAAAAGTGCTTTGTTGCTCATTGTTCAATACATCACCCGTGGTGCTGAGGAAAAGTACTACGTTGTATTTTTTAAGGTTGGCCTCAGTAAATAGGCTTGCATCCTCAGTAAAGCTTACTGAAAAGCCTTTTTCGCTTGCCATTTTCTTTATTGCAGCTTGGCCTTTTTCTATGGAAGCATGCCGAAAAGCAGCAGTTTTACTAAATACTAAAACATTTAGTTTGGATTGTACGAAAGCGACTTGAGCCACTAGAAATAGCGAAAAAGCAAACGCCCAAAACCTTCTTGAACTTGTTTTTATTGAGAATTTCATAGGTTGGAATGGTATTATTTGAAGCAAATATATGAGTTAATACCATTAATGTCTAATTAAAAGACAATAAAAAATTGTCATATTGATTTCAGAATGGTTATTATTGAACCTAAAGCTTAATTGGAGAATAAATGAGTCTATTTAAAAGGCAAGATTACATTGATCAACTATCCATTGATTGTGTCATTTTTGGTTATAAAGAAAAGGAGCTTAAAGTACTTGTGAGTAAAATTGCATTTGGCAAAAACCAATGGACTTTGCCGGGAGGTTTTATCCAAAAAGCTGAGGGGATAGATGATGCTGCCAAAAGAATCCTGAAAGAAAGGACAAAAGTGACTGATATATATCTAGAGCAATTTCACGTCTTTGGACAATCTACTAGGTCAAATAATCAACTTTTTGAAGAATTAAAAGAACAGCCAGATTCGATAAATGAAAGTTTTAATAGTGAAGACTTGCAATGGCTTACTCAGCGATTTATTTCTATCGGTTTCTATGCACTTGTGGATATAAATAAGGTGGAGCCCCAAAAAGGTGAGTTTGATGAAATTGTGAAATGGGTTGATATAAAAGAGCTACCATCGCTTATCATGGATCACAATGACATGGTCGCAATTGCACTTGAAGTTCTAAGGCAAAATCTTGATCGAAAGCTCATTGGATTCAACTTACTGCCCGAAACTTTCACTATGAAAGAAATAAAAGAGCTTTACGAAGCAGTTTACGACAAGCCTTTTGCTCGTAATAATTTCCAAAAGAAGATACTCGACTTAGGTGTTCTAGAAAGGTTAGAAAAGAAGTTTACTGGTGCGGCGAATAAGGCTCCTTTTTTGTATCGGTTTTTGAGGTGATCCTGTTGAGTGTGTATTAATATTAAATATTATGTGAGTATTGATCAATATAATTTAAAAAAAATGAGAACAAACATAGTTATAGACGACAATCTTTTGGCAGAAGCAAAAGAACTGTCTAATCTTACAACAAAAAAGGATATCGTGGAAGAATCAATAAAAGCATACATAGCTCTTCTAAAAAGACAAAATATGCTAGAATTATTCGGAAAAGTTGAATGGATGGGCGACTTGGATGAAATGAGATCTACCCTGAAATGATTATTTTTGATACCAGTATTTGGATAGATGCTCTGAAGGGTAAAAATACCGCAGAAGTACAATTATTGATAAAGAAAACGCTAAACGGAGAGGTCGTTTTAACTCCAATCATAATTCAAGAAATCCTTCAAGGTAAAAGGTTTGACGACCAATTTGAAAAAGTCAAAAGAAACCTAACCGGGTTCAATATTTTAAAATCTGACCCACTAAAACGAGCTATTGAATCGGCATCACTTTTTCGTGAATTAAGGAAAAAGGGTTTTACAATACGAAAGCCGAATGATTGCTCAATTGCCTATGAAGCCATAAAACATAATTTACCAATAGTACATAATGATTCAGATTTCGACCTAATTGCTAAGGGTAGTGACTTGTCCGTATTAGAAGTTTGATGTTCAAAGGCTTTAAGGTTGTCCAGGTCCTAAGTTTATAGCCCCAAAATAGATGACTATTATAAGTAATGTCTCATGAAAAAAAAGTTAATGGTTATTTTACTACTTCTACAAATTCCATTTTGGGGAATGAGCCAAAACGTTTTAACTACCGGGTCACATTTAAAAAGCTATGTTCCCTGCTTTTATTATCTTAATCAACAAACTCAAGTATCCATCTTTATTGAAAATGAAAGCATAAGTCACTTAAAAGGAAAGAAATCATTCAAAAAATTAGTCCAAAGCGAAAAAATCTACTTCGCCTCACATGGGTTTATTAATTCCAATGACTTTATTTCCAGTTGTGAAACTGAAATAGTTAAAACCGAAAAAAAACTAACAATTTTAGTGTTTAAAACTCAACCTAAAGATTGGCTAATATTTCAAATTGACAGTCCAACCTATTCTAAAAAAGAATCAAGTATCGAAAATAATCTCAAACAGTTAAAAAAGCTTTTTAAAAATCTGCCATTAAAAATAGCAAAACCGTATTGTAATTAAAGGCTCATTTACAAACTTGACTCCTCACTCATAAACGGTTGATTATAATGCCTTTTTCCAGAGGTTTTATACAATGCATTGGCAACTGCTCCAAATACTGGCGGAAATGGGGGCTCCCCTAAACCTGTTGGATCAATTTCGTTTTGTACAAAGTGCACATCAATAGATTTCGGAGCTTCATTGTGCCTAATCATTCTGTAAGTATTGAAGTTATTATGATCGGGCTGACCGTTTTTAAAAGTCATGGCACCGTAAAAAGATTGCCCAATACCATCTACAACAGCACCTTGCACCATATTGACGGCTGCATCTGGATTTATAACAATTCCGCAATCGATGGCAGAAGTTACTTTTTCTACATAAGGTTCGCCATTACGGGTAACCATATCCACCACATGGGCTGCATAGCTATTATGGCAAAAATAAGCCGCTACTCCTCTATTATACTTCCTATTGGTTTCTTTAGCCCATCCAGACTTTTCTTTTACTAATTCTAACACTCCAGCATATCTATCGGCATCGTAATCGTTGTTTTTTCCAACAGGGTTTTCTTTGGCTCTTTTAAGCATTTCGAGCCTCATTTCTATTGGATCTTTACCCATTGCCTCAGCTACTTCGTCGAGGAAAGATTGTTCTGCAGCTGCATTGAAGTTTGATCGTGGTGCTCTAAATGCCCCAATCGTAATATTAGAAGGTATCTCCCAAGATTCTGCTAGATAGTTGTCTACCGCACCTGCTGGAAAACGATTGGCATGAATTGGACTTTCTGGTATTCCACCGCCAATTACATGAAAACCAATTAGCTTTTTATTAGCATCTAATGCTGCACGATAGGTGGCAGTATACATTGGTCGGTAAATTCCATAAGTCATGTCATCTTCTCGACTATAAATCAGTTTTACAGGAGCTTTTACTTTTTGTGAAATTCGAGCGGCTTCATAAGCAAACTGCGTATATGCCCTTCGACCAAACCCTCCACCCATACGGGTCATTTGAATTTCTATTTTTTCTGGAGCTATGTTCAAAAGTTTAGAAAGCGTTGGCTCCATCCAACCTGGTGCTTGATGAGGACCAGCGACCAAGGCACTATCTTCCTTAACATCAGCAAAGAAGTTCATGGGTTCCATACAATTGTGGGCCAAAAAAGGAGCGTTGTAATTTCTCTCAATTATGGTAGTAGCATTATTAAAAGCAGCTTCGGGATCACCATCCTTTCGCAATTCTTTTGCAGGCATTTTTGAATGCTCAGCCATCATTTCCATTTGATGGCTAGTAGTTTCTAGCCTTCCTGGCACCACAACCTCTGTTTTTCCACCTCTTCCGTTTACGACATTTTTAAGATCTCCAGCTGCTTCCCATTGTGCCTTTAGTTTTTTACGGGCATTCATCACTTCCCAAGTAGAATTTCCTACAACTGCTATCATTTCGTTAAAAGTGCGAGTATCAAAACCAGCTTGCTCGAAAGTGTCATCGTACAATTTAAAACTAAAGACATCTTTAATTCCGGGCATTTTTAGTGTTTGGCTAGCATCAAAAGATTTTAATGTCATTCCAAAAGCGGGCGGATGTTGAATCATCGCAATCAGCATCCCATCCACATGATAATCGATTCCGAAAAGTTGCTTTCCTGTTATTACTTTGTGCCCTTCTACGTTTTTCTTCGATTGGCTAACAACTGAAAAGTCTTTTGGAGCCTTAAGTTTCATTCCTTGAGGCGTGGCTAAAGTGGCTGCAATGCTTGCCATTTCCCCATAATTGGCTGTTTTTCCACTCTTATGACTTATTATGCCCGCTTTTGTGGTAATTTCTTCGCTTGGTACTTTCCATGTTTGGGCTGCCGCTTGAATAAGCATTTGACGAGCCGTAGCACCTGCTTCTCTCAAAGGTTTCCAATACATTCTTACAGAATTACTCCCACCGGTAAATTGAGGACCCAACTTGACATTATCATGAGGCCCCATTTCTACTAAAACATTTTCCCAATTGGCATCTAATTCCTCCGCTATAATCATAGGCAAAGAAGTCATTACGTTTTGACCAAATTCAGGGTTAGGACAAAGTATTTTTATGACATTATTAGGTGTAATTTTTATGTAGCCAGTAAGTTCGCTCCATTCCTCTGCAACGTTCATTATTTCAGCTGCTTTGGCTTCTGTAAACCAATTGAAACTCAACATTAAACCACCTCCTGCCAAGGCTGAAGATTTCAAAAATGAACGTCTATCAAATTTGTTCGTATTTTTCATAGCTTTAGTTTTTTGCTGCAGTTTTAATGGCTTCTTTGATTCTTAAATAAGTACCACATCGGCAAATATTACCACTCATGGTTGCTTCTATATCTTCATCACTTGGGTTCGGGTTATTTTTTAGCAACGCCGCAGCAGACATGATTTGCCCAGACTGACAATAGCCACATTGTGCCACGTCATGCTCAAGCCAAGCTTTTTGTACTGGGTGATCCGCATTTTCTGACAGGCCTTCAATGGTAGTTATTTCTTGATTTCCAATAGCAGAAACAGGTAATTGGCAAGAACGTATTGCGGTACCTCCTAAATGAATCGTACAAGCTCCACACTGAGCAATGCCACATCCAAACTTAGTCCCAGGCATGTTTAATGTATCTCGCAATACCCAAAGCATTGGTGTTGCGGGATCAACATCTACTTCTTTGGTCTTTCCGTTTATTTTTAACTTATAATTTGCCATAATTCCCTTTTCTTTAATTAACTAAAATTACGTATTTCTATCCCGTATAACTTATTATTTTCAAATTGATTCTTACGAAAATCAAAGGGTTACTTTTTCACCCTTCTATATGCCAATTCGCAAAATTCATGCTTTCTTAGTGAATCAATTCACAAATGTTAGGTTTTTGACCTATTCAACCCGTGAAATATTTAACTCGAATCTAAATATGATCAATAAACGGTTGCTGATAAAACCGCTTTCCCGTTGCTCTATAAAGTGAATTTGCTAATGCCCCAAAAACCGGAGGAAAGCTAGGTTCACCAAGGCCAGTTGGGTCTATTTTATTTTCCACAAAATGCACTTCAATCTCCTTAGGAGCTTCATTCATTCTTATCATACGATACTCATGAAAATTGTTTTTACTAGGCACTCCATTATTAAACTTTAACTCTCCAAAAAGGGCATTTCCAATTGCATCAACAATACCACCTTCTACCATATTTTTGGCCGCATCTGGATTAACAACAATTCCGCAATCTATGGTACAGACCACTTTTTTAACCATTGGAACACCATCCAACACTTCCATATCCGCAACTACGGCAGCGTATGAATCATGACAGAAATAGGCGGAAACTCCAGGATTTCCATTTTCCTTTAAAGCTTCCCAATTAGACTTTTCTCTTACTAGTTCAATGACTCCAGCTAAACGATCAGGATCATATTCGTTGTTCTTTCCAATTGGATTTTCTTTGGCATTTTTGAGCAACTCTAGCCGAAAATCTATAGGGTCTTTACCTGCCGCTTCTACTATTTCATCCAAAAATGATTGTTCTGCGGCAGCATGAAAATTTGACCTAGGAGCTCTAAAAGATCCAGTCGTGATATTGGAAGCAATCTCCCAATCTTCTGCCAAATAATTATCAATTGCACCTGCTGGAAACCTGTTTTGATACAAAGGGGATTCTGGATTACCTCCCATGTTCACGTGCAAGGCCGTTAACTTATTCTCTTTATCTAATGCTGCTCGATATTTAGCATAATAGGTAGATCGATAAACTCCTGAAGTCATGTCATCTTCGCGACTATATATCAATTTCACAGGGGCTTTTACTTTTTGAGATATAAGAGCAGCTTCTATTGCCCAATGTGCATAGGATCGTCTTCCGTAACCACCGCCCAGTCTGGTCATTTTGAAATCTATTTTGTCCAAAGGCATTCCTAAGCGAGCTGATAATGCCTGTTCGGTGAGTTCTGGTTTCTGCAAGGGTCCTATCATTTCTGCTTTTTCGTCGGTGACATGTGCAAAGAAATTCATAGGCTCCATACAATTATGAGCTAAAAAAGGTGCTGAAAAAGTAGACTCTATCACCTTAACTGCTTCACTAAAGGCAAGTTCGACTTCTCCATCTTTTCGCTTCACATTTCCTGGCTTTGCTGCCATTTTTTCCATTTTCTCCAAATGATCAGTGCTACTTTCCAAGCCAGCTGGAACTATATGTTTAGATTTATTCCCAAACATGTCACGATTAAAAGAATAATCCTCAAATGGCTCCCATTCTACTTTCAGGGTTTTTTTTGCCTGCATTACCGACCAGGTATCTTCCCCAACAATTGCAACCACTTCATTGAAAGTAATGGTATCAAAAAAAGTGCGTTCATAGTCCTCATTGAAGACTTTCACTTCGAAAACATCAATGATCCCTTTCAAAGACAAAACGGAATCAGTTTCAAAAGATTTAAGTTTTAACCCAAAAGCAGGTGGGTGCACAATCATGGCTATTTTCATACCCTTTTTATGGGTATCAATTCCAAAAAGCGGCTTTCCAGTGATGATATTTCTACCTTCTACATTTTTAACTGAAGTACCAATAATTTCAAAATCGCTTATGTTTTTTAGTTTTACATCTATCGGCATTTCTATGCCCACTGCTGCCGAAGCAACCTCGCCATAACTAAGTAATTTACTAGTTTTTTTATGATAAATATGCCCTTTAGAAGTTGAAATTTCAGAAATAGGCACTTGCCATTTTTGTGCTGCTGCCATTTTAAGCATTTCACGTGCCCTAGCTCCTGCTTTTCTCAATACATCCCAACCTCTATGAATTGCCTGCGAACCACCTATAAACTGACGGGTAAAATGTTTCGTATCTAAATCAGCTTGTTTTACCTCCACATTTGCCCAGTTGGCATCCAGCTCGTCAGCCACGATCATGGGCATGGAGGTTTTTATATTTTGCCCCCCTTCCGGATTAGGCGACATGATTTGGATTATATTATCAGGAGTTATTTTTATAAAAGCATTGAATTCAAAAAACTCCTTTTCGCCAGTAAGTTCATTCTCAACTTTTTGGGCAGAAAGCCAAGAAATATTGAACAATACACCTCCTCCCACCAAGGCTGAAGCCTTAAGGAAAGAGCGTCGATTAAGGTTAGGTTTAATGCTTTTCATAACAACAATTTACAACACATTTCTCAAAATGAGAATATTACATGGTAATAACCTAAGGTCAATGCTGCTCGCCAGGCGTCATTAACTTAGAAAAAGATAAGGAACCCATTTTCCATTTACTTCCAACTTTAACATATACCTCTGTCACCATAAATGGGTTACTCACTTCTTGCGTCCCTACTACGGCCAAAAGTGTAATTCGATTTAATAAAATGACTGTATTTTCAATAACAATTGGTGGATACACTTCGTGAATATCCGCTTTTTTGTAATGAATAAATCCTGATTTTATAATGTCCAATTCTCTTTCTTTGCCCCATGAACCTCCCATGTGTACAAACATAGCTTGGCTATCAAAGAGCTCACCCAGTTTGTCAACATCCTTGTCAGCCATCCATTGCCACTTATCTTTAGAAAGCTTTTTTATTTCGTCATCGGTGTTTTGCGAAAATGCCGTTTGGAGACTAATAATCGAAAGGAATATTATTAGTAATGTACTTTTCATTGTTGTTCTAGGTTTTGTAAACAGAATAATTTTCAGCTTATTCTTTCTATTAATTTAAGATAACTTCTCAATTTGATGGGTATCACGAACGCTACTAAATGTTAACCCTAACATTTTCCAGTCTCCATGTTTTTTCTGATAAACTTCGGTAACCGTAAATTCGTTAGAAACGTCATTTCCTCTTACATGAGCCACGAGCGTAATTCTGTTCCACACCATTGCCGTTTTCTTTGAAACTTCTACAGCCGAATCGTGCACTATTGCTTCTTTATACCAAATGCTACCAGACTCAATAATCTCTAGCTCTCTATTAGTTTTCCATGAACCACTCATGTGTACAAATTTTGCTTTTGCATCAAACAACTCTCCTAGTTTGACTACATCCTTATGAGCCATCCATTCCCACTTATCTTTTGATAATTGAAGTACTTCTTGCTCCGTTTTTGAAGGTGACTGTGCATAACCAACTATAGAAATAGTCGTTATCAATAGAAATATTAAAGAAACTGACTTTACACTTTTCATGCTATTTTTATTTATTTACTAAAATTAATCAAACCACTTTATCCCTAAAACATCTTAATTATAAGCCACTTGAAGGCTATTTTTTCCTTGCTCTAAACAAATGTCGTTTCCTTTTAAACACTTTCTGGTATATAATCTACTGTATCATCTACCATTTTTACTGTTTAAAGAAACTAGTGCTTATTAAAGCTTAAATTTGAAAAGGATTTAAAATAAGCAGATATGCAAAAAGTAGTAAACATTGATAACATTTACGAGTGTAATTCATTCAATAATCATAAAACGCTACACCCATTAGCCACGGTAATTGATTTCTCAAAGGCATACCCTAGGGACTGGGGAGATACGGAATCTGTAAGATTTAATTATGGCTTATATAGTATTTTTCTAAAAGATGTTAAATGCGGAGATTTAATATATGGCCGTCACCATTATGACTATCAAGAGGGTACGCTAGTCTTTTTTGCTCCTGGTCAGGTAGTAGAAATTGAAAACTCAAAAGAACCTTATCAGCCGATGGGATATGGCTTATTTTTTCATCCAGATTTTTTAAACGGAACCTCGCTTGGGAAAAATATTGGAGAATATAAGTTTTTCAATTATCGAAGCAATGAGGCTTTACATGTGTCACAGAATGAGAGACAAATGATTTTGGATAGTTTAGCCAAAATAGAGTTTGAGCTAAAACAACCAATAGACAAGCACAGTAAAAAGTTAATAACTGCAAATATTGAATTATTTTTAAACTACTGCGAGCGATTTTATGACCGTCAGTTTATCACACGCGAAAATGTAAATAACGGTATCTTATCAAATTTTGAGGAAATGTTAAATGCTTATTTCCTGTCGGAAAGTCCCCAAACCATAGGTCTTCCTTCAGTCACATTTTTTGCTCAAGAATTGAATTTGTCTGCCAATTACTTCGGTGATTTAATTAAGAAAGAAACTGGGAAATCAGCCAAAGACTATATTTTAAACAAAACCATTCAAGTGGCAAAGAGTAGGGTATTTGAGACCAATAAAACCGTTAGTGAGATTGCTTATGAACTAGGTTTTAAATATCCTCAGCATTTTTCCAGGGTTTTTAAGCAGCGTGTAGGGAAAACACCTAACGAGTATAGAAACTTGAACTAGAACCTTTGTTAGATATTAAATTCAATTTTTAGAGTTAGACAATTTGAAATAATAAAAAAAGCCACGAGCCTTTTATCTTAATGGCTCGTGGCTTTAATGTTTGAGTTTAGCCTACACTTTATTTTGATTTTGACTTCTCCCATTTCTCTACTATAGAGTCGAGGATGGTTTTTTCTGTTCCCCATACTTTACCGTTTTTGGCTCGGGGCATAAAATCATCAATGTATTGCTGACTTAGCGTTTCATTGTCGCCATACTGTTCTCTAAGTTCATCTAATTTGGCATGCATTTCCTTCTGGATTTCAGCGTATGCAGGGTCGTCATAATAATTATGCTGCTCTAATGGGTCTTTCTTTCTGTCGATCAATTCCCAATAATCCAAGTCGAAATAGTAATGAACAAGTTTATAATCTTTCGTGACTGCGGCATAGTGACGATTGACATTATGCTCCGATGGATGCTCGTAATAATGGTAATAAACAGCATCTCTTTCCCAATTTTTAGTATCTCCAGTAAGGATTGGTATCAAACTTTTGCCTTGCATATCGGTAGGTTGCTCGGCACCAGCAGCCTCAAGAAAAGTTTGAGCAAAGTCAAGGTTTTGAACCAACTCATCGGATACGGTTCCAGGCTTTATTCGATTAGGCCAAGATACCAAAAGCGGCGTTTTGAAGCTTTCGTCGTACACAAAACGCTTATCAAACCAGCCGTGTTCGCCCAAGTAAAAGCCTTGGTCGGAAGTATAAACGATGATGGTGTTTTCCATAAGGTTATTCTCTTCTAAATAATCTAGGACACGCCCCACATTCTCATCTACAGACTTTATGGTTCCCAAATAGTCCTGCATATAAACTTGATATCGCCATTTGGTTAAATCTTCCTTAGTCATTGACGGATAACGTTCTTTCAAATCAGCACTTCTCTTTTTATAAAATAAGTCAAAATTGGCCTTCTGAGAAGAATCTAACCTATTATAATATCGGTCAAAACCCGATTTGTCAAAAGAACTCATTTCTTCTAAACCTATTTCATCCATAGTTTCAGGATATATCTTTAGATCATAACCCCAACCCATATTTCCACTAATGTTCATTTCGGCTACTTTTGCTGCAGGCATACCCTCATGACTATCAAAAAGTGTGGCTGGCTCTGGGAAAGTTTTGTTGGTAAATTCTTCCATATGACGCTCTGCCATAAACCATGAGCGGTGCGGAGCTTTATGCAAATACATGAGCATAAATGGTTTTTCTTCCTCTCTTTCTTTATCTAACCAGTCTAGCGTCATATCAGTAATGATGTCAGTTACATAACCTTTTACAGTAATCTTACCTTCCTTTTTAGTGATGAAATCAGGATTATAATAGTCTCCCTGCCCTGGTAGTATTTTAAACTCGTCAAAACCTTTTGGATTGTTGCCGAAATGTAGCTTGCCAAACATAGCGGTCTGGTATCCAGCTTCTTGTAGTATTTGTGGGAAAGTGACATTGGTGGTGTCAAATGGATTGACATTGTCAACTTTACCATTCATGTGTGAGTGCTTGCCTGTCAATATTGTGGCTCTAGAAGGTGCACAAATTGAGTTAGTTACGCTGGCATTTGTAAACAGCATTCCTTTTTTCGCAATCCTGTCAATATTTGGCGTTTCTATCAATTTATTATCATAAGCAGAAATAGCTTGATAGGCGTGGTCATCCGACATTATAAAAACGATGTTTGGTCGTTCAGTTTTCTTTTCGGATTTGCATGAAAAAGTAAAAACAGAAACCGTTAGCCCTAAGGCAATTATAAAGCTTTTCTGGGCGAATTTTAATTGATTCATTGATATAATGTAATGGTTTTGGTTGAATTAAGCTCAATTTCGGTGAAAATGAAGACTTCCCAAAAGCATTAAAGCTAATTGTTGAAAATTGACCATTGTAGAGAATGTTATAAGAGTAATTGTGAAAGGAAATAGTACGTTAACGCTGCTTAATACTTCGCAATTATGTTACAATTTAATTTGTAAAGCGTTCATCTTAATAATGGATTTATCACCCATTTCTGAATTTGCTTGGGCTTATTCCCAAGTGCTTTTTAAAGAAATTATTAAAATGTGTGGCCTCTTTAAAGCCTAGGGCATACGCAATTTCTGAAATATTTGCTTTGCTATGCTTTAGCATGATTTTGGACTCTTGAAGTAGTCTTTCTGCTATAAGCACAGATGTGCTTTTGTGAGTGGTTGACTTTACAGCTTTGTTGAGATGGTTAACATGAACATTTAACTGTTCTGCAAAGTCGGAAGGGCTTCTTAGGCTAATTGATGGATGATTCTCATCTATTGGATACTGACGTTCCAATAATTCTAAGAAAATTGAAGAAATTCTCTCAGCTGCATTAACCTCTTTATTGCTGAAAATTGTGTTTGGTTGAAGTTTTGTAGCGAAATGAATGAGCTCGAAAACTTGGGTTCTTAACACATCATATTTGTGTTGATATTCAGAATTAATTTCTTTTGTCATTTTCTCGAAAATTGAAATCACTTCATTGACTTGCTCGTCTGTTAATTCGAAAACATGTGTGCCTTTGGGTTGAAAAACCTCATACTGTGCCAAAACCCCAAATTGGTGGAAAAAATCTTTATTAAAGACACAAAAAAAACCATCTTTTAATTGGTCTAAGTGTTCCCATTTATAGGGAATATTTGGATTCGAGAAGGTAATTGCTTGCTTTTTAATTTCTATAACTTGGTCGGCATAATGGACATAACTGTTCCCTTTTATCACCATTATCTTATAGTAATCTCTCCTTTTATATGGAACGGCTTTCCCAGCATAAGGCTTAACAGGAAAGACATTAAAATGACCGATGTCTTTCCTAATACTTTCAGGCATCCACTCAAACTTTCGTTTATAAAAATCTTCTATGCTTTCCACTTTTTCCATTCGTAACTAGGCTTTTAATTCCTATTGAATTTACTTCTAAAGGTATAATGCAGGCTTAAATTCCAATTAAAGTCTTTTGCGTTTATTTCTGATCTAATAGATTTGTTCATCATTGCTCCCAAGTGTACCGGCCACCCTTGTTTCTTTACTTGCAGTGCACTAGAAAAATAATAACCTTCCTTTCCGCCAGTTCTTAAATAAAACACTTGTGGAATTACATTAAACGATAAATTCTCGGACACTTTCAAATTTGAAACGCCCAGAATATACGCCAAATAATGCGTATTCTTAGGTGTACCTACATCTCGACCATTAGCATAAAGATAATAAACTGTTGAACTCAGGTGATTATTCATCTTGAAAGTCTGACTTATTTCGCCTGTAAGATATCTTCTTACCACTTGCGATTCAATCGTTTCTGAACCAATAGAAGAGGTTTGTGAATTAAATGCAAAGCCTGGGTGCAAGCCAACTCTTAATTGATAATTTTCTTTTTCAACTAGTTTATAACGACCCCAAAGCAATATTGACCAAAGTTTTCCTTCGTAAGAAAAACGCATTTCTGGCTCAAAAGAGAGGCGGTTGCTACGTGTAGTAAAATTGAAGATTGCTGCAGGTTTCCCTAGGGTGAAAGTTGGAATGTTCGAAAAGCCATTATTGGTAACTTGAATTGCACCAGCCAAATATAGTGTTGAGTCCTTTTGTGCCTTAATGGTCTTTGGTAGTAGAAATAAACCGAAAAGGAGTATTATAAATAGGTATTTTACATCGCTATGGAGCATGACTTTTGTTCTTGATTTTACTTGTGCAAAACAAGCTATAAAGCATGCCACCCAATAACTGTATTCAAATCAATACTTACGAAAATCAAACTGTGGGCAAGTATAACACTTACTCCATCTTTACTTAATTAAAAGTTTCCCTCATCGATGTTATTTAGCGTAACCTAAAGCATTGTCCTTTATTACAAATTCCCTTTGCGAAGCTCCTCCGCAGCATAGGCAACTGCTCTGGCAGTAAGAGCCATATAAAAAATAGAAGGGCTTTGGATTCCGGTACTAGTCATGCAAGCACCATCCGTTACAAATACATTTTTGCAAGCATGCAATTGGTTGTATTTATTCAGCATTGAGTTTTTAGGATCTACTCCCATTCGGCAGCCTCCCATCTCATGAATGTCAAGTCCGGGAGCCCAGCCACGGTCTGAGGCATTGATGTCTTTTATCCCTGCTTTTTCTAGTATTTCAGCACCCTGCACAAGGAAATCTTTCAACATATTTTCGTCATTGGGATCATAGTCAACTTCCATCACAAGTTGTGGAATACCCCAAGGGTCCTTTTCGGTTTCGCTTAGGTAAACTTTATTGCTTTCTTTAAGAATGGTTTCGCCTTGCATATAAATATACGCTCCCCAATCTCCAGGTTCACTTTGAGCATTTTTAAAATTTTCACCAAAGGAATCATTACTTTCCGCTCCACGACCACGATAAGCTCCCATAAAAGACATATATCCACCTACAAAATCGGTGTCTTGTTTTTTAACATTCCTAAAGTTGGGCATCATACATTCAGAAGGATTTGAGCCATAGAAGTATTTATTTTTAAAACCTTCAACTCTGCCATTAATAGTACCACGATAGTTGTGAAAACCCACATAATGACCTAGTGTTCCACTATCATTCCCTAGGCCATTGGGAAATCGTTGACTTTTAGAGTTTAATAAAATTAATGTACTGTTGAGTGCAGATGCATTTACAAATATAACTTTGGCGTAATATTCTATTTCGCTATGGTCTTGATTATCAATTATTTTAACTCCTATTGCCTTTCCTTTTTCTTCATCATACAGAATAGAATGCACCACGGAATGTGGTCTTACGCTTAGGTTTCCTGTCTTTTTAGCCCATGGTAATGTGCAGCTATTGCTACTGAAGTACCCTCCATATGGACAACCACGCATACATTTATTTCGTGCCTGACATTGTCCTCTACCTTGTTCGGTATGAATAGCTTCTGGTTTGGTTACATGAGCCCATCGCCCTTGAATCATCGTGCGATCACTGTATGCATTATTTATTTTGGAGCTCATGACTTTTTCTACACAATTAAATTCAAATGGTGGCAGGAATTCTCCATCAGGCATGAGTTCCAGACCGTCTTTATTACCGCAAACTCCCATAAATCGTTCTACATGACTATACCAAGGAGCTACATCTTCGTAGCTAATAGGCCATTCTAATCCATAGCCAAGTCGGGCAGGGGAAGTAAATTCATAAGGACTCCAACGGGGAACGGCTCTTCCCCAAATCAACGATTTGCCTCCCACTTGATAGCCTCTAATCCAAGTGAACGGCTTTTTTTGGACATATGGATGGTCACTGTCTTTAATGAAAAAGTGCTCCGTATCTTCGCCATAACCTGAAGCCAAACTGGTGATAGGGTTAGCATCTGTATCAGATTTGGGCATCCAACCACGATGAGGGAAATCCCATATAGAAGTATTGGCCGTAGGGTAATCAACATTATGAACCACGTCTCTACCTCGTTCTAGTACAATGGTGTTAAGGCCTTGATCACAAAGCTCTTTTGCAGCCCAGCCACCACTTATTCCACTACCTATCACTATGGCATCGTAACTATTGGTTTCTTTGGATTTTGTATTGAGGTTAATGGGGTCCATAACTTAATTTTTTCTTATCAAGTTACTGAATTAGTCAAGCTAAACCCAAATTTTATATAGAAATGAAGTTATGTTGTCCGATTCAAAGTCAACTGATTTTGAGAGAATTATTAACCAAAAAAAATGTGCTCAAGACTTTTACAAAAGGCGATAGTTGCTCCATATTAAACAGGCAGTTTAAGTTTATTTGGGACAATTATACTTCGGCTTAATGAACTAAAACATTTAGATAGCATTTGAATCAAGCTATATATGCTCTATTTGGTCTTTTTTTTCAATTGTCTACTTTTTGTCTACCCCCGTAAGCTTTCTACTCTAATTCTTTGCCTTACCTTTCGAGTCTTAAAAAATGGATAAAGGGTAGTAGACCTTCTGATGGAATCGAAGAAGTTGGATGAAATATTGAAAGAGATTAAAAAAGGGACAGAAAAAAAGACTGTCATAGTCAAAGAATTGACGATATTGGAGAATGAAGTTGAAAATCATTTTCATAAATTCATAAAGCTTATCAGGGAGAATTCTGAAGACTCAAACGCTTAAATTCGACCATACTTCAAGCTAAATAAACCATGAGAAACTTAAAGGTGTTGCTTGTATTAATCGGGCTCAATGCTTCTGCACAAGAAATTGCGAATGTGGATTCATTGAAAAGCATCTTTAAAAATTCATCTAACCTACACTTACGGACAAATACCGCCATCCAAATTGGTAGGTACTTCAATAGCGTTAATATAGATTCTAGTAAGAAATACTTAGCCATCTCGCATGAGTTAGTCAACGAATTGAAAGATGATAAAACGACTGCCACCTATCATTTAAATCAAGGAAACAATTACAAAAACACTGGCCAGTATATCAAGGGTGTTAAAGAATACGAAAAGGCAATTTCAATTTTTGAAAGGCTAAAAGACACATTAGGACTGGCAAATAGCTACAATTCTTTGGGGCTTATTTACAAAATTCAGGGAGGAGACAACAGAGAAGTAAGGAGCTTTTCTGAGAAAGGGCTGTATTATGAGAATCAGGCACTTGAGCTTCATAAAGCCTTAAAAGATACCATTGGTATCATTAGTATTTATTCCAATTTAGGTATTATTTACAGGGATATGGCTGAACTTAAAAAAGCCGAATCATCTTTTCTGAAAGGACTTTCACTCGCTAATAAATCTCGTAATGAAACTTATAGTATTGGGATTTTGAATGCAAATTTATCGCAGATATATCTGGACCATTACAAAGACTACGACAGAGCAATTTCATTACTGAATGAAGCCATTAGGATATATGAGAAGCACGGAATACGAACGAGTATGGAACATGCTTATCGTAACCTGTCCTACAATTATACTGGTAAAAAAGAATACGAAAAAGCAATTGCCTATGCCAAAAAGGCCATAGAAATTGCAGAAGAGGTGGATGACGACCACAGGCGAATCAATGCCTATTCTTCTTTATATTTTGCCCAAAAGAAAGCTGGGCTTTTTGAAGAATCTCTCAAAAACTATGAACATGTGAGGTCTTTGGATGACAGTTTGTTTTCTATTGAGAAGACAAATATCATTGCAGAGATGGATGCCAAATTTGAAAGCGTAAAGAAAGACGCTCAAATAAATGTGCTCAATGCAAATGCAAAATTAAGTAGGATACAAAAGATAGGTCTGGCAATAGGTTCTATATTAATTGCTATTATTGCATTGGGAGTAATTATAAATCTCAACTTGAAGCGGAAACGTGAAATAGAATTAGGCGAAAAGGAAAAGGCAATAGCCGCAGAAAAGCTAAAGGTTGCAAAACTCGAAACAGAACACAAACAGAAAGAATTAACCGCGAAAATATTGCAGTTGGCTAGTAAAAATCATTTTTTAAGAACCATAGAAAAGGAGACAGAAGCCTTAAGAGAAAATGTAGATGGATCGGTGATAAGGGCCTCCAGCAGAATATCTCGACTGTTAAAACAAGATGTTAGAGACAGTGAACAATGGGAACAATTCTCTGCTGAGTTTAGCAGCCTTAACCAAGGCTTTTTAGATCGTTTGAAATCTGCATTCGGTTCGTTCTCAAAGAGTGAATTTAGGTTAATATCCCTTTTAAAAATGAATCTTTCATCTCGAGAAATCGCCGATACACTTAATATCACTGATGATGGTTTAAAAAAAGCCCGATACCGTCTACGAAAAAAATTAAAACTCAGTTCGGACGAAGACATCCAAACCTATATACTTTCCTTTTAAATAGATGATAGCAAAAAGCACATATAAACTCTTTATTTTTTTTGGCCTTTTGTTTCTTTCCAGCTCCCATGTTTTGGCCCAAAGTGAAGAAACACTAAAAGCCAACATCTCTAAACAGCGAGAAATTCAATATTACGACAATGCTCAAAGCATCAAAATGGCCATTGAAAATGTCAAACTTGCCAAAAAGCTAAAGTCTTCAAAACTGGGTCAAACTTTGGGGAACTTGGCAGATGCTTATTATGATGCCGAACAAATAGACTCCGTTAACAAATACCTCAGCCTTGCAATTGCCGAAAACAAGAGAGAGAATAACCAAAAAAGACTCGCTAGAAACTTTGTGTTTCAAGGCACTTTGGAATCCGACAAGGGAAATAAACTAAAAGCGATCGAATGGTATGAAATTGCAATGGAAAAATTTATCGCATTGGACGATACCTTTAACCTAGCGGATACCTACTTAAGGATATCAGACATGTATATTGATCTAGATAGGTTAGATGAAGCAATGCTGGACGCTAAAAAATGTTATGACTATTGCAAAAGTGTAAACTACTCTGAGTATGCGGGTTATGCATTGTCCTCAATGGGGGTAATTCATACCAAAATTGGAAACCTAGATAAGTCAATTGAGTTATTTAATGAAGCTTTGGTCATTTTCGAAAATGAAAACTTACCCTTTGCAAGTTTTAACGTTGAAAGCAATATCGGGGTTTCGTACAAGAAAGGAAAGCAATATGAAAAGGCATTGATAGCATATCAAAAAGCCTTAAAAATGAGTAAAGAATTAGATTTTCCAAGAGGGGAGATGGCAGTTCTGGGTAATCTTGGAATTCTTTACAACGAAATGAAAAAGTTTCAACTTGCTAAAGAAAGCTTTGATGCAGCGTTAGAAATTTCTAAAAAAGTGAAAAATGCTTTGTTTGAGGCTGACCTTCATATCAATTATGCAAGGACACTTTTGAATTTAAGAAATATTCAAAAAGCAAAGTTAGAAATTGGTAAGGGACGTCAAATGGCCACAGAAATTGGTTCGGTGGAGTTACAAATGGATGCTCATAAAGTTGCAAAAGAAATTTACCAAAAAACAGGAGAAACGGACTTGGCCTTGTCAGAAATGGAGGCATTTCAAGTTTTAAACGACAGTTTGTTTAATCTTGCAAAAACCAAACAAATTAATGAGCTGCAATCAAAATATGAGACCGTTAAAAAAGATGCTGAAATTCAATTATTGACCAAAACTAATGCAATAAATACTTGGAGAATATGGGCTTTAGTTGCTGGTCTAGTTGCCTTATTATCCCTTGCGTTTTCTTTATACCAAAAACGTAAAAAGGATAAACAACTTTACGAAAAAGAAAAAGCTCTAGAAGCCGAAAGGAGAGAAAAGGCAGAGATGGAGCTTGATTCAAAGAAAAAAGAGCTTTCGGCTAAAGTATTACAACTTGCTCGAAAGAATGAGTTTCTAGGTACGCTGGAAAGTCAAGTAGCCGAATTAAAGACGAACGTGGACGGCAGTATCAATAAAGCTAGTAACAGAATTAGCAAGATGATAAAGCGAGACATAGATAGCGACAAACAGTGGGAGCAGTTTTCGCAAGAGTTTAGCAGCATACATCATGGTTTTCTCAATCGACTTGCTGAAAAGTATGGAACTTTTACGAAAAGTGAAGTAAGGTTAATATCCTTGCTCAAAATGAATATGAACTCCAAAGAAATCGCCGATATCATGGGTATATCGGATGATGGTGTAAAAAAGGCCCGCTATCGATTACGTAAGAAAATGAATGTAGAAGAGAGCGACATTCAAGGTTTTTTATTGAGTTTTTGAAGTGATTGTCTTTTAACTAGTTTCTCTTCTTTCCATGTTAATTAAGCCGTTGTTAAAGTATTAATTCGAGCGAACTAAACATTTACCATTTAGTGATTTTTGAACCTGGATCAGCCACAATCCATAGTAAGTAGATAAGTGCAGAGGGGTGTCTTTAATTTGAGCTTATTAAGTTGGGTTTTCATAAATAGTTCGTTATTAGTGAGTTATTGGTGCTCTTTTACAAGAGTTTAAATGATTTAGTGGATGTCTACTTTTTGTCCACCCTAGTTTTTATCAATTGTGTCATGCTTGAGCTACATTGGAAAACAAGAACAACTTTATAGCCATGAAAACACCAAAAATTTTAAAGGGGATATTGAAAGCCCAAGTCAGTCATTTAGAAGCTTCGTCCAATTATACTATCTTAAACTTTACTGATGGTAAGCAGCTCATTTCGGGTTATTGCCTTAAGTTTTTTGAAGAACACTTTAACAGCGGCTCTTTCATTAGAATTGATAGGGCCAATATTGTTAATAAGGCATTTATCTCAAAGGTTTCTAATGATGGATACATTCATCTAAAAAACGAGACAAAACTCCTGATACCTAGAAGACGGAAAGCACTATTGATCAGTCAAAATCCAAACCTTTTTGATTATTACATGATTGCATAATTGCTCGTCATTTATGAATAACCTGTTTGTTTTAAAAGATACATTTTAGATATAAACTTTTTGGCAGAGCGTTGGTTGAACCTAGACAATCTCTAATAATTACTCCTTAAAATTATTATTATTTGGGTTTAATTCGAACTCGGAGTACATTTAACATTCGTTATACAACTTTCCATAATTTGCCATCAGGATTTAAAATTTAGAATGCAAAAACTCAAACTTTTACTTGTAGATGATGACGAAGACGACAGTCTACTTTTTGTAGACCTTTTGGACCGAATGGGGTCTTACCAGTTCGATGTAACTTGGGCAGCTTCTTTTCAAGTTGCCGAAAAACACATAGAAAGTACTTCGTTCGACCTTTTCGTTTTTGATTTCTTTTTGGGTAAAAATACTGGACTTACGCTCTCGCAATGGGTCATTGATCAAAAAATATTAACCCCCATTATCCTTCTTACAGGACTTGGAGATAAGGATATTGATAAGAAGGCTTCTGAGATAGGTGTATATGACTATTTGGTCAAAGAGGAACTTACTATTACGAATCTCGAAAGGAGTATTAGATATACGCTCAAGCAAGCTCAAATAAGGAATGAACTCACCAAAAGTGAATTGAAATACCGAACGGTCATTGAGCATTCTCAGGATATTATTTTTATAGCAGATACAGATTTTAAACTGCTGAGTGTCAGTAATTCAGTAGAGAAATTTACAGGATATAAGCAGGACGAACTACTAGATGGCTCAGTTTTGGATTTGATCAAAAACGAAGTTGATAGAAGCAAAATAAAAAGTGGTGTAGCCAAAAACGGAAGCATCATGAATTTATTTGTCTCTGTTCATACCAAAGATGAAGTAGAAAAGCTTGGTCTAATCTCTTGTAATCTACATAAAGATGAAATAGGGAAGAGTTTTATTCATGGAACTATCATAGATAAAACAGACGAACAAAAAGCAGAGAAAGCTCGGATATTGAACGAAAAAATGGAGGCAACTGCAAGACTAATGAGAACACTTGCTCACGAAGTCCGAAATCCGCTTTCAAGTATTTCTATGGCCACTGAGAGTATTGAGTTTAGCATCAAAGACGAAGAGAATAAGGTTTTCCTTGATATGATAAAGCGTAATGCTGTTCGTATCAATGAGATCATAAGCAAGGTTCTAAATAGTGCAAAAAATCAAGAGTTTGACCTTAAAGTAAGTAATGTTCAAGATGTTATAGCATTTGCTATTTCTACCATCATAGACAGAGCGAAGTTAAATGGCATTCAGGTAACTACGGAAATTACAAAAGAGAATTTCGTGTTTCCTTTAAATTTCGAGCAACTATCGATTGCACTTACTAATCTACTTGTAAACGCCATTGAAGCGATGAGCGAAAGCCCCGAAGGTCACCTTAGGATTTCATTCAACGACGGAATTCTTGAAATTCAAGACAATGGAACTGGTATACCCGCAGATATGCAGGGACACCTTTTTGAACCATACTTTACAACCAAAAAAGCAGGAGTGGGGCTTGGGCTAGCGAGTACCCTTAGTATCTTAAAAGCTCATCATATCACTATCGATGTTCAGTCAGAAATGAAAATGGGGACGATTTTTACCCTTGTTTTTGTTCCGCCATTTTAAGTAAAAATCGAGGTTTACCTTCTTCAACGCTTAAAGGCTGTTACCTTCTTTCAAAAGTATTGTCGATGTTTTCGATAAGGCATTAGCATATAAATTTCTATTGGCTATCTCATAGTCAAGACTAAAAGCCTTTTACCGAACAGTGCTAATACATGTTTTTTTCGATCCAAATCTTAGTACTTAAATCGTCTCTCATTTAATGAGATTCATATCAGCTCGACATATTAATTGTTGAGTTTTTAATCATATTTAAATTCTAGAAATAGCAGGATTGAATACATATCGATCTTACCTCCAATTTTTTGTTAAAAATTGGTATTGATGGAACAAGGATAAGCCATTTTAATTACTTGTTTTTTTATTTAAAAAAAGCGTTTGAAAGCTTGTACCAACGCTTTGGGGAAATGTCCACTTTTTGTCTACCCCTATTTTTGGGTTAAAGAGGAATAAAGAATCACCTTGGTTTCACCTAAGCGTAATGGCTTAATTATCAGTCATTCAGAAAGCTGAATACGATATAGATTTAACTCAATAGACCATGGAAACTCCTAAGTTAATTGACTTCGAGTTTTATAAAATACACACATTTCTTCAGTCATTAAATGTTGAAGTCATTCTTAATATTCAAGATGGCTAGGCGATATTTCTTAGGCAGGAATTGTAGGCTACTAAGATCTATTTTTTAACATAATTCCCTTTTGAGAATTACCAGGAAAATCAAGTGATAAATGTCGTTTTCTACATCATAGAAACTGCTTAGGTGGAGTTCATTTTTATAAAATATAGACGATTTATAACCATGCATTAAAATCCATTCAAATAGTAACCCATAAAATCAATTATTAACGCTAACAACAATATACCATGAAAAAAATTATCCTTCTACTCACGCTATTTTGTACCTATGAATCCATGGGTCAAATCTTAATAGGTAACGGCACATACGATCCTAATGGATCAATTACAATTACTCCAAAAGGAATCAATGGAGGTCCAAATAATCCAGATGCAAACAACGGTAATGTAGTTTTAGGTAAATCTTCTTTAATAAATAATACGGGAGAGTGGAATACCGCTATTGGTGAAAATGTGCTGACAAATAATACAACTGGCTCATTTCATGTAGGTTTAGGTTGGCTTTCTTTACTTGCAAATACAACCGGTCAAACCAATACTGCAGTAGGAATGCAATCTCTGACAGGCAATACAACTGGTGGATATAATGTAGCAATGGGAAATGGAGCCTTAATTGGCAACATCTCAGGAAGTTACAATACGGGTATTGGAAATGGGGCTAATGTTTCTGGCGTTATTTCTAATGCCACAGCCTTGGGTAATGGAGCAGTAGTAAGTGCAAGCAATACCATGAAACTTGGCAATAATTCTCTTCTAAGTGTCATTACGAATGGTATGTACATTGGCTCTGGACTTAAAATTACTGGAGGCTCTCCAGGTGTAGGAAAAGTACTTACCAGCGATGCGACTGGCGTTGCAACTTGGCAAACACCTTCTGGTGGAGGTGGAGGTGGTTCTGGTTGGTTGTTAACAGGAAATGCTAGTAATCCTGGAACATCATATCTAGGAACGTCAGATGCTCAACCATTGGTTTTCAAAGTAAATAATGTCTTGAGTGGTAAATTGAGCCATACTGATAATAATACAAGCTTCGGATATTCCGCCTTAAAACTCAATACTGGATATGATAATACTGGCTTTGGTTATCAGTCTCTGGAAGCCAACACCTCTGCATCTGATAATACAGCTTTCGGTTTCCGTGCCCTGAAAACAAATATTGGAGAATCCAATGCGGCCTTTGGTAGTCAAGCATTGGTAAATAATACAACAGGAACTAAAAACACGGCTTCTGGGGCTTACTCGATGTATAACACCACTACAGGAAGTTATAATACGGCTACTGGTGCCAGCACCCTTCAAAGTGGAAATGGAAGTTACAATACGGCGAATGGCGTTTGGGCTTTAAATGCTAACACAGCAAATTATAATACTGCTTCAGGTTATGAAGCCATGCGAAATAATACTTCTGGTAACTCCAACTCAGCTTTTGGATATAATGCCTTGAGGAACAACACGACTAGTTTGAATAACACTGCAGTGGGTTACCAGGCTTTGTTTTCGTCCAACTCAGGTGGTGAGAACACAGCCACAGGTTTTCAAGCTTTAAAGGCCAATACTACAGGAACAGCTAATGTAGCAAGCGGTAATGGGGCATTAACCAATAATACTACCGGTGTAAAGAATACAGCTATAGGAGCATACACCTTATATAATAACACTTATAGTAGTAACAATACGGCTGTTGGTGGAAGTTCTTTAACATCTAATACAGGAGAGTACAATACGGGTCTAGGAGCAGGAGCCCTGAATGCAAACCAAAACGGAAATTACAATACAGCTGCGGGTGCAAATGCTCTTAATAAAAACACAACGGGTGTATCAGGAACGGTATTAGGTGCTTTTGCTTTACGCAACAATACTACTGGGAGTTTCAATACTGCTGTAGGGCAAAGTGCATTGTATTATAGTGCAACTGGTACAAATAATACGGCTCTAGGTGTAAATGCAGGTGACTTTCTTACAACCGGTTCCAATAACACGATTCTAGGAGCAGACGCCGATGTGGAATATTATTATCTGTCGAATGCCACAGCAATTGGATACAATGCAATTGTAAACGCAAATAACAAAGTAAGAATTGGGAACTCAAGTGTAACCGTTGTAGAAGGTGCGGTTGCTTACTCGTATCCATCCGATCGTCGTTTAAAGGAAAATATTGAGGCAAATACGAAATTAGGTTTGGATTTTATTAATAAACTGCAACCTGTGAGTTATAACTATATTTCTGATGCCACCCAAGTACGTCACGATGGATTTATTGCTCAGGATGTAGAGCAGGCTATGAAAGATTTGGGCCTTGAATTCAGCGGTGTGAAAAAAGATGATTCGGGTATGTACTCCTTAGCTTATTCAGATTTTATAATGCCATTGGTAAATGCAGTTAAAGAGTTGAAAAATGAAAACGACCTATTGAAAGCACAACTTTCAAGAATCAATGAATTAGATGACCTAAAAGCAGAAATTGCAAGCCTAAAAAGCATGTTTAAGAATTCTAATAATTCGAAATAAGCCAATTGATTTTAAGTAAATAGCAATTCATGAAAACTATAATATGGTAATAAGAAGTAGCCCAGTTTAAGGCTGGGTTACTTTACCATAAACTTGAGACCCTTTCGGTACTATTCTGCAATAACTGTGGCTTCGATTTTAAATTTGGGAGAAATTACTTAATTCGTTTGAATATTAATTCTCAAGGAAAAATACCATTCACAGGTTGATTCAGGGCTTTTTTTTCAATTGTCTACTTTTTGTCCCCTGTTTAATTCCTTCTAGGTTACTAATATTTATTAGGTTCGTTCACAGCCAAACATTATAGCCATGAAAACACCAAAAATTTTAACCGCTATACCTACTCGGAAGATAGCCTGGCTTCAGGCTTCTTCCAATTATACGTACCTCAACTTGACAGATGGGAAGCGATTATTATCTAGTTATTCGCTTCAGTTTTTTGAAAATATAATTGATCAAAAAAAGTTTATCAGGGTAGATCGCTCAAACCTAGTAAATACAAACTTCATTAAATCTATTAGTAAGAAAGGAGAGATAAGCTTGAAAAATAAGCAAACCCTCAACATTCCTCGCAGGAAAAGACGTTCAATTATTCATCAGTATCCCAACTTATGTACGGGTAAAAATTCCGTTTCTAAAACTAGCTAATTAGGAGCTTGAAACTTTTATAAAAACCAGATTCGGAGAGCGATTTTTAGCCAATTATTTAAAACCACTCCCTAAAATTAGGGCATAAACATGCTCCTAAAATCCCTGCGTCCAGACGTTTAACATTATATTAGGCCATATTTACTCTTAAAAATGACCAATATAATGCGACAAATTCTTCTCTTTTTACTGCTCACAAGCACATCTTTCAACTTATTGGGACAAGGTATTTCAATAGGAGGAGGGACGGCTTCGGGGAAAAATTCCTTTAGTTATGGAACAAACACAACTGCTAGTGGGGAAGCCTCTATTGCAGGCGGAATTAATTCAGAAGCTAAAAACATTTCTTCAGTTGCAATTGGTGAAGTGGCAAATGCATGGGCGGATTATGCAATAGCCATTGGACAGTCCACATTTGTGGGTGCTACTGGTGGAGTGGCAATTGGTTCAGGGTGCAACATTCAAAGCCCAAGTGCACATTCAGTTGCTATTGGTCTCAACAACAAAGTAGAGTCAGGAGCCTCTTATTCAGCGGTAATAGGAGCAGGAAATACTGTTGATAGAGTTGGAGCCTTAGCTATAGGAAGAGATAACATTGCAAATGGAGCTTCCAGTGTAGCAATGGGAACTTGGAACATAGCCCAAAGTTACGGCGAAGTTGTTTTAGGTTCATATGTAGATACGCTGGGATATAGTGGCTTTAACCGCGATGGTTGGAAAGCGGATGACAGACTTTTTGTACTTGGAAACGGTGTAGGAGATGGTGCTGGAAACGGAACTAGGTCCAATGCACTCGTGGTACTTAAAAGTGGTGATGCTTCTTTCCAAGGTGGACTTACCATAGGCTCCTTAGAAACTGCCATTGATGCAGATGAAGACACCAAACTAGTTGTGTATGGCGGGTCTATACTTTCTGGAAAATCGGATCTGTCAGAGCAATTATTGGTGGGTACCAATGTGCGAAACAACGAAGCCAAGGTTATCATTGCCAACAATGGCTTTCCTTATGCCATGAAAGTACAAGGCTATGGTTCTACATCAGGAAAAGCCTTGCAAGTAGAAGGAGGAGCCGAAATCGTAGGAGATTTGACAGTCACTGGTAGCATTGCCAAAGGCGGTGGTACTTTTAAAATAGATCACCCGCTGGACCCAAGGAACAAATACCTTTATCATAGTTTCATAGAAAGTCCAGATATGATGAATATTTACAATGGAAACCTCATAACAGATAGCGAAGGAAATGCAGAAGTAACTTTACCAGATTATTTTGAGGCACTAAATATGGACTTTCGCTATCAATTGACACCCATTGGTCAATTTGCTCAAGCCATTATCTCAAAGAAAATAGAAGGCAATCATTTTCAGGTCAAAACAGACAAGCCCAATGTGGAAGTTAGCTGGATGGTCACTGGCATTCGAAAAGACCCTTATGCCAATCTTAATAGAGTACAAGTAAGCGTAGACAAACCCAATGCTGAAAAAGGCACCTACATGCATGCAAAAGCTTATGGTGTAAATGATAGTGATGCACAACCTAAAACCAATCAATAAATCATGAAAAAGAACTATATCAAACAAATATTGGTGATTGCTCTATTGTCAGTAGTATGTACTTATGCCCAAGCACAACCCACCGCCATTCATTTGACATTAAGGATTAATGGTATTACAGGGAGCAGTCTACTTCCCAATTATACTGGGGATATTGTGGTTAACAGCTTTAAAACAGGCATCAATGGTACATTATACATGGGTTCTTCTGGACTCGTAAATGGTACACAAGCATCCACTCAAAAAATCACTTTGGTACTTTCCAATATTGAGCAATCAATCCCACGTTTGTTCTTCCAGACATGCCAAGGTACAGTTAATCCAGTAGTTACACTTTTTAATGTGTATACATATAACACTGGTTCCAGTGATTTTTATGTAGAAAGTGAGAAGATAGAACTGTACAACGCCGTCATTGATGCTGTAACTACAAATACAAATTACAGTGGTGATGGACTTGCAGAGGTGACACTTGTTTTTGATAAGATAAGACGCACAATTAAAAAAACTAACAATTCAGGAGTTGTACTAGAAACCAGAACTTTTGGTTGGAACCTTACTACAAACACTTCTTTCTAAAACAATAGCTCAATGAAATTTAAGAAATTATATTTTAGCATATTATTCACTGCTTCAGCAATTTGTGGATACAGCCAACAATATCCTGAGAGCATGATTATGAGCACTGTAGGCCCAGTACTTGAAGGCAAAGCAACGCTTACACAACCTATTAATTACACAGGTAAAGTAGTCATTATCGACTTTAAAATGGGGGCTAGTAGATTCCTGAATATGGATGGGTTAACTTCTTCTCAAAGAGCCAACGCCAATGCCGAACTTTCTTTGGTTACCATCCAATTTGAAAACCAAGCTTTTCTTGTCAATGACCTCAATGATGCCATGTATAACGGCGTCAAATTCCAAGAAGTAAAAATAGTACGTGTCGTCAATACACTTCAAGGAATTAAAGAGGTAAGCTCTTACAAGTTTAACGGAGTAATCTTTAGTTCTTTAACCAGCAAGTCTTTTCATGGAGGAATACCGCTCAATGAAGCTACTTTCAAGGCAGAGCAAGTTGAGATTGTTACTAAAGTTTATGTTTTTTCTGGACCTCCATTGACAACAAGTATGTCTTGGAACTTCATTAATAATACTGGTCAATAATGATCAATTTCCTTTGAAGAATATAAATTGAATGCTCGAAGAAAAGGCGAAATTATCAAATCAGCCTTTAGTAAATTAGCCTTTTTTTCAATGGCTAATTGGTTTTATTCATCTAATTATAGAGTGACGGGAGTTTATTCTTAAGTGAAATTAAGTGTAAAAGTTTATATTTAACTTCTCATCAGAGACTTCCCCATGAAAAACCTAAGCTTCCCTTCGGCACAAAGTATCTTGATCATTATTGCTGGAATAGTGACTATTCTCACTTGGATTATTCCCGCGGGTAAATATGATAGCTTGGGCTATAATGCTGGTGCCAACACTTTCACCAAAAAGAGTTTGGATCAAAGTATAGAATTACCCGCAACACAAGCAAGCCTAGAAAGTCTTGGTATCAATATTCCTATTGAGAAATTCACCAGCGGAGACATTTACAAACCCATCGGTATTCCCAATACCTATAAGGAATTACCATCTCAACCTCAGGGAATTGCCGCGTTTGTGACTTCACCTATCAAAGGAATAATTGCTGCGGCAGATATTATATTTTTGGTCCTCATTATTGGAGGTTTAATAGGTATCATGAATCTCACAGGAGCTTTTGATGCCGGAATTGCCTGGCTAGGTAAAAAGCTAAGAGGAAAAGAGTATTTGCTAATTATTTTGGTTACCACTCTTATTGCAGCTGGGGGAACAACCTTTGGTCTTGCAGAAGAAACAATGGCATTTTTTCCTATTTTGATCCCTATATTTTTGGTGGCTGGTTATGATGCCATGGTCGGTCTAGCTTGTATTTTCTTGGGATCGAGCATAGGAACCATGTGTTCTACAATAAATCCTTTCTCTGTTATTATTGCCTCAGACTCTGCTGGAATCAACTGGACAGAAGGACTTTTCAATCGTATTTTCATGCTTGTTTTATGCTTGCTTATTACCATTGTGTATATCCTGAGATATGCCAAAAAAGTTAAAGCGGATCCCACAAAATCTTTAGTATATGATCAAAAAGACCAATTAGAGAAGCTTTTTGGACTAAAAACAATGGATGAGTCAAAACAACTCACTCCTCGACTTAGGCTTATAATTCTTGTATTTAGCCTTTGTTTCATTGTCATGATCATCGGAGTTTCTATGCTAGACTGGTGGTTCGTAGAAATGACGAGTACTTTTTTAGTTGGAGCAATAATGATAGGTTTTATTGGCCGAATAAGTGAGGGTGACTTTGTGGAGGCCTTTGCCAAAGGTGCGGGTGACTTACTTAGTGTTGCATTTATCATCGGGATAGCTAGGGGAGTGACCATTCTCATGGAAGACGGCCTTATAAGTGACACCATTTTGTATCATGCAAGTAGCATTACCGACGGAATGAATAAAGGTGTTTTTGCCAATGTTATGTTACTCATTTATGGCGGTTTATCTTTTTTTATGCCCTCTTCCTCTGGTATGGCGGTATTGACCATGCCCATCATGTCTCCACTAGCAGACACCGTAGGAGTAGGCCGAGAAACTGTGGTAGAAACCTATCTTTACGGTCTTGGGATGTTCTACCTCATTAGCCCAACAGGCCTGATCCTAGCCGCACTTGCAGTAGTAAAAATAGGCTTCGACAAGTGGCTAAAATTCGCATTGCCCTTACTGTTTATTTTGCTGCTTACCACAATGGTGTTTTTGACGGTCTCGGTTTATTTATGAGGTAATTTCTGTTCTTTTTTCAAAAGAGAAATCGGTTCTCTTGTATGAGTGAAATTTCAGGCTAATTTTATGAAGGCTTAATTAGTTTTTTAGCTCAAAAAGTAAAATTTCTCCGTCTAAGCTTTAAGCGTTTAATGCCGTATTATATTAAAAATTACAGAAATTATGATTAGAAAAATAGTGCCAGTATTTTTAATAATGATAGGACTATTATCCTGTTCAAAACCAGTAGAAAACAAAAATAATATTGAAACAATGTCAGAAGTAAGTGATTGGAAATTGGAGGTGGAAAAAACCTTAAAACTGTACGGTCATAGGAACTGGATCGTCATTGCCGATGGTGCTTACCCACAACAAAGTAATCCAGCAATCAAGACGATAACTATTGATGCCGACCAACTAGAAGCAGTTGAGTACGTCAATCAATTAATTGAAAAAGCTAAGCATGTTGAGGCTAATATTCTTATTGATAAAGAAATGGAATTTGTTCCAGAAAAAGCCGCAAAAGGTATTGAAAGCTATAGAGCTAAGCTTGAAAAAATATTGGAGGGGAAACCTGTTAAAACAATGTTGCACGAAGACATTATTCGAGAGTTAGATGCATCTGCAAAGCTGTTTAATGTCTTGGTCATTAAGACGGATCTTGCAATTCCATACACCTCTGTTTTTTTTCAACTTGAATGCGGCTATTGGAACAGTGAAGCAGAAGAAAACTTACGAAAGGAATTAACCCGAAACTGACGGTTTAACGGTTGGGTAGCTAGGGTGCAAAATGCTCCATACTGCTGTCATATCAATTACATATTTGGGATTGGTTTTAGTACCAAAGCTTGATAATTCAAAAGCAGTAAAACTTGGTTTAGACATAGAATTGGAAAAGAAGAGGATTAAGTCTTACAACTACATTTCCCAAAACTTACGAGATTTAATGAATCAGGTCTAAATGTTTAATAGATCTTATATTTTTTATCTAAACCGTTCCGAACCGTTTTAAACGTTTTTTTTAAATGGGAAACAGCCCTTATAAGGATAAATAACTTAGATTTATGTAAAAAAAGAGGCTGGTCATAAGATTGCATATTTATATGAGTTTCTGATAGCCGGCTGTTATGCACAATTGGACAACTAAAAAACAAAATTTGAAATATATGAAATACATCCTACTACTAACCATGCTAACATTGATGATAGGCCAGACTGTGTATGGACAGACCAATTCATCAACTAAGTCTTACTATGTTCCGGCAATTGATGGAACTAAGTTGGCCATGGATGTTTACTTCCCTGATGACTACCAAAACCAAAAGCTTCCAGTCCTCTTCCGTTTCACCAGATATTGGAGATCCGCAGAAAATCCACAAACTGGCGAACCCATTCCATCACTTAGAAACATAGATGAATTTTTCTTAGCTAATAATTACATTCTTGCAATAGTCGATGTGAGAGGCACAGGAGCATCTTACGGAGTTAGAACAGGAGAATATACTCCAACTGAAGTAAAAGATGCATGGTACATAGTTGACTGGGTTGTCAATCAGTCTTGGTCCAATGGTATTGTTGGTGCTTATGGCACCTCCTATGCAGGCACTACAGCAGAATTATTGTGTGCTAGTGGACATAACGCGGTAAAAGCGGTTATTCCAGGTTGGTCTGATTTTGATGTGTATGAAAGTCCTGTGCGGCCATATGGAATGCTTGCAACAGGATTCATATCACTTTGGAGTGAATATGTTAATTGGTTGGATCAAAATTCCACTGAGAATTTAGGAGCGAGTGTTAGGCGGGTGACTCAAGAATTTCCAACTAAAGCTATAAATGAACATAAAAACAATCCTATTGTCCTCGAGACTGCAACTAAGGGGCGATATAAAAATTCAAAGTTTGGAGATTTTAGGTTCGAAGAGTGTGACCCCTTACATTGGAAAAAGGAAATATCGGAATCAAATGTACCAATGCTTGTTCTTACAAGTTGGCTTGATGCTGGAACAGCTGAAGGCACTTTATTAAGACTAAAGCAATTTGCGAATCCCCAAAAAGTTATCATGATGCCAACCTCACATGGTGGAGGTTCACATGCAAGTCCGTTTGTTGTTTCAGACAAAGTGATTGATCCTGTTCCATCAGTAAAAGAACAACTTCAACTACAATTGGACTTTTTTGATTTCTACTTAAAAGGGGAAAACAAAAAAATTGAAGATTGGCCAACAATCAAATACTACAATTTTGGAGAAGAGACTTTTAAACAATCAGATATTTGGCCACCAAAAGGACAACAACGGATTAAATTATTTTTGGGCAGTAATGGGAAACTAAATACAGCAACCTCAAATTCAAATCAAGGTTTAGATGAATACCGTGTTGACTTTTCGGTAAGTACTGGCACGAACAATCGATGGTCAACTCAAATGGGAAAACACATTTTGAATCTTGATAATCGCAACTCTTCGGATTCATTAATGATGACATATACAAGTGAGCCACTTAAAGAAGATCTTCAAATTACTGGAACCCCTTCCATAACTATAAATATGTCTTCTACACATCAAGATGCTGCGATTTTTGTATATCTAGAAGATATTGATGAGAATGGGAGGAGTCGATACATTTCGGAAGGTGGACTGCTCTTAGAGCATCGTAAATTGACCAAAAACCAAATGTTTGAAAACATACCCTATCATTCATTTAATGAATCGGAAGCAGAACCTATGCCTATTAATAAAATTGAAGAAATCAGTTTCAAATTATGGCCAACTTCTATCTTAATTAAAAAAGGTCATTCAATCAGAATTGCTATTGCGGGAGCAGATAAAGATACATTCGATAGAATACCCAAAGAAGGGTCTCCACCTCTTTACACAATATATCGAAATAAACATCAGCTATCATTTATTGATTTGCCGATAATAAAATGATAAACATGTGCATAACATTAAAGGCTGAATAGCTGTGCCGATTAGGCCAGCGATCGGCCTGTGTTGAACGAAGCGGTGTCCCTGTGAGCCTTGACTCACTTGTATTGAGCTTGCCGAAATATGGGGTTTCAATTTTCGATGAGTATTGATTTCTAGCGGAAGTGATTCCGCTTTTTGTTTTTTGAGGATCGCCTAACCCTTTTTTCTGTATTTTTCGAAGAGTTTAGGGTCAGGTTTTTATAAGATTTCGCTGCTTTTTGTTCTCAATCCATAGCAGTTGCTAGCCATCAATAATTTGACAGCAGCTCTTTCACCCTTTTTCTTGACAATAATGTAGATGGCGGAGCTCTTGCTGGTGATAATATCTCCATCGTTCTCATCACTCCTGTCTTACAACAAGGGCATTTATCAGCTTCCTTTTTAAAGAGCCGTTGTTTGGCTAACGATCTTCGCTCAGCTTTGTCAAGTAGCTCTTTTTGCTTTACGTGTAGTGCTTGGCGTGCAGTTTTGATGCTTTTGGCTTTGCTGGCATTAGCGATAAAACCAAAGTGACGAACTTTGCGAAAGCCGCAAGGCAGAATATGCTGACTAAATCGCCGCAAAAACTCCTTACCTTCCAGTGTAAGCAGCTTTGAATGGCCATTTGTACGATAGTCTTTGTAGCTAAAACTCACGTGAGTATCTGTAACTGACCTGATCCGCTGGTTGGTAATTGCGACTCGATGAGAGTAGCGTCCAAGGTACTCCACCACACTTTTTACGCCTGCAAATGGCTTCTTTGTATACACCACCCAATCCTTTTTATACAACTCATTTTTCCATTCTGTAAAGGCTTTATTCTCCGGGAAGCCTGGTGGGTATTTCCAATCTGGATCTCGCAATAACTCTTTTAACTTTTGCATAAAGTAGCCTTTGTAGAGCTTTTGCATCGCTTTGACTGGGTACAGGAAGTTTGCCTTCCCTCGCTTGGGGAATTGCCAGTTGCCTTTGCTTGTCAAGCCTCCATTGGGTACAATACAGTGTACATGAGGATGCATACTCAAGTTTTGCCCCCATGTATGCAAAAGCATGGTAGCCGCAGGCTTTGCTCCCAGCCATTTAGGATCTAAGCTCAGCGTTTTGAGCGTATGCCAAGCAGCTTTGAACAAAAGGTCATACATTTTGGCTGGCTCGTACATAAAAAAGCTATTGAGCTCGTGAGGTAGCGTAAAGACCACATGGAAATGTGCTACAGGAAGCAACTGATCTTCCTGCTGGATAATCCAAGCTTCTTTGTTGAGCCCTTGACATTTAGGACAATGTCTATTGCGGCAGGAGTTGTAACTGATCCGTAAATGCCCACAGCTATCACAAGAATCTATATGACCGCCCAGCTCTGCCGTGCGACATCGCCTAATTGCCTCTAAGGTGCGTCGTTGGTGACTTGATACCTCTGACTCAGCTCCAAACTTGGTGATCACATCTGCCAGCTCACGGCTATGGCATCTCATCCAGCACCGAGATTTGCTTGCCCTCTGGAAGTGAAGCGTACTTCAAATAATGCAAGGTCGTCGTGATGTTTTGATGACCTAGCAATCGCTGAAGTGAGAATATACTCCCACCACAATTAAGATAGTGCACCGCAAAACTATGACGAAAAGTATGTGGGTGGATGCGTTTCTTTAAGCCACTTCGTTTCACAGTTTGCTTCACAATGAACTGAACCCCTCGTAGCGTTAATGACTTACTTGGATCTTTGTAACTCTCTATCAGAACTCCCTTCGGCAGATAGCCCAAATACTTGCAGTACTGCTTTAAAACGATCCGCAAGCGACTACCATAATAGACTAAACGTGTCCGCTTCCCTTTGCTATTGCGAATCGTGATGCTCTGGTGTTGCTTATCAAAGTCCGAAAGCCTCACACGCAATAACTCCCGTACTCGTATGCCAGTGTCAAAAAGTGCTGTCAATATCAACTTTTGACGCATGTCTCTACAGCACTGAAATAGCTTTTTGAGCTCTTCACTTGTAAGCACTTCGGTATCGTATTTCTGAATTCTTGGGTTAGGAATTTTAACCACTAAATCTAACCTGCCAGCCACATGGCGATAGTAATACTTTAGGCTACAGACGCGTAAATTGATCGTAGAACTGCTCAAGTTACACGTCTCCCGCTCATGCACTAAATAAGCTTTTACCTCATCAGCAGTGCATTCTTCAGGAAGCTTTTCATAGTGGAGAATGAGGCTCTTTAGCCCTCTAAGGTAGTTACAACGGGTAGCAAAAGCTGAATTGGCGATTTGCATGTGATGATCCATTCGCAAAATAGCTTCATCAAATTTTACAACACCTGTGGGTTTAAAACTTTTTTTTCATAGTTTTAATTGAAACGTTATTGAGCAATATCGCTCCCTACTAATTTACACCTTTTTAAAAAGCTGTGACCGTAGGGAGCTTTGTTCAACAATGTATAAAATCCATTAAAACGAAATCTTATACTTACCGTTATCGGTCATAAAAAAATGAAAAACTTAGAAGTAAATAGTGATGTTTTTAAATCGGTGATATCTGAAATCAAAGAATCACAAGAATATCGTAATGAACATTACAGAAGCGAATTGGAAGAAGTTGTACAAGTATTATCTGAAAATTATCCGAGTCAATTGGTTGGAAGAATTGGAGAAAAACACTATCCAATTAGCAAGAAAATTGCCAGATTAAATGCGAGACAAACATATTATGATTTACTTCAAAAGCATAGCCATTACGAATTCACATTAAAATCCAAACCACTAAATAAAATCGCCAAAATCATTGACAAATACTTAAGGCTATATCATATTGGAAATCCATTCTCGTATCAAGATGGCAATTTCCTTATTTACATTGGTGAAGTAAATCCAAACGAATTTTTAAGAATATTGGATTATCCAAGTAACCTAGTTCCTCATACATGGAGAGATGTAAAGACTTATAGGGAAAAAGGAATTATTGATATAGAAACTGGCGAAGGAATAATAGGAACTGAAATTCCAGACAGACAGAATAATCTATTAATTTCAAAAGATTGGGAATATCGCTTAATAGACAATACAGGAAAATACATATTCCAAGTAATGTGTGGAACTGTAGCGAACTATTGGTTTACAACTCATTTGACAATAGAAGAAAGAAACGAATTAAGGAAACAAGGAATCAAATTCTTGGATGAATTGGGAGAAAAAATAAGGTATTCACCAAGTAAATTTGAAGACCGAAGAATAGAATACGACCGATAACAAGTGATGATGATGTCAGATGACAAGAGTCATCCGCGACATATCACAGATCCGTTGTGTGCAAGCTTAAAAAAAATGAACCTACAAATAGACATAGAAGAAATAAAAAAACTGATTGAAAGCTCAAAAAGAGAAAAAGAAGAGTTAGGACTAATAATATATCCACTTCTTGAAAAATTTGAGCTCAACAAACAAGAAATTCTTGAAGTATGCCAAATTGGGAAATTTGCTTACAAAATTGACTCTGAAATTAGAATAGTTGACAAACCACAACCTCCGAACCCTGATTTCATCATTGAACTAAGTAATAATTTAATTGGACTTGAACACACTCGAATTTTGACCAAAGACGCTCAAAGATATTTTAGAGTAAAAACGCTCTTGGATAATGCAGAACAAATATTTGAACAGAAATATCCAGGCATAAATGTTCACGCAACTATTTCAATACAAAATGACGAATGGAATTATAGCCAAAATGACAAACGCGAATTAGCTGAACAAATTGCCGATTATGTTCAATGGACAAGATTGGAAAAAGACTTTAAACTTCCTGAAAAAATAACAAATATAAAAACCACAATACATTCACAAGTGTCATTCTCATATAAAGAGAAAAATTGGCAAGCGGATTACTTGACAAGGGAACGTCTGAAATTAGAAATAGTAAAAAAAGAATCTAAAATTTTGCGATATAAAAAAAGCGAAAAACAATTGACTGAAATATGGTTAGTTCTTTTAATTGGCTCACTTTCTTCTGTATCTTATGAATTAAACGAATCTGAAAATTATGAAATGCAATCAGAGTTTGACCGAGTTTATTTAACGGCTGACTTTGACGCCAAAATATTAAGAATAAAATAAAAAAAGCCAGCACACAACAGCCGTTTTGCAAAAGCGGGGGTTTTGTGCTTCTATGACAGTGAAATGCTAAATTCAAGCTTTGTGCATCTAATGAAGTTTAGTGCTAAAAATCCCCGCCTTCGCAAAGCGGCAAAACGTTGTAACCAATTGACGCAAAGATGACGTTAACTTGACGTAACAAGTAAATATGTTTCCGATATACATTTGCTGAAACGATAAATAACATTCAAAATGGAAACAAAAGATTTAGCAAAAAGCTTAAAGGAATTAAGAGCAACTCGTGGAATGTCTCAAGAATATTTAGCAAATGAATCAAGAGTTAGCTTAAGAACTATTCAAAGAATTGAAAATAATGAATCGGAACCAACAGGCGAAACGATTAAAAGAATAGCAAATGCTTTAGATGTCGAATTGACGGAATTAATTCGTTCAAATTCAGTTACAGAAACGAGTGATTTAAAAGCCACAATAATTTTTCTAAAGAAACTGCTTTCTAAAACTGATGAAAAATCGGAAATTAAAACGTTTAAAAAATTTATACAGCTCTTGCAGAAACTAAAAGAGAAGGATTTGAACCCTGAACAGATTGAAGGAATTGAAAGTTATATACAATATTTGGAACTTGAAAAAATACCTTCGTTTAGTAATGAAATGTTCAAACAGAAATTGGTTAAATTCATAAAGTACTTGAAAAGTAATTTACGTTTCGTGCCGAATAATTTTTACACTACTTGGGCAGTAAGTTTTGGACTTTCATTTGCAGTTGGTCTTTCTCTTCAAAGTAATGTAGATAATAACATCAAAATTGGAGTTGTTTCAGTTGCTTTAATAATAATAGGAATTGGAATAATAATGGATAAGAGAATGAAAAGACAGGAACGAACATTTAGTTTCTGAAAACAATTGGTTACAACAATTAGGCTAGAATGCAGCGAAGTAGGGCCCTTCGACAATGCTCAAGTCCCCTGCTATCTACTCCGATAGCTAACGGGAGGGATACAATAGAATTCGTTTGATATTTGTGTTTTAAGAAGGAGTTTCTATAGCCATGTTTTTAATTATACGCCTTTGATTTCGCTTAAAATTTTAGCTATTCAAATAGATTTAAATAATTGATTTAAAGCTTGTTGTGTGCTCGCTTGATTTGCTGTATTCGTGAAATTCCAATTTGGGAATATTTTCAAAAAAAATGGTGATTTAGAAATTAGGTTAAGCCACATTTTAGAATGTTTCAAATATAAGTCATTTCAAACGCAAGTTTTTTCTGAAAAAGCGGTCTAATGCTTTAGCCTCTCAAATGGCTTTAACTTCAAGCAATAAAACCAAGCGAATGAAAAAGGTCAAGTTGGTCCTTATACTGATATTCATTTCATTTAACATATCAGCTCACGAAGGAGGGCACGGTACTGTTTTGAAAGAATGGACCTTAAAATCTAATTCAGATGCTATCAAAGCGGATTTTATTAAAGTTGAAAATGATAAAGTGTGGCTTATGGACATCAACCATAATGTAATCACCTATCAGGTGGCGGATTTTTCAATCGAAGATCAAAAATTTATCAAGGAGAGAAGCGAAATCATTGAGTCTTTGAATAGTGAACTTCCCAATGAAACTGGTTCGGTTTCCTATAATAATATCGCGATGATCCTTCTAGGAGGCTTGCTCCTGGCTTTTTCACTAGTTCAAATTAAAAAACGAAAGAGAATAATCCATCTTACTTATGGGTTTATAGGAGTTGGAATGATCTTATTTGCTTCTTGTAAGAATTCCAATGTTGTTAATACTACGGCTGTTGATGTTCCTCAAAATGATGTTTCGCTGATGCAAACCTTTTTTGGGAAATTTGATGGTGTAAAAACTAATGCAGACGACAACTTTCTTTACATTTCATCTGATGGATTGCCGGCCCACGAGATGATGGTTGGAATAACAAATTGGCAACAACAAGTGCCAATCAATCAAAATTATACGGGTTCAAATAGTTGGGCAATCCCACTCCATCCCAAATTTGCTGAAAATCCACTTTCAACTAAAACCAATTTACTTAAAGGTGCTATTGCAGTCGCAGTCAACGGAATTCCTATTTTTAATCCGCTCAATAATAGGGGTGAAGATGCGAACGCCATTGGAGAATTGGACAAATGGGGCGGCCATTGTGGACGAGCAGATGACTACCATTATCATTTACCTCCATTGCATTTACAAGAGCAAGTTGGTGAAGGAAACCCAGTTGCTTATGCAGTTGATGGTTTTCCTGTTTATGGAGAAACAAAGGACCAGTTGGATGAATATTTAGGAAAAATGACCTCCAATGGTTCTTATCAATACCACACCATTAAAGAATATCCATATTTAATCGCCGGAATGAGAGGCGAAGTGAAGCTTGACCCCAATTCAAAGGCACCCGAAAATCAAGTTGCTCCTCAACCTAGAACACGAGAGCTTAGACCTGCTTTGAGACCATTGAGAGGAGCAGAAATCATTGATTTTAAAACATTAGGGAGCAATTCGTATGCTCTTACCTATCGCTTAAATTCTCAAAACAATATCATTAAATACAAATGGGACAGTTCTAATAACTACACCTATGAATTTATTAATCCCGACGGAACGTCAAAAATTGAAACATATCAAAGATGAAAACAAACTATACGCTAGCAGTAATTGCACTTTTATTCTTGACAATGGTTTCTTGCAATAACAGTAAAACAGTAGCACAAAATAATACAACGAAATATAACGGTACAGCCGCAGTATCTCAAGGCCCTGCTACTGTTATAACACAAAATATTTATGATTGCGACCGAGGTAGAGAAGCACCTATTGGTACCTCTACGGCAATGGATGGTAGTATTTGGACTGTTCCTTCTGAGGTCAATTTTACAAATAATAGTTTCCCATTTGCATCGGACTTATACAATCCATGTACGTATGTGGAGCATAAATCGGCCGAAGATGCAATCGCTGCATTAGATGGAAAGGAAATTATCGAAATTGATGCTGATGGTGAAGTAATTACCGCTTTTGTATTTGCCGACAATTATTTTGAAATGTACATAAATGGAGTTCCTGTAGGTAAAGACAACGTGCCTTTTACTCAGTTCAATTCTAATATTGTTCGCTTCAAAGTACAGAGACCGTTTACCATAGCCATGAAGCTTGTAGACTGGGAGGAAAATAGCGGTTTAGGTTCCGAGAGTAATAGAGGGAAAGCGTTTCATGCAGGAGATGGGGGAATGGTTGCCGTTTTTAAAGACGCCAAGAACAATATAATTGCAAGCACCAATTCAAACTGGAAGGCTCAAACATTTTATACAGCTCCTTTAAAAGACCTTTCTTGTGCTTCAGAAAACGGAACCTTGAGGTTGTCTGAGAATTGTGATACCGAAGATTCAGATGATGGAACATCTTATTATGCTTTACATTGGAAATTACCTTCCGATTGGTCCATAGAAGGGTTTGATGACAGTAAATGGCCTAGTGCAACTGAGTATACAAATGCTGCGATAGGTGTTGATAATAAACCAGCTTACACAAACTTTATCGATGTCTTTGATAATAGCGTAAACGATGCAAAGTTCATTTGGTCGACCAATGTGATACTGGACAATGAGGTCATTGTGCGGTATACAGTAAGCAAATGAAGCACTTGAAATAGAAAATGGTTAAACCTTTTGGCTAAATGCAAGTCCAAGATAATCCAAAGCAAATATAAAAATGCGAATAGGCATATTACTCTTCATAGCTTCCTTTATTACAATTAGTTGGGAGTTGGTTGGTTCAAGCAAACCCGTTGAAATAGCACCTCAATTTATAGTTAATGATGACATTCCAATTTATGATTTTGATTCATTAGAGCCACTTTTATACACAGATTCGGAGAAAACCTATATCGTTAATTTTTGGGCAATGTGGTGTGCTCCTTGTGTGAAGGAATTACCGATAATTGAAGCATACAAAAAAAGCAATCCCGATGTTGAAGTGCTTTTGGTAAGCCTTGATTTTACAGAAGACATAGAGGGCAAACTGAAACCGTTTTTAAAGAAAAAAGGAATTACTTCAAAGGTAGTATTGCTAGATGACCCAGATTCCAATACTTGGATAGACAAAGTATACCCCAATTGGTCAGGGGCAATACCGTTTACAATTATTTTTAATAATAAAAACCGTTCGTTTTACGAACGAGAATTTAAGGATATTGAAGACTTAGAAAATGAAATATTTAAAACAATCGAAAACAAATAGCATGAGAAAAAACAGTGTACTATTTACAACATTTATACTATTAAGTAGCTTATTTATAACAGTTACCGTAAATGCTCAGGAGAGAAAAGGTCCTCCTCCAGGCGGTGATCATTAAAGACCTCCAGGTGGTGGACACAATCCAGAACAAACCGAAACTTTAAATGAGATGAAAGGGTACAAAATCGGAGATGTTGCTACCGATTTTAAACTAAAGAATGTTGACGGTAAAATGTTCTCTTTAGCCGACATCAAAGGTGCCAAAGGTTACATTATTGTGTTTACTTGTAACGAATGTCCATTTGCCAAAATGTACGAAGACCGTTTAATTGCCTTACATAAAGAATATGCACCAAAAGGATATTCAGTAGTTGCTATCAACCCCAATGTTGAGGAAAATAATGAAAGAGAAAGCTTTAAGGCAATGCAAAAAAGGGCGAAAGAAAAGAAGTTCAATTTTGTATACTTAGCAGATACAGGGAAAAAGATATTCCCACAATATGGTGCTTTAAGAACTCCTCATGTCTTCTTATTGGATAAAGAATTCAAAGTGCAATACATCGGGACTATTGATGACAATGCCAAGTCAGCCAAAGACGTAAAAGTAAAGTTTGTAGAAAATGCGATTCAAGCAATGGAGAAAGGTGAAAAACCAAACCCTAACTTTACGAAAGCAATTGGCTGTCCTGTAAAGCCTATTTAATAGTTAGTTTTTGTTATTTCGGTCGCTTGTATTCCTACAAATTGGTAATGCAAGCGACTTTTTTTTGTCCACAAGTAAGTCGTTATTAGATCGTATATTTTTATCTAAACCGTTCGGAACGGTTTTAAACGTTTTTTTTTAAAATGGGAAACAGCCCTTATTAGGATAAATAACTTAGATTTATGCTAAAAAAAGAGGCTGACTATGAGATTGCATATTTATATGCGTTTCTGATAGCCGGCTGTTATCAGAAATTTAAAAATTAATACTAATAGAATGGGAGATTTCACAAGAAAGGAGATAATCTTAAGAATTCAGAAAGGCACTAAACCTCTTAATTTTTCTGGAACCGATTTTGGTTGTCTAGATTTAAGCGGCTTAGACTTTTCAAACTGCAACTTAGAAGCTGCAAAATTTAATGAAACAAATATAGACAAACTTGATTTAACAAGTTCAACATTAAGTAAATATGGATTTGTCAACTCTTTAGGCAAACCCCTCATAGTAAATACCACAATTGAAAACTTCAAAATCATCGATTCTAACAAAAGTGATTTTAAAATTGTTAAAAGCAATTTTAATGAAGTGTTAATAAACTCTGAATCAGAATTCATTATTATCGACTCTAAATTAAATAGTTGTCGCTTCGAATTAGTTAAAAATTTAAAGTTAAATAAGTCTATTATTAAAGATAGTGTTTTCGAAAAAACAAATAGTTATATTGAGTTAAAAGAGTGTGAACTTCAAAAATCTTATATCAATTTAAACGGTAAGGAAATAATTTCTTTAACAATAGATTCGTGTGTTTTTCTAATAAGTGGAATAGGTTATATGGGGTCAAAATTAAAACCTCAATTCTATCATAATGAATTTTACGGAGATACCATGAATGAAAACATATGGGAAGGGGGAACAATTAGTTCTAACTCTTTTACCGAATTTGAATTTATTCGTTTAAAAGCAACAAGAACATCTTTTGAAAATAACAAATTTATGAAAACACATATTTTTGGTTCTGGTTTCGATGATTTTGATGATTTAAAATTTTGTGAAAATACCTTTACTGAAGGTAATTTGAACTTGAACTTTAATTCTTGCAGAGTATTTGACAACAAATTCAGTGCGGCAAAAATCAAACTAAATTTTAAAGATTCAGAAGTATATAACAACATATTTAATGACTGTGAAATCTCAAAAATTGTAACAGATACAATTATCAAAGATTGCAATTTTGAAAAAGTTAAATTTGAAAATTGTGATTTTAGAATTAAAGGTATTTTGGAAAATTGCCTGTTTAAAGATTGTGAATTTGAAAATTGTCTGGGTGTTGAAAATATTAAGGTAGAAAAAGATAAAAAGAGCATTCTTAATCGATTAGGAATGTGAAAAATCTGCCAGCTTAAAGCCTAAGAATTTCTTTTTGCAAACATTGCAAACGAATATATAATACATTTCAATAAATTTTACCAGTAGCCTTTTAAGTAAATTTCAGAAATATTTAATTTATGACTACATCTGAATTTCAAACACATTCAATTTTTAAAAAGATTGAGCAACTTTTGAATCGAATAGACGAGAAAGAAGTAAGAGAAAAATTAGAAGTAGATAAAATTGACTTTTTTAGAACAGCTTGTCAGTTTCTAATAGATAGACTTAAAGTGACAATACCTACACTTATACCTATTTCAGAACTTAACGCTGTTTCAACAGAATTTGAAAATGCTTTGATTCAAATAAATAATTTCATTGGAAATAAGAATGCTGGTCACATTACAAACGCTGTAAATAACATAAATTCAGCTTTAGTTTACATTAAGAATTTACCAATACCATATTCGAAAGGAGATTTAGATTTCTCAAAAATCGTTTCACAATTTCAAAAAACGGTTGAAGACAAGCTAATTCAAACCGAAAACCAAAAAATTGAGATTGAATCAAAAATAGAAAATCTAAAAAATGATTTAGAGGCAAAACAAACTGAGCTTAACCAGTTAACAACAAAGATTTCAAATAAAGAAAAAGAACTTGAAACAATCTCATCTAATTTCCAAACACAATTTGATACAGCAAATGCAAATTTCACTAAACTTGTTTCAGATGACCGAACAGAATTTAGAAAAGAAATTGATGCAGACAGAAAGCAAATAAAAGACGATACTGACGGAATAATAAAAGACTTAGAAAGAAAATTAAATGATGCCAATAAGCTAGTTAATGTTATTGGAAACGTTGGAGTAACTGGTAATTATCAAATTATTGCTAATGAACATAAAATTACTGCTGACAATTGGAGAAAAATTGCAATTATGTTTATGTGCATATTATCAGGACTTTTAATTTTTTCTATTTGGAAAATTGGTGACATAGATTATGACTGGCATAAGGCAATTATTCGAATAATTGCATCTGCAATTTTAATTTATCCTGCGACATACGCTTCGAAAGAGTCTGGTAAACATAGAAAACTTGAAAACCTTAATCGTAAACTCGAATTAGAACTTTCTTCAATTAGTCCATTCATAGAAATACTGGACGAGGCAAAAAAACAAGAAATTAAAGCGAAACTAGTTGAAAAGTATTTTGGCAATAATTATATAGTTACCGAAGATAATGTCAGTAACGATAACATATCAGTCAATATGTTAGAAACAATTGTAAAACTAGTTACTGGAATAATGAAAAAATAAAAATCTGATAACACTCAGCTATACGCCAGCCCGCCTATCGGCAGGTCCGATCGCATAGCTTCACCGTTGCCATTAATACCAAAAAAAACACGAACTGAATGGGAAAAATTACGAATGAACAAATTCATAAAGCATTTGAAGTCGGAAAAAAGATTTTCCTGAATCAAATGTCATTAAACGAAGGAACAGAATCCCTAACGAATTTGGGAATGAAAAAAAGTTCTGGACTTGATTATATTTATGCCTATTCAAACCTTATCCAAGGAAAATTATTCACGCGAACTATTAACTCTTATGGAACTGAATATTATCTCGAGCGGATTTATAACGAAAATGGTGTTAGTGGATTAAAAACGGCTTTACTTTCCCTTTATCAGCATATAGAATACTATGAAGAAACCTCTGGTGCTTCTGTAAAAACAGGAAGAAAAATTTATCAGAAATTTTATGATTTAGTAAAAGATGATTTCGGAGAAACTGTTTTCCCGAATGAAGTTGATTCTAACCAAAAATATTCGGAAGGAAAAACAAGACAAGTAACTGTAAATAGTTACGAAAGAAATCAATTAGCACGTCAAGAATGTATTGAACATTTCGGATTAAATTGTCAAGTTTGTGATTTTAATTTTGAACAAAAATTTGGAGATTTAGGAAAGAATTTTATTCACGTTCACCATATTGTTGACATTTCAACAATCGGAAAAGAATATTCTGTAAACCCTAAAACGGACTTAATTCCTGTGTGTCCGAATTGTCACGCTATGTTACATAAACAAAAGCCTGCTTATTCAGTTTCGGAATTGAAAAGAATAATGGAAAATTAATTAAAGTACTAATGGCAACAATTAGGCTCGAATGCAGCGAAGTAGGGCTTCGGTTCACATGAGTCCCGATAGCTATCGGGATTGAGCTCGAGCCCCCTGCTAAAAGCTTAAGTGTTATAATAATCTTTTTTCTATGGTGGTTTAATAAAAAACTTGACCTAAGCTGGCGGTTATACCTTGCTATGGTTTTCTGTTTTGCTTATCTCGCCAAAACTTGTTCTACTTTACTGGTTTTTATACTTTTATAAATCAAGTGTATTGCTTGGGGGAATAAAACTATCCCTATAATTATAGTTTTAAATCCATGAAAAACTACAAGTTATTATTCTTCCTATTGATTGCTGGTGTAGACTTACGCTATTTTAAGACAGTCTAAAAATTAACTAATTTTAGTCTGTTATGAAAAAAAGTAAGTTTACCGAGAGCCAAATTATTAAGGCTATCAAAGAAAATGAAGGCGGAAGATCAGCCGAAGAAATTAGCCGTGAGTTAGGCATAAATAAAGGTACATTCTACAATTGGCGAAAGCGATATTCAGGAATGGAAGTAAGCCATTTAAAACGTTTAAAAGAGCTAGAGTCAGAGAATCAAAAGCTCAAGCGAATGTATGCTGATCAGGCTTTGATGTTGGACATGGCAAAAGATGTTATCGCAAAAAAGTGGTAGAGCCTTCCGCCAAGAAAAAAGCAGTTGAATTCTTGAAAAAGAAGTATTCCAAAGGTTTTAAAGTATGTTGTTCAGTACTCAATATTAGCAGAGCATCACTTTATTACAAATCAAAACTGGATGACTCCGAAGTTATAAAAAGACTAAAAGAGTTAGCTGAGAGTCACCCTAACCGTGGCTTTGATACATACTATGCAAGAATTAGGCGAGAAGGCTCGAAATGGTCCAGAAGTAGGGTTCTAAGAGTTTACAGAGAGCTAGGTCTGGTAAGACGTCAAAAGCGACGCCGAAAGCTACCAGAAGCAGAGCGAAAGCCCTTGCTCGTACCTAAAGAACTGAATAGTGTTTGGAGTATGGACTTCATGAGTGATTCCCTTGTAGACGGAAGAACTTTACGAGTACTCAATATCATAGATGATCACAATCGTGAAAGTTTATTAATAGAAGGAGCGATTTCGTTTCCATCTAGACGTGTAATTCAGGGCTTGGAGCAACTCAAAGAAGAAGTGGGATTACCTAAGTATATAAGAACAGATAACGGTCCAGAATTTATCTCAAAAGAGTATAAAGACTGGTGTAGTAAGAATAACGTAAGATGTGTTTATTCGGAGCCTGGAAAGCTAATGCAGAATGGCTTTGTAGAGAGGTTTAATAGAACCTTTAGAGAGGACATATTGGATGCTTATCTATTTGCGAGTTTGGGACAGTTTCATCATACAGCAGAAAAGTGGCAAGAAGATTATAACAAATATCATCCCCATAAAACACTCAAGAAAATGAGTCCAAGAGAGTATGCTCCAAGGCCGTCAAAGCCTTTTGGGCTAGCCCAAAAGGCTTTGAAAGAAGTAAGTATTTAAATTATAAACTGTCTAAAGTAACGTAAGGCTACACTGGTCTTTATTCTTGTAATCAAAACTCAGACAATTTGGTTTCGGAAAAAGCTAAAAGTGAGCAAGAAGTGACCATTTCGGAAACCGAAAAAGCCATCAATCAACTGGTAAATCAGGCCTATGAGGTTATTTCTTTTGAAAAAGGATCAACAATAGACCTTGATAACATAAGAGCTATTTTTACACCTAATGCAACTTTGTATAACTATCGTAATGGAAGCTTGGAGTTCGTCAGTTTAAATGATTTTATTTCAGGATTTAAGGCCAATATCGATGAGGTAAAAATGCTTGCTTTCGATGAAATAGAGTTAGGCGGGGAAACTGAATATTTTGGCAAAGTTGGCCACCGCATAAGTGCGTATGCTTCTTATTTTGATGGCTCGGATGAGGTTGGAGAAAGAGGCGTAAATAGTTTTCAGGTTATTCAAATGAATGGTAAATGGTTAATCAACTCCATTATTTGGGATATTGAAAAAGAAGGCTTGCCTATTCCTGACAGATATATCTCGAAATAGAAAGACTTCAAATAGATGGAAATAAAATTAAGACAAGAAAAACCATCTGATTTTAAGGCTGTCTTTGATTTAATTGAAAAAGCCTTCAGAACGGAAAAGTTTAGCGACCATAAAGAGCAATTTCTTGTTGAACGCCTAAGGCAATCAGCTGCTTTCATTCCAGAATTATCAATAGTTGCCGAAACTGAGGGCAAAATTGTAGGGCATGTTTTGTTTACCAAGTTGAAAATTAAGAATGATGAAAACGAATTTGAGTCTTTAGCACTTGCACCCGTTTCTGTTCTTCCAGCATACCAACGACAGGGAATAGGAGGGAAGCTAATAGAGCATGGACATATCCTAGCCAAGAAATTAGGTTTCAGTTCGATTGTGTTGCTCGGTCATGAAGATTACTATCCGAGGTTTGGATACGAACGAGCCGACAAATACGGAATTAGCTTGCCATTCGAAGTTCCAAAAGAAAATTGTATGGTAAAAACTTTGACAAAAAAAGGCTTAGAGGCTGTAAGCGGAATGGTAGTGTATCCCGAGGAATTTAATGATTAAGTAGAGCCAGAGCATTATTGCATCTTTTGTAAATAAGCTTTTCATTATTAACTTGTTATCAAGTAGTTTTAATGTGTCGGTGATTAATCATGAAGAATATAATCCTTTTAAGTTTTTTAATATTTCCATACTTGCTGTTTTCGCAACAGCTTGCCGACACTACTTACAATCCAACGATCATCAACCCTATGTATGATTTGGGGAAAGGGCCTGTGGTTTTTGTTGATGAAGGGCATCATAACTTTCATACAAAAAATGAACGGTTTAGAGCTTTTTCAAACCTTTTGGAAAGGGATGGCTACAATGTGAAAGGATATGCTGGAGTTTTCGAGGCAAACGAATTAGAAAAAGGTAAAATATTAGTAATTTCAAATGCTTTAAATGAGAGAAATGTAAGCGAATGGGTTTTACCCAATCCTTCTGCTTTTACGTTGGAGGAGATTGATGTTGTAAGAGAATGGGTCACTAACGGCGGAAACTTATTCTTAATTGCAGACCATATGCCCATGGCGGGTGCAGCTCAAGAACTTGCAAAAGCATTTGGGTTTGAATTCACCAACGGATTTGCCGTAGATACGCTTTCTAATGGCCCCGCATTTTTTAATTTGGCCGAAAAGTCACTAGACCAAAATGTAATAACTCAAGGTCGAAACAATTCGGAAAGTGTAAAGCAGGTAGCAAGCTTCACTGGGCAGGCATTCAGGATACCAGAAGATGCAACTCCGATCTTAACTTTTGGCCCTTCCTTTGTGAATATGTTACCAGATACGGCTTGGGTCTTTAATGATAATACCACTACATATAAGGTAGATGGATGGTTGCAAGGAGCGTTCAAGAGACAGGGAAGAGGTAAAGTGGTTGTTTTTGGTGAAGCAGCTATGTTTACTGCTCAATTGGTTGGACCAAGGAATTACAAGGCGGGAATGAACAATGACGTAGCACCAGAGAATTACCAATTATTACTTAATATCATTCACTGGTTAGATGGGCAGCTAGAATAAGGGCTTTTCTAACCAAAGCTAGAAAATCAACATTGGAACAGTCAATTGACATCAGCGAAAAGTTCAGCATCCCCAAAATTGGTAGTACACCTTTCTACTTAATTATTGTGGTTTTTGTTTTCGTTTTGGCTGTTATGCAAGACTACATCTTTAGCAGTATTCAACAAACAGGATTCTATTGGTCGGAATCACTACTCTATAATACTTTTTGGGTGTTTTTTATTCCACTTACAATTTTAATTAATCGTTTAGTGAAAATCATTAACCCCGATAGTAAGTTGGGCAAAATGCCTTTGAATTTGATAGTCGGAGCCGGCTTTAGCTTCGTTCATATTCTTGTGTTTACTGCTTTCTTTGTATGGGTGAGCAAATTGGTATTTACACCAGCTCATTACTTTTCACATATCTTTAATACAGCACTTTCAAATCAATTTTACATAGCCCTATTGTGGTATGCCATTTTCCCCGCGATTTATATTTCCAAGTATAAAACGATCATCGCTGCAGCAACCTTTCCTGAAAAATTGAAGCTTAAAACTGGCTCTAAAATCATTGCAGTACCGACCGCTTCCATTCAGTTTATCTCTACAGATAAGCCTTACTCCACTGTTTATGCAAATGATCAAAAGTTTCTAGACAATAAAAGTTTAAAGGAGTTTGAAGCTCTACTAGATACCAAGACCTTTATTAGGGTACATCGTTCTACCATTATCAACACGACCTATATTAAGGAATTGAAATCGCGAAGCAATGGCGATTATGACGCCGTACTCGAAAAGGGACAAATCATCCGATTAAGTCGACATTATAGAAACAATTGGAGTCAGCTACTCCAGTGAATCATTTATAAACTCCACTTAGCTAGAAAACCTCATTTAAGGCTTTCTAAAGGCTATTGAATCACTACATTGATTGAAAATATTCGAAAAATGTATCCAATTCCCAAATCCGTATTTTTACTTTTCGTCTGCTTTAATCTGTCCAATTGTAAGGGACAAAGTGCCCAAACCCAGACAAATATCTTAAGTGAAGATTTTGATAAATCGCCTCCATTTTATTATAAAATGCCCAAGGAATTATCATCCACAGATACAAGTCCAGCTTATAAAAACCAAGGGCAAAAAATCTTGCTGACGGGGACTGTTTTTCAGATAGACGGAAAAACACCTGCACCCAATGTGATACTTTATTATTACCAGACAAATCTCCGAGGAACCTATGCAACAAATGAAAACGAAGAAAGAAACATGCCCAAAAATAAGCTTGGGCAAACACACGGCTATATTAGAGGCTGGGTAAAAACTGATGAGCAAGGAAAATATTCCATTTACACCACAAAACCTGGAACCTACCCAAGTAGAGATGAACCTGCTCACGTGCACATTTCGGTAAAAGAGAAGAACCTAGAAGTTCCATATTACCTCGATGATTTTGTTTTTGATGATGACCAGCTTTTAACAACCCAACGAAGGACAAAAATGGAAAATAGGGGAGGTAGCGGTGTGATTAGGTTTGTCGAAAAACAAGGCTTGTGGATTGGTGAACGTAATATCATTTTAGGGCTAAATATTCCTAATTATCCCATTCAAAGCATGAGTACTGTAAGCTCTGGAAAGAACATTGGCGAAGATGTCATTTCTTTTACACCATTCCACGCTTATGGAGCAGATAAAGGCACCATAACTTGTCCGATTTGCAAGTATGGTTGGTATAATGGAATACTATATTTCGTTGGCAATAAACCCAATTGGGAAGAAGTAAAAGATTGGCTTATTTTTTTGGAAACTGAAAGCACAAAAAGAGAGAAGTATTTGAAAGTTTATTTGGTATATGGCAATGAGTCTGAGTATGATAAAGAGAAAAGAATGAGAGAGCTAGATAAACTTGGAACAGAACTGGGCTTGCAGAAAGTTGCATTGACTTTTGTGCCCTCATTTACCAATAAACCATCTGAAGTCTATTTGAATAAAATTAACCCTAGTGTTGAAAATACTTTTCTGGTTTATAGAAGGAGTGTTATCATTGACAAATACATAAACCTTAAACCCAATGGAGAAAATTTTGAAAAAATAACTAGGCAACTCGATCTATCGGCAAACGAATATTTTAAGCTTTCAAGACCCCAAAAGGACTAAATGAAAGGAATCATTCTGAAAATAGAGTTGATGATGTACCTTTTGCAGCAATGAACGAACACGGACTGATAATCGATGCATTTACCATGTAATGCTAGCCGATTATGCTGAAATGTCCGCTCCGCTCGACCTGACATTCAAAGTAGCTTTTTTGATATTGCAATATTAAGTACTCTGTCAGTTCGGGCGGAGACGAGAACAGTCCCTTTATCTAGCCTCAGCACTAATCAATCTAAAATTCTCAATTGATTTTCCTTTTAGCTCTTTTGCCCATCTTTCTAGTACTGGTTGTTCTAGTTTGAACTCTCTGTATTCATCTGGGCTCATGATGGGGATGCCTTTGATGATAGGATAAAGGCGATTACAGCTTTTGCACACAAAAAATCCTTCCAAAACGTTTTCGTCTTGGTCTTTTGTGATTTCTGTTAGGGTAAGGTCTGCCTTATCAAAAGGACAGCATAATTTCTTTATAGTTTCAGGTCTCATTTTACTTACTGTTTAATTTTTCTTGATATTGTTTTATGGCTAGGTCTGGTGTATCGGAACTCATTACACCCGATACCACCGCTACGCCATTGAATTTTAAATCGCTTAGTTTATCCATGTTTTCAGGCTTTATTCCGCCCGCTAAAAAAATGGCTGCTGAGAATATTTTTGACGCTTCTCGAATGGTTTCAAATTCCACCAAATCACAGCTATTTGCCGTGGTAGAAGGAAATATGGAGCAAAAGGATATATAATCTTGTTTGTTTTCATTTGCCCACCGAATCCATTCAAAATCATTATTACAAGTCAATCCGCTTAAAAAGGGCTTGCCTATTTTGACTTTTAGCTCGCTATAGTTTTCTGGAATTTCATCAAAATGAACTCCATCTGCAGCAGTGCTTTGAAGCAATTTCCATCTATTATTAATAAAGACAGGAACATGCTTAGCATGACATAGCTTACATACTTTGTCTATGAGGTTTGTGCTGTTTTGTCCTTCTTTGAAATTGTCCCAAACCTGCACGGCTGCTAGCTTTTCTTTTAAAGCAGCGTTTAGTTTGCTAAGCAAAAGGACTTCTTCCATAGAAGGGTCTATCACCAAGTAAATGCCAGATTTTATGCTCATTTCCATCCAGAATTTATGGCTTTGAAAAATGCCGCCCAGTATGGGTCATCTTCCTGATAAATCACATCACTGGCTTGCTCGTTTTTAATCATTTTGATGCCCTGCTCTTTTTCAACAATTTCACCTACTTCGGTGCACTTGATATCGGCTACAGCCAAACGATTGATAACATTCTCCACCGCTTCTTTTTTGCAGGTAATTATCATAGCACCAGCACCTATGCAGTTTCTTGGGTCTAGGTCAAATAATTGACACACTTCCTTTTGAATAGTACCAATGGGCAACTTTTCATTATAGATTTTGGCACCATTATTTGAAGCCATTGCCAACTCATAAATTGCCCCCATTACACCACCTTCGGTTACATCATGCATGGCGGTAATGTCTTTATGCTCATGATTTTTGCCAACGGCAGTAAGAGCATCTTCTAGCGACGAGGTATGATAAAAAGTAGCACTAGCTTCCTGCTGTAGTTCGTTTCCTAGCTTGTTTTTGACCGTTTCAGGAAAACACATGGCTAGTATAGCTGCCGACGAAATGGCACAAGTTTTAGTCACTAAAATAGTGTCTCCTGGTTTTGCATATTTTGAAACCAGCATTTGGTCTTTTGGAGCTACGCTTATAAACGTGCCGCCACCAGCTATGGTAGAGTTTTGTCCTTCAATAAATCCTGTGTGACCACCTGTTATGGCAATGCCAATTTTGGAACAAAATCCATGCACATAGTCCCAGTAAACTTGAAAATCGGCCTTAGAAAAGGTGGAAGGAAGATTTAAAACAAACTGACCATACATAGGAGCAAAGCCCGTGGTGGCCATATCATTTGCCATCAGCTGAACAGATAGCCATGCGGACTCTTCTAAACCCAAACTTGGAATAAGCGAAAGTGGGTCGCTGGTCATGGCCATTGCCATTCCTCCAGGCAAATCTACCAAAGATACATCTACGCCAAACTGAGGCCCAACGGCTACTTCTGTTCTGTTATGCCCACATTTTTGACTGATAAACTGTTCGAAAATATGACTATCAATTTTGCCTAATTTCTCGCTCATGGTGTCAGTCGTTTAATTTAACGTATAAGCCGAAGAAGTCGCCTAATGGTAAATTCCATTGCTGAACAGGAAACCAGTTTGGCAAGCCTGTGCAGGTCCATTCTATAGAATAATCTCTGCCTTCAAGTGCCTCCTCTATAATTTTGGTAAGCATGGCAGGCGAGTAAAAAGTGGCGGTCAAGTAAAAAGGATTCAGTCCGAAAACCTCTTGCACTCTTCTACGCACCACTTTGGTGGAGTTTCTGTTCATCATGCCCATGGCTATGCCGCATTTAGCCACACGAGCGGCTTCTCTGATCACCTTTACAGGGTCTTTGTAGTACTCAAAAGTGGTGATGAAAGCCAAAGAGTCAAAGGTGTTGTCTTTGAAAGGCATGTGATGCGAATCTGCCATGACTAAGTCTCCGTCAAACAAATGCACCGCTTGCGATAGCATCAAAGGAGAAATGTCTCCACCGGTGGCTTCAATGCCAATGTTTTTCCACCATCTGGTGAAACGTGCGGTACCACAGCCAAACTCTAGCAGGGTTTTCACACGTTTGTCTTTAGAAACCAGCTGCTCCATGACCTTTTTTTGCCATACTTCGGCACGCTTGTAACGGCCTTCGTACCACTGCTCGTAGGTGTCGGTGTGTTCTCTGTTAAAAAACCACTCAGGTCGGTTTTGCCAGTTTTGGTCTTGCTGCGGAATAAGTACCCCTTGTCTTTTTTCTATTTCCATTTTATGATTTATTTAAAAACAAAAACTCCACTGAATGGGGTATACCAAAACAGTGGAGCATAAAATGTAATATCTTAAGCTTGCATCCCTCCGTTGGCATTATCCATATCAGGTTTCGGGTATTATCTCAGCTTGGCATTTGCCAGGCACCCCGTGCGTTATTGCTACGCAAATATAGCATAAAATGGCAATGGACTAGGGAAAACGTAAAATCCCTTTGATTTATTTATTGTGGTTTTTACTTCCTTGGCAGTGATAATCTAACTATTGATATAAAATCTTAGCTAATGTCAGTCCGAGTGAATCGGTGAGTGTTCCCGACGAGGACAGTCAATTAATTGAGAATATTAGTTTACATTAGCCCATCTTTTGGATATATTTTTATTTGACATATATGAAAGAAAGTTTTGTGGATAGGTATCCTAATTTGATAGTAATACCAGTTTTTTTATTTCTTTGGTATCTGGGTGCACAATGTGTTGCTAACAGGGATAAAAGAATTGCTGAAAATCCAGTTTTTGTAAAAGCTAAAATATACAACTTAACATCTACTAAAAATGGGCGGTATTTTAACTGCGGTTTTGTCCATGATGGCGAGTTTTACGAATTAAGTTCCTCGAATCTTTCTCGTCAATTAGATGTTAGTAGTAATTTTTACCAATTATGGTTTACTGCAGTTTTAGAAAAAGGGAATCCAGAGAATAATCGAATGCTTATTTTTGATGACGATTTTCAAAACTTAGGATTTGAATACCCCGATAGCTTGTCTTGGACTGATAATTACAAAGATAAGCCGACTTGGTCATTCAAAATACCAACATTTTAAGGAGTACTACTTTTTGAATTTATGGGACGTTGTTAATGGAGGTTCTCGTCTGTCGCTCGAACTGACAGTGGTCGAATTCTTTGGAACTAGCATTATTAAAGTTCGTTTGAACTGATTGCCGAAGTCAGGAATGCCCGCTAACTTACTCGAACTGACAGACGTAATAATTTATAGTATTATTTTGAAATTGATTCTTAAAACTCTAGGCCAAGTCTTACTACCAATCTGTTATGGTTGCGGGATTCAATACTGGAGTAGTTTTCGTCGTAATTTTGAACATCGGTTAAAGTAAGAGCTTGGTGTTTATAGCCAAAATTTAAAACCCATGCGGAGCCGCTACGGTTTGGGATTTTATATCCTATAGTAGGAGAGATGGTAAATCCACCAGTAGTTTTAATATTAGGGTTGTCTTCATGAAACCATGTGGTACCGTAACCTGCATCTAAGCCAGCAATAATTGCAGCTCCCCCTTCTCTTTTTTGAATGATTTGCCTTCTTGCTCCTAGCTGAATTGGTACTACTAAAGAGGTATTGAACCAATCTACTCCTGTGGTAATACCCACGGCTGTTTTAGGATCAAGGTATACACCATTGAAAGTTTGTAAAGTGATATTGGCAACATTTCTTACTTGATAACTATCGTCGTATTGGGTAGGTCCGTAGTATGAGCTGTATGAAGGGTAGTAGTAATAATTTGCCTTTACACGGCCAAACATACTCCCTACTTCCGTAATATTTACAAAATCGTATTTCTTTTTAGCAGCCGGTGTATTTTCTTCTTCTTGTGCATATACGTTAATAGCAAGAGAAATACTTAGAGCAAGAATTGCGAGTGTTTTTATGTTGGGCATGTTTATTAATTTCATGTTCATAATCTTAGTTTTGCACAACCGCAATTTTACTTAATAATTTAAGGTTTTTGGGATCGGTGTAATCGTATTGATAGAAACCGTCGCTACCTACCATGAGTAGTAAGTTGCCATTTAGTGGGATGACGTCAAATGCGTTCACATCCTTGATGTGCTCTTGTAGTTTAATGTCATTTGTGTTATTTGCATCAAAGCTTTTTAAGCCAAACTTCCCTTCGCAAATGAACAGTTTCCCATTGTCTACACCAAGTCCGTGAGGGTTTTCCATTTCATAAGACTTTATGAGTACTGGTCGAGTTAAGTCTGCCACATTTACGACGTCAAGTCTATTTGGCGAAGCTCCGCACCAGCCTTCACGCAAGGTTACGTAAGCAATGTCTCCTTCTACTACTACAGGGTCACAAGCACGTGCATGCTGAAAAACAGAAATCCTTTGTGGACTCTTTGGGTTGGAGTTGTCATAGATATGCATTCCAGTATTGGAACCTATAAAAAGCTTATCCTTGTAGGGGAAAATGGTCTCTATACCCCAGCCTAAGTTTATAGTCGCTGTGGAGTCTGGTTTTTGCTCGTTTTGAATATTAAAGAGCGTCATGTTGTTTTGCGAAATGGTATAAAGGTAATCTTCGTAAATGGCGAATCGTGCCATAGAACCACCAGTACCGCTGCCAGAAGTACCTTGTGCTACAGAAGGCCCTTTGGCACTCCCATTGCTAAAAGAAAAGCTATCATAAAATTCACCTCCAATCCACATTGGCCAAGAGCCAAGGCTCGCTCCACAGTCAGTTTTCACGGTTTCGGTTACGATCTTCCACTCGTAATCTGTGACCATGCGATTATACGCATCGTAATACCATGAAATACCATTAAAGAGACCATTTTGGAAAATGTTTTTTTGACGACCAACTTCTATAATTTTCGTGGGATCGGTAATGTCCAATGCCACCACATCCATGTAACTATCTACATAAAGTGTATTGTTTTTCACTGCCATATCCACAACTCCAGGAATTTCCAAAAAAGATAGCTTGATAGGACTCGATGGGTTAGAATTATCAATGATATGTATGCCTTTTTTTGCCTCACTAATAAAAAGGAAATTGTCTTTGATATAGAGTTTTGCAGGGTTTTTTAGATCTGCGGGAGGGAGTATACGTACTCCGGCTCTTATACTTTCAAGCGTCATTTGCACAGGGACTGCTTGGCGATAGGTGCGTGTGACTTCGCAATTATCTTTACAAGAAAGCAACGTGCTTAAAAATACGATTGCAAAGAAAGGTTTTATAATTGTAATAGCTTTTTTCATAACAAATTGGTAATCGATCGGTCGGTTGAATCGAGTACATAGGTAGATTCTTTAATTGTTAAAAAGGTTGGAAGGCCTTCATTTTGATTTGGATTGAGGAACTATTATACCCCATGCATCAGCCTGTTTATACTTTAAAAATTAAGAAGGAGATTGACTAAATACCGTATTATAAAACATTCTTTCAATAAAACTAAGTAGTGTAGGAATGCCTGAATTTAAGATTCAATTTTATGCAAACCTGAATTAGCAGGGAAATTAAACAACACTAGAATTATGAATAATAGCAGCTCAATAGTGGCATTAATGTGCCTCATATTTCTTGTTTCATGTGATAGTAAAACAGTAGAACCAAATCCTCTTTTCTCCGAGAGTGAATTATTCCCATTAGCAGTGGGAAAGACTTTCAATTACTGGTTGAAAGCCTACGACACGGAGGGTAAAGAAGTTGCTGATAGGCGTTTTTCTCAAAATATCAGCGGTGACACTTTTATAGCTGGGCAAAGATGGTTTAAAAACGATACCTCAACTACTTACGTTAGTAATCAGGCCGACGGGCTGCATTATTTCTACACGTTTAATGAAAAGGAAACCCTAGTATATAAATATCCGGCTGAGAAAGGAGATGTTTTCAATAGTTTTTCATACACCTCAAATGCCATTACGGACGAAAAGTTTGAAACAATTACTGGAATTAGAAGTGTAGAGGTTTTATCTACCAATACAAGTATTGTTTCTCCACTTTCAGGCACAAAATACGACAACTGTATTCACTATGTTACTGCTAAGTTCACTCCCACTAACTCAAGTGAAATAAGAATATATCCTACAGAACAATACGTGGTACCCGGCAAAGGAGCCGTGCTAATTATTAGCTACTATGACGAAAATTTCAAAGATGTGTATTCAATAAGAGAACAATTGAATTAGTAATTTGACTGCACTGTTTCTATTTGTCTTATAAAGCTCTTTTATTTCACTATCTCCTTTGGTATACCATTTCCTTCTAAAGAAGATGTTCCCATCAATTGGCACGGATTTATAATTTTGGCAGTAAAAACTGCTCCCGCCTGAACTTCAAATCCAGGATTTAGGAAAATGGCATTGCCAGCTCTAAATTCTGCTTTTCCATTAGGTGCTAAAATGTCATTAACACCCAAAATGTAACCTACGGCCTGAGTAATTGGAACAGCAGTACTTATATCTGAATTCCATAAAATGGTTTGAGCTTCTGCTGATACTGATATGTTTACGCTTGCAATTGCAGAGGTATCTGCAACAATATCGCAAGATGATGAACCCGAAACCACACATCGGAATTGATAATTATTGACGGCAGCTGATGGCGAGATAAGGCTAAGTTTTGTTTTCGAAACTCCTTGGTAAATTCCTCCTTCATTTATGTTTACAAATCCAGATCCGCTATTCACTTGCCACCTATAAGTTAAGCCTATTCCTGTAGCACCTACAGAGAAGTTTGCATTATTTCCAACGCAAATCACTTGATTGACAGGGTTCTGTGTTACATGTGCAACTTGCGTAACATTTAAGGTTTTAGGAACAGTTTGACAGAAACCATCCATTAGACAGCGAAATTCTGCACCATTCCAGCTAGCTGGAACATTTGAAATTGATAGTTGATTTTCATTGATTGTGTATCTTCCTCCAGAGCTAATATTTGTCCACGTTCCAATACCACTTTTCCTTTGCCATTGGTAGTTAATGGCTCCAGAAGTCAACTTTACGGCTTGAGCGATAAATTGTGCTGTTCCAAATTCACAAACTGTCTGAGAGTTGGGCTGTGCCAAAATGATCACGTCATTATTGATTGTAATGGTTGCAGGGTCTGAAGGGAATTGAAAGCACTGAGTGAAAATTAAACATCTTAAAGGCTTTCCATTTAAGGAATTGTCGAAATTACTGATGATAAGTTTTTTGCTGTTCACACCAGTAAAATTAATTCCTGATACGTTGGTATAACCTGATCCATTATCTACTTGCCATTGATAGCTTATTCCTCCACCATTGGCATTGACCTCTAAGACCACCTCATTTCCAGGGCATACACTTTGACTTAGTGGTTGTAATGTAAAACTAGGAGTTTCACCTACTTTTAAGTTAAAAGTATCAGATATCACGGTTTCACAACCATTGGAGACAATTGCTCTGTATTGATTTCCTTCTAACGATAAACCCGTTTGATTAATAGAAAGTGTATCACTATTGACTTGAGCATAAGGTGTACTTTCGGCCAAATTAGTGAAAGGTCCGCCAGTACTTACCTGCCACTGATAAGTATACAAAGATGGATTCTCGAAATGCAAACCTATTTTGGTAAGTTCATTTTGGCAGCCATATATATTATTATATTCCACAGGGCTGTGGTTTGGAGCTACAATATTTAACACAACTTCTATATGATCAGTTGCCGAATTAGAACAACTATTGGCGTCAGTAAAGCTATATGTTATAGGATGTATACCAACGCCCGCAGCTGTGGGATCGAAACTATACGTAGTTCCATTTCCATCGTTAGTAACGCCTGGGCCGCTGTACACACCACCTGTAGGTGTTCCACCTCCTAAACCTGTTTGTATGCCAGCATCGATACATAAATCAGCCAATGTTACAAATGAAATAACTGGAAGATCTAAAACTTCTACATCGTCGGTCGCTGAACTCGAACAGCCATTGGCATTTGTAAAGGTATATGAAATGGTATGAGTACCCACTCCTGCATCTGCAGGATTAAAAGTATAAGTAGTTCCATTTCCTCCATCGGTCACACCTGGCCCTGAATAAACGCCACCTATAGGTAAACCATTTCCTAGTCCTGAGAGAACGCCACCATCAATACAAGTACTTAAAGGTGCTGTAAAAGATATTGTTGTCGCTTCAGAACTCAAAATTTCGATTTCATCAATGATAAATCCGGGGTCTATTGAATTATTGCCCATTCCATTAACAAATCTAAAACCAAACATTAAACTTGCTTGGTTATCCCAATTGGAGTTCGTTAAAGTAGAATTGGTCCAAGTTAATTGATTTTTAAAATTTGATTGTTGTAAAATCCAACTACTTCCTCCGTCTAAAGAGTAATAAACTTCACCATAAACCACATTAGATCCACCACATGCCCACCAAAATTTAAAGTTAATTGATGTCTTACCTAATGTGCTAATTGGATTAGTCATTTTGGTGAAATATGTCTCTGCTTGAGTACAAGTTCCATCTGCTTCGATGTGGGAATCGGAAGTAATTCCATTCGAAATTGCTACATTTGCTGCCAAGTGCAGGTAGGAACTATGTGGGTAATTAGTTATCCCTGCGGGCTGATCTAAAGAAGGATTAACAGTAAAGTTAAAAGGAAAGCCCAGACATACTAAAGTACCGGAGCCTCCAGAATAACTATTATTAATAAGCCAACTGTTATATACATTAGAGCTAGAGACGTCTGTTGTATTCAACATGAAATTTGCCTCTCCTGATTCAAAGTTTTCCTGAAACAGACTAGTTTGACTAGGTGGTAATTGCGAAAATACTTCGACAATTTCAGTTGCAAAATTGGAACAGTTATTGGAATTAGAAAAGTTATATGTGATTGAATGATCACCTTCGCCTGCAGCCGCTGGGTCGAAGCTATAAGTTGTTCCGTTGCCTTCATCAGTAACACCAGGCCCGCTATATACTCCACCAGTTGGCAAACCACCACCTAGCCCAGTTTGCGTTCCACTATTTATACACAAATCTGCCAAGGCAGTGTAAGTAACAATTGGTACGGAAAATACTTCTACATCATCAGAAGCAAAATCTGAACATCCGGCCTGATTGACTGTATACGTAATCGTGTGAGTACCGACACCCGCTACCGCAGGGTCAAAACTGTAGGTCATTCCATTTCCATCGTCCGTGACACCTGGGCCACTGTAAACTCCTCCATTTGATAATCCACCTCCTAGAGCCGTTTGCGTTCCACTATTTATACACAAATCTGCCAGAGCCGTAAAAGAAACAACCGGTAATGCCAAAACTTCTACATTATCTGATGCCGAATTTGTACAACCGTTGTCATCTGTAACAGTATAATTCAAAGTATGTATTCCTACTCCGGCAACGGCGGGATCAAAACTGTAGGTCATTCCGTCGCCATTATCAGTAACACCAGTGCCGCTGTAGACACCTCCACTAATACTACCTCCACCTAGACTTGATTGAACCCCGCTATTTATACACAAATCTGATAGAGCCGTAAAAGTGACTGTTGGCAGAGCGAAAATTTCTACTTGGTCAGTTGCCGAATTTGTGCAACCATTGCTATTTGTGAAGGTGTAAGTCAAGGTATGTACACCTATGCCTGCTGCTGCCGGATTAATGCTATAAGTCGTTCCGTTGCCGTCATCAGTAACACCAGGCCCACTATATACTCCACCAGTTGGCAAACCACCACCTAGCCCAGTTTGCGTTCCACTATTTAAACACAAATCTGCCAAGGCAGTGTAAGTAACAATTGGTACGGAAAAAACTTCTACATTATCAGTAACGGGGTTCCCACCCTGAGTATAAGTAATAGTTTTTATTCCAACTCCAGCTAGAGATGGATTAAAACTGTAAGTAGTTCCATTTCCGTCATTAGTTACACCAGGGCCACTGTATATTCCGCCAGAAGGAAGTCCACCTCCCAGGCCACTTTGTATTCCTGCATTTAAGCAAATATCCGCTGGAGCTGAGAATGAAAGAGGGACTAGTGTCGTAACAGTGATTTTTGTTGTGTAAAATTGTAAATTTGGTAGACTTTCATCATCTTCCGCTACTACATATACGTCATATGATGTTGCTGCAGTTAAGCTTGTTACATTAAAATTATGGGTAAAAGTACCAGAATTGACAACTGCATTCCCAGAGGTAACCGCAGCTCCTCCCCCAGCAGCTAATCCTGCTTTCACATTTGATGGTGAAGGGGCAGGAGCTCCATTTGGAAGAACTACATAGTAAATCTTTCCTGCTTCGTCAATATCTGTTTCTAGTGTAAAGCTATTTTGGGAAATTGAAGACTTGCTTGGCTTATTATTTTCAAATACTGGTGGAGTTGAATCGAATGCAAAATTCCATTTAAATGCATCTAAGGCTAAATAATCAATATTATTAGTACCACTGATTGTTAATTTGTCAATTGCTATGTTGGAATAGTTTGATCCACCTTGATTAGAAAAATCAATGAATGTAAACCCATTGTTTGGGCTATTTGAAAATGCGGCAGTAAAGTTAGCTGCGGATATAGTAAAAGAAAATTTTTGGGTAACTCCTAAATTTCCTGTTATTGTTAAGGAGCCTGAAGATGGGTTTAAGAAACCAGTACCAGTACCGTCAGCTACAAATAGCCAAAAATTATTTACCGAAAAATTAGTTGCTGATGTAATAGAGAATGTAGTTCCGTTATTTAAGTTTACATCGAAAAGACCAGAGTTATCAATGAATTTGTTGTCAGGAGAAGCACCGTTCCAGCCTGCTGATGGATATTCATTTATATAGTATCCAATTTCCGATGTGATGGAAAAAGACTGACTATTATCAGTGAAAGTGGTTGTTCCAGACGTTTCTGCCTCAAAAAACTCAGTTGATTGAGCGAAAGATGGACGAAATGATAAAACTATTGCTACTAAAGCAAGAAGGAAAGTGTTTTTTTTCATGGCTAATTATTATACTGCTAGTCTTTCAAAATCTATGCCGAATCCGTATAATTTATCATTTTAATAATTAGAAATAGATAGTTCTTTCTTTGCAGTAGTAAATGTCTTTCGATAATATTATTTGGTGGTAGTTTAAAATATTTATTTCGTCTTTTTTTACTTCACCTTCTCCTTTGGGATTTTACTTCCACCTCCATCAAAACTCGTACTCGTATTCTGGCAAGGATTCATAATTTTGGCTGTAAAAACTGCTCCTGCCTGAGCTTCAAAACCTGGCATTAGTTGAATGGAATTCCCAGCTCTAAATTCTGCTTTTCCATTAGGTGCTAAGATGTCATTGATTCCTAAAATGTAACCGACCGCTTGCGTTACGCCGTCATCGGTATTGATTGGGGAGTTGTAGAAAACCGTTTGAGCTTCTGCCGATACACCGACACTAATACTCGCCACAGCAGAAGTATCAGCCACCAAATCACAAGTACTTGTTCCTGAAACCACACAGCGGTATTGGTAATTATTGACAGTTGCTGAAGGAAAACTTAGACTTAAATTTGCCGAAGTAGCTCCTTGGTAAATACCGCCATCGGTAAGATTCACAAAAGCTGAGCCGCTGTTTACTTGCCAACGGTAAGTCAAGCCTTCACCTGCTGCAGTTACAGAAAAGTTGGCATTATTCCCCACACATATTTCCTGATTAACAGGGTTTTGAGTGACATGGGCAACTGGGATGACATTGAGCGTTTTTGGTATCGTTTGGCAATAATCATTCATCAGGCAACGGAATTCGGCACCATTCCAAGCGGCGGGAACGTTGGCAATGCTTAGTTGATTGCCATTTACGGTGTATCTGCCACCAGTGTTGATATTTGTCCAAACGCCAATTCCGCTTTTTCTCTGCCACTGATAAGTCAATGTTCCTGCCGAAAGTTTGACCGCTTGGGCCGTGAAAATGGCTGTTCCAAATTCACAGACAGTTTGACTCATAGGCTGAGACAATATCGTGACGTCGGTATAGATGGTGATGGTGGCGGGGTCTGATGTGATTTGGAAACAAGCTGTAAAAACCAAACACCTGAAAGCTTTGCCACTTTTGGCATAATCAAAATTACTGACGATGAGCTTTTTGCTGTTTTGACCATAATATTCAGAACCACTGACATTCACAAAACCGCTGCCGTGGTCAATTTGCCATTGGAAAGAAACGCCTGCTCCGTTTACATCCACTTCCAAAATCGCCTCATTAGTTGGGCAAACGATTTGGCTTACAGGCTGTAGCGTAATCATTGGTGTAGCACCCACCTTTAGTGTGATGGTGTCTGAAATAATGGTTTTGCATCCATTAGAAATCATAGCTCGGTATTGATAACCGTCCATTGAAACCGATGAAGGATTAATAGACAGGCTATCATTTGTTACTTGGCTATATAGTGATGATTCGGATAAGTTTGTGAATGCTCCTCCAGTGCTTTGCTGCCATTGGAAAGTATATTCAGCTGCATTTTCAATGTCAAGGCCGATTACAGTCAAGGCATTTTCACAGACGTAAATGTCATTGAATGCTGAGGGGCTTGTGGTGATAGATATCTCCGCTGGGTAAGTGATTTTAATGGAATCTTTGGCGGTGCAAAGCCCAGCAACGGCGGTAACCATATACATGCCAGAATCTGCATTGCTTACCACAGGATTTTTAATATTGTCAGTAAAACCATTTGGCCCTGTCCAAGTGTAAGTGGCTGGTTCATCTCCATTTTCGGCAAGAGCACTAAGGTTGAGTGTATTACCTGGACAAATCACAGCAGAAACCGCACTGGTGGTAACTTTAAAAGGCTCTGTTTGTCTTTCATAGGCCCCAATGTCTATTCTCCCATCAAAAACCCTTTGATTTCCAGCCAAATCTACCAAACCCAGATTTAAACCTGTGGTATCTGGGGTGCCTGCATTGATGGCGGGGGAGCAAGCTTGTAACCTATAATTTCCATTGGTTGCATCTACAAAAAGTGGGTCTCCAATTAAACATCCTGTACTGCCTGTATAGCTTTGTAGTGAGGTGTACGTCACTATCGGTGATGAAGAGCTATTATTTTCTATATCTGCTCCATCTGCTGTGGTGCTTGTAGCTTTCATATTGTTCCAAAAGATAGAATTGGTAACACTTGTGGAAGAAGATGAATTATACATCCCACCGCCAACGTTAGCACTATTGCTTGCAAATACACAGTTGGTTAGCGTCGCGGGTGATGATGATGAATTACGCATCCCGCCGCCGTTATTGTCAGCACTATTACCTGCAAATAAACAGTTGGTTAGCGTGGCTGATGATGATGATGTATTATCCATCCCACCGCCATTTGCAGCACTATTACTTGTAAACTGACAGTTGGTTAGGGTGGCTAATGATGAAGAAAAATTATATATCCCGCCGCCGCTTAAGTGAGCACTATTACCTTCAAATACACAGTTGGTTAGGAAAGGTGATGATGAACAATTAGACATTCCGCCACCCCGATTTCTAGAAAAACCTTTAGACGCATAAGTCATAAAATTAAAATCACCATTCGCTTTTCCTGCGGTTATGGTAAGCTTACTTATAACTGTAGCAGAGCTTAAGCCTGTGGTTATAAACACGTGGTAGGCACTATCACTACCTGTTCCTGCGGTTACCAAATCGCCACTTAAAATGGTAGAACCTCCTGTTTGACTGCCCGTACTGGCACTGTATCCTCCTATTATCACTACGTTGGCATTGGCCAGATGAAAGGCTCTATCTCTTACGTCAGCTATGCTTCCATCGGGACTTTGGGAGGGGTAGTACGTTCCTTCTGCTATTAGGATAGTGTCTACTATACTACAAGCCATTCGGGCATCTAATGCGTCTTGCAAGTCGGTGTAGGCATTGGCCCAGGTGGTACCTGTTTCATTTCCAGTAGCTGCTATGTCTACGTACACTAGTGATGCTGCAAATACACACGGACTATACTCATAAGCTCCTATGCTAGGTGGTGTAGGGCGAGTATTGCCTGCTAAATCTAGAGCCGGTGCTCCAGTGGCTGTACCTGCATCTCTTAAAATAGAATTTGGCAGCAAGAATAAGCCATCATCGGCCGAACCCCATATATCATCAGTACCATCTAGGTCTGTGCTGTCTACGAAGAGGTCTTTGTAATACTTACCACTTAAATCTATTAAAGTATTGGGGAAAACGCTTAAATCTGCGTCACTCGCATTGTGTGTGCTGTTGCTGTTTAATGAAGTACTTAAAGTACCAATAGACTTACCTACAGGTGCCGTATTTTTAAAGAAAAGGGTATTGGTAAGGGTGGGTGATGATAAAGAATAATTATACACCCCACCGCCATTGTTAGCACTATTACCTGTAAACGCACAGTTGGTTATTGTGGGTGATGATTCTCTATTCTCCATCCCGCCGCCAAAGTAATTCGCACTATTACCTGCAAACATACAGTTGGTTAGGGTAGGTGATGATGAAGAATTATTCATCCCACCGCCATTAAGGTTAGCACTATTATCCACAAACACACAGTTGAATAATGTGGGGGATGATGATGAATTATAGATCCCACCGCCTATGCCAGCACTATTACCTGCAAACATACAGTTGGTTAAAGTAGGTGATGATGATAAATTATACATCCCTCCGCCATAATTTCGAGAAAAATTTTTAGACTCATAAGTAATAGGGCTATTACCATTGGCTTTTCCTGCGGTTATGGTAAGCGTACTTATAACTGTAGCAGAGCTTAAGCCTGTGGTTATAAATACGTGGTAGGCACTATTACTAGCTGTTCCTGCGGTCACTAGGTCTCCGCTTAGTGTAGTAGCTCCGCCGGTGGGTGTGCCCGTGCTGGCATTGTATCCACCCTGTATTACTACATTGGCATTGGCTAAATGGAATGCTCTGTCTCTAGTATTAGTTGTTCTTCCATCGGGACTTTGAGTTGGGTAATACGTTCCCTCAGCTATGAGGATGGTGTCTACTATACTGCAAGCCATTCTAGCATCTAGTGCGTCTTGTAAATCGGTGTAGGCATTGACCCAGGTGGAGCCGTCATTGTTTCCTGTGGCATCAGCATCCACAAAAATTGTACTTTTATAAGAGTTTCTTTGGTGTTCAAAAGCACCAATATCTATCTTGTCTTCAAAAACTCTTGGGTTTCCATCAAAATCTACCAAGCCTAAGTTTAGGCCAGTAGTATCTGCTGTACCTGTATTGATGGCAGGGGAGCAAGATTGAAGACTTAGGTCGCCATTAGCGGCATCTACAAATAATGGGTCTTTGTTAATGATATTGTCTGTCCCAATATTGTAAACTTGTGTTAAGCAATTGGTAGCAGTTACATTATTATTCGTAGCCAAGATGTCCGCACCAGCGATATTATTGTCACCATTTTTCGTGTTATTCCAAAAAATAGTATTCGTAACCATAGGAGTAGAACTTATACTATAGAGCCCTCCACCATTCGTAGAAGCGGTGTTTTCTACAAATGTTGAATTGGATATTTTTGCATCAGCGTTGGTAAAATAAATTCCGCCACCATTCCTGAGGGCACTGTTCTTTAGAAAAATTGAATGTATAATTTCTAAGGAGAAACCGTAAATTCCTCCACCATCTTGAAAAACCTTATTGTTTTCAAAAGTTGATTTTTTTATGGTTGGATTATTATCGTTATCGTAAATTCCTGCACCATAAACGGCAACATTATCCCTGAAAGTCAAATTGTTCATTTCGGGGGCAGAACCAATTCCGTTGTAAATTCCACCACCATTTTCCGCATTATTTTGCTCAAAAGTAATATTCCTTAGTGTAGGTGAGGAGTTTACATTTTGCATACCGCCACCATTTTCTTGAGAGATGGCAACAAGCTGATATAAGAATCCAGAACTCCCAGTGGCATTACCGCCCTTTACCGTAAGACCGTCAAAAACAGCATCTGCTGTGAGGTTTACATTCACGATAACATGGTAGGCGTTTTCGGCAGTATTGCCTATGGTAAGTGGGCTTGTGCTCAGTGGAGGGGTATCATCATTATTAAAGTCGCCACTTAGAATAGTCTTGTTTATTTCCCAGTTTCTTTCGCTTAATGAAGATTCAGTACCTGCAAAACCTCCGTATATTTTTATATTTTTAGTTAGAAAAAAGACTTTCTCTTTGTCATCTGCTGGAGAGCTATTACCCGTGTGGTCAACAGTGGGATGATAGGTGCCAGCGGCTACCCAGATATCTAAGCCACCACACTGATTATCTATGGCGTCTTGTAAATCAGTATAGGCATTGGCCCAGCTGGAGCCTGTTTCATTTCCAGTAGCCGCTATGTCTACGTACACTACTGATGCTGCAAATACACACGGACTATACTCATAAGCTCCTATGCTAGGTGGTGTAGGGCGAGTATTGCCTGCTAAATCTAGAGCCGGTGCTCCAGCAGCTGTACCTGCATCTCTTAAAATAGAATTTGGCAGCAAGAATAAGCCATCATCGGCCGTACCCCATACATCATCAGTACCATTTAGGTCTGTACTATCTGCAAAGAGGTCTTTGTAATACTTGCCACTTAAATCTATTATAGTATTGGGGAAATCGCTTAACTCTGCGTCACTCGCATTGTGTGTGCTGCTGCTGTTTAATGAACTACTAAAATTACTAATAGACTTACCTGAAGTGGCCGTATTTTTATAGAAAAGGGTATTGGTCAGCGTGGGTGATGATACAGTATTACGCATACCACCGCCGTTGGTAGCACTATTACCTGTAAACGCACAGTTGGTTAGCTTGGGTGAAGAAGAAAAATTACGCATCCCACCGCCAGAGTTAGCACTATTACCTGTAAATACACAGTTGGTTAGGGTAGGTGATGAAGAAGAATTATACATACCACCGCCATTGTTAGCACTATTACCTGTAAACACACAGTTGGTTAGGGTAGGTGATGATGAAGCATTAATCATTCCGCCGCCCAGATTTCGATAAAAATATTTAGACGCATAAGTAATAGAACTATTAACATTCGCTTTTCCAGCGGCTATGGTAACCTTACTTATAACAGTAGCAGAGCTTAAGCCTGTGGTTATAAATACGTGGTAGGCACTATCAATAGCTGTTCCTGCGGTCACTAGGTCTCCGCTTAGTATAGTAGCTCCGCCGGTGGGTGTACCTGCACTGGCACTGTATCCTCCTATTATCACTACGTTGGCATTGGCCAGATGAAAGGCTCTATCTCTTGCATCAGCTATGTTTTCAACGGGACTTTCAGTAGGGTAGTATGTTCCTTCTGCTATGAGGATGGTATCTACTATACTACAAGCCATTCGGGCATCTAAGGCATCTTGTAAATCGGTGAAGGCATTGGCCCAGGTGGAGCCGTCATCGTTTCCTGTGGCATCAGCGTCCACAAAAATTGTACTTTTATAAGAGTTTCTTTGGTATTCAAAAGCACCAATATCTATCCTGTCTTCATAAACTCTTGGGTTTCCAGCCAAATCTACCAAACCCAGATTTAAACCTGTGGTATCTGGGGTGCCTGCATTGATGGCTGGGGAGCAAGCTTGTAAACGTAAATCTCCGCCAGTAGAAGGAGCCGTAGGTACATCCATTACAAAAAGTGGGTCACCGCCAATGATATTATTGCTTACATCTGTATAACTACCGCTTATGTTAGGCTCATCGGGAGCAGTATTCATTGCTAAAATACTGTTGGTGAAGCTAAATTCCGGACTACCTCCTTCAATATTAGTAGCAATGCCCCCACCTTTGGACGAAGCAGAGTTCCCTGAGATAGTAACATTCACAAAGCTTATTAAAGAGCTCAGACTGAATATTCCGCCGCCTTCGTCTCGAGCATAATTTCCAGATATTTTACAATTGGTTAAACTCATTTCTCCACTAGAATTAGTTATTCCTCCTCCAGAGACAGCTGTATTCCCAGATATAATGCAATTGACGAAGCTTGCCATATCGAAATTGTATACAGCCCCACCATAAAACTCATCTGCTTTGTTTCCAGAGAACTTGCAATTGACGAAGCTTGCCATATCGAAATTGAATACAGCCCCACCATACTCATCTGCTTTGTTTCCCGAGAACTTGCAGTTGGAGAAGTTTGCTGTGCCTTCATTGAATACTGCACCTCCAAAACTATTTGGCAAAAATCCAATTGCTCGACCATTTTGCATTTTGATGCCATCTATGGTGACTTTTTTGTTGGCATTTATCTTAAAAATCCGTGAGTTAGCCATACCATCTAATATGGTGTTGGTGGTGTCATTTCCAAGGATTACGAGGTTTTTATCGAGAATGATTTGGGTGATAAGTTTGATACTTTCCCCATCTATAGTTGGCGAGAAGCGAATGGTATCGTTTGAAACTGCATTGGCTACTTCATAACGTAAGGAACCACAGCCGTCGTCATTGGTATTGGTGACCAATAGTGGATTGGGCAGTGGGCTTTGATATTCATAGGCCCCAATGTCTATTCTTCCTTCAAAAACCCTTGGGTTTCCGGCCAAATCTACCAAACCCAGATTTAAACCTGTGGTATCTGCTGTACCTGCATTGATGGCAGGGGAGCAGGGTAGTAGGCTTAAATCACCAGATGATGAACCTTCTGTAGCTGAAGTGATTACCACAGAAGTAAATTGAGCATCTAATGGAACACTTGCTGTTCCTGCTAAATTTCCATTGACTCCAGAAGTGATGCCGTTTCCTTGGTTATTTCCAACTAAACTATGAAGGCAAGTAGGGTTTAATCTGTCTATATCTGGATTAGATTGGGCATAATTACCTGCAACAATACTATTTCGCATGGTGAAGGTTTGACCAGAAATTCCACCACCCTCATCTTGTGCTCTATTACCAGAAATAGTAGAACTCTCAATTATAACATTCGAATTGTTGAGGTACAGGCCGCCACCAAAAGATTCCGAAGGAGAAGAGTGGTACAATACATTACCAGATATTTGAGATTGTTTTATTAGCAGGCTACCGCCTTGATGATTAATACCGCCGCCAAAAGCATAGGTTGTATTAAGAATCCGATTGCCTGAAACAACACATTTAATAACTTCTAACTGTCCTGAATTGTAGATTCCTCCCCCGCCTCTTGATTGGCAATTGACAATGTTTACGCTTTCTAATTTTAGGGTACCATCATTATAGATTCCACCACCAGATCCAGGATTCACATTACCTGCTTGAATAGTAAGTTCTTGTATTTTGACGTCTGTGGAAGAACTTACATTAAAAATTCGACTTCCCATCTGTCCATCAATTATTGTGTTGACTTTACCATTTCCAATAATTACAAGGTTTTTATCTATCAAAATCTGTCCAGAGGTCAGCTTTATTGTATCGCCATTAATAGTTGACGAAAAGCGAATGGTATCGTTTGAAACTGCATTGGCTACTTCATAACGTAAGGAACCACAGCCGTCGTCATTGGTATTGGTGACCAATAGTGGATTGGGCAGTGGGCTTTGATATTCATAGGCCCCAATATCTATCCTGTCTTCATAAACTCTTGGGTTTCCGGCCAAATCTACCAAACCCAGATTTAAACCTGTTGTATCTGCTGTACCTGCGTTTATACCAGGGGAGCAGGCTTGTAGGCTTAAATCTCCCTGTGTTGATGGTGCTGTAGGTACATCTATCAAAAAAAGTGGGTCGCCACCTATGATATTATTACTTACATCTGTATAACTACCGCTTATGTCAGGCCCATTGGGTGCAGCATTCTTTGCTACAATGCTGTTGGTGAAGCTAAATTTGCTTCTAATACTCAAAGAGGCAATACCGCCACCGCTGGAAGAAGCAGAATTTCCTGAGATACTACAATTTATGAAGTTGTTTTTAAGGATTGATTCTTCATAGAATCCGCCGCCATCTTTCGCATAATTTCCTGAAATGATACAATTCGAACAGCTCGTTAAAGTGCCCGCACCGTATACTCCGCCTCCCTCGTTATCTGCTGAGTTTCCTGAGATTGTACAGTTTGTAAAGCTCGCTGTGCTACTATTGTAAACACCACCTCCTCTAATAGCGGAATTTTCAGAAATAGTGCAGTTGGCGAAGTGTATTGTAATGTTAGCAGAAAAAGAAAAGTCATTAAATAATGCCCCTCCGTTTCGAATAGCATTATTATTAAAAAGCAAGGAATTCATAATTTGAAGGGTACCCATATTAAAGATAGCACCTCCATCACCATCTTGAGAGCTTCCACTTGCTCTACCATTTTGCATTTTGATGCCATCTATGGTGACTTTTTTGTTGGCATTTATCTTAAAAATTCGTGAGTTAGCCATACCATCTATAATGGTGTTGGTGGTGTCATTGCCAAGGATTACAAGGTTTTTATCTATCAAAATCTGTCCGGAGGTCAGCTTTATAGTATCGCGATTAATGGTAGGAGAAAAGCGAATGGTATCGCCCGAGGCTGAAAAAGCCACCAAAAACCGCAAGGAGCCACATCCGTTGTCATTGGTATTGGTCACAATAAGTGGTTTGGACACACTTGAAGCTTGGTATTCATACGCTCCAATGTCTATCTTTCCTCCTTCTACTCTTGGATTTCCAGCCAAATCTACCAAACCCAGATTTAAACCTGTGATATCTGCTGTACCTGCATTGATGGCAGGTGAGCAAGCTTGCAGGCGTAAATCTCCACCAGTAGAAGGAGCCGTGGGCACATTCATGACAAAAAGCGGGTCACCGCCAATGATATTATTACTACCTGAGTAAACACCTTTTATGTTAGGCCCGTCGGGGGAAGAATTGTTTGTAATGATGCTGTTAGTGAGTCTAAAATAGGATGAAACTAACTCAAAAGCAATACCGCCGCCATTAGAAGAAGCAGAGTTGCCAGCGATAGTACAATTTATCATTGTGCTTCTAAAGCTGCCCAATTCAAATAGTCCACCACCATGCCTTGCGTTATTACCAGTGATAGTGCAGTTGACAAAGCTCGGTAAGGATAAACCATCGTTCTTTACTCCTCCTCCCTCGTCATCTGCTGTGTTTCCCGAAATAGTACAGTTTATGAAGCTTGCAGTGCGATACAAATTGGAAATACCTCCACCATCATTATCCGCTTTGTTTCCTGAGAATATGCAGTTGGCAAAGCTTGCTGTACCTTCATTGAATATTGCACCCCCATCACCATCTGGAAAACTTCCACTTGCTCTACCATTTTGCATTTTGATGCCATCTATGGTGACTTTTTTAAACTCATTAATCTTAAAAATCCGTGAGTTAGCCATACCATCTATAATGGTGTTGGTGGTGTCATTGCCAAGGATTACGAGGTTTTTATCGAGAATGATTTGGGTGACGAGTTTGATGCTATCGCCATTAATGGTAGGAGAAAAGCGAATGGTATCGTTGGAAACTGCATTGGCTACTGCATACCGTAAGGAGCCACAGCCGTCGTCATTGGTATTGGTGACTATTAATGGATTGGGCAGTGGGTTTTGGTCTTCATAAGCCCCTATGTCTTTTACTCCGCCATAAACGGCTTCACCTCTTTGGTCTGCTGATGTTCCTGTGCCTGCATTATAAGCAGGACTACAGCTCAAAAGTGCATGTGTGAGCGTAGGACCACCGTTGTCTTGTAAAGTGCCCAATAATGGATTTAAATTATTTCCGCTGGTGATACCATGTGCTCCTGAGGCGAAAACTAAGTTGTTCCCTTCGTCTATTACATAGTCTTGTGAATTTGTAAATATATCTGGCGAGCTCGAACTCGCCGAATTATAAAGGATGGTATTCTTTAAAGATAATTCAGGGTTTGTATCGTCTTTTTCTAACATAATCCCACCTCCCATAGTGGCAGAATTATTTGTAATAGTGGAATTGGTAATGTTAACATTTGATGAGCAAATGAAAATACCTCCACCTTCTGAAGAAGAGTTACCCGAAATGGTTGTGTTTGTAACGTTTAATTCGGTTATATATCTCGTCGCCTTTATTGCTCCACCATGAAAAGTACTATTATTGTTGAAAAAACTTGAATTTGAAATTTCGGTTTGGTCATTTTTTAGAAAAAGTCCGCCACCACCCCAAGAACTCCTATTATTTGAAATTGTAGAATATCGGATAATAATTTCCGAGTCGAAATTAGATGAACGAATGGCTCCACCAGCATAAGAAGAGCACTTGTCAATTTTGGAATAATTTAAATGCAAAGAGCCGAGTACTAAAATTCCACCTCCAGGAGTAGAAGTTGTTTTCCCGTTTTGAATAGTGAGGTAATTAACTTTTAAGGTATCAAATGCTGCTATTTCAAAAATTCTTGATTTAGCACTGCCGTCAATGATTGAATTCTCAATTCCATTCCCAATTATTACAAGGTTTTTATCTATCAAAATCTGTCCAGAGGTCAGCTTTATAGTATCGCCATTAATGGTAGGAGAAAACCGTATGGTATCATTGGAAACTGCATTGGCAATTACGTCGCGAAGCGAACCAGAACCGGCATCATCGGTATTGGTGACTTCTAAAGAATTGGCAACAAGTTTAAGTTCTTTTGCCCCTTTAACAGCACCCGTTGCAGCATGGTTTACGTACACTTGCCCATGGACATTTTGGATGCAGCAGATTGTAAAAAATACAAAGACAAATTGAAGGACTTTCTGAGTGGCTAATTGTTTCATGGGGTACAATACTGAATTGTTAAAGCCCAAAATTACACACGACCATACCTAACAATCGTACTCGATATACATGACAATTGTACTATTTTTGATGAAAATGGGGGTTTTGTGGCGGTTTTTTGGCTCAAAAACTCAAATTGTATAATAAAATGCTTAAGCCACTTGGTATTTAGGAATCAGTGTTCTAACCGTTTCTTTTCGTCTCCGACTGATGGGGATTTTAAGCTGATTTACACGCAAAACATCTTGTTTACATTCGCTAATGAAATCAATATTTACAGCATATTTTCGATTGGGTCTTATAAACGAAATCTCTTTTTCAAACTGCTTTGTATGGTGAGCTAAATGATAGCCGGAGATGATTTTTTCACCACTTTTCAAATGCAAGATGGTATAGTTTGCATCTGCTTCTAGGTACATAATTTCCGTGATATTTATTTTTTCTTTCATGGCTTGAAATAATAATTCTAAAGACATCCTGGAATAACCTTTGCTTCGAAAACTGCATTTTTGCTTGTCTGGAAACCTGGTTCTAACAAAATGTTATAATATGCGTCATAATCTATTTTTGTTGGCGAACTAATGATGTTTTTACCTATTATAGTCTGGGCATTTTTAGTTTCTGGTCCAGAATCAATCAAATCTGTAAGTGTAAGCTCAAATACTGGTTTTACAATTTGTAATTCATGAGCACCCATGTCTATTCTACTATCAAAAATCCTTGAATTTCCATCAAAATCTACCAAGCCTAAATTTAGGCCAGTGGTATCTGCCGTACCTGCATTGATAGCAGGTGAGCAAGGCCTCAGTTTATAATTACCATTGGCTGCATCCTCAAAAAGAGGATCTTCGTTATTGATGTTACCTACTCCTAAGCTGTAGGTACTATTTGCTTGGGTCATGCTGTAAGTGACTATACTTGGGTCACTGAAACCGTCACCTATGTCAGCCCCTATTGTACTATTGCTACCATCTTGAATATTATTCCAAAAAATTGTGTTTGTGATAGTTGAGGATGAGTAAAAGTTATATAGTCCAGCACCACTTGGATCACCATTTTCAAAATGAAAAAGCGTAGAGTTGTTTACAAAAATACAGTTATTGATTTTTGCCGTAGAGTTAGAATTGCAGATTCCACCTCCATATTGTTCAGATGTATTATTAGAAAAAACGCAATTGATTAGTGTTGGAGAGGAAAGCGAATTATACAAACCTGCTCCTATAAAAACCGAATAATTATTTGCAAAAATTGTATTTGTAATTGTAGGTGAACTGTACTCATTGACCATGCCTCCACCATAATTAACTCCCAGATCTGCATAGTTTTCGATAATTCTTAAATTGGAAATGGTAGGAGAAGAGTAAACGTTGTACATTCCAGAGCCTCTTTCGTACACAAATCCTCGTCCTTCATAAAGTGCTGATAAAAAGTTTTTATTATTACCACCTCTAATTGTGAAACCATCAATTACGGCGGCAGCTGTTAAATTTGCAGTAGCTAATACAAGTCCGGCATTGTCATTATAATTACCATAATTAAGCGAACTACCACTGCCGGTAATTGCATCGTTATTATTGAAATCCCCACTCAAAATAGTGACATTTGATTTCCAATCTCTTTGACTTAGTTCTGTCTCGTTACCAATAAAACCACCATATATTTTCATATCTGAGCCAATATGAAGAGTTTTATAACTTGTTTTGGCTGGTGTTTTATTTCCTGAAAAATCTGAAGTGGGTAAGTAAGTTCCGGCAGCAACCCAAATATCAAATGCCCCACAATGATTATCAATGGCATCTTGCAAATCAACAAATGCGTCGGTCCAGTTTGTCCCATTATTATTACCTGACGCATTTACATTCACATAAATGGTTGATTTCTCAATTTCTTGATTTTCATAAGCTCCTATATCCACAATACCTACATGGGAATTACCCAAAAAGTCTGTAGTATGCGTAACAGAGCTTCCTTTGTTGATGAGTGGTGAACAATTAGTAAGTGCGAAATTTCCATTTAGCTCATCTACAAAAAGTGGGTTTTCGTTATTTATAATACCATTGCCACTACTATATGAACTATTCACTTGAGTAAGGCAATTGGTAACACTTGACGAACTGCTGCTAGAAGTTGAAATATCGGCGTCCACGACATTGTCGTTTCCATTTGATGTATTACCCCAAAAGATATTGTTATTTAAGATTGCTGTGGAGGTAAAAGTTGTATTAATTGCCCCACCAATTCCACTTGCGGCATTATCAATAAAGTTTGAATTTATAATGGTTGAAATGGATGATGATCTGTTATAAACAGCTCCTCCTGTTACAGCCCTATTTCTTAAAAAAATGGAATTTATTATTTTTGGTGAGGAGGAGAAGTTGTATAAAGCCCCTCCATCTTCTCCGAGATTTGCAATAAAGCGTACATTGGAGATTATAGCTGATGACGAAGATTTATTAGCCATTGCTCCCCCATCTCCTTCTCCACGATTATGGATAAACGTTAAATTTTTAATAGTCGGTGAAGACCCTACATTTAACAGACCCGCCCCTTCGTCCGATCGGAAAGATTTTGACTGAAATGAAATAGTAAATGGGCTAGAAGCGTAGCCACCCTTGATCGTGAAACCATCGATTATAGCCATTGGGCTTAAATCGGCAGTGATGAATACATGATAGCTATTTTCGTCATAATTAGTAAAGTTTATGGAACTTCCACTTTCAGTTACCACATCGTCATTGTTAAAGTCACCACTGAGTATGGTCGCATTATTCTGCCAGTCTCTCTCAGATAGCAATGACTCGGTACCATTAAAACCACCATAAATTTTCATATCTCTTCCTAGATGAAAATTCTTTCTCAGATTATCTATAGTTGTGCTATTGCCGTTGGCATCTTTCGTGGGTAAATAAGTGCCTGCAGCTACCCAAATTTCCAATACTCCACATTGATTGTCAATAGCATCTTGCAGATCGGTATAGGCATCTGCCCATGTAGAACCATTGTTATTTCCCGTTGAACTAGCGTTGACATATACACGATTAGTATAGGTTGGTACCGGGTTTATAACAACATCGCTGCTGTAGGTCTCCATACATCCTGTATTCACTTCTTTTACCATAAGTGAATAGTTGCCGATGGATAAATTATTAAACGTATTGTTTGCTTGAAACGTAGTGCCATCATCAATACTATACTCAAGTGTCCCTGATGTGGCTGATGCGTTTATTACAATCTTTCCAAAAGAATCAGTACAATTTGGCTGTGTAACCACTGGAGGAGGTATTGGCAGTATTACACTAACATTAACAAAAATAGGGTTGGTGATATATTCCTTTTCACATCCCGAGATAGTTTCTTTGACCTTAATGTAATAATTGCCTTCCAATAAATTTTCGAATATATTACTGACTTGAAATGTACTACCATTATCAATACTATATTCTAGCGTTCCAGTACTTGTGGTTGCATTGATTGTAATTGAACCTGATGCAGCTGTACAGCCTTGTTGGACGACCGTAGGTGCAGAAATTTCAATCACCACAGGAGTATCTTGAAATTCATAAGCACCCATATCAACTGTTCCCCCAAAAACCCTTGGGTTTCCATCAAAATCTACCAAGCCTAAATTTAAGCCTGTGGTGTCTGCTGTACCTGCGTTAATGGCAGGAGAGCATTTCGATAGGCTCAAATTTCCATTAGCGGCATCTACAAATAATGGGTCTTTGTTAATGATATTGTCTGTCCCAGTATTGTAAACTTGTGTTAAGCAATTGGTAGCAGTTACATTATTATTCGTAGCCAAGATGTCCGCACCAGCGATATTATTGTCACCATTTTTCGTATTATTCCAAAAAACAGTATTCGTAACTATAGGCGTAGAACTTATACTATAGAGCCCGCCACCATTCGTAGAAGCCGTGTTTTCTACAAATGTTGCATTGGATATTTTTGCATTAGCGTTTGTGAAATAAATTCCGCCACCATTTCTGCCGGCACTGTTATTTAGAAAAATTGAATGTATAATTTCTAACGAGAAACCGTAAATTCCTCCACCATCTTGAAAAACCTTATTGTTTTCAAAAGTTGAATTTTTTATGGTTGGATTATTATCGTTATCGTAAATTCCAGCACCATAAATGGCAACATTATCCCTGAAAGTCAAATTGTTCATTTCGGGGGTAGAGCCAATTCCGTTGTAAATTCCACCACCATTTTCCGCACTATTTTGCTCAAAAGTAATATTCCTCAGCGTAGGTGAAGAATAAACATTTTGCATACCGCCACCATTTTCTTGAGAGATGGGATTAAACTGGTATATGAATCCAGAATTCCCATTGGCATCGCCGCCCCTTACCGTAAGACCATCAAAAACAGCATCTGCTGTGAGGTTTACATTCACGATAACATGGTAGGCGTTTTCGGTAGTATTGCCTATGGTAAGTGGGCTTGTGCTTAGAGGAGGTGTGTCATCATTATTAAAATCGCCGCTTAAAATAGTCTTGTTTATTTCCCAGTTTCTTTCGCTTAATGAAGATTCAGTTCCTGCAAAACCTCCGTATATTTTTATGTTTTTTGATACAAGAAAGACTTTCTCTTTATTGTTCGCAGGAGTGCTACTACCTGCATGGTTTACAGTAGGATGATAGGTGCCGGCGGCTACCCATATTTCATCATTTACATTGGCAGCTTCTATTGCATCTTGTAAATCAGTAAAAGCATTAACCCATGATGTTCCATTATTAGCACCCGTAGCAGCATGGTTTACGTACACTTGCCCATGGACATTTTGGATGCAGCAGATTGCAAAAAATACAAAAACGAAATGTAAGACTTTCTGAGTGGCTAATTGTTTCATCGAGTTCATAACCGATTAGTTAAAGCCCAAATTTACACACAGGCATACCTAACAATCGTACTCGATATACATGACAATTGTACTATTTTTGATAAAAATGGGCGTTTTGGGGTGGTATTTTGCTCAAAAGTTCATAATTAAGGAGGAAAGGCTTAGGCAACTTGGTATTTGGAAATTAGAATTCTAACCGTTTCTTTTCGTCGCCGACTGATGGGAATTTTAAGCTGATTTACACGCAAAACATCTTGTTTACATTCGCTAATGAAATCAATGTTTACGGCATATTTCCTATTGGGTCGTACCAAAAGAATTTGCTCTGCGAGCTGCTGTTCATGATACGCTAAATGGTAGCCGGATATGATTTTTTCACCACTTTTAAAATGCAAGATGGTGTAGTTTGCATCTGCTTCTAGGTACATGATTTCAGTGATATTTATGTTTTCTTTCATGACTTGAAATAAATTTAAAATTTGTTAGAACAAGTTGGCTCAGGTATAGTTGGCTTTACTTCACTTTCTCTTTCGGAATCTTACTACCTCCAACATCAAAACTCGTACTCACTACTTGACAAGGGTTCTGAATTTTGGCCGTAAAAACTGCTCCTGCCTGAGCTTCAAAACCTGGCATTAGTTGAATGGAATTTCCAGCTCTAAACTCTGCTTTTCCATTCGGTGCTAAGATGTCATTGATACCTAAGATGTAGCCTACCGCTTGGGTAACGCCATCGTCATTACTAATTGGAGAATTATAAAAGACGGTCTGAGCTTCAGCGGAAACACCTACACTTATACTAGCCACAGCAGAAGTATCCGCCACCAAATCACAAGTACTTGTTCCTGAAACCACACAGCGGTATTGGTAATTATTGACAGTCACAGAAGGAAAACTCAGACTTAAATTAGCTGAGGTTGCTCCCTGGTAAATGCCTCCATCCGTAAGATTCACAAAACCTGAGCCGCTATTCACCTGCCATCTATAAGTCAAGCCTTCACCTGCTGCGGTTATTGAGAAACCTGCATTATTACCCACGCATATTTCTTGGTTGACAGGGTTTTGGGTGACATGGGCTACTGGAATGACATTGAGCGTTTTTGGTATCGTTTGGCAATAATCATTCATTAAGCAGCGGAATTCTGCTCCATCCCAAGAGGCGGGGGCATTGGCAATACTTAGTTGGTTGCCGTTTACGGTGTATCTTCCGCCAGTATTTATATTCGTCCAAACTCCTATTCCGCTTTTTCTCTGCCACTGATAAGTCAATGTTCCTGCCGAAAGTTTAACAGCTTGAGCCGTGAAAATGGCAGTTCCAAATTCGCAAACCGTTTGACTCATGGGTTGGGCTAATATCGTTACATCAGTGTTGATGGTAATGGTGGCGGGGTCTGATGGGATTTGGAAACAAGATGTGAAAACCAAACACCTGAAAGCTTTGCCACTTTTGCCATAGTCAAAATTACTGATGATCAGCTTTTTGCTATTCGCACCGAAATATTCCGAACCACTGACATTCACAAAACCACTACCGTTGTCTATTTGCCATTGGAAAGAAACGCCTGCTCCGTTTACATCCACTTCCAGAATCGCCTCACTAGTTGGGCAAACTATTTGACTTACAGGCTGAAGCATAATCATTGGCGTAGCCCCAACTTTTAGATTAAACGTATCAGAAATCACGGTTTCACAGCCATTAGAAATAAGTGCTCTGTATTGATAGCCATCCATGGACAAACTTGTTGGGTTGATTTCCAAGGTATCATTAGTAACCTGACTATAAGGTGAAGATTCCGATAAGTCTGCGAATGCTCCTCTTGTGCTTTGCTGCCATTGATAGGTATATTCGTCGGCATTTTCAATGTCAAGGCCAATTACCGTTAAGGCATTTTCGCAGCCGTAAATGTCATTGAATGCTGAGGGAATTCGATTGGTTAAGGAAAAGGGAGGTATTGGTGAGATTGATGGCGTTACTGCCGAGGATGTACATCCAGCTGCTGTTACAGTCAAGGTATAAATGCCGTCAATAGGACTTGTTACCACGGGGTTCGGGTCACTGGAGCTAAAACCACCTGGGCCGCTCCAATCATAAACTGCTGTTGCAGTGGTTCCTGAAACTGAAGAAGTTAGTTCTAGTGAGCTACCTTGGCAAAACGGGCTCACAAAAGAAGCTGAAACTACGGGTGTTGGAGGGTCGCTTAAAACTTGATTGCTAAGATCCGTTCCGGCACAGCCAGCATATGTAATTGAAAAGTTGGAGTAAGCTCCGGCGGATAAACCGTTCAATGTAAATGCCCCGCTGCTTACTGTTACATCCTGCGGGCTCGTTGTGCCTGTGGTGGTGAACGAAAGCGAGTACGTACCATCAGCTAAGGCTGTGGTGAATGTAATGCTACCATCCGTCCCGCCGCAAGTGGTCGGATTAACCGCTGTCCCTGAGGTAAAACTGCTGGGATTAACCGTAACCACCACATCAGCCGTTGCATCGGGACAGCCGGATACGGTATAGCTGAAGGTTGATGTGCTTGCACCTTTCTCAGGTGTGAACATGCCTGTTTCTGCCACAAAAGTACCCCCCGTACCTGATTTGCGAGACCAAGTACCGCCTGCATCTTCCCCAGCTAATTGCTCAAATAAATTAATAGCAGTTGTAACATTATCACAAACAGCTATATTAGTTGGTGTACCTGCATTTGCTGAGGCTTGGCGGTCAAAAACCGTCAAGGCATCGTCAACCAAACTAACCACATACACATTTTTTCCGTCTGGACTGACCACCACGCCTCTCGCACTATTCAAGTTATTTACGTCGCCGGTCCCGTCTTTAAAGTCTTCTTTAAACGTTAGGTCTCCAGTACCCGCATCGCGTTCAAAAACCGTCAAGGATGCGTCATTAGCACTAACTACATACACCTGTTTTCCGTCTTGACTGACCGCCACGCTCCTAAGACCATTCAGATTTTTAACCTCGCCAATTCCATCTATAAAGTCTTCTTTAAACGTTAGGACTCCAGTACCCACATCGCGGTCAAAAACCGTCAAGGCGTCGTCATTAACACTAACTACATAAACCTGTTTTCCGTCGGGACTGACCACCACGCTGCCAGCACCATTCAGGTTATTCACCTCTCCAGACCCATCTTTAAAATCTTGTTTAAAACTTAGTCCCCCGGTAAGCACATTGCGGTCAAAAACCGTCAAGGCATGGTCAAGCTCACTAACCACATACACCTGTTTTCCGTCCGGACTGACCGACACGCCAATAGCACCATTCAGGTTATTAGCCCCGCGAGTCTCATCTATAAAGTCTTCTTTAAACCTTAGGTCTCCAGTAAGCACATCGCGATCAAAAACCGTCAAAGCATCGTCCGTATAACTAACCACATACACCTGTTTTCCATCTGGACTGACCGCCACGCCCCCAGCACCTCTCAGGTTATTCACCCTGCCGACCGCATCTTTAAAATCTTGTTTAAAACTTAGTGCCCCGGTAAGACCATCGCGGTCAAAAACCGTCAAGGATGCGTCAATAGAACTAACCACATACACCTGTTTTCCATCTGGACTGACCGCCAGGCCTCTAGCACCATTCAAGTTATTTACTTCGCCAGTCCCGTCTTTAAAGTCTTGTTTAAAACTCAGTCCCCCGGTAAGCACATTGCGGTCAAAAACTGTCAAGGCATCGTCATTAACACTAGCCACATACACATTCTTTCCGTCTGGACTGACCGCCACGCCTGTAGCACCATCCAGATTATTCACCCCGCCAGTCCCGTCTATAAAGTCTTCTTGGAAAGCATGGTTAATACAACAATTGCTTTCAAATAAATAAACAACTCGGTCGATGCTACAGACATTGGCATTGCTAATTCTGACCGTGTAGCTTTGGGTCTCATTTGGTAGGTCATTGACAATTACACCATCGGTGGGAATATCCATGATGGCAGAAGCGGTGGCTGCATTAAAAGTCGTCCCGGTGCTGTATTGGAATCGGTCGCCAGCGGAAAAATTATAAATCGTGATTTTTCCGTCGTCATTGGCGGTGCTTGTTCCTGCCTCACAGCTTGCATTAGTGGTGGTAGCGAATGCAATTGGTGGGGCTTGGCGGTCAAAAACCGTCAAGGCATCGTCACCGAAACTAACCACATACACATTTTTCCCATCGGGACTGACCGCCACGCCTTGAGCACCATCTAAGTTTTTCACCTCGCCAATTCCATCTTTAAAGTCTTCTTTAAACGTTAGGTCTCCAGTACCCGCATTGCGTTCAAAAACAGTCAAGGCACCGTCAATAAAACTAACCAAATAAACCCGTTTCCCATCTTGACTGACTGACACGACAACAGCACCATTCAGATTATTTACTCCGTCTGTCCCATCTATAAAGTCTTCTTTAAAGCTTAGCTCGCCACTACCTGCATCCCGGTCAAAAACCGTCAAGGCATCGTCATTAGCACTAACTACATACACCTGTTTTCCATCTGGACTAACCGACACGCCTCTAGCACCCTCCAAGTTATTCACTCCGTCCACCTCATCTTTAAAGTCTTGTTTAAAACTTAGGTCACCTGTAACTGCATCCCGGTCAAAAATCGTCAAGGCATCGTCAGTTTGAGCAACCACATACACCTGTTTTCCGTCGGGACTGACCGACACGCCAAAAGCACCATCTAAGTTATTAGCCCCACGAGTATTATCTTTAAAGTCTTGTTTAAAACTTAGTTCCCCAGTAAGCACATTGCGGTTAAAAACCGTCAAGGCATCGTCAAGCCCACTAACCACATACACCTGTTTTCCATCGGGACTGACCGCCACGCCTTGAGCACCATCTAAGTTTTTCACCTCGCCAATTCCATCTTTAAAGTCTTCTTTAAACATTAGGCCACCTGTGACTAAATCGCGGTCAAAAACCGTCAAGGCATCGTCAAAAAAACTAACCACATACACATTCTTACCGTCTGGACTGACCGAAACGCCAACAGCAGCGTTCAGGTTATTCACCTCTCCAGTCCCATCTTTAAAGTCTTGTTTAAAACTTAGCAGCCCGGTACCCGCATCGCGGTCAAAAACCGTCAAGGCATGGTCACTAGAACTAACCACATACACCTGTTTTCCGTCTGGACTGACCGCCACGCCTGTAGCACCATTCAGGTTATTCACCCCGCGAGTCCCATCTTTAAAGTCTTCTAGGAAAGCATGGTTAATACAACAACTACTTTCAAATAAATAAACGACACGGTCAATGCTGCAGCCATTGGTATTGCTAATTCTGACCGTATAGCTTTGGGTCGCATTTGGTAGGTCATTGACAATTATACCATCGGTGGGAATATCCATGATGGCTGAAGCGGTGGCTGCATTGAAAGTTGTACCGGTGCTGTATTGGAATCGGTCGCCGGTGACAAAATTATATATCGTGATTTTTCCGTCGTCACCAGCAGTGCTTGTTCCTGCCTCACAGGTTGCATTAGTGGCGGTAGCGAATGCAATTGGTGGAGCTTGGCGGTCAAAAACTGTCAAGGCATTACCAAATCGACCAACCACATACACCTGTTTGTTATCGGGACTGACCGAAACGCCCCTTGCACCAGCCAGGTTATTCTCCCCGTTGAAATCTTGTTTAAAAGTTAGGTCTCCGGTAACTGCATCTCGGTCAAAAACCGTCAAGGCATCGTCAAGCCGACTAACCACATATACATTTTTCCCATCTGGACTGACCGACACGTAAGTAGCACCTCTCAAGTTATTTACTAAGGGATTCCCATCTTTGATGTCTTGTTTAAACGTTAGCCCGCCGGTTGACACATCTCGGTCAAAAACCGTCAAGGCACCATCAACTTCACTAACCACATACACTTGTTTTCCGTCTAGACTAACCGACACGCCAGCAGCACCATCGAGGTTAATAACCCCAGCATTCCCATCTTTAAAATCTTCTTTAAAAGTTAGTCTGCCCGTAGCTGCATCCCGGTCAAAAACCGTCAAGGCATCGTCCAGAATACTAACTACATACACCTGTTTTCCGTCGGGACTGACTGATACTCCTGTTGCACCATCGAGGTTATGTACCAAGCCATTCCCATCTATAAAGTCTTCCTTAAACGTTAGTCCTCCTGTTAGCACATCTCGGTCAAAAACCGTCAAGGCATCGTCAAGTTGACTAACCACGTACACCTGTTTTCCGTCGGGACTTACCGACACGCCTGAAGCATCATCCAAATTATTTACCCCGGCATTCCCATCTATAAAGTCTTCTTTAAACATTAGTCCGCCGGTTAGCACATCTCGGTCAAAAACCGTCAAGGCAGCGTCAACAAAACTAACTACATAAACATTTTTTCCGTCGGGACTTACCGACACGCCTGTTGCACGTGCGATGTTATTCACCCCGCCATTCCCATCTTGAAAGTCTTCTTTGAAACTTAGCCCGCCAGTAAGCAGATCTCGGTCGAAAACTGTCAAGGCGTCGTCAAAATAGCTAACTACATAAATATTTTTTCCGTCTGGACTGACCGACACGCCTGTTGCACCTTCGAGGTTATTTATTCCGCCAGTCCCGGTCCTATCTTTGATTATTTCTCGGAACGCATGGGTAATGTAAGAGCTTTCAAATGTTGCAGTAGGCAACGGTGTTTGAGAAAAAGCATCCGTATGCAATAATATGCTTAGGGAAAAAATAAAAAGGGTGATTGTGTTTAGTAGTTTTTTTTTCATGCTCAATGGTTATTTGTTATCTTTTTCAACCGAGTCTCAATCGTAAAAACCAGAGATTCACTGAGTGAAGAAACCGGTATCTTACTACAACTTTACTTCACTGTACACCATGGCACAATGAAATTATACCCAAAATTACACACAGGCATACCTAACAATCGTACTCGATATACATGACAATTGTACTATTTTTGATGAAAATGTGTGTTTTGGGGCGGTTTTGAACGAAAAACCAATACTTACCTCAAATAGTCAGAAGGAAGCTTGCCGTATTCATTTTTGAAGAGGCGGGTGAAATAATCAGGGGTTTTGAAGCCTACTTTTTCCGTAATTTCTTTTACAGATAGGGTGCTGTTTTCCAGCAAATCTTTGGCTTTCTGTAAACGAATTAGCTGAACGTATTTATTGGGTGATAGACCCGTCAATGTCTTTACTTTACTGTAAAATGTATTACGATTCGTGTCTAAAATTTGAACCAAATAATCGACACTGAAAATTGAATTATTGATATCCCGCAATACCAGCATTTCTAAATGCTGTAGCCACAATTTATCTTGCTCAGGAATGCTCAGTAGCTCGGCTTGTTCGCTGGCTTGACTTTTAGAAAAATAGTTGAGGCGGCTTTCGTAATTGGTGAGCAGGTTCTTAATCCTGACGAGTAGTTCGGTCTCGTCGAAAGGTTTTAGCATGTAATCATCTACGCCTATCCGCAAGGCCTTGAGCCTGTCTTTTAACTCAGCCCGAGCGGTGAGCATAATAAACGGTATATTTCTATAAATGGCCATGGATTTTACGGTATCTAAAAACTCAAAACCATCCATGATAGGCATCATAACATCACTCAAGATAAGCTGGCAATTATTCTTAGCTAACTTTTCCAGGCCTTCTTGACCATTTCTGGCAGGAATAATGGTGTAAAAAGGCCTTAGCAAAAAGGATACGTAAGCTCGTAAGTCTTCGTTGTCTTCTACCAGTAGTATGGTATGCTTGTGAGGGGTAGATGCTATGTTTTTATCAGTAATTACAGTGTTACTCCATACCACAGGTTGGCTATCGATAGCAGGAACGGCCACTTCTTTTTTCGGTATTTCCACATAAAAAGTAGAGCCTTTGTCCTTTCCTTCGGTGCTGCTTTCTACCCATAGTTTTCCGTGCATGAGCTGCACAAACTCCATAGATAATGCCAGCCCAATTCCCAAACCACCTTCTGCTTTGCTATTATTTTTAGATTGGTAAAAGCGATTGAAAACATGCGGAATATCTTCTGGCGAAATTCCTCTGCCACTGTCTTTTACGGCAATTTTAATTCCAGAAGAATTTTCGGAAACCTTGACCTCAATTCTACCATTTTCTGGAGTGAATTTTAAGGCGTTTGATAGTAAATTGTTTAGTACTTTCTCCAATTTCGCTTCATCCAGCTGAATATGAATGGATTTATCTAATTGATAATCAAAGGAGTATGCAATATTTTGAACATCGGCAACAGATTGGAAATTGAAAATAGTTCTGCTCAGAAAAGCATATAAATTAGTAGCTTTTTCATCCAAAGTGAGCTTGCTGGCTTCTAGTTTTGTCAAGTCTAAAATTTCATTGACCAATCCTAGTAAGTTGGCCGTATTTCGCTCTGCGGTACTAAGTAAATTGAACGTTTGCTTATCAAGATTTTTGTTTTTCAAAACCGATTGAATCGGCCCTTTTATCAAGGTGATTGGCGTCCGGAGTTCATGCGATACATTGGCAAAGAATTTGGATTTGGTTTTGTCCAGTTCCAATAGTCGCTCGGCTTGTTGTTCGATGATTTCTTTGTCTTTTTTTAGTTCATCAGTACGCTCTGCTACAGTGTTTTCTAGTCTTTTATTTTCATTTTTTATTCTTCTATACCAAAAATACGCTGTGCTAATACTCATTAGTAATAAGCTTAAACGAAACCACCATTTTTGATAGTAAAAAGAATCAACGTCAATGTTAACTTTTAGGGTATTGGTGCTTCGGACATTATCAGAACTTTTTGCGTATACTTCAATCAAGTGCTGTCCAGACTCTAGAAATGGAAAAGAAAGCTCATTTTGCTTTCCGTTGTCTATCCAAGAGCCATTATTTATTCTATAAAAATAAGTTAGATTCTTGTTATTTATTGCCGTACTAGCTGAAAAACGAAGTCTGAGATATCGCTGTTCGGCTGGTATTTCTAGATTTACCTCATCCTCTAAATATCCTTTGATTTCTTTTGCAATATTTTTGTCTTTTTGGGCATGCGTAATATTTGCAGTGAATACCCGAAATTCTGAATCTTGATTTTCAAATTTACTAGTTTCAATAATATTTAGACCATCTACTGTTCCAATATACATTTTATCAAAAGCTTCATCATAATAAGCAGAAAAGCGGTTACTTTCATAGTGACTAATGATGGAATTGTCAAGAAAATTAAAGTTTTTCGTGGCTGGATTGAAAACTGCGATGCCGTCAAAAGTACCAAGCCAAAGACGGCCATCTTTAGCAGGGGTGATGGTTGCAATGGTACTTGGAAATTTAAAGGATTCAATTTCTAAAAGCTCTTTTCCATCCCATTTATTTCGGCTTAATTTTCCATTTTCAAATCCTAGCCAAAATATGCTTTCACTATCTTTATACCCTGATATGATTTGCCCCAGAGATGTATCTACGATTGAAATTGAACCTTCAAGTTCGTTGTAAAGCAACACACCTCCTGTTCCTAAAATCAAGGATTTGTTTTTATCTTTTAGAGGTATGTGACCATGGAAATCACCAAATTCGGGGTAAGTCGGAGTTGTTTTCTGCGAGTGACTTATTGGATTAATGCTGACTAAGCTATGATCGTAACTACCGCCAATGATATTTCCATTTCCCATTTGAAATGCGTACTGTAATCTTTCTGTTGTTATATTTTCTCTGGTTTTAAATCCATTAGAATAAATAGAGAATCCATTGATGGAATTAATCCAAAAGTTATTTTTTTTATCCTTAAAAAAACCTCTATTTCCTATGAAAAAATCTTCTTCTCGGTCTAGAAATGGCCTTGCTTCACCGGTTTGCCTATTAATTAGAAAAAGTCCGTCAGATTCCGAGCCAATTAAAAGTTCTTTGTCATTTAATGGGTAAACCGCCCTTAGGCTAGCACCTTTGAGTAAAGTCTTGACATAGTTTTTATTAAAACTGACTTTATAAAGTCCTCCTTCAAAACCTAACCAGATATTTTTTTCAAAGTCCAGCGAAGCCAAAGCCATTGGATAATTGGGTAGCTCATGATTCACACACTCGCCCCTTTCTGATTTGTTATAAAAAATCAGGTCGTTACCACATTTGTTTTCTCCCACTGATTTCAGTAAAACGGAATTACCTTTTTTGTCTGAGAACCAAACGCCGTAGTTTTCGCCAACAAAATCTTTATATGCTTCAAAATTGCCTGTTTCACTATTTAAAACCTGTACAGATGGTATTATATCTTTAAAATTCAGCACTAATTTTCCGTCAACAATTTCCTTTTGACTAAAAGATATATTTGGACTTTCATAAAGAAAAGCCTCCGTTTCAATATTGTCTTTGGTAACTTCTTTGATTTTGTTTCCTTTCAAATCAAAGACTTCCAACCCATTTTTGTTTTTGAAAGTATAAATCAGGCCATTGAACTGAGCAATGTTTGTATAAGGGCCTATCTTTTCAAAAAGCAAGCGTTGCTCACCGTCAGTATATTCATAAAATCTAGTTTTCTTACCATTTGAATTGCTGATTGAAAACAAACCCTCCATTGTTAAATGGATAGCACTAATTTCTATGCTTTTATTTCCTAATTCTGAAAGAGAATTGGTTACAAAATCGTAGATATATAAGTCGCTCATTCCATCTGAACTACGTTCGGGATGAAAAATTAGCAATTTATTCTTTTCGAAAGGGAGTATTGAAAATTGCGAAGATGATACAAATGTGCCTGGTAAGTTTACCAAAGAATACGTATTGTAACCATCAAAATAGTTTAATGAAGCTGTTATTCTTTCATTTTTAAAAATCGTTTTTTCTACGCGACTTAGGTAGTAAACTCTACCTTCTTCTGTAGGAAGAACTGCATATACATAGCCTTGATCTATTAGTTCTGTTTCTATTTGCCCAAAAACTGGGAAATTCAATAAAAAGATAAAAACGAAAAGTGAAATTTTAGTAATCATAGCTGCTTACACTTATTTTTAAAATGAAAGTAGCCTAATGAAAATATCTTATTGAAAGCATGCTTATTAAATGCTTTTAAATATTGTCCATCAAAACGGGTAATTCCCTTTTGTGTACCTATCCATATAATTCCATTTTTGTCTTCTACTGCGGAATTGGTAACATTGGAAGAGAGTCCATCTGTTTGTGAGTACAATTTATATTCGACGCTATATTCTTGGGCTTTGGTATTTAGAGCGATAAATATAAAAACTGCAATTAATACCAGACTGAGGTTAAATTTTAACCTTTTAATAACTTGAATGGGATATTTCCAAGTTTCGATAGTGGCTGTAATAAAGTTATGCATCTAGGCTATTCAACGTATAAAGTGCGTTTCAAATAGCACTTTTACATTCCTTAAAGTTAATAACATTACTAGTTTTCACTAAAAATTATTAGGTAAAAATAGAAAATAGATTCGCTATTATGGATTATTGAACGGTATCATTCTATTGACCTTGGATGAAAATCGAAGGTAAAGGGTTCAAATTGCGATTTTAACTTTTTGGAAATAAAACTAAGTAGTTATAGAATAAAGCTGTTTTTTTATGTCTCCCTTAGAGTCTACTCTATTTTATGATTTGCGAATTTCTCATTAAAAAATTACTTCTTTTTTCCCTTCTTTCGAGCAGCTTGTTACATTTAAAGTTTTGCTAAATACTATTCAAGTTTTACTTTAACATAGCAACCAACCGCCAAAACAGGTGACTTGAGCTGTTTAAAAAATATAGCTTAACTTTATTTCCCATACTTCTAAACCTTTCCTGTGCTCAATCTTCGTGTAATATATAACTGTTTCATATTTTTCCTTTTTACTTTCTCTGCTTCTGCTCAGTCTCTGCCAGCTGGGTTTGAGTCTCAAAAAGTTCTTGGCAATCTAACTGACCCTGCGAGTATGGTTTTTGCTCCAGATGGTAGGCTTTTTTACGGCGAACGAATAAAGGGAGAGTTAAGGGTTGCAGTTTTGAATAATACAACTAATCTCTACGAAAGTGTTCCTGCTGCTTTTCATACTTTCGGCGTTCCTGCGACAAGGCATCGCTCTGCAGGGTTGAGAGGTTTCGTTTTTGACCCCAATTTTACTAGTAATGGATATGTCTATGCATTCTATATGCAAGACAATCCTCGGCATAATAGAGTGGTAAGAATTGCTGCAAATAGCTCTAATCCAAATATTTCAACGGGAACAGAAACAGTTTTAATGGATGTGCCTTTTAATTCTTCTACTTCCAGCGGTAGTCACAATGGCGGAGACTTAGCCTTTGGAGCAGATGGTAAGCTTTACTTTACAACTGGTGATGGTTGGAATGGTGGTGACAATGTACAAAGTTTAAGCAGCTACACAGGTAAGGTTTTTCGAATCAATACCGATGGAAGTATACCTATTGATAATCCATTTTATAACCAAGCAAGTGGAAACTATAGAGCCATTTATGCTCTTGGATTAAGAAATCCTTATGCGATGTCTAATCTGTCGGCGACAAATAAATTGTACATAAATGATGCTGTAGGAACTAACAAAGCAAATGTATACGAGCTGCAAGCAGGAGCAAACTATGGGCACGATGGTTACGGAGGAATTGGAAATAGTACTTCTATTTGGGCTGATATGTCGTTTTCGGGCGAAAAAGTTATTGCTGGTGGGGTTTGGTACCCTGCCTCAGGATACTGGCCAAATACATACCATGCAAACTATTTTGCTGCTTTTTGGGGTAGTAATTCTGCGAATGCTCCCGGAGCAATTACACGTGCAATTAGTGAGGCTAATACTTCAAAATCAGTATTTTATGCAAACATGTTGATTGCTGGAGAGCTCAAGCCAGTGATGATAAAGTATGGCCCAGATGGGAACCTCTACTACCTCATGACAGATTATGAAACAGGAGTGGGAGAAGTTTACCGCATCAAATATGTCGGGACAAATGTAGTTTCCAACCCCTCATTTTCTCCATTGCCTGGGCAGTATAACGACCCCGTGATTGTCAGTCTTTCTAATAGTGACTTGAGTTCAAGCATTTATTACACCACCGACGGTTCCGATCCATCAATAACGGGAACATTGTTCACAAGTCCTATCAATGTTAATAATAGCACCTTGATTAGAGCTGTTGCGAGTGAGTCGGGTAAAACATCAAGTTCTATTGTGGATGGTCAATATACAATTGGGCCTATTCCTAACATACCCCCAGTGGCTAGAGTCACTCCATTGTTAAATGAAATTATAAACACCGAAGTGACATTAAATGGCTCTAATAGTTTTGACCCTGATGGGTCTGCAGTAACCATGCAAGAAAGTTGGAGCCAAACTTTTGGCCCCACCGTTACAATCAATGATCAAGACGAAACGGTTGCAAATTTTACGCCTACGCAAGAAGGGATTTATGAATTCAAGTTACTTGTGGAGGACATTTATGGTGAACAAGATTTTGCCATTATAAAGGTATCAACATATGCTCAAATCAATGATTATACTGATAATTTAATAGCACGTTGGTCTTTGGAAGAGAACTCCGGTGACTTGGCATATGATATTTCGCCCAATTCGAACCTTGGGAAAGTAGAAAACGCTAGTTGGGTGAATATAACGGGAGACGGTAGTAATTCTGCCCTTAAATTTAGCGGGTCAAACCATCGAATTGATTTAGGAAACGTGGACATTACAGGGGAAGAATTAACCATTTGTTTTTGGACAAAATTGGATAATTATAACCAAGCCGATGCAAGGTTCATTTCCAAGGCAAGTGGAGAATTTGACAATGACCATTACTGGATGCTTAGTACGCTCAATGACTCTAAACTGAGATTCCGACTGAAGACTACAAGTGGAGGTACAAGTACCTTAATTAGTAATACCAATGTTGTACCGCTAAACGAGTGGATTTTTGTTGCAGCCACTTACGATGGTGCTACCATGAAACTTTACAAAGATTCAACATTGATAAGCAGTATGGCTAAAACAGGAACAATATCTAGTAGTCCAGCTGTGTCGGCAGCTATTGGGAACCAACCTACTAATGCAACCGGAGGAGCTAGGCCATTGGGAGGTGCTATGGATGAGGTGAGAATCTACAGTAAAGCACTGAACCTCAATGAACTTAAAACAGTGATGAAATCGGGGTTGAAGCAACTTTGTTGGAAAAATCTTAATCTTGCTTCATTTGAAAATTACGATAATCCCATATTTACAAGCGATAAAATCATAGCTACTTTTCCGATAGTTACACCTGAGGATTTAACACTCTCTGCCGGTAAAGCCATAGAGTTGATTCCTCCTTTTCAAGTTGGTGGTGGGGCTGTTTTTACTTCCCAAATCGAAGGATGCGTAGAGTAGGGAACACGGTCTTAGTATTTGAGTAAATAGGCATTGGCTAAAACATTAAGTAGAGATCTTCCTTTTCAATCATGTTTTGTCCTTCTTCTAATTGTTATTTTACTTCGTTTCTCCATTTTTTGCCCTATATTTAAACATACAATTGAGTTGAAAAATAAACCACGCATGAAAGTTATTCTAGTAGACGACCACGAAATCATCCTCGAAAGCTTATCTATGCTCTTAGGCTCAATTCCAGATGTGGATATCATTGCAAAGTTTTCGGATCCTTTAGAAGCGATGGTTTATATCAAAAAATACCCGGTAGATATAGTAGTTACAGACTACGACATGCCAGAAATGAATGGACTGGAATTAACTTTTAAGGTCCGTGAGGTTTCTTCCAAAATAAAGGTCCTAATGCTGACAGTTTCTGAAGAGGTAAGTATTATTAGAGATGCTTTTAAGGCTGGAGTCTCAGGTTATGTCATGAAAAAGGCATCCAAAAGTGAGTTGCACAAAGCTATTACAACTATCAATGAGGGCAAACGTTTTTTTAGTGAATCTGTGATTTTTGAATTGCTTAATCCGGACACAAGTTCCCAACAAATAATCTCAGGTGACGACTTCCAAACCGTGGCACTTACCAATCGTGAAATTGAGATCATAAAGCTTATTGCAGAAGAATTATCATCTACCGAAATAGGGGAAAAGCTATTTATAAGCCCAGCAACTGTGGAAACCCACCGACACAATATTCTTAAAAAACTGAATGTAAGAAACTCGGTAGGAGTGGTTAAGTACGCAATCCAGGCTGGGTTGTTGGATTAAATAATTATAGAAACCTTAGTTCCAGCATTTCCGCTTTCAATATCTATTTCACCACCAATACTCTCTATTCGGTTTTTAATATTGCTAAGTCCAATTCCTTTTGCATTTTTTTTATGGTAAATACCAACGCCATCGTCGGTAACAGTTAAGTAAATTTTGTTGCCAAAATCGGAAACAGAAATAAAGGCATTTTGAGCTTCTGAGTGTTTTAATATATTATTACAAAGTTCCAGAATGACATTGTAAAACTCATACTGTATCATTGTTTCAAGTTTTGTTTCAAGACCATCAAGGACTAAATTAAAGGTAGTTTTATTTAGCATGTTAAGTTTTGAGATCAAGTTGGTAAGTGTATTTTTTAAGCCTTCTCGCTCCAACTCCTCTGGTAGTAAGTTATGCGAAATAAACCTTATGTCAGTATAAAGTTCTTCAAGCGATTTTACTACATTTTCAAAGGGTTCTTTGTCCGTTTTAAGTGTTTCTGTAAGGGCTTCCATTCTCCATTTAAGAGCAGAGGTTTTGGTTGCTAATGTATCATGAAGCTCAGATGCAACACGTTTTCTTTCAAGGTGTTGACCCTTAAAGAGTGCCATTTCAATTTCTTTGTTTTTCTGTAGTAGGTTGGCATTTAGGCTTCGGAGTTCTTTATTACTGTAAAGAATATAAATAGCCAAACCACTTAGTGCAATAAGACCTAAGATGAGAAAATTTCGAAGTAGTTTTTGCCGCTCATTGCTTTGATATAGGTTCTCTACTTCTAGTGAGTTTATTTTATTATCCTTGGCAATGTTTTCTTCTCTATTTGCCCATTTGACATAGTTTCCTTTAATTTCTGCTTTCTCCAATTCTCTATTATAGGCAACTATTTCTTCATGGTATGATAGGGCTTTTTGATAATTGCCCATTGCCTTATAAATCCTATAATAATTCTTATTCATGAAATGATTCATTATCGGAGCTTTCAAGATGGGGTTGTCTTTTGCTCCGTAGTCACTCTCTTTCAATCCTTGAATGTAATTTCCTTTTTGAATAAAGTAATCTCCTAGGAGGAATCCAATTATCGCTCTTAAGTTTTCACGATCAGAGGTGTTTGATTTAGCAATTTCTCTTTTGACTTCATTGATCAATTCAAAACCTTTTTTTGTTTGTCCCATATGTAACATACACAGGCCTTCTGCCCACCTTCCGCCGTAGTATTGAAACCAGAAACGCTCTGGTTTATCTGCCACCACTTCCCATGACTTTCTATAGTTAATTTTGGCCTTTTCGTATTCCTTTTTGATTAAATGTTGAAGAGCAATATTTAAATGATAGCTCGACAACATTACGGTGTCTTTTTTATTTTCAATATTTACCGCCTCACGATTGGAATATTTATAGTACTTCGTCCTTGTTTCGGGGTCGTAGTCTGGGTTGTTTAAAAGAGTTAAAGAAACTATCCGCGTGAGCTGGTTGTAAGTCGAAGCTTCCATACTTTTATTCCCATTTTGAATAAATATCTCAAGGCTTTTATAGAAGTATTCAATTGCAGGTTCATTTAAACCTTCAAACCGATAATTAAAACCAGCGTAATAGTAGAAGTAGCCTTCTTTTTGATCGAAAACCGAAACTTCGGTAAAGTCTTTTAAAGGATTAATTCTTTCTTCGGCATTTAGCTTGGAGTTTTTAATGCCCAAGTGTGCAAGTAAAATTTTACCCAAGCATATTGTAATGCTTGAATCTCGAATTTGACTTTGAGGTTGAAGTTTTAAGCTATCAAGTGCATTTTGATTTTTCTCTAAAACTTCTTCCTGGCTAGGTTGAGAATAAGTTTTTTGACAAAAAAAGGTTAGAAGAAATATTATGAAAATTAAATTAGTCTTCATCAATGCATGGTTTTACTATTCAATTATAATCATTATTAAACATAGCATTTGCCATTTAGGAAAATATACACGAAAACATGTAGTATTCAACTAGTGGTATTTGTGTATACAAATTCAACGATTCCATGTATTTCGGACATAGAAAATGAGAGGGTACTTTGTGATAGAAATAATTATTAACAAAATCTCCTTAAAACTATGGCCTCAAATCTTAAGCCTGAAAAGTACCTGATCCGCCACATATCTGGTTCCAAAGCTAACCAAGTGGAAGAGTTCAACTTCAATACCCTCAATGAGCTATCGCTTGGTCGTTCTGCAAATTCAGATGTACAATTTGATCCTGAAGAAGACTCTGTTGTTAGTCGCGAGCATGGGCGTATCGTAAAGGTAAGTGACGATCCATATTTGTTTAAAATTCATGATAACAACAGCCGAAACGGACTTTTTGTAAATAAACAAAGAGTGAAAGCAGAGACAGCAATTGCTCCTGGAGACGAAGTACAATTAGGTAGTAATGGCCCCTCATTTATATTTGATATTTATCCTTTGCCTGCCGACATGATGTTGGCAACAAGAGTAATAGATATCCCAAGTAGTGTGAAACCTACTACTGAAATGGCTATGGAATCCGATGAAACTGGAGTTTGGGAAGTTGAGAATCAAAAGAAAGGGGTAGGGAAAGAAACTGTAGAAAGGCTTTTGACCAATGAAAGAAATAAAAGTAATCAAACATTGATTGCATCTATTTTTGGAGCTGTCATTGTGTTGAGTGCTTTGGGTTATGTTTTCAGAGATAATATATTCCCGTCGAGTACTCAGACAATAATTATTGACTCTACGAAAGTACAACCAGTTTCTAAGTCAATAATTGAAGTAGAAGAGATAGCGACTTTGAATAGGAAAAAAGTAGTTAAAATAATGTTTTCGTGGAGGTTATATCAAACTAGTACCAATGAGGCATTGTGGCACGAGTTCACAGCTATTAAAGACGAAAGTGGGCAACAAAGATACATCGCTCTTTACGTTCAAAATGGTGATGGAAGTATTGAGCCTAAACTTACCACCAGTGCAAATGTACCAAGAGTTCCTATAGGGATAGACGGAGCGTCGGGAACTGGATTTGTTATTAGTGAAGATGGTTTTATTCTTACCAACAGTCATGTTGCTACGAATTGGAACACCGGCTACACTTTTGCAGATTATGCCTTTCCCGGATTGTTAGTTAGTCAAAACGGAAACCCTATAAAGGATGCACGTTCTGTAGGGCCACAAGATGTCTACGGATGGGTCCCACAGGAAACAAAACAGTTTGGTTATAACCCAACCAATAAGGCTGTGAAAGGAGCGAATACAATTATAAACGTAACATTTGCAGATAATGACACTCCAATTCCAGTGGTGGGTGAACCTATCCCTTCTCCAGAACATGATGTAGCTCTAATAAAAATTAACGCAAGTCAAAAACTACCCTATGTAGAGCTTGATGAAAATACTGAGGTTAAAATTGGATCTCCATCAGTAGTAATGGGTTACCCTGCGATAACACCAGGTACATTTTCAGTAGTTACTTCCAAAAACGTATTCAATACAAGTAACCAAGTAAGAGAAGTTGCTAAACCAACCACTACTACAGGGACAGTTACAAATATTTTAGAAGGAAATTCTCTTCAAGGAATAGAAAGACAAGTAGGGACAAATTTTGGCGAAGCGTACCAATTGCAAATCAGCGAGACTGGTGGTGGTAACAGTGGAGGTCCGGTATTCAATAGGAATGGTAAGGTCGTTGGGATTTTCTTTGCAGGAAACAGTGACGGTCAAGGCACGAAAGTAACTTATGCCATCCCAATTAAGTATGGTAAAAAGCTTTTGAATATTTACTAAATCTTCACTGCTGGTCAATAAAAGATTGGCCAGCTTTTTTTACTCATCTATGTCTCTCATTGGTCAAAAATTTAATGGATTTAAACTACTTCGGCTCTTGGGATCTGGTGGCATGGGAGAGGTTTATTATGCATTTCATGACGAAATGAAGCGTGAGGCTGCGGTTAAGGTTTTGTACAAAAAAGACATGATGCGTCGGTTCAAAAACGAAGCATACATCCAGTCTTCAGTAAATCACAAAAACATTACTCAGCTGTATGAATTTGGCGAAATAGATGGAAAGCCATGCATCGCAATGGAGTTTGTAAATGGCTTGATGCTAGATCAATATGTGCAAAAGCGACCATTGTTGTCCAATGAAAGTATCAAGCATATTTTTATTCAAGTATGTGAGGCGATTAATTACCTGCACGAAAAAGGAATTCAGCATCGTGACATCAAACCATCAAATATTAAGATTACAGAAGCTGGAGAAGTTAAGTTACTAGATTTTGGGATTTCAAAAGCAAGATATACTCCCAAACTAACACAAGAAGGATACATGGTTGGCACCGTTGATTTTATGTCTCCTGAACAGTTTAGAGGAACCAATAGTATTCAATCTGATGTGTGGGCTCTAGGTGTTTTACTTTACTTCTTGTGTACGAAGGAATTACCTTTTCAAACAAAAGACATACTTGAACAAAGGACCAAAATCAATAATGCTTCTTATACGTCACCCAATGTTTACAACGAGAACATAGATCGCAAATACACCTTTCTTATTAGCCGCATGCTGAATGTGAAGACAAGTAAAAGGCCCTTTATATCTGATGTTATTGAAACTTTAAAAGGTAATTCTAAACCAGTTGCTCATGCTCACTTGGAGGCCTCTAGCTTTTCGATTATGAAGTATTTTCCTTGGGTATTGGCACTTGTTTTAATTGTCATCACTTTAAAACTTGTCTTAGATGCAGGTTCAACTCAGAAAAGGGGCAACGAAATTATTACTTCAGACTTTTCTCAAATAGAAGTAGTAGTACAAAACTCAAATCATGTCTCGCTGCAATTAGAAGATGGTTCTGTGCTGACTCAGAAACCATTTATTATTAACAAGCCAATAGGAGGAAAAATGGAAATTCTATTAAAAGAAGGAAAGTATGAGAAAAAGGTAATCATAGATAAAGACTTTAAAGAAGGAAGGTTTATGTGTACCATGGAATACCAAGGCCAATGAAGAAAATATTTAAATATATAGGAAACCTCTTTACTGGAAGTAAAGCTAAGCAAAATGCTGACAGTCAGGTGGTAACTGAAGGCCAGGCGATTAGAGCAATTGTAGTCACCGACCTTGGAAATGTCCGAAAGAACAATGAGGATACAGCTTATTTTGTAAGGCCCAATGATCCCAAAGTGAGGGAAAGTAAAGGATACTTAGGAATTGTTGCAGATGGAATGGGTGGTCATGCCGCAGGCGAAGTAGCAAGTAAAATGGCTGTAGAGCAAATTCGCAAATCATACTACGAAACACAAGCAAATATAAAAGCTGGGTTGAAAGCTGCATTTGAATTGGCCAATCGTAAAATCAACCAAAAAGCCCAAAGTGATCAAAGTAAAAAAGGAATGGGGACTACGGCAACCGCAGTAGTGATTCTTAACAATGAATTGTACTGTGCTCATGTGGGAGATAGCAGGCTTTACCACCTTTCAAAAACTGGAATAAAGCAATTGTCCAATGACCATACTTACATTCAAGAGCTACTCAGGAAAGGCGAAATATCTCCAGAGAAAGCAGCGGTTCATCCCGAGCGAAATGTGCTCACAAGAGCTATGGGGACACAAAAATCCGTTGAAGTCGATGTTGCTAAGATAAAGGCTCCATTTGAAGTAGGAGAGCGGTTATTGCTTTGTAGCGACGGACTTTATGACTACCTCAATGATCAAGAGATTTATAAAACTGCTGCAGAAGGAGAGTTGAAAACTTGTGCTTATGAACTCGTAAATACAGCCAAGCAGCGAGGTGGTCATGATAACATTACGGTTATGATTATTGAAGCTATAGGAGAGGATAAATCGATTGAAACCAAAGTGACAATGGACCTTGATGACTTAGTAAGAAATAGTGAGTCGGTTACTAAAGAAATAGATATTAAATAAGATGGATAGCTCTCATTCAAATATCAAATTGTTTCTAAACGAGCAAGTGAAATTGCAAAGGCTTTTTCAGATTGTATTTTCGGTGGGCTTATGTGCCTTTTTAGTTATTAGTTATTTCATTTTTAGGGACTTCACAATAACAGGTTTCAGTATTTGGCCCATTTTAGGTTTATGTACCCTTCCATTCGTTTACTTCATTTTCAAATCAACTCGATTTATCAAAACAATCAAGATGGATTTAGAAAGTCCAAATTTAATAACTCAAAGTAGTGAATTGGTGAGGATGAGACACGTATCTATTGAGGATAACAATAGCGAATACTACCTTTTGAAATTCAAAAATGGTAAAAAGGTAAGAGCAAAAATGCCTTTACCTACACACATCCAAAAAGGTAAATACTACGCTTTAGTTTGCTTTTCAAATTCAGGAATTTGTCTCGAATTAAAAAGCGATACAGGCAAAACTATTCTAGATTCTACAAAAATACTTCATGACAGAAACTGATGATCGGACGACTCATATCAACATATAGAATTGAAGAACTCATAGGTGAAGGCGGCATGGGAACCGTTTATCGTGCTGTAGATACCATTTTGGGCCGTGATGTAGCACTCAAAATGTTGCATCCCAATTTGATTTCACAATCGACATTTTTTGAGAGATTCAAAAATGAAGCTCAGATTCTCGCGAGACTAAACCATCCCAATATTGCCACACTTCATAACTTCATTGAAGATCAAGGAGATTTCTTCATGGTGATGGAGTACATCGAAGGGGAGGATTTAGAAAGAAAGCTTAAAAAAACAGGCCACTTTTCAGTTAATTCAACATTAAGAATTGCCAAACAAGCGATTCAGGGTTTGATTCATGCACATTTTAAAGGTGTTTTTCACCGAGATTTAAAACCAGCCAACCTTATAGTTACCAATGACAATCAGGTTAAAATCATGGACTTTGGTATTGCTAAAGCTGTTGGTAGCGAGAAGTTAACGCAAGTCAATCGGCTTGTAGGAACACTAGAGTATATTGCCCCTGAGCTTTTGAAAGGAGGGGAGCCTTCTGTTCAATCAGATTTGTATGCTCTAGGAGTTGTCATGTACGAGTTGCTGACCGCAAAAATGCCTTTCCATGCAAATACGGATTATGATCTCATGCAGCAGATCATTCATAACAAGCCTATTGCAATTTCGGAGCGATCGGTTGAAATTCCTAAGGACTTATGGGTGGTTATAAAAAAGCTTTTGGACAAAAAGCCAAACAATAGGTATGCAACAGCACAAGAGCTTTCGGCAGCGTTGGATGCAATAAAATTGGAAGTTCCTAAAACAAAACCAAGCCCGGTTTTTGCCAATTTCAAAAAGCCTAAAATTAATGTTAAGCTCCCCACAGTTCCCAAAATAGCATGGAAGATTCCGTCATTTGAAACCCATAAAGTTTGGTATATTTTAAGTGGATCTGTAGTGCTAGCACTTACTATTTTGTTTGCAATTTCTCCAAGTAAAGAAGTAATTGATCCCCAGGAAGTTTCTCCAGAAATGGAAGAAGTCGCAGAAGTTATACAACCGAGCAATAGTGGTGTAACACAACCAATTCCATTTGGAAATAACATAAATAAACCTAACAATGACACTCAAGAAGAGAATCCTCCAAAAGTGAAGGAACGAGAAGTAAAAAAGGACGAATCTCAAAGTAGAAAAACAAAGCTCCCAGTGAAAGAGCAACCAGAACCTGTGAAAAAGGAAAAGGTGGAAGAGGTAACGAAAGAAGAAGTAAGGCAGGAAGTTCCAGTTGTAAAAGAAGAGCCAAAGCCGGTCTCAAATGTCGCAAAGCCACAAAAAATAACATTGAGTGGCCAAAAAATCACGGTGGCCTTACAAGAAACCGTTAATTCTGCTAATGTAAGTGAGGGGCATAATACATCTTTTGTAGTTACGAAACCTCTGGTTATTAAAGGAGTAACAGTGTTCTCTAAAGGTGCAATGGCTCGAGGTGTGGTGTCAGACATACGTAAATCCAATGCATTAAGAAAAGAAGTTATGGAGATTAGGATAAAGGAAGTAAAAGCCGAAAATGGGCAATGGATACCAGTTAAAGCTGCTGTTTTTCGACTTGTAGGTGAATCCTCTGGAAGCTCAGTTGTTTTTTCAAAAGGCCAGCAATTCATTGCCGAAACGACTTACATAACTATTGAAATTTAAAACTAGAAACAATGAAAAAAATCTTGATTATACTCTTAACATCCAATTTCACTTTCGCTCAAGAAGGCCCACTAGAAATGAAATCAAATACAGAAGGTTTCAGTGTGGGAGTTAATTTTAATTCACTCGGCTGGTCGTCTGATTATTTCACGCTATTGGATGATCAAGAATCAAATGGGGTAGGAGTAGGTGTGGAACTTGGCTATGGAATTACACAGCGTTTCGAAGTCATAGGACGGTTTGATTTTAGTACCCTTGCTTTAGAAAACGAATGGGATTATTTCACAATGGGTAATGCTGAGTTAATGGCGAGGTTCAATCCTGGTGCTACAACAAAAAAGTTTAGACCGTATGTTGAGCTTGGAGTTGGAAACCAAGGTGTATCGGTTAGCCCTATATTCTTCAATAATCAGCAAGTTGAATACGCGTTTAGTGGAATTGGTTTTGCTTATGGAGCGGGACTCAATTTCTTCTTAAATCGTAATCTTTTAATTACTGCAAACTTGGCTGGAAGTACAGGAAATATGAGCAGTTTTACGATCAACGGTGTTGGCGGTATAGAGGATGTGCCAGATGTTTCCAACTTCAGAATCAGGATTGGTGGGAGGTTCTATTTTAAGGATTTGTAAAACAAGACCTCTGTTCCTTATTTGATCTGAATGGCGTGCGTTGTAAACGACAATCCCTGCTGACCCATGGTTGAGTTCATGATACCTTCAAAAAGTGGTTTTGGACAGCCATGTGGAATCTTCCATTCGAAAATAAAGTTTGAGCCCGTGCCACCTGTAGAGTCGAGTTCATCTATTATTATTTCTGTTGTTTCTAGCGGTGCAAGAAAGATAGTTTTGTCGAAGTATTTACGAACTGAAGTGCCATGAGTGTCATAGTACTCTGCTCTTTGCACATAAATGGTATCCACATCACTGATATTTCTCAAACTCACCATTGCGGTTAAGTTGTGGGTTTTATGTTCCGACATACTGTAAATCGCAGAGTATATGGATAAGTAAGACTTTCCGTACTCCAAGCTATCTTTTGCACTAATATCGATGGTTCTTTTTGACCAATTCTCTTCACTTACAGAACTTAGCTCTACGGGTTCCGTACAGCTAAATAATGCCAAACAACATGATAAAGTAAAGACAATTTGTTTCATATGGATAAGCTTAAACTATAAGTACTCAATACAGACCGAATGCAATAAATAACAATTTTATGATATTCGAAATAAAAGGCTTAAAGTTATCAATGAAACCAAGTGTGCGTCAAGTAAAAATCAATTGAAACCACATTTATTATCGAAGCTCGGTTAAAATATTATTGGCTTATTTGGCCCTACTTGTATCCACGATCTACTTTTTCTGCCCATTTTATTGAAAATTGTTCGAACTAATTTGTTTGAAGCATATGCTTATCGTATTATTGCAATATAACGATGAAGCATTATGGGAATTTCGAAGTCTGAGATATTTAGCGAGCAGCAAAACATGATTGCAAATTTTGCAAAAGCATTTGGCCATCCAGCTAGAGTAGCAATCATTCAGAAACTGTTTAAAATAGATGGCTGTGTATGTGGAGACCTTGTAGATGAGATAGGGCTTGCACAAGCAACAATTTCACAACATTTACGAGAATTGAAACAACTCGGCCTTATCAAAGGAACAGTAGAAGGCACGAGTGTGTGTTACTGTATTGATGAAGAGAATTGGACGAGTATGAAAGAAACCATGGCAGAGTTGTTAAACCTCGATATCAAGTCGAAAACAGGATGTTGTTAATTATTTAAACAAAAATAAAATGAAACTATCAGTAGTAAAAACTCAACTAAACAAGCTAAATCAAATTGGCTTTAAGCTTCCAAATAATGAAATGGTTCCAGAACATTTTCATGTAACCGAAGTAGGCAAAATAACCAAAAACTTTATTGACTGTGGAGGTAAAATAAGAAAAGAAGAAGTCGTTAATTTCCAACTTTGGAATGCGAATGATTACAATCACAGGTTACATCCGGAGAAGCTTTTGCACATCATTGAGCTTTCAGAAAAAGCTTTAGAAATAGGTGATTTAGAAGTAGAGGTTGAATATCAAGCTGGTACAATTGGTAAGTTTGGATTAGACTTTGATGGCGAGAATTTCCTGTTGACTAATAAGCAAACGGACTGTTTAGCACAAGATTCTTGTGGGATTCCTGCCGATAAGCTCAATATTAGTATCAAAGAAGCAGCGGCTTGTACACCAGGTTCGGGTTGTTGTTAAATCATGATTTTTGAGAACATTTCGGCTGAGAATTATACCCACGTCTCAACTATTTACGAAGAAGGCTTATCTACCGGTATAGCAAGTTTTGAGACCATTGTCCCGAGTTGGGAGCAATGGGATGCGAACCACCTAGAGTTTGGTAGAGTAGCTTTATTAGTAAATGACCAGTACGTAGGCTGGGCGGCACTTTCGCCTACTTCCAAGCGACTGGCATATAAGGGCGTTGCAGAGTTAAGCCTGTACATCGGGAAGAGCTTTAAAGGAAATGGTTTTGGCGATATCCTAATGCAAAAGATCATTGAGATTTGCGATTCTAATGGGATTTGGACCATTCATGCAGGTATTTTCCGAGAAAACGAAGCAAGTAGAAAACTGCACCTTAAACATGGTTTCCGAGAGATTGGCTACAGAGAAAGAGTTGCCCAGCGAAATGGCAAATGGCATGACAATTTTATATACGAAAGAAGAAGTAAAACCATAGGAATTTAACATGTTACTATATACCAAAATTCAGCAATTTATTGACACCATTGAAACCGATGGAATCTCTACAGAGAGGAAAAAAGTTTTAGATCCGTTTGTTCAATCTCTGCGTGATGATGTAAAATCACAAAGTCTCGTGAACATTAACTTTATATGTACGCACAATTCTCGTAGAAGTCATTTAGGTCAAATATGGGCTAAAACCATGGCCACTTATTATGGATTACATCACGTACATACTTATTCCGGAGGTACGGAGGCTACTGCAATTTATAAAAGTGTTTTAAAAGCTTTGGAGCATTCTGGTTTTGAGTCGATTCCATTGAGCGAAACCACTAATCCAGTCTTCGGGATTAAAATGGGAGAGGAGCTTGAGCCCATTGTGGCTTTTTCCAAAAAGTATTACCACCAATTTAACCCAGCATCCAACTTTTTTGCAGTGCTTACTTGTGATAGTGCGGATGAAAACTGCCCAGTTATTTTTGGAGCAAAAAAACGTTTCCCTATCAAGTATATTGACCCGAAGGTTAGTGACGGTACTCCACAAGAGGATGAAATCTACCAACAGCGAAGTTTGCAAATCGCCCAAGAAATGAAGTACGTTTTTTCCCAATTGAATGGTTAATAAGAGCTATAAGTAGTAATTTTGCAGCCGATCCAAAACAGAGCTATGCTAGCTTATGGGAATTGAAATTGGTCAATATTTATGCTACGAAAAACGTTTTTATTCTTTCTTCTTTTTACTTCGATTTTAGGTTTACATGCACAATCTCTTGTTGAGAATTTTACTTATTCAAATGATGCCGTTTTAACAGCAAACAACTGGAATGAACATAGTGGAAATGGCTCAAATCCTATTTTAGCCACTAATGGGCTAAGCTTTTTTGACTTAAATGAGCCTACAGCAGCTGCCAAGTTAAGTGGTGGTGGACAAGATATTCACCGTTCTTTTCAGGCAATAAATACTGGGGCTGTTTATACAAGATTATTAGTAAATATAAAAAGTGCTTCTTCGGATGGGGAGTACTTTTTCCATTTGGGGCCATCCAGTTTAGGAACAGAGTTTAGAGGAAGAGTTTTTGCGAAAAGTGAAAACGGCAGCTTGAAATTTGGAGTTTCTAAGTCATCAAGCAACCCTAATTATACTACTCAGAATTTCGAGTTTGGCAAAACTTACTTGTTGGTTCTAAAATATACATTTAACACAGGAAATAATAACGATGACGCTGTGGACCTGGCTGTATTGAGTTCCACTGCCGACTTAGCTTCAGAAGGCTTCATGGTCTCAGCCTCTTTGGGTGAGTCGGATGCTGGTAATATAGGGTCTGTAGCATTGCGACAAGGTTCCAATGGAAAAGCAGCTACCCTTATTTTGGACGAAATACTCCTTTCAGATAATTGGAAAGCTGTCACGACTTTAAAAACGCCAGCTTCCTTAGATTTAAACTTCCCTGAAAACCTTTATGCTTTTGATAGAAACTGTAGAGACCAGTCTGTTTTTCAAGGTTCGTTGGTGGCAAACAAACAAGACGCTCAATTAAACTTATGGAGTACAGATACAGACAAAGTCACTTTCTCCACAGATGGTAAAATTTGGTCAAATCAACTTAGTTTCAAGTCAGCAACGGGAAATTATAGCGAGTCTATTTTTATTAAATACAAGATTGCCATTGACAAAGACAAGCAGAATATTGAGCTTAAAATAGATGATTTCGATGCAAATGAATTGTTGAACAAAAGCATAGTTTTTAGAAAAATTGAGCTGGCTTCGGATTGTAGTTTAAGTATCAGTGATTTTAAGAATTTAAAAGAAAATGAAGTGGCGAGAGTCACTGGAGTTGTTTCTGCTTCGGCAAATGAATTTGGGTATTTTAACTACATTCAAGATGCTGGAAATGGTTTAAGAATTAATGGAGATTACAAATGGCTCATAGGTGATTCTATTTCATTTTTTGGTCAAAAAGGTATTGATAATCAGGAAGTTGTAATTCAAAAAGATACTTGCTGCGACGTGTTTGAATCAATTCAAAATAGGGGGAAAGGGATACTGAAAATTTATCAAACGAGTATAGACAATATAAGCCAATATGAAGGTCGTTTGGTTCAAATTAAGAACGCCTCCTTGACCGATAAAAACTTTGTTTTTTTACCCAACTCTAACGAAAAAATAGCAGACGAAAAAGGAACTTTGGAAACAAGAGTTTGGTCAAATACCGACTTGGATGGACTTGCCAAGCCACAGGAAGCCGGAACATGGCAAGGAGTAGTAGGTAGGTATGGCGATAAACTTCAATTATTTCCGCGAAAAAGGGAAGATGTTGTAGGTGTGCAGACATTTCAATTTCCTCCCAATTCAAACCCAGAAAAAACATTTGACCTCGCTGCTTGGAATGTCGAGTGGTTTGGTAGTTCTGGGAATGGACCTTACGATGACGAAAAGCAATTTGAAAATGTGCAGAAAACTTTGTCAGACCTAAATGCTGATGCATATGTACTGACCGAGGTTTCTAGCCTTGATTATTTTGATAGGTTGGTTTCATCCGTACCCAACTATGCGGGAAAATGCTCACCAGCAGTTAGTGGAGGATTTTCTGATGGAGAGGTACAGCGGGTTTGTCTTGTATACAATAAAGAAGTGGTCAGTTTAAAAGAACTTAGACCCTTATTGAAAGGAACGCCAGTTATCAGTAACTATCCAGATGGTTTCGATCGTTTTTGGGCATCAGGAAGATTACCAGCTTTATTTGTTTGTGATGTAGAGCTCAACAATGTCACAAAACGCCTCCATATTATAGGTATTCATTCTCGAGCAAATCGCAATACTGTGGAAGAGCGAGAACTAGTTTATGAAATGAGGAAAAAGGACATTGAAGTGTTGAAAGATAGCCTTGATCTTCATTTTTCTGCCGCAAGTATTATTATTGCTGGTGACTTTAATGATGATTTGGACGAAAGTGTAGTTTATGATATTACAGAGTCATCCTACAAACCATTTGTAGATGATAAAAACAACTGGAATATGATTTCCAAGTCTTTGAGCGATAGAGGCTTTAAGTCTTATATTGGTTACGACAATGTGATTGACCACATTGGTATTTCGAATGAGTTAAATAACAACTATATCAATGAGTCCGTATTTCTTGCACTACCTTTTATAGATATCCCAGATTATCCCAACACTACAAGTGACCATTTGCCAGTAATGGCTAGGTTTCTATTTAATCAAAGTGACCCTATTACCTCAAATGACCTTTTAGAAGTGGATTCTGTATTGGTTTTTCCTAATCCTACTAATGGTGATTTGCAAATCAAAGTTGACCCTGAGCTCAAGTTTGAAAGTCAGCTTTTTAACCAAATGGGAATATTGATTTTTGACTCAAAGGGGACGAAAGAGCAATTAGAAAAGAAAATTTCTAGGCAGTTGAAAAAATACGGTCAAGGTCTTTATTTATTGAAGTTAATTATTGGAAATGAAGCTAAAACTTACAAAATTGTAAATCAATAATAATTTCAGCCCTCATGAATAAAAAATCTAATAGCAGTAGAAGACAGTTTATCAAGACAGGAGCAGTTGCGGCTTCTTCTTTTTTTATTGTCCCTCGTCATGTACTCGGTAAAGGATATATTTCGCCAAGCGATAAACTCAATCTTGCTGCCATAGGTTCTGGCGGAAAAGGAAGAAGCGACATTACCAATGCTTGGAACAATGGTGCGGAAAACATTGTCGCACTTTGTGATGTAGATACAGGACAATGTGCAGATGTGATCAAGAAGTTTCCAAAGGCTAAAATATACAGCGATTTCAGGAAAATGCTGGAAGAGCAAAAAGACATTGATGCTGTAACTATTTCTACTCCTGATCACGTACATGGTATCGCTGCAATGGCTGCTATGGAACTAGGGAAGCATGTATATGTACAGAAACCCCTAACGCATAATTTATACGAAGCTAGGAAGCTCACAGAATATGCAAGAAACAATAATATTGTAACCCAAATGGGTAACCAAGGGGCGTCTAACCCTGGTCAGCAACAGATGATCGAATGGTTTAACAAAGGTTTGATTGGTGATGTGGACGAGGTTCATGTATGGACCAATAGACCAGTATGGCCACAAGGAATTCCGGTACCAACGGAGAAGCCACCTATGCCAGAAACCATGTCGAAAGAGAACTGGGATTTGTTTATTGGGCCTGCAAGCTTTGTAGATTACCATCCGCTATATCACCCATTCAAATGGCGTGGATGGTGGGACTTCGGGACTGGTGCTCTTGGTGACATGGGGTGTCACTTGATCGATCCTCCATTTAGAGTTCTTGAGTTAGGATATCCTACAGAAGTAGAGTGTAGTGTAGGACAAGTATTTCTGAAAGATTGGGAGGCTGAGTATATACCAGAAGGGTGTCCACCTTCATCTCATGTACAATTGAAATTTCCAGGGACCAGAGTTAATAAAAAGGAAGTGACAATGGTTTGGTACGATGGAGGTATACGACCATTTCATCCAAGCATAATCCCTGCTGATCATGACATAGGAGAGAAAGGTAGTGGAAATGGCGTGATGCTTATGGGTTCAAAAGGTGTGATGACTTGCGGTACTTATGGCCTAGAGCCTAAAGTTTACTTGAACACAGGTGAAATTCTAGAACTTCCTAAGAATTTCAAAACAAGTAATAAGAACGAAAATATGAAAGAGTACGGCCACCATGTAAGCTGGACTGATGCTGTAAAAGCTGGATTCAATAGTAAAGAGCATAAAGGACTTACTTCATCTTTTGATTATTCTGGACCACTTACAGAAACTGTGATAATGGGCAATGTTGCTATTCGAAGTTATCAAGAAGCCAATGGTGGAACTGGTCGTGGCAGGAAATTCGAAGGTCGTAAAAAACTCCTTTGGGATGGAAACGCTATGCGAATTACCAATTACGACGAAGCGAATAAATTCGTGAAGCGTGATTACCGCGATGGTTGGAAATTAATTTAAAAAATTAATCCTTAGAGAAGCCCTTGTCTATTTTTTATGGACAAGGGCTTTTTTTTTAATGACCTTTGTGATAATATAACAGATTTGCTTTGAAATCTTGTGAAGTTTAAACGCTTTAAAGAATAGGAGAAACTATATAAAAGCTTTCAACTTTTCTTAAATCTCAAGTGCTTAACTTGGTTATTTACAATGTGGTAGTTAAAGTCATTGTTAATAAACATTCAAGGAGCGTTTATCGAAACTAATAAACCTACACCGAGCCCTATTGATTCTTAGGATTACGAATTAGGTAGCTAAATAATAAATTCGTAAAAAATTAAACAATAGGAGCACAGCATTTACTCTTAAATACTGGTAATACCCAAAAGTAAGTAATGCTGAATACTTCTTTTATAAAATCTATGAGGCACCTATATTTTGAAAACATTTGATTTGTATAAAAGGAGCTTAGAATTCGATATTTCTACCTTTCTGGAAATTAAATCTCTTTTTTAGGAAAACTTATTAAAAGGTGATGGTTTCCCTAGGTATTCGAAGGATTAAACAGGTAAATGTTAAAAGTATTGGTTATAAGTATCTTATATTCAGTCTCGTGGTCTTTCTGGATGCGTATTCAATCATAAATAGTTATAAAATTTCGTTTAATTATTAAGCGGTATAATGTTAAAGTCCTCTCAAATTCTACAATATTCATTGGTATAAAAATTGAATCATTTTTACCAAGTGTAATAAACAATAGGCTCTATAATATTAAAAAGGGTAGCGTTTTAGAAGAAATCTTGATTTAGTTTTTTGTGAAATTATTTAGGTGATGAGCTATTTACAATGCTCATTTTTTGAGTACAATTGAAAACATGATACTAATCTTTACTTCTTCCATGAAAAAAGCAGGAACAATGGATAAAACATTAACAAAGTCACATTTCAATTTTCTCATAAATTTTGTTGCCGCATTAGGGCTAACCTTGTTTTTGGCTGACATACTTGCAATTGTATTGAATAGGGATAATGCTGCGTTTGATACAGATTCTGTCAAACTTTTCTTTTTTGATTTCGGCATTTCTAGTATGCTACTAGTGGTGCTCGTCCCAATTTACTTCCTACTCTTAGAGTTGAATTCGCGGCTTGCAAAGTTGTTTGTTTTTTTAATAGGCTTTATGTTAATAATAGCGAGCTTAATGCTCAATATGTATTACTCAAAAACTAATTTATCGTTAGGAAGCGACCTATATGGATATAGTCTAAACGATATTGAAATGATTATTAAAACCTCTTCCGATGTAAGCATTCTTACTTTTTGGCCACTGATTGTTTTAGTTCTCTTTTTCACGACCAAATTTTACTTTCTTAATTCGATAGGTAAGTATACTATATACTTAATGGTATTTTTAGCTATTACATTAGCTTACACTGTTATAGATGCTTTCTCGATCGAACCTACAAAAAGCAATCTTTCGTACTTTGTAAAAGACAGTTATATGTATTTCAATAAGGACGACAATATGCAACTGGCCCTTTTTGACGAGTCAAATCCTTATCCACTCTTGCGAAGCAATGATACTACCAATGACTTCCTTGGTCAATACATTGACCTTAAGGCTGATAAGCCTAATATAATATTGATTGTAGTAGAAGGTTTAGGGAGAGACTTTTCTGGTGATGATGCCGAATATCCTGGTTTTACTCCTTATCTGGATTCACTTTCTAACGTTAGTCTAACTTGGACAAACTTTGTCAGCAATACAGGTAGATCGTTTGGAGCCTTACCTTCTATCTTAGGCTCACTTCCATTTGGTAAAAATGGCTTTCTAGAATTAGATGTTTTGCCGGATCATATTTCCTTAATTAACCAACTGAAAAAAGCTAATTACAAGACCTTCTATTTCGAAGGTGGTGATTCAGATTTTGATAGTAAATATAAATACCTCGTCAACGAGGGAATGGAAAACATAGTGGATATCAATAACTACGGAACAGCATATAAGAAAGTTACTTCAGAAAAAGGTTTTTCGTGGGGTTTTCCTGATTCTGAGGTTTTTAGAAAAACACTGAATGACATAAAAACCATTGATCAGCCGAGGTTCGATATGATACTCACCAATAGCAACCACGAGCCGTTCATATTTAATGGTAAAGAAAAGTATATGGCTCTAGCCGAAGCAAAGCTGAATAATAGTGGCATTAGCAGCGGTAAAAAGAATGTTCTGGCAAAATATAAAGACATTTTGGCTGCATTATTATATACAGATAATAGTATTAAAGACTTTATTACTCAGTATAAGTCAAGCCCAAATTATGCTAATAGTATATTTATCATTACTGGTGATCATAGACTAATACCAATTCCTCAAAAAAATCAGATTTGTAGATACCATGTGCCCTTGATTATATATAGCCCAATGCTTTTAAAACCTGAGAAATTTAAGGGGATATGTTCTCAAATGGATATTATGCCTAGTATTCTAGCATTAATAAATACTAAATATGGAGGACAAAAAATGGACAAAGTTCCTTGGATTGGAACTGGTTTAAGTAATTCATTAGAGTTTGCTGGCCATAAGGATATTCCATTATCAAGATATAAAGGAGCGGTTAAAGACTATGTGTCTGGAAATAGGTACATCAGCGATAATAAACTCTACGAAATCAACGAAAAGTTTGGATTAGAAGAGATACGCGATAATGATAGTCAACAACGCTTGAAAAATAAACTAATAGAGTTTCAAAACTTAAGTAACTATGTAACAGAGAATAATAAAATTATTCCTAAAAACTTAGCTCATAATAACTTGGAAACGCAAGTTCTATCAAAAGATGATATGGTAGTTATAGACAAGTATATAAAAGGAAAAGCGGATGAAAGCTCATTTGATATTGCTAGAGAAGTCGCTTTTAATAAAAAATATAAGGAAGCATTAATACTATGCGACTATATTTTACAAAAAACTCCGAATCATTTTGACTGCCGAACCTTGAAAGCAAGAATTTATGCTTGGAATGGCGATTTTGAAAAATCTGAGAAAGAATTTTTATCAATAATAGAACGAAACCCTACTTATGAAGATGCGTATAATGGAATTCTTGACTTGTATTGGTGGAACGATAAGCACGAAAAAGCTCTATTAGTATCAGAAAAAGCAAAGACCAATTTAAGCGATGATCCTATTTTTCAAAAAAGTATAAAAATAGCAATGGGAAGATTTTAAATCTCAACTTAAAAACATCGAATGTGAATTGGAAGCAGTTCAATGTAGTAAAATCATGAATAAACTTTTCAAAATATTGATCCTTTGTATTGCCACTTCCATTTACGGCTTTGGTCAAAATGGCAGTTTTGACCCAGATCAAGCATTTAAGAAAGCCAGAACCGAGGCATTTGAAGGGAATAGAAATGAAGCAATAACTCTATTAAAAACTATCATTGAAAAATACCCAAACTACGATGAAATTCGACTTTTTTTGGCCTCTGTTTATAGCTGGGAAGAAAATTACAAATTGGCAAAAAATGAATATCTAATATTAATTGCAAAGGACAAAACCAATATAGACTATTGGCTTCCATTTATTAAAAACGAAATTTATGCTAACGAGAACTTTTCTGCAATAGAATTGACAAAAAAAGCAATTCAGTTATTCCCAAGTAACGTAAAGCTTGTAATTTTAAAAGCTAGGGCTGAGAAAAACAATAATGAGTTGCAAAAGGCAATGTTGACTATCAATCAGTTTTTAGAACTGAACCCAGCTAACAAGGATGCAGAGGAATTCAAATCTGACTTGAAAGAGTATTTAGTTTCGAATAATTTTTCGGTCTCTTATGCTGTAGATAATTACAGTGAAATATATTCCCCTATGTTTTATTACACCTTACAATACAGCAAGTTAACAAGCAGAGGAAGCATTATTGCGAGGTATAATCTAAATAAAAAATTTAACACATATGGTTCACAATTTGAGATAGATGCTTATCCGAGCATTGCTGAGGGCTTATACGCATATTTAAATATAGGATATTCAGGTTCAACTATATTTCCATCTCTTAGATTTGGTGTTCAATTGTATAAATCACTTCCGAAGAGTTTTGAAGTTTCGGCAGGGATCAGGTCTTTAAAATTCGGAGAAGATTACACTAATATATATACAGGATCAATAGGCAAATACTTTGGGAATTCTTTTGTATTCGTAGTTCCATATTTTATTAACAGCGATGAAGGATGGAGTAGGTCTGCCACGCTTACCTATCGAAAATACAGGGCAAATACCGATCAATTCTTTGCCATTTCAGGAGGGATTGGCTTTTCTCCCGAGGTGAATAGGTTTGGATTTGATATTGTAAATGAGCCAATTATAGGCCTGAAATCTCAAAAAATAGACATAAGTAATAACTTTAGAATTAAAAATAATAGAAATGTGGTTGGAGTAGGTGGTTCAATTATTAGGCAAGAAAGTATTTTTGATCCAGCAAAATACTTCTGGATATTTTCTCTTAAGATTAGTTACCAAATTGGGTTTTAGTAAACATTAGATTTAATTAATCACATCACTCTGCTACCATGAAATAATGCTCACAATTTCTCTTTCGGATTTCCTTTTTTTTAAGTCAGTAACACTGAAAATAAATTACGAGTTTTTCAAATTCAACTTTGAAGACAACTTTCAAAGTATGAATCACTAAAAAAATATTTTCGATAATGACAACAAACAACGTAACTATAGACCAAATTGAAAGATTGGAAACATCACTTAATAACAATGTTTTAGATACTTATCCTGAAATAGTGTTTGATAATATAACTCAATTGGTCGCAAATATATGTGATTCTCCTATTGTGTTCATATCACTTGTGGGAGAAAATGGAAATTGGATAAAGTCTTCATTTGGTTTAGAGAAAAGTGACTTTTCACCGAAAATGTCTTTTTGTAATAACTCAATGGTTAGCATTGAGTTATACGAAGAATTCGACACTTTCAAAAGTGATACATTTAAAGACGACCCTATAATAATTGGCTCAAAAACAATAAGACACTTTGCAGGATATCCACTCACAATGCCTGATGGTAAATACATAGGAACCCTTTGCGAATTAGATACAAAACCCAAAAATCTAAACAATGATCAAAAGCTTGGCTTGGTATTATTGGCTAAGCAAGTTGTAGCCATTCTAGAAACTAGAAATCAATGCGAAACAACTGAAAGTAAAATAAAGAATGAATCCAATGAATCTCTAAATACTGAGCTGAACAGTTATAAATTGGCATTAGACGAAACCACAGGTGTTGTTATAAGTGAGACGAGTGGAAAAATAATTTATGTAAATGACGAAGCTTGTAGAAATAGTAAGTATGGCAGAGAAGAATTACTAGGTAAACAAAGTACAATTTTTGATTCGGGGTATCATCCTCAAAGCTTTTTTGATAATTTATGGGATACAATCTCAAAAGGTAAAATTTGGAAAAATGAAATAAAGAACCTTGCCAAAGATGGTTCGATTTACTGGACAGATACTACAATTATTCCTTTTTTGGACAACAAGAAACAGCCGCAAAAGTACGTAACAATAAAAAGAGATATTACAAGACAAAAACAAGAGTCTATTGGATTTGAACAATTTTTCAACCTATCCTTAGATTATTTTTGTGTTGCAAATACAAAAGGCTATTTCGAAAAAGTAAGCCCAGTTTTCATGAGTGAGCTAGGTTTTACCGAAGAAGAACTTTTAAGCAAATCCTTCTTTGAACTTATTCATGAGGAAGACTTGGAAGACACCATTAATGAAATTCAAAAACTTGGAAAAGGGGTGTTGACTGTAAATTTCAAAGTAAGATTTAAATGTAAAAAGGGCGGGTATAGGCTCTTGAGCTGGAATGCAACACCAGATAAAGAAACTGGGGCATTGTATGCTACTGCGAGAGATATAACCGAGAGCAACAGAATTCAAGAAGAAAACAAAAGACTTTCTTTGGTTGCCAAAGGCACGAACAACCTCGTAGTAATTACTGATAAAAAACGGAAAATAGAGTGGGTCAACCAAGCTTTTGAAACGCAAACAGGCTATAAGCTTGATGAGGTTTTGGGGAAAAGTCCAGGGAGTTTTTTACAGTTTGAAGGTACCGACCCGGAGAAGGTTAATGTAATAAAGGAGGCGATGAATAGTAAGAATACATTCACTGGGGAGATCCAAAACATTAGCAAAGACGGAAAGAAATACTGGATAGAAATGAATATTAGTCCAGTCTTAAATGAAAATAATGAGCTAGTGAATTTTATTGCTATCCAATCTGACATTACGGAGAAAAAAAATAAAGATGCAAGCATAGCGAACTTATTAGAAACTCAAATTTCAATTTTCAACGGTGTAGGCCATGCCGTGATGTTCAGCGATTCCAATGGAGTTATTCAACGTGTCAACCGAGCTCTAGTTCATCTTATTGAGTATACTGAAGAAGATATCGTAGGGAAAATGAACCTGATAGATTTCTTGGATTTTGATGAAGTTGTTGAGCGTTCAATAGAGATTTCTAAAGAATTAAACGTCCCTATTGTCCCAGGTTTTGAAACCTTGATCGCAAGAACTCAAAGTAAGCAAAAAATGGATGCCAATGAATGGACTTATATCTCAAAGTCTGGAAAGAGAATTCCTGTTTGGCTAAGTGTAACGTGTATTAAGAATAGTAAAGGAGCAATTCTAGGATACTTTAGTGCTGCAGAAGATTACACTGAAAAAAAAGAAGTTGAGCAAAATCTAATACAAGCTAAAAACTACGCTGTACAAGCTGCAAAGGCCAAAGATAGTTTTTTGGCAAATATGAGTCATGAGATACGAACGCCTCTTAATGCGATAATAGGTTTTACAGAGTTATTAAGTCAAAACCAATTGGATCCTACGTTGAGTGATTATGTTAAAAACATAAATACCGCAGGAGCAAATCTGTTAAATATCATAAATGATATATTAGATATCTCAAAGATTGAATCTGGCCAATTGGTGATTGAGTCGAATCCAATTAACATTAAAAGCACCTTGAAACATGTATACGACTTATTAAACGCAAAGGCCACAGAGAAAAGACTCGAGTTCAACCTATTTCTAGACGCTGATATGCCTGCAATGGTAATGGGTGATCAAGGTCGTATCAATCAAATATTGATGAATTTAGCCGGTAACTCTATTAAGTTTACCGAACAAGGTGAAGTTTCTATTTCAGTAAAAAAATTAACAGAAACCAATGAAACTGTTAAACTTCGTTTTTCAATAAGAGATTCTGGAATAGGCATCCCCGAAAACAAACTAGATACTATTTTTGAAAGATTTACTCAGGCCGAAGCAACCACTACGCGAAGGTTCGGTGGTACAGGGCTAGGGCTAAACATTGTAAAACAACTTGTGGAGCTTCAAAATGGTGAAATATTTGTAAAAAGTAAATTTGGACAAGGCTCTGAATTTCAATTTGTTATCGAGTTTTTAAAAGTTGAAATGACAACTAATGACAGAATGAAAGGTGGTATTTCGATCGAAAAAGAAAACTTGGGTCAACTCTCGATTCTCTTGTGTGAAGACAATGAATTGAATCAACTTTTAGCCAAAAAGGTCATTGAGAAATTTGGCTTTGATCTTGATATTGCAGAAAATGGTAAAGAAGGGATAGATCTTTTGATGACGAAAGAGTATGATCTCATTTTAATGGATTTACAAATGGCAGTAATGGATGGTCATCAAGCGACGGTCTATATCAGGGAAGTATTAAATTCAAATATCCCCATTATTGCCATGACAGCTCATTCATTGGTTGGGGAAAGGCAAAAATGTGAAGAAATTGGAATGAATGGATATGTTTCTAAGCCATTTAAACAATCAGAATTGCTTGAAGAAATTAAATCTGTTATACCTAAAAAAGAAGAATCGAATAGAAAATTAGATTTAAAACTAGCCGAAACGGAATCTGAGCATAAATCAAATTTACAAGTAAGAGAAATTGACTTTAGCTACATAGATGATTTGTCTAACGGAGATATGGATTTTAGGAATGAAATGATAACACTTTTTATAGACTCTATTCCCGAAGAAGCAAATAAGCTAAAGAATGCACTTAATACGCATGATACAGCTTCGGTTGCAAAGATAACTCACCATATGAAATCTTCGTTGGCAATGTTTAAATTGGAAAAAGAAGTTGAGTTTTTAATAGAAACAGAAAGGAATGCGATTGAGTCAATAATAAGAGACGAAACAATCCATCAGTTTGAGGAATTTCAAGTAGGATTAAACAATGTTCTCACACTACTAATTGCTATTAAAGCACATTAAATATTATGATTTTAGTCGAAGTGAAAACTATTAATTAAGGAGCAGACAAAATGAAAGAGATTAACATTTTATTAGCCGAAGACAATAACATTTTAAGAAAATCACTGTGCTTTTTTCTTGAGAAAAATGGTTTTCTCGTAGATCAATTCTCAAATGGGCAGGAGGCCCTAAATTCGGTAATAAATAAGCGTTATGATATGGTACTTCTTGATATAAACATGCCAGGAAAAAGTGGAATGGAAATAACGCAACACATTAGGACCAAACTACTGTTACAAGTCCCAATTATCATTCTCACATCTTCCAATGTAGAGCAAACAGAGGTAGATAGTTTCACTATTGGGGCTGATGAATTTATTGCTAAACCCATTAGCCCAATAGTACTTATGGCCAGAATAAGTAAACTTTTAAAAAAATGAATTTGGCAAAAATGGAGTATCAGTTTGGGTCAAGTTTTATTTAATTTTTGAATTAAGAATGGAAGAAACATTACAAATATATAGCAATACGGAATGGATAAGGTTATTCCTACTATGTGCTATATACCTTTTCGTATTTACTTCCATTGCTATGTTTTCTTTTATTCTTATTGCGAGAAGAGTAAAGCTCAAAAAGAAAGAATTAGATAGAAAATTTAATCCAGTCATAGAGCTTATTTTAAGTCAAAACCTTTTTGAAAGTTTTTATTATTCAGAATTTTATATTTACAAGTCTTACTTCAGGAATAAGGTTTTTAGAAACCAAATGACAGAATCATTATTGAACCTTCATGAAAACTACAATGGAACGTTTGCCAAGAAACTGGAAGGCTTCTATGCAGACAGTGGCTTGATTAAGGATTCTTTCGAAAAGCTAAAAAGTAAAGAATGGCAAATCAAATGCAAAGGCATCAAAGAACTTGCCGAAATGAAAGTTACTCGTGCCTTTGATTCCTTTGTGAAGTTGTCTAATTCTGAAAATAAAACCCTTAAAAACGTTGCCTTAAGTGCTTGTCTTGAGATAGATATTAACAAGGGGATGAATCACTTAATTCATTACAAATATAACCTAGATTTATGGACACAAGTAAATATTCTCGATGCAATAAGGCAAACTAACCAAACCGAATTAGAAGGTATTGAGTGCTTGCTTTTATCAAAAAATACCTCTGTAGTAAGTCTTGGACTTAAGGCTATTTCAACGCTAGGGTTGTCAGAAAAAGCTTCTTTTGTCCTCGAACTTATTGATCAAACAAATTGCACTAAGACATTAATTGAGGCAAAAGAAGTTGTAAGCAAATTGATTTTAACCAATAAAGACAATTTCGAAAATGACTTTTAACGAATTCATAAATTACTTTATTGAATCCTACCTATTGCTCATCTTGCTATATGCCGTGATACTAATGAGCTCCTATGTCATATTGTCGAGCTTGTCGCTAAGTGAGTTAAGGAGTTATATTAGAAAAAACAGCTTTGTAAATTATGATTTGTTGCTCTCAAGCGAATTTGCCCCTGCTTTATCGTTAATAGCTCCGGCGTATAATGAGGGATTAACCATTGAAGAAAATGTCAAGTCATTGCTTTCTTTAAGTTATAACAACTTTCAAGTAATAGTGGTGAATGATGGTAGCAAAGACAATTCAATGGAGCTCATGATACATACATATAACCTAGTGAAGGTTGATATAAACTACGATCCAAAAATTAAAACCAAAAACGTAAAAGCAATTTATAAATCTAAAAATTCTGCATTTAAAAAGCTGTTGGTGGTTGATAAAGAAAATGGCGGCAAAGCAGATGCTTTAAATTTAGGTATTAATATTGCCGAGAATCCATACATTGTATGTATTGATGTAGATTGTATATTAGATAGAGACTCACTCCTTAAGCTCGCCAAACCATTTATGGAGTCTAGTACTCAACGAGTAATTGCCACTGGAGGTGTTGTGAGGATTGCAAATCAATGCATAATTAAAGATGGACGACTCGTGGAGGTGAATGTTCCAGACAAGCTAATACCTAGAATACAGGTATTAGAATATTTAAGAGCTTTTCTTTTAGGAAGAATGGCTTGGGAAAAACTAGATGGCTTATTGTTAATTAGTGGTGCCTTTGGGGCGTTTGATAAAGAAATTGCCATCTTGGCTGGTGGTTATAATACCAAAACAGTAGGTGAAGACATGGAACTGGTTGTGAGAATGCGGAGGTACATGCACGAGCAGGGCTTACCATATACTGTAAAATATATTCCCGACCCTTTATGCTGGACAGAGGCTCCTGAGAGTTTTTCAATCTTTAAAAAACAACGAAGTCGTTGGATGCGAGGAACCATAGAAACCCTGTGGACACATCGCAAAATGCTATTCAATCCTAAATATAAATTGCTCGGATTGCTGAGTATGCCTTATTGGACATTTTTTGAGTTTTTGGCACCTTTTATTGAGTTTGTAGGCTGGGTAATTACTTTGGTTTTTGTGTATTATGGTATTATTGATTGGAGTATTTTTGTGCTTTTATTAATGTTTGTTTACTTCTATTCTATCGCTTTTTCTGTTCTAGCATTGTTAACCGAAGAGCTCACTTATCAAAAATATAGCAAAGTAAAAGACTACCTAAAACTGCTCAAAGGTGCATTTATTGAACCATTTTATTTCCATTTAATGGCCGTATACGCTGCAATGTTTGGATACTACGAAAAAATAAAAGGTACAAGTGGCTGGGGCGAAATGACAAGGAAGGGCTTTAATAAAAAGTGACCAAGGAAGGGCTTTTTAAAAAGAATAGACTTTGAAGCATGTCGTAAATATATATAATATTTAGGACCACCTGTTACTTTACAGGCTTACTGTCAGTACCATTTACTCTTGCCTTTTGCTCCACAAAGTATGGCTGAAAAGTATAGGAAGAGTTTCCATCCCACTTCGCATTTACTTTTGGTAGAAGAAGTTTTGCTTTAGTTTTTGCATTTAGATATTCCCGATTTTTTGCTTCATTTTTCCATTCATTAGGGTCAATACTGTGGTTATAAAGCTCCTCTTCTCCATCTTCATATTGCGTATATCTAAAAGAGTCGGTAACAACGGAATGATTATTCATACCATAAGTTGTAATTGCAAAATGCTCTTCTTTATTGTCTTTTCCCTGCATGGTAACAACTAAGCTGCGACCTTCGTTTCTTTCATAACTTGGAAGACCGCATAGCTCCAGCAACGTTGGGTAGATTGATAATAACTCGACTGGTTGGTCAATGACTTTACCTTGAGGAAGGTTAGGAGCAATGAACATCAATGGGGCGTTTGTTGCTGATCCCCATAGCCCGTGTTTAGCAAATGTGCCCTTTTCACCCAATCGATAGCCATGATCCGACCACAAAACAATGACTGTATTATCAGCTTGACCGCTATTTTCCAGGGCTTCCATTAACCTGCCTATTTCATTATCCACAAAACTGACACTTGCTAAGTAAGCTTGAATAATTTTTTTCCACTCACCGCTATTTTTCGCCCACTCTGTAGATGGCATCATTGGAAGGTCATTTATTTTCAATCCTACATTCGGAATATCGTTAAGGTCGTCGGACTGATATGGAGCTACTTCTATCTCATCAAGTGGATGCATGTCAAACCATTTTTGTGGAACGTATAATGGTACATGCGGACGTAAAAATCCCATACCCATGAAAAAGGGTTTTTCTTGTTTTTGATTCAATCGTTGGATTACCCAGTCCACAGATTGATGATCTGGCATCAAAGAGTCTGCCGAAGGAAAAGCTCCCCAGTCGGTACTAGTGCGACCATAGTTTTTTCGGTCTGAGGTACCAAAACCATCCCAAACGAATCTTTTTTCTGGTAGCGGTCCAAAACCTTTTACTCTACCGCCTGATTCATCAAATAGTCCTTTTGGTGCATGAGCATGAAAGAGTTTACCAACTCCCATGGTGTGATATCCATTTTGTTTGAAATACTCAGGCAGAAAAACAATGTCAGTTGTAGCAGGATTTTCAGAGCGAATTTTGTTATCATCTATCATTCCGTAAATGCCTGTTGTGGAAGGACGCAATCCAGTCATTAGTGACGCTCTTGATGGTCCGCAAAGTGGTGCTTGGCAATGTGCATTCGAAAACAATACTCCTTTGGCTGCAAGCTTGTCGATATTGGGCGTTTTTGTATGTGAATAATTATTTAGGCATCCCAACCAGGTGTTCAGGTCGTCAACCGCTATGAAAAGTACATTGGGTTTTGAAGTTTCTGTAACTTCATTGGCGGTTTTACAATTGGTTAAAAACAATAGACTTAGAACAAGGATGCGATATTTCATATTTTTAAACTAGTGTCATTTTAGGCTTGATTGCAGCTTACGAAAATAAAGTAAATGCTGCGACTACCCATCCTATACTATACAGAAAGTGTTTGTTCATAGCTGTGAATCTGTTTTTTACTTAATATTAATTACATCAATGATACTTAGAGCTATTAGTTAGCTAAATGTTAAAATTTTTCATTTCATCTCTACTACTAAGGATTTAGTTTAAATTTATTAACTCAAACCATTGTCGATGTTTATGAAGAGTTTAATCCTTATAATTTTAACAGTAATATATCATGGAACATCCATTGCCCAAAACAGCAATTTGATAAATAAGGCAGAGTTGCTTATTTGTCAAAATCAATTCGAAAATGCAGCTGTGATTTATGACGAAATGCTAGGGTCGCTGCTATCTCAAGATCATTATAATGCCGCTTTGTGCCACATAAAAATTGATAATTTTGAAGGAGCTAAAAAGCATTTAAATAAAATGGCTCAAAGAGGTGTGAGTTCAGATGAATTACTCAAACTTTCAAGTTTAGTAAACTCAAATGACTGGAAGTCTTACATGATTACCTACCATCAGTTTTTGGAATACTCTGAAAAAGATAATAATTACACCCAATTTGAGCTTGAAATGAATAATTTAATATCTCAGATTGAAGGTATAGAAAAGAAACTAATAGTTCGTTTTAATGGAGGTTTACTTGACCACGGAAACGTTGAAGTAATATTCGATGGAGAAGTTGTAAAAACTATTACCGTAGATAGTACTTTCTCGATGAGTAAATATGAAGCGGCAAGGGATTCAATTAAACAAACCGAAAAGTTCGCAAGCTTTAGGACCGAGTTAAAAACAACCAAAACAAAAATGTCAAATGAGTTTGTTCACTTCTTAAATTCAAACCCTTGGCCATTGGAAAGTGATTTAAATGCAAATTCTGTATATTCGAATGAAAGTTCTTTTTTACAGTTTTTAGATTATTTAATTCAGCCAAGTCCATATACATATGTTACTTATGGGAGTAAGGGTGTAGCAATTGTTTCTTCGGCTTTAAATTCGATTGACTCGCTTACATTTGTTACAAATAATGCCTCATTAAGAGCTATATTGAATGAAGCCGTAAGCGAGGGAAAAGTTAAAGCCATTGATGCTTTAAAAATATTTGATGTTAATGCTTTCAAAAACTATTCATCGGTAAAAGCATTGTCTTTTTATGTGAATGAAAATGGGTGTAATGACTTTGGTGACAAAATTTATTTTGAACTAATACCTGAAACAAAACGAGAGGATTTGCTGCCTCCCAATTTAGAAAGTAGAGAAGAAGTGGGCAAAAAATATATTTACCTAACTAAACATCCTGATCTATTTATTTTTGGTATTGAACCCCAGATTGAGGCAGCACACTTTGAAAGCTGTGAATCTGCTAAAAACTATTTTAAATCGAAAAATATAAGCTTCAATTTGTCTCATTAAGCATTTCAAAAACCACTTCTTGTAACTGAGGTACTACTTTGTCGTGAAACCAAGGGTTTCTTTTTAACCAAATTCTATTTCGGGGAGAAGGGTGGGGTAGGCTAAAAAAACCAGGAAGATGTTGTTCAAATTCACGTACAGTTTGGGTCAAGTTCTTTGAATTCAGATACTTGGAGTTGGCATATTGACCTATCAATATTTTCAATTTAATATTTGGCATTTGCTCAAAAAGAGTATCGTGCCATGTAGCTGCACATTCTTTTCTAGGAGGAAGATCACCTGTTTTTCCTTTTCCTGGATAGCAAAATCCCATTGGAATTATCGCAATTTTGGACTCATCGTAGAAATTCTCCGAAGATATATCCATCCACTCTCTTAGGGTTTTGCCACTTGCATCGTCCCAGGGAATACCGCTTTGTTGTACTTTGCTTCCGGGTGCTTGTCCTATAATAACAATTTTTGCTGTGGAAGATGCTCGTAAAACAGGCTTTGGAGCAAAAGGAAGGTGTTCCTTGCAAATTGTACAAGCTCTGATTTCACGCAGTAAGTCCTTCAAGTCAAATGTTTTTCTGAATTACGTAATAATCGTGATTCACTTTTAGCTCATTTCCTTTTACTTTAATCCACTCATCTGTAGGGTAAATTCTCGTTACCTCTCCATCTACAGTTACATCCAATGGCATCTGAAAACCAGGTAACACATTTGTCCATTTGTAGCATACTTTTTTTCCCTCTTTCTTTACCTCTAAAGTTGGAATTCCAGTTGAACGCAGGTATTGATTAAAAACCATATTTAGATTGTAGCCACTCTCTTTTGAAATGTAGTCTTCGATCTGTTTTGTGGTCACCGTTTGATGATAAAATGTTGAATTCAAACCTCTTAATATTCCCCTCCATTTCTCGTCGTCATTAATTATCTGGCGAATGGTGTGAAGCATGTTTCCTCCTTTATTGTACATATCGCCAGACCCTCTTTCGTTGACGTCGTACTTACCAATAATAGGCTTGTCATTCGAAATGTTTTTTCTCAATCCTCTTACGTATTCAGCACCGGCTTCTTTTCCATAAAAATACTCTGTAAAAAGACTTTCAGAGTAATTGGTGAATCCTTCATGAACCCACATATCTGCTATGTCTTTGTAAGTGATATTATTTGCAAACCACTCATGTCCACTTTCATGAATAATTATAAAATCCCATTTCGTTCCGTAATCTGACTCCGAAATACTTTTTCCTTTATATCCTTTTTGATAACCATTGCCATAAGTAACAGAGCTTTGGTGTTCCATACCGAGATAAGGAGCTTCTACAAGTTTATATCCATCTTCATAAAAAGGGTAGGGCCCAAACCAATGCTCCAGAGCTTCTAAAGTACGGTATGCATCTTGGAAATGAGGTTTTGCTTTAGTTAGGTTTTCTGGTAAAACCCAAAAGCTTACAGGAAGGTCTCCTTTTTCGCCTTTGTAAGTATCGGACCAAAATGCGTAGTTCGCAATATTTAGATTTACGCCATAATTATTGATTGGGTTTTTCACTAGCCATTCAGTGGTTCTGTCACCATTAGGGTGTAGTTCCATTTTAGCTAGCTTGCCATTCGCAACATTCCAAAGTCCATCAGGAACTGTACAAATGATTCTCATGCTGTCTACCTCATCGTACATATGGTCTTTACAAGGCCACCATATACTTGCACCAATTCCTTGACAAGCTGTAGCAACAAAAGGATTTCCTTGGCTGTCTTTGCTCCATACAACTCCGCCATCCCATGGAGCTCGCTGAGCTACTACGGGATTTCCGTCATAAAAAACAGTAATGGTTTGTGTGCTTCCAATCGCCTGATTTTTCTCAAGTTTTACAAAATGTGCATTTGGTCCATCACTTCTCCAAGTAAGGCTTTTTCCATCTTGTTCAATTTTGGTGATTCGTAAAGGCTTTTGAAGGTCAATCTGTAATTCCTTTGCTTGAGAAAGTACCTTATACTGAATTTCATTACTTCCCTTAATTGACTTGTCCGCTGGGTTTACGTAAATGTCTAATTCGTAATAGGTTAAGTCCCACCAAGCTCTCTCTTGAGTGATGGTTCCACGTAAACTATCTGCACGAGAAAATTGTGCTTTTGATGAAAAAGAAATGGCAATTAAGAGTAAAAAAGAAAGGCTAAGAGACTTCATGAATTAAGATTTGATCATAAATCTTAAAGATAAACTTTTAGACTGTAAATTCCCTAAAAAAAGCTGTAGTAAAACTGCTGATTTATTCTAGTTCAAGCACTGTAGCCCCAATTTCATGGAGTTTAAAAGGCTTGCTGAGATCATGAGCTTCTTTTGTGATTGCATCATAAGCTTTTTTGTGTCTATCCAAAACCTCTTTAAATCGACTTAAATCTAGCGTCATGGCTTTCTCATTTTTGTTCAAAATTACCATGACCTTTCGGTCTGAATTTATTCTAAAGTAAACGTATACTCCATTTTCTGGAGCAAAGTGGATCATTTTTCCATCATGCAAAGCACTATTACTTTTTCTGTAATTCAATAGTTCCTTTAAATAATCTTGAACTTCTATTTGGGTATTTGTAAGTCCCATTTGAGTTTGTGCATTTGCTTTCATTCCATCAAATCCACCAGGGAAATCTCCTCTTATTTCGCCATGAGAATCACTATTTGGGTTGCTCATAAGAATCTCTGTTCCATAGTAAAACTGTGGAATTCCTCTCATTGTAGCTAAAAGTGCTAGGGCCATTTTGGTATGCTCTACGTTTTCGTCTAGTTGTGTAAAGACTCTGCTCATATCGTGATTGTCTCCAAAAATCAAAAGCTTAGAAGCATCGGCGTAAAGGAAGTCGTTTGTCACCGATTCATAGATTTTCACCAAACCATTATTCCAACTTTCATCCTCTTTAAGACTATTTATAAGGGCATTTTGTAAAGGAAAGTCCATTGGAGATGGCACGTAGGATTTGTATCCATTACTATTTTGTTTTCCCATTTGCCAGTAAGATGTAATGGCAGGATTAGTACTCCATTCTTCACTTGTGATATTACAATTGGGGTACTCATCCATTATTCTTTTGCTCCATTGGCTTGCAAAGTCAGGATCAGAATAAGGGTATGTATCTACTCTGAAACCTCCAAGGTCAGCTGTCTCTATCCACCAAAGACTGTTTTGGATGATATAATTTGCCATGAAAGGATTTCGCTGATTGAGGTCCGGCATTGATGCTACAAACCATCCGTCGTTAAATATCTTTTTATCACTTTCCGAGGCATGAATATCTCGTAATACTTCTCTCTTATGGTTGGTATTGGTAAACTTTCCACCGTAGTTTATCCAGTCGCTGGAAGGTAAATCTTTCATCCACCAGTGTTCTACTCCGCAATGATTGAGCACTACGTCTTTTATGATTTTAATACCTTTCGCTTTAGCTTCTTTAGAAAGTTTAACATACAATTCGTTACTCCCGAACCTTGGGTCTATTTTGTAAAAATCTGTAATTGCGTAACCGTGATAACTCCACTGAGGCATGTTATTCTCTTCCAGTGGCATTGGCCATATCGCAGTAAATCCCATTTTTTGAATATAATCAAGGTGATTAATCATTCCTTGAATGTCGCCTCCATGTCTACCGAATTCAGCTTGGTTGGTTAGATCAGGATAGCCAGCGAGGTTGTCGTTTGATTTGTCTCCATTGGCAAATCGGTCTGGCGTAATTAAATAGATAACATCAGAAGTATTAAAGCCTTCTTTATGACTTGCAAGAGTTGCTCTGGCTTTCAATTCAAAGTTGACTTTAGTTTTACCAATTGTAATCTCAACAATCTCTGGTTTTGCATTTTTGGTAATGAGTAAATCAAGAAAAAGGTAGTTTGGATTTTCAACCTTATGGCTTTGAACAAGTTTGATGTTTTTGGAGGATATACTTACCTTGTAATCAGCCACTTTGTCTCCATAAATCATGACTTGTACGGTTGGATTTTTCATTCCAATCCACCAGTTTGCAGGTTCTATTCTTTTTATTTTTTGACCAAATGAAACTTTAGTAATTAAGAAGAAAGAAAGCCATAAAAGGCCAAAACATATCGAATATCTCAATTTCATTGTAGTATTTTAAAAATTGTTGAGTGACCAAATACTGTAAGATTTGGCTGCTGTCTTTATTGTTGCTTGTCCCCTGTCATTGGTTCTTAAGGTATTGACACCATACCCACTATAATTAAATAGTGTGCTATTCTTCCACTGTGTAGTCACCACTTTTTCTTGGACTGCATTGGTGTTATTAATGTGAATTACCAAGCCGGGAGATGTTTCGTTTCCACTACGTTGTGCAACGTAGGAGTCTTTTGAAGCTTCCAATATTTTAAGGTCTCCAAATGCCAAAGACCTGTTAATATCACAGAGTTTCTTTATTTCGCTTTTGTCCAAAACCTCTTCATAGTCTAAGTAAAATATACAAGGGTTTCCGGGATGTGTGAGCATGTATGCATAAGCCAACTTGGTACTTTCTTTACTTGAAAGTTTGTTGCCTGGATTTGTTTCTTTAGCGGTATCATGATTGTTGACAAATGTGTAAGCCCGATCTGGTTTCATTTTCCAGAGTTGTGGTCTTTCCACCAATACTCTTAGGTCAAAGCCATCAAAAGCATTCTCCATGGCATAAAAAGCAGCAAAGTCAAATGCTGAAATTCCTGTTTTATCGACCCATGAGTTGATGAGATCTGCATTGCCATCCCACACTTCAAGAATCCCGAAACCACCTGCAGATTTCATGTAATTTGAGATTACATCTGGTGCGAAGCCTTTTACGTAATCGAATCTCCAACCATCAAACTTCATTACATTTTTGTAGTATTTGGCAACTGAGTATTCATTTTTCCAAAACCAGTTTTGAACGTTTTCTTGATCGTGGCAAAGGTCTTGCTCTTCAAAAAATAGTGCCTCAGCATCCTTAGTATGAAAACTATTTGGATGGAAGTCTTCAAATGACCGATTGAATTTACCGGACTTAGGTTCAAACTTGGTATACGTATTTTTCTGACGATAAGGGTTGAATTCTGTTTGTCCACCGCTGTTGTGATTAAGCACCACATCAGCAATAACGTCGATGCTTAAAGAATGGGCTTTTGTAATGAGTTTTTCTAATTCTACCCTACTTCCAAAACGAGTTTTCGTGGTTCCCATTTGGTCAAAATCACCAAAGTCGAAATAATCAAAAGGATCGTAACCCATGGAGTATCCACCAGACATACCTTTGCTTGCAGGAGGTAACCAAATTTTGTCAACTCCTAATTCTTTCCATGTTGCTAGTTTGGGTTCTATGGTATTCCACCATTCACCACGAGGTTCTACATCCCAATAAAAAGCTTGCATCAAAATTCCTTCTTTTTGGAAATGATCCGAAAGGTTTTCTGAAGGCTTTGAAGACACTTCCACATCTTTCTTTTCGCAAGAAAATATGAAAAGCAATAGAAGTATGGATATGTATTTTCTCAAAAGATCGGGGTTTAAATTTAAAAAAAAGGGAGTAGGAAAAATTCCTACTCCCAGCGTGATTATTTCGCGGTTAATTTATAAGTAGGGCCAGCATCTGAAAGATCTAATTCTACATTATAGGTTCCTGCTTTTACTACGATATTTGCACCGCCTACTTCTAGTTTTCCATCTGCACCGTCGTCACCATAGTTTAAAGCCCAATCATTATTCATTCTGAATTTGATCTCACCAGCAGCAAGTTTAACTCCATTGGCATACCAAAAACCGTCTTTCGAAAAGTCTCGCTTAAGTTGCACATCTGGTCCATCCCAACCATTTGGAGCACTGCTTCCTACTATTCCAGGAATACTGATTGGCTCAATGGTATAAGTGAATTCTTTTGTATTGAAAGTAACAAGATAAGTACCAGCTTTAACTGCGATATTGGCACCATTTAACTCAAGTGAGCCATTGTTGCCGTCATCACCATAGTTTACCCCCCAGTCGTTATTCTTTCTTATTTTCATTTCACCATCAACCAATTTCGTTATCGCTCTCCACTGATCTGAGCTTGGATCGTAAGTGAAAGGGAAATCTGGTCCATCCCAACCATTTGGAGTTGCACTGCCTACCAATCCCCATGAAAGGGCTTCTAATTTGTATGTTAGGTCATTTGAGTTAAAAGTGATTTGGTAGGTTCCTGCTTTAACAGCAATGTTTCCACCATTCAATTCTAAAGTGCCATTTGCACCATCATCACCATAATTTACAGCCCAGTCATTGTTTTGGCGAATTTTCATTTCTCCATCTTTCAATGTCACATAAGCAACAAATACACCTGCCGCTCCAGTTTGGTAAAACGGCATATCTGGACCATCCCAGCCATTGGCAGCAGCAGAACCTACCACTCCCCATGGAGAGCTTAGGTCAAGCTTATCCAAATAACCCATTGCTGATAACTTTAAGGCTACAGAACGCTGTACAACGTCGTCGCTCAGGATAGATTCTACGGCGATATCCAAATCGGCCATTTCTTCTCCTTTGTAGCCCATTGCTTGTAACAAGCCATTTAATTGCTTGTGAGTCCAAGATTTGCTTAGTTCGTTTCCTGTTGCAAATACTTGCGGAGTAGCAAAGTTGTTTCCAACCTTATCAATCATCAGCCTGTACTGAACACCGGCACTGAAGCCATAATCTGGCTTAGTCCATGAAACTGTAAGAGCAGTTTGCTCTTCATTTTCTTTGGTCAATGTAAGTGACGAAGCAGAAACTGTGATTTCGGGAGCGGCTCCTGGATTGAGTACCGCTCGTATTTCTTCCTTTTCACATGCAGTAAAACCTACTGCCAATCCTGTGAAAAATAATATATTTAAAAGTATCCTTTTCATTTTGTTTGGGATTAATAACCTTGGTTTTGAATCAAATTAGTATTTGCAACAATGTCCGATGCAGCGATTGGGAAAAGGCTTAGGTGACTAGGAATGTCGCGACCTTCTTTCACGTTACCTTTCCATGCCCAGTTGTAGCCAGTAGTATATTTTCCGAATCGAATTAAGTCTGTTCTTCTATGTGCTTCCCAGCCTAGCTCACGACCTCTTTCGTCTAAAATGAAGTTCAAATTAAGTGAGTTGATCGTACTTACACCTGCACGAGTTCTCAATTGATTTACAAGGCTCAAAGCCAAAGCTGCATCACCAGAACCACCTCTTGTAACTGCTTCGGCATACATCAAGTAAGCATCAGAAAGTCTGTACAATCCAAAGTCAGTATCGGTATGAGTTATATTGGACCCTACGCCACCATTTCTGGTTTTATTTGTCCACTTTGTCATAGCGTATCCGTCTGTAAATGTTCCTATTTCGTTGATTTCTAAATTTTGTCCATCAGTGTAGAATAATCTTCTTTTGTCATTCAAATTGCCATCAAATAGAGCAACATACTGTGGTGTGGTTCTAAAACCAGCCCATCCACCATCAACACCGAAGTCAGCAGGATTCATTGTTCCACCTACTTGTGCGTGAATAATTGTAGTGGTTCCACCCCAAGTTGCTGTTAAGTTGCCGTCATAATTAATGGTGAAAATCAACTCTTTTGAAGTGTTATTATCGGCCATGAAGTTGTTTTGGAAATTATCTTCTAAAGCATATCCAGCATCAATTACTTTTTTAGCATATAAAGCAGCTTCGCTGTATTTCGCAGTTCCCGTGTATACTTCGGCATTCAAATACATTTTTGCCAATGTCATCCACACTGCAGCTTGATCGGCTCTTCCGTATTCGTTGCTTTTTGGAGTTGGTAATAATGTTTCCAGCTCCTTCAATTCTTTTTCCAAAAAAGTGAATAGCTCGCTTCTGTTTGATTGTTTTGGTAAAAACGAACCCACAGGGTCATTTTCTGTCACAAAAGGTACATTGCCAAATAGGTCTAAGCTATGATAATAAGCAAGTGCTCGTATGAATCGTGCTTCGGCTCTAAAGGTTTTGATTTCGCTGTTTCCAGCAAGCCCTCGTGCTTCTAGTTTGGCGTCGGAAGATTCACGAATAAACTCATTTGCAACAGTTACTTGATAAAGAGCCCTGCTGTAAAAGTTAGAAGTCCATTGGTTAGATGCTGTCCAAGATGACGCATGTAAGTCTGGTAATCCTGGATCTCCCCAACCTACAATTGCCTCGTCTGTAGTGAATTCTTGCAGGTACCAGTAAGTTCTAAGGTAACTTTGAGAACCGCCGTCTATTCCTTTCAGGTCAACATTTCCATCTTGTGGCTCAATTCCAGAAACAGCTAATCCAGCATATAATTTAGCCAAAACTTGCTTGTAGTTATCTGGGTTTTGGTAAACCAAATCAGAAACTTCTCCTACAAAAGGAGTTGTATTGAGATCTTTGCATGATGATACCGTAATGATCATCAAAAGTGCGATTGATATTTTTCTTAATTTATTCATTTCTATCAAAAGTTAATATTAAGGTTCAAGTTGTATGATCTCGGTCTTGGGTAGATATTGTTGTCAATTCCGCCCGACACTTCTGGGTCAAGACCTGAGTAATTTGTAATCGTAAATACGTTTTGAACTATGAAGTTGAGGTTAGCACTTAGCTTTGTTGTTTTAAACAAGTTGCTAATGTCGTATCCAACATTGACGTTATCCATTCTTACAAAAGAAGCATTCTCCACAAAATAGTCCGAAAGGTTAATTTGCTCTCTTCTTGTTGTAGACTTGAAGCCTGTGTTCAATACTTCTGCATTCAAGTTATAAATCACGTTTCCTGCTGCGTTGATAGATGCATAGCTGCTACCACCTGAGTGTACATTGTTGAAAATATAGTTTCCAATGTTGCTACGCATTACAAAACCCGCATTCAATCTTTTGTATCTCAATTGCGATGAGAATCCTAAGAAATAATTTGGATCTGGGCTTTTGTACCTGTACCTGTCTTCTTCTGCAACTGATCCATTTCCACTACGATCGACAAATACTCCTTCAATAGGTTGGCCGTTTTCGCTGTAAACTTGTTGGTACAAGAAAAATGCGTTTCTAGGATAACCAGTAGAGTGGATTTGTCCAAAAGCTCCTGTTCCTCCGCTAACTTCACCAGTAAGAACTCCTAAAAAGTCAGAAGCATTGTTACGAGTTAATGCAGTGATCTCATTTTGGTTATACGTTGCATTGAAGTTAAGATCCAAGGTAAGGTCGCCTTTTTGAATAGGAGTATAGTTGATTGTAAACTCAACTCCTTGGTTTTCCATTGATCCAATATTTGTAACTACTTTATTGCTAAAGTTTGTACCTGCAGGAGCGTCAATTTCATTGATCAGGTCATTGGTTACCTTTTTGTAAAAGTCTAAACTACCAGAAATTCTTGCTCCTCTAATTCCAAAATCTAAACCAATGTTCGAAGAAGTTGTTTCTTCCCATTTGATACTTGCATCATAAGGATTTGGACGTAAAACATCGTAGAAATTATCTCCCAATTGGTATAGTAGTCCTTGTCCACGTGTGTATGCAGCTAGGTAAGGGAAATCTCCAGATCTAATATCTTGCTGTCCTGTAATACCCCAGCCAAGTCTTAGTTTTAGGTCAGAGAAGGTATCCGTTGCTCCTATAGTTTCATTGATTTTCCAAGCCAACGCTGCAGATGGGAATAAACCGAAACGATTATCAGGACCAAAACGCGATGTTCCGTCTCTTCTTAGAGTGAATGTCGCTAAGTAAGCGTCGTTTAAGGTATAATTAATTCTACCAAACTGCGAAGCAAGTCTATATTCTGTTTTGAAATAATTAGACTTTGGTACCACACTTGAGTTTCCGTATTCTGTTCCAGTATTGTTTTCTCTTACAAAATCCTGATACTCATAACCTGCCATTACATCAAAGTCAGAGATTCCTACGCTCTTGGTATAATTAAGGTAAGCTTGAAAAGTATTGTTGACTCTGTTTTGAGTATAAAAACTAGTAGAACCTCCGTTGGTAAGTGAATTTGCAGAAAAATTAGGGTCAACTATATCATTGCCGTCAGTATTAGAACGATCAAAACCAGCATTAATAATCGCCTTAAGTTCAGGCAAACCATGTACTGTATAAGTTGCTCTTACATTTCCGATGGTTCTATTTAGAATACCAACGTTGTTTTTTAGTTCCAGCATCGCAAGTGGATTGGATGGGCTAAGTGCTTCAATTCCGTTTCCGTTTAAGTTTTTCCAAACATAATATCCGCCAAATTCATTGTCAGCATAGATTGGTTGTGTTGGATCAAAACTCACAGCTGTTCCAATAGCTCCTTCGTCTGCAAATCTTGATTTGTTATTTGCTAATCTAATGTTAGCATCAACAGTCAAGTGATCTTTGAAAAAAGTAGGAGATATTCCAAAAGATCCAGATGTTCTCTTCAAGTTAGAAGTTAAAAGTGTTCCGTTTTGATTCATAAACCCAACAGAAGCTCGGTATGGAATTCCTTTTACATTTCCTGTAAGACTTAGGTTATTGTCTTGCGAAAGGGCATTTCTATAAATTACATCTTGCCAGTTGGTTGAGGCTGTGCCCAACAACTGTTTTTGTGCTGCTGTTCCATAAGTGTTAACAGCTTCGCTAAATTGCTCAGCATTCAAGACATTAACTTGTCCCACGTTTTGAGATGAAGTAAAACGACTGCTGAAATTCACTTTTGTAGGAGCACCTTTTCTGCCTTTTTTAGTAGTAATAATGATTACACCATTGGCAGCTCTAGATCCATAAATAGCCGCTGCAGATGCATCTTTCAAAACGTTGAAAGACTCTATGTCATTTGGATTGATAAAGCTCAATGGGTTGGCCGATCCTGACACGTCGTTGTTATCAATAGGCACACCGTCAATTACAAATAATGGGTCATTACTTGCATTAAGAGAAGAACCTCCTCTAATTCTAATGGTACTTCCAGAGCCTGGAGCACCACCACCAGACGTGATTTGAACACCAGCTAGCTTTCCTGTAATAAGTTCTTCTGGAGTGCTGACATTTCCCTTAATGAAATCGTTTTCAGTAATAGAAGTGATGGCTCCCGTAAGGTCAGATTTTTTCTGAGTACCATAACCAACTACTATAACTTCATTGAGCGATTGGGCGTCGTCCATTAAGTTGACGTTTAAAACAGATTGATTATTTAGAGCTATTTCTTGCGTTTTTTTTGCCGATAAAGCTAAAAACGACCACAGCCTGCTTATCTTTTACTTCCAGGGAATACATACCGTCCATGTCGGTTGTTGTTCCCGAAGTAGTATTTTTGATAGCCACAGTAACACCAGGTAAGCCCATTTTACTTGTTCCGTCAAATACTTGTCCCGTGATTTTACTTTGGGCATGTACTTGATTAAAGCAAAAGCTTAAGACAAATAACCATACAATATGTCCTCGGCCTAAGGAACTTTTGATGGTTTTGTAGAAAGTTTGATACATAAAGTTTAGAGTTTAGTTTTAATAAAAATTTTAAGATTTGGTCAATTTGAACTTTGAGCGATTGTATTTAAAGAATTGTATTTATGTTTAAAAAAGTCGAAAACAGGTAGAGCTTCGTTGTTTTGAGTAGCATCAAAAAAAGTTGCGTTTTCCCAGTGAGATCCTGTACCCCATTGGGTTTTGCAAGAAGAACTTACCCATGCTGCCTCCCAATAAATGACTCCTTTTCCTCCTGCCTGAGCGACATGAGAGGTGAGGTCAATCATGAAACTTAATTGACCAATTGGCGAAACAGGGTAACCATCTAATCCAGCATTATCACCAAGGACATTGTCGGCTTTGTCAATATTTCTGAATGTGTAAGGGTAACCAACCTCTACGATCATAACTTCTTTATTATAGCTGGATTTTAATTGAGAAATCACCTTACCTAGTTCATCAAGATTGTGTTTTGACCAATTAGGATAATAGGAGAGGCCTATCCAGTCAAAATTTCTGAGGTCATTTTTAGAAGCATTTCCAAACCATTCAAGTGCCTCGTCTGGTTGTGCCACATGAAGCATTGTTTGTATTTTCATACCACGATTTTTGTTAAAATCAGTTACAGCGTCTAAACCTCTATTGAGTAAGGCGGCATTTCTTTGCCAGTTTGTTTTAGGGTTTTCAGCTGTTGGCTTTTGCATCAATATTTCACTATTGATTTCGTTACCTACTTGTACAAACTCAGGTGTAAGGCTTTCTTTATAAAGCTCATTTAACACTGCTATAGTGTAGTAATATAAGCTGTCACCCAAAATCTTGGTATCCGTGATGTTTTTCCAAGCAGCTGGAATAATTTGGTGAGCAGGGTCGGCCCAGTTGTCGGAGTAATGAAAATCTAACAACACCTTCATTCCCTCTTTATGTGCCCTGTCAATTGATTTCTTAACATCAGGAAGCGTACTGTAACTTGTCCAAGTTGGACTATGCCACAAGCGGAGTCTTACAATGTTGGCACCTCTATCTTCAAAAATTCCATAAGGGTCACGAATTTTGCCATTATCTCGGAAAGTAGCTCCGCAGTCTTCTACTTCATTTACATAGGATAGGTCGGCACCGAGCAGAAGTTGCTCTTCATTTTTGCTTTGCTCTTTTTCGCAAGACAAAAATAGCGTACTAAAAATACAAAGGAGTAAGAATGACTTTTTCACAGTTTAGTAATATTTAACAATGCAATATTACAATGGTGAATGCTCTCAGTCGTTCCACTATCCAAAATGTGGAATGTTTCGCTTTTGCTTATAAGTTGCTATAAACAAGAGCTTTAATAGTCCCTTTTTATAAGGTGGGACTTATTTAATATAAAATAACGTGGTAATTATTGGATATTTTGGATTCTCGGGTGGCCTTTAGGCTACTTTTTCTTGATCTGGTTGAAATACTCTTTGGGAGTTTGATCCGTTGCTTTTTTGAAAGACCTATTGAAAGCGGTTTTGGAATTGAACCCAACTTCGTACGCCAGTGCTAACAAAGTGAAATTATGGAATGATGGGTTTTGAATCAGCTTTTTGAACTCTTCAATTCTATACCCATTGATAAGGTCAAAAAAGTTTTTGCCGTAATGTTCATTAATTGCTTTTGACAAAATATGAGGTTGAGAGCCTATTTGTTTTGCAAGCTCACTCAATGTCAATTTAGGATTGTGAAAAGGCTTTTTCTCTTCCATGATTTTTTCTAAATCCTTGATGAGTTCTTCATTTCCCGTGTCATGTTTGCTTTTATCTTCATTCTCCTCCAGTGTAATCTTTTCGGCAACTCTACTTTCTAAGATATCATCAAAAATAGATACGGATTGCGGGTCTGCTTTGAAAGTCTCAGTTTGGTGAATTGCGAAATAGCCCAAGAAAAACGAAACAACAGAAAATGAGAGCCAAATGGTGTCAATAAAGTTTTCTTGCAAGTTCACAGTATCCCAGTTTTGCCACCTGCTATATCCAAAAACAACAAAGAAAGCACCCCAAAGCATTAAACAAACCAAATGAATGTATAGTACAGTGTTGAGGTAATTGAGGTTTTGTTCATAACTGAAGTTGGTCTCAAATTGCGTCCTGTAGTTTTTTATCATTGTACGGAACAAGTTCCAGTAATAACTATTCCATATTAAGCCTAAAATTCCTGTGGTTAAAAAAACATAAACCAACATGGTATCTTGATTCATGATGGTGTTTAGCATTTCCTTATTTGAGTTCAGTAAAAATGGTAGGTAAGCAAAAACCTGAATTACAAAAGGCAAAAAGTGGAAGTACCACCGAGATGGCAATGAAGTGTCGTTAAAAAGTAATTTTCTTAGGTAGAAGAAATAAAGTGGTGAGTATAAAAAGATAATGAAATCGGCAAGGAAAATGATTTTTGGAAAGGCTTGAACCGCTCCGCTGAAATTTGAAAGCAAATAGAAAAGTAGGGACACCGATGACAATGCTATGGAAAGCAAAAGCCAGTTGTTTGCTGGTTTGTTATTGGACTGTATACTTGGAATTGCGATCAATAACAAAATCCCTTGAAAAACGGAGAACAAGAGCAGTAGATCGTAAATTGAAAATAGGCTAAAGGTTCCTTGTAGGTCTTCCCAGCCTGTTATTGAGAATTCTAAATTATCTATTTGTGTTGTTTTGGACCTGTCTAATCTTCTGTTTGGTCTTGCTTTTCCGCTTTCTCTGGCTTCTACCGTTGCCCAAGAACCTCTAGTAAACTTGAAATCTAAAAATGGTTTATCAGAATAGACAATGGTACGATACGACCCATCAATTGATTTTCTTAATCTATAGTTCTCGTCGTTTGGTACCCAATTGTTGAAATTTCCAGTGATATATATGCTGGCGTCTTTTGGCGTGTTTTCGGGAATGGAGCTTACAATGACAGTATATACGATCTGCTCTTCCCAGCCAAGAATAACTGTTTCGACAAGGTTACTTGGGTTTTCAGACCTTTTAAAAACTCGATTAGATAGAGATTCTCCCGCAGGTGTACCTTCGGATGTTGCCCAAGTACCTTGGGTGAATTTGTACTCAAATCGTGAAGGAGGGTTTTTAATCTTGATTTCGTATTGCTGGGGAGCTACTTTATTAAGCTTGTATTTAGAGTCGCCAGGATTCCAATCATTGAAATCGGAGGCCATGTAAATATGCTCATCCTCAAGCAGTAGAGGTATTTTGACTTCTACACTAATTGTGAGGTCATTTTGAGCAATTGCCGCTAAAGCAACTAGCACAAATTGAAAAGCTAAAACCCATTTTTTGAATGTTAGAATCACATTTGAAGAATAAAAATCAAAATTGCTCATTTTATAGCATTTTTCCGCACAAATCGCTTTTTGTCAACTTAGAGATAGTGTAAAAGAAGTCTTAAAGTGTTAATATTGTTTACAATTCAATTAAAACCAAACTCTCAATTATGAAGTCTACTATTCTAGTTTTAAGCTTTTGTTGTTTATTCTTAACTGCCTGTAATCAAGCTACAGACGAAAGCGGTGATGTAGCTGAAGATGCAACTGTTGAAGTAGGTGTTGGGGTTGCGGCTCCTTCGGATGCAGAAATACTTTTTGATGGTACTAGGGAGATGTTAGACGAAAAATGGGAGTATTGGGAAGGACCAAGGTTTAAAGCTGAAATGCCAATCAAATGGGAAATCGTTCCTGATCCTTTAGTGGATGGTGCAACGGCAATGAGTACAAATGATCCTGCGGCTGCAGGTGGACTTTATGGTGCGGCCGATATAGTTACAAAAGAGAAATTTAAAGACTTTCGTTTACACGTTGAGTTTTTAATCAATAATGACGAAGGCAACAGTGGTGTATACTTACAAAACAGGTTCGAGATTCAAGTATTAGATGGTGATTCCACTAAGCATGGTATGGGAGCTGTAATTAATGAGTCTGAATCTCCATATCATTTATACAATGGAGTAAGAAAATGGAATGCCTATGATTTCGTTTTCAGAGCGGCACGTTTTAATGGTGATTCGCTGACAGAGCAACCAATGGTGACTATGTATTTCAACGGTAAAAAAGCTCATACGAATTTCCCAATTTCACAAGTGTGGGGTGGACCCAATAGTGGTTTAGATGGTGGAAACAATGAAGGAAAAGGAATTACAGACACACCGGGCGGAATTAAATTACAAGCCGAAGGCCACGATGTGAGATATAGAAACATTTGGATTAAGCCGCTGGATTTGGTTGAGGCGGATACTGATTTTTGATTAAGTCTTAATACAGAAACACTATTTTTCTAACTTCTTAAACTCAGCTTCAATTTCATCAATTGTGGGTAGTTTGCTTTTTAAGTTATCTGGTAGGGTTTCGGTGAGGACAAATTCGCTAATTCCAATTGGCTCGACCGAATAATCGCGATAAAATGCTAACATTCTTCCAAGGTTCTTATGCGAATAACCTTTAGTATTCGGATAAGTGTTCTTTCAGAACTTTTGCTAACTGTGGAATTATAGCTGTCGAATATCTCTTTTTGACTGCTGAATAGAAATCGCTAGGCCAAAATTTGCGATTACAAAAGAATCATTTCAAAATTAACAGACATTGCCGCCTTCACCTAGGACTTGTAGGACTTGGCTATATTCTATTTCTACTAAGTGAGATTGATATTATTATATTTCCGATCAGGATTTCTTCTACTCTTCTCGATTCAAAAACTCTACCAAAGGTTTCAAAGCGGTCATTCCAGTTACACATTCTTTTAAAAAGTCTTTTGAAAGGACCGTTGGGTCAGGTATGCTTTTGATGGCAGTGAAGCTTTTGTATTTCAAAAACTCAATGGCTGGGTTTTCTGCATCGTAACCTTTAGGAGGACGTTTCAAGAACATGGAAGGGTCAACTGATAAACCTCCATAAAATGAGCTAAATGCATCATTTTCTAAAATGGCTTTGAAATCGGCAAAATTGTAATCAATTTCTTGTCTGATTTTCTTGAGGTCATCTGGTGGAACCATATATTGTCCACCTCCAACAAAGCTATCTCCAGGCTGAATATTGATATAGTAGCCAGCATTATCTGTCTTTCTACCACCCTTTGCCATTGAGATACCAACATTGGTTTTGTAGGGGTCTTTGTTTTTGGAAAAACGTATATCCCTATTTATTCTAAAAAGACATTTCTTAGGCTCCAGTTCGGCGATGGTAGGATCTATCAAACCAAACTCAGCAATCACATCAGCTGTGAAAACTAGAATGTTTTCCTTTAGAGCCTTATATTCCTTTTGATGGTCATGAAACCATTCTTTATTGTTGTTTTGACTAAGGTCTTTTAGAAATTGGAATGTACTTTTTTCAATCATTTTTTCGCTATTTGAGCGGCAAGTAAGGCAATTCCTTCTTCAAAAGTTTTGGGTTTGTAACCCAATACCGTTTCTGCTTTTGTGATATCAAAACCAGTGCGAGGAGGTCTTTTAGCCGCTTGTGAAAATGTGCTGGCATCTGCTTTTTTTATTTGGTTTTTATTTAGTCCAAAGTAGTCCGCAGTTTTTATTGCCATTTCATAAGGGTTTAACAACTCTTTACCCGAAATGTTAAAAACTCCTTCAGCTTCTTTCTCTGCAATGAGTGCACAGCCTTTTGCTAGGTCTTCTGCAAGGGTAGGAGTACGCCATTGATCGGTAACTACATTGATGGTTTTTCCGCTTTCAATAGAGTTTTTAACCCAAAGGATAATATTACTTCTGCTCATGTCGTGAGCAATACCATAGACTAAAATTGTTCTTGCTATCGCCCATTTAGCTTTGGAAGCCATGATTAGTTTTTCGGCGGCAAGCTTGCTCCAACCATAGAAACTGATAGGGTTTGCAGCTGCTTCCTCATTGTACGGACCATCTTCTCCATCAAAAATAAAGTCGGTAGAAAGGTGAAGTAAAAATGCGTCATTTTGTACTGCGGCATCGCATAAGTGCCCAACAGCAGTAAGGTTTAACTCCCAACAAGCTTCCTTCTCGCTTTCGCATTGATCTACATTGGTCATTGCGGCAGTGTGGATGATCACATCAGGCTTATATTGTGCAATAACGGAATCAACCTCTTCTTTTTTGGTTATATCTAAGCTTTGGTAGGTGTACCCTTCACTCGTAGGTAATCTATTTTCTCCACGAGCAGTTGCAATAATTTCGTCTTTTCCTTCGCTGAGGTAAAGTGCAACCAGTTTTTGACCTAATAAGCCGTTACTTCCTGTAATTAATATTTTTTTTGACATGCTTATCCTTTGTATTTATAACCGTAAAGCTTTGTGATTTTCTTCTTCTTCATTTTTTTGGCTGTTACAACCATCCATACATCGTCCACTGGCTTATCTCCTCTTGCGGTTTTTACTTTTTCAATTGCCTCGGCAGTTTCTATACCCTGAATAACTTCACCAAAAACAGTGTAATTATTGTCTAGGAATGGTGTTCCACCTGTTGCTTTGTAAGCTTCTATTTGCTCTGCTGTGTATTCAAATGGAAATCTACCTTCTTCTTTTGCGGCTGCACTTGCCTCCATTTGTTTTATTTGTTGATCAGTGTATTTTTTACCCGTAACGATATAAAACTGGCTTCCACTAGATGCTCTTTCAGGGTTGTTTGTCCTTGCCGCAGCCAATGCCCCTTTTATATGAATGTGTTTTGGAGTGAACTCATAAGGTATTTTTTCTAGCTCCTCTTCACCCATGTTTGGCTTAGAACCTGTTTTGAGCCCTAAATTTCCCCCTTGAATCATGAACTCATTAATCACTCGGTGAAAAACTACACTGTCAAACTTTGCTTCTTCAGTCAATTTTAAAAAATTGGCTCTATGTAAAGGTGTATCTTCAAAAAGAACGAGTTTCATCTCACCCTTATTGGTTTTCATGGTGATGAGGTAGTCTTTCTTGCTTTTCTTTTGAGCAAAAACACTCAATGAAAGTGTGAAAAGTGATATTAGAATAAGCGTTTTTTTCATTTCGAAGTATTTGTTGTTTTTTCAGTTAGCTGCGTAATTCATTTTGTGGGTGGCTCCCACAGTTCGATTTTATTTCCTTCTGGATCCATGATCCATGCAAATTTGCCAAATTCTGATTCCTCTTTTTCTTTAACAACTTCTATACCTTCTTTGCTCAAATCTTCAAGAAGTTCGTCCAAATCATGAACTTGATAATTAATCATGAAGTCTTTTTGAGAAGGCTCCAGATAGGTTGTTTCCTTTTTAAATGTACTCCATGCAGTGTAAGTCTCCTCGTCGTTTTCTACTCTTTTCCAAGGAAATACGGCACCCCAAGATTCACTTTCGATACCGAGGTTTTTTCGATACCAATTGTTTAGTTTTTGATTATCTTCAGATTTGAAGAAAATACCACCGATTCCTACAACTTTCTTTTTAGCCATGAGATTGAGTTTTTCTTATTTCGTCCAAAATTTCTTTCCCACCTTGAGTCAAAAGAGCATCTCCAACTTTTTGCCCGAGTAGGACAGCATCCTTTCCGCTTTCTTTAATTCTAACAAGTTCACTTCCATCAAGAGAAATGATTCCTGCATTCAAGGTAATAATATCGTTCTCTATTGTTGCATTTCCAAACACAGGAATGGAGCACCCACCATTTACTTTCTTCAAAAAAGCACGCTCTGCAATGAGACAATTGGCAGTTTGAGCTTCGTTACACGCTTTTGCAATGAGTGCTTTCTTTTCGGTACCTAAGTTCACAGAACATTCTATGGCAACAGAACCTTGACCTACTGCTGGAGTAAAGGTGCTTGCATCAAACTCATGAACAATCATATTGTCATTTTGCATTCTGTGCACACCTGCAAAAGCCAACAAAAGGGCATCACACGCACCGTCATCCATCTTTTTGATTCTTGTTTGCAAGTTTCCTCGCATATCTACAATCTTAAGTTTTGGATAGAATTTACTTAGCAAAGCCACTCTCCTTGTACTGGAAGTTCCTATGGTAAAAGTACTATCTTCTTTTAATTCAAAATCTTGGATTCTAGAAACTAAAACGTCATTTATCTTCTCACGCTCTGTAAAAGCTAAAATCTCAAAGTTGTCTCCTAAGTCGGATTGAAGGTCTTTGGCACTATGAACAGCAATGTCTATTTCTCCGCTTGTTAATTGCTCTTCAAGCTCCTCGGTGAAAACTCCCTTGCTTCCGATTTTGGATAGTGCTCGATCAAGGATTTTGTCTCCTTTAGTCTCTATGGTCTTGATTTCAGTAGTTGCACCAGCTTTTTGCAAAAGCTCTTCAATATAGTAAGCTTGCCAAAGAGCCAGTTTACTTCCTCGAGTACCTATTGTAATATTCATGAAATGTATTTAAACAAAAAAAGAAGTGGTAATGCTAATTACCAATCCTATAGTGAATCCGATATAAGTTTGGCTAGGAGTATGAGCTCCAAGTTTTAATCTTGACGAAATTACTAATCCAGCCAATAGGAGTGAAATAAAGAAAGGGATTTTTAAGAGTGGCTCATCATAAAGCAGCATCAATGAGCCTATGTAACCCACCAATCCACCCATACCAGCAGCATGGGCACTTACCTGCCAAAAATAGCTGATCACGCCTATTATGAGAACAATGAGTCCAATTCCGCCTAAGATAATCGCCACAGACATGAGTTCTGGGGATTTGTAATAAAATGTATAAGCTAGGAAACCTAAGAAAATGACCGCCGAAGCATACGGAAGTCGCCTGTCTTTAAGTTGGGTGAGTTGTATGTCTTGAATAGTACCTCGCTTGAAAAGCCAGTAAGTAAAAAGTGACGGGAAAACGAATGAATATAGAGCGATAAAGCCTAATATCATCAATTTGTATTTTAATTGAATTTCTCCTAAACCCGCAATATAAGGTGACAACCCAAATAATAAACCGAGCAAATAAACCGGGATCAGACCTGGGAAAAATAGAATTGATAGAAGTTTTGCTGCTTTTTCGTTCAAATGTGTGCAAAATTGAACTGCAAATATAAGGATTTACATGTGTTATGGAGAAGTAATTACTAGAAAGGGTATTTGCCTTTCTTTCGTATTAATTCTTGAATTCGTGGCAAGTTATTTTGCCACGAACATTGATAGCCTCATTTTGGATCAGTTATCCCTTTTCTCGAAGGTTTCATTGTCTTTTAGATTTACTCTGGTTATTACCAAATAAATGAAGAGTGCTAAAACGAGTGTTAAGATGATTGATTCCATATTATTTGAATTTTACTGCGGTTCCGTAAGCAAGAATTTCAGACGCACCTTGCATAATCATAGATGTAGCAAAGCGAACGTTTACAATGGCGTCGGCATTGAGTCTTTTGGCATCGTTGACCATTCGTTCCATGGCTTGTTCGCGAGCAAATGCCTGAAGTTTGGTATATTCTTCAATCTCTCCACCAACAATGTTTTTAAGCCCAGCAAATATATCTCGCCCAATATTTCTGGCTCGAACAGTGCTGCCGCGTGAAATGCCTAAAACCTCTGTAATCTCCTTATTTGGAATACTTTCTGTAGTTGTTATTAACATAATAGTTTTGATTTATACCTCAAAATACTACTACTTTAAATACTAAAGAATAGAATTCGGATGAAAGATCAAGGGGTATTTTGAATGGTATAGGGGACTTACAGTAGGTTTTATAAGTTCTTACCTTTAATCAAAAAATACGCCGTGCAGATACCTTCCTGGTACGAGTGTAAAGCCACCAGCAATCATAATGGCACCGAAATAAAGCCCTATCATTTTAAATTTATGACGCCTAACTTGTCCTTTACGTATAGCAATTAAGGCTGTAGGCACTGAGTACAAAGTCAACAAACAAAAAAGGTGGATCCATCCAAAATGACCTAAAAATTGAGGTCCAACTAAAGCAGGTAGAAATAATGCGATTATTGCAGTTATCATCATTAAAGTCATATAAGTACCACCAATAAACCGATGATATTTACCTCCTTTTTTTGCAATGAAAAGATATGCTCCTAAAAAAATGCAAGGAACAACTGTGAAAAGATGGGAATACATTAAAATGTCGTAGGTTTCTCTGCTCATATATCTGATTACAAGGTAATAGAATTCTTGTTACCTCAATAATTGGAATTACTCTTTTAAAGTTTATTATTGATAAATTGTTTTATCATCTTATTAATGAAAAATGAAAAATTTCGTTATTCTGCTTATTGTATTAGGTCTTTTTGCATGCACCAAAAATCCTTACATGCAAACCAACAAAGCACATAAAAAGCAAACAAAAGAGTATGCAAAAGTACTATCTGCCCAAAATCAAATGGACAATCTTGCATTGAAATATCCTAAGGAATGGGTGGGGACTACAAATTTCAATATGAGGAAACCAAATTTTGTAATCATTCACCATACTGCCCAAAACAGCTGCGAGCAAACACTCAAAACCTTTACTTTACCTCGGACAAGTGTGAGTGCACATTATGTGATTTGCAAAGATGGAACTGTGCATCATATGCTCAATGATTACCTAAGAGCTTGGCATGCTGGAGTAGGTAAATGGGGTAACAACACCGATATTAATTCAGCTAGCATTGGAATAGAAATTGACAATAATGGTTTTGAAGAGTTTTCAGGAGAACAAATGAAAGCTCTAGAAACACTTCTGGCTCATTTGAAAACAACTTATCGCATTCCTGCCGCCAATTTTATTGGCCATGCAGATATTGCACCTACACGAAAGAATGATCCAAATATCAAGTTTGAATGGAAAAGTATCGCTGATAAAGGTTTTGGAACTTGGTATGGTGACACTACACACATTGCTGTGCCCACTAGTTTTGACCCTATGCTTGGTCTGAGAATGATCGGGTATGATATCAGTGATAGTGCTGCTGTAGTGAGCACTTTTAAAAGGAAATATTTGCAGAGAGAAGATAAATACCCGCTCTCTGCAAATGATGTTAAAGTTCTTTATGCTCTTTGGTTAGAAGCATTGAAATAAGTTAATACCTCAAACTCCAAAATGGACTTCGTTGAGCTTTTATACTTGTAGCGAAATGCTCAGTAATGAGAGCTTGCATGCCAGCATAATCAATAGCTTTACCTTTCATTTTTTTAGGAAGCTTGAGTTGTTCGTCTACGGCAATGTCTTCAATGCTCACTGCTTCCACTATTACATCGCCGTCGTTAATGTCTAACCCAAGAATAATACCGGGTAAACCATAGTAACGCTCTGGCCCCGCTTGAACAGGAATGTCTGCGGCAAACCAGGCTGCAATGCTTTGCTTTTTAACAGTATCTTCTGTTACAGCTTTCATACACAAGTGCCCTTGGATCTCTTTGAGCTCGTTCATGACACGCCATTTATATATTGGCATTTCATCTTTAAGCACGTAAGTTTTTCCTAAGGTTTCCTCAAATTCCAAAATGGTTTTTTGTGTGAAATCTCTATAAATAATGAATTCCTCATTTCTCCATGAATAGGTTTGCTCTTCGTTGGCCTCACCATAGGTATACAAGCTAGAACTTTCGTCAAAAAAGAGGTTCATTTTTGTGGTGTAACCCTCAGGATTCCATCTTCTTAGTAATATTCTGTCCTTTTCTTCTTTACTTAGAAAAGGTAGTTTTTGAGTGATTTTGTCGTAAAATATTGTGTAATCGTATACAATTTTTCCTTCTTTCAGCTGGGCATTGCTATCTGTGACTGAGAAAACAAAAATGACGACTACGATTAAACTTAAGATATATTTTTGCATTTGTTTAGATTTTAACTTTAGAAATAGCGATTTTTTTTCATGCCCGAAGCAACTCCACGCATGTTATATGTGAAGCTCAACATGAAGTACCTAGAGAGGGTTTGCACCTCACGAGTAGAAACAAAGTTTTGTGATGCATATTGCGAGATTCCAAGGTTTCTTTTTAGTATGTCATATGCTGAAATTCTGACCTCTGCTCTTTTCTTCTCTCCAAACTGCTTGAAAACCGAAGCATTCCATATTGGTTGTTTTTGATCAAAACCGAATCGCTCGTTTACGTAAGTTCTATAATTGAAAGTACTTGTAATAAAGAAACTTTTTGGCATTTGAATATTCATTTCTCCCGAGTAGTTTGAACTCACAATTTGCTGATCTTGGTTGGTGTTGATAGAGTACGAAGTATTTCCAACGGTCCAGTTGCTTCGTGCATAAAATGTAAACCAATCTATAGGTGTTAGGCTTAATCTAAGGCCAGCATTTATACTATTGGTATTGGTTTGGTTTTGAACATCGTTAATGTAACTTAGGTATTTGCCGTAATTGAAATTACCGTTGATGTTTAAGGTTGCCTTGGTTTTTTTCAGAGGAAAGCCAAAGCCCATGTATGAACCAAGGTTTTGACCGCCCGATATGTTTTCGGGTGATGTAGAAGTAATCAATGTTGTTGGGTCAATTGTTTGATTATAAATGATTTGGTTTTCATTATAATTATAATTTACACCAATGTAAAGATTTGTGAAATTCACTGGATTGTATTGGTGGAAACCTCCATTTATTCTATGTGTAGTTTGTGGTAAAAGGTCTGGGTTTCCTTGTGTAATAAATAATGGGTTGCTATTGTTTATCACTGGTTGCAAATCCCTTATTTGAGGCTCTTGCACGCCTACACCATAATCTACATTTACGTACTTATTATTTTTGAGGTTATAGCTAAACGTCGCATTAGGAACAACTGATTTGAATGTTCTATCAATCGGTGTCGGTTTTTGACTGGAGAGAGGACTGTCATTTACTTGACCATTTAGATTAAACTGCTGAGCCGCAAGCCCAAACGAAAGGTTGAGGCCTTTGAAGCTATATCTTAAACCAGTTCCTATCCTGTTGTAAAGCAATGTGTTGGTATAATAACTAGAAAGTGAGCTATTACGAACATCGGACACATCGGTTTTATCAAAAACTCCTCGGTCTACCACATCATTTCTTAGACTGAAATTATAGAAAGACTCTAAATAAAACTTTTCACCTATTGGTTCAACATATAGTAAGCTGGATTTAAGTAAACCTTGCTTGTCATCTGTAGCGTTCACTTGATTAATAGTTTTAACCATTTCATTTAAATCAGTGGCTTGTAGAAATTCGTTTACAGAGTTTTGATAGGCCTCATTGTCTGATTTGTTCAATTGATAGGTTCCACTTGCAGAGAAGCTTCGTTTTTTATTGCTTTTGAATTTGTGACGGTAGATAGCAGTTGTCGCCATGGCATAAGACAAGCGGTCGCCATTATTATTAATAGTTGTTCGGTTAGTTGTTATACCTTCTCTATTAAACTCTTGCAAGCTTTCTAGGTCCGTATTACTGTTACTTAATCTACCATTACCTATAAATGTAACTGTGTTTAAAGAATCAATCTCTTTGGTTCCTCTAAGGGTAACTCTATGATTCGAGCTGAAATTTCTCTGATAGCTATCAGTTAAATTTATAAAACTTTGGCTATTGGTAAGGAAGTTTTCTCTGTTTTGTAGGGCATCAAGCACAAGACGGGTTTGATTGTAAAAATAACTGGCACTCAACTCGTCTTTCTTTACATTACGGTTGTAGTTGATTCCGGCAGCACCATTATTTGAAAAACCTTCACCATTTCCTCCTGTAGGAATTGAGAAACTTTCTCCATCATCGTCACCACTGGAAAATCTAAAAAAGCTTCTACCTCCACTGAAACCAAAGTCTGCATCATCATTCCAGTTAAATGAATTACTTCCTTTAAAATCTTGATAATCATCCCAAGACATACCAGTTTGGTTCAAGTTATTCCCAAAACCTATGGCAGATAGCTGATTTTTGGAGTCAAATTTATTGTAGTTTCCACTGAGCATCGCTCTGTTATCAGTACCTACTCCAGCTGTAACTTTTCCAAAACCACCTTTTTTAGCTTCTTCTTTAAGTTCTAGGTTCATGGCTTTTTCTCGTTTGCCATCATCCACTCCGGTAAGCTTAGACTGCTCAGATTTGTCATTGAAAATTTGTACTTTTTTAATGGCGTCTGCTCCCAAGTTTTTCGTTGCCATTTTTGTATCTCCACCAAAGAAACGTTTTCCATCCACAGTAACCCTTTGTACGGTTTCTCCTTGGGCCTGCACACTACCGTCTTGCAATACTTCTACTCCGGGAAGCTTTCTCAGCAGATCTTCTACCGATGACCCTGGTGGAACTTTGAATTTACTGGCATCGTATTCTACCGTATCACCTTTTATACTAATTGGTGCTCGAGCTGTTTTTACTACGACTTCGTACAGTTCTTGCATCATTGGTTTGAGCGAGATATTACCGGTGTCAAAAGTTTTTTCTCCTACGGGATCAATGATCTCTTGATAAGGTAGGTAACTCACAAAAGTTGCCTTAAGTAAGTATTTTGTTTTAGGTACATTTTTAAATACAAACTCTCCTTTGTCATTACACAAAGCATAGGTCACAAGTGCTGAATCTGCAGGTGCAAGAAGTAGCACAGAAGAGAAACCGAGAGGAGTTCCTGCTGTGTCAATTACTGTACCTTTGATGTCAATTTTGCCAGATTGGGCGAAAGTAAACGCCGTGAAAAAGGCAAATGGGATGAGTAATAATAGTTTTTTCATAATTGATTGTTTTAACACTTAGTGTCGGAAACGCTTTTGAGTAATAGTAGACAAATGTAAGTAGTTGAGTTGATAATGTTAGTTAAAACTAATTATTTAGTTGAATAAATAACTTAAGATTAACATATTTTATTATGTTTTAACATTTGAGTTTATTTAACGGTATTCGTATATACATCTTACAACAAAGTCATTACGATTGATATAGGAATTCTTTATTGCTGTTCGAATTAAAATTTAACAATTTAAGTGTTCATCAATAATTGCTTTTTTTTGACAGTAGAGTAGGAGTTGCTGTAAAGAAATTTTAATCAATAATTTAGCTAATTTTGATCACTCATTATTATTTTCCTTTTCATTTAACTTGTTGCCGTGGATTTTCTCAAAAACCTTGAATCAAAACACATCACGAAAGGCACCATCCTGCTTAGTCCTGGTCAGGTGTGTAACGCTGGGTTTAGAGTAAAAAAAGGATGTCTCAAAAGTTATGTGATTGACAATGCGGGCAAAGAACATATCCTGCAATTTGCTCCTGAAGAATGGCTCATTTCAGACTTAGAGAGTTTTACAAATCGTACACCTTGCCGAATTTTTATTGATGCCGTGGAAGATAGTGAAGTATATGTTATCAATAGGGAGAATCTAACGGGACCAGAAAGTGCCAGCAATGAGGCATTGTTCGAGATGAACAATAAATATCGAAATAACTTAATCGCTACTCACAATAGGCTTATTTCTTTGCTAAGTGGCACCGCTGAAGAGCGTTACCTTGAATTTACCGAAACTTACCCAGCCCTTATTCAGCGTCTACCATTGAAACTGATCGCCTCTTATTTAGGTATGACAGCCGAGCACCTTAGTTATACAAGAGGAAAGCTTGCCCGTAAACGCTAAATGTACTTTATATTGGCATTTAGTATTAAGGAACTCCACATCTATATTGCCATTTCACTTATCCAAATGGATGAAATAACAACAGTTATATTTGCTTTACCACTCGCTAAAAATTGGATCTGAACTTTAGAAGGAACTTTCGTATTGGTTATTATTGTAAATATGACTTCAATTTTACGCCTTTTTAGCTCAGTACTTATTTTAATGTTTTGTTTTAAAACTGCCTCTGCTCAGGAGCCAGAAATAGAAACTGCCAAAACTTATATTGAGAATTTAAATGAACTCGATGCAGCTGATATTGCTGAAACGAAAGTAAAAGATTCATATCTATCACCAACTACGGGTTGGTTTCATGTTTATTTCAAACAAGTATTTCGCTCGATTGATGTGTATAATGGCCTCATTAACCTCACCCTTAAAGATGGAAAAGTAGTATATACAGGAAATAAATTTGTGCAGAATATCAAAGAAAAGGTGTCGTCAACTAAACTACAAGTTGCGGCAGTGAACGCACTTCAAACAGCTGCCCTAAGCGTTGGGTTATCGCCAAGTGAAATTTCAGCGATTAAGACCGTTTCAACTATCCAAAATGAGCTTGGCGAAATTGATGTTGTTTCTTTTGAGGACAAAGCAGTATCCGATGAACTCATTTTAGTAAAGAAATTCTGGCTACCTCATGAATATAATATAGTTAAAAATGGCGGGGCAGAAGTGCAGCTCGTTTGGGAAGTTAGTCTAGCCACCAATGATAAAGAACACATGTGGAGGGTCTTTGTGGATGCCTCATCTAACGAGGTGGTGCGTACAGAAGATGACGTGATTTACTGTGATTTTGGTACACCAGAACATCAGACTACCCCGCACGTTTGCACGGAAGAAAAATTACAAAAATCTAGTGGTATAGCTGTGGCTCCTAACAGCTATACTGTTTTTGATATACCCTTAGAAAGCCCGACCCACGGTAGCCGCACGGTTGTCATTAATCCGTATACCCGTTTTGTGCCTGCTGGTACAGGCCCTGGTAGCACAAATGGCTGGCACAACAATGGGGTTTCGGATTTTCCAGTTACTCGTGGAAATAACGTTTCTGCCCAGGAGGATGTAAGCGGCACTAACAATTATGGACAACTTCCATCATCGGCTACCTATGAATTTAATTTTCCTTACACACAAGGCTTAAATACAGCCCCAGGTAATCAAAAAGCTGCTATCACAAACCTTTTTTATTGGAACAATCTCCTTCACGATGTGCTCTGGAAGTACGGTTTTGACGAACCAAGCGGGAATTTCCAAAATGACAACATGGGTCGTGGAGGTATTGGAAATGATTTCGTTTACGCGGATGCTCAAGACAGTTATTCAACCAATAATGCCCGTTTTTTTACCCCTGTCGATGGTGGAAATGGCAGGATGGAGATGACTATTTGGAGCGATGTGAATGGCTATCAGCCTGATAGTGATTTCGATAATGGAATTATTGCCCACGAGTACGGTCACGGTTGGTCAAAACGTCTTGCTGGAGGACCCGCAACGAATTCTTGTTTAAGTAATGAAGAACAAGCTGGCGAAGGATGGTCAGATTATCTGGCATTAATGCTTACTACCGATTGGGCTTCGCTTTCGCCAAACGAAGCAAGTGCCAATATTCCAAGAGGAATAGGAACCTATGCAAAGGGTCAAGCAACTAATGGTTCTGGAATAAGGCCTTATCAATACTCTTATGACATGGTGAATGTTAACGAGCCAGTCACTTACGGGCAGGTGAATAATACGTCATTTAGCCGACCACACGGTATTGGCTCTATTTGGGCAACAATACTTTGGGATGTTACATGGGAAATAATATTTGAAGATAATCAGATTGTGGCTGATATTTACAATACGACCAATATGGTGGGTAACGTAGCAGCTCTAAAATTAGTGAACGAGGGCTTGAGACTACAACCTTGCAGCCCGAGCTTTGTAGATGCCCGAGACGCAATAATGAAAGCAGATACACTTCTTTTTGGCGGCAAGTATTTTTGTGCCTTGAACAAGGCATTCTCTCGGAGGGGCTTGGGGACAAATGCTTCTACCGGAGCAACTTCAGACGATAGGCTCGTTGCGGAAGGTTTTGTACCAATGGGCGGAGAGGCACTTACCTCGGCTCAGCAATTCACTGTGTGTAGTAATAGTGTGTTCAATTATACCGCAACTGTTGCTACCTCCGGAGTAGGCTTTGTTTGGCAAAGACCTATTGTATCAGGTATTAGTAACCCGACAGGAAGCGGAAGTTCTGCCACAGTAAGTGAAGTGCTGGTTAATACCACCAATCAACCGGTCGTAGTAACGTACAACTTCGCAACAAGCAACTTCCTCTGCGGAATTGCTACACCCGTGAAAGTTTTCGTGACAGTTTTACCTTCACCCGTTCCGCAGGTAGGAACGTATAACATTTGTCAAAACAGCAGCGTGCCATCAAACGAAGGACTGGTAGGGCCATCCGATGTTTACGGAAATATAGCAAATGGAGCAACTACTGCTTCAAGCCCGGTAGTCAGGCGAACGTATGGCAATAACCGGGCTACCTACGTTGGTTCCAGTGTAGGTACATCAGTGCATTATCAAACATTGACTTTTACGGCAAATTTTACGGCAACCACAACTCTTGAAGTTTTAAGTTCAGCCGTTGGTACCTATATTATGTTGTACGAAACCTCGTTTGATCCGGCAACTCCCGCTGCTAACTTCCTTCGGGGCGATGAGAATAGTGGTGTAGGAAACCTATCTAAATTATCGCATCCGCTTTCTTCAGGAACTACTTACATACTCGTGGTAGCAGCATTCAATAACGGTCAGTTTGGTCGATTCAGAATAATCAGTGATAAAAATATTTTCCCTACCGTAGGAACGAATCTGTGGTATGCAGCAGTGAGTGGTGGGTCGCCGCTGTTTTCGGGAGATACATTTAATCCTGTTGGCATCAGCGGTACTGGTATTACAAATACCACAACACCTGGCAATAATATCTTCTACCTTGAAAACATAGCGATACCAACTTGTCGCACGCTGGTAGATTTCCGTGTGAATACTCCATCAGACGGTGGCAATGTTACCGGTGGAAAAGAAATTTGCCCAGTTATAAATTCGGGTAAGTTAAAGCTAGAGAATCATGTTGGAGCGGTTAACTATTGGGAATTATCATTTGACAACTTTACCAATGTTATCTACCCCTTAGCTAATACTACTGACTCCTTAGTGTTCGAAAACGTTTATTTTTTTCAAAATACACAGTTGCGTGCAGTGGTACAAAATGGAGCATGCCCTGCTGCTTTTTCTAGCTACACGAACTTAGATGTTGTGCCTGCAGCGGACACCATTTCGTCAGATTTTTCAAGTGGAAATAGTACTAAGCAAGCAACCGAAACCATTACGGCCACGAGTGACATTATTTCGCCTGCCAATACGATCTTTAGAGCTGGAAAATCTGTGACATTAGAAAACGGTTTTGAGGCTCAAAACGGCAGTGTGTTTAAGGCTGAGATAGGTGGGTGCCAGAATTAGAGCTAAAACCACATTAATTGTGAAAACTAAAGGTGTTTTCAACCAATAATCCTTTTTTTATACTTTAATGCATAAACCGGGTTAAACTGAAGAAATTGAGAGTATTGTCTTGGTTTAACTCTATTTTTGATAGAGTAAGCTCACTTTTCTGTTAGAAAGAAATACTAAACTGCATCATCGTCCGAAATATGAATTCCTCAAAGCCGAAAAGGCTTTGAGGAATGGTAGATTTACTTTAGGAAACAACACTGATTTTGAGCAATCACATTTTATCATTTTCTAATTTATCTTTTAGTATAAGGAAGAGACCATGTTTTCACCTGTTCAACCCAGAAATACAATTTGTTACCCTCTATCTTGTATGTTTTGAATGCCGGTTTTCCATTTGGAATGTATAGTTTTAATTGACCATTTTCAATCATCCATAACCAATCATAGCTTACTCCATTTATATGCTGTATGCATGTGCCATCTGGATTGAATTGCCAGTAACTTCCATCTTCAAATACCCACTTTCCAAATAAATTCTCGTCCAATACCAAGTTATTTATTCTCACCCTCAGTGGAATTTTATTATCACCTAGATATGGACTTTTTGCTTGGGTATTTGTTACAAGAGCAAAAATAATTGACCCATCATCTTTTAAGGTTTTTAAGCTTTTCAAGGTGTACTTTTCGGCAGTAGAACCAACGTAACTTAAGCTTGATCCTTTTGTCTTAAACAGCTGAAGTCTACTGTCACTGTTTGAGGGCAATTGAAATTCCATATTTGCCTCATTTACAAATTTGTCGTATTTCAGATTGATTCTAAAAATCTTAGCAGAGAAGTCTGGATAACTTAAATCAAAAACCTTTACGCTATCTTTTTCCTCGCTTACGTTAAAACTGCCATGATTGTCTTGAAGCCATCTGGCAAGATCTACATCTTTATAAACTTCACTCATAAAATAGTCTTTCATGAATTTATCCCACCACAAAAACGGAGTTTTAATACTTACTGCATCCACAGGATGTTTACCACTTTTTATGCCGTCATATATTGATTTTACATAAGTATCAGAATTTGTGTTTGTTAGGTATTGAATCATTGCCGACATTCCGTAACCATGGTATTGTTGGTTCTCTTCAGCACCTTTTTGCATGCCATTGAAAGGAGCCATTTGGTGTCCATTTCTTATAGGTGAAGCATAGTTAGATTCATTTGTGAACAATTTCTCCGACCAAACTGCTGTTGCTTCATCGAGCCAAAAATGTGTATAAAATAGACCCTTAGCTTTTGAGAACCTAGTACGTGGGTCGTATAAAGACTGAAGCAAGTGAAAATATTCATGCCCTGCCGTTAGCTTCATTTCAGCAGCGTTGTCTATGTTTTGGGTATTAAATTCCAACCAAGAATAATTATCACCCCATATTGAATTCACCTCAAAACCGAAAATGGAAGAGTCGTAGCTTTTTACCAATACTTTTACTGGCCATTTGGTCCTTTTGGAAGTTGAAAATCCCAATCCTTTAAATTTTGTAAAAGCGTTTTCAAGATACGATCCTAATTTTTCCACATCGTCTCGTAAACCGAGGTATGGGAAATATATCTGAAAATGACCGTCTGGCGTATTTATAGAGAAATTACCGTCAAATGAAATCAAGTACATTTTAGCTTTGGTGGCATGAACACGAGCATTGTTTAATTGCTCATCGGTAAGGATATCGTCTGTCACTGGCATTGTGGCGATAATGTAATCCGAAGAGTCAACAGCATCCAAGTAAGTATGAGCAAGTATGCTTTTATTCAAAGTACTTGAGAAACTCTCATTTCCTATTGCAATTAAAGGAATAGCCGCAATGGACGATTCTGTTTTTTTAATCTTTATTTTAAGCGGTTTTTTGAGGTTTAATGGTAATCCATCTATGGCGTAATAGCCCGAGAGTACAGCATTGATTTCTTGCGGGTTATTTTTAATCACCAATATTTCAATCTCAGAATCAGTATCAAAAGCACCAGAGGGTACCTCTAAAGTTATTTTTTCGCTTACGATAGCTCCTCCAGTTTTGCCTATCGTTTTCTTCAATAGGGTATCACCTTTAGGCTCCACCTCTTCGCTGCCAAGTTCTTTGCACGAAAAAGCAAGAGACGACAACATAATTGTTAATAATATCAGTAATCTTTTCATGATGTGTTTGATTATTTAATAACTGAATATCATTAACAATTACTTCATAAAAAATGACCGAATACATTGGTATTCTATGAGAAATCTCATGGAACTTATTAGATCTTAACTTACCAATCTAAGTACACTAAAATATGGTCGAATTTAGTCTGACAACTGCTCATGTAAAAACGCCTTTTTCTGGTTTTATACAAATTATTGAACGAGGTAAAAGGGAAGTTGAAAAGCAGGTGAATGGTGTTCTCACGTTTAAAAATAGGCATTTCCCCTTTAAATTAAATGACGATATTCTAAGTTGTGAGCGGGTAGAATATGACTAAAAATAAATTAGAATATTACCAAAGAATCAGATAAATATTGTTGAAATATTTATCCTTAACTACATGTTCACGGAATGATGTAGTTTGTTGATATTTTCCCAAATTGTGATATCCCCGATTTCACAATTTAGTTGCTCTCATCCCTTGATACTTAATCCTCAGTTCGCACAACCTGAAAATGATAACTTGAACCCAAGAATTCACCACATATTATAATTCAGGTTTAATTCCTTTAAAAGGTGTAAATTGATCCAACGAACCGCTCATATATGAAAAGAATTATTCCAGTAATACTCTTGTTTTTTGCATCATTTCCCATCGCCGCACAACAAATGGATGGTCCATTAAGGGTGCACCCAGAAAACGGCCGATATTTTACCAATAATTCTGGTAAAGCAATTTTATTAACTGGCTCGCATACTTGGGCGAATTTTCAGGAAAGTAGAACTCCCGACGAAGCACTTTTTGATTATGATGCCTACTTAAAAATGCTAAAAGAGCACAATCACAATTTCATAAGACAATGGACTTGGGAGCATTCCAAAAATGCCTCTTGGACTAGCGATGAAGTACTTTTTTCGCCTTTGCCTTACAAAACAGTTGTAAGAAATGGTAAAGAATTTTATGATCTTTCGCAATGGAACGAAGCCTATTTCAATCGCCTTCTCACCCGAATAAAAGAAGCAGGAGATCTGGGAATTTATGTTTCGGTTATGCTATTTCAGGGATGGAGTCAAAACCGACTAGATACACCTGGTAGCGATCCTTGGGTATTTCATCCGCTCAATCCTGCCAACAATATCAATGGTATAGGGAAATCAGTGAAAAATAATGGTTTTGATGAAGAAAAAATGGGCACTTTACATTCGGTAAATAATGGAGATGTGCTCAAACATCAGGAAGCTTACGTGAAAAAAGTGATTGAAACCGTAAACGATCTTGATAATGTACTTTACGAAATTATTAACGAAGGTGGCACCAAAGAGTGGCAATACCACATGATAAATTTGGTGAAGGCAATTGAAAAAAATATGCCCCATCAGCACCCCGTTGGCATGACGCCTTCTGTGGTGGTGAGCCCACCAATGTTTAATGACGACTTATGGGAAAGTCCTGCAGATTGGATATCACCCACTCCTGAGCCCATTTCGTGGATGTACAAGGGCACTGATTTTATTCAAGATTACAAAAATGATCCCCCAGCCAATACTGGCGAAAAAGTAGTTATTCTGGATACTGATCACTTGGGAGGCCACTGGGGTACTTATATGTGGGCGTGGAAATCTTTCGTGCGAGGTCATAATCCTATTTTTATGGATTCTTGGGTGCCACTAGCAGGACACTACAATAGACAAAAAAGTCCTGAAATATATTACATTGGCGGAGTAACAAAAAACGATGCAGATCATCCCGATTATGAGCCATTACGCAAAAGTATGGGAGATATTCATGCATTGGCCAATCGCATAGATTTGGCAAATATGACACCCCAAGACCAGCTCTGTTCTACAAGGTTTTGTCTTGCCAAGCCAGGCGAAGAGTATGTTGTGTATTTACCCGAAGGCACTGGCACGCTAGACTTGAGAAATGCAAATGTAGAATTTGACGTTGAATGGTTTTTTCCGGTTCTTAACAGAACTATCAAAGGCACCGAAACTCTTAAAGGCGGTACCTATATACCCATAGTTGCACCTTTTACAGGAGCATCTGTTTTGTATTTGAAAAAGAAGTAAAACAACATTAGCTTACCGTAAGCATCAAAAACGAATGAAAGGGGAGATACATTAAAAGGCCTCTGGCCTGGCAAAAGATTCGCCTTTCCTTAGCTGTAAATAGTGGCTAAGTTTATCCCTTTCTATTCAAAAAAATCTACTCAACTCTACCTTAAAGCTTATAAATGGGTATTTTTATCTGTTTAAAATTAGGCTTTCAATTCAAAGAAGGTGTTGATTTGCGTCTATTTTAATGTAAGTGGCCAATTAAACAAAATGAATGTTCAAAATATTCACAGAAGGAAAATTAGAAAACCAATCAGCAATGTTCTGGAGCTTTTCAACACCCTTTCATCAAAATCTGATATGATTTGGCCTGTTGAGAATTGGCCTCCAATGAGATTTCGAAATGGACTCGAAATAGGTTCAAATGGAGGACATGGTCCCATACGTTATGAGATTATAGACTATAATCCTGAAACCCATATTGAATTCAAGTTTTTGAAACCAAATGGGTTCAATGGAACTCACAAATTTGAAATATTTGATTTGAACTTTGAAACTACAGAAATCAAGCATTCAATTACAATGACAACATCAGGTTTAGGAACACTAAAGTGGTTATTTGCAATAAGATGGCTGCATGATGCCTTAGTTGAAGACGCTTTTGACAAAGTAGAGAACCAACTTATGCAATCCAATCTGAAGACAAAATGGAATTTATGGGTTAAAATATTGCGTTCGATTCTGAAGTAAAAAGAATTATAATGAAATGAAAACTGGCTTTCCTAGGCTATCAGCTTTGGAGAGGCGATAAAGAGCCTCTGGCATGTTAAAGAATTACTTTTCGATTTCCAAATGTGGTGATTTTATCACCTAAGCTTTCACTTTGTGAAGAGTAAATGGGCTCTAGCCTTTCAAAAGAAGTAATAATACAGAAAGTGAATACAATTAACACTGGTAAGCAATATCTAGAAGTAAGACCGATGAACTAGTAATTCATATTGGCAATCAATGAATCTATTTTAGAATTCCCAAGTTTAATGGAATTCTCTTGCTACAGACAACCATGAAAAGAAATCAAAAGCATCTGTATATATACCAAATCTCCAAGGTTTGAGAATACGATACAAGACTTTTTGTCAGTCTAAATTTGTTTACCGCTCGCTAAAAATTGGATTTGCTTTTTGTCTACCTATGAGGGTTTGGTTAATTTTCCTGTCTTAAAGCTCATATTATTAGGTATTTCTAGAAAAGGAAATATCATGAGAACTTTTGTCATAAGCAAAATGGTTGTGGTTTCATTGCCACAGTTCTTATTTTGGGCTATAGAGTTTACAATCATTCGCAAACCGAAACATAGATCAATGAAATCAAAATACGAAATCAAGTCTTATTCAGCACTTTGGTTTTTTGTAACCAAAGCAGTGGTCAGAACAGTAAGTTTTCCTTTCATGACATTGATGTCCAAACCCTTAGAAATCAGTACTTCCAAATCCCAAATGCACAGTTTGTCCTATGATTTGCACAGTTTGTCCTATTTTGAGGTTAAAAGCTTCCCTAATTTTACTTCACATGAATTAATCTAATGATGAAATGAAAATCTTTCATCCATAGAGCCCAAGTTTAGTGGGAACTTAAACCATGAAAAAATGAACCAGATACCAAATACTTACCTTTCAAATCCTCAGCCGTTTACTAAGTTAAAGTCTAATGTTTTTTGCAAAACTGCCTGGGCTACAGCCTTTACTTTTCTCCTTTTTTTCTGTGGGGTTTCCGTTGGACTAGGGAATGAGTTTTCGAAAAAAGCTTCCTTGGCTGTGAGAGATGACTCCACTGCTTTCATAGATGCGTCATTTCAAAAGGAATTGCATGGTGGTCGTTCTATGACGAGTATTAAATATGTAAAACCGATTGCCTCGGGAACTGGCGATGGTTCCTCATGGGCGAATGCCTCGGCTGATTTGCAAGCGATGATTGACGCCTCAGGCACAACTGAAGTATGGGTAGCAGCAGGCACCTATTACCCTGGAACATCTCGTACGGACTCTTATATAATGAAAAACAACGTGGCAATCTACGGTGGATTCAACGGATCGGAGACAATGTTATCGCAAAGAAACTGGTCTGCCAATACAACAGTTCTTAGCGGTGATATAGGTACTCCATTAGACAGTACGGACAACTGCTATCATGTTATTTTCAACTCTGGCAATGGGCTAGATAATACAGCTATTATCGATGGATTTACTATAACAAGAGGAAATGCGGATGCGGCAAATGGAGCAAATAGTCTTGGAGCCGGAATGTATAATGATTCCTGTTCTCCTAAGGTTAATAATTGTTCATTTAAGAACAATACGTCAGCCCTTGGAGGCAGTGGATTGTATAACACATTGTCCGCCACTAAAATTGAGAGTTGTTCGTTCATGCAAAACAAATCCTCTAATCTTGGCGGAGGGATATTAAATGATAATGCCAGTACAAGCATTACTAATTGCAGTTTTCTAGGCAATAAGGCTATAAATGGTGGAGGAGTGACAAATGTTGGTAATAACAATGGAACATATCCACAATTGACAAATTGTACTTTTTTAGGTAATGAAGCAAATGCGGGAGGTGGCATATATAATGAGTCCTCTTCGCCCGTAATTGTTAACTGTTCTTTTTCAGGTAATAATGCAGGAGTCTCCGGAGGTGGAATTGAAAATTATAATGCTTCTCCAATCATAACAAATAGCATTTTCTGGGGAAATAGTAGCGAAATTAGAAATGTATCGAGTAGCCCAACTGTGAGTTACTCTATTGTAGAAGGTGGATATGCAGGTACTAGTAACAGTGCAATAGACCCACTTTTTATTGAACAGCCAGTGGTAGGCTTGGGCATTACGGGTAACTTACGCTTGCCATTTAGTTCGCCAGGAGTTAATTCTGGCAATAATAGCGGCATACCAGTAGGAATAACTACAGACTTCGACGGCAAACCTCGAATCTTTAATAGCGGTATAGTAGACCTAGGTCCTTATGAGCTTCAAAGGAATGGTTCCAATCGCTTGTATGTGGACGTTTCAGCTACTAGCGGGGCAAACAATGGCTTAGACTGGGACAATGCATTTATTGCATTGCAAGATGCCCTTTGGGAGGCTATCCCCCACGATACAATATTTGTTGCTGGCGGGACTTACTATCCTGATATAGGTTCAAATGTTACAGATGATGACGATTGGGCATCATTTCAAATGAAGCCCGACTTAGTTATTATGGGTGGTTTTGAAGGAGTTCATGTCAATGGTGGTCCTGGTGTCAGAGACTTAGGACTTTTTCCTTCTATTTTAAGTGGTGATATCTTACAAACTCCATCAATCGATTATGATAATTCCTATTCAGTAATTTTTAATGAACCAGGCCTAGACCGAGACGACCAACTAGATGGATTTATCATTACTCTTGGCCATGGTTGGTTTTATAAAGATAGAGCGGGAGGAATGACAAATGATCGAACTCATCCAACCATTAAAAACTGTATTTTTTTTGATAATAGGGGTGATGCTGGAGGAGCTGTATTTAATTCCAAGTCCAATGTTCGATTTGAAAATTGTTTTTTCATCAATAATTATGCTCCAGGTTATGGTAGAGGAGGGGCTATAAATAATGACATTTGCGATAGCGTTGAGATTGAAGCTTGTATCTTCTCTAACAATAGAGCTAATGAAAGTGCTGGTGCAATTTTTAGTTTTAATTCAATAATGGATATTGTCAACAGTTCCTTTTCCAATAATTGGACACCTGGAAATGGTGGTGCCGTATTGAATTCAGGTGGTATTAGTAGAATCTATAATAGTACTTTCTCTGGTAATAGGGCGGATGGAAGTTCTCCTTCTACAGCGGGCGGAGTTTATAATATTTTCGGTGAAGTAAACATCACAAATTCCATATTTTGGGGTAATAGTTCAGAAATCAAAGATTTCTACGCTGTTTCAACAGTTAACCATTCCATCGTTCAAGGCGGTTATGCTGGTACAGGAAATCTCGCAACGGACCCGCTTTTTATCGATCAACCTCCTATTGGCTATGGTGGTAGTGGAGACCTTCGCTTACAATTCCCTTCACCTGGAGTTAATGCAGGTCACAATGATAGCATACCTGCAGGTGTGACGACAGATCTTGATGGCAATCCACGTATTTTCAACAGTATGACGGTCGATATGGGTGCCTACGAACTACAAAGAGATAGTCCACCACAGATATATGTTGACAATGAAGCAACAAGTGGACTCAATGATGGCTCCGACTGGGACAATGCCTACATTTCATTACAAGATGCACTATCTGCGGCTATTCAAAACGACACTATATTTGTAGCTGGCGGTACGTACTATCCAGATATGGGAATAGGGTATACCAACAATGATAAAGGAGCATCGTTTAACATGAAGCCAGGTGTAGTTATTATGGGTGGCTTTCAAGGTGTTCATATCAATGCTGGGCCGGGAGTGAGAAACTTTGATCTGTACCCATCTATATTGAGCGGGGATATAGCACAAACACCATCGGATGTTACAGATGACTCATGGTCAGTTATTTATAATCAGTCAGGCTTAGATCGTGACGACATTCTTGATGGTTTCATTATCACCAAAGGAAATGGTGCTGCTAGAGCAGGTGGTATGCACAATCTCCAAACACACCCTACCATTAAGAATTGTATATTTATTGATAATATTGGTGATCGTGGTGGTGCTGTACACAATTCATATTCAAATGCTCGATTTGAGAATTGTGCTTTTATCAATAATACAAATCCAAGCTCTGCAGTTTCTGGAGGTGCTATGGCTTCTGACTACTGTACAGATTTAGAAATTGACGGATGTCAGTTTATCAACAATACGGCGATTGCCAGCGGTGGAGCTCTTAATAATTACAATTCGGTAACGTCAATCATCAACTCCTCCTTTATCAGCAATACAGCCACAAGCAATGGTGGGGCAATCCTAAACTCTGGAAGTGTTCCAAGTGACATGTCTATTGAGTTCTGTAGTTTCAGTGGTAATAAGGCACAAAATGGATCTGGTCAGGTTTACTTTGGCAGCCATGGAGAACTGAAATTATATGCCTCTGTCCTTTGGGGTAATAATTTCACAAATAGTACAAATGGTTTACCCATTAGGTTGATTAGTTCGGCTACGGGTTTGGTTACTCATAGCATCGTTGAATATACACCAAGTGTGACCTACCCAGGAACATCTAATTCCAATGTTGACCCTTTATTTTTTAACGCTCCATCTGATCTTCATCTAAAGGCTGGATCTCCAGCGATAGACAATATCCAATCGACCAATCACCCTTCATTTGACATCGACGGCAAGGCAAGACCGCTAGGAGCAGGAGCGGATCTAGGAGCATTTGAGTACGGAATTAACTGTGCCAATGATTACAGTATCGCAAATGGAAATTCAATAGGTGGAACACTTTATATCAACAAGCAATACCATACCAATTCGCTTATTCAATCCACGCAATTAGTCAATTCTCCTATCAGTACTATCTATAGTTCTGGTACTTCTACGGAACTCTTACCAGGCTTTGAAGTCAAATCAGGAGCGGTGTTTAAAGCTGTTATTGGTGGATGTAATTAGGTTTTTGGTTATTGATAGGTGGTTAATGAGGCACAGTATGTAATCGAATAGACAAGCTCCATCTTTCCAAAGTTGGAGCTTGTCACTTTTGCACCATTGGCTTTTAGGAGGTGATGAAGGGCTTCTGGTTTGTAAATAGGGCTAGAATCAAATAATTGTGGGCGATTCCTCAACACTGAGTCGTAGAAAGCTCTTTCTGTTAAGGAAATCTCTACTCTCCCTCGTACCTCGTATTTACGCATGTCTTTCTATCCTCGTATAGTATGTAATTCGAGTTTCCCACTATTCTACTTAACTGTCCTTGCAACCGACTTTATGGTAGCTTTCGTTATATGCGTTATATACAATATCAACCTCACAACTTATTGGTCCCGCAATTTCGGTAATACCGTTCAAATATTTTACCCAAACACCATAACGAGTTGCAGATGGGTTGGATGCATCTTCCGCTTCATTAACTTTAATAGTATACTCTCGAATATTGTCACTGTTAATTGTCATAGTTTCCATGCCCAAGTTTGTAGGAAAGTAACCAAAGAGGGTTTGAAACTCATAAGCAATAGGTGGTCTTATATTAGTAATAGCCTTTGAATCATCTGCCCATCTAAACTTTATGGTCATTTCTGCGTGACAACCTCCATCCGCTGAAAGGACTCCACTTTGTTCGTCGCTTGAAAAAGTTGCTTCGATATTAGAAGGACTCACTGTTAAAATTCTAGAGGCTTGGACTTTGCTGTCTCCTAAACGACTATAACAATCACATCCTGTATAAGTCTTACCGTCACATGAATTAAAAAGAAAAGTCATTCCTATGAAAAATATAACTACCCCGAGATTCCTTCCATACTCAATCAATTTTACCTTTATTTTAGTAATTGATTTAACATTGATTCTGCTGATTTTAGAATGATTCATGTCCCCTGTTTTTAATTTGTGTCGAAGTACTATCTGTACCCCTTTCAGTATTTAATATGTAACCTTTTTAGTTAAAATATAATGATAGACATCACATAAAAATATGATTGTTAAGACCATTTAAAGCCATAAATACCAAGTTTAAAAGCCAAGAGCTTTGTATTCAAAAAGAAGAGTTTGAAAGAATGTAATTCATCTAAAAAAGTGCCAATCCCAATAACTAAAGGAAGCAGACTTATTCCACTCGGAAATCATTTCGAGTGAAGTCCAACTGTCAGTTCGAGCGACAGACGAGAACAGTCTCACCACGGCACATGTTTGTAAGTCCCGTCGTGAATATACGATGCTAAATCTTACAGTGACATTGTCAATAAAGGAGGGTCTCGTCTGTCGCTCGACCTGACAGGAATTTGTTGTCAGGTCGAGGAAGTATACTGTCAAATCGAGCGATAGTCGAGAATAGTCATTTTACACAAAAGCTTTATATTGAGACTTTAAAGCCTAGTTTATGTTAAAAGAATACCACGTTTATATTTTGTTTTGTTCAGATGGGACTTACTATATAGGTATGACTAGCAATCTTGAAAATCGAATGCTACAGCACGAAAACGCAGAATTCCCACGAGCATACACTGCTAGGAGAAGACCTTTGAAACTAGAATTTACAGCTACATTTTCTAAGGTTTATGATGCCATCGAATTTGAAAAAAGAATTAAGAAATGGTCTAGTCAAAAGAAAAAAGCATTAGTAGATGGAGATTTTGATCGATTAAAAGATTTATCCCAATGTAGAAATCTCACAAACTATAAAGTTTTTATTACGAAGTAAGGAAGGAGGGTCTCGTCGGGAACGCCCGCCGCTATGCTCGACCTGACAGTTCAACAAATGTTTGTTTGAGCGATTAATTTCACACTAGAATGTAGCGAAAGGTTATTCCGCTAGGTCACAAAGACTTTAAGCTAATCAAATGTCAGCCTTGCCGTTGTTACACTGTCAGTTCGAGCGACAGTCGAGAACAGTCTTACACCTTCAATCGTCAAGAAACATTGTGCACAGTCTCATTTTACACAAAAACTTATATTGAGATGCTAAAAGGTCAATGGACTATTCACCCCCGTTTCAAATTCCAACTATCCAGCAGCACAGCCCCAATGATTATTGTCCCCATGACCACTTGTTGGTAGTAAGATGAGACATTGAGGAGGTCGAGACCATTGTTGATGACTCCAATGAGTAATACGCCTATGAGCGTTCCTATCATGGTTCCTCTGCCGCCTGTAGTGCTCGTGCCGCCTATCACTACGGCGGCGATGGCATCAAGTTCAAAACCCATTCCTGAGTTAGGTTGTCCTGTGGTGATTCTAGAAGTTAGCAGTATTCCAGCAAGTCCAGCTAATCCTCCACCAATGGCATAGGCTGCAAGCTTGATTTTCTGTACATTGATACCAGATGCCCAAGCAGCTTCTTCGTTGCCACCAATGGCGTAGATGTATCTTCCGAATATCGTTTTTCGCAATAAAATGGAGGACAATACAAATACCACGATCAAAATAATGATGGGTACTGGCAGTCCAAATACTTTACCACCACCTATGAAATTAAAGCTATCGGACAAATTAGAAACGGGTCTACCTTTGCTTAAAATGAGTGCCAATCCACGTCCAATGGTCATGGTTCCTAAGGTGACAATGAAAGGAGCAATTTTGCTTTTGGTGATAAGGAAGCCATTGAGTAAGCCAAAAGCCAAGCCTGCTAAAAGTCCACCTGCTACGGCGACTCCAACGCTATTTGCTCCATCTTGGGCAAGTGAAGCGGCAACTACACCGGCAACAGCCACAATAGACCCTACAGACAAGTCTATGCCGCCAGTGATAATCACAAAGGTGACTCCAAATGCCAAAAGTGCATTGATAGATACTTGGGTGATGATGATCGTCCAATTGGAAAGACTCAAAAACTGTGGGGTGGCATAGCTCAAGACTAGGCACACGACAATGAACGAAATGAAAATACCGTATTCTTTGAGTTTATGAATGTACTGCATGCTGCATTATATTTTCTTGCGTTGCTTCTTTTTTTGATAATATCACTTTCTGACTTCCTTCTGAAAGTACAACTACGCGGTCACAAAGCCCGAGAATTTCTGGTAACTCTGAGGAAATGAGAATAACACCAATTCCTTTTTCGCTTAGTTCTCGAATCAATTTATATATCTCGGTTTTGGCTCCTACATCTATTCCTCGTGTAGGTTCATCTAAGATTATTACTTTGGGATTGGTGCGTAAAACTTTACCGATCACTACTTTTTGTTGGTTGCCTCCACTAAGCGTACGCACCGACTGATGAATGCCTCTCCCTTTGATATTCAGAGCAGTTTTGGAAGCTTCTGCTGTGCTGTTTTCTGCTTTAGTGTTGATGAAAAAGCCATTCGAATTGGATTTCATACTTGACAAGCTCAGGTTTTGAGCAATGGATAGCTCTGGAATAAAACCAAGTTCCTTGCGGTCTTCACTCACATAAGCGATACCACCTTCAATTGCTGCTTTGGGAGACTTAAAAGTAACTTCTTCACCTAGATATTCAATTTGTCCTACATCTAGAGCATCAAATCCTGCGATTGCTCTTGCGACTTCTGTGCGTCCAGCACCCATCAAGCCAGCAAGCCCGAGTACTTCACCAGCCATCAAGCTGAACGATACTTTTTGGAATTTTCCCTTAATGCCAATGTTCTTAACTTCTAATAATTTTTCACCAACGGTATTTTGAGCTGGCGGAAATAACTCTTTGATCTCCCTACCCACCATTTGCTGAATCAAGCTTTCTGGATTAAGCTCATTGCTTGCTTTGGTACAAATATGTTCTCCATCTCTAAGTACAGTAATCTTATCTGCAATTTGAAATATCTCCGACATCTTATGAGAAATGTAGATAACAGCAACGCCACTTTTCTTCAAGTTTTGAATGATTTTGAAGAGCTTGTCCACTTCATCGTCGGATAGGGCGGAGGTAGGCTCATCCATGATGATGAGCTTTGCATTTTGAGAAATTGCTTTCACAATCTCCACCATTTGCTTTTCGGCGATACTGAGGGTATTTACCTTTCTTTTTGGGGCAAGGTTAATTCCACTTTGTTCAAAGAGCCTTTTAGCCTTTTGGTTTAACGCTCCGTCTTTTAACCACGAGAAAATGTGCGGTTCACGCCCAAGGAAAATATTTTGGGCAATGGTCAATTCCGGAATCATTAACAACTCTTGGTGAATCATGGCAATTCCAAGATCCAACGATTCATGAACTCCCAGCTTGGAAATATCTTGTCCCTCAAAAATGACGTTACCATCGGTAGGTTGGTACAAGCCCATGAGAATTTTCATGAGTGTAGATTTCCCCGCACCGTTTTCTCCCATGAGGGCATGTACTTCTCCTGAGTTTATAGTAAAGGAGATGTCTTTCAGGACTTTTATCCCTGAAAATTCTTTGGAGATGTTTTGGAAGGAAACTAGTGGTTTGGTCATTGGGCAAAAAAAAGCCGTTCACGAGATGTAAACGGCTTGTAGTTTTTTTAAACGTGATTACCGTCAACTCCAGTATCAACCCAACGTCTTTCAGTTGCTGAGGCGATGATGGCTTCGCAAACCTTTTGAGTTTGAAGGGCATCTTTGAAAGTTGGGTGGCAGTCGCTTCCATCTTCCAGACTTTTCAAGAAATCGGCAACTTGGTGCACAAAACTATGCTCCCAACCAATACCGCAACCTGGAATCCACCACTTATCTATATATGGGTGATCTCCGTCAGTTACGTGAATGGAACGCCATCCACGAGTTTGTGAATCGCCGCCATACTCGAAGTATTCTAGGCGGTTTAAATCATGTAAATCCCATCTTAGAGATCCATTTTCACCGTTGATTTCAAAAGTTTTGAGAGCCTTGTGGCCACGAGCATATCGAGTTGCTTCAAAAAGACCAAGTGATCCGTTTTCAAAGTGACAATGGAACAAGCAAGCGTCATCTATCTTAACAGGTTCTACTTTACCGCTAAGCTGGTGCATTCTTTCTTTTACAAAAGTCTCAGTCACAGCAGAAACGTCTGTGATACCTCCATTTAACCACATTGCAGAATCAATACAGTGAGCCAAAAGGTCACCGGTAACACCTGAACCGGCTGCTGCTGCATCCATTCTCCATAGTCCTTCGCCACCTTGTGGTAATTCGGCATTGATGGTCCAGTCTTGTAGGAAATTTCCTCTGTAGTGGAAGATTTTACCTAGCTTACCTGAGTCTATGATGTTTTTGGCAAGTGTAACTGCCGGAATTCTTCTATAGTTGTACCAAACAGTAGTTTTAACACCGGCTTTTTCAGCGGCATCTACCATTGCTTGACCTTCGGCAATATCTCTAGAAAGTGGCTTTTCACAAAGTATCATTTTGCCAGCCTGAGCTGCTGCAATAGAGATTTCGGCGTGGCTGTCATTGGGTGTACATACATCCACAGCATCTATGTCATCTCTTGCGATAAGCTTTCTCCAGTCTGTTTCGAATGAAGCGAAATTCCATTGCTCGGCAAAAGCTTTTACTTTTTCTTCGTTTCTAGAGCATACAGCTACTAACTCTGGCTCATATTCGAGATCAGGGAAAAAGTTATGTATTCTGTTATATCCATTTGCATGGGCTCTTCCCATGAGGCCAGTACCAATGAGGCCTATTCTAAGTTTCTTTTTTGTTGCCATTTTTTATAGTTCTTGGTTGAATATTTAATGTTTTAAATTTATGGAGAAAGGAACAAGGAGAATGGTAAAAGGAATTCAAAAACTTTCTACTTCCACTTGCCTTGAGCTATAGTCCAAGGGACTTCTAACTTCCTGCCTTCGAAACTCACTAACTCTCATCACTCCACCCATCCGTGTTGCTTTCTCACTTGTATCATAGCAGCAAGAATATCATTCCACGTTTTTGGGTCTCCCATTACATCATTAGAGAACATACATCCGTCCCAGCAAATATGCTTGAAAGCTTTTGTAAGGTTACCGTTTTCATCTCTTAGCCAATAGCTTGCATCATTTGCGATGTCTAGCTTTCCGTTAGGGTCTGTAGCTTGACAGTGACGACCAGTTTTATCATGAGAGCCAGTACCGTGAACCGTTCCGTCGTTTTGTGCGACATGGAAGTCTATTGTCCAAGGACGAAGTTTGTCAGTTAGGCTTTTGAGCCCAGCCAAGAATGTTTCTCTATCTGACCAATCAAAATCTGTAGGTAAAACCCTATGCTCAGGAGCATTGTAACCAAGAAGATATAATGTGGTATGAGACATGTCTGCTTGGAAACCGATGTTTTTGCGGTCCACCATTTCAAATGTTTCTAACATGTAATCCATGCTGTGCATTCCTCCCCAACATATTTCGCCTTCTGCAGCAAGTCGCTCGCCATAATCAGCGGCAACATCACAAGCCTGACGGAAAGTATCTGCGATAAGTTTTGAGTTTCCTTTTGGGTCTTTTGCCCAATCAGCTACACCACTTGCTGAGTCGATTCTTACAATTCCATTTGGTCTGATGCCCATTTCACGAAGTTTTTGACCTACTTCGCAAGATTTCTTTACCATTTCTACAAATTCCGCACGGTTTTCTTTGGTTCCCATTGCTGGTCCTCCCCAAATAGGTGCTACCAAACTTCCAATTTCTAAACCATGAGCTGCAACTTTGTCTGCAAGCCTTTTTACACCATCATCAGAAGTGTCAAGATCATAATGAGGATCAAAAAGTCCAATATCCACACCATCGAATTTCACACCATCTACTTCAGCATCAGCTGTCATTTGAAGCATGTTATCTAGGGCAATTGCTGGCTCAGAGTCTGGTCCTTTTCCCACAATCCCTGGCCAAGTTGCATTGTGTAGTTTAGGATAGTTATTTTCCATTTTTGAAATTTTTAGGTTGAATGTTTTAAATAAGTATTACAGTAAATTTACATTTTTTCGACAACCAAATCAGGATTTTTGGGTCCAAAATGTTTAAGAATTACGATAGGGTCTACTTTGGAAGGGTTAGAAATAACAACTCCTTCCTTGGCAGCTTCTTCAGTAATGAAGAATTCATCATAGGTAAGTTGACCAAAACGAATAAGTGCTGGAGTTTCGATATCCCAAACGCCCATTTTCCCGTGGCCTTGCATTACGATACAACCATATGCTGCACCATCTTTAATTGTAACTGTTTGTCCTGGTAAAACAGTTAATTCTTTCGCACTGAAATCTTCAGCTTTGTAGCAAATCCAGTTTTCTATATATCCTTCCGCTTCCATTTCGGCGACAGCTTTCACTGGTTTTGGCATCATAAAGAACTTCTGAATAATATTAGGATCTGTGTTGAGTTCCCAATCAATCACACTTACTAGTTCGTCATAATCTCCCTTTCTATCTTCTGGAGTTCCTTTCCAAAGCAATTCTTCGGGTACAATGGCCTCATTAACAAGGCTTTGGTACATTGCGAATATGTCAGATGCTTTCTGTGGTTCGTAAGTACAAAGGCTACCTGGAGCATGTAAAACTCCTGGTGGAACATACCATCCTGTACCTGGCTCCAATCTTTGAGCAGCCGAAAAGTTGGTAATTTTATTATCACCCTTTGTGAAGTTCATCAAGCATTCTTTGATCTGTTCTTTTGTTGTTCCTGGTGTTATTCCAAAGAATGTATAAGGGAAGTCTCCTCCATGATTATTTAACTGTGGTGGGAAATAATAGGCCTCAGGTTTACCATTTTGACCAACTAGAGCTGCTTTCTCATCATTGTGGTGAATGTGATGAGGAAGTGGGCCCATGTTATCAAAAAACTTAGAATACATTGGCCAGCTTTTGTATTCGTTCCAAAGCCTATCGCCAATGATTGCACCTTTCAGCTCGCTGATAGCATCTTTTAAAGTTACTTTTTCTACTTTATCGCCATCTTCTACTACAACAAAGCTAAGTCCTTCATTTTCGCTAGTGAGTGGGCCATTTTCGGCTGGAGTGGTAGATGATAACCATCTTTCGTCAATTCCTCCTCGCTCTCCTCCAAGTACATAATAATCGTCTGGATGTAGTTTTATTCTTCGTCCAGGAACACAAAATGACCTAGGAACCCAAGTAGGGCTCAATCTCAAAATTCCTTTACCCTGCTCTAGTGCTTTTGATGCAATGCTCATTTTAATAATTGTATTTTTTAATTGGTTGAAATATTCAGTTCTATATCAAAATTCTTTTTTCCCAAAGGAGCCATAAAGGTTAGGCTGCCTTCATCTCTTGCTTTTTTTTGACCTACTGGAAAATTGGTACCTGGTTCTAAGCCAGTTACGTACTCGCCATTTCCCCAATGTTGCCAATTGCTAAGGCAAGGTAATTGTTCTTTTTTAAATTTTATTTCTAAACCCAAAGCTAAATTTGGGTTGTAAATGCTACAATGACAATTTCCATTTTCATCTGCTTTGGGGTCAATTAAAGCAACTTCCTCATGATTTCCATTGTGAGATTCCATAGGAGCTTTACATGTTTTGTAATCTCCATCTTGAGCGAAAATCTCAGGATTGGGATCTCTTGGTTTCCATTCTCCTTCCCAGTTGATCTTACTACCTTCATCCACCAATGGGTAACCAAGGTTGAAATGATATAGCAACATTAAGGGGCTTGGTGTATTTGCCTTGTTTATGACTTCATCATGAATACGAATCTTGGAATTTCCAAGCGTGCACGAAATGGTTCTTTTCAATTCTAGATTTGGGCCAAAAAGAGTTGATTCCTTCATGATTCCAGTAATGCTCATTTCGTACTCTCCACGATGGACGTCTGGCTGAATAATAGATACTATCTCAGCAGAAGTATTGGAAAACCTGCCATGAACGCCTCTTTCACCGTATTCGTCAGTTTCTGGACCACCAACGTGCGAAAGTCCGCAAGTTGTGAGAAGGCCACCTCCAAATGTCTTGAGCCATTCTATTCCTCTGTCGCTACTTGCTTGTGGAGCAGTGAAGCCATTATGAGTTAACCAAGCCAAGCTATGCTGATTGAAAAAAGCTTCAGCAATGTCCATTCCACGGTCTAAAACTACTTTGAACCTTAATCCAGTTCCAGTATTAAACCAAGCAACTCTATTTCCTCTTGCTGATCCATTATCTATTATAGAAGTCTCAATTCCGCCTATTTGTGCGGTATTGATTACTTTATTGGTACTATGTGAAAGTTCTTTTTTCATCAATGTGCCAAAAGCCAATTTAATGTTCTCTGGTTAAAGTCTTTTAAGTGCTCAAAATGGAATATATGTCCAGCTTTGGGATATAGATAAAGCTCTGCATTGGGCATAGCTTCTACTATTTCTTCTGCCATCCATTTTGGTGTAAATTGATCATCTTCTCCACCAATGATCAAAGTGTCTTGCAAGATGGTAGGTAGGTCATTCAAAACATTATGATTGACACAAGCCGCTGCTTGCCCTGCTAACCCATGCAGTGGTTGCTGGTTTTCGTCGATAGCTGCTGCTGCTTGTCCTTCTGCGAGTTCTTGTGCAATTTTTGGGTCGTCCCAAGAGGCTTTGGAGTAAATTAACTGTTGTACAAAATGGCTAAACTGAGCAGGAGTAAACCTATCCTTACAGTTTACCATTAATTCAAAAGTAGCCTTTGCTTTATTGTCACAACGTGCCCATGGACACATTAAAATCATTGATTTTACTTTATTTGGGTGCCTAATCGCCAGTTGTAATGCAATTGTTCCACCCATAGAAACGCCTGCAACGCTGACATTTTCTAGTCCGAGGTGATCTAAGATTCCTGCATAGTCATCTGCCATCATTGCAGTAGTGTATGGGCCAGCAGGTTTTTCGCTTTTTCCTACACCACGATTGTCAACAATGATACATCTAAACTTCTTGCTCCATTCTTTTGCATGGTCGTACCATACAGAACCGGGAGCTGTAATGCCCATGATCAGTAAAAGAGGAGGGAGGCTAGCATCACCTAACTCTTCATAGTAAATATCAATACCATTGGATTTGATAATTGCCATGTTATTTTAGTTTCGGGATTAAGTCATTGATGATCCACTGTCCATCATGTAATGTTACAAAATCGGGGTCTTTGAGTGCTTCTTGTCCTTCGTCTTCACATATAATCCATCCATCGTAGTTGATGTCTTTGAGCCATTGAGTGATTTCCAAAAGTTTCACTTTACCTTTTCCCATGAGTACAAACTCAGGGTTTCCGTCCCAATCTTTATAATGAACATGATTGATGAGGGATTGATATTCCTTCATCTTAGTTAATGGATCCATATCTCCATTAATAATGTGACCAACATCAGGCGTCCAGCCTGTTACTGTAGTATCTAAACTCTCCAAAACTACTTTGTAATCTTCCTCAGTTCTGATGATAGAGGTATGTGGCGAATTTGGGTGATAGCTACATGGTACACCTTTGTCTGCTGCTCGCTTAGATACTTCGTTCACAATATTGACCAAAGCTTTTCTTCTGTTCTCCAAATCATGCCTTCCTGTTGGAATCTGAACTGTATTGAGCATTGCACCTGTGAATCGCTCGCAAAGTGCAATTGCATTGTCAGAAATGACTTTTTCTTCGGCGGTTTCGCTGGCACCATTCCAGTTTTGTGCCAAAGCAACTGCAGCTAACTGAATTCCTTGTTCTTTAAGTTTGGCTGCAAGTTTGTCAGGGTCGACCAAATCGCCCATCCAAGTAAAAATAGGTTGGATACCTGTAAATCCTGCCTTTGAAATGACTTCAATCATGTGACCAAGCTGACCTTGATAGGTTGCTCCATCACCACTCATGAACCAAGTGTATACTTCTGATCCAAACTTAAAAGGTAGGTTGTTTTTCATATTTTTTACTCCTATTCCCAGGGGCTAAAGCCCCGGGCCATTATTTCTTTTGACCTCGCCAAATCTTTTTCGAGCGATTTTAATGTTTTGCTTTCTGGACTAAAGTCCAGTTTTAATGATTTCCATTTTTTTCTTTTTCAAAGGAGCTAAAGCCCCGGGCCATTATTTCTTTTGACCTCGCCAAATCTTTTTCGAGCGATTTTATTGTTTTGCTTTCTGGACTAAAGTCCAGTTTTAATGATTTCCATTTTTTTCTTTTTCAAAAGGACTAAGTCTATCATAGCAAGTAGATTTATAAAGATCTCATTGAATCCTCAAACATGCTAAGGCTTTTTCTCAAATTCAATCTCCTTTTTCCCTTTTCCTTTCTTCATTTTCCAAGAAGACAAACGTTCAACGTTCAACCTTCAACCAAGAGCCAACCCATGCTTCTCACACTTCTCTTTGATAAAAGCGAAGCCTTTTTCTGCAATGTCCCAAGCTTCGTCATATTCTCTCCATACATTAATTGCATTGGCAAATTCAGGGTCACTTCTAGAGAATGCTTCAATGGTTAGCCAGCCGTTGTAATTCACATTTTTAAATGCCGCAAAAGCATCGTCAAATGGAATATGCCCGCTTCCTGGGGTTCCTCTGTCGTTTTCGCTGATATGTATATGATGTAAATGCGGAGCAATGCTTAACAAGGCATCTGCATATTTCTTTTCTTCAATGTTTGCATGATGTGTATCGAACATAGCCTTCACATTGGGGTGGTCAGCATTAGTAACCAATTTTGCCAAATCAGCCATGGTATTGACTAAGTAACACTCAAATCTGTTCAGAGCTTCTAATGCTAATGTAACGCCTGCTTCTTGTGCATGTTCTCCAGCTTTGTGCATGTTTTCGGCAGCCCATTTAAGTTCATCTTGGGTTGCTGGTCTACCGTAAAAATATGCGTGAGCGGAGTGAAATGGTCCACACAATACGTTTGCACCCAATTCATGTGTACGGTCAATTGCCCACTTTACACGATCGAGTCCTCTTGCTCTATTGGCTGCATCGTCACTCACAGGGTTAGCATCTGGACTTACCACTGTTACGCAAGTAACATCTAAGCCCAAATCTTTGGAATGATCGCCTACAATCTTGTAGTTTTTAATATCCTCAGCCCCTACAAAAAACTCAACCCCGTCGTAGCCAATTTTCTTTATCCTGTCAATGATGGGAAAGAGCTCAGGGGAAACATTTGCCGACCACGCGAGCACATTAAAACCTATTTTTATCATACTATAATTCTTTCAATCTTAAGTTTCTATACATTACTGTCATTGGAGGTCCCACATGTACTTGTACTCCAAGTTTTCCGTTTTTTCTGCCATTCACTTCGTCCAAATCAGTGACGTCGCTCATTAATATACCGTTGACATAATGCTTCAATCGATTTCCTTTTATTACCAAATGGAACTCATTCCAATCTTCGGCTTTTATTTTTTCTTTTAGCTCAAGGTTTTCTCCCAAAGACCCAACTACATCAAGTTCTGTCCAAGCATTTTTCTCAACTTTTGATCTCACTTGCTCATGAGTCCAATCGCCAGATTGTGGCCTAATTTTGGTGATTTGACCTCTATACGCAAGTGTTGCTCTTTTCCGCTCTTCGTAATTTTGTCCAGTATATTTATTTGCTCCGTCAATATCCGCTTGGTAGCCTTTAAGTGCAAAAGGAATATCACTTAATTGCTCACTTCGGTAGTTTATACCAGAGTTTCCTTTTTCTGTAATATTGAATTCTCCTTTAAGCTCAAAGTCACCTGGCTCTCCGCCCTCCCAAATTATGAATGAATTTGTTTTTAGCAAAGTCGCAGGAGTAATTTCTCCAACTAAATTTCCATTTTTTACACTCCAATAAGTTGGATCTCCGTTCCAACCATCTAAGTTGGTGCCGTTAAAGATTGATTTAAAGCCCTTTTCGCTCTGATTCGATTTTTGAGTACTTGCACAAGCCATAACAATGATACTTGCCAATACTGTGAAAAAAAGTGTTTTTGATGTTTTCATTTTATTCATTGATAGGGTTGCCTTGGTAATTTACGGTTCTATAAGGTACTGTTTCAGTTTCGTCCACAAAATAATTCCATTTTTTGATGTATTCCATTCCTGGGAGGAAATCGTCGTTTCTTTTTGCTAGTTCTTTTTGTAGAGCTTTCTCCATTCTTTTTTGAAGCTTACTGTGTTCTGGTTTATTGATCAAATTATTCATTTGAAATGGGTCTGCGATATTATCGAAGAGTAACCAAGGACCAGAGAGGTCTCGGGCATATGTGAACTGAGCATCTGTTACACCTCTATATTCTTTTCCTCCTCTGTCTCGAGACCATTGTCCGAAAGGCTGAATACAAGAGATAAGGGCATATTGCGTTTTGCTTTTCTCTTTTCCTGTCAAAACTTTGGAATAGTCTTTTCCTTCAACTGAATTTGGAATATTAATGCCGCTCATTCCCAAAAGGGTGGGCATGATATCAGGAGAATTAAGGAGGACATCGGATGATGATCCTTGAGTACCAAGTAATTTTGGGTAATGAACAAGGAAAGGTACCTTAATACTTTCTTGATAAGGTTGTTGCTTATTCCATGCACCATGAGCACCTAATAAATCACCATGGTCTGCTGTGAAAACTATGATTGTGTTTTCGTCGATATTAAGGTCTTTAAGTTTTTGCCAAAGCTGACCTATTCCGTGGTCAATTGCCGAAATGTGAGCATAGTAGCCACGTAGGTCTTCTCTTACTTTGTCTCTTTTTTCTACAGGTACATTAGGATTGATTATGATCTCTTTATTGGCGTATAGTTTTTTGAATTCCGCAGGGGCTGTTTGATAAGGATCATGAGGACTTCCAATAGAAAGCATTAAGAAAAATGGCTTTTCTTGATTGGCGTTTTTGTCCAAAAACGTTAGCACATCTTTTGTTTGCTCTAGGGCATCGTACCCTTTCCAAAACTTCTTTTGGCTTGAACTACCGTCGTAATATGGCGAATTATTGTAGTCGTGAGTACACTCTAAGGTTTTCCAATACTTAAATCCTTGTTGACGAGTAGGAGGGATGTAGGTATTTCTCCCGTGCCCATCAAGGTGCCATTTGCCTACAAAACCAGTTTGATAGTTTTGGGCTTGATATACTTTAGCAATTGTAGTTGCATTGGTATCGAGCAACACGTCATTCATGAAGATCCCATTGGTGAGAGGATATTGCCCAGTCATGAGAGAACCTCTGTAAGGCGTACATACTGGCATTCCCGAAATTGCATTTCGCACATTTACACTTTCGCTTGCGAGCTTGTCTAAATTGGGAGTGATGGCATTTTGATCTCCTGCATATCCACTGGCTTGTGCTCTCCATTGGTCCACAAGTATGTAGAGAATATTAGGTTTTTCTTGAGCACTTGTATCCGTTGACTTTAAAAGGAATACAGTTGCCAAGCTAAGGGCGATGATTATATTTTTCATAGAAAATATGGGTTGAATAGGTACTAAGTTAAAAGAAATTGGTTCGGGTAAATGATATGCCCGAACCAGATTGTTTTTTCATTTTAAACTTATTTAACTAACCTATGATCTTTATTATTTGTCCTCCGTTTTGCTGAACATTTCATTTTCTTTTTTGCCTCCAGACATTAAATATGCAACGAGGTCTTTTAATTCTTCCTCGTTAAGTCCATTGATAAGTCCTGGGAACATAGTTGACACAGCAGACGGTTTACTAGATACCACATTTGCCTTTGGAATGATCTCTAATGCAGCTGGGTCATATGGGTTTTGAGATACCGAGAAAGACTTATCGTCTTCGCTTATCAACCTTCCTACGATTGAGCTTCCATCTTTCAAGCTAAATTGCGTTGCAGCATATTGATCCGAGATTACTTTACTTGGGTCAATGATAGATTCAAGCATATCTTTTACGCTGAATCTTGTTCCTAATTGTGTAAGGTCGGGTCCTATTGCTCCACCTTCACCTTGCATAGCGTGACACATTTTACAAGTAGTAGCGGCATACATTGATTTACCAATGTTGAAGTCACGATTTTGTAAGTTTCCTTCTACTGCAGTTAAAGCAGTTTCCATATCCCATCTTCTTCCTGGTCCTTTAGGATAAGTGATTTCTGAGTCATCACCTTCAGCAAGTAATTCTTTTTTGGAAAGCTCTTCAAAATAAGCTAATTCGCTTTTGGGAACATTTGCAAGTGCGAGTTGACGAGTTTTATTGATAAATCCTTCGTAACTCATTCCTCCTTTGAAGCCAAATGCTTTTTTGAACCAAGAAAAGTAAGCTTCACGTTGCTCTTTTGTCCAGTTTTTCTTTGCCATTGTAAGCACAGTTGCATAGTAAGTGTGCTGCTGAGGTGGCATTTTTGAAAGCATTTCTGCTATAGAATTTCCATACTGCGGATTTCTCATGATCAGGTCATTAGAAGTAGTTGCAGTTTCATCCATTAAGCTTCTTGTATCCTCTTTTTCTTTTTGCATTAGTGCCAAAGTCTTCGTTATGGCTTCAGGTGCATCTATGTTGAGAAGGATTTTGCTCAAAGACCTGTTCAACTGAGCAGTGTTAGCTGGGTAGGCTGGAGAAAGGTAAGTCGCAATGTTGGCCTTTTGAGTTTCTGAAGGAGTCCCAAAACGAAGAATGCCAAGTTCAAATGCCCTAAGGATATCTATTTGCTGTCCCTCGTTTAGTTTATTGTAATCAATGCTCATAAGTTTTGAGAAATACTTATCCTTCATTGATTTATCACCTTGGCGAGCCAAAGAGATCATTGCTTGAGTTGCAGCAACAGCATTTGTTTCGTCCAGAGCTTTTTGAGACCATGATGCGACTGGCTGGTTTTCAATTGCAAGCCTTGCCGCATACCTGATATGGCGATCTGGGCTGCTCAAGTGTGGCCAAGCTATTTCAATTGCATCTGCATTTGTGCCTTTGGAATGAAGCTTCTCTAGCGAACGACGAAGTTCATTATCTGCTGTTAAAGGAGCCGGATCTATTGCCTCAGTATTATCATTTCCTGTATAGGTTATTCTGTAAAGGTCGGACTCCAACCTTCTACCTCCAGTTAGGAAGTACAAGGCTCCATCTGGTCCAATCACACCATCGGTAAGTGGAAGTGGTAGGCCAGAAAGAAATTCCTCTCTTTCTGCAGTGTAACTTGCTCCTTCTGGCGTGAGATGAATGGCATGAATAATTCCAAAACTCCAATCGAAAGCCAAAAGCGTACTTTTATATTTTTTTGGAAACTTGGCATTTTTCAGGTGCAACAAGTTCGTAGGTGAGCCTTGTCCAATGTTAATTACTGGAGGCAAGTTATCTGGAAAAGTTGGAGACCATTTGCTGTTTCCTGTTCTCCATCCAAACTCACTCGCACTAGTAGCGTGTACAATTCGTGTAGGTCTATACCATGGTTGTCCAAAATCCCACTCCATATCAGCATCGTAAACGAACAAATCGCCTACTTCATTAAATGCCATGTCAAATGCGTTTCTATATCCTGCACTATATAATTCCCAAGTTTTGCCTTCTGGATCTAAGTTTGCGATCCATCCTCCTGGTGCCATGCGGTCATTGGCGTGCCCACGAGGATCTTTAATTAAAGGAAAAAGGTTGTCTTCTTGCCAATTTGATGGAAGTCTATAGCTATCCATTTCAGGAACATCTGTGTGATTTCCTGCTATTACAAATAGGGACTTTCCGTCGGGAGAGAGGACAATACTGTGAGGGCCATGCTCACCCTGTCCCACTAATTCTTTTATCAATGTTACTTTATCGTAAGTATCATCATTGTCAATGTCTTGTAGTCTGTATAATCCACTTTTTCTTGGAAAGTCTTCATTGTTCTTTCCATTATTGATCATCACATATAGGCTATTGAATGCATAAAGCAAGCCATTTGCATAACCCATTCCAATGCTATCTATTGCTTGGCCAGTTGCAAGGTTGAGTTTTTCAACTTCTGGCGTCAGGCTATCAGAACCAAATGCTGGAATGCTTAATCTGTAAAGCGAACCATACTGATCTGAAGTAATCATACGTCCCTTATCATCGAAGGTCATGGCAACCCAAGAACCTTGTTCGTTTTCACTAGGGCTATAAATATGTTCAGCAGTAAAGCCATCTGATAGCTTTAGCTTCTGCGTCTTCGGATTTGTGTCCTGGGTTTGATTATCATTACTAGAACACGCCGTACCCAGAACAAGTAAAAAGGCAAAAAGGGAGTAATATTTATTTATTTTCATAAAGTATTAAGAATAAACCCATGGCAAGGATTCTTGCCATGGGAATAAAGAAATTGTATCAAAAATGAGGAGATAAGTCAGACTCTGCAGCTGGAAGACCGTAATAGATTGAAATATTACTGAAAGCATTTCCTCTTGGTTTAGCTCCCTCTGGGTAGTAATAAGCAAATGGGTCCGCCTTGATTCGGTTTCCATAAGCAGTGATGGTTTCAATTGCCTTTCCAGTTCTAACTAGATCGTGCCATCTTTTATTTTCAAAAGCTAATTCAACTCTTCTTTCCTTGTGTACAGCTGTTCTTAAATCAGTTTGTGAAGTTGCTGTAGTAGCACCAAGGCCAGCTCTCGTTCTTACTTGATTTAAAAAAGGAACCGCTTCTGTTGTTTTGTTTTGCTCAATTAAGGCTTCTGCTAAAAATAACAAAGCTTCTGAGTAACGATAAACAGGCCAGTTGTTACCCGTATTATTGTGAAGGCTGTGTTTTTTTGCGTATTTCTTAATATAAGGATACGTTTTATCTGATCTCAAGCTACCTTCCAAAGTTACATATGCTATGGATTCATCTTTTCTCAAATCCCCTGGCTCATAAGCTGCAATGATATCTGGAGTAGGAATGTTATTCCCTTCTCCATTTACGGGTTGTGGGTTTGAAGTTCCCATTATAGGAGCAAGTTCCGTTGGAGAAATTGGTCTTGGCATAAAGTTATAAATGAAATTACCATTTAAGCCTGCAGAACCTTCCAGAAATTGTACTTCAAACATTGATTCCATATTGTTCTTATTTGCGTTATTATCTGAGAATGCTTGACCATATGTTGGCATCAATGAATACTGACCACTCGCTACAATTTCTCTTAAAAGAGCTTCAGCTCCTGCCCAGTTTTTTTGATTTATGTAGACATTGGCAAGTAACATTTGAGCTGCTCCCTTAGTGGCTCTTCCAGGTTCTTGAACCGATTTTAAAGGTAAAGATGCAATTGCTGCTTGAGCGTCAGCTATTATTTGTGCGTATAGACCAGCTTCTTCTGTTAGCGGCAAAGCAGCACCATCTCGATTAGTAACAGGTTCTAAATGTAAAGGGGCTTTACCAAAATATCTCACAAGCTCAAAGTAAGCAAAAGCACGAAGGAACTGAGCTTGTCCTTTTAGGTTTGCCTTTCTAGAAGCATCAAATTCAACATCATCAATTTGTGTTAAAATTTGATTGGTTCTTGCAATGATTTGGTAGTCAAGACGATACTGATTAAGTACGTGAGTGTTTGTAGAAATACCATTATTGGTAGGATCTGCAAAATCTGCTAAGTCTTCTTGTTGCTCTGTGGCACCAAAAAGAATATTACGAGCATAATAAGTATTATCGGAGTGCATTTCGCTCAAAAGCCAAGAACGGCTATTGAAGATATCTCTCAATGGAACATACGCTCCATTCACGGCCTGATCAAAATCGGCTTCTCTCGTAAAAAAGGTTGCCGAACTTAATGCGGTAGCGGGTACTAGGTTAAGGAAATCCTCCTTACACCCTGTTTGTGTTATTGATATTAATAACAAAAGAATTATTGTCTTTTTCATTTTACTTGTACGGTTAAGATGTTAAAAATTTAGGTTCACGCCAATTGAAAAAGTACGTGGAACTGGGTAATTAGAAAGATCCACTCCTGGACTTAAATTACCGCCATCACCTTGCCCATTGTTTTGAGCACTTGTTTCTGGATTAGGGCCACCCCAATACTTTGTTAAAACCAAAGCTTGTTGAATAGAACCATACAATCTTGCAGAATTAAACACCTTATTGCTTTTGTTAAATGTATAACCTAAAGTAATGTTTCGAATCATGAAATTTGAGGCATCTGTCACAAATCGGCTGTTCATCCAGTCACGTTCAATTCCTGTTACGTTTCCTCCACCCACGGTTGTGCCATAAAATCCTTTACCTGGGTTTTCAACAGATCTGAAACGGTACTGAACTTCTTTCACCATGTTGAATACTCCGTCAAGGTTTGCGGTACTAAACAAGTGGCGAACAAGGAGTTGATTACCTACAGAACCTGAACCCACAATGTTAAGGTCAAAGTTTTTGTAGTTGAAGCTGTTCGTGATTCCGAATACAAAATCAGGGAATGGATTTCCCATTATTGCTCTGTCGTCATTATCTCCACCTCTAGTAATGATTCCATCACCATTAATATCGAGTAATTTGATACTTCCTACTGTAGATCTTCCTGGTACTTGTGGAGAGCTATCTAGGTCAGCTTGGTTCAAGTAAACACCATCTGCAATATGTCCATAAAATTGACCAAAAGGTTGACCTACTTGTGTAATGTGGTAATCTCCGTAAACTCTATCAATTCCGTCAGCAAGGGCAATTACTCTATTTCTATTGAAAGAGATATTGAAATTGGTATTCCATCTAAGTTTTCCATTCGTTATATTTTTGGTATTCAAAGCAAATTCATGACCCCAGAATTTAATTTCTCCAATATTATCATTGAAATTACTAAAGCCAGACTCTTGTGCAACTTGTACACTATATAGAAGGTTTGTAGTATTCTTGGTGTAGAAGTCATAGATAAACTGGATTCTATCATTGAAAAAACCTAAATCTAGACCAATGTCAAACTGTCTTGTAGTTTCCCATCCTAGATTAGGATTCGCAAGCGAAGTTACTCTAGCTCCAGCTACTACATTAGAACCAAAAACTGCATTTACAGTATTGTCTACCAGTGCATACGAAGTGTAGTTACCTATGTTATTGTTTCCAATCACTCCATAACTAGCCCTTAACTTGGCAAAAGATAAATTTTCATACTTATTTAGAAAAGACTCATCAGACATTACCCAACCTGCAGAAACAGATGGGAATGTTCCCCAACGGTTATCAGCACCAAATCGAGAAGAACCATCTCGTCTCACAGCGGCCGTAAATAAGTATTTTCCTTTGTAGTTATACGTTACTCGAGACAATAAGGAAGTTAAACTCCATTCTTGCACGTCGTTTCTTGAACCACCTCTATTAATGTTGATTGCCCCCTGTACAGTTGGTACCCTGTCGTCTGCGTAAGTATCGGCAGAGATCGCAGTGAGCTCATTTGAAAATGTCTGATTGGTATAACCGGCAAGAATTTCAAAGTTATGGTCATTGATGCTTTTGCTGTAGGTTGCCAAGTTCTCATTCAGCCAACTGATGCTCTCATTATTTTCTCTAAAAGTAGTCGCTGTGGTAGGAATGGGGGTATTGATCCTAAAAGTTGCCGTAGATGGATTGAAGAAAAAGTATTTAGATCGTCCCATTTCTACGTTAAAACTAGTCTTTAAAACGAGCCCTTCAATTGGCTCATAACTCGCAAAGACGTTCGATAAAAGGTTTAGCTGAGAGGTTTCGTTAACAAGTTCTTGGGCTGATCTTACGTAGTTTGGGTAGGCAAATATATTTCCTGTACTTCCAGGAAACCTATTAAAAAGAGTAAGTTCACCTTGGTCGTCATAGATAGGCATTACTGGCCAGGTATGAAGGGCATTAAAGAGAATTCCTTGACCTCTAGTTCCATCAGTTCTAGGTGTATTGTCATATACGTATTGCGGAGCAAGGTTAAAGCCTAGTTTGACTTGTTTTGAAATATCATATTCGGAGTTTACTCTTAAAGAATACCTCTGATATTTGTTATTCAACACTACTCCTTGTTGATTAAACACCCCTGCAACAACCGCTGTACGTGAATTTCCTTTGTTAGATGCTACATTGAGTGTATAACTTTGTAATGGAGCATCTCGAAGTAGTGCATCGTACCAATCATTGTTTTTTCCTTCGTATTGTGATGGGTTTTGAAATTCCACAGGAACTGGAGAGCCTTGGTCTTCGTAATACTCTTTCTTAAATTGAGCAAACTCAACAGCATCCATCATTTCAATCCTACCTTTCATAGGAACTGTTTGTATTCCTGTAAAAGCATTGAGGCTCACTGTAGTACCCGACTTGGACCCACGCTTTGTTGTAACAAGTACAACTCCATTTGCTGCTCTAGAACCGTAGAGTGAGGTAGAAGCTGCATCTTTCAAAATGGTTATGTCTTGGATTTCGTCTGGGTTAAGGTTGGCGATATCTCCAGTAATTGGAAATCCATCAATAACGTATAGTGGAGTGCTACCTGCCGAAACCGACAATTGCCCTCTAATACGTACGTTCATTCCTTGACCAGGCTTTCCAGTAGTTTGGTTGATCTGAACTCCAGCAACTTGACCTTGGAGTTTTTGAGCTACTTGAGAAACAGGGAGGTCTTGGAGCTCTTTGTAATCTACTGTTTGAACCGCACCGGTGACCTCTCTTTTTAGTTGGCTACCATAACCTACAACGACAACTTCGCTTAAAAGCTTGTCGTCAACTTCAAGGTTTACATCAATTTTTGACTGGTTTCCAACTAATACTTCCTTTGGAGCATATCCAACAAAACTAAACACAAGTATAGTGTTTGGATTTGCTTGAATTGAATACTTTCCTTCAACGTTCGTTTGAGTTCCTACAGTTGTCCCTTTTTGGGATACACTTACACCAATAAGTGGATTGTTTTCATCGTCGAGTACCGTTCCGGTAATTTGTGAATATGCTGAGCTTAGAGCAAATGAAAAAAGTAAGAGCATGACGCTCTTTTTCCAAAAGGCCACTCGCATGTGCAGAGAGTTTACTTTCATGTGATAGAGTTGAGTTAAATAATTATGAATAAATGTACTATTCCTTGTCAAAATATGACAAAAACTTTATCAAACTTAATTCGAGCTCCCATTTAAACCGTCCTTAACTGTCTGTTTTGCTGTCATACACTGTCTATATTTGAGGGTGTTTTTCAAATGAAAAACCTTTTTAATTTTTAATCAATGAGGACAAAAAAAATGGTTTAGGTAAAAATTACCTAAACCAAATTGATTCTAAACTAAATTAAAATTAACCTATGATTCTAATGACCTTTTAAAGCAATGTCAATGCTCGTTGGTATCCTTTTTTTGGAGCATCTTCCGATTGACTCGCTCAGGAATATAAATGGTTGAATAAATGATTGAACAAAACTAATATCGTGCTTCAGTTTAACTGTCCTGCACTGTCTCTAATCTTGCATTGTTTTTTCAAATAGATGAGCGAATTCTAATAGCAAAAGGATTTTTAATATGTTCTTTTTTGTTGCTCATAATAAGTTCAGCCGCTTTTTCACCCATTGCTCTGAAGTCTGTTGAAATTGTAGTGATACCGTTTAATATGTATTTTTTGAGTGGAGTTTCATTGTAAGATATTATTCCAATGTCTTTTCCCACTTCTAGGCCTGACTCTGGCACCATTTCTAGAAGTTCAACAAGGTCATCTTCCATCACATTTATATATACTTCGCCAGGTCGGAGTTTACTTTTTCTTATGTCGTTTATAATCTTATAGTTGAACTCGTATGTGTTGCAAAAATTGATGAAACCTTCCATGATATCTTGTGGATAGTAAGAGTTTTCTGGAAATATAAGCACCATCCTGCTGTGCTTTTTGAGCGTTTCCCATGCTTCGCCTAAGGCATTAAATATATCGTCTCTAAATGGTTGATATACAGCTGCGAATTTCCCTGTGAGTCCCTCAACCATTTTATCTACAATAATTAGGTGTTCTTTAGGTAGTTTGTTGATAGATTTTACAGCATGTTCGCTTATGTCAATGAAATTTGGGATGATCACGAAATGAGTATGTCCTGCCTTGTGCTGTTCCAATAATTGACAAAACTGTGAGGCATCATTATTATATATGTAAAAATCGATGGCGGCTCTATCTCCTAATTTCTGAACCAAAGCGTCATAGATCTGCTTTTTGTGAGCACTTAGCTTATTAAACAACAAAAGGATTTTTAAATCTTGTTTTACATTGTCGTTTATAATGAAATAGCCTTTACCTGGGTGAGAAGAAATGAAATTTCGCTTTCTTAGTTCATTATATCCCTTTTCAACTGTTATTCTGGAAATTTCGAACCCAAAACTTACCTCGTTAATAGAAGGTAAAGTATCTCCTTTTTTCAGCCTTCCTTTTTGAATACTTTCCAAAATACTATTAACTAGTTGCTGATATTTTGGAGTAGCCGAAAATTCGTTGATTGCTATTATATTCTCTATCATTACTTAATTTTTATAAATTTTGATGAACTCGTTTGCATATCGCTTTCCAATGATTCTTTGGGATGCAGAATCAAAATGCACATTGTCACCCTTATGCATTAAGTCTTTGGTGGTGATAAGAAAAGTGTTGTCTTCTTTTTTTGCAATTTCTTTTAATTCTCCATTTAAAGCTTTCCAGTTCTTAGCTTTTGTTTTGGGTTGAGCAAAAGCTCCTATTTCGCCCATAACGATTGGTAAATCAATATTGCCAGAAATATCCCTGAAGTTGTGGAATAATTGTAAAAGGTGGGAAGGGAAAGTGGGTAATGAACCCAAGTTTGCGTTACTTTCTCCTTGATGCCAAATGATACCTTTAATAAGTCCATACTCCTGAGCAAATTTAACTTTTTCTTTAAAATTGCTCATTAGTGGAACATCTCTATGGGTACTGTCACCTAGCCATTGCTCTACCGAGCTGCCTCCCACGGCACAAGGTATAACTGCTATAGAAACATTGGCTGGAACAGATTTGAGGAGCTCTTTTGCAAAAGAAAGTCCGCAGTCAAGACCTACCATTTTGGGTTCGTAGAAATGTAGCGGTTCTTTAGCCAAAACCCAACCGAGTTCCTTGTTGATAGTCCAAATCCTTGCATTTGTAACGGTATCTTGGGGCTCCACAACTCCTCTACCAGCCATGTTTGACTGCCCGGCCATCACATATACCCACAGGTTCTCTTTGTCTGGCAGTTCTTGCGAAATTCCTTGTGATATCACGAATACTAATAAAATACTTAATAATTCTTTCATATTTTTTATTTCAACTTTCGTATTCGGACTTCTTCAAATTACAAATTTTTCTTTAAAAAATAGCTACTTCAGCCAGTGTAGGGCAAGCCTTTGCATCTAAAATTCGAATTCTTATCTTTTCGGTTTCATGTGGTTCCAAAGCTATTATTCTCTTATAGCCTATTGTAGTTTCACTTGCTACTTCCATCCAGTTATTGTCTTTCCAGATATCAACCTTGAAGCTTTTTACTCTTTGACCGAGTTTGATATACTCTTGCAATTGGATATATGATACCAATTCACTTTTGCCAAGTTCAATTGTGATTTCACCATTTTTAGACTTTTCATCCGCAGCCCAATAGGTCTTTTTGTCTCCATCTAAAACGTTTTCGGCTTTAAGCTTTTTGTTAAAGTTACTACTAGCTGTAACGGATGCCTCTTTTGCAAGGTTTTTACCAAAGCGATCATTGAGGAGTTTCCTCCACTCTAGTAACGAAGCCACATCCTTTTCATGAATCACGCCACGGCGATCTGGAGGGATATTTAGAAGAAGATTGGACCCACGGCCTACAGATGTCATGTAAATATCAAACAACTTTTCGGGGGACTTTACAAGGGAGTCTTCTTCGGCATGGTAGAACCAACCTTTACGAATAGAAACGTCAACCTCTGCAGGAACCCAATTGCTACCATTTTCATGTCCACTGGCAAGTAAGTCATTGATACCGCTTTGACCAGCATAAAGAGTGTCGGTCGAAATATTATTCCAGTTGGTACGACCTGCAATCCCTCGTTCGTTTCCAACCCAGCGAATTTCAGGTCCTGAATCGCTGAAGAAAAGGATTTTTGGTTCAAAACCTCTTACCAAATCTATCGTTGTAGGCCAGTCATAATATTCTTTGCCGTTGATACTTCGTTTTTCATTTGCTCCTCCGTAGTATCCATCTCCGCCATTTGCACCATCAAACCACATTTCGAAAATTGGCCCATAATTGTCGAATATCTCTTTAAGTTGATTGCGATAATACTCGATGTAAGATGGAGTACCATAGTCGGCACGGTTTCTATCCCATGGTGAAAGGTATACCCCGAATTTTAAATTATACTTCTTACAAGCCTCAGCGACTTCTTTTACTATATCTCCTTTTCCATCTTTGTATGGGCTATTTTTTACGGAATGTTCTGTGAACTCACTTGGCCATAATGTAAACCCATCATGGTGTTTACATGTAAGAATAACTGCCTTTAAGCCAGCACTTTTAATAACGCTCACCCATTGGTCTATGTCAATTGCCGTAGGGTTGAAAATGGCTGGGCTTTCGTCTCCATATCCCCATTCTTTACCAGTAAAAGTATTGGTAGTGAAATGTATAAAAGCATATTGCTCCATTTCGTGCCAATCCAATTGTGCTTCAGTTGGGACAGGTAGTACAGGGTCCGGTTCACTTTTACTAGTTTGTGAGCAAGAGGAAGTAATGATAAGTGATGCTACTGTAAATAAGTAGAGTAATGATTTCATAAATTTAGATTGAGTCGATAAAATTAGGGTTTTTGCTTTTGAATAGCTCGAAATCGGGTTCCAAGATTTAATACTTTTTTGCATCAATCTAAACAGTTGTCAATTTTGGCTTTGAAAAGTGAACCATTTTCAACTTGAAAACCTGGTTGTAATTCAATACTTTTTTCCGCTGAGAAAAACACATTGCTTGAGTTTTGAATAATGCCTTGTGATGTTACCTTGTTTGTTGCTCTGTAATAGGCAGGAGTAACAAGACTATTGGGCTGTGAAATATTAGAATTACAAGGTTGAAATCCGAAATTCGATTTTAACGAAATAACCATTGCAATTCCTTTATCGAAACTAGTATCTCTCTCACTCGCGTCACTTTGAGTGGTTGCTATATTAGTTGCAGAAGGGTGTTGAATAGAGATAAACATAAACTTGTTGTCAGGAGTAAATGTAATTCCTGTGGGTTCGGACCCTGAGGGTGTTTTCATAAAAATACCAACATCTGGGGTTGTGATTGTGTGATTCTTAGTTGCAAACCATACAAAGTTTCTATCCCCATCTTGTAAAATCCAAAGGTTACCATCATTGTCAAATGCCAAATTGTCGTTTCCTGTTCCCCAAGGTTCTGAAACAGTTCCTGTTGCTGTAGGGATAGAGTATACCATATTTTCATCACCTAAGAAAACTTCAAAGTTACTTATAGTCATCCCCGAAATGGGATCACTATCCTGAAACCTGTAAACAGTTCCAGTTCCTTTTACAGCAAAATAGATCATACCATTTATTGGGCTAATTTCAACATCCTCAATTCCTGCGAAAACAGTTGCTCCTAGGGCAGCTGCCTGATCAGTTGTTGTATTTTGTTCTGTTTTAGTTTCATTGGCAAGAAGAAGCCAATCACCCGAAGTTGCTGAGTTTAACTTTAACACATATAGGTCTCCGGAAGTAAGGTCTTGAGGATTATCGGCTACGAATTTGAAAAAGTAACCATTGGTGTGGTCAGCACCTTGATAGGCAGTTCTGAGGTTTGAATGAATTACAATATTTTCGTGATTAAAGTGTCCCAATGCTCTAAGCTTATTCCCATTCAAAATCTCCTTTGTAACGGGATCTATTTCAATAGCCCAACCATTATCGTAATATCCATCATTGTTAAAATCAGTAGTTACCGCGTATTCTTCACAAGTTATAATAGTATTCCAAGGAGTTACTGTACCTGAGCAATTGGCAACGGTATAAAAGACAGGGGAAAAGTCAACTTCTTTTTCATTACTTCTTTTCCATCTTTTATTAATGGTGTCAAACTCTAAATCCATCATACTAACTCCTCCTGGCACGCTCTCATGGTTGATTGAGAGGTAGCCTTTTTCGCTACTTCCATTCATGGGCACATAACCAGTGAAATCAAATCTGGGCCTAAATACATTGCCGTCGCTCATTGAATCTCCAACCACAGCAATAGTTTGAAAAGTAAAATTGAGGGGAATATGTAAATCAAGATCTTGATTGGAAGGACTTAGAGAGATGAAATTTCCAAATGGGCTTACCAAAGAATCGCTTGAAGCTGCTATGGCATTTGTACCATTAGTCAAAAGAAGAATGAAAGCAAATGGATATAAATATGACATGTTGAAATTTCCGAAAAAAAACTGATAGTCCTTGTTCTGATTAGAAGAATGAAATAAAGTATTAAATGTAAGCTTTGAATTGATTCAAGATAAATTTTTGAAGACAAAAAGATTTAAATTCTTTAGATTTAAGTCGGTATTTGAAAATTAATACAAAAACACCTTTTAGCAATATATTTTTAATGAAACTCACCGTATTCTCAATTCTAAGTCTGCTTTTCTTCTCTTTGTCAAGTGACGATTTTGAAAGTTATCAAGAAAAAATCAGCAATACCGATCAAGTCATTGATATGATTGCTATCAATGGTGGGACATTTAAAATGGGAAGCCCTGAACAAGAAAAGGGAAGAGAAGAAAATGAAGGTCCTCAAAAAAAAGTTGAGGTTTCACCTTTTTGGATGGCTAAGTACGAAACAACTTGGGACTTATACCTCATTTATACCAATAAGGACCTCGAGATCGATGCAAATCTTACCTTGGATGCAATAGCTAGACCTACTCCGCCTTATGTCGAGATGTCTTTTGGGCAAGGTAAAAAAGGTGGCTTTCCAGTTTGTAATGTTACCCAATATTCGGCTCGATCTTTTTGTAAATGGCTTTATGAAAAAACAGGACACTTTTATCGCTTGCCTACTGAAGCAGAATGGGAGTATGCGGCAAGGGCAGGTTCTAAAACGGCCTTTTCTTTTGGAGATAATATAGCTTCACTTGGCGAATACGCAGTATATTTTGATAATTCAAATGGAGCATATAAAAAAACAGGAAGCCTAAAGCCTAATGCATGGGGATTGCACGATATGCACGGGAATGTGGCAGAATGGACGAGTGATCAATTCCTAGAGGACTACTTTACTAAAATAAAAGATGGGCAAAAAGACCCTTTTTTTAGTTCAAATGTAATTTACCCTCACACCATAAAAGGTGGGCATTGGGACGATGATCCTGAGTTTTTACGTAGTGCATCTCGTGTGGGATCAACTCCAAAACTTAAACAAAGGGATCCTCAAATACCAAAATCAGATTGGTGGATGACGAATGCACCTTTTCTTGGCTTCAGGGTGGTAAGACCATTAAATGAGCCCAGTAAAGAAGAAATTGAAAGATACTTTTCAAAGCCCCCAAAAGATATGTAAATTGTAAATCGAAATTCAACCCTTTTAAAACATAATAATGGAAAGAAGAAAGTTTATCAAAACAACTGGAGCAGCTTTCGGAGCAGCTTATTTATCAACTTCAGCATTACAAGCTGTAGCTCACGTAACTGGAAATGAAGTGATAAAAATCGCTGTTGTCGGTTGTGGAGGTAGAGGAACTGGTGCTACGGTACAAGCTTTATCTGTAAAGGAGAATGTAAAACTAGTAGCAATGGCCGATGCGTTTCGCGATAGGTTAGATAACTGTTACGATGCAGTTACAAAAGCAAAGCCAAAAGATTATTCTGGTGGCGTGCAGAGTGTATCAGACCGCGTAGATGTACCTGAGGAGCATAAATTTGTTGGTTTCGATGGTTACAAGAAAGCCATAGCTTTGGCTGACGTTGTAATTCTTACAACTCCTCCAGGTTTTAGACCCATTCATTTTGAAGAAGCTGTAAGACAAGGAAAGCATGTTTTCATGGAAAAACCAGTTGCAACAGATGCACCTGGTATTCGTAGAGTTCTCGATGCAGCAGAAGAGGCTAAGAAAAAGAACTTGAAAGTTGTTGTAGGTTTACAGCGACATTATCAAAAAAGCTATCTTGAGACATACGATAGGGTTATAAATCAAGGCATGATTGGCGATATTGTTTCGGCAAGGTGTTACTGGAACAATGACGGTGTTTGGGTCAAAAAGCGTGAGTCACAGATGACCGAAATGGAATACCAAATGAGAAACTGGTATTATTTTGTGTGGTTATGCGGCGATCATATCAATGAGCAACATATTCACAATATTGATGTTGTAAACTGGTTCAAAGGAGGATATCCTACAGAAGCTATCGGAATTGGTGGTAGAGAAGTTAGAAAAGGTAAAGAATTTGGTGAAATTTTTGACCATCATGTGGTTGAGTTTCAATATGCCGATGGAATGATATTGAATAGTCAATGCCGCCATCAGCCTGGTACAGTTTCCAATGTTTCTGAAACCCTAGTGGGAACACAAGGAATTGCTAAAGCTGGTATGATTACCGATCATAAAGGTAATTCGGTATGGAGACATAGAGGGAAAGAAGATAAAAACCCATATCAAGTAGAGCATGATGTACTTTTTGAACATATAGCCAACAACAAGTCTATTAACAATGCTGAGTATGGAGCAAAAAGTACAATGACTGCCATTATGGGTAGAATGGCTACTTATTCAGGTCAGAAAGTAACTTGGGATGAAGCTCTTAACTCTCAAATTAACTTAATGCCAGATACATTTACTTGGGATACCTTGCCAAAAGTACTTCCTGATGCTGACGGATTTTATCCAATACCAGTACCTGGTAAGTTCAAAGCGGTTTAAGTCAGAAATCAATTTATTGCATAATATTAAAGCCGAGTTTTTATTCGGCTTTTTTTAGTTGAATGAAACTAAGTGACATATCCTGTTACCTTCTGTTTTGATAATTCTAAGTACCCTTTTACCAGCAGTATTTTTGAAAGGTAAAAACACACGGTTGTTAAGGTATATTCAAATGGAATAGGCATGTAAAAGTAACTTACCCCAGCTATAAAATTTGACAGTCCAAGGAGAATTGCTCCGGTTAAAACAATTGGTTGTGATTTGTATAATATAAAACCAAGAGCAGAAATAAACGCACATTGTAATACCCTTATGAGTAATAAAAGCTCTAACGCAAATGAGTTATTTTGAATAACAAGGTTAATGAAAATAAGGGACATGCTAAGAATTAGCATTATGGGTACGAACCCAAGTTTTTCAGTTTTCACTTTGCGAACGAAAGACATGAAAGCGTAGATGATCAACTGAGACTCCAATAGAAAAAATATATGACTATAAGCAACCCAGTTTTCTCCACGCTCCATTGTGACTGCAATAAAAAATCCAATATACCCTAAGATCAAACTTATCATCATTGGGCTTTTGAACTTACTTTTACTAATCTTCGATTTGAAAAAGTAAAAGCCAATTAAAGTCGGCATTAAGAGTAGAGTAGTGACAATATTAAGGGGTTTAAGGGCAAACCAATTGACCAAAAGATCTACTACAAGTAGGATGTAGAAGGTGTTTTGTAAAATAATGGTCTTTTTAGTAATTGACACAGGTTAGATTCAATGGTATTGTTGGAATTTAAGGTAGTAAATAATTCTGTTTCCTATTTTAAATCCATAATTATTTGAGAAAAGGCAGTTGCTTTACAACTTTTTCAATTGATACTAGACTGCAGTACACAAAGTTTTAAAAAAGCCAAAAGATAGATCGATACAGCCTATCCGTCTATTGATTAAGTTAAAATATCGAATAACAAGATTAATAAGATAGAAGTTAATCGTATTTATACGATATTTGATAGGTAAAATTTAGAAAACAAGAATGCGACCTATCCTTATCATTGCAGCTGTAATTGCGGTTCTTATTTTAGGTAAAATATTTTTTTGGAATAATGACTCAAAAGCTGCTGATGGAGCACCAGGAGGTGATAAATCGGGTGCGGTCAAAGCCATTGCTGTGTTAACGGAGGTTGTTAAGCTGGATGAGTCCGATAAAGCTATTTATTCTTCGGGTACGCTTATTCCTAATGAGGAAGTGGAGATACGTAGTGAGATAGCCGGTAGGTTGATTAAGCTTAATATTCGAGAAGGTACTGTTGTGCCTAAAGGCAACTTAATTGCCAAACTCAAAGATGATGATATAAGGGCACAGCTCAAAAAGCTTGCAATGGAAGATAAGCTAGCACAGCAAATAGAAGCCCGTCAAAAGAAACTATTGGAGATCAATGCGATTTCAAAAGAGGAGTATGAGATATCAGCGAATAAGGTGGGTACCTTAAGTGCGGATAAAGAATTGTTAAATGTACAATTGGAAAAAACAGAGCTAAAAGCTCCTTTCTCTGGTAAAATTGGCCTTAAGAATATATCTGAAGGTGCTTATATTTCACCTACAACGGTGATAGCAACCCTTGTACAAACCAATCCAATAAAAATTGATTTTACAATACCAGAAAGGTACCTCAATGAAGTAAAGCTTGGGCAAGTGGTGTTTTTTGAAGTTGATGGTGCAGATGACAAATTCAGTTCACGTATAGTGGCTATAGATCCTAAAGTAGATCCAAACCTTAGAACTTTAAAAGTTCGAGCACAAGCTAGCAATAATGGAGGGAGGTTGTACCCTGGGATGTTTGTTAAAATTAACCTTAAACTCAATAGCAGCCCTGCTATCATGATCCCTTCCGAAACAATTATTCCAATTTTAGGTGGCAAAAAAGTATATGTCAAAAGAAATGGGGTAGTTGAAGAAGTTTCGATTGAAACAGGGCTCCGAAACGAAAAGTACGTTCAAGTATTAAGTGGTTTAAATGTGGGTGACTCGCTCATAACAACATCGCTTATGAATTTAAAAAATGGCCAACCCGTAATTTCTAAATAAGAGATATCAATGTCATTATCAACTCTTTCGATTAAAAGACCCGTACTTGCCATTGTGATGAACCTCATGATTCTGCTTTTTGGAATCATAGCTTTTAAGTATCTGGGAGTAAGGGAGTTTCCGAGTATTGATCCACCTGTTGTTACGGTTAATACCAATTACCCAGGTGCCAATGCAGACATTGTAGAATCACAAATTACAGAACCGTTAGAAAAGGTTTTGAATACTGTGGAAGGAATTCGCTCTGTGAGTTCTGCGAGTAATCAGGGGTCAAGCCGAATCACCATAGAATTTAACCTTGGAGTTGATATGGAGCGAGCAGCCAACGATGTGCGTGACAAAGTATCATCTGCCGTACGAGTGTTGCCAGATGATATCGAGGGCCTTCCCACTGTATCAAAAGCCGATGCCGATTCAGATTATATACTTTCTTTTAGCCTGAAAAGTAATAAAAGAAGCATGCTTGAGTTGAGTGATTATGCCGAAAACGTAATTTCTCCTCCACTAGAAACAATAGAAGGAGTAAGTGGAGTAAGGATATGGGGACAAAAAAGATACGCAATGCGTATTTGGATGAACCCAGATAAAATGAGTTCATTGGGAATTACAACCCAAGATATAAAGGCAGCAATAGAAAGAGAAAATATAGAATTGCCAAGTGGTAAACTACAAGGAGAAAATACAGAATTAGTAGTTAAAACTATGGGGAAGTTTGTCAATGAGGCAGACTTCAACAACATGATCGTTAGGAACCAAAATGAACAAATTATCCGACTAAAAGATGTGGGGTATGCTGAACTTGGTGCTGAAAACTTAGAAACGAATATGCGTGTAAATGGAGTTCAAATGGTAGGAATTGCCATTACTCCACAACCAGGCACCAACTACCTTGATATTGCAAATACTGCCCATGCTCGTGTAGCAGAAATTAAAAAGACATTACCGCCTGATTTCAAAATGGATGTTATATTGGATAACACAATTTTCATCCAAAACTCTATTGAAGAAGTGGCCGAAACCATTCTTATTGCAGTTGCACTTGTAGTAATTATAATTTTCTTGTTTTTCAGAGATTGGATAGTAGCAGTAAGACCACTCATAGATATCCCTGTTTCGTTGATTGGGACATTTTTCTTAATGTTCCTTTTTGGCTTCTCTATCAATGTACTTACACTTTTAGCAGTAGTGTTAGCAACTGGTTTAGTGGTTGACGACGGTATCGTTGTGACAGAGAATATTTTCAAAAAGATTGAAGAGGGGATGAGCCCTATGGAGGCTGCAATTAAAGGTTCCAATGAGATCATATTTGCAGTTTTATCAACTTCCATTACACTTGCAGCAGTATTTCTACCTGTGATATTTATGGAAGGTTTTGTAGGAAAACTATTCCGCGAATTTGGAATCGTATTGGCCTCAGCTGTCCTTATTTCGGCATTTGTGTCGCTTAGTTTAACGCCAATGCTTAATGCATATTTGAATAGAAAGTCCAGTAAGAAAACCAAGTTTTGGATTGCTACTGAGCCGTTTTATAAAAACATGGAGAAAGGCTACTCCAACAGCTTAGTCAACTTCCTAGATAAGAAATGGATAGTGTTTTTAATCTTGGCAGCCACTACTGGTATAACGTTCTTTTTAGGTAATCAGATCAAATCTGAACTCGCTCCGCTCGATGATCGCAATGCATTAATTATGTCAATGACAGGTCCAGAAGGTTCATCTTATGAGTACATGGATAATTATGTCCTCAATGCCGCTACTTTGGTAATGGATTCAATTCCGGAGGCTGAGGTTGTACTTACGGTTACCTCTCCGGGTTTTTCTGGATCTGGAGCAGCCAATTCTGGTTTTGCACGTATAAGGCTTAATCTCCCCGAGGAGCGAACAAGGTCTCAGCACGAAATAGCAGAAAGCTTAAGTGCAGATATTAAAAAACTTACTGAAGCCAAAGCCTTTGTAAACGAAACCCAAACTATCGCCCTGAATAAAAGAGGAGGGCTACCCGTACAATATGTAATTCAAGCAGGAGGGTTTAAAAAACTTGAAGAATATGTGCCAAAATTCATGGAGAAAGTTCAACAAGACCCTACTTTCTCCGTCAGTGATCTTAATCTAAAGTTCAGTAAACCAGAACTTTCCATTTATATAGATCGGGAAAAAACAAAAAGCTTAGGCGTAAGTGTTGGTGATGTAGCCCAAACCATGCAATTGGCATTTGCAGGTCAAAGATTTAGCTATTTCAATATGAATGGAAAGCAATATCAGGTAATTGGTCAGTTTGACCGAAGCAATAGAAATGAGCCAATTGACCTCAAAAGCTTGTATGTTAAAAATAACCGCGGCGAGTTAATACAGTTAGACAATATCGTAAGGGTAGAAGAAAACAGTAGTCCGCCACAGCTTTATCATTATGACCGCTACTCCGCGGCCACGGTTTCTGCAGGACTTGCACCTGGTAAAACCATTGCTGATGGAATCGCCGCCATGGATAAAATCCGAGACGAATTGAACGATGAAACCATTAAAACTTCTCTTACCGGCTCATCTCGGGACTTTCAGGAGAGTTCTTCCAATACGCTTTTCTCATTCTTGTTGGCTTTGCTTTTGGTTTACTTGATCTTATCTGCTCAGTTTGAGAGTTTTATAGATCCATTCATTATCATGTTTACAGTACCATTGGCCTTGGCTGGAGCAATATTCTCTTTATGGTTTTTTGACCAAACCTTCAATATTTTTAGTCAGATTGGTATCATTATGCTTATTGGTTTGGTGACAAAAAATGGAATCTTAATTGTTGAATTTGCAAATCAACTTCGAGAGAAAGGGGAAAACAAAAGAGATGCGGCACTCAAAGCCGCTACGCTTCGAATGCGTCCTATACTTATGACAACGCTCGCTACAGTCTTGGGAGCATTGCCTATTGCTTTGGCTTTGGGTAAAGCTGGGCAAAGCAGAATGTCCATGGGGATTGTCGTAATAGGTGGGCTTCTGCTGTCACTTATTTTGACATTGTATGTTATTCCAGCAATGTATATCTATCTAAGTAGAGAGAAGAAATTTGACCAAATGCATGAAATAGAGCGAATTGCTGACACTATAAATTCTTGATATTGAAATGTTTAAACAGTTAGTATATATATCATTTTTAACTATTCTAGTTGGGTACAAAAGCCAAGCACAAGAAGTGCTCACGCTGGATAGTGCGATAGGGGAGGCATTAGAGAAAAACTATGGGATTAAGATTGCCGAAACCCAAACAGCACTCGTAGAAAATGAGATTTATAGAGGTGCCGCAGGAATGACACCTGTTATAGATTGGACTACAAACCTAGGAACCAACCTCAATCAGGTTAATCAGAAATTTGTTGACGGCAGAGCTATTAATCGTCTTGGTTATGTAGTAGCTCCAAATACCAACATTGGTCTTACATGGACACTTTACAATGGTGGACGAATGCAGGCGATATTTGACCGCTTAGTAAGTCAAGGGCAACAAAGTGTGCTCCAGCAAAAGTTGATAGTTCAAAATACAGTGTCTGAGGTAATGCAATCCTATTTTGATATTTTAAGGTTGGAGAAATCGGTAGAATATCTTAATACCATCATAAAGTATTACGAAGAACGACTCAAAATTACTGATGAAAGGTGGCAAATTGGGCGTGGTTCAAAGCTGGATTATTTACAATCCAAAACTGACCTTACTGCACAGTTTTCTGAACTTACGATGACACAAAATAGCTTTGAAAATAGTAAAGTAAAGCTGAATGCTTTACTTGGAGCGGAGCCAACAAGATCGTTTTTAACAGAGGATTTAGAAAACGAAAATACTGTTTATAGTTTGGAGATTTTGTTAGAAAAAGCCCAGTTAGATAATAGAGAGCTTATTTTACTTAATAAATCAGCTGAAATTAATCTACTTAATCAAAAGGATGCAGAATCCTTTCGAAAGCCAAGGTTGACATTTAACTCAGGTTTTGGATACTCCTTCAATAAAAACAACGCTGGTTTTCTTTCTTTGAACCAAAACTTAGGACTAAGTGCTGGTCTTACAGCAACTTGGAATATTTTTAATGGGCAACAAACCCAAAGAAATATTCAATCTACTAAAATTAGTGCAGAGCTTATTAGCCGCCAAAAAGAAGAGCTGATAAATCAGATATTGAGTGAGATTACAACTCAATACAAGCAATATGAAACTGATAAAAAATTGCTTGATCTCGAAATTGAAAACAAAGAATTAGCAGAAGAAAATCTCACTATTTCGCTCGAAAAGTTTAGACTTGGAGCTTCTACTATTTTAGAACTTAACGAAGCTCAGCGTCGATTTGACCAGTCTCTTAATAGGTTGGTTAATTCAGAATATAATGTGAGAGTTTCGGAGTTGGAGCTTTTGAGGTTAAGTGGTTCACTTATCGAATAAGGGAATTTGAAAATATTACTTTAATCACTTGATTACCTTCAAAGGCGTGCTTGAGATGTTATTTTCTTCAGGTCTACTTATAACTATATTTAGAATTAAAAAGAAAATTCCCATTGCCATCGAGGCACTTCCAAATAACAGGAGCTCGGTGCTGTAAAAAATACCAAGCCCCCCAGTCGCGAGTATAGTTTCGGTGATAATAAAGCCTAAAAGTAATAAACCAAAGCCTATTTTGCTCAAAAAGTCGGTTGATATCCATTTGAAATGAATTGCCATGGAAATGAGCGAAAACGAAACAACTCCCAAAAGGCTTAAGTGCAAATAAGCCAGAAAAATGAATTTGTTTAGAAAAGCATAATCGCTAAAATATGGGATTATTGAGAGCGATTGAAGACCGGTTTTTAGTGTAAATGTAGCAATGAAAAGTACCACAAATAATCGCTGCCAAAACTCCTTTCCATTTGGGCGATACCACTTTTGTGTTTGAAGCGACTTGATAAAAAACACCAAACCTATGCTTTGCATCACGACAGAAAACCAAGCTGGGATTTGGAGGAGATTTGCAAAACTCATTCCAAGTAGTGAAAGTGAAATGGCTGGAATAACAGCTATAGAAATACACCAGAAGAATATTTCCCCTTGCCTTTTTGATATTTTAATGCCCAGCCTTTCTAGTAATTCATAAAAGAGACCAACAACAATGAGTAAGAACCAGGCATTGTATTGAAGATGCATGAACGAATATATGAGCGAGTTATAGAATTCAGTACCATTTAAACCTTTTGCTGAAGTATATCCTATCACAAAAGGAAATAGGGAGGATAGGAGCCCAAAACCTAATCCCGTTTTTATAAATTTTAAAGAAAGGCTTGATCCCTTGCTTCGAGTGTCTTTGAAAAACCTATAAATAAACCAATAGTTTAATGCTTGGAAAAGCGTAGAGAAAATTATGGAGTAAAGTCCATACCCTTGTGCAGTAAACGCAATTAAGACTCCAAACACAGCTAATGTAGTAAGTAGAAATTGCAAAATATACTTTCCTCGAATCAGCTTTTCTTTCTTGATATATAGTCTTGTTAAGATCAAAAAGAGGCAAGTATAAACCCAACCTTGAAACGCCACATGGGAGTGAGCATGTATAATATTGGCATACTCAAAAGGTATATTGAAATAAGTAACAGATCGAAGTAAGGTACCTAAGATTGCTACTATAAAAAAATAGAGTAGACTTACTAAAATGTACTTATGATATGGGAATTGCTTGTTTTTCACTGAAGCCATAAAGTTATGGCTTGTTTTACAAGTACACCACTAAATGAGCTTTTTCAAGCATATTTTTGGTATGAATTATTAGGAAATATTTTTCGATAGTTAAATTATAAATGAAGACGATTTATAGTACATAATAACATAAATGTGGTTGCTGACAAATTTAGCATTCTCACTACTTTACCGTTTTGCTTTTCAGAGCACCTAAACATAGTTTTTAAACCATGTTTAAGTGCTCAATCAATGATTCTTTAACCTTTTCAATGATCAAAAGATAAAATGGTTCTGGGTTATTGTTAACCTGAACTGCTTCAAGAGATTTATAGTAGTCCATTCTAGACTGTGGATCTCCTTTAAGAATCGCTATTGTAAATCCATTCTTTAGTAAGATATAATTCATCAGTAACCTTGCGGTACGACCATTTCCATCTACAAATGGATGAATACTCACTAGTCTTTCATGCATTTCTGCAGCTAAAAGCACTGGGTGAAGCACTCGTTTCTGCCTTTCGTAGTGTATATGGAAATCTTCCATAAGTTGTCCAAGCAAAAAGTGCTCAGGGGGTGTATGTTCACTACCACTTATTCTTACATTAATTTTACGATAGATTCCCGCATTTGGCGTGTCTATGCTTTTCAAGATAAGCTGATGCATGTCAAGCACATTTCGTGGATTGATATCCTCTTTGCCCATTGCCATTTCCCTTATAAAATCAATTGCATCTTGATGGTTAATAGCCTCTAAGTGCTCCCTCATGCTTTTACCGCCTATTGTGATACCTTCGTTTACTACCAAGTGTGTTTCTTGAAGTGTGAGGGTATTTCCTTCAATTTTATTGCTATCGTAGGTATAAGCGACGTTAAAATACTCCTGCATTTTAAGTAGCTGTGTTTGATTCAATGGCTTTGCATTTGCCCATTGCTCATGCAACAAATCAAGTTCGGTTAGTTTACTTTTAACCAGATCACTGATTGGGTCCAATATCAAAGCTGAGCTAGAGGTTAGGTATTCTACTCTAGCTTCTGCAACCTGTAATATTTCGTGAATATTGTTTTCGTACTTTACTAGATCATAAACCTTCTCTGCCAAGTACGCTTTTCTTAACTCAGTACTATCCCCTAATGCAAGTCCAAGTTTTTTGATATGGTTTTTAGAAGGGAGACGCTTATCGTTTTCGTACTTAGAAAGCAAAGCTTGATCTATCCCAGTAAGCACAGATAATTCCATGTGACTCATATCGAGCCCCTTTCTCAATTTAACTATTTCGTTTCCTAACCCCACACACAAATATATGACATAATAATTACATGACAAAATGTGTCATAAACTAGTTTAAACTTACTGATTGTCATTTTTTTTGATTGAAATTAAAATAATAGGGTTTGATAAATTCCCTTTGGGAATCCAGTTTGGTTTATACCAATCCCCCCATATCAATAGGCAATTTCCTAACTCTCTTGCCAATCAAATTAAAAATAGCATTACCCAATGCAGGTGCGATAGGAGGTAAGCCTGGCTCACCTACGCCACCTGGAGCTTCGTCGTTTTCAATGATGTGAATGCTTACTTCGGGCATTTCGCTTATTCTCATAAACTGGTAGGAATCGTAGTTCTGTTGGTCGCACTTGCCACCTGAGAATGTGATTCCTCCTTTAACCGCAGCAGATATTCCCATCACGATATTACCCTCTGTTTGAGCTTTAACGTGGTCTGGGTTTACGTACATACCGCAGTCAATAATGGAAGTTACTTTTTTGACCTTGATTCCCGAATCCGTTTTCTCCAAATGCACACATGCAGCACTCATGGATTCGAATGAGCGGAACATTGCAATTCCTTTTGCTTCATTCTCTGGAAGTTTATCGTCAAGATTTGCTTCTTTTTTTAGTCTTTCAAGAACAATTTGGTCTCTTTTTGATTTTTCCAAAAGATCCATTCTCACTTGCCAAGTGTCTTTGCCTGCTTCATGAATAAGCTCATCCAAGAAACACTCTTGTCCCCAAGAGAAATTAGATGCATAAACCGATCTCCACCACACAACAGGTATGTTAGTTTTAACCCTTGAATAAGTAAGTTTATTTACACCAATATCGTATTTATGGTTTTCTTCGCTAAGTTCTCCAGCCAACCAGCCGTCTGCTTCATATGGGGGTTGCCAGCCAAAAACTTGCCCTGCAATAGATTCACCAATGGCATGGTGATGAAAACCTGAAATGCCAGTTTTTCCTCCTACAACTCCTTTCATGGAGCTGAGCATTGCTGGTCTGTAAGGCCCTTGAGCAACGTCATCTTCTCTTGGCCAAATTAGCTTTACGGGAGCTTGTACTTCTTTGGCGATAGCACATGCCTCCATCAAAAAGTCCATGTATGCCTTTCGTCCAAACGACCCGCCCAGTAAAGTAGCGTTGATTTGTACTTTGCTTTGATCTATTTTGAGATAATCAGATACTTGTTTAAGTGCACCGTCAGGTCCTTGTATAGGAGCCCATACTTCTACAGAGCCATCTTCTTTTACATATACAGTAGCATTGACTGGCTCAATAGCAGCATGCGACAAAAATGGAGTTTCATAAATAGCTTCCAGTTTCTTGTCACTAAATTTATAAAATGCATTGAAGTCCCCTTTCTCTTCGGCATTTACTCCCTCACCTTTTGCTGCTTCGTACATATTGGTGAAGTAGGTATCTGAGTTTTCAACGTTTTGATCCGTACTCCAATTTGCTTTGATCAATCGACTTGCTTTCAAAGCTGACCAATAATTGTCTGCAACAACTGCAATGGTATCTGAGGCAGTGTGAGGCATCTTTCTTTCAGATTTGAAAATGGTCTTTACACCAGTTATAGCCTTAGCAGCTGTAGGGTCAAAGTCAATGAGCTTTGAATGTATGCCGGGAGAATGTACCATCACTGCATATAGCATATTTGGCACAACTACATCTATTCCAAAAACTGCTGTTCCGGTAACACGTGAAGGCACATCTAACCTTTTGTGATATTTTCCTAAATAATTGAAATCTGCTTTATTTTTAAGCGTTGGATTTTTTGGAACGGGTAGTTTTGAAGCATCTTCGCTCAGCTCACCGTATCCCAAGCTTTTGTCCGATCCTTTTAAGTGAATTCTACCGTCTTTTGCGTAGCAAGAGGAAATAGAAACACCCCATTTTTTCGCAGCAGTTGCTATCAACATTTCTCTTGCGGCAGCACCAGCTTGTCGGAGTGGAATCCAAAGTCCTCTTACTGTACTACTTCCACCACTTTGTTGGCTACCATACTTAGATCGTCCATCACTTTGTACAATGTTTACCTTGGCAAGGTCCACTTCAAGCTCCTCTGCAAGTAGCGAAGGAACAGCTTGGGTAGAGCCTTGACCCATATCTGGTCGGCTATTGACAAGAGTAATATTCCCAAGCGTATCAATAACAATAAATGGATTTATCTCTAGTTCTAATACTGCTGGATTTATCTTGGTCACCGGGGAAGCATTGGCAATGGTATTGATTCCTAGGATTAAGCCAAGACTACCTGTTCCCGATAGTTTTAAAAAATCTCTTCTTTGAATTTGCTTTTTCATGGCTTATTTGTTTCCTAGTGAATCTGTAATTTCTTGACCTGCTGCTCTATGAATTGCTTTTTTGATTCGGTCATAAGTACCACATCGGCACAGATTTCCGCTCATATATGAGTCAATTTCCTCATCTGTTGGTTTCGGAGTATTAGCTAAAAGCCCAACTGCCGACATAATTTGTCCGCTTTGGCAGTAGCCACATTGAGGTACTTGCTCTTCTATCCATGCTTCTTGTACTGCAGAAAGCATTTCAGGAGTACCTATTCCTTCAATGGTTGTTATTTTTGATTTTTTGGGCAAAAAGCCAACTTGCATCTGACAAGAACGAATTGGGTTGCCATCCATATGAACTGTGCAAGCACCGCATTGAGCAATTCCGCAACCATATTTGGTTCCTTTTAGGCCAACCAAATCTCTAATCGCCCAAAGTAAGGGCATATCAGGTTCTGCTTCTATTTTGTATTTTTTGTCGTTTACGGTTAAGGTATATTTTGCCATAGTTGTGATCTTTCAATTTGGTGGTACAATTTAGTGTTTTTTTGTTCAAATAGTTCATTCATACATTTGTCATAAATCTAGCCTATCGGGTTATGCAAACTTTGAACTTGTTGAATATTAATAATTTGTGGGAATAGCATTGTCATTTAAGGATTTTGAAATAGTTTAGTTCAAAATCTAAACACATATTTCTAATGCTAGGGATTTTCATCATCTATTGGATAGGTAAACGATATTACGCTCTTGCATATGATTATGAAAAGTCCCCTTGGCTTTATGCAATTCTGGGTGTTGCAATTTATTATGTTAGCCAGTTTATAGTAGGCATTACAATCGGCTTCACATTGCCAGACTTAGTTTCAAATGACTCTGGCAGCTCATTTTCTACCATTAGTATCCTTGGGGTTTTAGGAGGAGTATTAGTTTGGTGGGTTGTATACGAGTTAATAAAGAGAAATTGGGAGAAAAAGTATTTTGCAGAGTATCAGAATATTTCTGATGATGAAATCGAACAGATAGGAAGTGGGATTTAAGATTGGTGAATTATCTAAAATTCCATAAAAGGCGATGAATGAAAGTTAACTTTCGAACTACAGTTGGAGTAATTACAAATGGGTATACGTCTTGATGACCCATAGCTCTATTTATGCTATTTACGGCAAAAGATAAAGGGACTGAAATTTGAATTATTTGGTCAAAATCCTCTACGAGGTATGGATCGCTGTTTACCTGCGTGTGGTGTTTTTTGTCTAAATCAACTTTGAGATTAAAGAAATATGCAGTTTCCACCATATCCATGATGTGAAGGTAGTGTGCCCACGTTTCTGCCCAGTCTTCCCAAGGGTGAGCAGTGGCATATCTGCTTATGAATTCTCCTTCCCAATCATTGTTTTGTTCTTTGGCATAATATGCTTTGAGAGAATCAGAATAGCTATTTCTTTCGTCACCAAATATAAACCTAAAACTCGTTGTTATTTCCTTGTTTGGACGCACTAGTCTTTCCCAGAAATAGTGACCAACTTCATGCCTTAGATGGCCAATAAGGGTACGGTATGGCTCAAACAACTCTTTTCTTCTCTTTTCTCTCAACTCTGAGTTTGCCTCACTTATCAAGATAGTAATTACGCCATTTGCATGGCCCGTCATTAAACGAGGATTCTTATTTCTGGCTACAAAGTCGAAGCAAAGTCCTTCTTCCTTATTTTTTAGTTTACTTGGTAACGAAAGACCTATTTTTTGGAGTTGGTAAATTAGTCGATGTTTAGCGATCTCAAGGTTTTTCCATTTCTCAAAGTTCTTAGCACTGTCTAGGATTGGAATTGTTCGATTTAGTTGACAGGCATTACAATACCTATTTTTGTTTTCAATAGGAATTACCCAATTGCAAACATCATGTTCGTGGTTTTTACAAAATTTGTACTCCTCTTTTTCACTGTCAGGAATTAGCTGATTGCTTGAAGGATTAAAAGTCAGCATTTGCCTATCATCTGACTTGTAACCACACAAGTGACCACAATTTGCACACTTTGTATTTTCAAAATAAAGTGGATATTGGCAATTTCCACATTGGAATACTTTCATAAATATTGGGGATGACAAACTCAATTTCAAACTGACCAAAGCCAGCTAATCTTCAGTTTTAAGACGAGGATTTTGGTTTTAACCCCTCTTAGTCACAACAGAAATACAAAAGTACGCTAAATGAATAGCTGTCACTTGAAAATTCTAACATTATTTCAACACCAATTAAAGTTTTCGTGTTGAATGTTACTTGCATCACTCCACCTCAATCTCGTCCACAAACAACCATGAAGGGCTTCCTTTGCCTGGGTGATTAGCTGGTAATGGGCCAAAATTAGTTGCTTCTATTTTAAGCTTTTTAAGTTTTTTTCCTTTAATTTTTAGAGAAACATTTTCTAACCTACTTTCTGGGTTTAACTCTTGATCAATACTAAATTCGCCAAGTTTTTGGTAGTTAATACCATCTTTCGACCCAGAAATGGTTACGGATTTTGGCAACATAATCCAACTAGAAGGTGCATGTAAAAAACTGAGACTGATTTTGCTAAACTTGGTCTTGCCGTCTAATTCAAAAACCACGTTTAGGTTTTCTCCATTAATTCCTACCCATTCTTCAAGGCGGTTTACGCTTCCTTTTATACCATTTGTGAGAGCATTTGAACTGCCACCTTTATATTTGGTCGGCTTAAATTCGCTCTTGTAATCGCTGCCAGTTATTTTATTGATAATAATACTTTGAGAGAAAACATGTCCCAAGGGTTCATCATCTTGGAATAGCCTTGCTTTGATTTCTGCATTTTTACTTATTTCAATCCCCTTGTTGGTATAAACTGGGCTTGTTAAGGTAGGTGCTGTTCCATCAGTGTTAAACCTGATTTCTGCAGAAGGAATTGGACTATTCAATGCAACCTTTACTTTCCCTTTTTCGCCTGATAATAGATCCATGGTAATAGAATACATGGATTGAGAGTAATTGATATTGAACTTTTTAAGGTTTTTGAATTGGCTTTGAACTCGCTCGGCAAAGTTGCTATAGTTTTTAGTCCTATCGGTAGTCCAGCCAACCTCTGCTACGGCAAGTGCTCTAGGGAAATACATGTACTCAGCTTGCTCAGTTGTAGTAACGTACTCCGTCCAAAGGTTCCCTTGCACTCCCACTATAAATTTACCTTCTTCTTCTGTTAACTCTGAAGGAATTGGGTCAAATGAATAGGTTTTATCCAAAGGCAAAAAGCCACCAATTGCCAGCGGTTCGCTATCGGGATTTCCTTGGTAATAGTCCAAGTAAAGGTGAGAGTTAGGAGTCATGATAACGTCATGGCCTTGTTTTGCGGCTTCTATTCCACCAGCTACACCTCGCCAGCTCATAACTGTGGCGTTTGGTGAAAGTCCACCTTCCAATATTTCGTCCCAACCAATGATCTTTTTGCCTTTGCTAGATACAAACTCATCTATTCTTGTGATAAAGTAACTTTGAAGGCCGTGCTCATCTCCAAGGTCTTTTTCTTTGATAAGGTTTTGGCAAAACTCGGAAGCTTTCCATGAATCTTTAGGACATTCATCACCACCAATATGAATGTATTTGGAAGGGAAAAGGGCCATTACCTCTGAAAGCACATTCTCCAAAAAAGTAAAAGTTTCTTCATAAGGACAGAAAACATCTGTGGCCACTCCCCATTCTGATCTCACTTTATATGGGCCGCCACTACAACCAAGTTCGGGATAACTACTCAATGCTGCAACCGCATGGCCTGGCATTTCAATTTCGGGAATAATGGTTACAAACTTTGTTTCGGCATAAGCCACAATTTCTTTTATATCGTCTTGCGTATAAAATCCACCATATGGTTTACCATCATACTTTTCGTCACTATAATGGCCAATCATACTTTCACTTCTTACCGATCCCACTTCAGTAAGTTTAGGATATTGTTTTATTTCAATTCTCCAACCTTGATCGTCGGTTAAGTGCCAGTGAAGTGTGTTCAGTTTATAAAAAGCCATTACATCAATTAGCTTTTTTACAAACTCTTTTGGCATGAAGTGCCTACTCACGTCAAGCATAAGTCCTCTGTAGGCAAGTCTTGGCTTATCTTCAATATATGATAGAGGGAGTTTTTGGTCAGCGGTGATAAGCTGCAAAAGAGTTTGAAAAGCGTAGAAATGTCCAGCACCACTGCCAGCCTTGATAATGACGCGTTCTTCTGTGATGGAAATGGAATACGCTTCATTTTCGAAAAATGGTGCATTTTGAAAAGAAATTAAATTTTCAATATTGGGGTCAAAAGTCTGATCAAGTCCAAAGTTTTCTGTTAGAAGATTTGCGATAGGAAGGGCATCTGTATTCGAAATAACCTTAGTGTCGGAGTTGATCGTGAAGAAACCCTCTTGGGTCTCCATTGTCATGACTTTAGGAATAAGTGATGTTTTCTCCTGAGCTTGTATAGTTGTGCTTAGGATAAGAGCAAGAAATAGATAAGTAAGTAGACGCATTGATTTATTAAAAAATTTTATAAATATAATAAAAGCTAACTCACCATGTGTAGACAATTCAATAATTTGCTTATTTGCGAGGCATTTTGATCAAAAAAGAGTTATTCTGTTTAAATCCATTATCAAATGAAAAAATATATTGCACTTCTATTTATGATTCCCGTATTGAGCATAGCACAATTAAAATATCCAGATACAAAGAAAGTTGACCAAGTTGATGATTATCATGGTACCAAAGTGCCAGACCCCTATCGTTGGCTCGAAGACGATAGAAGCGAAGAAACTGGAGCGTGGGTAATAGCTCAAAACAAAGTTACTGATCAATATTTGTCACAAATTCCTTTCAAAAGTAAGCTGGAGCAAAGACTAGAGGAGGTTTATAATTACCCTAAATATTCATCTCCAAGTAGAAAAGGAGAGTGGTTTTATTTCTCAAAAAATGACGGTCTTCAAAACCAATCAGTACTTTACCGTCAAAAAGGACTCAATGGAACTCCCGAAGTTGTAATTGATCCAAATAAATTGTCTCCAGATGGTACAACGAGATTAACCCAATTTCGAGTTTCAAAAGACGGGAAACATGCTGCATACGCTTTGTCGGAAGGAGGATCAGATTGGCAAACAATTTATATCATGGATTTGGATAGCAAAAAGACTCTTGCTGATAAACTAGAATGGGTAAAAGTTTCAGGAATTGCATGGCAAGGAGACGGTTTTTATTATAGTCGCTACCCAAAACCAGATGGTAGTGCTTTGGCTGCAAAAAATGAGAATCACCAAGTATGGTTTCATAAATTGAATACTAGCCAAGAGAATGATGACCCTATTTTTGAAGACAATAAAAATCCACAGAGATTCAACACAGTTAGTACTACTGAGGACGAAGAATATGCCTTTTTGTACATAAGTGATAGAGGAAGCGGAAAAGATGGAAATGCCTTGTATTACAGAAAGAGAGGTGATTTTAACTTTTCGCCCATTATCACAGAGATTACGGACTTTTCATATAGCGTTGTTGAAAACCTAGAGGACGTATTTATCATAAGGACTACACAAGATGCTCCAAATGAGAAGTTGGTTTCTTTTAGAAATGGTAATTGGTCGGATTATGTTTCTGAAAAAGAAGAGCCATTGCAAAGTGCAAGTGTAGCAGGAGGTAAGCTCTTTGTTACTTATTTAAAAGATGTTGCGACAGTTGTATATGTACATAGCCTGGATGGAAGACTTGAAAATGTGGTAGAAATGCCTGCACTAGGCACTGTTGGAGGTTTTGGTGGAAATATGGATGATGAGTTTGTATTTTACACATTTACATCTTTTACTTTTCCTCCTACTATTTACAAATATGACATTGCTAGTGGCACAAGCACAGAATTCAGAAAGCCAGAAGTAGCTTTCAAAGCAACAGATTTTGAAACTGATCAAGTTTTTTATGTGAGTAAAGACGGAACAAAAGTTCCAATGTTTATCACTTACAAAAAAGGGCTTAAGAAAAATGGAAAGAATCCTACTTTACTATATGGCTATGGTGGATTTAATATTACGCTGAACCCAAGCTTTAATCCACTATTGATTCCATTTTTGGAGCAAGGCGGTGTTTATGCACAGGCTAATTTACGTGGTGGCGGAGAATATGGAGAAGAGTGGCATCAGCAAGGTATGAAGTTGAAAAAACAGAATGTTTTCGATGACTTTATCGCGGCTGGAGAATACCTGAAGAGAGAGAACTTTTGCGACTCAGAGCATCTTGCTTTACGCGGTGGAAGCAATGGCGGTTTACTTGTAGGTGCGGTGATTAACCAAAGACCAGATTTAGCAAAAGTGGCGATCCCGCAAGTTGGCGTTATGGATATGTTGCGTTTTCAGAAGTTTACTATTGGCTGGAATTGGATTGCAGATTATGGTACAAGCGATAATGCAGATGAGTTTGCTGCACAGTATGCATATTCACCACTTCACAATATCAAGTCTGGGGTTAATTATCCTGCAACATTGGTAACTACAGCTGATCATGACGACCGTGTTGTGCCTGCACACTCCTTTAAATATGCGGCAACTTTACAAGAAAAGGCTGCAGCCAGCACTAAGAATCCGCTATTGATAAGAATTGATACAAACTCAGGTCACGGAGCTAGTAATACCAAAAAGAACATTGAGCTATATGCAGATATCTATGGCTTTATCTTCTGGAACATGGGGATTAAGACATTGAAATAAAACGTAGACTAAAGAATCCCTAAAACACTTAGGGATTCTTTAGTTACAATGCTTCTTATTTTTCCAAAGTTGCTCATGTCAAAATCCGCCTTTGGTTCTACATTCGTAGCGAAATAGTAGGTTTTGCCTTCTATTTCTAAATAGCCTACAAACCAGCCATTTTCTTTCCCATCTTGCGACCAACCAGTTTTTGCTCTCAACTCGTAGTTTAGGCCTGTTTCTAAGAGCATTATGTCACGCATTTTGGCATAGGTTTTTGAAGAAATTGGAAGTTGCTTCTTGTCCAGTTTTCTCAAAAAATGTATTTGCTCTAAAGGGCTAATACGAGAATTTCCAGTTAGCCAAAAAGTATCAATGCTATCCGGAGTAACAACCATACCAGTATAGCCAATTTTGTTAAGCCATTCCTTCATATTATCTACACCAACTCCCCTTGCAACTTCTTGATAACAAGGAACACAAGATCGCTTAAAAGCCTGAGCTAAGTTGAGGTCTTCTTCCCAAGACTTTAGGAAACGTTTTTCCCCATCCCACTTGAATATTGTACTGTCGTTTACAACTCCAGATTCGAGACCAATGATCGAATTGGGGATCTTAAATGTAGAAGCAGGCAATTGACTTTTTTTAGACCATTCGAAATTATTGGAGTAGAATTTATGAAGACTGTCATCAAGTATAAGGACACTTCCGTTTAACTTGTTTGAGTCTAGTATCGCCTGTATTGAAAGCGACTTCTCTTCCGATACCACACGATCCTCTTCTACACTTTTTTCGCTTGTTGAAGTACACGAAACTGTGAAAATTACTAAACCTATAAGTATTAAAAATTTCCTCATTTTTTTAAAGAAATTGTTTTGATTGATGGCTCGTATCCAATTCTATGAGTAAGTACCATTAAGCTATCTCCTTTTAACTCAATAGCCTTGTCATTGTATACATTCCAAGTAGTATTACTCTTGAATTTGTATCCAATAGAAGCACCTTCGGTAGGGCACGATATTGTTGCTTTCTCGCCAATTATCTCCACTTTTGCTTCTTCGGTAAGGGGAGGATGATCTTTACCGTTCCACCATTTTGCTACTAGTTCTTTTTCGGGAATTGCACCATAATCTTCAATAGATGCCAGCCAGTTATCCATTGCTTCGGTGAGTTCTTTTCGTTTAGCTACTAAGCTTGGATCATTGATGAGGTTATTAAGTTGATAAGGATCGGCTTCTAAGTCATAAAGCTCTTCGGGTGCCTTTGTAGGTTGAAACCAGAACATTTGATCCTTGTTCAGTTGACCTTTATCTTTCATTTCAAGGAGTTCAACCATCAGCGGAATTTGCTTACGATAAGCAACATTCATATAAAGTGGACGCTCTGGGTAAAAGTTTCTGACATATTGATACTTCTTGTCTAAGACAGTTCGTACTCTATCATATTCACTGTCCAACCTATCTCTTGCACCGAAAATATAGTCTCTATTTTTTTTCGCTTTATACTCGCCAAGAAATGCCTGGCCATGCATGTTTTTTGGAGTGGGGATACCTGCTAAAGATAACACAGTAGGTCCAAAATCAATGGCACTAATAAAGTCGTCGTTATAAGTTCCTGCGTTTTCGCCATCAGGCATACGTATGATCAAAGGAATGTGTAGCCCTCGTTTATAAACTTCTCTTTTATAAAACGGAATACCGTCTCCATGATCTCCCCAAAAGAAAATAATGGTATTTTCCAGCAAATTTTGAGATTCTAGGCTTGCTAGTAATTGACCAATTTCATCATCGAGTTCTGACATGTTGCTGTATTGTCTCGCAACAACATTTCTAGCAGTTTCGGTATCAGGATAATATGGGGGTAGCTTTACTTTGGCTGGGTCTGCACGCTTTTCGTGATCAGCTCTTTTCCATAATTGGCTTTCGTGAGTTGTTGTATAGTTGAAAACCGTAAAAAATGGCTTATCTGTAGGCCAAGTATATGAGGTTCTTTCTTTTCCTATTTCGTCCCAAACAGTAGCAGGAGCTTCAAATTGGTAATCTGTTTTATGAAAATTACCTGTGAAATAACCTTCCTTTCTTAAGTATTCTGGAAAGCACCTTACAGAAGGAGGCGGTACAGAGCTGTAAGATTTTGGCAAGCCAGTTTGTTCAGGGTATGTATTACCCATAGTTCGCATGTTGTGCCCGCCTGTCGAAATTTGGTACATACCAGTGATAATGGCATTTCTCGCTGGAGAACATACACCTGCAGTGGTGTATGCATGATTGTAGACGATTCCTTCTTTGGCTAGTCGATCTAGATTGGGTGTTGATACTGTGGAGTCTCCATAGCATGCCATAATTGGACTAAGGTCCTCAGCGGAAATCCAAATAATATTGGGTTGTTTGATTTCTGTTTTGCTTGCAGTCTTGGTGCAACTTGAAAAACAGAGTAAGGTCAAAGGTAGAATTGTTAGAAGTTTTTTCATTTGTAAGGGTTGAATAAGGTTCCAATTTACAATGAATTTCAGAAATGATCTATACGCTTTACTTAATCGTCGTTTTTGGAACACGGATTTGACCAGTGCAAGCACCGTTAATTGAACTGATTGTATTTTCAATGAAATGTAAAAAATCAGTCTGAATCAGTTTTCGCAAAAGAGAACAGTATGATCTGTGTTCTATCTGCTAAAACAATAGCTTTTTATAGAGAGAATATAAAAACAAAACTTTGAGCCTTGGTGTCCTAGTTGCTGAATTTTATACAAACAAAGACCAAATATAAACCACAAATGCAGCGAAAGTACCACAAATGAATGCTCCTTTGGTATAAAGTCTAAGTCCCGTATTTATATCCATCCCAGTAAGTTGAGTTACCACCCAGAAACCACTATCATTTACGTGAGGGACTACTGCGGCTCCAGCACCAATAGCAACAACCATAAGGGCTTTTTGCATCTCGGTTTCAAAACCCATAGTGTGTAAAAGTGGAGCCATAATGGATGCTGCGGTGATCAAAGCTACGGTGGAAGAACCTTGAGCAGACTTGATGGCTGCAGTAAGTATAAATGGCAGCCAAATTCCAAGATTTGCACCAGAAAGCATGCTTGTTAAGCTATCCGCAATGTCTGATTTTTGTAAAATTGTTCCAAAGATTCCACCAGCACCTGTAATCAAAAGTATGTTGCTTGATTCTAGTAAAGCTTCGCCCACCCAGCCGGTAGTACTCAGCATTTTTCTTTCGAACTTTTTGGGCAAAAGAAATGCCAATAAAGCTCCTATTAATAAGGCAATTGTAGGAGAGCCAATAAATCCAATTATTTGCTCAAAAGATGATTTTGAACCTTCACCTGCATTATATTCTACTATCGATTTACCGATGATGAGTACAATGGGAACAAGTATTGGTAAGAAAGATTTAAATGCAGAAGGTGAGTTTTTTACTTTTTCGTCAACCTGTTCTTGGCTTAATTCTGGATTTGGGTCAATCCAAGTTTTGGAAACATATTTTTGAGCATATATAATGGCAACAACAAGGCTGAGTGCACTCACAACAAGACCTACAAGCATTACTAGACCAATATCAGCTTTTAGAATACCAGCCGCAGCAATTGGTCCTGGCGTAGGAGGAACCATTACATGAGTAAGCATAAGTCCTAGGATAAGTGCAACAGCAGTTCCTGCGAGTGACACCTTTGCTTTTTTGGAAAGGCTTTTATTTAATGGGTTTAAAATTATGAAACCACTATCTGCGAAAACAGGAATAGAAACGATATAACCTATAATCCCCATGGCTGCATGGACATTTTTTTCTCCAATAATCTTGAGTACAACATTGGCAAGCTTGTAGGCTGCACCGGTGTTTTCGAGAAACTTCCCAATGATAACACCGAGAATAATTACCAAGCCAATTTTACCTAATGTTACGCCAAAGCCAGTGTTAACAGAATCTACAATTGTTTCTAAGTCCATTTCACTTGCAAGTGCGAAAAATAAGGCTGCAGCAAGCAATGCCAAGAAAGGATGGACATCTAGTTTAGTTGTTAGCAGTACGATTATGATAACACTAAGTAGCAGTAGTACAATAAGCATTGGTTAGGGTTTATGGTATTTTAAAAGCTAAATTAGATGAATTTTCTAAAGTTTAGCATTCTTTTTAGAAATCGGTTGAGGATTGTACCTATTTCTTTTTTCATTTGTATGATTTTTTTCCCCTATATGAATAACATTAAACTCAGTCTATTATCCTTATTTGTTTTCTTGACTCTCTCCGTTTCAGCACAAAAACTTCTTGTAACAGGGAAAGTGATGGAACAAGAGAGCAACAAGCCCTTGTCATTCTCTACCATTAGAATTTTTGATTTAGAAGACAAACTATTGAACGGAAACCTAAGCAATGAGCTTGGTGAGTTCAGTATAGAAATACCTTCATTGGAGTTTTATTTGGAGGTTGATTATATTGGTTACCAGACTATCAAAACAGAAGTTTATCGCGTTGCCAAAGATGCCAAAAGGTTTTCGGTAGGTGAACTCAAAATGAATCTTGGCAGCAATTCACTTGATGAGGTTACTGTCACAGCAGAAAAAAGCCAAATGGAATTTACGTTGGATAAAAGAGTTTTTAATGTAGGGAAAGACCTCTCTAGTTTGGGAGGTAATGCAGCAGATATCCTTGTAAATATTCCATCCGTTACGGTTGACCCAGATGGAGCTGTCAAATTAAGAGGAAGTGGAAACGTTAGGATTTTGATTGATGGTCAACCCTCTGGACTTGTGAGTTTTAAGGGTGGTGCAGGACTTAAGCAATTGCAAGCAAGTATGATAGATAGGGTGGAAGTAATCACGAATCCATCTGCAAGATATGAAGCCGAGGGAATGGCTGGAATCATTAATATCATTCTCAAAAAAGATAGAAAAACAGGATTCAATGGCTCTTACGAAGTGGTTCTAGGACTGCCGGCTAATTATGGCTTAGCCGCAAATATCAATTACCGACAAAAAAAGATTAACTTTTTTGTGAATTATGCATTGTCGTTTACCAACACTCCAAGCTGGGCAAGTACTTTCCAGAATAGAACTGTGGGAGAAGAACTATACATTCTTCGTCAGCGAGATGAAGGTGCAGTTACTGGACTGAATAACAATATACGTGGAGGTTTAGATTATTTCTTTAACGAAAATAGTATCCTAACCGCTTCTTACCTTTTCAGTAGAAGTGACGGTGGGCGAACAGTCGATTTGGTTTATGAAGACTTTCTAGGTAGTCTTTCCAATCCTACGGCTGTAAGTACAAGAAGCCAAGTAGAAGACGAAATTGAACCAATCTCCGAATATGTATTGAACTACAAAAGAACTTTTGAGAAAGAGGGACATGTACTCTCGGCTCAATTTAGGTTTTTAGATCATTGGGAAAATTCGGATCAGGTCTTTACTGAGAACTTCTTTGGTGTTGACGGTAAGACTGTTTTACGAAGGCCTTCGGTTCAGAAATCGATCAATGATGAGTTTGAGAAACAGTATCTTTTCCAACTTGATTATACACAACCTTTTGCAAAAAAAGGAAAATTTGAGGCTGGAGTTCGAAGCAGTTTTAGAGACATGGTCAATGATTACGAAGTTACGGACGAACAGGAGAATGGTACCTTTGTTCCGTTACCAGAGTTTGTAAACTATTTCGTTTACGATGAAAACATCCATGCAGCTTACGGGATATTAGGAAATGAAGGAACCAAGGTTTCGTATCAAGTAGGGGCAAGATTGGAGTGGACAGATGTTCAAACAGAGTTACGTGATACCAAAGAGGTAAACCCACGAAATTACATGAATCTGTTCCCTAGTGCTCATTTGTCATACCATTTAGGAAAAGAGAACTCGCTGCAATTGTCTTACAGTAAACGTGTAAGGCGACCTGTATATAATGATTTAAGTCCTTTTATGACTTTCCGAGATAGTCGTAACTTCTTTAGTGGTAACCCTGACCTTAACCCTGAGTTTAGTGATGTTGTAGAACTTGGACATTTGAAATACTTTGAAAAAGCATCCATAAGTTCAGCGATTTATTACAGAAATACCGTAGGCCTAATCGACAGAATAAGAACACTAAACGAAGTTGGGTTTGCCACTACTAGACCTGAAAACTTGAATTCGGAAAAGGCGATTGGTGGAGATATTACTGCTGATTTTAAACCGTACAAGTGGTGGAAAATGGATTGGAACTTGAACGTATTCAATGCCAAAATAGATGGATCAAATATTCAAGAAGATTATAAAGCTCAAACCACCACTTGGTTTACTCGTTACAACTCAAGGTTTACTTTAAAAAATGGATTAGATATTCAGTTGAGATTAAATTACGACGCTCCTAGACTTGCCGCTCAAGGAAGTAGAAAAGCAATTGCTTATGCTGATTTAGCTGCTAGTAAAGAGATTTTAAAAGGAGGAGGTAGGCTAAATCTAAGTGTAAGTGATATTTTCAATTCTAGGATTTCAAGATACACTAACTTTGGGTCTGGATTCGTAACCGATGGAGAATCTCAGGGTAGATTGAGGCAAGTAAACTTGACTTTCAATTACAAGTTTAATCAAGACAAAAAACAATAGCATTTGGAATCATTATTTTCATTTGACCTCACCATTTGGGAGCTTTTACTCTTTGTGGTTGTGGGCATTTTTACGGGTATTATTAATACTATTGCTGGCAGTGGCTCATTGCTCACTTTACCCATTTTTATTTTTATTTGTGGTTTGCCTCCTAGCGTCGCCAATGCGACCAATCGTATAGGGGTGGTCATGCAATCTGGAATTGCAACTTGGACATGGTTCAAAAAAGACCCTAAGGTATTTAAAGGGGCATGGAAATTACTGTTGTCATCGTCTATTGGGGCATTGCTGGGTTCACGCATAGCCGTGAATTTAGATGAAACTATGATGCGGTATAGCATTGGAATTCTAATGTTTGCAATGTTGGTAGTTTTACTTTTTAAGCCTCAAAAATGGCTAAAAGACCCTCTAGGTGATATTAAACCTGATAAGCCTTTGACAATTTTTGTACTATTTGTTATAGGAGTTTATGGTGGTTTTTTACAAGCTGGGGTAGGGGTTTTTCTTTTAGCTGCTCTTGTTTTAGTTGGTAATTACAGTCTTAAAAACGCCAACGCAATTAAACTGTTATTGGTTTTTGCTTTTACTATACCGTCTTTAATTTTGTTTTTTTACTATGGGAAAGTCCACATTGGTTTAGGTCTTTTAATGGGCTTTTTCCAGTCTATAGGAGCTTGGCTTGGGGTGAACTTTATAGCCAAAATGCCAAATGCGAATACATGGATTTATCGAATATTAATAGTGGTGGTAGCGATTTCAGCTTTGAAGTTTTTCATTTAAGTTTTTATCGTTCAAATTGTTAGTCTTGATGTTTAAAAATGCAAAGAAAACTAGCCAGTATTGGATAGAATTTATATCATTGTTACTGCTTTGAAATTAACCCTAATCTTAACATATAAATGGAACATACTTTAGAAACCCTCGACTGGGTCGTAATCGCAGGCTATTTCGCACTTTTACTAGGTGTAGCTTGGTGGGTGGTAGCACAAAAACAAACTGATAGCGAAGATTACTTTCTAGCCGGGCGGAATATGGGTTGGTTTGTAGTTGGTGCATCTATATTTGCATCTAATATTGGATCAGAGCACGTTGTGGGTTTGGCCGGTTCAGGGGCTGCAGATAAGTTTCCTCTTTTAATTTATGAGCTACATGCTTGGGTAGTTGTACTTTTGGGATGGTTGTTTTTGCCCTTTTATGTAAGAAGTGGAGTTTTCACGATGCCCGAGTTTTTGGAGAAAAGGTTTGATGCTCGTGCAAGGTGGTTTTTGAGTATTTTTAGTTTAGCTGCGTATGTTTTAACCAAAGTTTCGGTGACATTATATGCCGGTGGAATTGTGATTTCTACGCTTTTGGGAGTTTCTTTCATGACAGGAGCTCTTGGAACGGTTATTCTTACTGGTATTTATACAGTTCTTGGTGGTATGAGGGCTGTGGTATATACAGAGACTCTTCAAGCCATAGTACTTGTAGTTGGTGCAGCTTGCCTTACCTTTTTGGGTTTGGATGCTGCTGGTGGATGGGAAAGTGTGAAAGACACTGTTGGTCCAGAGTATATGAATATGTGGAGGTCAATGGACGACAAGGATTATCCTTGGCACTGGTTGGTACTTTCATCAACCATCGTTGGGATTTGGTACTGGTGTACGGATCAAGTGATTGTACAAAGGGTGCTTACAGCTAAAAATATAAAAGAAGGGCGTAGAGGTAGTATTTTTGGGGCTTTTCTAAAGCTTTTACCTTTGTTTTTATTCCTTATTCCAGGTATAATAGCCCTTGTGTTGAAAATGAGAGGAGAGTTGGAATGGGACACTCCTGATCAAGCTTTTCCATCGTTGATGATGGCAATATTGCCAGCTGGATTACGTGGTTTAGTTGCGGCGGGTTTAATGGCCGCTTTAATGTCATCCTTGGCATCTGTATTTAATAGCTGTTCTACATTGTTTACCATTGATATCTATAAAAAATTAAAGCCAGAAGCTAGTGAAGCTAAAATGGTTCAAGTGGGAAGAATTGCCACCGGAGTAGTTGTATTATTAGGTGTGCTTTGGGTACCAATAATTGAAAGGCTTGCAGGCGGAACACTTTATGAATATTTACAAAATGTACAGTCATATATTGCCCCACCAATTACTGCAGTGTTTTTATTAGGAATATTTTCAAGTAGAATTAACTCTAGAGGTGCTTTGTTTACTTTATTTACAGGGATAATTATTGCTGCAATTCGACTAACACTGGAAGTATACAAGGATTCCATGGAGGTGGGAAGTATGCTTCATAATTTTGCCGATATGAATTTCTTAAAATTCTCTTCATTCTTTTTCTTGTATTGTGTAGCTGCAACCATTCTTGTGTCTTTATTTTCGGCAGCTCCAGACAAGTCGAAGATTGTAGGTCTTACATTGTCCACTGTTACGCCTGAGCAGCGAAAAGAAAACAATGAGAGTTTCACGCTTTTAGATGTGTTTACAAGTATATTTATTGTAGCCATTGTAGCATACGTAATGATTAGTTTTGCTGGATAAATTCAACTCAATAACATGAAAAATATATTATACATAGTTCTTTTTGCAGTCGTATTGTCGGCATGTGGGACGAACGAGAAAAAAACCGAAATGATTAATTCTAATTCAAAATCAAGTTTTGGCCAAATGCCAGACGGAACAGCTGTAGATTTATATTCTTTGAAAAATTCGCAAGGTATGGTTGTTGACATCTCTACGCTAGGTGGCACTATTGTATCTTGGACAGCTCCCGACAAAAACGGAAATTACGACGACATCACATTAGGAATGGATTCGTTACAAGGCTATTTAGATGGTGTTCCATTTTTTGGTGCCTTAGTTGGTCGCTATGGAAATAGAATTGCAAATGGTAAATTCTCATTGAATGGCGAAGAGTACAATTTAGCCACTAATAATGGTGTGAATGCTCTACACGGTGGGCTAAAAGGCTTTGATAAAAAAGTTTGGCAAGTATCTGATTTTGAAGAAAATAAAGCTCAGTTAACTTTGCACTTGACTTCGCCAGATGGTGATGAAGGATATCCTGGAGAATTAAAAGTGAAGGTCGTATATACATTAAATGACGACAATAGTTTAAAAATAGATTACGAGGCAACTACAGATAAGGCTACGGTCGTAAATCTAACCAACCATGCCTATTTCAATTTGGCTGGTCTTGGAGGTTCTATAGTAGATCATGAAGTAATGATAGCTGCTGATAAGTTTTTACCCGTAGATAAAGGTTTAATTCCTACAGGAGAACTTGCTGATGTAGCTGGAACTCCTATGGATTTCACGAGCTTCCATAAAATATCCGAAAGAATAAATGATACTACTTTTGATCAAATCGCCTTAGGAGGTGGTTACGATCATTGTTGGGTTTTTACGGATAATTCAAGCGATATGAAATTGGTTGCTCAAGTAAAAGAGGCTACATCAGGACGTATAATGGAAGTTTATACAACCGAACCAGCAGTTCAGTTTTATACAGGAAACTTCCTTACAGGTTCGGCAATAGGTAAAAATGGGAAAGTATACGGAAAAAGAACAGGTTTCTGTTTAGAGACTCAGCATTTCCCTAACTCACCTAACCAAGCGAATTTCCCTTCAACAGTTTTAAACCCTGGCGAAACTTATAGTTCAAGTACGATGTACAAGTTTTCAGCGGAGTAAAGGGTTATTTCGAAAACTCCAAAAACTCAACCTTGTGGCGGTTTTGCTTTATAATTCCTTCCTTTTCTAGTTTTTTCATTAACCTAGAAATTACGACTCTAGAGGAGTGAAGGTCATTTGCAATATCATTGTGTGTGATATGAAGTGAAGAGGATTTACCTACAAATGCCTTATCTCTAAGGTATTTTTTGATCCTATCTTCCATGCTGTTAAAAACTAGATTATCAATTGCTCCAACCATTTCGTTTAGACGAGTATTATAGCTTTCAAGGATATAGTTTCTCCAAGACTTGTATTTAACCATCCAGTCCTCCATTTTTTCGGCAGGTACAAAAAGTACCTCAACTTTAGATTCTGCAATGGCACGTATAGTAGATTTTGCTTTGTGTGTACAACAGTTAAGTGTCACAGCACAAGTATCGCCCACTTCTAAGTAGTACAGTAACAATTCATCGCCTTCTTTGTCCTCAACCATTATTTTGATTGAGCCAGAAACAACTAATGGCATAAACTCTATTTTATCGCCAATATCTACTATGCAAGCATCGATATCAAATTCCTTGAGTTTTCCAGATTGACATATTTCATCGATCAATTCTGGCTCAAAAAGAAACGAAAAACGCTCATACAGTTTATTGTAACAGGCAATATCAAAGGGTTTAAATTCCATATAATAGAAGGGTTTTATTGATAGTAATAAGATTTTCGAGATAAAGATTCATTTTCTACTTGAATAGCCCTGCTTTCCCGAAAAAAAATTTGACTAAAGATATTTTATAAAACTTATAGCAACAAAAAAGCTCACGATTTTGAGCAAAATATACTTTGATACGAAAATATTCGTAATAAAGTTTTGCATTACGAATACTTTCGTACTACATTTGTTACGAAGATATTCGTAGATAGATATGGCACATCAAAAACCCACCGAAAGTGAATTAGAAATACTCCAGTTCTTATGGGAGCAGGAAGAAGCGACTGTTAAAGAAATTAATGACGCTCAAAACCTAAGTAAGAAAGTAGGATACACTACAACCTTAAAAATTATGCAAATAATGCTCGAAAAAGGTTTGTTGGATAGGAGGGAGAGTGGCCGATCACACATATATTTTCCCGCAATAAAGAAGGAGAATACACAAAAAGACCTCATAGAAAGATTTGTAGATACTGCATTTTCAGGCAGTGCCATGAGTATGGTCATGTCTGCATTGGGCAATCATAAGGCGAGCAAAGAAGAATTGAAAGCTATAAAAGAACTTATACACAAATTAGAAAAAGAATAAATAACACAAATTATGAAAAAGCTACAATCAATTTTGGAGAGCCCTTGGGCGATCAGTTTTGGAGAAACAATTCTTCATTCATTTTGGCAAGGTGCAATTATTCTCGCAGTCTATTGGCTATTGATCAAAAAGTGGAAAGAACCACAGGCAAAAGTTAATCTTGGCTTGTACGCACTTTTTAGTCAAATAGTGGCAAGTGCAATCACCTTATTTTTGGTTTTCTCAGCAAGAATAGAATTTGCAAGTGGGGAATTGCCAATGCTGGAAATTGCCACTGCCGAGTTTTCAATTTCTCAATGGATAGCTGCAAACTCTCCGTACTTATTTGCGGCTTGGCTTATTGGCTTCACATTTCTAAGTATTAAGTACTCATTTTCACTAATATATGTACAATGGCTAAAACGCTCACATCAAAATTCTTTAAGTAGCAAAGCTTCCACTGCGTGGCATGATTTGACAAAGAAGGTGTCTATTGAAGGTTTTAAAATTCAAATTTTTGAAAGCAATAAAGTTACTACTGCAATGGTGTTAGGTCATCTTAAGCCAATAATACTGATACCAGTCGCAATGGTGAATTACCTTTCGGTAGAGCAATTAGAAGTGGTTTTGGCACACGAACTCGCCCACATAAAAAGGAATGATTTTCTTGTAAACTTATTCCAAACGCTCGTTGAGTCGATCTACTTTTTTCACCCCATTTATTGGTTCATTGGGAATCAAATTCGCGAGAACCGAGAACTAGCTTGTGACAGCCTTGCCGCTGACTGGACAGGGAATGGAGTACTGTTGGCCAAAACTCTGGCGACAATTCAGTTATCTCAGTCGCAACCAGAATTTGCAATGGCATTTGGTAAAAAGAAAATGCCTACGCTGAATAGAATAGAGAGCCTTTTGGGATACCAAAATAAAAACCAGAAAAGTAAGTTTTTTGCTTTGCTGCTCATGTGTAGTATGATTATGGCCTTTGGGTTTGTACCAAAACCTAATCAAGAAGTAATAGAAGAAAGTATTATTACTGAAGTTCAGGCACCATTGATAGTTAACGAGATTGAAACCGTTGTTTCTCCATTGGACACTGGAATTGTAAGTAGGACAGTAGAACAGACTATAAACAAGGAAGAAGTTAGTATCAAAACTGATAACTATGATGTTAATATAGATGAGGATGGTATTGTTTTGAATGGCAAAAAGGTGGAAATGAGTGCAAGTGAAAAAGAAGAATTTAAAAAGAAGTGGAAGAGCTTTAAAAAGAGCCAAAAAGAAATAGAAGAGATGAGTAAGGCTATAGAAAAGGAATCTTCCAAGATAGAAGCAATTCATAAGGATTTCGCTTTTGAAATAGATCCTAGCGATGACCCTAACTTTAAAGAATACGTAGCCGCAATAGAAAAAAGCGGAGAAGAGATTGGTGAATTGGCTACAAAAATGACAAATGAAATAATGAAGCTTGATCGTAGCGATAAAGCGTATAATAAAAAGTCGGCTGAAATAACTCAAGCTTACAGCCAGCAAATGCAAACCCTACAAAAAGTGATGGAAGAGCATCAGCCTAAGTTGGAAAAATGGCAGGCCCAAATGGAAATCAAGCAGAAAGAATTTGAGAAAAAAATGCAAGCAGGACCCATGAAGGAAATTGAGGCAAAGTTAGAGACGCAATCAAGAGCAATAGGTAAAGTTGCAAATAGGATGGAAAACGAGCACAATAGTTTGTTAGATTTACTACCAAACGAAGTAAAGAATGAAATAGAGAATGGTCAGCATATTCATATGAACTATCCGCCTTCTCCTCCAGCTCCACCTGCTCCTGCCGCAGTTCCGAAACCAACAGTTGCACCGCAGCCTCAATCGATTCCAAAACCGGCAACACCACCAGCACCGCCAAGGCCTATAAAAGACTAATCGACTAAAACTCTCTCGTCAATTGATGGGAGAGTTTTATTTTTATTCATTGTACGAAAAATGAAATAACCTCGTTAGAAAGGGTATCCTAAGCATGCTTGAGCTGGATTTGGAATAAAATTTGTACTTAATAATGCAAATTGAATCGAGCTAATGAATCATATTTTGAAAATGACCTTATCACTTTTATCCTTATCTTTTTTCCTTACAATATTCTCTTGTAAAACGGTGACGGTGGATTCTGCTAATTCAGCTGAAAATAAATCAGCCTTACAGCTTGTCAATGAAATAAGGACAAAAGGATGTAAGTGCGGAAGCAAGTATTTTCCACCTGTAAACGCCTTGGTATGGAATTCGACACTTGAGGCTACTGCATTGGCACACAGTAAGGACATGTCACAAAAGAACTACTTTGGACATATTGATAAAAGAGGCAATAATGCCGAAGGTAGGTTAGATATAGCGGGGTATAAATGGATGAGTTATGGAGAGAATATCTTTCAATCTACCGATCCTGCACATACTGTTGTCACTGCTGTTCAGGCTTGGAAAGATAGTCCAGGGCATTGTGAAAACTTAATGAAGGACCACTTTACCGAAATGGCAATTGGCGAATACAAGGGGTATTGGACACAGTTGCTAGGTTCTCGTTAACTACTTTGAAAAAGTTCGCTTGTAAATCGGGATTCTCCATAAGAATTGCCCCCATATGAGTGGATATAAAAGAAAACTTAGCCAAGGTATTGGAGCTTCAAAACTCACCTCGTCTTTGATGATTGTTTGACCATTTTGGTAAGGTTCTATGATATGTTTATGACTCCATTTGCCTAGAAAGAAAGGAAGCTTCTCCCCTTGATCTCTAAAGTATAGGCCATTTTTAGTTTCACCATTTTCTGTAATCACACTTAACCATCGGTTTTTAAAAATCAAGAAGTCCAGTTCAATATCTACTTTACATCCAACTTCGTTTCCGTCATATTGGATGAGTTTAGCCTTTGGAAATGGAGGAGAAAGCTTCTCGAAAAGTGTTTGATTAAAGTTCTGCCATACATAAAGGTGGTCTCGCTGAACAGTAGTTTGAATTTTTAGCTCCATATGATTTTGAAGTACTCAAATTAGGTTTAAAGTACATTAACTTTAAAATAGGGTATTTCTACTCTATGATGAACATTTTAAAGTGTTGAAATTTGATAATGAGTTTATAGCTATGAATTTATATTACATCATCTAAAGAGTGAATCTTATGAAATTGTTCATTTTAACTTTTAGCACAATTGGCGTTGCTTTTATTCAAGTAGTACTACTTTTTTTAGTACCTGTAGTCCTATTTGCCTTTATTAAATCGGTAAGTAGACTACTAAATCGCAAGAAAAATTCGGTAATGTACTACCATAAGAAATAGGTTTGATTTTCATTAAGGTTAGGTTGAAAATGGAAAATCCAGTGCCCTGCACTGGTTTTTTTTATGTTCTAGTTTTGGATTAAAAATCAAGTTTTGTTATACTTGGTAACTAATCCACTATGAGAAACCTCTTCACACTTTTATTAATTGTTGTAAGTACTGGTGTGACTTGGTGCCAAATCCCTAGCTTTTCTATCCCATTGGAGATCACAGAGTTGTATGTCTGTAAAGGAGGGAATATCACTCTAACAGCAGGAACTACTGATGCGGATACTTATCAATTACAGAACTTTGACAACGGAAATTGGCAAGATTTAACTGCTTTCACTGGCACTAGCAATGGCAACATTTCAATACAGTTTTCAAACTATACCTACCAACAACAATTTCGATTAAAAATCACAAACTCCACAAGTGGAGAAATAGCTTATTCCGGTCAAGTTACTTTAACTCCTCAAGAACCTGTTTTCGATTTTCAGCCCATAAACTTGGTTGGTTGTCTAGGTGATGATGCATTTTTCAAAACCTCTGCTGTTGGTGTTGGAACCCTCGCATATAATTGGGAAATAAATACGGGATCTGGGTTCGGAGCAATAACAGCTTCCTCTCATTACAAAAATGTAGATTCTAAAAGCTTAACTATTGATAATCTCAAAGTAGGAGATGACAATGATACTTTCAGATGTGTAGTTACCGATGAAAATGGATGTGAAAACATTTCAAATTTTGGTTCTTTAAGTGTGAGTAGACATTCGGATCCTAATCCAACTACTGGTTCTACGGAATTTTGCGAAGGCGAGGAAGCAAAGTTTTTTGTAAATAATCCTATTGGAAATGTTTTAGGTTACCAATGGGGAATGAAATTGAGCTCTGCATCCACGTATTCAGACTTAAGTGAATCGGAACTTTATATCGGTGTTCAAAGCGATCAACTTACTTTATCCCAAATTAAGTTGGATGAACGAAATTATAGACTGGTCGTCGATTTTGAAGAAATTAGCATGGATGACGCCGGGAATGCCATTTCTGGAACTTGCGATGTTTCTAAAACACGCACGAACTATACTGTCAACCCCAAACCCGCTTTTGTAGGAGTACCCAAAGCATTGAATGAAGTATGTGGGGAAGGTACAGTAAGTTTTGAGATTGAGGGTGGTTCTGGCTCTTACGAATGGTTTGCGGATTCTACGGCATCTTTAATTGGAGATGAGACAACTTTTGAGTCTGCAACAATTAATTCAGAAACAAAATATTTTGTACGCCAATTGGATGTAAACTATTGCCACTCTTATTTCGAGGAGGTAGACGCAAATGTGAATCCTTTGCCAAAGGTAGAGAACATTTCAATAGCTCAAATTTGCCCTTCAAGTAATCAGTTTGTTATTAATTTCGATGTTATGGAAGGGATGCCTGATCAATTTTCACTTTCGAGTGGTACCAATGCTTTGGTTGATTTTAGCCCAATCCAAGATCAAAGCTTTTCGAGTAATTCGGTTTTGGTTAATGTTCCAAATAATAGTGTTGCAGGGAATTATGACTTCAACCTAAGTTTTAAAAACAGTAATACGGAATGTGAAAGTATTAACTACCCTTTTGTTTTAATTATCAAAAAGGCAACAAAGGTATTAACTCAACCTATCAGTCGAAAAGCATGTGAAAATGAAGGCGTAACTTTTCAAGTTTTAGCCGAAGGAGAGGGCTCACTTTCTTATCAATGGTATTTTGGGAATAGTGAAATATCAGGAGAAATAGGTTCAAGTTTAAATCTTGAAAACACAAACTCTTCGCATGAAGGAGAATATTATTGCAAAGTAATAGCTGAGTGTGGAGAAGTACTTACTGACAAAGTTGAATTTACTTTAAAAACAGAAACATCCATCTCAAGCCAACCAACTGAAGTAGAATTGTGTGCAGGCAATACTGCGACTTTTCAAATTACAGCCCATGGCGAAAGTCCAATTAGCTATCAATGGTTTCAAAACGGTAACCCTATTGGGCAAAATTCAAGCACCCTAGAAATCGAGAATGTCCCTTTTACAGCAAATGGAAGTGATATTTATTGTGAAGTAACCAGTGAATGTGGCAAAGTTACAAGTGATATCGTAAAACTTAAAGTGGAAGATGCTCCATCATTCCCTGTTACCAATAATGCAATATATTGTCTAGGAGAAACTCCCAGTCAACTCTCTGCAGAACTTGGAGATATTTCAAATTCCTTGATTTGGTATGATGAAAACTTGACTGTCCTCTCACAAGCTCCTACCCCCTCAACTGATATAAGTGGGAATCAAATATTTTATGTTTCCGAGAAGAGTCCAGGTGCGTGTGAAGGTGGAAAGTCACAAATTAATGTTGTCGTCAATCCAAGCATCTTTGCTAACTTAACTGCAAGCTCCGATTTTATCTGCCAGACAGGGAATTTAAATCAAACTAGTACCTTGAATGTGGTAGCAACTGGTGGTTCAGGAATATATGGTTATACTTGGAAAAAAGTCGGTACTAGCATTGCCACATCCAATACCGCTGAGTTAGAAGTATCTCAAATGGGTGAATATTATGTTTTAATCACCTCTGCAACTTGTAGCGATAGTCTCGGAATCGAAATTTCAAATCCTGTAGGTAGCTTATTAAGTCCCAAAATCTCTTTAGATGGCCTAAACTTTCCAAATAGTATAAGTGCTTGCCTAGGTACAAATCTCCCATTTCAACGAATATCGTCCGATTCCAATATCAATACAATTTGGTATGATGCAGATGGAGTTTTAGGCAATTCGACGACCTACACTGTCAATGATTTGGACAAAAGCTTCCAGCTTTTTGTAAAAACTACAAAGACAATAAGTGGATTTACATGTGAGTCTGACCCTGGAGATATTGACCTTGTGCTCAAAGAGTCTCCAAGTGTTACCATTACTGTCACGAATGCCACTTGCGTGGGAGAGCCCAATGGTAGGATAGATATCACTTCTATTGGATCACTTCAGCCTTACAGGCTTTCGCTAGACGGTGTTGACTTTTCAGAGGATTCTTTCTTTGAAAACTTGGAAGAAGGAGCATATCAACTTACTGTTCGGAATGCCCAATTTTGTGAAAAGGTATATCCTTTTAATATTGGAAGTGGTACTTTTGCAAATATTAATTCTCAGCCGACTGATCAATATAATTGCGACGGAAACATAGTCAATTTTGAGGCTGAAGTTTCGAATTATTCAAGCCTTCAATGGCAACAAAAGCTTCCTGGAGATAATTGGGTTGATATTGCAGGAGAAAATGATTTAAAACTTAGGCTTACAAATGTCGGGAACAATTCCAATCCAGATCAAGCTGAATATCGATTGGTTGCTAATAATGCTGGATGTGAAATTATAACGAACGCAGCCAAATTGTATGTGAGTGGTTTTACGGAGAATCTAGATAATCAAAAAGTTTGTTTGGGGAATGATTTAACTTTTTCACCTCCGAGTTTTACGGGTTCTGCACTTAATTTTGAATGGCAGGAGAGGCTTATGACCGGAGCTGCTTGGAATGTAATCCAAGATGGTTTATCCCCAAATTTGTTGCTCTCCGCACATCAAATTAATAACGACAAGAATGCTTATAGGGTAAAAATAACTTTCGATAAAAATGGTTCAGGGACTTGTGCAGAAACCTCAGATTTAGGAAGCATTGATGTAGTACAATTAAGTCTTGCCGAAACGATTGAGTTGCCAAACTGCTTTGGAGAAAGTAGCGGATCAGTAAGCCTCAGTGCATTTGGAGGTGAAAGTCCATATTTGTTTTCCAAAGGTTTAAACGCTTTTCAAAGCTCGAATAGTTTTTCGGATTTAAACTCAGGTACTTATGATTTCTATGCCAAAGATGAATTAGGCTGTGAGGTAAAAAAGTCCATTTTTGTAGATTCGCCAGCAGCTTTATCCATAGATTCTAAAATAGTCACGGATGTAAGTTGCAATGGAGTCTCAGATGGTAAAATTGAGATTTTAGCAAGTGGAGGTTCGGGAGATTTAACCTATACTTGGAGTGATGGAGGAAACGGAACCAACCTAAGTGGAGGAGATTATTTCCTTACAATTTCCGATGAGAATTCTTGCTCCATTACTACTTCGGCATCTGTGACAGAGCCATCAGAAATAATTCTAACAGTGCTTTCACAAAAAGAAAGTACATGTTCAGCATCTAACGGAGAAGTTGAAATAATTTCAAGTGGAGGGGCTGGGGATTTCGAATATAAATTAGATAATGGAAGTTTTCAAACTAGTGGATTGTTCGAAAACCTTGGTCAAGGAAAGTACACGCTCACTGCCAAAGATCAGAAAAACTGCATTCAAACTTTTGAAGTGGAAATAGGGATTTTGAGTGACTTTGAAATTTCTGAAATCAAAATTGTTAACGAAAGCTGCGTTGGAAATAATGACGGAAGTATCGAAGTTTTAACAACTGGAAGCACCGATTTATCATTTGAGATAAATGCTCAAGGTTTTGGAGCAAATAACCTTTTTGAAAACTTAGCATCGGGTTCATACCTTCTTAAAGTTAAAAGCTCCAAAGGCTGTGAGATAGATTCATTGTTAGAAATAGGTAGTACGTTATTTCCAACATTTACAAATGTTTTGGCTGATCAATTCAATTGTGACGGTAACACAGTTAACTTCGAAGCGGAAATCTCAAATTACAATGGTCTTCGCTGGCAAAAAAAGATCATAAATGAAGATTGGGTTAATATTTCTGGAGAAAATGATGTTAAATTAAGTCTATCAAATGTCGGGAATAGTACTAACCCAGATCAGACGGAATATCGATTAATTGCCGATAATTTTGGTTGTGAAATCACATCAAATACTGCCAAACTATATGTCAGCGGTTTTACTAATAATCTAGACAATCAAAAAGTATGTTTAGGGAATGATCTCACTTTTTCGCCTCCTATGTACACTGGTTCGGCAATAAATTTCGAATGGCAAGAGAGACTAACTTCAGGAGCTGATTGGAATGTTATTCAAGATGGAACATCACCAGATTTAGAACTTACAAATAGACAATTAGAAAATGACGGAAATGCGTATCGAGTAAAAATTACCTTTGACAAAAACGGGAGTGGAACTTGCTTAGAAACTTCGGATTTGGGAAGTGTAGATGTGGTAGAGTTAAGTTTATCGGAGCTTGTGGTTTTGCCAAATTGTTTTGGAGAGAGTAATGGTTCTGTTACTTTAGATGTCAAAGGAGGAGTGAGCCCTTATACTTATTCCAAGGGGTTAAACGCATTTCAAAACTCGAATAGCTTCTCGGATTTAAGCACGGGTACTTATGATTTTTATGCTAAAGATGAATTAGGCTGTGAGGTAAAAAAGTCCATTTTTGTAGATTCGCCAGCAGCTGTGTCCATAGATTCTAAAGTAGTCACAGAAGTTAGCTGCAATGGAGTCTCGGATGGTAAAATTGAGATTTTAGCAAGTGGAGGGACAGGAGATTTAACCTATACCTGGAGTGACGGAGGAAACGGAGCTAACCTAAGTGGAGGAGATTATTTCCTAACAATTTCAGATGAGAATTTTTGTTCTGCTACTACTTCTGTGTCAGTATTCGAGCCAGCTCCTATATTAATCACCAAGCTTTCACAAAACGCAAGTACTTGTACGGCATCGAATGGAGAAGTCGAAATATTTGCAAGTGGAGGGACTGGGGATTTCGAATATAAATTAGATAATGTAAGTTTTCAAAATAGTGGATTGTTCGAAAACCTTGGTCAAGGAAAGTACACGCTCACTGCCAAAGATCAGAAAAACTGCATTCAAACTTTAGAAGTGGAAATAGGGATTTTGAGTGACTTTGAAATTTCTGAAATCAAAATTGTTAACGAAAGCTGCGTTGGAAATAATGACGGAAGTATCGAGGTTTTAACAACTGGAAGTACCGATTTATCATTTGAGATAAATGCTCAAGGTTTTGGGGTAAATAATCTTTTTGTTGGTCTAACCTCTGGCTCATATCTTCTAAAAGTTAAAAGCTCGCAAGGATGTGAGTTAGATTCTTTGCTTGAAATTGAAGGCATTCCGTTTCCAGAATTTATACAACAGCCAATAAGCCAAACTAACTGTAAAGGGAACACCGTTACTTTCGAAACTTCAGTTTCATTGTTTGATGATCTGATTTGGCAGCAAAAAGGTATAAATGATATGTGGGTCGATATTTCGACTGAGACTACCGAAAATCTTAGACTAAGTAATATAGGTAACACTGCTAATCCTCATAATTCGACTTTTAGGTTAAGGGCAAAAAATGAGTCCTGTGTTGCCTCAAGTAATGAAGTAAAGCTGCAAGTGAATAGCGTGGAGGGCTCTTTTGCTAGTGAAGAAATATGTGGTGGTACTTCCAAGGATTTCAATCTTTCCGAACTTAATTTAACTGGAAATGTAGATAAATATACTTGGCAATTTCGTGAAGGAACTTCGGGTACCTGGTCAGATATATTAGGAGAAAATGGAACTGCCCTTAATATCAATCCAACAATAGATGCATATTATCGATGCAAAATAGATTTTCTAAAGTCAGACGGAAATACTTGTGTGGAATATGGTTCCTCCAGCTCAGGAACTAAGGTTTCACTTATAACAATTGAGAATACAAGCCTTTCAGGGGCAGGAACAATATGTGAAGGGGAACAAATCACTTTATCAGGTACTGGTTGCAATGGGACATTGAATTGGTCTGACGGCCAAGTGGGAAGCGAGGTATTGGTCAGCCCAAGCGAAAGCACCACCTACACTGCTATGTGTACGATTGGCGAATGTGAAAAAACTGCAGTAAACGAGCTTGTCGTAACAGTTACTCCAGGAATTGTGGCACCTCAAATTAGTGCAACCAATCTTGAAGTTTGCTTTGGGCAAGATTCTACAATCATTGCGGCAACAAACTGTGATGGTGAGCTAATCTGGTCAAATGGAGCCATTGGTGCATCAATTAAAGTGTTTCCCGATGGTATTGAGAAATACACTGCGATATGTAAAAGTCTAACTTGTGAAAGCCCAGTTTCCAACGAAATAGAAATCAAAGGAACACCCATAATTGATGCTGGAGAAATTTCATTTTCTGCCGTAGACGCTTGTTCAGGTTACAATCCAAGTACAATTGGCAATGAGTCTTCACCTAGTTTTGGGAATTCAGATCTGTCGTATGAATTACAATGGTTAATTTCTACCTCTTGCGAAGTTAATGGTGTGTGGTCAGAAATTGAAGGTGCTAGTACCTTGACTTACAATCCCCCTGTTTTAAGTGAAACCACTTGTTTAAAAAGGCAAATTAGAACCGCTTGTGGGGAGTTTGATTCCAATATAATTAAAATCAATATTGCTGCTGACCCATCAATTGCAATAGAAATTAACAAAATAGAAATTTGCAGCAACGAAGTATTTCAAATGAATGCTAATGTTATTGGTGGTGCTGGGACTTGTGAGATTTCGTGGCAAAAGAACGAAAAATCAAATGCACCAACTTCTTCTTTTTGGGAAGATTTAGGACTGTCCGGAGAGGCGGTAAGTTTAGACAACGTACAAAATGGCGATGCCACTACTAAACCCTTATATTTCAGGGCAATTATTGATTGTGGACCGAGCAGCTGCAACAAGGCAACTTCTGAGCCTCAAAGTATCTTAGTTAGGCCTTCATTTGATTTTGAATTCAACATGTCAGACACCACAATTTGTGCTGGAAACGAATTGAATATCGAAATTATTAATTGTGGAGGAATTATTGGTTGGAGTGATGGCAGCGTAGAGGCGAGTCGAACAGTAATTCCTGTTACGAATATCATATATACTGTTACCTGCACAAGCGATTGTGGAAGTAGCACCAAAAGTTTAGAGGTGAATGTTAGACCTGGAATAAATCCTCCAGTCAGCACCACAGAAAGCTATGTTGTTGTGCCTGATGTATTGCTTTTTTCGGCAGTTGGTGAAAATCTTAGGTGGTATGTAGAAAACAGTTTTGAAGAATTCTCAAGTGTAGCTCCTACATTCGACATGGTAGGTGATCATGAGGTATGGGTATCGCAATATGACGGTTCGTGTGAAAGTCCCAAATTAAGAATTGCTGCTTCGGTATACGAACCATTAAGAGTCGTAAGTATTTCCAATGATCAATATGATTGTGCAGGGAATTCGGTAAAGTTTGCGGTAGAAGCTGTTGGAGTTGGAAATATACACTACCTGTGGCAGCGAAAACAACCCAACGAAACCGATTATAGCAATTTAGTGGAAGAAGAAAGTGGAGTCAAAAATGTTAATACGCCTTACCTAACAGTCTCCAATGTTGGCCGAAATAACAATCCGAATGGCACCCTTTACCGCTGTCAATTGATCGATAAATTGGGCACTATTACAACTCAAAGCAAAAAGCTCATTGCCAATGTATTAGTTGGCAGCCTGCCGAGCTTGTCTTCTTGTGTGGGTAAAACTTTTGACTATAATTTACCTAATTTTTTCGAAGTTATTGGCGATGTGAAATCATACCAATGGCAAACGAGAGGAGGGACTGGCGAAGAGTGGGAAGACATTGTTGACGACTCTAATATCTTTGGTTCTGCTACTCCAAGGCTACAATTTGCTTCATTGACGCAATCGAATGCTGCACAGTATCGCTGTAGCGTTGATTTTATAACTGGTGGCTTTGGCTGTACAGAAACAACAGATTTGTCAACATTTTCGGTGGGAACATTTCCAAACAAACCAATTGTAGAAAATGAGAATTATTGCCAATTTGAAACAGCAAAGACTTTAAAATATAGAGCAGAAAGCGGCCTAGACGAGCGTTGGTATACATCGTTGAATCAACCTTTAGAAACTGCAACTAGTAAAGCTCCTAAACCTAATACTGATATTGCTGGCATTCAGTCTTTTTGGGTAACACAATTTAGTAAAGAGGGCTGCGAAAGCCCAAAACAAGAAATCAAAGTATTTATAAATCCTGAGCCAAGCCCACCAATAAATACAACACCATTGTATGTGGACGAGGGAGAGTTATTGACCTTTACAGCTACAGGTCAAAACCTAAAATGGCATCCTTCTAAAACCACTAAGACTTTTTCAGGAGATAATCCAAAACATCTTGAAGTAGGAGATTATAAGTATTACGTATCACAAACAAGTGAGTTTTCCTGTACGAGTGAAAGGACACTTATCGAAGCATCAGTTTTGGCGAAACTTGGTTTTGCGAGTCAGCCTCAAAGTCTTTCAGAGTGTGAAGGGAACACAGTAACCTTCAAATCAAAAGCTAAAGGAAGAGGCGATCTTACGTATCAATGGTTTAGGAAAAAGCCGAATGAGACAGAATTTAGTGCAATAGTTGATGCGATCGACGATGACTTTAGAATAAGTGATGCTGGAGAAGGGGAAGATTTAGATCAAAGCCAATATAGAGTAGAGGTGAAGGATTCTACTGGCAAAATTGAGTCTGAAATAGTTACCTTAACCGTAAATACACTAACTGGAAAACTAAAGGATGTTACCCTTTGTGAGACCGAAGAATTTGAACTTGATTTTGAGCAACTTCAAATTAGTGGAAATGTTAAAACTTACCTTTTTCAAAAGAAAACCAATGGAGGGTGGGAAACAATACTTGAGAGCATTGAGCCCAAGATAACCCTCTCGAGTACGGCCATAGATTTGGATGCTACTTACAGGTTAAGAATAGAGTTTGTATCGGAGTTAACAAGTATTTGTCCTCGCAATACCAATGAATTTGACCTCAAAGTAGAGCCTGTAACTGCTAAAGTATCGTTTGCGAAAGAGCTTTCATTGTGTGAAAACAGTGACTTAAAATCCCTAGAAGGAAGTAAGGATTTGATCTTCTACAATCAAGCAAGAGTGGAAATTTCTAATGTGAATGATTTAAACAATGACTATTTATATTTCAAAAGGAACGCAACGAATTCTTGTACCAATAATATAGATTCAGTTTTCATCTCTAAAGTAAATAATCCTACAATTAGGTTGCCTGTAAAGCAATTTTATAGCTGTATTGGAAATGACTTTGATTTGTCGGAGATAGATCGCTTAGGAAATGTGACTTGGTATAATAAAACAAAAAAACTTCTTGAAAAGCCAGAATTCAACATCGCCGAGATTGGTGTCGAGAATTATTCAATTTCTATCACAAATGAAGTGGGTTGCGAAAGTAAAAGGTTGGATTTGGAGTTTATTAGCGAGCTATGCATTGCAGATAAGCCTGTATCATGTGGGAATTTAAACGCCCTAGACCTCCAACATGATGAGTGGAATTATCTGAAGGATCAAAATGGACAATTGATTATGGCAATTCATCCTCAAGGCCAAATAATTAATGATTTTAAGTATAGTTTTCAAATTGCCAGTGCAGCAGCAGGTATAAAGTCGGAGAATGGAACGATATATCTACCTAAGTATTTTTACCTTATCGGAAGTGAATTAAGTCAAAAGCCAGTTTTGGTTAGGTTTTATTTTAATTCGGAAGAAATAAATGAGCACTTAGATATTGTTCCCAATGTTGAGCAGAATTTAAATTTATTTAGCCTTGTGCAATACAAGGGTGATTATGAAGACTGCGACCTGTTAAACAACCAAAATTTCTCAAATGGAAATGCCCTTGTTCAAGAGAACCCTATCGAACCAATTCAGCAAGGAAGTGGTTCTGCATACTTCGAGGTAGAGCTTTTAAGTTTCGGTGAGTTTGGCATTACGGCAAATCGATTTTATACTTCGGGAAAGTTAGAAGCCAAGGAAGTGGGCGGTAAAGTGTCGTTGAAAGTTAGTGGAGGAGATGGAGTAAGAACCTCAACTTTCAGGATAGAAAAAAAGGTTGAAAATGGAGAATGGATTAAAATAGGAGAGGGAGCAGAGCTGGTTGACGAATTTTTGGTCAATGGGCAGTCCACCTACCGAGCTATTCATGTAGATAAGGATGGCGTTGAGAAAATCATCGCATTCAAAGATTTATTCATTAATAATAGAGAGCCTAAGTGCTTTACCTTTCCTAACCCAACGGAATCTTTAGATGGACTTTCGGTCTTCATTGCAAACATTGAACCTACCGAAATCTCGATAACGGATATCAGAGGTCAAAAGTTGCCGATTGACCTTGTGCCACAAAATGAGTATTTTTCAAGATTGAAATTACCTTTTGAGGTTTTGGAGGGCCAATATGTACTCCGAATTGTTGGCTCAAACGACCAGGAGTGTACCTGGAAAATAATCAAACAACCCTAAATGATCAATAAGCAAATTATAGGTTCCTTCATTAAAACGCTTCCAACAAATATTTTTGCTGGATTTGTTGTTTCATTGGTAGCCTTACCGCTTGGTCTAGGCCTTGCCTTGGCATCGGGAGTTCCTCCTATTGCTGGGATTATTTCGGCAGTTGTAGGTGGTATAATCGTCTCTATTCTTGGAGGCTCCAATGTCACTATTACTGGACCGGGGAATGGTCTTGTGGTTGCAGTTTTAGGTTCAGTTACTATTTTAGGAGCGGGTGATATGTATCAGGGTTACCTGTTTACTTTGGCCGCTGTGGTGTGCTCAGGAGCGATTATTCTAATATTGGCTTTTGCCAACTTAGGGAAGTTATCAAACTTTTTCCCCTCCACTGCTATTCAAGGCCTATTGGCTGCCATTGGAGTAATTATTTTGGCAAAGCAATTCCATATCATGATGGGAAACATGGATGCTAGCGGAAGCACTATTGAGCTTTTGTTATCTATTCCTAAATCAGTGCTTGCTGGTCTTACAGATCCCTATTTATTACCAGCATCAGTAGCGGGAGTGGCGAGTTTACTCATTATGATTTTTTATCCAAAGATCAGGAATAAGTATTTTCAGCTCATACCAGCTCCAATGTGGATTGTTGTTATTTCAGTGGGTTTGGCTTATGTCTTTGAAAATAAAATTGGACTAGAGCATCCTATACCACCCGAGTTTTTTGTCAGTATTCCTGATAATGTATTTAGTAATTTCCCACGACCAGACTTCTCAAAGGCTTTGTCCGTAGACTTCTTTATGGCGGTTTTTACCCTCACAATGATTTCTAGTATTGAGTCTCTTTTATCTATCAAAGCAGTTGATAAATTGGATCCACTCAAGCGAAGATCTAAGGTGGGTAAAGACCTCAAAGCGTTGGGAATAGCAACTATGGTATCTGGTTTTTTTGGAGGTTTAAATGTAGTTACAGTAATTGCACGTAGCTCTGTCAATGTGAATAATAATGGCGTAAACCGAAGTTCAAACTTCTTTCATGCTGTATTTTTGATCTTATTTATTCTTTTATTCAGTTCACAACTTCAGCGAATTCCATTTCCTGCTTTAGCAGCAATTTTGGTATACACGGGTTACAAATTAGCTTCACCCAGCATAGTCAAGAAAATTTCGGAAATTGGGAAAGAACAGGTGTTTATCTTTACCGTAACGGTACTATCAACCCTTTTTACAAGTCTTATTATCGGTATTTCAATAGGCATACTGGTTACTCTTTTGACACATATTTATATGACCAAAAGCTTAAAGTTGTTCATAGACAATTTTAAAAACAATAACATTGAAACCTTCCATGAGGAAGATGGCAAGCTCCATGTTACGGTCAAATACTTTAGCTCCTTTCTTAATTATTTCAGGTTAAAAAAGGTCTTAGATGGAATAGATTCTTCCAAAAGTGTAGTTGTGGATTTTCTTCAAAGTCAGTTTATCGACGACACTGTAATGGAGAGTATGTGGGACTACGAACAAATGTTTGACAAGAATGGAGGGCATTTTGAAGTGATTGGACTTGATCTCCACAAAGCCGAAAGTGAGCACCCTTCATCATTACGACGTGCTTTGGAATATGTACATTTTGTCCCAGACTCTACAACTTTAACCAAAAGACAACAACTCATTGCTAACTATTTCAACGATGTAGAGTGGAGTTTTGATGAGCATAATGATTACCATATGTACTTTTTGGCCAATTTTGAATATTTCAGAACTCGCCAAGTTGACCATCTCTATAATATTGGTATTGATCAACGTGGGATTATCAAGTTTTTTGATATTGAGTATTCTGAGGGTGCTTTTATTGCGGAAGAAGAGTTACATGCCAGTATGATTTGTATCAATACAGGAAAAGAGATTCCAACTTTCACCTTGAGCAAAGTTGACTTTTATGAGCGTTTCCATTATTTGGGAACCTATAAGGATATCAAGCTTAAATCCTTTAGAGACTTTGCAGAGCGTTTTTCCCTTAAAGGAAATAACATTCGCCAGATTAGGCGTTTTTTCGATGATGACTTAATTTTGTTTTTCGAAAGCAACAACTATTACCATGTAGAATCCGACGGTAAAGGAGGAATCTTAATAATGGATAAAGAGAGACATAGTGGAGTAGGTGAAATAAAGGCAATGGTTGATTATGCAATTAGATTGGAAGCTGTAATAAATCAAAAAGTAAGCATATTAGATGAAGTTCGACTTTAAGAAATACCATGTAAAAGCTATGAACGCTGCAGATGAAGCAGAAAAAGCTGAAATTAATAAGGAATTAAAAGATTATTACGCCTCACTTCCTGAAGAAGAAAAAGCTCCATTCAATGAAGCTTTACAATCTTTTTTAATCAAAGAAATGGCAGGAATAAAATCAGTTTACGATGGTGTGAAAGCCTCTGGAAATGATTTGAATTGATGGGGAAAAAGACTTTGAAAACAAACCTCACAGGTTTTGAAAACCTGTGAGATTTAATCCACGAATCACTTTATTCTATACGCCGTAACTCTATTTGCAAAAAACTCAGGAACAAGCAGTACATCCGAGTCGTTGATTAATGCAATATCTGCTGCATTTCTTTTAGCTGATTTAGTATCAAGTAATAGCCTTTTAACTCCATTTGTAGCAACAGAATAAACTTCTCCATTCCAATTGCTTACTAGGTACTTGTCTTGATATTTTACAATTCCGTCTCCGCCAAAAATACTATCAGTCACTGCGACAAGTTCTTTGCTTACAATGTCCATTTGGTGAAAAGCTCCAGAGCCAAATCCAGCGATCAAAAGCTTGCCTTCATCTACTAATAAACCATTGCTACCACCCAATACGTCATTTTGTAGTACAACAGTCACTTCATCGCCATCAAGCACATATACGGTGCTGGTATTGGAGTCGCTGATATAAACTTTGTGATCAGGTGCGATTGCAATGTCATTCAAAAACTGAGATCCTTCTACTTCGTAAGAATTTACGATTTTGCCGGTAGCAATTTCTATTTTATGGATTTTGGTGATATCGGCTACATATAAAAAACCTTCACATATTCCCATTCCTTTTGGGGCGTCCATACCTGTAACCCAGCTTGCATTTTTGATAGATCCATCAATGTTCATGATGGCAATATAGCCGTCGCCATCCTTGGCTGTTGGAGGAACGCCATTGATACATGCAACATAAACCACTTCATTATTTGGGTCGTAAATCACCGATTCAGGCGTTAAAAGTGAAGTTGTATCGGTACTCCATAGTTCTTCCAAACTTAAATCCTGAACCACAGTGTCTTCAGTTTTGGTTTCTGTGGTGCAAGCGAAGGCGGCAATGAGTAGTAAAAAGGCAAGTTTTTTCATTTTCTAAATTCTTTGTTTTTGGTAAAAATATCTTTTTATGTTGAGAAATTGAAATGGTGGGAATTTGATAATAGAATAAAATTAAAATTGATTCATGCTGTACTGATCTCAAAGTAGTTCTAATTGAAATCGCTAATTCTATCAAACACTTTTTCTTGACTCAGAAACTGTTTAGATTCGTTTTTGGAAAATGAAGACATATTGGGATATGTCTGATATATCGCTTTTATCATCAATTAAAAAAATGAAAGCTCAAGATTACGTAAGCTTTAAGAATCTGGGTAAAGAAACTGTACGAGATATAGTTGATGATTTGTGGTACGACAAAAGTATTGGGCAAATGGATAAGATAAACATCTCTTTTGAGCTATTTAGCCAAAATCCAGAGTACGGAATATGTGCAGAATTAAAAATGGCATACAATGAACTAAAACCTGAAATAAGAGATGTTCTGTGGAGCAACTACAATCAATACTTGAAAATAGGTACTGACAAGCAAAAAGAACAGATTAAATACTCGCTCTGGGTAGACTTCTTTGAAGATCCGCAAACGGTTGAAGAAGCTTGGAAGATGGTCATAAAAAACAACTTTGATATAGAAGTCATCAGACTTATTCTTCCAATTTCTGGCCCCGTACCATATTCTTATAAAGAAGAACTTTACTCAAAACTAATTTCTGATAAACGAAACCACGAATTTATTTTAGACAGTTTAGTAGGTAGTCTTTATGACGTATTTGGTCAATTAGACATTCAAAAAGGGAGAGATTTACTGCCTAAATTAGAAGTTAATACGTTCTCTGTAAAGTACATTAAATTCAAGGATCACTTAAACAGATTCAATTCGCAACGAGAACTGTATGATTACTTAAAAATGAAAAAAGATGATAACAAGTGACGATGACAGCATACCCTTCGGGATACGCTGCATGTCACCGATCTGTTCACATCTATAGAAAAAATAGAAATGGATTTTTTAGTTGGAGATACATACGGACTAATTCACTTAATCTCATCAATAATCGCATTGATTGCAGGAATATTAGTTCTTATTTTAAGAAAAGGAACGAAAAGTCATATGCAAATTGGATATGTCTATGTGATGAGTATGTTCCTTATGATAATCACAGCATTTATGATTTATAGACTTTTTGGCGGCTGGGGCATTTTTCATTATTCAACAGTTGCGATTCTTGTAACAATTTTGTTAGGAATGATTCCTGTTTGGACTAAGAAACCGGCAAATAAATGGAAATTCCAACACTTTAGTTTTATGTATTGGTCTGTTGTAGGATTATACGCTGCATTTGCGGCAGAGCTACTAACACGAATTCCAGAGAGCCCCTTCTTTGGAATGGTTGGAATAGCATCTGGTTTGGTGATGATAATAGGGGTGATTTTTTTTAGAAAAAACAAAGCTAAATGGGTTGAAATATTTGGAATAGAAAAATGAAAAACTAAATGCTAACCAAGTATTTGAAATCATTACACCCTACGCGATGCTACGCTTCAAATACTAAACATTACCTTTTTATCCTTTTAAAAGTGTACAAATTTGGGTTTAACCCATAATTTAAAATGCTTACTATGATTTTGAAATAAACATCAACAATCATTTATTTTAAAAGGCTCAATTTCTCAAAAGGAATTGAGCCTTTTTCTTTACTATTAGTGTTAAAGTAGTGTATACGAACGAAACATAATCACATTAAAGTATGACTAAAATCATTGTTAGCAAAGCGTGAATTTTGGACTTTCGGGTATAACAAAAAAACAAACAATGAGTCAAAAAATAGAGTTAAATCAAGGTGAAATAAAAATCAAATTTTCTTCAGCTACATCAGGAAAAGTGTCCTTAAAAGATTTGGGTTTAAGTGATGAAGACTTAGCCTTTGAAAGCGGATTAGTAAGATTGGTTTTTGACTTTGAAGGAATAGAGGAGTTGCAATATTACAAAGTACCATTGCTTGAGTTTTCGTATGAAGAAAAAATGGCAGAAACTCACTGGCAGTGCGATTTTAACGGAAAAACAATTTTGGATAAGATCGACCATCACGGAAGTTCTTCTATAATTCTTTTGAATAGAAAAACACTCAGCGAACTTGAGCACCGTCATGAAAATACATTGATTGTACATGCAGAATTCCCAGAACCTGCACATATTATAGCTGAGAAATCTTTTATCAACTTCTTCTCTTAATAGTATTCAATACTTAAGGCATCGTAGCCCAGTACCTAATCATATTTAGGTATTGGGCTATTTTTGTGCTTACCACAGTCGTCTTATTGCTTCTCAACCACAATTGGTACTTTATGTACTCCCATGCATTTATGTTCTTATAAATCCTTTAGATTAGCAATCATAATATTAAATGGCACGGGTGACTGTCAAGGATTACAGCGTTGAAAATAATGAAAGAAACTTCTTTTGATTTAAAAAAACTAGGATACAGCACATTGTTGCTTTTGCTCACAATCTTATTCACAGATTGTTCTAACGTTGCAAAAAGCACTTTTACAACCGATTATTTTGAAATAGAAATAAACAAGCAAGGTTTCATTACCCGAATGGGCAATATAACGAACGACTCCTATAGCGAGTTTAGTCCACTGGAAAAACCATCTCCGCTCCTACAACTTTATGATGGCAAAAAGAAAGTTTATTATGAGCCTATTGAAGCTAAAATTAACAATAGCGAAGAAACAATTTTGCTAAGCTATCCGAATGGGTCTGTGGCTACCATCACATTAACACCACAGGAGAAATATTTCAAATTAACTTTAGAGTCTCTTAGTCCAAGAAATGATATTGACGGAATTCAATGGGGACCTTATCATACAAATATTACAAACCTATTTGGCGAAATTATAGGAGTGGCAAGAGACACAAGTGAGGTAAATAATTACGCTATTGGCATGCTGGCTCTAGATGATAATACCCTAGGTGGTACCTCTGAAACCATTGCAGATGCAGCACCTTTTCAGTACATCATTCATTCTCCTGATTCCGAGCAATTTCCACTGCCAGATTCTTTACATGAAGGCCAGATTTTCACTTTAGGAGGAGATGGAATTAGCGATGTGGCCTTTTATGCCCACAAAGAACCTTACTATAGAATTATGTATGGAAACGCCGCAATGGTTGATTCTTTGGGAAGAATATCAATTAATTATCATTCCAGAGATAGAACATTTGAGCGAGAAGTATATTATTCGCTCATACCCAATATGGCCGCCAATACGCCAAACCATTTGGAGGTTGAGCCATTACCTGGTATTGATTTCATAGGCTCTTCCATTGCATTTTGGGGTAGTCCAGATAGCACTGCTCTGATGAATGTGATTCAGGACATTGTAGTGAAAGAGAAATTGCCCTATCCTACCATTGACGGAAAATGGGTGAAAGACCCAGCTGCTTTCGTACCAGATGCCATGTCACACGGAAATTTAAACGACAGTATCATTTCTTATGCTTCACAATTGGGCTTTAAGGCAATCAGCCTATACGACCAAGGGTTTATAAAGCCTGACCGAGGAAATGAAGGTTACATTGACGGGAAGAATTTTGAGAAGAAACCAATTCAATTAACCGCCGGGAACAAATCACATAAGGAATTTGCCGCTATGGCAGCAGAATATGGAATTACCATAGGAAGAACGCCGATTACCACCGCACTGGCTCCTGGGACAAAAGATGCCAGCCCTTTGCCTAGTGACAGTTTGTGCTATCAGCAGAAGCGATTACTTGCAAAAAGCATTAGTGCCACAGACACCATTATTATAGTTGATGACCCAAAACATCTGGATGAAATTGCAAGCTGGGAAGGACACGCAGAAAACCTAAACATGATAAAATTAGGTAAAGAATTGATTTTTTATCTAGGTGTTACAAAAGAAGAACCATACAGATTACTGAATGTAAAACGTGGCTACTGGGAAACCACCGCTGCTAATCATCAAGCGAACGACACTATTTATAAACTGCAGGTTACTTTGAATTATGGCTATGATGGATTGATTCCTAACATGCAGCTTCAAGACAAAATCGCTGAATACTATGCCGATGTTTGTGCCATTAACGGTCTAGGTTATTACGATTTTGATGGACAGGAGTTTTTGTTTAATAACGGACACGGCTACTATTCTGCCAAACGTTTTTTCCGTAAGATGTTTGAAAGGGCTGAAGTTTTAAACATCCCTCCAATTCGTTTTACTGGGGCTACCTTATCTGAGGGTTCTTGGCATTATCAAAGTATTTGGAATGTAGGTGGAGGGAAAAACCTTTACGATGTAGAAACCAGAGAATGGGGAAGCACCACGAGTCAAGGGAAAGACCTTCGTGATGTTACCTATGCAAACTTTTTCCCAGTAGGCTTGGGTGGTAATTTCCCAATCAAAGCCAATTCTACCGTAGAGCAATACGAACATATCCAAGCTATTTCTGTAGGTGTGGGAGCTACATACAGCCTTATTCTAGACCAAAAAGATGTCGAAAGCTGTCCTCAGAAAAATGCAATTTTCAAAACCATTCGAACATGGGAAGATGCTCGTTCAGCAAATGCATTTCCAAGAAATATTAAAAAGCTACTAGTAGATCCAAAACGAAACTGGAGACTAGAAGCTGGTAAAAACAAGGACACTTGGGTTCTAAATGAATTAAAGAATGGAACAGCAATTCAGACATTCACTTTACATAGCATGGACGAATATTGAGTAAAGTATGATTAGTAATTGTGACTATCAAATAGGTGAGATAGTTCAGTTTTGCAGAAGGGAACTCAAGTTAGTTTTGGTAAAAGATTTATAAATAATTTCAATTCAAAAAGCGATGTTTAAAAATCAACAAAAGACATTTCTGCGGTTATTTAGTATAGTACTATTACTTCTGAATGTTTCTTTAGGTTTTGGTCAAAAAGTAAAAAATGTGCCAAAAGCTTTCAAGGCAATTGAAACAGAACCAGAGACTATTTTTATAAACAATGAACTCAAAGTACCCACAGAAGGGGGGCACTTACAAGGTGTACAAGTAGTAATTATAAATGGGAGAGAGAAACTTCTTGTTTCGGGGAGTTCGCTGAGTCAAGCCTATATATTGCAAGCAGATTTAGCAGTTAAGTCTACAGAAAGATTAATTATCCTAAAAGAGAATCCGTATCGTCATGCTGGTGGTTTTCAAGTGAGTGAGCCATTTTTAGCGGTTGGGATTGAGGACAATTACCTTAAAACTGATGCCAAAGTATGTGTTTACAATTTCTTAGAATCAAACCTTAATATTCCTCAACCAAACTTTGTGATTGATAGGGTAGGTGAGCCAAAGGAGAAAACTGCAGGATCAACAGGAATCATAGCAGATGGCAACAACTTCTTGATAGTCGTTAGCAATTGGGACAGCAGAAATTGGGACTTTTACGTTTTTGATCCTGACAAAGGAGAATCTCAAATCCTGGAAAGTTTTACCGCACCAAACGAATGGCCAAGCTATCAATCCATTAACCTTGTCAAAGACAAAAAAGCCATTTACGCCATCGGTTTTTACCAAAAAGAAGACAAAGGATATGCCGACTTAATTATTGTCAGTAAGCATGGCAAATTCCAACCAATCATGAAGTTGTTAAACACCAAAACCTTTAATGTCAACAATGCTGTCGATTTCCACACAGCAGCAGGCTTACAAGTGGACGTAGAAGGTAAACTACACATCTGGGCTACCCAAAGAGATGCTAAGAAGCAAATTGCCGTAAACAGGTTTTCGCAGTTATAGGTTTAGTTTTTTTCGCCATCACGATACAAGGTCACGAAGTTATTGATGCAAATTCGCCGAAACCCGAAAGCTGACTGCGGCAAGTTTTTTTCGCCATTTTTACATTGGTAATAGCTCAGTGAACACGACTAATTTACTCGGGGCACACAAAGTTTTAAGACATTTTTCCAATTGCATTTCGGCAATGCTCAATGCCTGTAAAACAATGGACCGCCATACTAGTCTAAGTTTATCAAGGTCAATGAGAAACTTGTCGAAGAGCTGGGAATTCATAAACTCTCAAACTTAAAAATATCCAACCGTTGGAAGACAGGGAGAGGCCTTTCTTTCATGATTCAAAGTTCAAATGTTCATATTCGATGAAAATGGTTTTGCATAAAACTAAACATGCCTTAAGCACGTATGTAAGCTACATATCATCAAAACTTACTAAATGAACTTAGACAAAGCAATTCTTAAAGCCACTGAAATTATTGTACAATATGGACCCCGATTGCTTGGAGCAATAGCAGTTTTAATCATTGGGACTTGGGTAGTAAGGTTACTAACCAAAACAATCATGAATGAGATTGATAAACGAAATGTAGATCCATCTCTCAAGCCTTTTTTAAAAGGAATGATTGGCACCTTGCTCAAAGTAATGCTCTTCTTGAGTGTACTGGGAACCATGGGCGTAGAAATGACCTCATTTGTAGCTGTATTGGGAGCGGCTGGCTTAGCAGTTGGATTGGCCTTGTCGGGTACTTTGCAGAACTTTGCTGGTGGAGTAGTTATATTGCTTTTCAAGCCCTTCAAAGTCGGTGACTTTATAAAAGCTCAAGGATATGCAGGTACTGTAAATCAAATTCAGATTTTCAATACAATTCTTAAAACACCAGATAACGTAACAATCATTATTCCTAACGGTGAAATGTCGAAATCTTCACTAAGTAATTTTTCTCAAGAGCCTAAGAGACGAGTAGATTGGAAATTTGGAATAGCTTATGGCGACGACGCTGATCAAGCCATGAAAGTTATGAGAGAACTTTGCGATGCAGATGTGCGAATTCACAAAGATCCCGCAGTATTTATCGCATTATCTGAACTGGCAGATAGCTCAGTGAATTTTGTAGTAAGAGCGTGGGTAGATGCACCAGATTATTGGGGCGTACATTTCGATATGAATAAGAAGATATACGAAACTTTTGCCAAAGAAGGGCTCAATATTCCTTTCCCACAAATGGATGTGCATGTGCATGGAAATTCATAATTTTAGCAGGAAAAATGGAATTAAATGAGTCAAAGTAATATGCCAGCGAAAGAAATGGCAATGGGTAATAAAGATTTAGTAGAACAATTTTTGAAACAAGTTAGATCGGGAATTAAGCCAGATGACGCCCAGGTTTTTATGGCGGATACGGTTTTGGCTCATCAAATGAATGCAGAAAACCAAACAACAGTGTCTCGTACTCCGAATGAATACGCTGATCATATAAGAGAGTTTCTTGAAATGTTTGGAAAGTTTACTTTTGAGATCACTGAATTAATTGCATCCGAAAATAAGGTTTATGCTCGTTGGATACAAAAAGGAAAGCATGAAGCCGAAGTGGATGGCTATTTACCTACAGGAAAAGACTTGATAGAAATTGCAAGCTGCGTATATAGATTAGAGAATGACAAAATTGTAGAGTATTGGATACAAATAGACCGTTTTGGGTTCGAAAGTCAATTGAAAAATAACCAAAACAGTTAAGTTTTAAAGCAAACTTACCTTCCTATTCATCTCAGTCACGGCACGCTCAATTCCACGCGGACTCATGGGATACATGGGTATCAATTCTTTGATGATTTGAATAGAAGTCGTGTGCGGCCAATACTTCAAAGGCTCAGGATTTATCCATGCAATTTTCTTGAATTTGGCTTTTAAGTTCTCGTATGTTTCCAAGCTTTGGTGATTGATCTCATACGCCCCCATAGTAGCATCTCCAATGATAAAAATGCGGTATTCGGGGTCTTTGGCTAGGAGCGTTTTGATTTTTACTCGCTGCGTACGATTGGCATCCGAATATACTTCACCGTAGATCGTATTGTGGAAATAGTACGTTTCCAAATCGTGGGCAAACCTCGTTTTCATTTTTTTGAACAGCTCACGCACCACTTTTACATACGAAAGCATGGAATAGCCGCCATTGTCAATGAGCAAAATCACCCTCAGTTTTTGTTCTGTTATCTTCTTTATTTCTGGTATAAATAGCCCGCCACGTTTGATGCCGAGTTTGATGGTATTTTCAATGTCGATGATGTCGTGAGCAGATTCTTCAATGATGCCTTTCAATGAAGCCAATGCTGCGTCTATGTTGTTGTCATTCACCAAGCGATCCATGTCTACTGGGAAATAGTTTTTGTCACCTAGCACAGCTCTTGCCATTTTTCCTCCACCAGTTCCTCCCGCTCTTATGCCACCTTTTGCAGCTCCGCCATGTCCGTAAGGTGAAATCCCACCAGTGCCAATCCAGTGACTTCCACCCCCGTGTTTGCTTTTTTGCTGCTCCTTTATTTTTCGCATTCGCTCCAAAAGCTCTTCCAAACTAATGCCAGAGTAATCTGCCATTTTTTCCAAGGTGCGTTCTTCTGCAAGGTTGCTTTCGTCGGCATTTGGGTCTTCCTTATCGGCTGTGTCTGGATTGTCCTTGTCCCATATTTCTTTACCGTCTAGTACCTCACGTATATCATAAGATGTTAGGTGCACTTCATCCAAAAAACGGGTGATCAATTCATCTTCATCTGGTAAATCTTCGTCCTTCAGCTTTTCTGAATAATCTTTTTTCCAGTTTTTAAATGCTTCTGACCTAGAGATGGCATCATTTAGCCTTTCTCCTTCTTTGATGTCAATTTCTAAGAAGTAGTCGTAAAAAGCCTTGGTAAAAGGGCCCAACTGTGTGTGTTCTTTGATCACAATGGCCTTGAGTACATTGTAAACATCTCCCAAGGTTTTGACCAAACCCTTGCCTATAGCTTTCTGGAGCAAAAGCAAAGTTCGCACATCCGAGTGAATGCCGTATTTACGTAGGTGGGATGGGAGGGATTCGAACATTTGGGGTTTAATATTTCATGCTTCTAATTAATGTAATATATGTTCAAAAGTAACCTTGAATGACTTAAAATGTCTCCTTTCCTCAGCTACTAAAAACGCACTCACCTTTTTCTCGGTTCACTTTCCAGTGGGTAGCTCATTTTTTTTCGAAAAAAATGAACCAAAAAAAACTGGCCTCTGTAAACTCACACACTCAAAATTCTAGTAAGAAAGGATTTATAAAGTAGATTCTCGTTTTTAGAATTTTGACCGTGCTCGAACAGTACAGAGGCATGTAAGGATTTCATTCTGTTTATCCTTTTTCTCGGTCAAATAATTTTCTTAATAAAAGCTTCTTGTGTTTGGTGAAACTTCATTGCTCAATGATCGCTTTATTTTTTCCATATCGCCTTGGGTTTTGATGAGAGCACCCAATCCATCTAATTTCTTGATTTGCTCAATGGCTTCATCTCCTGAGAATTTCTGAATGAATTTTAACCAATTCAGTAGTTCACGAGTGGTAGGAGCACGTTCTAAACCTAAACCACGAAGCTGATAAAACACATCAAGTGCTACTTCTACCACTCGGTCGTGAATTTTGGGATAATGTCTTAGCACAATATTTCGCATCATTACCGCATCTGGAAAACTGATGTAATGATATATACAACGACCCTTAAAAGCTGTTGGCAACTCCTGCTCTCTATTGGAAGTGATCACAATGGCTGGCATGTCTTCTTCCGAAACTTCTATGACCTCGCCACTCTCTGGCATGATGAATTTTCGGTGACTAAGAGCGTATAATAAGTCATTTGGGAATTCCCTTGGTGCCTTGTCTATTTCGTCTATCAGTAGTACAGAATTTGGGCTTGCGTAGGCTTTTGCTGCTGGACCACGAGCTACATAGTCGCCAAGGTTTTCTGTGCTGCGATCATCGGTAGAAAGTTTTTTACTCAGCCCTTTCTCTTCTCGTTGGGCATTTAAAATCTCGATTTGAGAGTCTCGCAGGTATTTTACGTGGTCAAATCTTGCCACGAACTGCTCCACATTGCTTTTGGACCCCGTGGGATATACAAAAAGCGGCAGATTAAGTGATTTGGCATATTGTAGTGGAAGCTCAGTTTTACCAGTACCAGGTTCGCCTTCTATGAGTAAGGGCATTCCCAACACTCGTGCCATGTGAAAAGCCTGTGCCAAGTCACTGTCACAGATGTATTGATCCGAGCCATTCCAATATTCGGTTAAAGCCATTTATAATTTGTTGATTGTGATTGCAAACTTAGGCTTTATAGTTTGATTTTGGAAAAGGGGGCTTTGGCAGTATTGATTTTTGAATAATAAATCGTTTGACCTATAGATTTTCTTGGAAATGCTTTAGATTAGTGGAATTAAAGTGGGATATCAGACATATGTCCTGATATATCGCTGTTGAACAAAACCCCTCCGATGATCATCGGGGTAGCTTTTTGAACTGGAATAATAATTGTAATTCACTTGTTCTAAAAACAATTACAGTTATGTTAAAAAAAATAATTTTCACCACCGGGCTATAGCCAATGTTCCCGATTTTGCTGAACTAGAACAACGCTTTCAGATTGCAATTCAGGTAAATCAACTCTCTCCTAAGACTTTTAGGAACTACATCTCTGCATTGGGCAGAATTTGTCTTCATTTCGGAAAAACTCCCGAATACATTACTCAATCCGAACTCGACTATTACCTTGCTGATCTCAATCAGAATAGCTCTGGGACTTCTAAAGCTAGACTGAAAATGTGTGTTTTCGGTTTGCGATTTTATTTTAGCAAAATTTTACGAATTCCTAGCAATTTAGTTTTTCCCTCTATTATTCAGAGAAGATCCTTACCAGTTGTCTTTTCCCGATCGGACTGTAAAAAGCTTTTTTTTGTTACAAAAAACCTAAAGCATCGAGCGATTTTAACGTTGACTTATTCCGCTGGATTAAGAATAAGTGAGGTCTGTAAGTTACAGCTTCACGATATTGATTTTGATCGGATGACTATCACAGTCAGGCAAGGCAAAGGAGGAAAAGATCGATGTATACCACTTGCCGAACTCATGAAAAAAGGCCTATTGCGGTATATTGATTTTTTCCACCCCACTAGTTATTTATTTTTCGGAATGAATAGTAAAACTGATCAGTATTCGGTAAAAAGTATTCAAAACATACTTAAAAAAGCAATTAGACTTTCAGGTATTCAAAAACCAGGAGCAAGCGTTCACACTCTTAGACATAGCTTTGCAACTCATTTACTCGAAAACGGCACCAATATTGTCAAAATTCAACAGCTCATGGGTCATAGTAATATCCAAACTACTATGATTTATACTAGGCTGGTCAATACTTCTTTTGGTAAAGTAGTCTCTCCTATAGACTCGCTTTATCAGTCTTGAAACCTGCCTTTGAACTGGCAGATGTAATTTTTCATACACAAGATTACATTGCCAATAGTTTAGGAAACTCAGGACGGGTACTATCTGCATTAGCAAGGTGTCGTACAGCAGCTTTGGGAGGGCATATAGATAAGTGCAGCAACTTATCTTGCTCCCATATTCGGGTGTCATATAATAGCTGCCGAAATCGACATTGTCCCAAGTGTCAACAGATTCAAAAAGAGACTTGGCTCATGGCAATGGAGCATCGCACACTGCCAGTAGGCTACTTCCATGTGGTTTTCACCATCCCACATGAGCTAAATAGTTTATGCCTACAATACCCAAAACTACTATATGATACCCTCTTTAAAGTTGCTTGGTCAACTCTTAAAGGTTTTGCAGCAGCATCTCAATACGAACTAAAAATGGGTATGACGGCAGTACTACACACTTGGGGGCAAAATCTTAGTGTTCATCCACATATTCACTGCATTGTTCCAGCTGGGGGAATGGACAAAGACGATAAATGGAAAACACTAAAAGGCAATAGAGCTAATGGAAGAAAGGGTTTCTTATACCCCATGGAACCACTGAAAAAAGTATACAAGGCCAAGTTTATGGCAGCTATAAGAAAACTCATTAAGAAAGGATTAATTCCGAAACAAGGAGGCAGTTTTTTGGATAGCATTTATCAAAAAGAATGGGTAATCTACGCCAAAAGACCTTTTGCAGGCCCAAAACAAGTAATTGAATACCTTGGTAGGTACACGCACAAGGTTGCAATCAGTAATCACAGACTACAGAAAGTCACTGAAACACATACCACATTTACCTACAAGGACTATGTAGATAGTGGCACACAAAAACTTATGACCTTGACCAACGAAGAGTTTATCCGAAGGTTTAGTCATCACATTCTACCCGCTGGTTTTACAAAAATAAGGCACTTTGGGCTACACTCTGGAGCTTGTACTGTAACAATGGATGCCTTAACGCTACAATTGACCAATATTATAAGACCCATTTTTAACAGAGCTACGGCAACAATGATTGCAAAAGAAAAAAGTGGTTATAAGCCCCTTCATTGCCCATGTTGTGGTCAAGAAACCATGAAAGTGCTTAGTAGTTGGATAACAGGTAAACCACCTCCATTACTGGCAAGTATCATCCAATAATGGTTTAAAGTTTGACCTCTCTTACTAGAGAGGCAGAAATCCTATTGCACAAACTAAATTGAAAACTATTCATAACCCAAATTGAATGAAAAAATCAGCAAATTAGAGACTCCATAAAGTCACAACTGAATAATATAAAGCCTAAAAGAAATCCCCAAACCTAGAAAGAAAAACCCAAAACAAGGTAAATCCCCCATACTTTGGTAACCCCGACCTCTACTAATGGTTGGCTACCCCAATAATCATCAAAGTCGCATCGCACAACAGATATATTCCCAACTCATTGCGGGTGAAAAATCTATGCCTAAATTGTATCACAATTGTACCCGCAATAACTCGGGAATACTTGAATGTTGTGTGTCATTAAAAAAAAAACAAAATACCAAGAATGGAAAATAAAACATACAAGAAAATATCTAATTGGTACCGAAAATTCCAAATTAGTAAATCACCTCAAATGAATTTAGTTTGGGGATTCTTTTTGTATACGCTGATTGGATTTATTTTACTGTCTATTCCTTTATTTCACAAAACCGACATATCCTTTTTAGATAATTTGTTTATTTCGACTTCTGCTATTTCAACTACTGGTCTTGTAACTATAAGCGTTTTCGATTCCTATAATTTTTTCGGTCAATTTGTTATTATGGCTTTAATACAAATTGGCGGAATTGGATATATGACGCTAACGACATACTATTTATTATTTACTACAAAAAAAATAACACATTGGCATAGTAAATTAATAGGAACGGAATTTACATTACCTAATACAATTCAGATAAAAGATTTTATCAAAAGCGTTATTGTTTTTACCCTAATAATGGAAACTATTGGAACTATACTTTTCTACTTTGCCTTTACCAATTCTGGAATGGGGAGTTTAAAAGCAATTTGGTTTTCAATTTTTCATAGTATTTCATCGTTTTGTACAGCTGGTTTTGGATTGTTTAATGATGGTTTCGAAAGCTATCAAAACAATACTTTTATGAACTCAATTATTTCTTTATTAGCAATTTCTGGTTCTTTGGGTTTTATTGTAATTACAGATTTGTGGTATCGAATTAGGGGTAAATCAAAAGAAATTTCGTTCACAACTAAAATCATTATCTATGGATTTTTGTTTTTACTTTTTTTAGGAACTTTACTCATTTATACAACAGAATCATCCTCTATTCTCGGTTCGAATAGTTCACTTATGACCTCTTTCTTCCAAGTAATGTCAGCTATGACAACAGTTGGGTTTAACACAATACCTATCGGTGAATTATCCTTGCCAATATTATTGCTTATAACCTTTCTTATGTATATTGGAGCTTCGCCTTCAGGAACAGCAGGAGGAATGAAAATAACGACATTGACGGCAATGCTATCGATATTAAAAAGTCGATTGTTTGGTCAGAAAAAAATCACATTTTTAAACAGACTTATTCCATTTGAAAGAATATACGTTGCCACATCAACTTTTATGCTTTACACGAGTTTAATTTTCTTTTTTTCATTTTTACTTTCTTACTTTGAAAACTTTTCTTTTGACAGTGTATTATTTGAAGTAGCATCTGCTTTAGGCACAGTTGGATTGAGCACAGGAATTACAGGAGATTTATCTAACATTGGAAAAGGATTGATAATCATTTTAATGTTTATTGGACGAGTTGGAGTTCTAACTTTTGGATTTGCTTTGTTGCAACAAAAAGAGAACGATTCAAAAAAAATCAGAACTGATGATTTGGCTGTTTGAAAAAATTAATAATAAGAAAAATAGAAAAAACGCCACACAACATTAAAGGCTGAATAGCTGTGCCGATTAGGCCAGCGATCAGCCTGTGTTGAACGAAGCGGTGTCCCTGTGAGCCTTGACTCACTTGTATTGAGCTTGCCGAAATATGGGGTTTCAATTTTCGATGAGTATTGATTTCTAGCGGAAGTGATTCCGCTTTTTGTTTTTTGAGGAACGCCTAACCCTTTTTTCTGTATTTTTCGAAGAGTTTAGGGTCAGGTTTTTATAAGATTTCGCTGCTTTTTGTTCTTAATCCATAGCAGTTGCTAGCCATCAATAATTTGATAGCAGCTCTTTTACCCTTTTTCTTGATAATAATGTAGATGGCGGAGCTCTTGCTGGTGATAATATCTCCATCGTTCTCATCACTCCTGTCTTACAACATGGACATTTATCAGCTTCCTTTTTAAAGAGCCGTTGTTTGGCTAACGATCTTCGCTCAGCTTTGTCAAGTAGCTCTTTTTGCTTTACGTGTAGTGCTTGGCGTGCAGTCTTTATGCTTTTGGCTTTGCTGGCATTAGCGATAAAACCAAAGTGGCGAACTTTGCGAAAGCCGCAAGGCAGAATATGCTGACTAAATCGCCGCAAAAACTCCTTACCTTCCAGTGTAAGCAGCTTTGAATGGCCATTTGTACGATAGTCTTTGTAGCTAAAACTCACGTGAGTATCTGTAACTGACCTGATCCGCTGATTGGTAATTGCGACTCGATGAGAGTATCGTCCAAGGTACTCCACCACACTTTTTACGCCTGCAAATGGCTTCTTTGTATACACCACCCAATCCTTTTTATACAACTCATTTTTCCATTCTGTAAAGGCTTTATTCACCGGGAAGCCTGTTGGGTATTTCCAATCTGGATCTCGCAATAACTCTTTTAACTTTTGCATAAAGTAGCCCTTGTACAACTTCTGCATCGCTTTGACTGGGTACAGGAAGTTTGCCTTCCCTCGCTTGGGGAATTGCCAGTTGCCTTTGCTTGTCAAGCCTCCATTGGGTACAATACAGTGCACATGAGGATGCATACTCAAGTTTTGCCCCCATGTATGCAAAAGCATGGTAGCCGCAGGCTTTGCTCCCAGCCATTTTGGATCTAAGCTCAGCGTTTTGAGCGTATGCCAAGCAGCTTTGAACAAAAGGTCATACATTTTGGCTGGCTCGTACATACACAAGCTATTGAGCTCGTGAGGTAAAGTGAATACCACATGGAAGTGAGCCACTGGCAACAACTGATCTTCCTGCTGAATAATCCAAGCCTCTCTGTTGAGCCCTTGGCATTTAGGACAATGTCTGTTGCGGCAGGAGTTGTAACTGATCCGTAAATGCCCGCAGCTATCACAAGAATCTATATGGCCGCCTAGTTCTGCCGTGCGACATCGCCTAATCGCCTCCAGGGTGCGTCGTTGGTGACTTGATACCTCTGACTCAGCTCCAAACTTGGTGATCACATCTGCCAGCTCACGGCTATGGCATCTCATCCAGCACCGAGATTTGCTTGCCCTCTGGAAGTGAAGCGTACTTCAAATAATGCAAGGTCGTCGTGATGTTTTGATGACCTAGCAATCGCTGAAGTGAGAATATACTCCCACCACAATTAAGATAGTGCACCGCAAAACTATGACGAAAAGTATGTGGGTGGATGCGTTTCTTTAAGCCACTTCGTTTCACAGTTTGCTTCACAATGAACTGAACCCCTCGTAGCGTTAATGACTTACTTGGATCTTTGTAACTCTCTATCAGAACTCCCTTCGGCAGATAGCCCAAATACTTGCAGTACTGCTTTAAAACGATCCGCAAGCGACTACCATAATAGACTATACGTGTCCGCTTCCCTTTGCTATTGCGAATCGTGATGCTCTGGTGTTGCTTATCAAAGTCCGAAAGCCTCACACGCAATAACTCCCGTACTCGTATGCCAGTGTCAAAAAGTGCTGTCAATATCAACTTTTGACGCATGTCTCTACAGCACTGAAATAGCTTTTTGAGCTCTTCACTTGTAAGCACTTCGGTATCGTATTTCTGAATTCTTGGGTTAGGAATTTTAACCACTAAATCTAACCTGCCAGCCACATGGCGATAGTAATACTTTAGGCTACAGACGCGTAAATTGATCGTAGAACTGCTCAAGTTACACGTCTCCCGCTCATGCACTAAATAAGCTTTTACCTCATCAGCAGTGCATTCTTCAGGAAGCTTTTCATAGTGGAGAATGAGGCTCTTTAGCCCTCTAAGGTAGTTACAACGGGTAGCAAAAGCTGAATTGGCGATTTGCATGTGATGATCCATTCGCAAAATAGCTTCATCAAATTTTACAACACCTGTGGGTTTAAAACTTTTTTTTCATAGTTTTAATTGAAACGTTATTGAGCAATATCGCTCCCTACTAATTTACACCTTTTTAAAAAGCTGTGACCGTAGGGAGCTTTGTTCAACACCGTGTAAAAATAATTGCTTGGTTCTCGCCTACTTGGAAAATCCTTCGTATTTCCCTCTGGTTCGTACCATTTTTACTAAATTATGTGCTTAACCTCGCAACTATTCTTACACATAACCGTTGAACAAAACCCCTCCGATGATCATCGGGGTAGCTTTTTGAACTGGAATAATAATTGTAATTCACTTGTTCTAAAAACAATTACAGTTATGTTAAAAAAAATAATTTTCACCACCGGGCTATAGCCAATGTTCCCGATTTTGCTGAACTGGAACAACGCTTTCAGATTGCAATTCAGGTAAATCAACTCTCTCCTAAGACTTTTAGGAACTACATCTCTGCATTGGGCAGAATTTGTCTTCATTTCGGAAAAACTCCTGAATACATTACTCAATCCGAACTCGACTATTACCTTGCTGATCTCAATCAGAATAGGTCTGGGACTTCTAAAGCTAGACTGAAAATGTGTGTTTTCGGTTTGCGATTTTATTTTAACAAAATTTTACGGATTCCTAGCAATTTAGTTTTTCCCTCTATTATTCAGAGAAGATCCTTACCAGTTGTCTTTTCCCGATCGGACTGTAAAAAGCTTTTTTTTGTTACAAAAAACCTAAAGCATCGAGCGATTTTAACGTTGACTTATTCCGCTGGATTAAGAATAAGTGAGGTCTGTAAGTTACAGCTTCACGATATTGATTTTGATCGGATGACTATCACAGTCAGGCAAGGCAAAGGAGGAAAAGATCGATGTATACCACTTGCCGAACTCATGAAAAAAGGCCTATTGCGGTATATTGATTTTTTCCACCCCACTAGTTATTTATTTTTCGGAATGAATAGTAAAACTGATCAGTATTGGGTAAAAAGTATTCAAAACATACTTAAAAAAGCAATTAGACTTTCAGGTATTCAAAAACCAGGAGCAAGCGTTCACACTCTTAGACATAGCTTTGCAACTCATTTACTCGAAAACGGCACCAATATTGTCAAAATTCAACAGCTCATGGGTCATAGTAATATCCAAACTACTATGATTTATACTAGGCTGGTCAATACTTCTTTTGGTAAAGTAGTCTCTCCTATAGACTCGCTTTATCAGTCTTGAAACCTGCCTTTGAACTGGCAGATGTAATTTTTCATACACAAGATTACATTGCCAATAGTTTAAGAAACTCAGGACGGGTACTTTCTGCACTAGCAAGGTGTCGTACAGCAGCTTTGGGAGGGCATATAGATAAGTGCAGCAACTTATCTTGCTCCCATATTCGGGTGTCATATAATAGCTGCCGAAATCGACATTGTCCCAAGTGTCAACAGATTCAAAAAGAGACTTGGCTCATGGCAATGGAGCATCGCACACTGCCAGTAGGCTACTTCCATGTGGTTTTCACCATCCCACATGAGCTAAATAGTCTATGCCTACAATACCCAAAACTACTATATGATACCCTCTTTAAAGTTGCTTGGTCAACTCTTAAAGGTTTTGCAGCAGCATCTCAATACGAACTAAAAATGGGTATGACGGCAGTACTACACACTTGGGGGCAAAATCTTAGTGTTCATCCACATATTCACTGCATTGTTCCAGCTGGGGGAATGGACAAAGACGATAAATGGAAAACACTAAAAGGCAATAGAGCTAATGGAAGAAAGGGTTTCTTATACCCCATGGAACCACTGAAAAAAGTATACAAGGCCAAGTTTATGGCAGCTATAAGAAAACTCATTAAGAAAGGATTAATTCCGAAACAAGGAGGCAGTTTTTTGGATAGCATTTATCAAAAAGAATGGGTAATCTACGCCAAAAGACCTTTTGCAGGCCCAAAACAAGTAATTGAATACCTTGGTAGGTACACGCACAAGGTTGCAATCAGTAATCACAGACTACAGAAAGTCACTGAAACACATACCACATTTACCTACAAGGACTATGTAGATAGTGGCACACAAAAACTTATGACCTTGACCAACGAAGAGTTTATCCGAAGGTTTAGTCATCACATTCTACCCGCTGGTTTTACAAAAATAAGGCACTTTGGGCTACACTCTGGAGCTTGTACTGTAACAATGGATGCCTTAACGCTACAATTGACCAATATTATAAGACCCATTTTTAACATAGCTACGGCAACAATGATTGCAAAAGAAAAAAGTGGTTATAAGCCCCTTCATTGCCCATGTTGTGGTCAAGAAACCATGAAAGTGCTTAGTAGTTGGATAACAGGTAAACCACCTCCTTTACTGGCAAGTATCATCCAATAATGGTTTAAAGTTTGACCTCTCTTACTAGAGAGGCAGAAATCCTATTGCACAAACTAAATTGAAAACTATTCATAACCCAAATTGAATGAAAAAATCAGCAAATTAGAGACCCCATAAAGTCACAACTGAATAATAAAAAGCCTAAAAGAAATCCCCAAACCTAGAAAGAAAACCCAAAACAAGGTAATTCCCCCATACTTTGGAAAGCCCGACCTATACAAAAGGTAGGCTACCCCAATAATCATCAAAGTCGCTTCGCACAACAGATTTATTCCCAACTCATTGCGGGCGGAAATTCTATGCCTAAATTGTATCACAATTGTACCCGCAATAACTCGGGAATACTTGAATGTTATGCTACATATAGATAAGAAAATTAACAACCCACCAAATAATAGATAATGAAATTATATTTCATCTTTTTTTGCTTGCTATTTTTTTCTTCTTGCGAATTACCGAACATCTTCGATAAAACACCCTACTTAAGATTTGATGATACAGCTAATAGATGGCTCTCAAAACTACATAAAAATGACACTTTGAAGTTTATTGGAAATGATGGTTCAAAGTTTACAATTGTTATTGCAAGCAAAGATTTAGAAAAAAGCACCATTCAGGACTGCGGTTCAATATTTTCCAATAACTGTAATCAATATTATCATTATGATAATTTGTATTTAGTATACAAAAGATTAGAAGACAATTCAGATAGATATGATAATTTAAGAATTTATATGACAATTGATTCAACAATGGATAAAAAGAACATCCCAAAAGGCACTGATGGAATAGCAAAAATACAGGGTAAATTTTATGGCTATAACAGTAATTTCGATTTTCCATATCTAAACTTTCCTGATTTATATTCAACTTCAAATTTTGAGACTTTTACAAATACCCAAAGAAAATATGAGAAAGTAATAATATTAAAAACAGGGAATGACAAAATTGTGATTGACAGATATTTTAGATATGAAAGAGTTTTTAATGAGATTGGGTTTGACATAGAATTTGGCTTTGTTTATTTTAAAGATATTTATGGGAATATTTGGAAAAGAATTAATTGAAATTCTTTGGACCCTAATTTTAAAAAGTCTTGAACACAAAGGAGCTTAAAAATTAGAAAAGTGAAATACGAAGCATAACATTAAAGGCTGAATAGCTGTGCCGATTAGGCCAGCGATCGGCCTGTGTTGAACGAAGCGGTGTCCCTGTGAGCCTTGACTCACTTGTATTGAGCTTGCCGAAATATGGGGTTTCAATTTTCGATGAGTATTGATTTCTAGCGGAAGTGATTCCGCTTTTTGTTTTTTGAGGATCGCCTAACCCTTTTTTCTGTATTTTTCGAAGAGTTTAGGGTCAGGTTTTTATAAGATTTCGCTGCTTTTTGTTCTCAATCCATAGCAGTTGCTAGCCATCAATAATTTGACAGCAGCTCTTTCACCCTTTTTCTTGACAATAATGTAGATGGCGGAGCTCTTGCTGGTGATAATATCTCCATCGTTCTCATCACTCCTGTCTTACAACAAGGGCATTTATCAGCTTCCTTTTTAAAGAGCCGTTGTTTGGCTAACGATCTTCGCTCAGCTTTGTCAAGTAGCTCTTTTTGCTTTACGTGTAGTGCTTGGCGTGCAGTTTTGATGCTTTTGGCTTTGCTGGCATTAGCGATAAAACCAAAGTGACGAACTTTGCGAAAGCCGCAAGGCAGAATATGCTGACTAAATCGCCGCAAAAACTCCTTACCTTCCAGTGTAAGCAGCTTTGAATGGCCATTTGTACGATAGTCTTTGTAGCTAAAACTCACGTGAGTATCTGTAACTGACCTGATCCGCTGGTTGGTAATTGCGACTCGATGAGAGTAGCGTCCAAGGTACTCCACCACACTTTTTACGCCTGCAAATGGCTTCTTTGTATACACCACCCAATCCTTTTTATACAACTCATTTTTCCATTCTGTAAAGGCTTTATTCTCCGGGAAGCCTGGTGGGTATTTCCAATCTGGATCTCGCAATAACTCTTTTAACTTTTGCATAAAGTAGCCTTTGTAGAGCTTTTGCATCGCTTTGACTGGGTACAGGAAGTTTGCCTTCCCTCGCTTGGGGAATTGCCAGTTGCCTTTGCTTGTCAAGCCTCCATTGGGTACAATACAGTGTACATGAGGATGCATACTCAAGTTTTGCCCCCATGTATGCAAAAGCATGGTAGCCGCAGGCTTTGCTCCCAGCCATTTAGGATCTAAGCTCAGCGTTTTGAGCGTATGCCAAGCAGCTTTGAACAAAAGGTCATACATTTTGGCTGGCTCGTACATAAAAAAGCTATTGAGCTCGTGAGGTAGCGTAAAGACCACATGGAAATGTGCTACAGGAAGCAACTGATCTTCCTGCTGGATAATCCAAGCTTCTTTGTTGAGCCCTTGACATTTAGGACAATGTCTATTGCGGCAGGAGTTGTAACTGATCCGTAAATGCCCACAGCTATCACAAGAATCTATATGACCGCCCAGCTCTGCCGTGCGACATCGCCTAATTGCCTCTAAGGTGCGTCGTTGGTGACTTGATACCTCTGACTCAGCTCCAAACTTGGTGATCACATCTGCCAGCTCACGGCTATGGCATCTCATCCAGCACCGAGATTTGCTTGCCCTCTGGAAGTGAAGCGTACTTCAAATAATGCAAGGTCGTCGTGATGTTTTGATGACCTAGCAATCGCTGAAGTGAGAATATACTCCCACCACAATTAAGATAGTGCACCGCAAAACTATGACGAAAAGTATGTGGGTGGATGCGTTTCTTTAAGCCACTTCGTTTCACAGTTTGCTTCACAATGAACTGAACCCCTCGTAGCGTTAATGACTTACTTGGATCTTTGTAACTCTCTATCAGAACTCCCTTCGGCAGATAGCCCAAATACTTGCAGTACTGCTTTAAAACGATCCGCAAGCGACTACCATAATAGACTAAACGTGTCCGCTTCCCTTTGCTATTGCGAATCGTGATGCTCTGGTGTTGCTTATCAAAGTCCGAAAGCCTCACACGCAATAACTCCCGTACTCGTATGCCAGTGTCAAAAAGTGCTGTCAATATCAACTTTTGACGCATGTCTCTACAGCACTGAAATAGCTTTTTGAGCTCTTCACTTGTAAGCACTTCGGTATCGTATTTCTGAATTCTTGGGTTAGGAATTTTAACCACTAAATCTAACCTGCCAGCCACATGGCGATAGTAATACTTTAGGCTACAGACGCGTAAATTGATCGTAGAACTGCTCAAGTTACACGTCTCCCGCTCATGCACTAAATAAGCTTTTACCTCATCAGCAGTGCATTCTTCAGGAAGCTTTTCATAGTGGAGAATGAGGCTCTTTAGCCCTCTAAGGTAGTTACAACGGGTAGCAAAAGCTGAATTGGCGATTTGCATGTGATGATCCATTCGCAAAATAGCTTCATCAAATTTTACAACACCTGTGGGTTTAAAACTTTTTTTTCATAGTTTTAATTGAAACGTTATTGAGCAATATCGCTCCCTACTAATTTACACCTTTTTAAAAAGCTGTGACCGTAGGGAGCTTTGTTCAACACAAATATTTACTACAGCTTTTGCAACACAAAGGGCAACGCACAGAAAAGCCGTCGCAAATATTGGCCGTTATAAATCAGTTAGGATTAATTATCACACAGAAATTTGTACCTGAATTTTATTCACACCGAAAAAATCTCAAAAATGAAGGATATTGGAATTAAGTTAAAAAGAATAAGGGAGATATTTGGCTATTCACAAGAATATGTAGCTCACTTCTGCAACATAAGTCAATCTGCCTATTGCAAAAAAGAAAGTGGTCAACGAATTCCTTCATTAGAAAGGTTAATTCAGTTGACCACACTTTATGATATTGATTTACAAGATCTGATAGATTTAGATCTCAGTGAAATTTCAATCCTTGCACACCGAAGACAAATTGAGAAACTTTTGAAAAATTAATTATTAGGTATATTGATTCTTAGTCCGAAGTTCGCTTGCAAACCAGAGCCATTAGTAACAAATTCACCATTACCTGTTTTAACAGAGCCAGAAGTGTCTTCTAATTTATAATTTATTTCACGCTCAAATAGAGAGTTCCATCCCAAATTATAGGAATAGCCAAAAAATATCGCTACTTTATTTGGAAGTGGAAGCCAAATTTTTGCTGCAAATTGACTAATAGGATTAACAGTACGAAAGCCTCGTACTGTTTCTGATTTAATGCTACTTTCTGGACTTGCATCTTTTGGAAACAAACCATTTGCAATTTGGTTTTTTGAATTCGGTATGAAAAGAACTTGTTGATTAGCACCCAGAGAAAAATTAATTTTTTTGTCCTTAAGGAAAAAACGCTCTAAACCACCTGTTAAGCCTAAAAACCAATTTCTGTTTATGGTTGCACCCAAATCTGAACCTTCAATCAACGTTCTACCCGCATAATTTTGAATAAATACTCCAAAGGGCAGTGCTATATTACCATTTTGATTCTTTATAATTTCAACGCCAATTACAGGTAGTGAATGTTTTACACTTTCGATATTACCGCTGAGAATATTTTCATTTACCAATTCTTCTCTAAGCCCAAGCTTAAATTCATAGGAAAAATTTTGAGCCATGGATTTGATACAAATGAAAACTAATAATAAGGTGGCTGGTATTTTCATTTTATCTAGTTATATTTTAATTGAACTTCAGCTATAGATCCGTTTTTATTGATTAAGTGTTCGGTATCATATTTCTTAAATTTTCTTGCCTTTGCTAATTTTTTTATGAATGGAGGCTTTATTGTAAATTGAGCTGTTTGAAAGTCATCTACCCACACTACTTCATGGTGATTATAATTTTCGTCATAGCTAATTGGGCTGCCTAGTTGAGCAAAATCAACAATTGTGATTCCGCCAAGGGCATCTTCAAATTCTACTTCAAAACTATTCATTTTACGCCTTACTAAATTTGCGTCTTTGGAAAGCCACATACCAAAACGTCGCCATTGATGTTTTGTTTTTGACCCAATAGAGGCATAAATCCCGAAAGATTGAGACCATGTCCTTCCTTTTATTCTGAAATCTCCTGGGGCATATTCATTGAAGCACTCGTGATTATGTCCAAAAAAACCAGGCCCAGAGCTGGAACAAACTACTCTTGCATTTTGATTCTTTTTGTTAATATTTTGATCTAAATTATAAAATAATTCCTGAGGGTAAAACATTATATCTTGGTCAACTTCATATGGCTTAGTTTTATCATATAATTTATCTTTTAGTTTAGTTTCAACTAGTTTAGTTTCAACGAAATTAAGTCGCTTTAGAACGATTTAAATCTTTATCAAGATAGGCCAAAAGACCTTCTTTTACTATGCGGAATCTGATTCCTTCTATTTCTATTTCCCTATTCTTATTTAACACTGCAGCAAAATAGGGGTCAAAAACTAACTCATCTTCATCATCAGGTATTAATTCGTCCATCCCTACCCTAAGGTTTTGAAGTTTTGATTTTTGGATATCCTGATTATAATTGCTTAAAGAATAAAATTGCTGGAGTTTTGAATTTTCTTTAATTTCTGAAACGGGGGACTTTACAATTTTTTTCATAAAATCAGCAAAAACCTCTTCGCTTTTAAACGTCAAAATTTCCGCATTATTATCGTAAAGTGATGTTTTAAGATTACTTTGATCTAGAAGAACTTAAGTGTTTAAAAAACTATGAGCTTCTATTTTCTCAATAGAATTATTTTCACAGGCACCAAAAAACAAGGTCATAATCACTAAAAATATTTTTCTCATTTTCTTGATAATTAAAGTTGATAATAAATTTTAATTCAAAGTTAGAACCCACTAAGGTATAACTCTAAAACACTCCCACATGAAATTATTACTTTTGGGAATAATTTTATTTCAGGGTAATCTTTTTAGCTTTTTTAATTACTGAGATTGCGAAACGCATTAGTTGTTTTTCATAATCAAATAGTTACTCGATTATTTACAAGTCAGTTATATTGGTTTTCTAGTTTGAAGAACTAAAGTAACTGTAGAAAACTTGAGTACTTAATTGTATTGAGTTTTGTGGGATACGTTTTGACTGAATTACTTCTTAGAATGGGACTTTGGGATATAGGAATCAAAGTGACCATCAAAATTTACAGAGTGTTTTTATCGTTTCGACGAAGGTAATTTGGTAATACTTTTAAGTGCGATTCAAAAGAAATATCAGAAGACACACTTTAATGAACAGTCTCCAAGAACAACTTGCCGAAAAAGTAGGAACGACTAAAAATTATATCTCCCGAATTGAAAACAACTCAAATGATATTTGACTTTCAACACTTATGACAATATTCAATGAAGGACTTGGTGAGCATTTAAAACTTTCGTTGGACATTTAAAAAGTGACCGAAAGATACTTCCGAAACGAAAAAGAAACCGATTTATAACACACAGCTATACGCCAGCCCGCCTATCGGCAGGTCCGACCGCATAGCTTCGCCGTTACACTTCAATAAATCCAATTGAAATAAGCCGCTCTGCGAAGGCTTTGCCCGCTCCGGCGGCCCGGTTCGTTGAAGTGTTTCTAGGTCTTCGACCGGGCATTAGATAAGAATTATTAAGAATAAAACAAAACCACAAAAAGCATAACCGAAGATAATGTCCTCTCAATCCCTACGGAGACCCTCAGGGGACAAATCAAACCCCAACAAACCATGCCCACAAAAAAAGCCCTTCTAACACTCCTAATCATAATCTCTCCAATCTTAAGCATTTCACAAGAGCTAGTTACACCAAGCTACTTTGGGAAGGATTATTTTATACTGGAAGGCACTGATATTGCCGATTCGCTGAAAGAAAGCCCTTATGATAGGCTGCCGAAGGCCTATAAAGAAAAGGTGCGTAAAGCGGTGTGGGATTTATCCAAAGCTTCCGCAGGGATGTCAATTCGTTTTTATTCTAATTCCACTAGTATTAGTGTGAAATGGACTGTTTTAAATGACAACAAAATGAATCACATGGCCGAAACAGGTATCAAGGGCATTGATTTATACTTTAATAATGCCGGTAATTGGCAATATTTAAATACTGCTCGTCCGCAGGGAATTGAGAGCGAATCCCTGCTCATCAATAACATGGAAGGTGAAATGCGGGAGTTTAAAATGTACTTACCGCTATATGATGGCCTTGTCAATATTGAAGTAGGTATTGATGCCAATAGTGTGATTAAAAAACCATTAAAGAATACTCGTAAGCCAATCATCTTTTACGGAACTAGCATCACACAAGGTGGCTGTGCGTCACGTCCAGGAATGGCACATACCAATATTATTTCCAGGAAATTAAATACTGATTGTATCAACTTTGGGTTTAGTGGAAATGGAAGGATGGAGGAACCCATCGCTAAATTGATTTCAGAATCTGACCCTGCTTTCTATGTGATTGAATGCTTGCCAAACATGACTGCGGAGCAAGTTACCGAAAGAACGATCCCTTTGGTAAAAATCATAAGAGAACAGCATCCCGAAACGCCCATTGTTTTGGTTGAAAACTTCATTTACACACAGTCGATTCTGAATAAAGAGATGGATGAGAAAATTACCAATCTCAATACAGCCCTAATGACTGAATACACCAAAATGATGGAAGGTGGAATGGAGCATGTTTACTACGTAGACAGTAAAAATGCCACAGGAGATGACCACGAAGGAACTGTAGATGGCGTCCACTTCACAGACCTAGGATTCATTCGCTATGCCGATTTTTTGATTGAAAAGTTTAGAGAATTTGGGCTTGTTGCTGTGGAATAAAGGGGGCAGGTCACTGTCACAGATAAGGTCATTTTAATATTCGGTTATAAGAATAGAAACTGAACAAGTGCTTGAGAGTACTTTCTATGCAGTTTAAATTCTATTAGCTTAGTGGAAATTATATTAAACGAATGAAAATAAGTACCATTTTAGTATTTCTTGTTTTAATGTCCTCCCATATTTTTTCACAAACACCAATAAAGTCTGAAACTGTATTGGTCAATGGGAAGCACATTTATTATGAAGTTTATGGCAAAGGAAAACCATTGATTCTATTACACGGTTATACTCTTTCTTCAAAATCTTGGTTACCTTATGTCAAAGACTTCGATAACGAATACGAAGTTTACTTAATAGATTTAACGGGGCATGGAAAATCTGATTCTTTTAAAGAAAACTTGAATATAAAATCAGTTGCAGAGGATTTTAACGCTTTAGTTCATCACTTGAAATTAGAGAAAATTCAAGCTATTGGTTTTAGTTTTGGAGGAGATGTTCTTTATCAACTTGCCTTAATAAATCCATCATTAATTGAATCAATGATAACAATTGGAGCTGTAGGTTCCTGGTCGATAAATGATTTTCCTGAATACCAGAAGGCTTTTACATTCGAGAATAGAGCAGATTTTCCTTGGCTTAAGATTAACCATGGAACAGATGAAAAGATAAAAGCTATGATGGATCAGTTCAGTAATTACACAATCAAGTTAAGTAATGATGAATTGCGATCTATAAAACCCGAAGTTCTAATCATGGTGGGCGATGATGATGAAGGCATTGATTTGGTAGAAGTGGCTAGAGTTAGAAAGAATCTTACTCAATCTGACCTATGGATATTACCCAACGTCTCTCATTCTGTTCATGAAGGCGAAACCAAGGATGACTTTCTAATTAAATCTAAAGCCTTTTTGTCTAAAAAATAGAGCTGTTGATGTGAATGGGCACTCTTGAAATATTCATTGTTAGTACTTTTATGCAACCAAACCTCTACAAGAATGAAACACGAATGGAGAAAGGCTGAAAAGTCAATTTACATCCCAAAGGCTAAACCTGAAGTTATTGATGTACCGGAATATCAGTTTGCTGTGATCAGTGGAGAAGGGAATCCAAATAGCCCTGCTTTTCAAGAGCATATTGTGGCTCTTTATACCATTTCGTATGCTCTCAAAATGGGCTTAAAAAAGCGAGAAGATAAACCAACCAATTACGTTGATTGGACAGTATATCCGCTAGAAGGCGTTTGGGATTTAAACGAAAAAGGAAGACAAAACTATAAGGGAAAAATCAACAAAGACGATCTAGTTTTTGACCTCATGATCAGGCAACCTGACTTCATTAGCAATGACTTCTTCCATGAAATGCTAGAATTTGCCAAGAAGAAAAAGCCACATAAGCTTTTGGACAAATTAGAATTTAAGAAAATAAAAGAAGGAAGATGTATTCAAATGCTGCATATAGGCAGTTATGATAATGAGTCGGCAAGTTTCGAGCAAATGGAGGCCTTTGCAGGCAGTCAAAACTTAGTCCGCAAGTCGAAAATTCATAGAGAAATTTATCTCTCAGATTTTAGAAAAGTAGCTGAAGAGAAGCTAAAAACCACCTTGCGTTTTCAGTTGGAAAACTAAATTGAAGTTTGCTAAGCATCCCAACCTAGCTTATACTCCAAGGTTTTTGTACTCAATATTCCATCGCCGTTTTAATAGAAAAATACACCATTGTATAAAACAAAGGGTATATGAGCATGGAGTAGGTGTATCTCATGGTACCAATAAAGTTTTTGTCCCTAACCATCTTGTGTACCATAAACCGGACAATGTTTTTGGGGATATAACTAAGCACAAATCTTAGGTGATTGATAGTACTTTTCATCCATTGAGCTGGAGTTGAGATTTTATCAGAAATGCCCTCAAATTGCTCTCCTTTTTGTAAGCAATTCACCAACTCTTGGTCCGACTGGAGTTGACTAGTTAAGCAGTTTTTATACACTCGTTGGTTTTTGTAATCTTGAAAAACATTATCGTAGTTTGCCTTGTCAATATGTACAATTAGTGATTTCATTCGTACAGAAAGTTCAGATAGCATTGACCTAAAAGCTCTGTTTTGATCTTCTATAAAACATTGCTTGTAATCAGCAACTTTTATAGGCTTACCGATAGAAACCAGCGTTCTACCACTCGATTTGAAATAGGATTCGTAATTAATTCCAATGGGTACTATCTGCACATTTAGTGCAAAATTTTCGTCTGCTTCGGCCATAAATGCAATTCTGGCAATCCCTTTTTTCAATGGTCTTAGCTGATGTGTCATACTGTGGCTACCTTCGGGAAAAATGGCAACGACTCCACCTTTGGCCAATATTTCTTTGGTGAGATCAAAGATCTGATCATTCTTTTTCACACTATCGTAACCATCCCTTATTCTATAAATAGGAAGTGTTTTTATTCCCCTCATGAACTTGTCTATGACCTTGTGTTTATAAATATCTGCTCGCACGAGGTAATAGGGGCTTCTCCACGAAAAACCATTTGATAAGTATGCGTCTAGCAGTGAATTTTGGTGCGTAATGGCATAGATCACGGGCCCTTTTGCAGGGATATTGTTGAGGCCTTGTATTTGTACTTTTTTAAAATATAAAAGGTTGGTAATGGTTACACAGAGTTTAAGCGGATAATAATAGAGAGAAGTGAATATAGAATTTATCATCCAATAGCTGGTTTTATACTTGTATGGGTTTGTTTTTGAAGCTTCAATCAGCTCAAAAGCTGACTGTCAACGCACAACTTGCAAAATATAATTGGTTTTGCGACTATTTATTTTCATCGATCATGATTTAACTCAAAAAACTGATGGGTTAGAAGTTGAGAAAGTTGATTCAAGATTTGCCTTTCGAAATCCTTTTATTGAATTTTATACTTATTCACTCGTATGTAATTTCAACTCATGATAGCAAACACTCCAGAAGCACCTTACTACGCTGTAATCTTTAGTTCAATAAAAACCAACGAAGACAAAGGTTACGCCGAAATGGCGGATTTAATGGAAGACTTAGCCAGCCAACAAGAGGGTTTTCTGGGAGTAGAAAGTGCCAGAAACGAGCTTGGTATTACGGTTTCTTACTGGAAAGACTTGGAGTCTATCAAAAAATGGAAACAAAACTCCGACCACCTAATTGCTCAGAAAACGGGCAGGTCCGATTGGTACCAGCAGTACAAAACAAGAATTGCTAAAGTGGAACGGGATTACGGATTTGAAAAGTAAAATGAAGGAGTTAATTTTAAAGTAGAGTTCGGCTTAAGCTCCACGATAAATAAATGATAAAATGAAAAAGCATACATACTTTACATACATTTTAGTAATTCCAATTTTCGCAATCTCACTGGCTGGATTTGCTCAAAAGTCTCCGAATGATTTGGTCAAAAAGTTCTTTAAGGAATATGAGAATGATGGTCCATCTATGGCGATTGACAATTTATACAAGACTAATAAATGGATGAGTAGGTCTACAGATGCCATCGCAAAGCTTAAAAGCTCCATGGAAGGATTGAATGAGGATTTCGTAGGAAAGTTTTACGGCTATGAGTTGATTGTAGAAAAGAAGTTAACAGACAGTTTTCTGCTCCAAAGCTATTTGGTGAAATTTGATAGGCAGCCAATTAGGTATACATTTCAGTTTTACAAACCGAATGATGAATGGATGATTTTTGGGCTCAAATATGATGGTAACCTAGATGACGAAATTGAAGAGTCTGCAAAGTTATTCTATTTGGAATTGAATAATTAGCAAATTGAAAGGGAGTTCAAAAATTTTGGATTTATATACCATAATTTTATTGTTACACTTCTTGATTTAGAATTTTTTGGACTCAACTTTAAGTAGATATATACAAGTTTGAATTTATGCGAAATCATGCTAAGCGTCTATGCCGTAATTGATTTGGTAAAATCAATTGTTTATTTTGAAACTATAATTATTTAAAAATGACAGAAAAAGAACTTTCAGGATTAACAGACGATGAGCTGTTTGTAGAGGCTAAAAAAATGAATTCAACTAACATTATTAATGCATTATTAATTGGGTTTGTGATTGGTGTTATCATTTACAGCGTTGTTAAAAACACGGTCGGTTTTTTTACATTGATTCCATTGTTTATCATCTACAAATTAGTGAATGGCTCTAAAAATAACGCAGCCTTAAAAAAGATATTGAAAGAGAGGAATTTGGGTTGATTGGTTTTGAATTATCCTGATTTGTGTCTGTTTCGCCAGTTTCAATCTGCCTTAGCAAGTGTCTTTCAAAGGGATTTACCAGCTACCTTACACCCCCAAAACCCCTTTCAACTTCTGATATCCGCCGGCACTTACATTCAATAGTTCTCCTCCGTGCAGTATGGCTAAGTAGGTCTCTTTGCCGTATTTTTCTAGCTTTTTGATCTTTGTCACTTTGACAATGAACTTGCGATGAATTCGCACGAAAACCTTATTGTCGAATACTTTTTCGTAGTACTTCATGGTTTGTTGCTTCAAGTATTTTTTGCTTTGTGCGTGTATTTCTACATAATCGTCTTGAGCTTCTATATATGGAATATGCAAAGTTCTGCTCGCTTCGGTTGTTTCAATTTTTAAAACTCAGCATATATCCTGCATAAGTTTTTTTTTGCTGAAATGTTTTGAAACCTAAAGTTTGAATATTAAATACTCAAACCTGCATAGTAAATGGGCACAAAATGAATTTTTCCTTCCACTCCTTCGTGTGACTTAGAATAAACTATTGCCTTGTTAATATTCAAATGTTTTTCTAAAAGAATATTTAGGCTTTTTAATGAGCCTTTCTTTCCAGATTTCACCTCGATGGGAATAATCTGACCATTATCGGTAATAACAAAATCAACCTCAGAACTTGCACTACCTTGTGTTCTTGCCCAATAGTTTAATTTTGAGCCTCTGTGAGCAGTTAATTGCTGAGCTACAAATTGCTCTGCTAGTGCACCTAAGAAAGTAGCATTTAGCTCATTTTGGAAGTAAATATTTTTAAAGTCTAAACCGCTTTTTCTTACCAATAGACCAACATCAAGATAGAAAATTTTGAATTGTTTACCTGATACAGTTAAGGGCATTCCACTAACTGATACATTTTCTACTGCTTGAAGTAATCGAGCAGTCTTAAGTAACTCTAAACCTTTTTTAATTGTGGGGCCTGTGAATCTCTCTGATATTTTCGTGTATATTATTTGATTACCTAAATACTTGGTTGCATTACTGAGTATATCCAAAAGACAATCCTCACTTACTCGCGGTGTATATTTTTTAAAATCCTGTTCATAAGACCTTAAGAGATCGTCTTGTATTTTTTGAATTTCAAAGAAGTCATTATTTTCTGCAAAATGTTTAACACATTCTGGCATTCCTCCTACTATTAAATAGTTTCGATATTCATCCTCTAGAATTTTTTGAATAGTTTCATTTTGTAAAGTATCCCAATCATTTGTTTTCATCCATAATGCAATAGAAGTGCAATTACGAGCACGTAAAAATTCAAGAAAGGAAACAGGTTGTAATTCTAAAGTTTCTACTCTACCAACTGGAAAAGAACCACGAAAATCTACAAAATCTAACAAGGAGCCAGATGCGATTAGGTGCAACTCAGGCATTTCTTCATAAAAGTATCGAAGGCTAATGAGTGCTTCAGGACATTCTTGTATTTCGTCAAAAAATAAAAGTGTTTTGTTCGGGATTATTTGAACTTTGAATATTATACTGATCTCTAGTATAATACGCTGGACATCGAGGTTTTTTTTAAAAATTGAGTTAAAATCTTTGTTTTTCTCAAAGTTCACGATGACAATATTATCATTGAAGTGTAATCTTGCTAGTTCTTTAACTAACCAAGATTTTCCAACTTGTCTAGCTCCATTTATTATCAAGGGTTTCCTTCTTTTGTGCCCCTTCCAATCTACAAGGTCTTGAAGCTTTTCTCTCTGTATTTCCATCTAATCTGTGAATTATTATACATAAAGGTAATCAGATTTAGAATATATAGGTAAATATTTGCAAATAGATTTAGAATATACAGGTAAAAATAATAGTGTACGTATGGAATATACATGTATAAAATAAATGTACATATTAGAATATACAGGTAAAATGTGAATAAGCAGTATAGAATATTTAGCTAAAGAGTATAGCTACTATAAAAAGCCAAATTTCACATTTGTCAATTGGAAGAGTTTTTAAGGCCAAATCTTCTATTAATAGTTTCTGGTTTTCAAAATTAGAAGAAAAATAAACAGAGTCCTTTTTTGACTTTAGATTACACCTCTTGTGCTTAATACATATTTTAAGGCCTAAACCCCCAAAACCCCTTTCAACTTCTGATATCCGCCAGCACTTACATTCAATTGTTCTCCTCCGTGCAGAATGGCTAAGTAGGTCTCTTTGCCGTATTTTTCTAGCTTTTTGATCTCTGTCACTTTGACAATGAACTTACGATGAATTCGCACAAAGACCTTATTGTCGAGTACTTTTTCGTAGTACTTCATGGTTTGTTGCTTCAAGTATTTTTTGCTTTGTGCATGTATTTCTACATAGTCGTCTTGAGCTTCTATGAAGCGTACTTCGTCTACGGGTACGATACTTATTTCTGCTCCATCTTTTATGACGATACGGTTTTGTGCCTCTTTATGGGGTAGTTCTGTTGCCTTTGAGTTTGTCTTCTGTGGGTTTGCTTGCACCTTATTTACGGCTTGCAGCAAGCGTTCTTCGCTAAAGGGTTTGAGTAAATAATCCACCGCATTTTGCTCAAAAGCCTTGATTGCATATTCATCATAAGCAGTTGAAAATATGACTTGTGGACGATAAGTCTCGTCTATTAGCTCGAGCATTTCAAAACCATTTAGCTTAGGCATTTGAATATCCAAGAATACAAGGTCAGGCTTAAGTTCATTGATCTTTTTAAGACCTTCAAAACCATTTTCGGCTTCACCTATTACTTCTATCGTTGGTATTTCGCTTAAGAAGCTTTTGAGTAGGCTTCTGGCAAGTTTTTCATCGTCTATAATTATGGTCTTCATTTCCTTGGTATTCTTAAAGTTACAATGAATTGCTGCTCCTTCTTTTCTGTGAGCAAGAGATCATCCAAATCGTAAATGAGGCTAAGTCTGTCTTTGACATTTCGCAAGCCAACACCTTCACCTTTTTTCATGGTCGACTTTGGGTCAAATTCATTGGAAATTGTAATTTTCAATAATTCATTTTCTTTTTCGCAGTTAATGTCCACTGTGCTGGCATCAAGTGAATCGTGCAAACCGTACTTAATGGCATTTTCTACCAATGGCTGTAGAATTAGGCTTGGTAATTTGAATTCTTCTAGCCCTGGAGCAATCTTTTTGTTGATCAATAACTTATCATCGAAACGTACTTTTTCAATAGCAAGGTACTTTTCTGTGGCTGCTAACTCCTCTTTAAAAGTCACCAGTTCATTGGAAGAACGTAGCGAGTATCGCAGAAAATCGGAAAGTAAGATTACCATCTTTTGGGCACTTTTGGGTTCTACTATCGTGAGCGAACTAATAGAATTAAGGCTATTGAAAATAAAATGTGGATTGAGCTGAGATTTCAGCATTTCTAGCTCTGCTTGTTTCAGGTTGCTGAGGAGGTTCACTTCTCTTAGTTCGTTCTCTTTTCTATCTTCTGCAAGAATGAAAAGGTAATAGTTCATGATCAACAGTAGGTAATAAAAAGACCCTTGTAAGATTCTGAAAGTCTTGGTCTCGTTCAAAAATTGATAATGAACATAGTTATCAGACACATTATAAATGATTTTGACAAGGACCGAACTCAAAAAATACCATATCGAAATAATAAGCAATGCAGTAACCAAATGAGTAATGATACTATTGAAATAGTAAACTTTATCAATTCTGGAGAACTTGGTAACAGGCCAAATTGATCTGCCTATGATACCAAAAAAGCTGTTAAAAATGAAGGCTTCTGTGGCTGCAACAAAAACAGGAATATCAAAAACCCAGATCAGGAAGTTGGCTTGGATAACTGCGAATCCAAGCCAAACTGCACTGTAAATGATCGTGTTTTTTCTATTTCCAAAAATTGGGCTGTAAGTCATTTTTTAAGAGTAGCTTTTTACGTCTCCACCACCGAACAGGCACAATCCAGTTATAAAAAGAGTTTTAGATTTGTCGGAACTTGTGGGTGTCATCACTTTTCTATTGTCTTGAAATCCACCAAAAATAGAAGTGACAGAAATTTGCACGTTCCAGTCGGAAGGAACAACGAAACTGGCTCCACCAAACACACAAGAAACATCAAGTACATTATTGTCTCCTGGGGATAGTTTAGATTGGCTTAAGTTATAATTTCCACCACCAAACACACATACTACTTTTCCTCCTTTGAAGTTTTGATTGCTGATGTTGAATTCCCCACCGCCAAAAATGTGATTGTCGTTTAGAAACTCACCTGATGAATCTATCTGAGGTCTTTCGGGTACCTTACGGCTCGTGGCCTGATATACGAAGTTGGCTCCTACGGCTACTATAATTAAGGGCCACAACTGTCCTACATTTAGGTTTGGAATGAATCCTAAGTCACCAAAAAGGACAATGAGTCCAACGCCAAGGAATATAGATCCCAACACTCTACTTTCTTTACGGAACATCATAATGGGGCCTACATATAGCGTCCAGCCGTACCAGCTAAAGATGTAGCGAAAAATGTCTTTCGAAATATATCCAAGATTGGAGGCTAGGAATATTAGTCCGATGGTAATGATGACAAGTCCTATACCGAGTGATTGTGTATTATTTTTTCTCATGATTGTGATTTATAGGCTGCAAAAGCAGCAAGTGATGTGAAATTACTATTTATTGATGATTATACGAATTACTGTTGCAAGCCTTTCTGTTACGTGCTAACAAAATGTTGAAACCTGCGGCAATGATGAATAGCGGCCATATATTTCTCCAGCTAGTGTGAGGTATCACGCCAATGCTGCTCAGGTAGAATAAAGTACCTATGGCTAAGAATGCAATACCAGTTGCCATTGATTTTCTTTTGAAAAGTAATATGCCACCGACAAGAAATATCCAGAAGTTTCTTCTTAAAAACTCAGTTTGGAAATTGAATTCAAATACATCAAAGTTGACCATTAGGAAAAAGATACCGAGCGTTAGTAATATTGTGCCTTTAAGTGCGAGGTTGTTTTGAGTTTTCATAAGAGTTTTGTTTTAATTGTTGCACAAATCTACTGGGGTAATGGAAGCTATTGAATGGGTTTTCGGTGAATGCGGAATTATTATCGGTGAGTGGGGGTAGAGTTGTAAAATTGTTAAAATATTAATCGACAAAATGAGAAAGTAGAATACGGGTTTGCCAAATCTCTCAATATAAGATGGACGGTTTTAAGTACTAAAAGTCCACAAGGGAATGAAGGCAATTTCTTGAAATTTAACCTCTGAAGTTTTATATGTTTTGTAGAATCAACTCTAAATACTACATTTGTGAGTAATTACTCACTTTAGTTATGACAAGTAAAAAAGAAAATATACTAAATGCAGCTTTGGAGCTATTTGCTTTGGAAGGGTATTATGCCACTTCTACCAGTGCGATCGCCAAAAAAGCAGGTGTTTCTGAGGGACTAATTTTTAGACATTTTAAAAACAAAGAAGGCTTACTTGAAGCGATTTTCTTAATGGGAGAGGAGCAAGTAAAAGTTATTTTTGCAGATATAGTTTTAGAAATAGAGCCAAAGAAGGTCATAGAAAAGGTAATTGACATAGCAAATGAAATAGCTTCTACATCAGAGAGTTACAGGTTTTGGAAGCTTCAGTACAAGATAAAGTGGGAGACGGAGAGCTACCACGAAGAGAAAATGTTGCCGGTACTCAATGCTTTAAAGCATGCTTTTGAAACGCTTGGTTATGAAGACCCCAATAGTGAAGCAGCTTTATTACTCCAAATTCTGGACGGAATTGCAACGAGGTTGTTTTTGCAACAAAACTTTGATCTCACATCAGCTTTGAGTCACCTCAAGGTAAAGTATAAGGTTTAAAAAATTTTAGAAAAGTAATAAGTAAGTACTCACTATATATGAAAGTAATTATCACAGGAGCAACTGGAATGGTCGGCAGATCGGTGCTCAATGAATGTATTGAAAGTAAAGTTATTTCTGAGATTGTATTGATCAATAGACGAACAATGCAATTCGAAAACCCAAAGGCTAGAGAAATCTTACATAAGGACCTTTCAGATATTACGAGCATCTCCAATCAGTTTAAAGATTTTGATGCTTGTTTCTTTTGCATGGGTGTATCAGCCATGGGGATTTCTAAAGAAACTTATGAGAACTTGACTTATGAACTTACTACTTCATTTGCCAAAGAGTTTTTGAGAGTCAGTCCAAATGCTGTTTTCAATTATGTGTCTGGTCAGGGGACCGATAGTACCGAGAAAGGAAGTTCTCACTGGGCAAGAGTAAAAGGAAAAACCGAGAATGCAATTCTCAATATGGGGTTTAAAGATGCTTATGCATTTAGACCAGGTTTCATTATTCCAGAGAAAGGAGTGAAGTCGGCAACGAATTGGTATCAGTATGTTTATTTTATTCTTACTCCTTTCTTTCCGCTATTAAGAAAGCTGAATTCTGCTACATCTAGCACGGCAATAGGCCAAGCAATGATCAATGTTGTTTTGGAACCACAAGAGTTAAAACATTTAGTAAACAAAGACATCAACAAAAAAGCAAACAAATGAAAAACGTAGCATTAATAACTGGGGCGAGTTCAGGAATAGGGAAAGAATTTGCCAAAATCCATGCAGCGAAGGGTGGAGATTTAGTCATCATAGCAAGAAATACAGATAAGCTAAATGCTTTGAAAGCAGAACTTGAAAAAGCACACGGTACACTGGTCATGGTTATTGCAAAAGACTTGGGTGAAGCTAGTGCTCCAAAGGAGATTTATGAAGCCGTTAAAGCTGCAGGTGTTTCTGTAGAATACTTGATCAATAATGCGGGATTTGGTGGTCATGGAAAGTTTCATGAAAGACCATGGGAGCAAGATTTGGCAATGATCAACTTAAATGTGATCGCCCTTACCGCTCTTACTCGCTACTTTTTGCCCGATTTCGTGGCTCGAAACAGCGGTAAAGTTTTAAATGTAAGCTCTACAGCTAGTTTGATGGCGGGGCCTTTGCAGGCCGTATACTTTGCAACCAAAGCTTATGTTACTTCATTTAGTAATGCCTTGGCGGGTGAATTACAAGATACAAAAGTGACTGTTACCGCATTATTGCCAGGAGCAACTGAAACTGAGTTTGCCAAAACTGGGGGCTTAGAAAATACTGACCTATTTAAGGAAGCATTCTCTGCGGAAAGTGTTGCCAAGGATGGCTACAATGGAATGATGGAAGGAAAACTAGATGTGCTTTCGGGGCTTACTTTTAGTCAAAAAATGATGATGGCAGCTGTGCCATTTTTGCCTAAAAAGGTATTGCTGACTCAGGTAATGAAACTTCAAGAGATTCATTAAAGCAGGCAAATTAGAAAAGGCTAGCTGATAGGTTTGTTTACATTTCTCTAGATTTACGCTGAAGTTAACTCAAAACTTATGTTAATAGACAAAGGAATTAGTATCAGACGACTCATTAAGCTGTCTGGAGGGCACATTTTATGGCTCCTTGTAAGCTCAACCATAATTGCGTCTCTGTACAGATTTGGAATTTTGGACATTGCATTGCCATGGTTGCCAATCTCGGTGATTGGTACTGCGGTGGCATTTTATGTTGGTTTCAAAAACAGTCAAGCCTATGACCGTATGTGGGAAGCTAGAAAAATATGGGGAGCAATTGTAAATAGCAGCAGAGCATGGGGAATGAACGTCGATACTTTTGTTAATAATCAAAGTAGCTTATCTGATGCAAGTGATGAGGCACTTCATTCAATCAAAAAAAGATTGATATACCGCCATTTTGCTTGGTTGTATTCTTTGCGGAGTCAGCTTTTGTTACCAACTCCTTGGGAGCATATTAGCCAAGATGGACATATTGGGCGAACCGCTGAGGTATATCAAAGGAAAACGGGTGTTGGCTTGATTGATGATGAACAAGGACAAACAGACTTGAATCAGTTTTTGGAGAAAAGTGAATTTGACCGATTGGGAGCTAACAAAAACACAGCAACACAAATTATAAATGAGCAAGCTCGAGATTTGCAAGACTTAAGAAAACAGGGCTTAATTGATGATTTCAGGCACATGAGAATGACTGATATTCTATATCATTTCTACGAGCATCAAGGTAAGGCCGAGAGAATAAAGAAATTCCCACTACCAAGGCAGTATGCCAATATGAGTCGATATTTTGTTGGAATCTTCCTCATGTTGGTTCCTTTCAGCATGATACCCGAACTCATGAAATTGGGAGAAGAAGGTTATTGGCTTAGTATCCTTGTAACGGCTTTGATAGGCTGGGTATATGTCATGATGGAAGTAGTGGGAGATTATTCTGAAAACCCATTTCAGGGCATGGCAAACGATATTCCTATGCTTTCTCTTTGTCGCACTATTGAAATAGACCTTCGGGAAATGCTTGGTGAAACTGATCTTCCTCCAGTGATTGAGGCGAAGAAAGGAGTTTTGATGTGAGTTGGGTACAAGCTATGACAATTAAGAAACGCCTTCCATCTTGGTAGGCGTTTCTTTCATTATAGCAAAGCGTTATTTTACTCTCCCTTCACGCGTGTCGCAGTGGTTGTAAACATGTCCATTAGGGAACCTGTAGCAACATCTTCATCTTCTTTTTGTAAGGTCATGCTGAGGTCGTAACCCATCATTGAGAAACCTGCTATTAACTGATCGTTGTCAATATTAACAGTAGTCATTTCAATTTGGCTTTGGTCTTGTGGATTGGTAACATAGCCTTTCATAGTTCCGTCCTTTTCTTCAAAACTCATTTGAAGTGTTACATCTCCATTTGGAGTACCTTCAATAAACACAGACCATTTATCTTCGAAGTATATCTTCTCAATTTTAACCTCGGTTAATTCATCTTCAACTTCCGCTACTTCTTCAGTAACTCTTGTGGCTTCTGCTGTGAGCATTCCCATTACCATTCCGCTCATGTGGTTTTCGTCAACTTTTTCAAGGTCCATGGTTACATCATAGCCAGCAATGTAAAAAGCCATTGAGATTTTATCTAAATCGTCGGTAACTTTATCCATACGCTTTTGCTCACCACTTTCGTCGGTAAAATAGCCAACATATTCGCCATCTTCCTTAGTAAAGGTCATTGGCATAACAACATCTCCGCTAGGAGTTTCTTTAATCAATACATCCCATTTTCCTTCAAAAAAGTTTGTAGAGTCTTGAGCAAAAGAAGCAATAACAGTTGCTGTTAAAAGGATACTTGTTAAGATTGATTTCATAGGTTGGGTGTTAAGTTTTAATTTAGGTTTGGGTAAATATATGGTTTTTCGTAAAATATAATTGATCGCCAATTCGATTATATGATGAAAGGCAAAAATGTAATTTCGATTAGATGATAAGTTGTGTCCAAGCTAATTTTTGTCACATTGTAGTTTAAGGTGACAGATGTTTTTTTGTATAAAGTTATTGGTTGTCACGCTTTTGTTTGGCCTGGGAGCACACCAAGCATTTATTTACAGAATTTAAAACGGTCAATTACACCATTTGTTTAAAAACAAATTCCTCAAGGGTAGAACCCATGAGGAATAAACAATTACAAATTAACCTTCTATGAAATGCACGTAAGCTGGAATCTAGCGACAGAGATTAAAAACTATCAAAGTCATATTTGTCTCTCAGCATTTGTTGTATTTCCTTTGGAACCTCTTTTCCATAACCACTTATTATTATTTTACCGTAGTCTTCTATGTTGTAAGAATCTCCCTTCTCATGGCGAAGGAATTTATGTTGTCGGGTAGATTCTATGAGGACAAAGTACCATGCATCTCTTCCTGTAATATCGATACCGCTTACTTTGAATACCCTTTCTTTGTTAGCAATTATATGCTTGTCCATTGCAGTGGACGGCATTAATTTCTTTTTGTATTTATCGAGCCAAGTTGTTTTCATGATTTTAATGTTGAAAGTTTTTGTAAAAAGGATTAGGGCTGGCTTTACCAGCAAAAATTGCATCGGTGAGGTAATTGAGCTTTTTAGCAGGGAAGTGCACTTTTTTACCCATTATGAGTAATTGCTCGTCATCTTTTAGGTTCAGGATTTCGGCTACACCGATTCCCGTGATATCGGAGATTTCTTTGGCCGTATTGTACTTATCAGCTCCAAAAAATTGCCAGACTAGCGAGTTATTCAAAATACTCAAAAACCCGTTGCCATAATGCTGCTTAATTTGTGATATATCCTGCCATATCGTATGGATGATGAGTCCGTAACCTCTAGCTAAGGCGAGCATGTTTTCTAGGTATTCAAATCTTTCAAGAGAGGCACATTCATCTAAGATAAATAGTGTTCTTGTGCTAGGGATTTCTGTACGTGAGGTAATAGCTTTGAATAAAACAGCGAAAATTAACTTCAAAAGTCGGTTGTGTGATTTCAGCTTGTCAGGAGGGAAAACGATAAAAATATCTACAGGTTTGCCATCTACGATATCCCTAAGGTCGAAAGTACTTTTGCTCAAAAAGTTCTCAATTCGATTAGAAAAAAGAGAGCTAAATGCCTGTACGGCAGTTCCTTCTACACTCGATTGGGTTTTGGGGTCCTGTAAGGAAAGGAAACCGGCCAATGCATCCCTTAGTGCATTGGAGATTTTGGATTCTTTCTCTAGTATGAGGGCACATTGGTAACTAAGATCTTTGCCAAGCATTCCCCTTATTTTGCCCAGATGTTGATCTTTGGGGGATTTACAAGTCAAATGATAATTGATCAAAGCACCAAGTAGATTTTTCGCGTGGTTGTCCCAAAATGGATCATGTGTTAATGATTGCCCTACTAGCTGATGAGCTAAGGTAAAGCTATCATCATCGGCATCGAAATTGGACAAATGCTTGATATCCATGACATTGAAGTGATCCGACTTAAAATGGGTTACTTGAAATGGATCGAGTACAACGACCTTGTGACCTATTTTTTCTCTCGCCTTTTTGCAAGTGAGCACTTGTTCCCCTTTAGGATCAAGGGTGATCAGTGGACCTTCATAATTAAGAATATTTGGTTGTACAGTTCCAATCCCTTTACCTGCACCCGTCGGTGCAATTGTGATAATGTGTGCCCTTCCATCGAAGGTTAGCAGTTCTTCTGGGATAGGTGAAGCTTTCTTTGTTTTGTTAGACTTAAATCCGACAATCTGTTGAAAATTAGAATGCGAATAGCCCATTAGTATTTCATTACTCATAGCACGTTTTATTTTATTTTTGACAAAGATTGATCAAGAATATCAGTTGATTTTGTTTTTAACAGTAAATCAAACAAACGTAACAGCTGGGTATAGGTAAATAGGATGAATAGATAAAGAATAGAAATATAAATGATTATAAATAAGATAGTAACAAAATAATAGCAATATTGTAATTGATATATATAAATGATATAAAATTGATATTATGTCTAAATATTTAAAGCGATACCGTTCTTTTTGTGAAGAATTAAAAGAGATCGACAAAGAATTAATTACGGATGCACAAGTGTGGGTGTATAAAGAGTTATGCAAAAAGCTAAACTTGAAAGTAGAGACTTCTTTGCCCGAAATATTGAAAGGGTCAAAGTTTAAAAGAAAGGAAAAGGGTCAGGAAGAAGAATTTGAGTTCTATTCTAAAATTGGTTTTGGGAAAGGAGCCATTTCAAAATTTCGGTTCAATTATACAAAACTTGTTGCCGACTCCGAATTACAAAAGTTTATAGAACATGTTGCATTTTATTGGATTGCATTAGAAATACACTTTCCTGAAGTCAGATTTACCATTTCTCAAGAAAATCAAAATCAGATTCATGTTCAAACAGGAAAAGATGGGATCGTTTTCCCAGTAACCGCAAATACTGAAACTGACGACTATATCTGTTTTTATCCTCGCTCAAAAACCGACCTTGCCGATAGGGTGGGAGTGATGGAAGTCAATATGCAACACGACAAAACTGACCTTAACAATGTGAGATCAGGTGTTTTTGGCTTGACAGCCTATTACAGAACAGGAAAAATATCGATCAGTGGTAGATGGTTAGAGCAAGGTATGCTTACATATTTGAGAACCAGAAGGAGAAGTACGGGCAAAATTTATCTTAAGAAGAATAATAAAAGAGACGAGGGTTTTCATTCCAAAATTATTCATACGCAACTCAATTGCCAAAGGTCGCCTTTAAATGAAAATTACATGCTGGGTCAAATGCTGTCTGCAAATAGAGAGCATGAGTTTTCTTTTGCTGTAGCGGTGGTGATGGTTAAGAAAGACTACTACGAAAAATCATTTAATGGAGGCAAAAAAGTCAATCAGAAGCATTTTGAAGGGTTGATTTTGTCAGGGAGTTCTATTCCTGCCGAAATTGCATATTACCTTTTTAATAAAAGACTAAGTACACAACAGCTTAATTCAGCCGAAAACTTTGAAGATACGCTACCAACTATCGGTGAATCGGCTGCGATGAAAAATATTGCAGGAAAGTATCTTGGCTATCGCCTATCCCAAGTGTTAGATTCCGAGGTATATATGACTCGATTCGGAATAGAAATTCAAGTAAATGGGCTTGTTCGATTTTTGGATAGAGAGGATCAGCAAAAAAACGGTTACGTGAGACATGTAAATACCTATTCGCAGCATGGAGGGTATCGACTATTGATCCAGCTTGGTATAGATGAAAACACTTTTGCTTATCAACAGACTTTCTGTCTTGAAACTCATTCTTCCCAAAGCGAGTATTTAAAAGGGAATTTTCTCATTGGATTGGGAGATTCTCCGCTTGCGGGAAAGATATATTTCGAGAAAAAACAGGAATTATCAGCCGCTTATCCAGACGAGCTTTTTACCATTGATGGATTTAAGTCCTCCTTTCCTCAAGAAGTGGTTGACTATTTTAGTCGAGATAAAAAAAGCATGCCTGGGTATGCTCTGTTTTATACTAGAGCTAAGCTAGATTTGCCGTATTTTTTACCCAATAAGTTGAGTATTTTTTGCTTTAGTAAAGTAGAAAGTCAAAATAGTCAGGATGAGTTTCCAAATCGTAAGCCTTTGATTGAAAAAATGAATTTGGTAATAGAAAATGGTCAGTTTCAGCTTTATAATGGTTTTCAGTCTTCTGTGTCGGGAGAGGTAAAGCTAAAACGGAACTTCCTTGTGCTAGCAACCTTTAACTCAGACAGGCATGAGGTTTTTCATTTTTCAATAAAAACGATACTGCAAAGCAACTTTGTTTTTGAATACGCTTTTGGTACCAACAGCCTTTTTTCTGATATGGGACATCCCGAAAGTAGAGCCGCTGTGCTCACTCCAATGGTAGATGAGGTTAAAATGTATCACATTTATGATGAAGAATACATTTCAGCTTTCCTTTACAAAAGAAACCAAGATTTCAACGCTAGTGAGTTTGCAGCATTTAAGTTTTTGATGGGAACCGAAATCAACAAAATGATCAGGATGCCATCACTTGCTAACAAGCCAGATCAAAAAAGGTATGACCTATATCGAAAAATGTATTTTTTCGCCGCAGATTATATTGCCAATAAATTACTTGATGAAAAGCAAGCCAAAAGTGGTTACATTCAAAGTCAAATGAATCAAATAAAGCGAAATTTAACCATGTCTAAGTGGCAAGGATTTATGTCAACCTTGAATGATCCCAAAACGGTGCAAGAGGACAAGGAAATGTTAGATAAGTTATTAAAGAAATTGGACGTTTTTGATAATTATCAGGCTCTTAGTCAGATATTTGAATATTAAGTATGATACGTCAAATGGTTTTAGAGATTTAATGAACTCAATGCTTAATGTTTTTCGTTGAAAAGAGCAAAACACTTCTTATCAATTGAAAAAAAGCATTTTTGTTCTCGTTAGTATTTTAGTTCTTTTCCTTGCTTGGATTGGGTATTTTGTTTTTGCAAATGAAGCTCCTATTACCAAAGGTGAGTTGCTATTTGACATAGAATACAAGGAGGGTTTGAGCTTAGATGTTTACTTGCCCACTATTGCGTCAAAAAAGAAAACTCCTGTAGTGATATATGTGCACGGTGGGGCTTGGATAGGCGGTTCCAAAATGACGGTAAACAATAACCGATTCAACAAGGCTTTCAATGATCTACGAGCAGATGGTTATGCAATAGTAAGTGTAGATTATGCAATTGCAAGTGAAAAAGGAAGTCCATTTCCTAAGTGTATTGTGGATGTAGAAGATGCTATTGCATGGGTTAAAGCCAACGCAGAAAAGTATAATTTTGATATTGAAAACCTTGGTATTTTTGGGGAGTCTGCTGGTGGGCATATTGCCATGATGGTTGCTTTTCCTGATTCCGCTCTATATGCAGCGGATTTCAAAAAGACGCAATTCAATTACGTGGTGGACGTTTATGGGCCTACAGATTTAGAAGGAGTATATAGAAGTGAATTGGCTGATAGTTTGAATAAGATAGTAAAAGAACTCCCGGCATCTCTAGCACCAAGTTTCGATCTCAACTTTAAGCTATTCGGCTTTAACCCTTTGGATGATAGCTTGAGAGCCTATCATATGATGCAAATTTACTCTCCCATTTCATTTGTAAACAAAAACATTCCTCCGGTTTTAATCATTCATGGTAAAGATGACCAGGTTGTACCCTTACAGCAATCTATCGACTTGAACGAAAAGTTAAATACTTTGAAAGTTCCGCACGAATTTCATCAATTAGACTCTGTAAATCATGGCTTCATTGGAGCATCTGATGTTCAGATGGACTCGGTACAAGTTTGGGTGCGAGACTTTATAATGTCGCATTACCGCAAGTAAGTTTAATAAAATAAAGGTGTAATGTCGCTTTCGCCTTTGTCCAAGATTTGTTGGTACACATCTAAGTAAAGCTCATCTCCATAGGCCTGATATGCAATCCAAAGATGCGGTAATATTGCATCTGCGTGCATTGGGCTTATCTGCTTGAAAGGTAGTGGCTTTTCCTCTAAGGCATAAGGGATTAAAAAATCTAAGGCTTTTTTGAGATCTGCATTTGTGCTGTTTTTGTAATTCCAAAGATCAATTCCCAGCTTTTCGGCCATTGTTGCAATTTGAAAAAGACCTTTGAGATTCATGGTGCTGTAACTGTACCCTTTGGTTCTAGCGGTTTCGTGAGGTTGCTCGCCTGATTCAATGATATGAGCGTCATATCTCCTCTTTTTAGCTTTTTCTATAATATCTACTGCTATGGCATTTTGATTGGTATACATTGCCAAAGAAATTACCTGAATGTCATAATAGGTACCATGGTTATTGGGGTGAATTCCTTCTTTTATGCCATGATCGCTGGTGAGAAGCCAATTGAGATAAGCTTTCATCCAAGTTTGCATTGCTTGCTCATCTTTCTCTTTCCAGCTTGGAGAATTTCTCAATAGTATAATAGCATCTACGATACTTGCAAGGCCTGGAGTTTCAATAATCCCGATACTTCTTCCAGTGTTTCTACCTGGAATTCCTTGACCAAATTCTAAATGCGGGTTCATTTTGGTATCAGGGTTGATAAACCAAACGCTTATCATTTCAATGGCTTTGATCGCATACTTTTCTTCCTCGGTAAAGAAGTAGGTTTTGGCAAGTGCATCCACATTACGAACCATTGCTCCCATGTTATCGTGGTCCTTGAATTTTTTAATTTCTGGATTTACTTCGCCATCTTTTCTAATGTAAGGTAAGCCATCTGGTTTTGAAGGGTCAGGCCACCAATAAGGACCTTGACTGATATAATCGTGCTTATCGCCACTGGGAGGGACAACTCCTTTGTCCATTACAGATGTTGCCACAGCATTTAATGCTTCATTTGCTTTAGCTTTTAAATCACTTAGTAAGGCAATGGTCTTTTTGTCTCCTTTTTGGATCTTAGATTTGGCAATGTTTATCGCTTCATCCGGAGATTTTGTAAGACCTTGAACTGGGCTGAATTGAGCCTTGCATGCACACTGAAATAAGATGGCAATTAATAAAACAATTGACTTTTTCATTTTATAGGGTTGAATAGGAGCATAATGTAATTCCAATTACTGCCTTTTACAATTTTTGATAATAATCTGCTTAAGGCTGGCAAATAAAATATTAGTCTGATTTGGCTTAAAATTCATGACATTCTTAATGATGAAAAAGAAATTCTAAAAAAAGGAATTAGATTTAATTAAAATTCAACCTGAAATATGAAAAACGTATCATTCCTGATTTTTTTAGTTAGTATTCAATTTGTTGCTGCTCAGGAGCCTATACTTTGTCAAGGAGACTATTGGACAGAAAGAGAAGCCAATTTGAAAATGAAGGAATTTGCAAAGACATGGGATGATAAAACTTCATGGGAAAACAGAGCAGGCAAGATTAAGCAACAGATCATAAGTGGAATGAAACTGGATCAAATGCCCAAAATTGAGGGCAATTATAACCCGATTATTCACGGTGAGCAAATCATGGATGGCTACAAAGTTCAAAACATTGCCATTGAAAGTTTTCCTGGTTTTTATGTAACTGGTAATCTCTATTTACCACTCGATGGGAAGAAAAAGCATGCAGCAATAATGAGTCCTTACGGTCATTGGGAAGACAGAAGGTTTCAGGCAGAAGTACAAAAGAGGTGTGCAGTGCTAGCCAGAATGGGGGCAATAGTATTCGTGTACGACATGCTTGGTTTTAGCGATAACAAACAAACCGAACATAAAATAGCAATGGCACTCACTTTGCAAACGTATAATAGCAAGCGAGTGCTCGACTATTTGGTAAACCGAAGTGATGTAGATCCTACAAGAATTGGTATTACTGGAGCATCTGGTGGAGGTACACAAACTATCGTACTGACGGCCATTGATGAAAGGATCAAAGTTTCAGTACCTGTGGTGATGGTTTCGGCTCATTTCTTTGGAGGTTGTGTATGCGAAAGCGGAATGCCAATTCACCACTCGAAAATACTGCAAACAAACAATGTTGAGATTTTTGCATCGGCCGCACCTCGTCCTCAGTTATTGATCTCAGATGGAGCGGATTGGACTAGTAATAATCCAAGAATTGAATTTCCATACATTGCCAAAGTGTATGAATTATACGATGCCGAACATTTGGTTCAAAATGTGCATTTAGCTGGCGAGGTACATGATTACGGCTACAATAAGCGTATTACAGCTTATAACTTCTTAGCTAAACATCTTGATTTGAAATATAAAAATATTCCTAACAATGACGGTTACGACGAGAGTTTTGATAAGATACTTTCGAAAGAAAGCCTACAAGTTTTCAACGCTGCACATCCACTTCCTGCACATGCTTTGATGGGGGAGAAGGCGGTGATGGCGTATTTAGGTTTTTAAAATCACTCCTCTAATACTGGAGGTCCTTCTCTTTGAATATTCATCACTTCCATTTCTTTAGAAGAATAGACAAAGAATAAGGAGTTGATTAATCGGTTGGGTGCCAACTTTTTTGATTTTTCAGCAAAATTGGCACTTGTAGTTGTGGCCTTAAACTTAGACTTTACAATCTTGCCAATATAAAATGCAGGAGTTGTCGCAGTTTTCTGGAAATATAGCCTTCACAAGAACTTTTGAATATTATTTTATTAGTTTTAAAAAGAGTTGAGAGTGTAAAATATGCTCTTGTTTAACTATTTTATTAAATGAGCAACAAGCAAAGACTGAAATCTAGTGAGCTTGAGCTAGGAAAACTTGGTATAGCTTATCTGAAAGAGATTTGGACTTCCACAAAGTTTCAAAAAGAAGGACGATCGAGTGAGCGAAGTATACTTAAGCACAATTACGTTACAGCAGTATTTGATGCTTTGGGAGTTGGATTGGAGCCTACGTATCAGTATTTATTTAATGAATCGCCGTCTTTTGAACAATTCGAAGATTGGATACTTGAAAATGGTAATGTCTCAAAAGAGATGATTCAACTTTGTAATTCAGCTATTTTATCCCAAAGTAATGAAGTAAATATTAATGATAATATTTTAGACGAGGAAGTATTATCTCATTGGGAAAGCGAAGGGTATGTTATCATTCCCAATGCTATTTCTAAAGCTGACTGTGAGATAAGCCGAAACGCAATATTTGAGTTTTTGGATATAGACCCTAAAGATAATTCCACTTGGTATAATGAACATTCTGGCAAGAAGGGTATAATGGTGCAATTGTTTCATCATCCTCAGTTAGATCAAAATAGGTTCTCGGAAAAGATAAAGAGGGCTTTTGCACAACTTTGGAAAAGAAGTGATCTAATTGTAAGTATTGATAGGGTTAGCTTTAATCCTCCAGAGAATGAAAATTATAAATTTCCTGGGCCCAATCTTCATTGGGACGTGAGTCTAAAGCAACCAATCCCTTTTGGCCTTCAAGGTTTGTTGTATCTAAGTGATACCCCTGCGAATCAAGGAGCATTTACTTTGGTGCCTGGGTTTCATAGGAAAATTGATGATTGGCTCACACATTTACCAAAGGATGTGAATCCGAGAGGGGTTGATTTACAACAACTTGGACCAAAACCAATAGCAGCAAAAGCAGGTGACTTTATTATTTGGAATCAAAAGCTTCCTCATGGTAGTTCTCCAAATTTGGGCGACAATCCACGTATAGTACAATATATCAATTACCTCCCGATTGATAGGGAAATAGAGACAGCTTGGATTTAAGACTCAATAGTGCTTACAAGTACATCACTCCTCTACCACTGGAGGTCCTTCTCTTAGCACATTCATCACTTCCATTTCTTCCGAAAATCCACCTGAGAAGTTGATTGCAGTTTCTATCAATGCAAGGTGCGAATATGCTTGTGGGAAATTACCTAAAAGACGTTTGGTTTTGAAATCTATATCCTCACTGAAAAGCCCTAAATGGTTGCTATACGATAATAATTGATCAAACATGTCTTTCGCTTTTTTGCGGAAACCAGTTTTGTATAAACTATTGATAAACCAGAATGAGCAGATAGTGAAAGAAGAAGATGGTAAGCCAAAGTCGTCCTCATTCTTGTATCTGTACATAAGGCCATCGTTACATAATTCCTTCTCAGTGGCCAATACGGTTTTTACATATCGCTCGTCTTTGGCTTGAATAAATCCATAGCTTTCCATGAGTAGTGTTGATGCATCAAGGTCTTTGGATCCATATGACTGCGTGAAAGCTTGTACTTCTTCGTTCCACGCTTTTTCATGTATTTCTCGTGCAATTTTGTCCCTAAGAGTTATCCATTTTTGTGCTTTGTGTGTTTTGTGAAGTAGGTCAGCAATTTTTATTGCTCTATCAATCGCAACCCAGCATAGCAATTTGGAGAAAGTAAAATGTCTTTCTTCTGTTCTAAACTCCCAAATTCCCTTGTCGGCCTTTTCCCAATTGCTACTCACTATTTCTACTGTGGTTTTGGTAATGGTCCACAGTTCTTCACTGTTAAAAAGTGAAGTATTAAACCTTGCAAAAAGCTGATAGATCACATCCATCAAAATACCGTATATGTCATTTTGTTTTTGTACAAAAGCGGCATTACCTATGCGAACAGGCTTACTTCCTTTGTATCCTTCCAAATGGTCTAAAAACTTCTCTTCGAGGTCTTTTTGTCCATTGATACCATACATGATCTGCATTTTTTCATCCTTATTTGGGATGATATTCACGATAAACTTCAAGAAGTTTTCGGCGACTCTATCATGTCCCAAGCCGGAAACTACTTTTATTACCATACTAGCGTCGCGAATCCAGCAAAATCTGTAATCCCAGTTTCTTACTTCACCTATGGTCTCAGGCAATGAGGTAGTGGCAGCAGCTAAAACAGCCCCTGACTTCTCAAAAGTGAGCATCTTGAGGGTCAATGCAGAACGCATAATCTCTTCGTTATAGAAATTATATTGTGTCGTATTGTCGCTCCAGTTTAGCCAATAGACCCTGGTTCTTTGCATTTTAAGATATACTCTATCAACACTCTGATGGAAAAGTTTCTCATTATAGCTAATGATAAAATAGCCATGACCATCCAATGTGATTTCACCTTGGTTTAGCACAACTTCATGATCAAACGAGGTATATAGATATACGGAATCGTACGGTCCACTAGTTGTTTTCGTCTTGATGTATTCGTTTTTATCCTTGGTGGCAACTTGCTCTTTGGCGTATAAAAGTTTTGGGTTGTAATTGACCTTAAACTTAGGAGCTCCACTGATGAGCTTTACATACCTTACGACCTCACTAGGTGCATGGTATTGCCCATTATCTTCTTTATACCGGGGCATAAAATCAATGAACTCAAATACATCGGTTCCGTTGCTAAATTCAGTTACAAGAATGGTTGTATTTGGAATGTACTTTTGAGAAATGGAATAAGAACTATCGACTACTACATCGAAACTACCTCCTTTCTTTTCGTCTAATAATTTGGCAAAGAGTGAGGGAGAATCAAACTGAGGAAGGCAACACCATTCAATGTTTCCGTATTTGCTTACCAACGCAGCACTTTGGCAATTACCTATAATTCCGTAGTCGAGGTTTGTCATTTTTTGTTCCATTCCAAGCAAACTAAACAATCTTGTTAAATATGAAAAGAATGTTGCTCAAAAGCTTTAAACCTGTCTTAGATGGTTTATAATTTGACATCAAATATTTAACAAAATATAGAAATAATTATATCATTATTAAAAGAATGCCAATAATGTGGATTCTTCAGCTTCTATTTATTAGTTTAGAACAAAACCGAAAGATAAATAGTACGGTTAGAGACACGCCTTTACTATATTTTCGATGTTAGATTTTAATAAATTATGAGCAAAACAATAATAGTATCCAATAGATTGCCACTATCCCTCACCATTGAAGATGATAATGTAATCGCATCTCCAAGTGTAGGCGGGTTAGCAACGGGGCTAAAATCCGTTCATAGCGAAGGTAACGGAGTTTGGGTAGGTTGGAGTGGACTTACCGAAGAAGAGATTGATAAAAAATTAGCACCTAAAGTTAACAAAGCCTTACAGAAGCAAAAGTGTGCTTCGGTATCGCTGAGTCAAGCTGAAGTGGATGGCTTTTACTTTGGCTTTAGTAATAGAACTTTATGGCCGCTGTTACACTACTTTACGGAGTATGCTGAGTTCAATTCAGCAGACTGGGAGACATATAAATCTGTCAATCAAAAATTTGCAGACTTGGTAGTTGAACACATCGAAGAAGGTGATCAGGTGTGGGTGCACGATTATCAATTATTACTGGTTCCAGCGATGATTAAGGCTCTTAGACCTGATGTGAAAATTGGATTCTTTCTTCATATTCCATTTCCATCATTTGAAGTCTTTAGAATATTGCCTTGGAGAGAAGAGATACTAAATGGTATGCTTGGGGCAGATTTGATCGGTTTTCATACTTATGCCTATGAACGACATTTTCTTAGTTCGGTACAGCGACTACTTGGTTGCGAATTAAGTTTTAATACAATTCAGTTTGAAACTAGACAGATAAAAGTGGAGTCTTTCCCAATGGGAATTGACTTCAAAAAGTTCTATGAAAGTGCTGTTTTACACGAACAAAAAAGTGAAGCAGATAAATCTGAAATACAACAAAGCATAGATGCACATTTTAAAATAAAAGGGAAATCGAATTTCATCCTGAGTATTGATCGATTAGACTACACTAAAGGAATTGCAAAGCGATTGTTAGCATTTGAGCACTTTTTAGAAAAATACCCAGAGTACTCTGGAAAAGTAAGATTGGTAATGTTGGCAGTACCAAGCAGGTCTAATGTGCCACAATACCAAGATCTTAAAAACGAGATTGACCAATTGGTAGGCCGAATAAACGGTAAGTTTTCGGACATTAATTGGACGCCGATTTGGTATTTCTATCGATCAATGCCTTTCGAAAACTTGATTGACCTCTATTGCTCTTGCGACATTGCATTGCTCACACCTGTGAGAGATGGAATGAATCTTGTTGCCAAAGAATATATTGCTTGTCGCACAGACCTTTCTGGAGTTTTGATCTTAAGCGAAATGGCGGGAGCTTCTAATGAACTCAACGAATCGCTCATTATCAATCCTAACAATTATGACCAAGTTGCTGACTCTATCAAGCAAGCGATAGAAATGCCGCTGGAGGAGCAAAAATCCCGTAACAAAGTCATGCAAGACCGTATTGAAAGATACAATGTGGAACGATGGGCAAAAGAGTTTTTGCAGCAACTCACCGATGTACCTACTTGGCAACAAGAACATGAGGCAAACAAGATCTCCGAGAAAATAGAGAATCAGCTTTTAGAAGACTTTAATTCTAAAAGCAAGCGAATGATATTTTTGGATTATGACGGTACACTTGCACCTTTCAAGAAAAAGCCAGAAGATGCCAAGCCAACGAAAGAGCTTTATAAAATATTAGATGCCCTGCAGGCTGATCCTAAAAACAACTTGACCCTTATAACAGGAAGAGATAAAGAGATTTTTGGTGAATGGTTTGGAGATAAACCTTATACTTTGATATGTGAACATGGGCTTTGGCAACGAGTTGCTGGAGAGGAGTGGAAAATACTGGAAAAGGTCACCAATAGCTGGTTTGAAGTTATTTACCCTATCATAGAACGATTTATTGATCGCACTCCTGGTTCGAGTTTAGAGATTAAAAACTACTCACTTGCTTGGCATTACCGCAATGTGGACCCAGTATTGGGACTCAATAAAGCAAACGAACTCAAAGCAACTATTCAACCTTTGATTGCCAATCATGATTTAGAAATTATGGATGGAGACAAGGTACTGGAAGTCAAAGTTAGTGGGGTAAATAAAGGGCGAGCTTCTTCTCGATGGACAATGGAAAATGAACATGATTATATCATTGCCATAGGAGATGATTGGACAGATGAATTTATGTTTACCGACTTACCGAAAGAAACAGTTACCATCAAAGTGGGTAACAAAAAAACAGTAGCTAGGTATAGAATGAAAGGAACAAAGCAAGTTCATGACTTCCTTAAAAAGTGTGCTGCATTAGATTAAGCAATCGATAACAGATTTATTCTATTGTCATTTTGGTCAAATTAGGCTTTTGGACTTCTGAGAATTAGGCATAAAAAAAGGAGCCAGCTATTATAGTTGGCTCCTTTTTTAGTTGTTAAAGATGATTATTGGGGAACAAGTTCTCCCTCACCTTCACCATCAACCCATTTGTATGGAGTTATTTTTTTACCAAAACTTGGGTAACCCTCATTTTGATTGATAACACCTTTGGTGTTGGCATTTATCGCACTTGCAGGAATAGGCCACAATGCAATATGTGGTGCAGCTCTATAAGTGTAATGTGGTGCAACAATATTTTCTCTATAGAAGTTATTCTTCTCTATAACTCTATCGTACCAAAAGTTGTCTTTAGAGAAGTTTGCCAAGTTATAAGTTTTACCGTTATAAGCTTGCTTACCAGTTTTTGCTAAGATATAAGCCATTCTAGTTAACTCAGTTTTTCTTGGTTCTTCGTAGAAAAGCTCTCTTGCTCTTTCGTCCAAAATAGTACCAATATTTACGTCATTAACAGCGATAGGAGCGGCATTTGCTCTAGTTCTTACAGCATTAATACTTGCAGCAGCATTTGTTAAGTCACCTTTCCAGTAATAAGCTTCGGCACGTAATAAGTAAGTCTCAGCCAATCTGTAAAGATACCAATCACCTCTACCTCCATCTGGAGTTACATCAGTAGGGTCAGCTACGAAAGTTTTATACTGTGGCCATCCGTACCAGCTTCTGATAGTATCGGCACAAAGTAGGTTTCCATCGTTACTATATAGCTGTAAGTTTTTGTTGTAATATGTATCACCCTTTGCTTTCAAATTTGGATGGTTATACACCAAGTCACTCATTTCAACCCAGTTTCCTTTTTTATGGCGGTAGTCAGTTTTGTCTCCCCATATTTCAGTATGGTGGTAAGCAGAAGATCTACAACGACCAATTCCTCTACCATACTTATTTACTAAGTCAATTTCTACACTTGCACTTCCTAATGGCTGATCACTAGTTCCTTTAACACCCGATGGAGTATTGATATTATTTCCCCAGAAAGGAACAACCTGACGCATAACACTGATTCTGCTATTGTCATCTTCTTCGAATCCTTCTCTAGCGATCATCAAATAAATTCTTTCAGTGTTTTCTGGTAAAGCTTTATTAAGACCTTGGTGTAAATCCCAAACTACGTCTTTTGTTGGATCACTTTTATCAACACCAAATCGCTGAGTCATTAATGCATGATGACCATCATTGATAATTGCATTTGCAGAAGCTATTGCAGCATCAAACTCTCCCAAAGCTAAGTTTACTTGTGTCAATACGTGATTACAAGCTGCCTTAGTTACATCACCTATAACGTTACCTTCTTTCTCTGTTTTTACCCATTTCGCAGCAAATTCTAAATCTTTCTTACATTTTCTAAGAATAGATTCTCTATCAACTGTATTGAAGTCAAGGCGAGGAGAAGTAGTTTCACCTAATACCATTGGCACATCACCAAATTGCATTGTCAGTCTGTAATAAGTTCTAGCGATATGGAAATATGCTTTTCCCAAAACATGATTTCTTTCTGCCTCATTTTTATAAGTAGCATTGTCAATTCTAGAAACCACAGCACTTGCATATCTGATTCGCTTATAACTTTCATTCCAATACCAACCAATTTTATTCGTATTGGTATTGTTTAGGTTTGCATCAGGTAAAATTTGTGCTGGTAAATCCATTGCTGGACCTGTTTTATCTGTTGTTCCTTCTACAGCAATATCCGAAAAAATGGATTCAGAAATAATAGGTGCACCATCTCCGAAGTATTCATGTCGAACATTTCTTAGGCAAGCAACCAGAGCTGCATCAAAACCTGCCGCATCAATAAATGCGTTTTCAGGAGCGTAGAACGATAATGGTTTTGGTTCCAAAAAGCTGTCTGAGCAGCTGGTGGAGGTCATAACCAAGCTAAAAGTGAATAATATATATATTGATATTTTTTTCATGATAATTACAGTGTAAGGTTTACTTTGAATGTGTAAAAACTTGGGGTGTAACCCTTTTGCTCAGGATCCATCCAGCTCCAAGTAGGAGCATATACTGCTGGATTTTGAGCAATTAAAGACAATCTCATATTGCCAATTTTAGCTTTCTCAATAATGTTGCTTGGAACACTGTAAGAAAGAGCTATGTTGTCAACACGTAAAAAAGAGTTGTTTTCATATACATTGAAACCTGATGAGTAGCTTTCTACTCTTGCCCACTTGTTATTTGGGTTTTCAGCTGTCCAGTAAGGTACATCAAAGCCAGACGCTCTGTCATAAAATACGTCGTCATTTTTAAGGTGATTGTTTGAAGACTTATAGCCTAAGTAAGAGTACATTTTGATAGACAAATCAAAGTTCTTGTACTTAAAGTCATTTCTTAAGTTAAGTCTGTATTGCGGTATAGAATAACCTTGAAAAACTTTGTCTTCGTTGGTGTAAACACCATCACCATTTTTATCATCGATTTTATAATCTCCAGGAGATCTTGAGTAAGTTTTTGCTACTTCTGCCTCATCTGTTTGCCAAATTCCAAGTACTTCGTAGTCCCAGATTTCGTCTAAAGCATGACCAATGAACCATTGGTTTGTAACATCATCAGACTCTTTTTGACCGATAACGTTTCCTGATCCGTCAAGAACGTCTTCCATGTCTCCATAAAGGTGAACCACTTTGTTTCTGTTAAATGATAAAGCGAAACCAGATCTCCAGCTGAAGCTGTTCTTTTGAATGTTTACAGTGTTTACATTTATTTCAAAACCACGGTTATCTACTTGACCAAGGTTTGAGGTTACAGAGTTATAACCAGTTACATCTGGTAAACTTCTTGCAATTAACAAATCTTTGGTTTTCATGTAGTAAACTTCCAAACTACCGTTAATTCTACCATTTTTCAATGAGTAGTCTAATCCTAAGTTATATGCAGTTGTTTTTTCCCATTGAAGGTCAGCATTTGCTAATCTTGTAGAGTATAGCTGAGATACATATTGAGGAGAACCATTTATAATCTGTACGTATCTGCCTGTGTTTAAGTTAGAAAGGGCAGAATATCTACCGATACTTCTGTTACCATTCGTTCCAACAGAAAATCTAAGTTTAAGTAAATCAATCAACTTACTTTTAAAGAATTCCTCTTCAGAAAGTGTCCATGCCGCAGCAACAGAACCAAAATCAGCAGTTGGGTTTTTCTGACCAAAAGCAGAATAACCGTCTCTTCTAAAAGCACCTGTCAAAAGGTAACGGTCATTGAATACATAATTCAATCTTGCCATTAAAGCTGTTCCAGTTTCATAATTGTCACTACTGTTAATGTTTACATCATTGGTAGCAGACCCAATGTCATGATATCCTAACACATCACTTGGCTGGAATTGACTTCTTGCAACTTCAGTTCTCCAATCTTGGAACTTTTCAGCATTTTGCAATAAGGTAACATCAAACCTGTGAAGGCCCAATTCCTTATTCCATTTTACTATATTGTTCATTTGCCATCCGTAAGAATTATAGTTGATACGGTTAACATATCCATTATCTAAACTGAAAGGATCAGCAGAGCTTCTATGACTAAAACTTCTATTCCAGTTGATACTTGGAATGTATTCTGAAGTCAATGTAATTCCTAATGGGAAAGTTACAATACCATATATTTTTGCATTGATAGCATTGTTTTTCACCTCGCGAACATTGTAAGTTAGGTTCAAATATGGATGCCTTGAATTCGAAATATTGTCAGTAGGTGCTGCTGCAATTGTTACGCCGTCATCCTCATAAAAAGACCCGAAAGGAGTATTGTTATTAAGGTTTTGACTAGAAGCATAAGGAGATTCATCCTTAGCAGCAAATTGCATATTAGTACCAACTTTCAAGAAGTCCGTAACTGTCGCCTCAAAGTTTAAACGAGTTCTGATCGCATTGTAGCTATCGTTATAAACGTGGCTTTCATTATTTACATAGCCTAAAGACCAGTAGTAGCTAGTTTTGTCCGTACTACCAGAGATACTTAAGTTATGATCGTTTCTAATACCAGTTTGGTAGATTCTGTCTGCCCAATTTTCAGTATTACCTTCTTTGTAATTATTAATTTCTCTGTCAGACATTCCCAATCTATTTAACCAAACAGAAACATTATCTGGGTTTTCTGTTGAGCCATCATAAGCTTTCCAAGCGTCCACATTCACACCTGATGGTAGAGAAGCAGGATTATTATAATATCCTGGACTTGTAAGTTGCTTACGTTGTGCACTTTCAAAACCTGCAATTCTCCAATCAATAAATTGTTGTGGTCCTAAAACGTCAATTTCTTGACCTGAAAGTGCCGTTGTTCCAATACTTGATGAAACATTAATCGTAGGTTTTCCAGTTTTTCCTCTTTTGGTTGTAATAAGGATTACTCCATTGGAAGCACGAGAACCATAAATCGCTGCAGAAGAAGCATCTTTTAATATGTCGAAAGTAGAAATATCAGTTGGGTTAATGTCAGCCAAGTCGCCTGAGTAAATCATACCGTCTAATACAATTAAAGGAGCATTTGCAGCTCTGTTTTCAGCAGCATCTGTTCTAACAGTAGTTTGCCCTCTTACCTGAAAATCGCCAGCACTTGAGATACCTTTTGGTCCGTTATTGAAACCAACAGCCAATCCAGGAACGCTACCTCTTAACATATCAGATATGTTTGAAGTTGCCTCACTTTCCAGTCTTTTTGCGTCGATTTGTGAAACTGCTCCGGTCAAATCTTTCTTCTTGACCGTACCGTAACCAATTACTACAATTTCATCTAAGTTGGCGGCATCAACACTCATAGAAATGTTAAAATTGGTTTTGTTTCCAATAGCCAATTCTTGTGTGGTATAACCTATATACGACACTACTAAAGTTTGATCCTTACTTGGAACTTGTAAACTAAAAAGGCCTTCCATGTCAGTAGTAGTTCCGATGGTCGTTCCTTTTACTACGATAGTAACTCCAGGGAGTCCTAAAGATTCTTCGTCGGTCACCTTTCCTGTGATTTTTGTTTGTGCTTGAGCTGTATAAAACAGGCACAGAAAGCACAGGAGGGTGCTAAATGATTGATAAATTGTTTTTGGTAAAACTTTCATATCATAAAATTAAGGTTGAATTAAATAAATATTAGAGTCCAAACATACAAAAGTATGTTTAGAAGATGGTGCTACTTTTAGGCAATATTTGATTAAAATAATTCTAAAATAAATGCTTTTAATCCTAAAATATTTTATTAGTAGAATGTAGATATATACAAAAGTTTAGATCGAAAATGATCAGAAAAAAACGTCAAAGTATCATTGTGTGCCTGCGTGTAGCCACTTAATCAAAAAAGTAAAGTTTAAACTAAAAAATTGGGTAGTTGGAAATCGAAATTTCCGACTAAAAATATTTTAATATTTTTTATTAATAAAGGCAGATTGCTGGTTTGTCTACTGGTGAAATACTTAAAAGTAACACCTTTGAATATTTCATGTTTCTCGAAGTACGTTGACTTAGTTGATGGTTTTAAGGTTAAGTTTTGGTTACTACCTTAAACCAATATACTTCTTCATCGAAGAATGTAGATCAATTATATTATTCTACCATTTTCTGCCAATATAAAGACATGAAAGGAAGTAGGTGGGATTTTATTACTATTTTCAATTTTAAATCACAAATAACTATATGAAGCACTTCACATTAGCAGACGGATCGAAAATGCCTATTCTTGGACTTGGAACTTGGAAATCAGCCAAGGGAGAAGTTTACACTGCAATTAGACAAGCAATAAATGTTGGATATAGGCATTTTGACTGTGCTAGTGCATATGGAAACGAGGATGAGATTGGCCAGGCATTTGCTGATGCTTTTGCAGCCGGTGAAGTGAAGAGAGAAGAATTATGGGTGACTTCTAAGCTGTGGAATAATAGGCACGAGCCTTCCATGGTAGGTCAGTCGCTTGACAAAACGTTAAAAGACTTGCAATTAGATTACCTTGATTTGTATTTGATCCACTGGCCGGTAGCTTTTAATGCCGAGACTCAAATGCCAAGGGATGGAAGTGATATGATCAGTTTAAAAAACTTGCCTTTAAGTGTGACTTGGAAAGCAATGCTCGCCGAAAAGGAAAAGGGTAAAGCAAGAAATGTAGGTGTTTCAAATTTTAGTATTAAAAAACTAGAATCTCTAGTGGCTGAAACGGGGGTTCATCCTGCGGTAAATCAAGTGGAGTCGCATCCTTTTATGCAACAAAAAGAATTGAAAGCATATTGTGATAGCAAAGGCATTAACCTCACTGCATATTGTCCGCTTGGCTCTGCCGATCGACCAGCTAATCGTAAATTGGATACAGAGCCTGTACTTTTTGAGAACTCAGTTTTGAAAGAAATTGCGGAGGAGAAAGGTTGTACTACAGCTCAAGTAATGTTAGCATGGGCGGTGAATCGAAATACGACGGTTATTCCTAAAACTGTAAAAGAGCATCGCCTCATAGAGAATCTCGCAGCTGCGGATATAGAATTAAGTGATGATCAAATGAACCGTATTTCAGCTATTGATAAGAAGTATCGATATGTGAAAGGGGATTTTTGGTGTTTAGAGGGTTCCGATTATGTAGTAGAAGAGCTCTGGGATTAAGCTAAGATTCGCTCAACCTTCTCGCTGATCATACGAACAGTGATGCGTTCTAAACAAGCATAATCTCCTCGGTGACAAAGAGTATTACCATATACCGAACATGGTCGGCAAGTAAGTTCACTTGTAGGTATTTGAATGAATGAGTCTTCACTTTGATTGTAAGGTCCAAAACCAGCATATGAATGTGTTGCTCCCCAAATGGATACAGTAGGGACACCAGCCATAGCTGCCATGTGCATATTACTGCTATCCATGCAAATCATAACGTTCAAAGATGAAATCAAACTAAGTTCTTGATTTAATGTATAGTTTCCTGCGGTAGAAATAACGTTTTCTTTGTTTTGAGCTAATTGTTGGAGTAAGTCTTCTTCTTTTTTGCCGCCACCAAATAGCAATATTTCGAAATGCTGTAAAGAACTAAGTTCTTGTACTAAGGCCTCTATTTTTTCAAATGGTAAAATCTTGCCTTTGTGAGTTGCAAAAGGAGCTATTCCAATCCTTTGCTTTGTTTTCTTTAGAGGAATAGGGTCAAGATCTTTGAAAAAATTTTGTGTCGTATTGTTTTCTAAATCCAAAGGTAAACCCGCTTTCAAAAAAACATCGGCATATCTTAATGTGACGTGAGGAAGCCTTAATAACGCCTTATTATCTTTCCTCGTTAAAGCTTTTTTAGCTGCTCGACCTTTATCAAGCGTAAAGGACGGAATTGGCTTCAAGAAAAGCTTTAAAATTCCAGTTCTTAAGTGTTGATGCAAATCCAAAATAGCTGAAGGGCTGTATTTTTTTTTCAAAGTCCGTGTTAGCTTCCACAAGCCTCCAATTCCTTTGTACTCATTTAAAAGATCAACGGGGAAGCATTCAATATTAGGATAGCCAGCGAAAAAGGTGGTAAACTTTGGTCTTGTAACAACTATGAATCTATGTTGAGGATAGCGGCTAGACGCATCAGCAAGGACGGGTAACATCAAAATCACATCACCCATTGCCGAAAAACGCATCACTATAAAGGTTTTCATTTTTTCTCGCCGTAAAGTACTGGATTCAGAGAAGGGTCATTGTACATTTTCATTTGTTGGTAACGCTTCATGTACTTTTTACCCGACTTGAGATCGTCAAATAATTCATTGAAACATTGTGCAAGGTCAGCTTCTTGTTCTTGCAGAACTTTTAGTTTTCCTGCAACTGAATCCAAGTGTTCGTCGCTTGCATCCGGTCTATATAATTGTTCTTTGAAGTGATAGATTTTTAATTGTAAAATGCTCATTCTATCTAATAGCCACGCTGGAGTTTCAGAATTCATCCTAGCATTGGGTTCCTTTTTGACATTTCTTAATAAGTCAAATAAGTTTGCATCAATAAGTTCCACCATATCAGTTCGGTCTTGGTTAGATGCATCGATTCTTCGTTTTACAGCTACAAGTTCAGCTGGAGCAATTTCAGGACTTCGAATAATATCTTCTAAATGCCACTGCACCGTATCAATCCAGTTTTTACGATATAGTAAGCTTTCCAACTCTGTAACGACAAAAGGGTTCGAAAACTCCTGATCTACATCATTATGAATATGGTATTGTTCAATAGAAAGCTTGAAAATTGAATTAGCTTTGGCAGCATTTAAGTCTATCATGATGCAAAATTATGCCTTTTAGCTAGATTATGGGCATTAGTTTGAAGCAATGATTATATTTGGAAAGTAAAACTTAAAACAACCATTCAAAATGAATATCCGTCAAACTGTTTATGTAGCACTTTGTAGTGCATTTCTATTCTCTTGTAGTACCAATACTGAAGAAACCACAACCGCTGAAGAACCAGAGTTTACTGTTCTTTTTAACGGTGAAAATCTAGATGGATGGGTTGGGAACAAGCAATCCTATATTGTTAAAGACGGAACAATTACGATTGATACAAGTGCTACGGAAGGAGTTGGGAACCTGTTCACAGAGAAAGAATACAGTGACTTTCACCTTAAATTTGAATTTCAACTTACTCCAGGTGCGAATAATGGTTTGGGAATTCATGCTCCTTTAGAAGGAGATGCGGCTTATGTAGGAAAGGAATTACAGATTTTGGATAACGATGCTGACAAATACAAAGACCTTCACGAATATCAATACCACGGTTCGGTTTATGGTGTAATTCCAGCAAAAAGAGGATTCCAGAAGCCTGTAGGAGAATGGAACCAAGAAGAAGTGATTGTTCAAGGACAAAAAGTGAAAGTGATTTTAAATGGCGAAACCATACTAGATGGCGACTTCAAAGAAGCTAGTGCTAATGGAACACTTGATGGCAAGGAACACCCAGGCTTAGATAGAAACAATGGACATATTGGTTTCCTAGGTCATGGAGATGTGCTTTCGTTTCGTAAGATCGAAATCAAAGATTTGTCTATAGTACAAGATTAACTTTCTCCAGCTAAAAACTCTCTTATTCTACGAGTTTTGTCTTTACCCACTAACTCAATCATAGCTTCATCAGATGCTTCTTTGATTTTGGGTATTGACTTAAAATGCTTTAGAACTTTGGTTGCAGTGGTTTTTCCTATTCCTGGAGCTGTTTCCAAGCTACTTATAAGGAAGTTTTTGCTTCTTCGGTTGCGGTGATGGGTAATTCCAAATCGGTGTGCCTCATCTCTGCATCGCTGAATGAGTTTCAGTGATTCTGATTTTTTATCGATGTATAAGGGAATGGTGTCTTCGGGGAAGAAGATTTCTTCTAACCTTTTGGCTATACCAATGATCGGTATTTTTCCATATACACCAACTTCTTTCAATGCCTCTACAGAAGCTGAAAGTTGCCCTTTACCGCCGTCAATAACGATCAAGTCGGGTAAGTCTTCTTTCTCTTCTACCAATCTTCGGTACCTTCGAAAAACTACTTCTTTCATTGTAGCAAAATCGTCTGGCCCAGTAACAGTTGTAGGAATGTAATGTCGGTATTCTTTAGGCGATGGGTTTCCATTTCTAAACAATACCATCGCAGAAACAGGATTAGTACCTTGAATATTGGAGTTGTCAAAACACTCAATATGCCTTGGCAATGTGGTAAGTTGTAAATCTTGCTTTAGTTTTATTAAAACTCTATCTCGCTTATTGGTAGCTCCACTTTTTGCAATAGCATCTTTCTCTGCTTTTTCATGACGGTAGTACATGATGTTTCTCATGGACATGTCAATTAGCTTCTTTTTGTCTCCAATTTTAGGAACAATTATCGTTGCTTTAAGATCAGTTTCAAGCTCAATGTTGGAGAAAATTTCTTTGGCTTGGCTTTCGTGATTTACACGGACATCAAACATTACTTTCTCTAAAATTTCATCATTTGGCTCGTCTAGCTTCTTCTTTACATCAAAAGTGAGTGTCTGGTTGATTGTACCATTGCTAATCTTCATGTAATTGATAAATGCAAAATCCTTGTCGCTTTGGATGCAGAAAACATCAGCATCGGCAATACTTGGGTTAACTACCGTTGCTTTGGATTGGTAATTCTCCAAGAACTGCAATTTGGCTTTATTTTGCTGTGCTTCTTCAAATTTCAATTCGGCACTAGCTTCAAGCATTCTATCATGAAAATATGCTTTTGCAGGAGCTAAGTTTCCTTTTAGAATATGGTGTACTTGCTCTATTTCTTTTAAGTATTCTTCTTCGTTTTGTAAATCTTCACATGGTCCTTTGCAGTTTCCGATATGGTACTCCAAGCAGATTTTAAATTTCCTAGCTGCTACATTTTGTTTGGAAAGTACATACTTACAAGTCCGAATGGTATATAGCTGGGTAAACATATCCAGCAGAGCGTACATTGCTTTTACATTTACATAGGGGCCGTACATTTTACCTCTTCTTTTATCTTCTATCCTGCGAGTTTTTATAAGGCGAGGGAATCGCTCATTCGTAACACAGATGTAAGGATAGGTTTTATCATCTTTGAGGAGGATATTGTATTTGGGTTGCAACTCCTTGATCATGTTGTTCTCAAGTAAAAGAGCTTCCCATTCATTGAGTACAACAGTATATTCTAGCTTTACTATTTTATCTACAAGTCGCTTCGTCTTTCGGTCGTGACGATCGTAGTTATAAAAATAGCTACTGATTCTGCTTTTTAGGTTTTTGGCCTTACCAACATAAATGATGGTATCGTTTTCATCAAAATACTTATAAATCCCCGGCTCACTTGGAAGGTGAGGGATTTTAGATTTAAAGTCATATTTGATGTCAGCCATTTATCAGAAAGTTTTCCTTATTAGATAAGTAAGAACCTTACTTATAAAGTTCAAAAAGTAAAATTGTTTTGGAAAAGTCCATATTCGTTTAAATTCATACGGGCTTGGGATGGAATAGGATCGGTAGATATCTCGAAAATAAGTCCAAGCTTTAAACGGCTCATCTTGCTGCTTTATTAAGATGCTTTCAAATTTTATTCGAGGAATTACAGCCCCCCAATGCTCTGCTTTTTCCCAAAACGTAATCGTTTGTTCTATGTTTTTGGGTTGGTGACCTTTGATCAGCTGATCAAAAGGTTTTGGTAATTCAAATGCTAGAAAGTTCTTTATGATATAGAGGCCGTTTTTAAAAGAAGTTAATAGCCTTGATTCCTGAATTAATGAAATCGACTTTAAGTGATCAAAGTCCACGTTTTTAATGAACATGACAAGGTCAACAATGTTTTTTAGCCTCAACCATGCTTCTTTACCTCCATGGTGATTTATCATCATTAGGAAAAGAAACTCATTACTAGGAATTGCTATTTCATGATCAAAGTCCTCGTGTATACTGAGCTCATCAAAACATGATTTAAAATCAACTTGATAGGGTAAGAAACTGTAATGTAAGCCCCAGTGAAAATCAATATGAAGACCTTCTTTTACAAGAGGTAATTCATAGGCAACTTCAGAATCGAATATTTCATTAATCGATTGTGGGGTGGACATGCTTTCGTCTTTCTTTGTTGAATAGCCGTCGTTCCACATTATCTCTAATGCCTTTGCAGCATCATCTGGATGAAATAATAGATCAATGTCACTGTACTCTCTGAGCTGCCTGTTTTTATATATTAATCTTGAAAAGAGATTGCCTTTATATGGCAATACGCGTATGTTTTCTTTGTTAAAAAGCTGAAAAAGCCTTTGCGTTTCTACTTGTTGTTGTAGTGATAGGAATGCCTGATTTTGAGAGAATGCTTTGGCGGCACCTTTTACCTTTGTTAGTTCTGAGTTATTGGGTAAATAGTCGTTTACAATTAGACGGATGGAGTGAAACCTCAATTTTCTCTGCAACTCTGTTTCGTCGATAGACTTATAGTCTGGAAAAGTTTCCTTGTCTAAAATCACCGTTTGGATGCTTTCGAATAGAAACCTTAATTCTGGGGACAATTTTTCAAGCATTTTCTTCTATAAATTGTTGAGCCCAAGCTTTTAAGTCAGAAAAGCTTTCTTTGGGTTGCAAATGATTGATTTTACAGCACTGCTGAATAAGAATAGACTCTTGGAAATGTCGCTTAAGTTGGATAGGATTTAGAACTTGGTTTGGCAAAGGGAAATACTTCAGGAGTTCCAAAGCAGCAAAGTTATCCATTGCTTCATTAGAGATGATATTTATACTCGCAACTGGGTAAGATTCCGCAATGCTTTTGGTTGGTAATAAGTATTTTCTTTTACCCTCAGAGGATAAAGAGATGGTAGTTCTATCTATATCTAGTCCTATTACGCTTTCTTCCCAAATCTTGATTTCTGCAATACTTGGAGTGCAATAGATGTTCTTGTTTTTAAAATCTATCAGCACTAAATCGTCGGAAAGTACTGTCGCACCTTTTTGCCAAAGTGAAGTAATAGTGGTGGACTTTCCTTGTCCTGGAACACCTGCAAAAATATGAGCTTTGCCATTAATTTCTACTGCTCCAGCATGTAAAACGAACTTACCTTTTTGCCAGCATGCAATTCCCATTATTTCGCTTAAAAGGAACATGACAATTGTTTTGTCATTGGTGTTTTGGTAAAAAATGTTGGACTCTGTATCAATCTTGAAGTCGCCATGATTCTCCCATGAAAGGTATATCCCATTTTCATCGAAACCTACAGATGCTTGTGTTCCGGCTCGGTATACATTGGTAAGGGTTAGTGTAGGCAAAGTGAAATTGCCTGCAGCTATATTTATTGTAGCTTTTTCAAGGCTAGTTTCAAGTCTATTTCCGAGTTCGATATCTGAACTAATTATTTCACCAAAACCCTCGTATACTACCATGTCCACAAACTTTTGAAATTGTCATTTGGTCTTTCGCCTATTATTATGGATCCATTTTTTTCAACCCAGGCGTGTGCTTCAAAATTGAGGTCTTTTTGAACTCCAAAGTGTATGGTTGAATGCTTATCCTTCAACTTTACAGCAAGAGCTTGCGGCAAGCAGGAAAAGGTGCCGGGTAATATTGCTCCCCATCGTTGTATTTGCTTTATAAAAATTGGTGATACCGACTTTTCATTATTTTTTGCAAAGTAATTCACAACACTCTTTAAGTTTTTAAATGATAAAGCCTTAGTCAAAAGTACTATCGTTGTCAAAAGTAAAAATACTTGGACAAATGTAATTTTCTCTTTCCAGGGAAGTTTAAGAAACCGCAGCAACTGTTCGGATTAATTTTTCTTCTAGCAACTCTTCAAGCAACATATCTAGATCTTCAGAAGCTGTAACTTCATCAATATCATACTCTTCTAAGATTTTGTCTAGCAATTTGACGTAGGTTTTTGACCCTTTAACAAGCTCTTCTAAAACCGAGACACCGACTTCATTTAGGCTGTAATAAAAGCCTCTTTCGTGATCCAATAAAACAGCTTCGTCTCCCAATTGTGTTGAGATTACGTTTTTGGTCAACTTAAATTTTGATTGTTTTAGCATATTATTCGCATTGGATTAGTCCATTGGCTACTAAATAAGGAATTAATAACCACAAAAGCCCTTTGATTAAGAAAAAAAAGAAACCAGCCCAGCCAACTCTTTTAAACCACATTTTCCATTTTTCCTTTACGGTCATTTTAGAGCTATATAAATTTCAGAAAGTATTGAAAGTTTAGAAATAAAGAACAGAATTGAAAATTGTGAAATATTTGTGTTTTGGGACCTCAGAAAAGTATTGGCTAAACTTTACTTGAGAAGAAAGTACACCAAAAGACAAATCACAGTCCTTACGCTTTATTACATCAAATAATGGTGAATAGTTAGTAACCGTACCTAGTAGGACGACTTTAGCATTTTCTTCACCGAAATAATCGATACACTTTTCGAAATGCCTTGTGTTTCGTAATCCGATAAATACCGAACTGTTTATCATGCTACCATTGTGGGTAGAAAAGTTACATGCATCGTTTGAAACTAAAATAATCAGACCATCATTTTCTTTGGGTTGACATAATTCCATTGGGATAAAGTAGATTTCCTTTCCAATGTAAACTTTGCTCAAAAAGTCTTGAAAATATTTGGGAACACGATAAAGGAGCGTTCTTTCTTCATTTATTTTGAAGGTTTTAATTTCAACATTTTGATCAGGACTATTATAATTCGGAATCAAATGGGACTTGTCAATTTTACCAATAAACTTAGTTGGCACAATTGCTTTTTGAATAGCGTGAAAAACAACCACTACTTGTGCCCAGAAATTAGCCTTTAAGAATTGGTGATTGTCGAAAATAATGGGAAGATCATTTTCCCATTCTGTAATAGGGAAGTCCTCTAGCCACTCAATACTATTCGTAATATTATTTAATACTATAAATACAAACTTCCCCTGCTGAAACTCGAGAATCAATTTCTTGTTCTCAAGATCAGTAATGTCAAACCTATCATCTTCTATGCTGTATATTGCTTGCATTTTAATGCCAAATTTTCTCTAAAAAATCTGGTCTTGTTTTAGGATTCATTGCTAATAAATCAGTTTTTAAGAACCATTTTAAATCTGTAAGTACTCTAAAATTAGGACTTTCAGGATCAATTCCAAGTTTCTCACTTCCTCTTTCCCTTATAACTCTGAAATATAGTTCTATCGCATGTAGAGAGTCATTTATGTATTCATTGACATGTAAAAGGTCCTGTGTTTTTACTTTAAGGTTGACCTCTTCTTCCATTTCTCTTTCTACAGCCTGTGCAAGGTTTTCATTCAAAAGGGGCTCTCCACCGGGCACGGACCAATAGTAATTGAGTTCACCTATGCCTTCGTGTTTGAGCATCATTATTTTATCGTTTTCGATCAATACGCCACAAGCTCTTACTCTTATTCTGTTACCATAATGCTCTTGAACTTGTTTTTTGATATCTGACATTTAGGAAGCGAATTCTTTCTGTTTTCAAAAGTATGAGAATTAGTCAAATCCACCATATTTTTCTATACCTTTCGAGTCCGATGAAAGAAGAAATTTTAGCTCCTTCACAGCTACTGCTCAAAAACTTTAAGTTTGAACCTACATTTTCACAGGCCAAACTCTTCACTTTGATGGATGATTTTTTGGACAATCAAGAACTTGATAGACATGTTTTTGTACTAAAAGGTTACGCTGGAACAGGAAAAACAACATTTATAAGTGCTTTGATTAAGACCTTGCCAAAATTTGGTTGGAAATCAGTTTTACTTGCACCCACGGGTAGAGCATCTAAAGTAATGGCCAATTACTCCAAAAGGCAAGCACAAACAATTCATAGAAAGATTTACAAGGCCAAGGAGGATTCCAAAAGCGGGGCTTTGGTTTTTGAAAGACAAAAAAACTACCACGAAGGCACACTTTTTATTGTAGATGAGGCCTCCATGATCAATGATAGGAGGGAGTTTGGTAGAGATAGTTTATTGCACGATATTATCACATATGTATTTGAAGGAAGTGGAAATAAACTGATGCTTATTGGCGATGAAGCTCAGCTTCCTCCTGTAGGTTCAGATTACTCTCCAGCACTCGATGCCGATCATGTAGCACAAGGATACTTTGCAGATGTAGTTAGCCATCAACTCACACAGGTGGTAAGGCAAAAGCAAGCTTCTGGGATATTGGAAAATGCTACCGAGCTAAGGAATAATATAGATACGCTTACATTTGAAATAGGAATAAAGACCAAAGAATTTAGTGATATATTCAGGATGACAGGTCAGCGGATCGAAGAAGGACTTACCTATGCTTATGATAAATACGGAAAGGAAAACACGATTGTTATAACTCGTAGTAATAAAAACGCTGTTCAGTATAACCAATTTATAAGAAACAAGATTTATAGTGCCGAGTACGAATTACAGCATGGTGATATTCTTATGGCGGTGAAGAATAATTACACTGTATTAGAGGAAGGATCAGCTGCAGGATTTATTGCCAATGGAGAGTTTTTGGAAGTTACTCACATGGGTAGGGAAGAGGAAATGCACGGATTTCGATTTCAACATGTGGGAATGAAATTGGTGGATTATCCAGATGAGCCTGAGTTTGAAACCTTAATCATGTTGGATACGCTTCATTCGCATTCGCCCAGCCTTACCAAAGAAGAAAACGACAAATTGTACCAAAGCGTTTTGAAGGATTATTTTTGGGCTAAAACCCGAAAAGAAAGAAACGATTTGATCAAGGTAGATCAATACATGAATGCCTTGCAGGTTAAATATGCCTATGCACTTACATGTCACAAATCGCAAGGTGGGCAGTGGGATGCGGTGTTTATAGATCAAGGATATTTGCCAAATGAAACCATAGACCTAGACTTTATGAGGTGGCTTTATACAGCCCTAACTAGAGGAGTAAAAGAGGTGTTTTTGGTGAACTTTAATGGAGTATTTTTTCGATGACCTTAGATCTTTTTGATTGAAAAGGTATTTTAATAGTGTTTCAATTAATAAAAAAAACATAATGGATAAGGATATCACGAACTTACTCAATGCCGAAAGCACGCATATTAAAAAACTTCAAGAAATAGTAAAGCAAACTATTGAAGATGAGAATCTTATCATTCAAAACTTATTAAATCCTCCTAGAGAAATACTTAGCCGTGGTCAAAGGATTTCGGACAAGGTTGCTGAGTTTGGAGGAAGTTGGGCTTTCATAATTTCGTTTTTTGTAATTCTCACTATTTGGATCATTTACAATGTCACTGCTCCTAGAGGAGACGAATTTGATCCCTATCCTTTTATCCTCATGAATTTGATTTTGTCTTGCATTGCTGCACTGCAAGCTCCTATTATTATGATGAGTCAAAATAGGCAAGAGGAGAAAGACAGGAAGCGAAGTGAGAATGACTATATGATTAACCTAAAAGCAGAATTAGAAATTAGGTCTTTGAATCAAAAACTTGACCTTTTGCTACAAGAACAAATCAAGGTGCTTTTTGAAAGTCAAGCCAAGCAAATGGAGATTTTACGACATATTGAATCTAAACTTGGGAAAAAATAAATAGCCATATTGCAGTTAGATAAGTTGAATCTAGATGACTTAAGATACCTTCTGGATTGATTTGTAATAGTCATAAAGCAGTTAAATAGTTTATTAATAGACTATTCAAAAGCTATGAAATTATACTCGTTTCTTAAAAAAGTATTGGGTTCTGTAATTATCCTTCTATCGCAGTCAGCAATTTTACAGGCCCAAGATTTGGTTCAAATTTCCGACTTAAATTACATAGGAGGATTTAGGATTTCTGCTAATACTTTCGGGGCATCAAATACGAATTTTTCCCAAGGTCCAATAGCCTACAATAAGGACAATCATTCCCTTTTTATAGTTGGTCATACTAATCAACAAGCTATTGCAGAATTTCCAATACCTACACCATTAAATACAAGCGACATCAGTTTGATGCCGATTTCGAATTCTCCTATTCAGGTATTTTCGCAAGTACTTTCTCGACCCACTTCAGGCAATACACAAGAAATAGACAGAATAAGTGGAATGTACTATGCTGCTGCAACTCCCAATCCCAAACTTTTGGTTAATGGTTTTCAATATTACGATGCTTCTGGAGCTGTAACTCATACATCATTTGTGGTTGAAAATGCCAATAATTTAGCTACAAGTACTGTTTCAGGCTACCATTCGATGTCAGGAGCCGCACATGCCTCAGGTTGGATCTCGGATATTCCAATAGAGCATCAAGCCGAATTAGGAGGTGATTTGATTTCGGGTTCTTCTAGTGGGATTCCTATCATTTCAAGATTAAGCGTAGGGCCAAGTGCTTTTGTATTAAACAAGTCAGATTTCTTAAACCCAATAAGTGGAAACATTCCGGCAACTCCAGTTTTAGACTTTTCATTGAGTAATCCACTCAATTCGGACTTGTACAATAACACTTTAAATAATGACATTTGGACTCATTTGTCTCAAGCAATTTACGGTTTCATAGTTCCTAACACCGATACCTATATGACCATTGGCCACTCTGGCGGTCACGAAAGCGGAATTTGTTACAAATGTACCCCCTCAGGTGAATCTAGCCCATGTGGAGGTTACTGTACCTATGTCAGTGGTGATTACGATTATTATTACTGGCTATGGGATGTGAAGGATCTTGTAAAAGTAAAAAATGGACAATTACTGAGTCATGAGGTGGTTCCATACAACTATGGAGTTTTGACATTGCCCATTTCCAATTATTACATGAAAATTGGTGGAGGAACTTACGATTCTCAAAGTGGTACGCTGTATTTAAGTGTTCAGCGAATAGACTCTTTTCAAGGCACTTATTCGAATCCACCAGTGATTTTGGCTTATCATATTCAAACTATAAATGAACCTTCGCACATGCTTGTTGGAGAACAAAGTATTGAGCTGTTACCAAATTCCACTACAGGAATTTTTAAAATAACAGGAGAGTTGGACAAGTTTGTAATTAAGATTTTAGATGCAAATGCTCAAGTTTTTCTAACTATAAACCCTACAGGGACAGAAACCTCTATTGACACCAATTCACTTCCGGCGGGAATGCATTTTATACGAATAGAAAACCTACTTAATTCTGATTTGTATCTTCAAAAAATTCTCAAATATTGACTTTCATTTAGTTTTTATGAAAGTATTAAATGATTTTTAATGCTAAATTGAATTACTTTTAGTCCACTTAAGAGGGAATACAAAAACCAGCTTCCTATGTCTAAAAAGAAAAAGAATCTCTTCAAAACCCCAAAACAAGATGTGTTTGTTTCACCAGGTAGCCTAACCTATATTGGTAAAGAGGTGATGGATAAAACCCATATTGTAAGGGTAGATTACAATGAAGTTGAAATGAACCTTAAGGAAATTAAAAACTTTAAAGAGGTCTCTGTTGAAATCCCAGAAGGGCAAAAGATGTGGTTGGATATTGATGGGGTTCATGAAATAAAAGTAGTAAAGCGGATTGGTGATCAATTTGGTTTACACCCATTGCTTTTAGAAGATGTTTTAAATACGACTCAAAAACCTAAAATTGAATTTTTTGAAGAAGAGAATCAACTCTTTGTTGTGCTAAAAATGTTGCACCTGAATGAGGAAACCTTTGATTTAGAAGCCGAACAGATAAGTTTAGTGTTAGGTAAAAACTACGTAGTATCCTTTCAAGAACGTGATCAAACGGATATTTTTAGAAATATTTATGATCGTATTAAGTTTCAGCCGGCCGGTCGTATAAGGAAATATAATAGCGACTATTTACTTTATGCACTCTTGGACCTTATCATAGACCACTATTTTTTAGTGATGGAAAAAGTTAGTGATAGGTTGGAAGAGTTAGAGGAACAAATCTTAAATGATCCCAAACAGCACCACCAAATTCTAATTTATAACTTAAAAAAGGAATTGACATTCATGAAAAGAATTATTCTTCCTGTGAGAGATATATTAGGAACATTGATTCGAGAGAACTCTGACCTTGTGGGTACTAATGTCAATGTATATTTACGAGATGCTCAAGATCACGTTTTACAAATTTTAGAATCACTTGATACGTATCGCGAATTAGCCGATAATGTACTTACAAGTTACCAATCTAGCTTGAGTAACAAAATGAATTCTGTGATGAAAACGCTGACTGTTTTTACAGTGATTTTTATGCCTCTAAGTTTTATTGCAGGACTTTACGGGATGAATTTTGCGAACATGCCGGAACTTCAATCACCCAACGGGTATTATTACTCTCTCATTTCTATGGCACTTATAGCCGTAGGATTATTTCTCTATTTCAAATGGAAAAGTTACTTGTAATTAATAACTACGACCTTTCCAACTCACCTTTCCTTGCTTTAGAATGTAATAGCTTATTTGTATTCCCCATGAAATTGGAACATAAAAACAGAAAACTGGCGACCAAAATATTGAGTTAGTCAAACCAAGTTTCTTATTAGAATTCGCGATGACGTATAAGTTAAAAACCATAAAAGTTAGCCAAATAGTCAGGGCTGCTTTCCAACTTACAAATAGTAGAATTATGTAAATCGGTAAGGATAATGATTGCAAAACCGCAGGAATCACAAACTTAGATTTACTCTTAATAGCTCCACTAATCCACCTTGTTCTTTGTTCCAAAAAGTTGTCTGGAGGAAGTGTAAGAGAATGCGAGTCCTCAGTGAAAGTTTGTTTGAAACCAAAACCCGCATTAATAATTGCTTTGTAAAGTGCGTAGTCTTCCACAATACTAAATCCGATTTTATCATATCCACCCACGGCGTTGTAGGCAATTCTACTCACAGCCATGTTGTTTCCCATACCTGTTGTTTCAATTCCCCAATCAGACATTATCTTATTGAAATTCAAGACACTGATCCATTCTAGGGATTGCATGATAGCTAAAAAACTATTATCCTCCATACTGGTGGTTCCTACCACAACGCCCACATTGGAATCAAAGTAACTAAGCATTCCTTCTATCCAATTGCTCGGAAGTGAAATGTCTGCATCTGTGAAAAACAAAAAGTCTCCCTTCGCTTCTTTGGCTAGGATGTTTAGAACCCTCGATTTTCCTTTTAAGACCGAATTTGGGTCATCAGTTAGTGTCTCAACTTTCCAATTTTGATGTTTTTGAGCATATTCATTCAAGATACTATCTGTGCGATCGCTAGAGTGGTCATTACCTAAAATAACTTCAAACTTATCTGGAGAATACGCAAGGTTCTCTATCGAAAGTAACAATCTTTCGATTACAGCTTCTTCATTTCTCACAGCAACTAGAATACTTACAATGGGGGATTTACTCACATTTATCGTAAGTTTCTACATGAGTGGCTAATTCCTTCCATTTGTCTTCCTCAGCTGCTTCCTTTATAAGTGACTCACAACCCTCAAATATAATTGGAAGCGATTCTACATAATTTTTCTTTTGAAGTTTGAATGCAGCTTTGTTTGGTAGCGATACATAATATGATTTATCCAAACCACCCGCTACTGTCATTCCACCTATTCCAACTCCCATTGTTTGAGGTGCCCATGGGTCAAAATATACCCTAAGTTTGCTACAACTTGTAGGGTTCACCAGTTGCATCAAAAGCATTTCTGTATTTTTCTTAATCTGAACTTCAGTAAGTTCAAAAAGAGCATAACCTTCGTTTATATGCCCCAAATTAACACTTCTGTTATCCCATTTGTCTAGCTTGGTTGCTACATCCATTTGATTGTTCAACTTAGACAATCCACTTGCAGGAAGATACATTGACTTTATTTCCGATGACTTGAAAGTCTTTTTCTTTTTACCAATTTCAAGGGTAATTTCTTCTATCAAACCTTTTCGGCGATCCAAATCATTGATTTCTCCTTCTATCTCTTCGCCATTTTGAAGCGTAACATAAGCTGGTTTTTTTTTCGAGAATCTATCAAATCCGCTCAAGAATCCTTGAGCCTGGATGATGGTGCTGGAGAGCAATAAAAAGGCAACTGCTTTAATTGTAGTTTTCATAAGTCTTGAAGAAAAGGTGGATAAAAGTACAAATTAAGAAGAAAGAACGGAACAAAAAAAAGACAGCTATCAGAGCTGCCTTCCTTGTATGCGTTTATTATAAATTAATTCATATGCTTCAAATTGATACCGTATAGCACAGCAAACAGAACGCCTACAAATGCTGAGGCTCCAGAAGCTGCAGCTCCAACCAACCCACCTAGTATTACCATTGGGGCAAAAATTGTTACCGCAATTCCAGCTAGGTAAATCCAATATCCGTTTTTATTTAGTTGCCACATCATAAAAGCTCCTAATAGGCACAAAATAGCCGCTAGGCCAGATGCCATAGAACTATTTCTAATATTTTCTGCAGTCATTGAATCTGTTAGAGACCCCATCAACTTACCAACAAAATCAGGCATTTCTTCGCCATCTGCTGATTCTTCTATTTGGTCCATGGCCTCATCCATCGCTTCTGAAGTCACTCCAGCAGCAATTTCGGCAGATTGATAACTTGTTATTGCATTGATTACTCCCCATCCGCTTCCAATGAAAGTGAGGATACATAATACTGTTAAAAATGTAGGTCTAAGTGAGTTCATAGTTTAAGAGATGTTTAAGGTTTTGAATTATGTTTATGCGAATATAGCTTATTTTCAAATGTAGGTATATCCTTTTTTTGACGAATGGTTAGCGACTGGGATGATCTGTTTATTTGCTATCGCCAATGGATTTATTGGTCATAAGATGTGCAATTGTTGTTTTATTGTACACTTCTAGGTTCGCGTCTCTCACTTTTGTCATTACATTTCGTAATGTACAATCAACCTCTTCCCCGCAGTCATCACACTTACCATAAAAGTTGAGTGAAACACATAAAACTGGAGCAATAGGACCGTCTATGATGCGGAGTACTTTTGCAAAAGTGATTTCTTCAGGTGGAAGTCTTAGCATATATCCACCGCCTTTGCCTTTGATACTTCGAAGAATACTGTTGTTTTTTAGAAGGACTAATATAGCTTCTAAAAATTTCTTTGGGATTTGTTCATTTTCTGCAATTTCCGAAATCAATGATGGATTGGTGTTTTGGTATCGTTCACCGAGATATCGGAGGGCTTTTAAAGCGTATTTGGCTTTTTTGGATAACATTTAATGATGAATTTTCTTTACCGAATTGGGCTAATACAAATTAACTCATTTTTTTTGACCAAAGTTAATTATGGCCATAAATCTGATTTGCCGATTAAGAATTAGCATTTTTGCAAATTATTTAGAAAAAGTATGCAAAAAGTATATCGTCCGTTGTGCGAAGGAGTCATCCAAAATTTGATAGAGATCTTTAACCATCAAAAAACAGCAAACTTTGTTGTTGATAAATCTCTCAAGAATAATAAGAAGTGGGGATCCAAAGATAGAAAGTTTGTTGCAAATGCAACTTATGAGATTGTTCGCAATTGGCGATATATAAAGTTTTGTGCGAGTATAGACGAACGCAAGATCAAGCAGCCTGCCCAATATTGGCAAATGCTCGGTACTTGGCTTGTTATGGCGGATTATGAATTGCCACAATGGGAGGAGTTTGCCACGATTGATAAAGCCGCTGTTGTAGACTTGAAAGGTCAAGATGTCGAGTTCAAAGTAAAATATTCAGTTACGGACTGGTTAAACGAATATGGAGCTGCTCAAACAGGGGAGAGTTGGCAATCAGAAATGAAGGCCATGAGCAGAGAAGCTGATGTGTTTTTAAGAGTTAATACTTCCAAAATATCTGTAGAGGATTGTGCTTTTAGGCTTGGTGAAGAAGGCGTAGAAGTCGAAATGGTAGAAGGAGCGGAGCAAGCATTAAGACTTACAGAAAGAAAGAGAATAGATACTACTTCGGTTTTCAAAAAAGGGATGATTGAGGTGCAGGATGCTGGTAGCCAACTTATTGCTTCTTTATTAAGACCAAGGTCTGGCGAAAAAATAATTGACGCTTGTGCTGGTGCTGGAGGCAAAGCACTCAATTTAGCTGACTGGATGCGTAATAAAGGTGAAATTGTCGCAATGGATGTGGATGGCAAAAAACTCACAGAACTTGCCGCTCGTGCCAAAAGAAACAGATTTGACATTATAAAAACAGAGCTAGTTAAGAAAGAGGTCTTATCAAAATACGGAAGTTGGGCAGATAAGTTATTACTCGATGTTCCTTGTAGTGGGTCAGGTACTTTCAAAAGAAATGTAGATGCCAAGTGGAAGCTAAAGGCTGAGTTCATGGATAATATCACTGAGCTTCAAGCGAGCCTTCTACAAGATTATACCAAAATGTTAAAATCAGGAGGATTGTTGGTTTATGCTACTTGCAGTATTTTTAAGTCCGAGAATCAGGGTCAAGTTCAAAACTTTTTGGCAAATAACTCAAACTTTAAGCTTGTTAAAGATTTACAGGTTTTACCTTCAGAGCAAGGTTGGGATGGATTTTACATGGCATTAATAAAGAAAAAATAAGCCCCTCTAATCGAAATTAGAAGGGCTCGTATATTTTGCGATTTTTGGCTTAGATTTTATCTCGATGCTTTCTTTTTAGCAGCTTGAGATTGACCTATAGCCAAAAGTTGATTTGCTTCTCTATATCCTAACACAGAGTTTACCACTTTTTGTGTATTTGGATCTATAAACATCAAGGTTGGATATCCTCTTACAGGATATTTAGCGGCTAGGCCTGGACCTTCACCATTTTCCATATCAATTTTTACATTGATAAATTCTTTGTTGTAGAAATTACCCAACTCTACATCTGGAAATACTTTCTTTTGCAAAAGTTTACAAGGGCCACACCAAGTTGTGTAGGCATCCATGAATATCAATTTATTCTCAGCTTTTGCTTTAGCAACTACAGCATCCCAATTTCCATGTTCAAACTTTATTCCAGATTGGGCATAAGAGCCTATTGATACAATGGATATAAGTGCAATGCACAATAAAATACGCTTCATATTATTTTTAATCTTTTTTGTGGTGATTAATTTATTAACGCAGCTTCGGCACTAATGGTGCATTTGTCTTTGTTAATGATATTGAAATCACAAATATCGAGCCGATTTAGTCTTCGTCTTCGATGTCTCCTTCTTCTGCAGGATTAATGTAATCCAGATCGGCGTATTTATCGCTGTACTCTTCTTTTACGTCATCTTTAAGATTACCATCATCATCAAAGTCATCGTCATCGCTGATGATGTCTTCTGCTTGAGAAATTGTCATTCTTACTAAATAGTACTTTTCGTCTGTTTCAAATGGTAGTGCCGATACATACTTTCCATCTTTATTGGTAAAGCGGATAAGGTGATCTGAAAATCCAAATGGGTACGAAAATTTTATCTGCTCTTGCATCTCTGGATCGAGTTTCTCGAAATCTTTGATTACCCTTGGTTTACTCTGGTTCATAATGTGTTTTTTCTTTTTTGAACGACAAAAACCCTACAATGTTTATTTTTAGGAATGCCTGTAATGAGAACACAAATCAAAACAAGCTTTGGGATTTTAACGCATTTTTTCTCATTTTTTTTTGAGAAATTTTAAATCTCTCCATTGATTTGGTTTAAACCAATGTTTGAATTCGACCTATTGATCAAAATGTAAAATTGAGAATCATAATTTGACTTTTGGGAAGACTTATCGCCGCATCTCATTTATATAAAAGGGTGGGGGAATGTGTAAGTTTTGGATCCTTTGAAAAGCTCAATCTAAAATATGCCAAACCTTGCTGATATTGAAGGATTCGTTAAATAATAGGTTTCCAAAAATTCAAATTGGACTTGCTTAACAAACATGAATTTGTGCGAAATCTTAATACTTAATCTCGTTTAAAGTTCTAAGGATTTGGTGATTGAAATTAATCTTGAAATAAGAATATATTTGACTCTTTTAATTAAAAAATACGTCGAAATAGTATCATTTTTGGGTTCAAAATTGGCATGGAATTAGGGTCTCTTCCGACCAGTTTTAAAGTTTTTTTTCGGTAATTGCATTCAATTATCTTATTCAATCAGAATTCTTAAAATTATATTCAATCATGAATAGTCAACAATTTAGGGTAAAAGCCCTTTTTGTTCTGCTTTTGTGTACTCAATTCGTTTTTGCACAAAATATTACAATTAGAAATTCTTCAAATGCAGATCGAAAGGAGACTTTGGTTTCTATTCCTTGGAAAGAAGTAAACGCCAAATTTGGAGTTCAAAAAGACTTTAAAGTAGTTTCCCAAGATGGTAAAAAGGAATATCCTTATCAGCTAGAGTATCAAGGTAATGTTGAGGTTCAAAACCTACTGATACAAGTAAGTGTAAATGCACAAAGTACGCTTGTGTTAACCCTTGCTAAAGGAAAGCCGGAAAGTATTGTATCAAAAACATTTGCAAGGTATGTGCCAGAAAGGCTTGATGATTTTGCTTGGGAAAATGACAAAATCGCTTTTAGAGCTTATGGAAAGGCTTTGGAAGGAACCAAAGGCGATGCTTATGGATTTGATGTATGGTCCAAAAGAACCAATGAGCTTATTATAGACAGAAGGTACAAGCATGGCGACTATCACCATGATCTTGGTGACGGTTTAGATTACTACCATGTTGGTCTCACGCTAGGTGCTGGTAACATTGCTCCTATAGTAGGAGACGAGGTCGTGTATTCCAAAAATTACCATCGATTCAAAGTATTAGACAATGGACCGTTGCGATCAACTTTCGTTTTAGAGTTTGACGCTTGGAAAGTTGGTGAACTTAGTGTTTCCGCCACAAAGAAAATTAGTATTGATGCTGGCTCGCAAATGAATAAGATAGAAGTCGATTATAAATTCGATGGAGCCGAAAGTCTGCCGGTGGTAGTAGGGATTATAAAAAGACCAGAACACGGTCATATAAAAATTAATGAAAAGGATGGTACTAGTGTATACTGGGAACCGCAACATGGTAAAGATGGAACTACGGGAGTTGCTGTTGTTTTGACCACACCCGTTACTGCAACGACCATTTCTAAAGATCAAATTTTAACCCATACTGTATTTAAAAAAGGTAGTCCACTTACTTATTTCATGGGAGCGGCATGGGATAAAGCTGGTGAAATTACAAATGCAGAACAATGGAATTCTTATATAGAAAGTTTTAAAAATCAGGCTCCATTGGAAGTGAGTTTGAAATAATTATTTCTATCTTATTGTTTGTATTTCAATGAGTTAAATGAATACTTTAATGATAAACTTTAGCAGTTTTATTTTTTGGATTCATCAATTATAAATTTAATTTACCCATATATCAACCTTAACACAATGAACATTTTTTTGAGAAAATCGAGTTTACTGCTACTCATACCCTTTGTGATATTGCAATCATGCTCCACCAAGGCACCCAGCTCTAGTAGCAAATCAAATGAAATAGAAACTGCAATGGTAAAAGCTATGCAGTGGCAAGAGCAAAATGAAAAGTACGGTAAAGGCCCAACAGATTGGACAAATGGTGCTTATTACACAGGAGTAATGAGAGCCCACAAAGCGACTTCTAACCCATTGTTTGAAAAAGCGATGATAGACATGGGGAAAAGGAACGAGTGGAAAACTCACGATAGGTTTTTTCACGCTGATGATATCGTGATTTCTGCAGCTTATTTACACCTGAAAAACTTAGGTAACAAAGAAGTTAACTTAGATGCAACTGACAAATGGATTCACGAACATCTTTATGAGCCACAAGATTGGAAAGTAGGTAAAGGAAATGCTGAACAAAAAATACTTTGGTGGTGGTGCGATGCATTGTTTATGGCTCCTCCAGTACTTGTCACTTATTCCAACATGAAAAACGACACGAAGTACCTTGATGAGATGCATAAGTATTACATGGAGTCTTACAATTACCTTTTTGACAAGGATGAAAGCTTATTTTACCGTGACAATAGATTCTTTATCAAAGGGGAAGCTACTGATAGAAGAGAACCAAATGGTGAGAAAATCTTCTGGTCAAGAGGTAATGGCTGGGTATTAGCAGGACTGGCACTTATTCTTGATGATATGCCTAAGTCTTATGAGCATAGACCATTCTATGTGAATTTGTACAAAACAATGGCAGCTAGAATTAAAGAACTACAACCAGAAGACGGACTATGGAGAACCAGTTTATTGAATCCTGATGGTTTTGAATATGGAGAAGCGAGTGGTAGTGGTTTTTACACATTCGCTCTAGCTTGGGGATTGAACAACGGAATTTTGGACAAGAAAGCTTACCAACCTACAGTAGACAAAGCATGGAAAGCTCTTGCACAATGTCAACAAGAAAATGGTAAAGTTGGTTGGGTACAAACTATAGGTTATGATCCAAAACCTGCCGACAAAGACTCTTGGTTTAACTTCGGTACTGGAGCATTTTTGCTTGCAGGTAGCGAAATGATAAAGATGAAATAAAAGCTTTATCTCAAATCTATTTAAAATCCAGTAAGCCAAGGTTTACTGGATTTTTTTGTGAAGTCTATAAGTTTTAAATACAAATATTATTAGCATGTGATGTTTGAAAACCCTCTAATGAGGTTTTAGGGATTTCTTTAAGCTTGGATATAAAACCTATCTGTTAAAATCCTTCAATTAAATCAATGTCCTTCGCCACACCTTTACTTATTTTCTTCCAGTCCATGAGGTTAGTTCTGGCCATCATTTGTGGTTTGTAATTGGAGGAGCTTAGCTCGGCATATTGGTTCCAATATTCCAGTGCTACAGTAGCTTTAATTAGGCTTTGGATATTTTGCCTGAGCGTGATAGTGTTGTTCATGAAATCTAAAACTGTCCTAAAAGATGCGGAATCGACCTTTTCTAGACCAGACTCGGCACTGAATAAAAAACTCAATCTCGCTAATGAAATACGTTTACTTGTAAACTCTTTACCCCAAATATATTTTTAGGAGCCGTCGTATTAATCCAGTTGTAAGGTAAAGTTGGTGTCTTCATTCTAAGTTTTTTTAATTAAAAGTTAGTCTTGAGGTATATAGTTTACATCACTCGTCAGTATGAAATTGTCAAACTCAAACCCATCTTCACGCATGCTAAATTGAATCTCATGCACACCAGCTGTATTGATGTCTAGGTAAATTTGTTTGGGTACTCCGCAGTGAACCTCGGCGGTTCTTTGACTGCTACCCCAAGTCCAAGTGTTTTTGCCTTCGCACCATTGCATTCTTTGTCCATGTTCGGGCCAATTTCCATCGTAACCCACATGAAGGCCATTGTCTTCGGAACCTGTAGAAAAAGCCCTTACCCACACATAGTATCTACCGGGAGTTGAGATTTTTACTTTGTAATGTAGCACAGCTATTTTGCCACCTTGGTTTGTAAAGTTTAAACCATCAATTAGTTTGTCATCGTGAGTGACACGGGTATCTGGCAAAATTTCTAAATAAGCCTTTCCGCTAGCCGAACTGTAGTGAAGATCGTTTTTATCCTTTACAATAGCTGGAATTGCCTTCTTGCTAATCTTGTACCATTTTCTATGTTCAACATTGGTTTGATGCGTAAAGTCTTCCGCTTCGACTTTGACGAATCCCTTGGTTTCTTTTGCAACTTGAGCTAAGCTACTTGTAGAAATTAAAACACCAGTTATTAGAGATAGGAGTAAGGTTTTGTTTTTCATATTTTTAGTAGTTTCCAATTTGATGGCTATCGTGGGTGTAACGCAATACTTTGGGAGCTTCATTGCCTCTGGCATTTTTGATAGCAATTGCCCAAGCTTTTTTTAATTCATTCAATATTGCTGTATTCTTTTTATCAGATATTAAATTTGAAAGCTCGTTCGGGTCATTTTGTAAATGATATAATTCCTCATAAACTGGCATTTCTCCGTTAATAGGCGAATCTATATAGTTTCTATAAACCGCAATGCCGTGGTCATGAATACCATAAAGGATTTTGTTTAGTGGAATATTAAGTAGCTTACCTGTTTCTATGAGTTTTGAGGCAGGGAGGTTTTCGTTTTTATAGTATCTAATGTACTTCCATTCTTGATTTTGAATAGCATCACATCTAGGATTTCCAAATGGCGTGGACCATAGGTTTTCGGTGAAAATATATTTCCGAATTTCTTTTGAGTCACCGTTTAGGATAGGGCTCAGACTCTTACCTTGAAACGAATCTGGAATTGGAATATCTGCCATGTTAAGCATGGTTGGAGCTAAATCTATGCTTTGGACAAGGTTGTGCGAAGATGCATTTTGAGATTAGGGATTTTGTGGATCGTAAATAATCAAAGGGACATGCGTGGTAGTTTCGTAGCAAAGTGCTTTGCCTCCAAGCCCTTGCTCACCATGAAATAAACCATGATCCGATGTGAATATAATGACTGTGTTTTTGTCCAAGCCTTGTGTTTTTAATTGCTCTCTGAGTTTTCCAAGCATTCTGTCAATTCCAGTAATTGCTTCATATTCTCTAATAGCTCTTTCTTTCGCAGTCTCCGGGGTATCTACGTATTTGTAGCTATCCTGACGGTTTTCTACCAACAATATATCAGCCGGAAGTTTAGGCGTTTTGATGTCTTTTTTTGCCACATAAAATGGAGACAATGGAATCTCTTGATCTCTGTAAGTAGTGCGGTATAATTCATCATCGCTCGGTTTTAATTTCATACTGCTTGTACCGGCACCATGAGGTAAATTAAAACATACAGACAGCATAAAAGGCTTTTCCTTGTCACGGTTTTCTAGAAAATGTACTGCACCTGCTAATTTCCTGTCATTCGTTTCTAAGAAGTCAGAAACGCCTTCTGTTATTATTTCGGCTTGAGTATCTACCTGAGCTCCGTCAAATATTTTATGGCGATCTTTAGGATAAAAAGTAAGATGTCCATGTCCGGCATACCAATAATCAAAACTCTTATCCATAAGGCCGCTTTCATAACCTCCTTCGCCTATTGGAGCGTGGTTTTTACCTATCCAACCAGTATAATATCCTGCTTTTCGCATAAGCATTGGGTAGGATTTGTTCCATGCTTCTTCTGACACAGATGTGCCAGAGTTAAAGTTAACACCATGCTTACGTTCATATTGGCTTAGTAGAATCGATATTCGGCTGGGAGTACATATCGCACTTGTGATATGAGCATTGGTAAATACAGTACCATCCGCAGCGAGCTTATCGAGGTTAGGTGTTTTGACCACTTTATTGCCTTCATGAGCCATTTGACCATACGATTGGTCATCTGTTAAAATGAAAACAATATTTGGTTTATCTTGAGCTTTGAGTGACAAAGAGCTAATCAGTAATCCAAGAAGAAGCGTGAAAACAGGTATTGATTTTTTCATTTTTGGTTCTTTTGAATTCTATCTTTTTGCTTTTGACTCAAGCCCATTTTATAATAGAAGTCGGGTTTGAAATAATTGTGCGACCTTTTCATTTCTTTATCGTCAAGGTCCAAGCTAAGGTCACAGTCGAACCTAAGTAAAACGGAATGATTTGTTTCCCATGAATTCACATTTGTCAAATGAGAAATTCCCCATGTTATTCCTCTTCCATCCTTGGTATTTGTAAATGCATCAGGAATATATGGTCCTGCGGCGGTTGGTAAAAACTCAGCAATTGCAGCAATCTTAAAATTCACACCATCAGCCGCATATTGAATGGTATTGTGCTCATTTCCATCCCTGATTACTAGAGCTGCGATACCATCTTTGAAAGGAAACATGGTTGTTTCATGCCCAGAATTCATGATTGGGTTCAATGGATGTTTGGTAAATGGCCCTAAAGGATTATCCGCAATCGCCAGACCTTGCATTCTTACGAGGTCGGGTTTTTCGTTAAAGTCAGATTTATAGTACAGGTAGATTTTGCCCTTGTAAACTAAAGGATATGGATCATGAATAGAGAACTGATCCCAATCACCCTTTGCACCATTGGGTACCACTATTTTACCGTATGGCGTCCATGGCCCGTCTGGAGAGTTGGCATATGATACTGCTACAGGGCAGTCGTCACCTCGTTTACCACTCGTTTCCATGAAACCTTGATAGTATAAATAGTATTTCCCTTCCCATTCCAAAATGTCTGTGGTTGTAACTGACCTCCATCCAACTTGGGGCTTAGGAGGGCGTGGTACTGCAACGCCTTGCTCTTTCCAAGTAAAACCATCTTCGCTAGTGGCATACCATATTTCGGATAAATCCCAATCTGCAGATGGAACAGTATCACTGCTTAAGTCCGCTCCTTTGGGAGGAGTTGCAGTGTGCCTGTAGGTATACCAAATGTAATATTTGTTGTTTTTGAATATAACTTTGGAAGGATCACGTCTAGAAATAGTACCATCACCGTTGTTATAATCAAAGCCTTTCAGTTCTGTATATTTAAATTGGGTATATAGTTCGTTTTCCGAAGGGGTAGGAGCCAAATAAGCATCATAATTTCGATTTGAGGCCTCACTAAGTGGCCTGTTTGGCTTTTCTTTTGGTAGTAGAAAAGGAAAACCTTCAGACTGAGCAAAAGTAATTTTAGGAGCCAATATAATAAGTATGAATAGGTTTATACTTAAGAGTAAAGTGAACTTTGAATGGAAGGTAGAATTTAATATTTTCATAGGAGTGTTAAATCATTCTTTTTTAGAAATTATGATAAGACAATTTCTTCGTGTTTGAGGATTTGAATATTGATATACAATATTGGCAAAATGATAATTAAAGTTTTATCAATGAATTAGCAATTAGTAATATTAAGATAGCTTACTATACGCTTGTCAGTTATATTAAAGCTGGATGCATAGTTTCTAAATCAAAAAACAACCATAAAAGGATTTTTAAACCTTAATAATGATCGTACTTCTTTCCTAATTTTATCTTTCCAAAATACCTAAAATATGACTTCTAAAATATTAGTTTTTTGTCTTTCATTACTTTGCTTTTTTAGCACATCGGCTCAAAAGGATTTTACTCAATTTGTAAATCCCTTGATTGGCTCCGCACCTAGTACTACGGTAAGTGCCATGAAACATAGCGAAGCCGGAAATGAGTCCAAAGGCCAAATTGCTCCAGCGATAGGTATGCCACAAGGGATGACAACTTGGACACCCCAAACTAGGGCAACAGAAAAGAAATGTATTCCGCCATTTTATTACCAAGATAATGAAATTCAAGGTTTTCGTGGTACTCATTGGATGAATGGTTCTTGTGTTCAGGATTACGGAAGTTTCACTGTGATGCCTTTAGCAGGCAAATTGATTACTGGAACAGAGGAAAGAGGCTCCACTTTCAACCGACAATATGAGACAGTGCAAGCACATAATTACGAAGTCGTACTTGAAAGGTATGGGATTAAAGTTCAAATGACTGGAACTACCAGAGCTGGTTTCATGCAGTTTACTTATCAAAACGAAGAAGACAACTATTTACTAATAGAGCCCAACTCAGATGAAGGTGAAGGGTATGTAAAAGTAGATGTTGAAAAAAAAGAAATTGTAGGTTACAACCCAGTTCATCGCATCTATCAAGGCAATGGTCAATCTGCTGGCTTTAGTGGATATTTTGTTGCTCAAATAGAAGGTGAGATCGAAAGCGGAGGAGTTTGGAGAGGGGACGATATAATGTCAAATTCTTATGAAACTACTGGAACTGGTAACAGAGAAATGGTAGGAGGTTTTGTAAAAGTAAAAGGCAAAACGCTGAAAGTAAGAATTGGAACTTCATTCACAAGTTTGGAGCAAGCTCGTAAAAACTTAGATGCGGAAATTGCACATTGGAGTTTTGAGAAAACAAAAAATGAAGCCAAAGAAGCTTGGAATAAGGTTTTGGGCAAAATAGAAGTGAAAGGAAGCGAAGAGGACAAAACATTGTTCTACTCAGCACTTTATCATGCAAAACTAACCCCAAGGATATTCTCAGATGCCGACGGAACCTATCCAGGCTTTGCCGAAAATGATAAAACAGAGAAGGCTGAAGGCTTTGTTTATTACGAAGACTATAACCTTTGGGATACTTTCCGAGCCGTTCATCCATTACACAATATTTTGGAGCCAAAAACTTCAAGCGACATGATGCAATCTTTGGTTGTAAAAGCAGAACAAGGAGATTGGTTGCCCATTTTTCCTTGCTGGAACGAGTACACATCGGCAATGATAGGGGATCATGCTATTTCGGCAATTTCGGATGCATATGTGAAAGGAATAAAGGGTTTTGATATAGAAAAAGCCTACAAGTACATGCGAAAAAATGCTTTTGAAGTGAATACCGATAAAGTGAGTTATGAGCAAGGAAAGGGTAGGAGAGCACTCAAGTCTTACTTAGAGTACAATTATATTCCAATGGAAGATCCCGTGTTAGAAGCGTTTCACAAAAGGGAGCAAGTTTCTCGTACTTTGGAATATGCTTATGACGATTATGCACTTGCACAAGTGGCAAAGGCATTGGGACATGATGATGACTACAATGCACTCATTAAAAGATCGAAAAACTACAAGAATGTAATTGACCCTAGTATCGGTTGGGCGAGAGGAAGACATGAAGATGGTTCTTGGTCTAAGAACTTTGACCAATATGCAAGTAGAGCAAGTTTTATAACTGAAGGTTCTCCTGCACAATACACTTTTTATGTGCCTCATGATGTCCCAGGGCTTATCAATCACGTTGGTGGAGAAGAGCGATTTTTACAGCAATTGGATAGCCTATTTGACTATGATTATTACTGGCACGGAAACGAGCCAAACAATCAAATTGCTTACCTCTATGCCTATACTTCTCAACCACAAAAAGCTGCTGAGAGATTGCAAAAGATTATTCGTGAAGAATATGATACTTCTCCCGGAGGATTGAGCGGAAACGAAGATGGCGGGCAAATGTCTGCATGGTTGGTTTTTAGCATGATGGGTTTTTACCCCGTAAGTCCTGGAAGTACAGAATACGCCCTCGCCAAACCAATTTTCAAACAAGTAAAAATTCATTTAGACAACGGTAAAACGGTCAAAATTTCAGCTGATAAAAAGAATACTACGAAGCACTTTTTAGAACATGATGAATTGATGAGAGGCGGGAAGATTAGGTTTTAGGCTATTTGAAACCTGTGAGGTTTGAATTGAATTTGTTCAGTATCTGGGTTTTGGATTATATAACTTTTGAGAAATTGTTAATCGGAAATTTGGTCAAATTTGTATTAGACAGCGAAAATGACTTTTTAGAATTAAACTTAATGATCAATGAAGCCTCTTCCACTAATCTACCTCTTCCTTTCAATCTCACTTTTTTCTTTCGGTCAATCCGACGAAGAAAAGCTCAAAAGCATAGCTAGAGAAATTATAGCAGAATCCACTCATTGTAACCTTATTACTGTAGATGATGAAGGAAGGCCTCGAGTGCGAGTGATGGACGCATTTGCTCCCGAAAATGACTTTACAGTTTGGCTCGCAACTAATCCTAGAAGCAGAAAAGTAGAACAGATAAAAAATAATCCTAATGCCACATTATATTACCTCACTCCAGATCGAATGTCTTATGTTATGATTCAAGGGGAGGCTGAAATTGTGAATGACTTGGATAAAAAGAATCAATATTGGAAAGAAGGATGGGAGTCATTTTATCCAGACAAAAGTAAGGATATGATCCTTATAAAAGTAAGTCCAAGATGGATGGAGATTGTAAGTTATCCAAATGGAGTTCTTGGTGATACTGAAACATGGAAACCCGCTATTTTAGAATTCTGAATAACCAAGTTTAAATGTTTAATGCCTTCATAAGTTCAAAAGAGATCGTTTCTTAGATCAATGCCATCAATTTAAGTTCCACGTACTGGATTACCTTACAATCTATTCTTTAGAGTTTATTTTGGTCGTCTAATCAACTTTATCGTGCGTAAGAGTTCAGAGTTGGCACTTACTTTTAGTTTTACTTTGTTGGGTAAGCCAGTGAGAATAACAAATCCGTCAGTAACTTCTTCAAAAAATTCAAGATTGATTACCGCAGATCTTGAAATTTTCACAAACTTATGCTCTGTGAAAAATTGAGATAAATAGCCCAAGTTCACTGAAAACTTTTCTGGCTGTTTATTTCCTTTAAGATAAATAAGAGTATAAGATTGAATAGCATTCAGATAAACGACCTCATTCTTGTCAATTTTCTTAATTCCTCCCTGTACCGGCAAAAATATGAAAGGATTAAAATTTAATTCATTTCCGCCATCTTCAAGGTTGTTTTCGTAAGCCAACCTCAGCTGGAGATCTAGCTCTCTAACTTTAAAAGGTTTAATCAGGTATGCAGCTGGATTTGTTTCTTTTGCAAGGAAAAAGTTATTGTCGTCATCGTGAGATGTTAAAAAAATAAAAGGAATTTTGTGATTTTCATTGATATAATGAGCGAAATCTATTCCTGATTGTTTATCCTCTAATTCAATATCAATAAGTGCAATATCGAAAGGTTCACTATCAATTGTTCGAATAGCTTCGCCCACATTGCGACAAACACGTGGTGGTAAATGTCCAGCTTTTAAAAGCGTGTTTTTTAAATCCCTTCCTGTTAAAACACTATCTTCTAAAACCAAAATTTTCAATGATTTCATCAAATTAAATTTTTCATTAAAAAGTTAATAATTACAGTATTCGATTTTTCAAACCTCAATTTACCGTGAAGTTGCTCAACTAAAATTAGAATCATTTCATAGCCAAATCCATTACTTTTTTCTGATTTTTCCATGTGTGATTTTAGACCTTTTCCTTCATCAGAGTAAACTATTTCAAAGTGCTCATTATTAATTTCGGATTTGATATTTATTTTTTTACCAAATGCATATTTACAAGAATTTACGGTTAGTTCGGTTAAAATAAGCCCGATACTTAATGCAGCATCTGACAAAATGTTAATATCGTCCAACTCAATTGAAACTTCTGTTTCGTCGGCACTTGAACTATCTAAAACATTACCGACAATATCGTTAATAAAACTGACCAAGTTGATTTGGGCTAATTGGTTATTTCTATATAGGGTCCTTTGAAGGATTGACATGCTCTCTATTCGTAGTTGGATTCCCTCAATATCGGATTTGCTTCGATTATCTATTAACAAATCTTTCTGAACATTGAGCATACTGGAAATGAACTGGAGATTGTTTTTAACTCTGTGGTTCTGTTCCACAACTAATAAGGCATTTTTCTTGTTTATTTTTTGGTTAGCCTTAAGTAGTTTGAAGAGATAAAATGCTCCAGTTATTACAATAAAAATAGTTAGTAGACTACCGATGAGCAGACTTTTTTGAAGCTTTAGGTTTGATTCTTTTATTAACAATTCATCTTGCTGGCTTTTCAGTTGTTCTTCCTTTTTTTTGGTTTCAAACTCAATTTGTAATTTGCTTATAGCAGCATTCCGATCAGCCTTTAGAGCATCAGTTTCAATAATTTTCAGTTTCTCAAGAAAGGCAAAGCCTTCTTCAAAATTACCTGTGGCCTGATTAAGTTTTATTTTAGTATTTAAGTAAGAGTAAGTCAAATTATGATGCTTTTTAAATCTTCTGAAATAAATCTCTTCTGCCTCATTAATTAACTTTTTGGCTTTTAAATAATCACGTCCTTTAATTTCTATTCGAGCACTCGTTAAAAGTGATATGGCAAGTAAATATTCTGTATCAGCTGAATCCGTAGGTTTCCTAAAATAGTTTATGGCTCTTGATATGTAGAGCTTTGATTCTTCTATATCCTTTTTATTATTACTTTTCTCTAAGCCTTGAGCACCCATCATAAGCTCATGGGCATCCGCATAATCTAGCTCTTCTTTTTTTGCGGTCTTTCTATTAAAAACTTCAGGGTTTTCAAACAGGTTTTTAAACTGCCGATAACCTTTCTCTGATTTAGACTCCAATATAGCCTTGCGTGCTCTTTCATAATATGCCTTACCCTCATCTCGCAAATTTAAACCGTAAGAAATCCCTCCCAATCTAACATAAAGACGTCCCAACTCATACGATGAGCCTCGAGGTTCTATTAAATTTAATGATTTGTGATACCATTTAGCCGCTCCAATTAAATCAGTTGGTTCTAATTTCTTGCCATTTTTATAGTAAGTTTCAGCTAGGTCTAAGGTGTCTTTTTTAGTTTTAATTTCAATCGTGCTTTTGTTCTTAAATCCTTCACCCAAATTTTCTTGAGCAAGGATAAAAGGTGAGGAATTTAAAATAAAGATCGAAGTGAGGATTGTAATTAAAATATGTTTAAAGCTTGTCAAATTGGAAGTAGAGTTATCAACCAAAATTAGAAAATACAATTGAATTTACTACTGTTAAGTTATCATTGACTGTAACTGGGTATTCGTTATTCGAAACCATACACTCCTTGTCTGGACATTGCAGATCGAAATAGAATTTCTGACGTTTGAGGAACACTTTTAAAATCATGATTGATTGATTTTTGTAAGCAAAGTAATCCAAACGAAATGCACATAAAAATAAGACAAACCAACTTCAGCCTTCTCGCTATTACAATGCTTATTTCCACCACAACTTTTACTCCGGCAGTCAGACACAATTCTGCAAGTATGAATCTTCAATTAGAAATTACCAATGCTATAGATGGAACTACGTTTTTATTAGGATCAAGAAATATTGGACATTTAAATATTAGCTGTTTTAGAAATAAAAAGTGGCAATGTTTCGAATGTTAATTGGAACCTTATGAAATCTATCAAAGTCTCAGGCTCAGAAATGTCGACAAATGAAATTCTTTATTTAAAAGCTGATATTAATTATACCAGGTTTTTCCTTCAAAATGGTAATGTAGTCCACTCCAGTACTACTCTTAAGTCTTTCGAAGAAAAACTTAAGCCATATGGTTTTAAACGTATTCACCGAAATACACTTGTGAACTGGGATTATGTAAAGACAGTGACAAATGAAGGAGTTCTATTAAAAAGTCGTAAAAAGCTATTCGGCTCTCGTCGCAAAATGAAATTGATAAATATTTAAATGAGGTTGAATTGACTTTTATAGTTGGCTAAATCTTAGTCAGCTTTTATTCTAAATGTCTTGAAATTAATCGCTAATAATTTCCTGTTTTAGAAAAAGGTAAGTAGGCGAAAGACTAAGTCTAACAGCGGTTTGGACTTAAATATTCAAAACTTTATAATTTCGCATTTAATTCGGTTAACAATTCAATGGCAATTAGCTTTGCACCATGAATTGGATTCCCTGGGTAGATTTTATTGGAACATTCGTTTTTGCTATTAGTGGAGCTACAGCAGCCATCGAAAAGAAGTTTGATGTTTTTGGTGTACTTATCCTTGGCTTGGTAACGGCAATTGGTGGAGGAGCTTTAAGAGATTTATTAATTGGAAGCACGCCCGTTGCATGGCTCAAAAACGATGTTTATGTCTACTTAGTAGTTCTAGCCGTTCCTGTTGCCTATTTATTCGAAACTCAAATCAAGAAGTTAAGAAAAGGAATATTCCTTTTTGACACTATTGGGATAGGTCTATTTACCATTCTGGGCTTAGAGAAAACCTTAAATGTTGGTTTGTCACCTATCGCGGCGGTAATGATGGGTGTATTTTCAGCCGTTTTTGGAGGTATTATAAGAGATGTATTATCCAATGAAGTACCTCTAATTTTTAGAGGAGAAATCTATGCATCTGCTTGTTTGGCGGGAGCAATGACTTATTTAACAATCAAGGGTTTAGGTAGTGAGCAGTTGGCCTTATATATATCTATTGCAACTGTTATTGCAATACGTATTTTGTCAATTAGGTATAATTGGTCATTAAACTTTCCTCAGCGAAGCGATTCGTAGTTTGGGTTGATCCAGGCATACATTACACCATCTTCATGGCTGCCATCCGCATTGCGAGTTTGGTTTTTCATTCTACCTTCGAGTACAAAGCCCATACCTTCGTAAAGGCTGATACCGGCTTTATTAGACGCTCTGGATTCTAGCTCAACTCGATAAATATCTTGCCTTTTGTTTTTAACATGATCAAGAAACGAAGTAAAGAGTTTTTGGCCTATTCCTAATCCTTGGAAATTAGGGTGAACACCAACGGTTAAATATGAAAGTAGATGATCAAAAATCTTAATTCCCTTTTGGTTAGCATGAATTTCACCTATCACTTTGTTGTCGTGAATAGCAACATAACCCAGTCCATTGTTTTGAATACCAGACCAAATATGCTCAACGTAGTTCATGTCAATTTCAGAAACACTTCGGGCAATTCCTCTTTCGTTTTTAGCTACATCAGTATAAAGTGCAAGTATTTCGACTAAATCTTCATGTAATGTAGGCCTTAAAATAATTTCCATTGGATTAATCAGTTCTAAAGACAAAAAAAGCTCATTTTTGCTTTCTCACACTCTATTTTATGAAAAAATCATTTATTTATCTTTTCCTTTTCACCACTTTAAGTTCATTTTTTATTGCGGATCATCCTGCAATTGAGCTTTTGGAGAAGTTTGAAGCTTACAATATCGAGACCTTTGAAGAAAAGCCATTTTTGCATTTGGATAAGCCTTATTATGCGGCTGGGGAAACCATTTGGTTTAAAGCTTATTTGGCAAATGGAATGAACCTAGAGCCTGATACCTTAAGTGTTCCGCTTTATGTGGAGCTTTTGAATTTGGATCAGGGGGTAATCATTGATCAAAAAACGATTAAACTTGAGGTTGGGTTTGGGAATGGCGAGTTTGATCTTGTAGACACATTGGTTGCAGGAAACTACCAAGTGAGGGCGTATACAAACTGGATGAAAAACTTCGATTCAGAGCATTTTTTCTCCCAAAATATTAAGGTGTTAGATTTTGGTTCTCAAAAAGAAATCGCTCATGTAAATGATAAAATGGACTTTCAGTTTTTTCCAGAGGGAGGCAATCTAATTGCTGAACTACAGTCAAAAATTGCTTTTAAAGCAACTGATCAATATGGAAACGGTGTGGATGCTGATGGCTATATTTTAAACATAGCGAATGATACTATTATTAAGTTTAGTACGATACACTTGGGAATGGGTTCGTTAAATTTTACCGCTTTTGCAGGCGAAAAATATAGGGCTTTTGTGAGAAAAGAAAAGGAGCCATATAGCAAAGTTAGCTTCCCTGAGGTACTTCAGAGTGGTTATTCGTGCATTGTCGATAATCTTTCAAATGCTGCTAATACGAAAATATACTTTTCTAAGTCAGATGATATTGCGGCAGAGCAAGTTGCGATAATTGCTCAGTCGGCAGGCGTAGTTTATTATTCGGGGCTGATTAACTTTTCTCAAAAAATGGTTCCTTTATCTATCCCCAAAAAGGATTTCCCAACTGGCGTTGCCCAAATTACCTTGGTGGATAGCGAAGGAAGACCGAGGTGTGAGCGTTTGGTTTTTATGCATTCAGATAAGGTTGCGAAAGCAACCATTAGTAAAGATCAAAATTACTTTAGCCAAAGAGAATTGGTGCAACTTAAGCTTGATGTAAAAGATGAAAACGGAAATCCATTGGAGGGTGAATTTTCACTTGCTGTTACAGATGCATTTCAAATCAATAAGGCATTAAATAGTGAAAGTATATTGAGTAATTATTACTTATCCTCACACCTCAAAGGTTACGTGCAAGATCCCATGCAGTATTTTGATCTACAAAATAAGCAAGCAGGGCCTAATCTTGAGATATTGATGCTTACGCAAGGTTGGAGACGGTTTACATGGCAAGATGTGATTGCCAAAGAAAGTGTAAATACTCCTAATTATTTCGAAAGAGGATTATCACTTACTGGAAATGTTAAAAACCCGAATGGTAAGAGCTTTGGGAAGCCGCTCTCTGTGACAACAATACTCAAGGATACAGAAGGAAACAGCAGAATGCTTATGGGAGAAACAGACGATGAGGGTGATTTTGCTATATATGATTTGGCTTTTGAAAATAGTGTAGAGTTACTTTTTCAAACTGCTTTGGGCAAAAATAACCGCACCTCAATAGTTGTTCTCAATGACCCGTCTAGCCCTTCATTTGGCAATAAAAACGCATTGTTTAAACTCCAAAAAGACACAGGCTTGGATTCTTACCTAAAGAATACAAAAACTGATCAAGACTTACTAAAGTCAATGCTCAATACCAACCAGTTGCTTAACGAGGTAGTTGTAAGTGCAAAAAAACGTGATCCGGCTCAGGAGCGAGTGATTTATAACCGAAGAAATGCCACAACCGTACAAGTTGGTGGTAACAATGTGATGAGTAATTACATAAATGTGTTGCAAGCAATAAGCGGTAGAATTCCGGGTGTGTCAGTTACTGGCCCAGCAAACAACCCAACAGTTCAGATTAGAGGAATTTCGTCTCTTTCAGGGCCAACTGAGCCATTATTTATGATTGATGGTTCGCCTGTAGACAAAGAAGTGATACTGGCTGTGAATATGAATGATGTAGATAAAATAGATGTACTGAAAGGGCCAGCCGCAGCTGTTTTTGGTTCTAGAGGAAGCAGTGGTGTTATTTCAGTATTGACCAAAAGAGGGAATGAGGATTATGACTATTCGCAAGACTCTTCGGCAGGAATGACAGTATTTCGTAAAAATGGATACAATAAAGCAAAGGTGTTTTATCAGCCCAATTACGAAGAAAATAACCTGAAACGACCAGATTTTAGATCAACCGTAGCATGGGAGCCAATCATACGAACCGACAAAAACGGAAAGGCAAACTTTAGCTTTTATGCTACTGATGCCAGTACTCAATTGGATATCGATTTACAAGGCTTAAGTTTCAATGGGAAACCAGTTGCAACTAGAATGAAAGTCGAAGTTAGGTAAGCTATTTACTAGTCTTTCCTTGATCTTTGATAATCTTCTTGAGTACTTTTTCTAGTTCTTCTACTTCGTTGACACCCATGTAGTTATCTTGGAAATACTTGATGTCTCCATTAGGGTCAATGATGATTTTGCTCGGTAAAGATTCTACCTTGAAGGCTTTACGAGCCGATCCGTTAAAGTCGAACAGTTGAGTAAATTCTGCATAACCTCTTTCTTGCAAGTTGAAATTAGCAGCTCTAAAATCAGCATCATCAAATTGCCAAGCATCAACATTCACTAGATAAAACTCTACATCCGGTTTAGCATATACTTTTTGCAAATAGTACATTCCAGGAAAGCTTTGGACACATTTGTCGCATGAGTTTGACCAAAAATCTATTACGATAGTCTTGTTTTTGAATCTATCAGTGCTAAGTTTCGCACCTTCTTTGGTATCAAAAGTAGCAAGCGGTAGCTTCTCCAAAACTGGATTCATGGCAACAGCCAAAGCTTCCTTTTCTTGGTTCAAAAACTCTTCTTTGGCTTTTTGATATTTCTCCGAAAGCTTGCTTTTAGCTTCTACAAGGCTCATTGTGGACATAAAATTGTCTTTATCATTCAATGCAATAAGAGCGTCCAAGTAAGCCTCGTAGTAATCAGGAAATGAATATTCGTTTAGGCTAACAGCCTTTTCAAGTGATTCTGCGGCGAGGTCATAAAGCTTGCTTTTGAGATGTATTTTTCCTTTTAAGAAGTAAGGGAGTTCTTTACATTTCAAAGCCATTCTTTTCTGCTCTTCAGGCAAGAAAATACTGTTTTTTGAAAACTCTTTAATGAGGCTTTCGTCCTTAACTTCCAGTGCTTTTTCGATTAAAGCCATTGCTTCAAAAGGATTGTTTTGAATCATGTTGGAAGCTGTAATTGCATACACATAAACTTGGTTGGAAGGAGAAAATGTTGCCACCTCTTTATGCCAGTCGTGCCCCTTTTTTAAGTAAAAGTCGTAGAGTCGAATAAGGAATTGAGCTTTATGAGCATCAATACGCTCTAGTGATTTAACTCCCTTGTAGTGAGATACTTGATCTATATATTTTTTGTAAAGTTGAAATCTTTCATTGTTGTCTTTAGTGATATAACTCTCCTTTCTTAAATCCCATGTAGCCATTTCAATGGCCTCAGGATGGTTCGGGAAGTTTTTGACAAACTGACTCTTCAATTGTTCCGACTTTTCATACTCTCCAAGGGCACTAAGGTTCCTAATCAGAAATTCATACTCATCGGCATTGTTCACAAGAGCCATGCGTTCTTTCAGCTCATGCAGTACATTACTACTATCTACAGTTCTTTTTACACTCCAGTACCTTTCTGAGAAAAGTTTAGGGTCTATAACGCTTGTTTCTGACTTGTATGTGTCGTAAAAATTGAGGGCTTTTTCAAAATCGGTGTCGATTCCGGTTAGGTCGCTGTATTGACCAGCATAGGCATTACCTAAGAATAAGTGCTTGTTTGCTTGTACTTTTAGGCTATCATTTTCAATCGAAACCCAGATGTGTTTATCTGTTGATCCTTCTTTCAAATACAATAAAACAAGTGCAGTATTAGGCGTGATCATCAAGTTTGCCTCACCTTTATCGAGTTGGATATTCTTACTATCTATCTGGTAGTCAGATTTATAGTAGAATACGCGTGCAGTAGATGCACTTGTGTTTTCGATTTGGTAATTGCATTCTCCTTGCCAGTTTTTTCCGGCTACAAAAATGTCAATATCTTGTGCAGTGCTTCCCAAACCCACCAATAGTAAGGGTATTATACTCTTCAGATTCATTTCTTTATCACTCAATAGTTCTCAGTGAGAAACATGCAATAATTGTGCCTATTTGGCTGATTTTGAATCTATTTTAGTCGTTTTTTTGAATTTTATTAAACGGCTGAAAGTGTGGTTTTAAGGCAAAAAAAAAGCACCTATTTGCAGTAGGTGCTTTAAAATATATTTTTTTAAAAAATTACATAGCTGCTTCTAGCTTTTGTACCAAAACGTGTTTTGGTACTGCACCTACTATTTTGTCAACTAATTCTCCTTTTTTGAAAATCATTAATGTTGGGATAGATCGTATACCGAATTCCATAGGTGTGCTGCTGTTTGCATCTACATCCATTTTACCAACAACTGCTTTATCTTCATACTCGCCAGCGATTTCTTCTACTACGGGTCCAATCATTTTACATGGCCCACACCACTCAGCCCAAAAGTCAACCAAAACTGGTTTTTCGGACGCGATTAATTCTTTAAAGTTGCTGTCGGTTATTTCTAATGCTTTACCTGCCATTGTGTTTTTATTATTGTTCGAATAGGGAACATTTTGGTACTTACATTAAGTTCCAAATCCCTAACAAGTGACCTTAGATATTTTATGTATGTGATGTTTAAGTCTTTTATAAAGAAGCATTTATGTAACTTTTTTTTCGATAAAAAACTATAATTGACCTAAAGGTTTTATTATTTCAAAAGCCAAATTTCTCCTTTCTTGGAATAAGTAATGTTCTCTATTTCATATTGTAATGTATAGATATATTGGCCTCTAGGAAGTACTTCATTTTTATAAATGCCATTCCACGTCCAAGTGTCGTTAGTTTGATACACCATTTGCCCTAATCTATCATATATAATGAAAGAACGAAGTTGGCCATAAAAGCCAGTATTTGTCAATATGATGAGTTCGTCGTTCCAAGAATCGGCATTGGGAGAGAAGGAATTTGGAATATAAATGTTAATTCGAGGATCGATGGTAAAATTGAATACTTCTTCAATAATACAGTCAAAACCATCATTAATTTTGACGGAATAAGTTATGGGGACCTCAGCCATAAAAGAAGGCTTGGCTATGCTAGGGTCACTGAGTCCATTGATTGGAGACCAAGAGTATAAGAACTGATCGTTGGAATTTATAGGGTCTAGTTTTACTATTTCATTTAGCTTTGCTTCGTAGTCCTTTTCGTTGGTTTCTACAAAAGGATATGCTAAATTGAATGTAATGGAATCTTGGGCTAGCATGGCATTGCAGGATTTACTCTTGACCGTTACTCCTGCGGGTGTTGGTCCTTCTTTGTTGGTATTAAGCTGTGGATTCAGTTGATTTTGTACTCTATTTTCACCAATAAACCAGTCAATTTCCAAGTCATTAACAGGGATTTTAGTTATTATTTCGGGGTTCCATACAAACGGATCTCCGCAACCGCCAGGCAAACTTAAATTTACATTTACTTCAGCAACATTAATCAAAATACTGTCTTTTATTTCAATACCATCAATGTAAACCGAGACTCTGTAATATTTTGAAATACTTGGTTTTATAATAATTGATCTACTGTTCTCTTGGGTTTCCCATCGTACTTTTATGTCAGGAATATTTGGTGGGGTGTTGAATTTAGTTTCAACCACGGCTATGTACTTGTGCCCGTCGTTTTTATCTACATCGCACCATTCTGCTAAGTTGCCGTTGGAGCAACCCTGTATTACATTCATTCCAGGGTTCTCATCCTCTCTGTTATTTGGTTCTTCATTTGCCCAGGCAGTGAAGCCTACATCTGCACCGCTCATCCATTCAAAGCCAGAGGAGGGGTCTGGTGGGTCATTAAATTTCTCACTTTTCGGGTTTTGGGAATATCCCATCCATTTGATGTTATTGGGTAGGATATTAGATATGAATCGGTTTTTATCTTGGGTATTTCCCGTAGCTAAGTCGCCCTTCATTAGTTTGGAATAAGCATAGGCGTCGTCGAAACTAATTCGATTACAAGATGTGAAGTAATATAATCCATCTCTTGCTCCCGCAGCTTTGACACAAAAATCTAAGTCATTAAAAATAGTAGGATTGATATATAGCTTTAAAGGGGAATCCTTGCAAACCAAGTTGGTGTCCGCAAGAATAAGCTGTGCACTCAACGGCACGCTGATTGTCATTAATAAGATAATATGTAAAAGTACTTTCCTCACTTTTAATAAAAACATCAATTATAAAATAGAAATAAAGACTGAATGTTTCGCATTGTGTTAAATTCTCCAATTTTATATTTAAATTAAAGCAATATTTAATGTACAACAACTTACGATGAAAAAAGAACTGCACCAACTTGATAAAATGGTTTCTGATGGAAAAATATTAGAAGCATTTGATAAATTCTTTCATGAAAATGTAATTACCTGGAGTGATAAAAAAGACCGCACAACTTCTAAAAAAGAGAAACGAAGTTTTCTGGTCGACTTTTTCGATAAAATGAAATCTTTGGATCAATTCAAGTTTCATGACTCTATTATAGATGGTAACACGTCCTATTCCAAGTTCACCTTTACTTTTACCAATCAAGATGATGAAAGGTTACGATGGCACGAAATCATTCGCAGAGAATGGAAAGATGGATTGGTGGTAGATGAGTACTATTTCAATGACAGCTTTAGTGATTTAAAGAAGAAAATTGAGAAGAAAAGCAGTTCTTCAAAAGATAAGAAAAAAGTAAAGTCTTCGGCTAAAAAAGGAAAAGCAAGTTCTAAAATTAAGAAGGATAGTGGTGTAGCAAAAGCAGAAGGTTTTGAGCAATTAGTAGCTGATCAAAAACCTATTGATAATACTAAAAATACGGTATCGAAATCTACACCAAAAGCCAAAACTACCAAGCCACAAGTTGCAAAGCCTAAAGTTGAGCGTAAAATCACAGTAGCAGTTAAAACTCCTGTGGTAAAACCAAAGACTGTAGCTGCGAAGGAGGAGATTTCAACTACAAAGCCAGCAGTGAAAGCCGAACAGCCCAAAGTAGAAAAAGCTCCAGTTGCGAAGCCCGAAACGATAGTAGCAAAGCCTACAGTTGCACGAAAGCCAAGAGCCGTAAGAACTCCTGACTTAACCCTTATAGAGGGTATTGGGCCAAAAATTAAAGAGCTGCTTGGAATGGATGGAATAACGACATTCGATCAAGTAGCAAAGTCGAAAGCTGAAGATCTCAAAAACATAATGCTTACTCGTGGCGGAACAAGATACAATGCCAATAATCCAACCACATGGCCCGAGCAAGCAGCACTTGCAGCTGCTGGAAAATGGGAAGAATTGAAAGCTCTCAAAGCTGAGCTTAAAAATGGTAAAAGAGAATAAACTTTAAATTTGGAATTAAGTGATGAAATAAATTTGACAGTTGGTTTATAAATCGTGTAGCTATCTATTTGTTAGTACTTTACTTTTCTTAAAAGGGAGATCCTTTAAGAAAAGTAAAGATTGCAAGGAGTAATTCTGTGTCTTTTTGAAAAAAGATTTTACATTTTCAATTCATCTAATAATCTTAGAAGTATTAAAAAATAAGCAACTGTTTTTTGAACTTCCCAACTTCCCAACTTCCCAACTTCCCAACTTCCCAACTTCCCAACTTCCCAACTTCCCAACTTCCCAACTTCCCAACTTCCCAATCAACCCAAACTCACACTTTTCTCCCCTACAATTTCTTGCAGTTTTTTGAAGATATTAGTGCCAATGTCAATTTTAGTGTTTCGAGAAAATAAGACAAGGTCAATCTCACTTTCGTGATCAATTACTTTTAATTTCAGGTCGTATTTTCCGGGGTTAGATTTACTAACTTCTTGGAGTTCGGAGATCATTTCTTTGGTGATGTCCTCAAGATTTACTTTGAGATTCACTTCTTTGAAATACTTCTCTTTTACATTTTGCAAAAGCTCCATGGAGAATGGTTTGAATTCAAACTCGTCTGCTCTATTCCAGCGAGACTGCACTCTGCCTTTGATAAATAGAAAGAGGCCTTCGGTGAGGTAATTGGAAAAGTTGACATAATCCTTTCCAAATAACATCATTTCGAGAGACGAGGTGTAATCCTCAATCTTGAATATGGCAAATGGATTTCCATTTTTAGATTGTCGCATTTGAACTTGCGTAATCACTCCACCAATACTAAAATCCTTGTCTAGGTTTTCTTCATTGATCAACTCATCTAATGGACGACAAAGACCCATCTCTATGGAGAATTGGTCTAGTGGATGACCAGATATATAGAAACCAACCACGTCCTTTTCATACTTCAGTTTTTCAATATTTCCCCAATCTTCAATCCTATCGGGTTGAGGCATGGATGAAGCCAAGCTGTCCTCGGAGTTTCCACCGCCAAAGATGTCCATTTGGGCAGATAACTTGTCACTTTCTACCTTATTAGCATAACGAATGAGGGTTTCTATAAATGTTGAGCCGCTTAGTGCACTGAAGTACTGAGCTCTATTGAACTCTTCGAAACAGTCAAATGCACCAGCGTAAACCAAAGATTCAAGTGTCTTCTTGTTGACAGTACGTAAGTTTACTCTAGTTATAAAGTCATACACATCCGTGAATGGGCCATCAGCTTTTCTTTGCTCTATAATAGATTCTACAGCGGCATCGCCAGTCCCCTTGATCGCACCAAGTCCAAATCGAATGTCACCTTGCATGTTCACACTAAAACGTCTATCAGACTCATTAATATTTGGTCCTAGGACATTCAGACCGAGTGACTTACACTCTTCCATAAAGAAGGTGATTTTGTCAATGTTTCCTAGCTGAGTTGTAAGTACACCAGCCATGTACTCTGAAGGGTAATGTGCTTTTAAATAGGCAGTTTGATATGCCACAAAAGCATAACAGGTAGAGTGAGATTTGTTAAAGGCATATTGTGCAAATTTTTCCCAGTCAACCCATATCTTCTCCAAAATTTTGGCTTCATGTCCATTGGCTGTTCCACCTTCCATGAATTTCGCCTTCATTTTGTTCAGGACTTCAAGCTGCTTTTTACCCATTGCTTTACGCAATACATCAGCATCTCCCTTTGTGAAGTTCCCTAGCTTTTGACTCAAAAGCATCACTTGCTCTTGGTAGACAGTGATTCCGTAAGTCTCTGCCAGGTATTCTTCCATTTCTGGAAGGTCATAGGTGATTTCTTGCTTTCCATGCTTACGAGCAATAAAATCGGGAATATACGCCATTGGTCCTGGTCGGTACAAGGCGTTCATGGCAATGAGGTCATCGAAACGGTCAGGTTTCAGGTCTCTCATGTGCTTTTTCATCCCGTCGGACTCAAACTGGAAAATAGCGTTTGTTTCACCTCTTTGAAATAATTCAAAAGTGGCAGCATCATCAAGTGGTATATAGTCTATTCCACCTTCTATGAGATCTAAAGTTCGCTTTTGAAATTCAGTGGCATTTTCCCTGTCAATACCTTGCCCATGATTCTCATCGATCATCCTGAGAGCTTCCTTCAAAATGGTTAGGTTTCTTAAACCCAAGAAGTCCATTTTAATTACACCAGCATCTTCAATTATTTTCCCTTCATATTGAGTAACAAGCCAATCGGAATCTTTGGAAGCAGCAACAGGAACAATATCCGATAAGTCATACGGAGCAATAATTACCCCTGCAGCATGTATACCAGTATTTCTTACAGTTCCTTCAAGCTTTTCTGCTTGCTTGAGTACTTTGGCTTCAAGTCCATTTCCTTTATATAATTCACGTATTTTTCTTACGTTTTGAACTTCTTCTGGCTGTAAACCAAGCGATTGCAAGCTTTTACTTCCTACTTCGGGATAATGGATTAGTTTCTCAAAACTTATTCCGTATGATGGTTTGTCGGGTACCATCTTCGCAATGTAATTGGCATCAGAGAGTGGCATTTCCATTACTCGTGCCACATCTTTTATGGCAGACTTTGTTGCCATTGTACCGTAAGTAATGATCTGTGCTACTTGGTTTTTACCATATTTCTCTACCACATAATCAATAACTTTTTGACGACCTTCATCGTCAAAGTCAGTATCAATATCGGGCATCGACTTACGATCGGGATTCAAAAATCGCTCGAAAAGTAAGTTGTATTTAATGGGGTCAATATTAGTAATGGCAATACAATATGCTACCACCGAACCTGCAGCAGATCCACGACCAGGACCAATCATAACACCAAGGTCACGACCAGCCTGAATAAAGTCCATTACAATAAGGAAGTACCCAGCAAACCCCATTGTCTTAATGGTGAAGAGCTCAAAGTCTATACGTTCTCTTGTGAGTTCTGGGATTTCGCCATACCGTTTCATCGCACCTTCATAAGTGAGGTGTTTTAAGTATTCCCATTGGTTTTCCTTGTCATCGGCGTGAACCTTAAATTTTTCGGGAATAGGGAAATTGGGAAGGAGGATATCTTGCTTGAGCTCAAGTTTTTCAACCTTGTCAACAATCTCATTGGTATTATCTATCGCCTGAGGAATGTCGCTGAAAAGCGTCGACATTTCCTGCGTATTTTTGAAATAAAACTGGTCATTAAAAAAAGCAAACCTTGAATCTCTACTACCGCCAGTTTCGTCACCATTAAAATCCTTTTTTGATGGAGTTGATAGCTTTTCGTTGGTATTGATACATAATAATATATCATGTGCTACCCAGTCGGCTTGGTCTACATAGTGACTGTCATTGGAGGCAATTACTTTAACATTATATTCTTTTGCCCACTTGAGTAAAAGTTTATTTACGGTGTTTTGCTCAGGAATGTCGTGACGCTGAATCTCAATATAGTAGTCTTCGCCAAACTGATCCAGCCACCATTTGAATTCACGTTCGCCTTCTTTTTCACCATTTTTTAAAATAGCCTGAGGCACTGAGGCACCTATACAACAGGTAGTGGCAATCAAACCTTCTTTGTATTTCTCAATGAGTTTTTTGGTTACTCTTGGGTACTTTCCATAGAGTCCTTCCATGTAGCCAAGAGAACATAATTTAGTTAAGTTTTTGTAGCCAAGTGGGCTTTTGGCCAAAAGCAATTGATGACAACGAACATCTTTTTTCTCTTTTGTAAATTGCTTAATTGTATGGTCTTCAACTACATAGAACTCACATCCGACTATTGGCTTTACATTATGCTTTGCAGATTCTGCCACAAAGTCAAAGACTCCAAACATGTTACCATGGTCGGTAATTGCGACTGCTGGCATGTTATCTGCGGCCGCTTTTTGGAATAATTTTTTTATGGATGAGGCACCGTCAAGTAAAGAAAATTGGGTATGATTATGCAGATGCGAAAATTGCATTGATGGAGTTTTATAGATTCACTGATTCGACCTCAAATTTACAACCTAGGGGCTTGGCTTGGAAGTTCTTTTAAATATAAAATTCCTAATTGTTTAAAATAACTATTTTCACTACCTTTGCAGCCCAATTTACTTATTGATTAACAAATAAACTGTTTAACGATGCCAAAGCAAAAAACAAACTCTGGAGCGAAAAAACGTTTCAAATTAACTGGCACGGGGAAAATTGTGCGTAAGCATGCATTCCACAGCCATATTTTAACAAAAAAATCGAAGAAGCGTAAGAGCATTCTTGCCTCTTCTACTATTGTACATCCAACAGATGTAAAAAGAGTTAAAGCCTTATTGGCTCTATAATTCTGGTTCAATTGTTTCACCCGACGAAAGGCACAAAAAGATTCTATAACTGGAACGCCCCAAGTCAAAAAACTAAAAGATTATGCCACGTAGTGTAAATCATGTAGCGTCGAAAGCAAGACGAAAAAAAGTGCTTAAACTGGCGAAAGGTTACTTTGGCCGCAGAAAAAATGTTTGGACGGTTGCAAAAAACGCCGTTGAAAAAGGTTTAGTGTACGCGTACACTGGCCGTAAGCAGAAGAAAAGAAATTTTCGTAAACTATGGATCGTTCGTATCAACGCTGGAGCAAGAATGCATGGCATGTCTTACTCGGTTTTTATGAATAAACTTAGTCAAAAAGGAATCGAATTAAACAGAAAAGTTTTGGCTGACCTTGCGATGAATCATCCTGAGGCATTCAAAGCAGTTGTAGATCAAGTAAAGTAATTGAGCAACCGAAAGGTTGAAATCGAGCCCGCTCCATTTTTAATGGAAGCGGGCTTTTTTGTGCCTAACCGAATAATAAAGAAACCTTATTTGGCAATTCTAGACGCCTAAAATTTCTTACATTTGTTATTAATGGACATTTCTAGTTAGTTTAATTGGAGATTCTAGTATTAAAAGTCAAATGAAATCGAAACTATTAATCACCAGTTTTAGCAATCCTTCTGCTAGCTTGAAATGTTTTATTGCATTTTTAATCTCCCTCACAAGTTTTGGTTCGATTGCACAAGTAACAATCAGTAATCCAATAAATAGAGCGGTATATCAAAGAACAGGAGCTGGTAACGGAACCGCAAACCTAATTGTATCTGGTTCTCATAGTACCACCATGGCAACTTCTGCACAAGCTAGGTTGGTATCTCCTGGAACGAACAATGCTATTTCAGGATTTGATTGGAAAGTTATAGACAAAGGACCTACAAGAGGTGTATTTTATGGTAGTTTAAATAATGTACCGCCCGGATGGTACACACTTCAGGTGAGAATAATGAAAGAAGGGGTTCTACAACAAAGTGCACAAGTAGATAGGGTAGGTGTAGGAGATGTATTTTTAATTGCCGGCCAGTCAAATGCTACAGGTTGGGATGAAAGTTATGGATATCTTGGCTCTAACAATGAAAAAGTTGTATCACACAACTTCAGCCTGCCTTGTCCGACTACTTTTCCAGATTACCCTACTATGGGGCAAATTGCAGCTTCGGATAAATTAGGAATCACAGGAGAAAATGCTTGGGCTTACGGTAAACTAGGTGAAGACTTAGTAAATCAAACAGGGTTTCCGGTTGCTTTCTTTAATGGAGGAGCGATAGGTAGCTCAGTTTTGAACTACACTCAAAGTATGAATGGTCAATCTACTATTCATCCCTTTACTAACAACCAATTTTGTAGTGACTTTAGTAATCCTATAGGTCAGCCATATAGGACATTACAAACTGCCATGTCATATTATAATTCACTTTTCGGAATGAAGGCTGTTTTATGGCATCAAGGTGAATCAGACACACATCAGAGTACCTCAACAGGTGACTACCAATCTCGTTTAAATTCTTTAATCAGTTTTGTTAGAAATGATTTTGACCCAAATTATACCATGCCGTGGGTGGTCTCTCGTGCGAGTCATGTTTTTGGAGCAGCCAGCAGTGCTGTAATTGCAGGTCAAACAAATGTAATTAGTGGTGATTCACAGGTATTTGCAGGACCTTCAACAGATGGAATTCTAGGAATTGGTAAAAGAGATGATGGTACACACTTTACGGGTTCTGGAATATTTGACCTTGCTGTTGATTGGAAGAATAGTTTGAATCCTTCCTTTTTCTCAAGTGCTAATTCAAAAGCAGCTAATACGCAGCCCGCTCTTAGCTATGCCATAAGTGGAAATAATGTCACGCTCACAGCACCTAGTGCGAGCAGCTACAGGTGGGTAAGCGGAAATAATTATAATGGGACATCCTTGGGTACCAATGCTTCTTACACGGCAAGTTCTGGAACATATAGATGTTACTTAACTGATGTAAACGGAAATATAACGATCAGTCAGGCTGTAGATGTTACAAAGGTGAAAACTCAAAGTGATAACAATATTAATTGTACTACATTTGCTTATTTGTCTGATCTTAAGCCATTCAGTATTGCAAATGGGTACGGGCCCATTGGCTTGGATAAAAGTAATGGAGAGGAACTAGATGGAGATGGAACTACCTTAACCCTCAATGGAGTAACCTATGCAAAAGGTGTAGGAGTTCATGCCAATTCAGAACTGGTTTATTTATTGCCAAGTAATAAATTCTTCAATTTTATTGCTGACATAGGTATTGATGACGAAGTGGGTAGTCTTGGAAAAGTTAAATTTCAAATATTTAACGACAATACCATGATTTACGAAAGCCCAGAAATGACAGGGTCTAGTAGTACAATCACGGTAAATCAGAGCATAATAGGAGTTACAAAGCTTAGATTAAAAGTTGTTGATATAAATGGATTTGGTTATGACCATGGCGACTGGGCAAATGCTCGACTTACATGTACCCCGCCAGATTTGGTTCCGCCTAGCAATCCAAGTAACCTCACTGTGGTAAATCAGTTAACCAAGTGTTTTGGTCTTACATGGACAGCCTCTACTGATAATATAGGTGTTGGTGGTTACTATGTCTTTTTGAATGGAAACAATGTTGCTACTCTTGCAGCAAATCAATTAAGCTATAGTTTTACCAATTTGACTAAAAATACAGCTTACACAGTCGCTGTTCAGGCTTTTGATGTGTATGGTAACTTAAGCAGTATTATCAGCCTCCCTACAACCACATTAGATTTAATAGCTGATTACCCCGGAAGCTCCAATCCACTTTTTGGAGATATTTGTGTAAATACCGTTGAGATTCCTGATAAAATACCCAATGGTGGACTTTTTGAATTTGTTTCTGGTCCTAGTCCTTATACATTAAATGCAAGTACTGGTGGGTTTAGTTCTTCAGTATTAGGCTTTTTTGGTATCAAATACACAATTGATAAAGGTGGAGTATGTGAAGATGTACTCAATGTCAATGTAAGAACAAATACAAAACCAAGTCCAACAAGCATTACGGGTGGACCAACTCTTATTAACATTGGTACTTCTGCTGATTTTACTTCTGCTGGTTGTGTTGGTGGTCATACATGGCAAGACAATTCAAATCAGTCCACCCTAAGTTTTAGCCCAAGTGACACTACAAAGGTTTTTGTTTTTTGTCGAAACAATGGGTGCTTAAGTGATACCTCAAATCAGATTTTAGTAAAAGTGATTCCAGATTGTCCAAATGCCTTTAATTTGGTATCAACCAAAGACGATCTGAATGGAACACCTCCTAGTTTATATTTTAAGGCATCAACTAAAATAGATGCCGAAAACAAACTATCAGGAAGCTCGACTACTTACTACAAAGCAGGTAAATCTATTTTCCTAAAGCCTGGCTTCAATGCTGACAGTGGGACTGTCTTTTCGGCTACTATTGAGGGGTGTCCTTAGCCTTTTTTCTGCCATCCAAAGCTGTATTCTGACATTCTGTCATAAATAATTCTCTTTTTTGGGCATGGCATATCTATTGATCATTGACAGATATCATTAGATTTTAAAATTAAATTACAAAACAGGAAATGGGAAAAATTATAGGAATAGACCTAGGAACTACCAACTCATGCGTAGCAGTGATGGAGGGTAATGAGCCTGTGGTTATCGCGAATAGTGAAGGAGCCCGCACCACACCATCCATTGTGGCATTTTTAGAGAATGGAGACAAGAAAGTTGGTGCTCCCGCCAAACGACAAGCAATTACTAACCCTATGAATACGGTTGCTTCTGTGAAGCGATTCATGGGAAAAAAATATTCTGAAGTAGGATCTGAGTTAAAGACAATTTCTTACCAAGTAGAAAAAGGAACAAACGATACTGCAAGAGTTAAGATTGGTGATCGCCAATATACTCCTCAAGAAATATCAGCTTTTATTTTGCAAAAAATGAAGCAAACAGCTGAAGATTATTTAGGAACAGAAGTAACAGAGGCGGTAATTACTGTACCTGCATACTTTAACGATGCAGAGCGTCAAGCAACTAAAGAAGCGGGAACAATCGCTGGTCTTGATGTAAAAAGAATTATCAACGAGCCTACTGCTGCGGCATTGGCTTATGGAATGGACAAGCAGGGAAAAGATAGCACAATCGCTGTGTTTGACCTTGGTGGTGGAACTTTCGACGTATCAATCCTTGACTTAGGAGATGGCGTATTCGAAGTGAAATCAACAGACGGTGATACACACCTTGGTGGTGATGACTTTGACCAAGTGATCATTGAGTGGCTTGCAGATGAGTTTAAGAAAGATGAAGGCGTGGACTTGAGAAAAGATCCAATGGCTTTACAAAGACTTAAAGAAGCTGCTGAAAAAGCGAAGGTAGAATTGTCTAGCTCCACTCAAGCAGAGATCAACTTGCCGTACATCTTCCCTGTGGATGGTGTGCCTAAGCACTTGGTTCGTTCTCTTACAAGATCAAAGTTTGAGCAATTGGCAGATAGCCTTTTGACTAGAATGATTGAGCCATGTAAGCGTGCAATGAAAAATGCTGGAATCAGCAATAGTCAAATCGACGAAATTATATTGGTAGGTGGATCTACTCGTATTCCAAGAGTACAGGAAGAAGTTGAGAAATTCTTTGGAAAGAAGCCATCGAAAGGAGTTAATCCTGACGAGGCCGTAGCACTTGGTGCAGCGATTCAAGGAGGAGTATTGACAGGAGAAGTGAAAGACATTCTTTTACTTGACGTTATTCCTCTTTCATTGGGTATAGAAACTATGGGTTCTGTATTTACGAAAATGATTGAGGCAAATACAACCATTCCAACTAATAAAGTGGAGGTATTCTCTACTGCGGCGGACAACCAGCCATCTGTTGAGTTGCACGTATTGCAAGGAGAGCGTCCATTGGCAAATCAAAACCGTACACTTGGAAGATTCCATTTGGATGGTATTCCACCAGCACAAAGAGGAGTTCCACAAATCGAAGTAACATTTGATGTAGATGCCAACGGTATTTTGAATGTAACTGCGAAAGATAAAGGAAGCGGAAAAGAGCAAAAAATCCGTATTGAAGCATCTTCAGGTCTATCTGATGAGGAGATTCAAAAAATGCGTGATGAAGCTAAGGCAAACGAAGAGTCTGATAAGCTAGAGAAAGAGAAGATTGAGAAAGTAAATGCTGCTGACTCTATGATCTTTAGTACTGAAAAGCAATTGACAGAATACGGAGAGAAACTAACTGAGCCAAACAAAACGGCTATAGAAGCTGCTCTTACTGAACTTAAAGCTGCTCACGGAACTCAAGACCTTGCTGCGATTGACGGAGCAATGGAGAAAATCAATGCTGCATGGCAAGCGGCTTCTCAGGACATATATGCTGCACAAGCTGCCGAAGGTGGTGCTGGTGCTGCTCCTGGTGGAGATCCACAAGCAAATGCAGGTGCACCTACTGAAGATGAAGGTGTAACTGATGTTGAGTTTGATGAAGTGAAATAACCCTCGACTACGCTTGGGTTACGAGCTTCGGCTCTTTAACCCTTCGATCATTGATCGGGCGAAGTGGGTCAGTAAAATAAATCTTGTGAATTCAATCGGTAGTCTAGCTACTGTTCACATAAATCGAAAGTCCTCATACGAAAGTGTGAGGGCTTTTTTTTCTTAGATACTGTCTGTTTATTTGAAGTATTATAGTGTTATGGCTTCTCAAGAAGGAGTGATACAAATCTGAATGATAGTCAGCGTGTTAAGCCTGCTTGAATTGTAATAAATGGAGTCGTAAATGATTCGGAAAAAATGCATTACATTGCACTAGTCTTAGCGTAGCCTTTAAACTAATTATTTTGATTGTGGGAGAAAAAAATGAGCATTTAGATCGGGTAGTTAGTGTTTTTGGACTAAGTACAAACATCATTAATATTACGGTAGGGGCGGGGATTTTTGCACTACCAGCCATCATTGCTGCTGGACTAGGAGCTGCCAGTATCTTTGCTTATTTGTTTTGTGGCTTTTTGATTACTTTGGTAATGCTTTGTTTTGCCGAAGCAGGAAGTAGACTCACGGGATCGGGAGGTGCTTATTTGTATATCAAAACGGCTTTTGGACCATACTTTGGATTCTTAACTTCCGTACTCTTTATCATTGCGACTATTTCGGCAGATGCCGCAGTTGCCAATGCTTTTGTTGATATTATAGCTTCTGTTTTTCCTACTTTTAAATCACAAGCACCCCGTATACTTACGTTTGTATTTTTCTTTAGTGCTTTTGGATACATCAACGTTAAAGGCATGAAAAATGGGTTGGCATTAGTCAAGGTCGTTACCGTGTTTAAGTTAATTCCTCTTATTGCCATTGTGCTTCTGTCTTGGGGTCGCGTGTCAATGGATAATTTGACGATTACATCGTCACCATCTTTTTCCAACCTTGCTCATATTTCTTTAATTCTGTTCTTTGCTTTTCAGGGGGCTGAGTCAGGATTATCTATCAGTGGAGAAGTTAAAGACCCGCAAAAGAATATTCCAAAGAGCATTTTATTGAGCATTGTAGTGATTTTGGTTCTTTACATGTCAATACAAACTGTTGCTCAAGGTGTGCTTGGAGATAGCTTGGCCACATTTAAGGAAAACCCTTTGGGAGCAGTAGCAAATCATGTATTTGGTCCCATAGGTTTTACGATAATGACCTTTTGTGCTGCTTTTTCTATGGTTGCATACCTCAGCAGTTCCATTTTAAGTATGCCTCGAATTTTGTTTCAGGCCTCTGTTGATAATATCATTCCACTCAAGCACTTGACTCGAGTTCACGATAGATTTAGAACGCCCCATATTTCAATTATCGCGTATGCATTTGCGGGTTTTCTATTTGCGTCCATTGGAGGTTTTGAGCAATTGGCGATAATCGCTAGTGCTACGCTGTTGCTCATTTACTTAGGGGTTTCGTTAGCCGTAATCAAATTTAAAAGAGAGAAAAAAGGTGAAAAGGGTGACTTCAAGATACCAGGAGGTATTACTGTACCCGTGCTTTCATCCGTAACGATTCTATACCTACTTTCTAATCTTGCACTAAAAGAAATGATTGTTATTTCTAGTGTAATTCTACTATTGACAATTATTTATTTTGCAATAATCAAGAAGTGAATCCTTCGACAATAACTAATTCATTTTACAGAATGGCTAGCCTTACTTCACTATGAACTCATAGGTTCCTGCTGTTAAAGGAATGCTTACTTCACCATTATCTGCCTTTACTCCTTCCCAATTTGAAATCGTTTTGCCGCTTTCTGAAACTTTGGAAATGCTGTTGGCTTTAAGATAAAGCATTGCAGAGCTATTGGCAGGTACTTTAAATTTATAAGTAGTTCCAGTAGTTGTGTTAGCCCATTCACTAATGATACGGCCATACATGCTGTCATAATATCCTTTTGCAAACTTAATTTTACCAGTTGGGTCAGGAGTAGGTTTTAGCACAAAATGCTTAAAAGCTGGCTCATCTGAGTGTCTTTGAATTCCTAGGGAGTAATTATACATCCAAGATGCCACTGCTCCAAATGAGTAATGATTAAAGGAGTTCATACTGTTATTTCCTCCAAAACCATTTTCTACAGTATAGCTGTTCAGCCTTTCCCATACTGATGTCGCTCCATTTACAACAGGGTAAAGCCAAGATGGGTATTGCTCATTTGTAAGTAACTCATAAGCGATGTCATCCTTGTCACTGATCGATAAAGCTTCGCAAATAGCCGCCGTACCTATAAAGCCTGTCATTAGTGAAAAAGGAGGCCTCTCGATTTTTTTATCGTCTAAGTTTACCCTCGTGATGCTCTCACTTAGGTTTTTGATTGCATAGGGAGTATTTTCTTCATTAAAAGTACCAAATGCTAGAGGAATCGCATAAGAAGCCTGTGTATCCATAAGTTGTCCTTTGTCAGTGCTTTCGTTGCCATAGTCATCTCCTGGAGGACGCATAAAGCCAGTTTTTACACCAGATTTGATAGTTTTTTTCGTGGTTTTGTCCACATAGATTCTATTGAAAGCAACTTTTATTTCTTCACTTCTTTTCAAAAAAGCTTCAGCATCAGCATTCTTGCCAAGTGCTTGTGCCATTTTCGCCATGATTTCTAGGTCATAGGAAAAGTATGACATCCAAAACAAAGTATTGTCATTCTTATTTACCTCAGGACTAAGCCAGTCACCGAGTGGACCTTCGTCCAAAATTCCGTCTTCATTTATTCTCGTTTCAAGAAATGCGATGTAACTCTTCATAGCGTCATAATGCTCTTGAAGAAGTTGAATATCACCATACTGACTGTAAGCTTCCCAGGCAACTACGATTCCTGCACTGCCCCAAAGTGTGCCACCAAAACCTCCGCCCACAGGAGCTACGTCTGTAAATCTGCCGCTTTCTGCTTGGATATCTCTCATGGCCATCATGTGTTTTCTCAAGAAGCTACCGGCATCTGCCATGTAGGTAGATACCCTAGAAAAGACTGAAATATCACCACTCCAGCCCATTCGCTCGTTTCGTTGTGGACAGTCAGTAGGGATAGAAAGGAAGTTGCTTCGCAAAGACCATGTTACGTTTTCCCAAAGTTTATTTACCAGTGGATTATTGGTTTCGTAAGAGGAAACAATGTCTTGCACCGAGCTAATCACCAAGCCTTCCACATCACTTAATGGCAATGCTTTTTCAATTCCCGTGATTTCTAAAAAGCGATAACCATGAAATGTGAAGCGAGGTTCTATGATCTCATCACCACCTTTGAGAATGTATTGATCTTGCACCAATGCAGTACGGAGGTTTTCGGTCATGAGCATACCTTCGTTTCCTTTGTACTCTGCCAAATCTGGATAAAGAACCTCTGCAAAACGGATATTTATCAATTGCCCCTTTTTACCGCCTTTGATCTTAATTCTTGGTACACCAACCATGTTTTGAGCCATGTCATAGACAAAGAAGCCCGGTCTTGGCTCTGTCATGGTTTGAGCTGTTAGGGTTTTCACAACACCAGTTCCTCCGCCATATTGACCTATTAATTTGAAGTCATCATAGTTGTGTGGAGGTTTGTTAGGGTCTGTTTCGTTGGTTTTTTGTACAAATACATTACCCTTTAGCGGCACTTCTTGCACAGCTTTCCAGTTGGTGTCATTGTAATTGGCAGTTCCCCAGCCATTTATTTTTGCCTCCTTTGTTGCATCATATATCTCTCCCTGAAAAAACGAACCTACACGTATGGGTCCATCCGTGTAGAGTTTCCAGTCTTTGGTATTGGAGGTGATCACTTGTTCTGTACCGTCAATATAGGTTACGACCATTTTGGTAAGTAAAGAAGAGCGGTCGCCAAAGAAATTCCAGTTTTCGCCTAGGTAGGTGGCATTGCCGCTCCACCAGCCTTCTGCAAGCCAAGCACCAAGTGCATTGCTGCCATTAGACTTCAATAAGCTCGTTACGTCATATGTTTGATACATGTGGTGCTTATTGTATTGGGTAAGCCCGGGGTTAAAGAAGTCGGCACTTACTTTTTGTCCATTGAGATGAAGTTCATAAATCCCTCGTGCCGTTGCGTAAATTCGAGCTTTTTTGATCTCTTTTTTCTTGGTTTCAAAAACTGTTCTCAACATTGGTACCGCATTTTTACTTGGGTTTGCAGTCACCAATGTATTTGCTGGTACTTCATAAACATTGTTTTTTGATGGTAATGAAGTGAAAAAATGAGCGTCTTTATCTTCAAATATAGGATTGGATGGATTGCGGTAATTACTGATCACGATATCGGAGAAATAAGCTTTTTGACCTTGCTCCGTTTTCAATCCTATATCTGCAAGCATTGGAAAACTGATAGCGTTATTTCCTTTTCCTGCTGGGTTGAGGTTTAAGCCTAGCTGTCCAGAAGGGCCTCTGCCTTGAGCTTCAAATTCGCGATCCTTCAAATGATGAGCATAGGATGTGCCGTCAATATAAAATTCAAAAACTCCAAAATTACACTCTGCTAAGATTTGGTGTTTATCGTATTGGTTGGCTTTGTTTACAAGTTGATTGGGTATATCTATGACCTTAAAAGGTACGTTTGCTTGGTCATTGTGGTCATAACCTACGCGGTACACATTCAATTTAGCAGTTCCGTCTTTGGCTAAGCCAGAAATATCATATTCTAGGGCAATGTAGCTTTCGTTTTTGCCCTTGCTAACATGCATGATGTTGAGGTTTTCATTTGCCAAGCGTTCGTCATTCGCACCGAACAAAAAAGCAGCTTTGGTGGCTCCAGTTGCTTTGTCTAATTGAACATCAAAACTCAATTTATACATGGATAAGTATTGCGAGTGTAAATTGATGTCCTCGTCACCACCACCTATCCATTGAGCACCGGACCAAGCATTGATAGATGGATTCATCAAGCCAGTCTCAAACCATGAAGACGCTACACTGGATTTGCCATCATTGCCATAGACTTTTAGCTTCCAGGTATATTTCGTTCTTGCTTGTAATGCTCCTCCATTGTATTGAATGGCGTGTGAAATAGCTGAATTTACTTTTTTAGAATCCCATACAACCTTATTGGCCTCATCGCTTACGACGATTTGATATGCGGATTGAGCAAGACCTTTTTGTTCTCCTTTCATTTGCCACGAAAACTGAGGCACGGCTATGTCTGTACCTAATGGTGTATTTTCATAGTTGACTTGCAGTTTATTCAAAGAAAATTGAGCAAAAATAGAAGAAATAGAAAGTAAGAAACAGCCTACTAGGGTTAAGATACGATGCATGGGGTCAGGGTTTATTTCGCCATAAACCTATTGAAAGATTTTATTTGAACTGTCATGGGCAGTCATGTTTTGATACTTGGATTTTACGGTTTTTAGGGTTGAGCATTGTGTGTACCGAAGATTAAATAGTTTTGAGAAATTGGGGTTTTGATTATAATTACTTTTGTAATGATATCAAGTAAGGTATGTTCGGTAAAAACGTTAGTATTTTGTCATAACACACTGAAATTCAAATAATAGATAAGTTTATAAATCTCACAAAAAACTACTAAATTGTTCATCTATTCAACCCAATAAAACATGAAAAAGATGAATCGTCGAGCTATGCTCAAAACTGTGGTGCCAGCAACTGTGGCTGCGTATACCATTCCTACTTTCATTCCACAAAGTGCCTTTGGTGCCAATGATCGGCTGAGAATCGCCGTATTGGGTGTCAATGGGCGTGGCAAGAATCATATCTCTGGTATCATAAACATTTAACAAAATGTAGAGGAAGTAACACATTTAGACCCTATTCAAAATTTGAGTAGACTTCGTGTTAAAAATTGTAAAGAAAAGTAACTCAATTCACTTTATGCCAATTATACCCATCAGAAATGATGTTAAAAGTACTGCCAGCTGCAATGGTTTGTACTGTTGAACTATAGCTTAACTTGATAGGAATATTGAGTGTAATAGCTCCAGTACCATGATTTACAATTAAGTATTGTCGACCGATGCTTGTATTGGCATCAGGAATGGTAAGTGCTACTGTCCCCATGTTACTCACGTAAGCATAAGAATTTACTCCTAACATAGCAGTGGCAGAGTTACTATTCATATTTACGTCTATTGGATATTTAATAGATCCTGTAATTGCGACAGTACCACTTTTGTTTAAGATTACCTCATTCCACGACGCTCCGTCGTACACAACAGGAACATTGTTAAGACTAGTATTGTAAGATAGCATTCCTTTATGCGGATTAGGAATAGTATTGAAATCTGTATTATTCAATATTGGTAACTGGATATTTGTTGGGTTTATGGTTGTGCTTATCATGCTAGGGCATACACATGAACCAGCAAGCGTAATCCCGCTTTCATTGTTTCCAGTATAGGCAATTGTGTTGCCATATTCAAATTGTATTCCGGACCATACCTGCCATACAATATCACAAGGCGGATTTTGTTCTGTACTCGTTGTATTGGAAACATATAGCGGATACAGTGCCATGCCACTATTTGCCCTTTCTATCACCCATTTATTGTTTTTTCTCACTATCCAAAATTTGTCCATTGCTGAGAAATCGAAGTAATAAGAGTTTGTGTTTGCATCTTTTGGTACAAAACCCTGAATCTGAGCATTAATATTAAAATAAGATTGGTTCAAAAGATAAGCCTGGTTCGCATCAGGGTAAGTAGTTGCTCCGCTTACTGTTACTTGAGCGTATGATATAGAAGATAAGAGAAATAGAAATGAGAATAGTATGCTTTTTTTCATGGTAAAAATTGTTTTGAAGATGTAGAGGTACAGTATATGTGCCTATTCAACCTTGTTTTTCTTTATCCAAAGTTACGAAAGCTTTCAATGCGATAATCTCCCTAATATTAGGGAGGAATCACGCAAATATTGGCTTTGGGGCTGTTGATATTTCTTGCCAATAGCGAATTGAAATTCATATTTGCTACGTATATACCTCAACATGTATCAACTATTCCTCATACCGCTCAATCAAAAATGTGGCAAAGATTCCACAGGTAGAATTTTCGAGGTTAGGTTTCTGAATTGTTGGTGTTTTGTGTTTAAGTGGCTGTTAGTGAGACTATTATATGTTGATTTTTCTTTGATGTGCTCGAGCTATGTACCTTGTAGTGATGGATTTAGCTATGGGGCTAACCCTTGTTTAACTAATTAAAGGGAACAATGTTTTAAGAAATGTCTTTACAAACCAAAACACAAATAAATATGAACATCCAAAGCAAAATTTTAGCATCCATTACGGTTATCAGTCTGTTCCTTTTTAGCTCATGCGAAAAAGGTATTTTTGCTCCCAAACAAGATATCAACGATCCTGATTCGGCAAAAGGGGAGATGAGTATCAGTATTACCGATGCACCCATTGACGATGCCAATGTGAGTGCTGCATTTGTTACAGTTACACAAATTAAAGTCGACGGTAAGGTGCTTGAGGGATTTAGTCAAGCTAAGACAGTGAACGTACTGGCTTTACAGAATGGTAATTCGGCAACGTTGTTTTCGCAAGAAGTGGCAGCAGGAACTTACAGCAAGATTGAGCTGGTTTTTGACGCTGCAAAAGATGAAAACGGAAATGCTCCAGGTTGTTATATCCAAAATGCAGATGGTTCAAAAGAAGCCTTGACATTTGACGGTAAGCAAACAGCGGAGGTAAGCTTTAAGAAGGATAACTTTAAAGTGGCTGAATCAGGTAAAATTGATTTAGTAGTTGATTTTGACCTTAGAAAAGCTGTTAAAAACGAAGGTGGAAAATATTCCTTTGTATCTGATAATAAGCTTTCTACGGCAGTTCGTTCCGAAGTAAGGTCAGAAACAGGAAACATCAAAGGTAAAATCGAAAACAAGGCAGCAGCAAACGGTGACTTAGTGGTATATGTATACAAAAAAGGTACATTCAATGCCGAAAGCGAGACCAAGGGTTCCGATGGAGTTAAATTCCCAAATGCTGTTACAAGTGCAATGGTACAAGCAGATGGCTCATTTACTTTGGCGTTTTTACCAAAAGGAGAATATGAAATCCAATGTGAAAAAGCGTCTAACCAAGGCGGTGTGCTTACTGGCTTAGATTTATTGTTACAGCTAGAAAGTTCTTCGAATATTGAAAGTGTTCCAGTAACAGCTGGTTCAGAGACAAGCCTTAGTTTGAATATCAAAGTAGGCGGCTTATTAGGTCTTTAAGAAATAGTTAAAAATAGGATTGAGCAGCCTGGGGAATTCTCAGGCTACTTTTTTTTGTGCTCTATTAGGAGCATTTTTTTACATGCGAAAAAAAAGGCGTTTCTTTACTTTAGATATAGCATAAAACTAACATATGACACAGGATATAGCCTCAGAGATTAATTCTATAGATCGACTCAAGTTACCTTTCAATTTTGATTCGGAGAAAATGTGGGCGGAGTTTGAAGCCTTAAAAGCCGGACAATTTGAATATTACAATGTGATTCAGTTGCGTGCCCCAGCACATATGGTTGACACAACCTTGCCATTTCCGCCTCCAGCAGATGACTACGCCAATGGTTCCTGGACAGACTGGTTAGATACTCCACAACTAAAGCAGTCTCCATATTTTACAGAAATAATAGATACTTTTAAGAAGCATACCAAAGTTACTCTTGTGCGTTTGCTTCGTCTTGCACCCATGTCCATTGTGAAGGAGCATACAGACCCAACCTTGGCATTGGAAATTGAAAGGTCTGTAATTCGACTAACCGTCCCGATTTTTAATAATGAAAAAGTGCAGTTTTTCTTAAATGGAGAAGAAGTGCCTATGAAAGCAGGCGAATGTTGGTATCTCAAACTGAATGATCCGCACAGAGTGGTCAATGATGGTGATACAGAGCGAGTGAATCTTACGATCGATATGATTCCCAATGAATGGCTTAAAAGTTTGATTAAAGAAAGTATAAAGTAAATTGCAAGATGCCTTGATGAACAAAATGAAGTGAGGTATTAAAATGGAAACAATTATACTACTTTGTGGGCTGTTCAATGTCGGGCTTGTGATTTTTCACCTTGCATTTTGGAAGCTTTTGCATTGGGATCAGCAATTGCTCAAGTTGAGTATTACCAATAAGGCAGTGATGCAAATCTTTAATATCCAGCTCATCTATTATTTCATATTTACTGCAGGTATATGTTTTGCTTTTCCAGTTGAGCTTTTAAGCACCGAACTGGGAAAGTGGTTTCTGATTGGTACTTCCTTATTTTGGTTTGTGAGAGTAATTCAGCAATTTGTGTTTTTAAGAGCAAACGAATTATGGGTTCATATTTTGACAATTGTGTTCTTGATTGGTGCAATATTGTTTGCTCTTCCTGTTATTCTTAAATAGGGGAAAAGTATGACGTCTGAAAAGTAAAAAATGGAAGATAAACCTGTCAAAATAAAATTCAAAAACGCTCAAAACCCCAAGTCGGCTTTTGATTTAATAAAACTTGAAGATCTTTTCCTTAGAAAGTATGATGATCACCATCCCGAAAACTTACATAAAGTTGAGTTTTTTATCCTTATGCTAATCACCGAAGGGAGCGGAAAACACAAGATAGACTTCACTGATCATGCGTACGAAAAAGGTACGCTTCTTACCATAAAAAAAGATCAAATTCATCAGTTTTATAATGCTCCTCATACCCAAGGGTACTTGCTGCTTTTTACAGATGACTTTTTGATAAGCTATCTCGAGAAATTGGAGGTGGAGAAATCCTTTCAGTTATTTAATGACAGTTTGGGTGTGCCAAAAATACAGTTGCAGCACGACGACTATGAGGTAGTTAGGGAGTTAATAGAAAGAATGGGAGCAGAGTACTTTCAAGAAATGGATGATTACTCCCTAGGAATTATACGAAGTGAGCTTCAAATCTTAATTACCAAGCTTTTTAGAATTAAATCCAAGTCCAATCAAACGCTTTGGGACAAAAAATACTTATCTCAGTTTATTTCTTTTCAGGAGCGAGTGGAAGAGAATGTGAGCAAAAATCTTCGTGTAGCAGACTATTCAGACACTTTAGGGATTGGTTCTAAAACATTAAATACCATTACTCAAAGTATTGTAGGCAAGTCAGCCAAAGAGTTTATTGACGAAGTTAGTATCAAGCAAATCAAACGATTATTGATTAATACCTCCCTCTCCATTAAGGAAATAGCATATAATTCAGGTTTTGAAGAAACTACTAACTTTTTTAAATACTTCAAAAGACATGTAGGAATGACACCCGAGCAATTTAGAGCTTCTTTTTAGGAATTTTCCCATTTGTACAGTCATTGGTCGTTTTTTTATAGCAATGACCAGCTCTCATACCCTCACCTTTGTATTGTTAATTTAAACACATAAACAAACAAAGAGATGAAGACAAAATCAATTTTTTATTTAATGTTATCAGCCTTCTTAATAGGCGGTTGTCAAGAGAGTACAGGTACAAGTATAGATCCCCAAAAAACTGAAGAAATGAAGTTAACCAACAAAGAAAAAGTAGTTGCCCTACTTAACAGTTTCAACACAGGTGATCAGACACCTGTATCGTACATTAATCCGAATAAATACATTCAACATAACTTGGCTGTAGGAGATGGTTTGGCAGGTTTTGGCGATGTGATGAGCCACGCACCAGAAGGTGGATTTAAGGCAAAAGTAATAAGAGCTTTTGAAGATGGAGATTTCGTATTTACACAAACAGAATATGATTTCTTTGGGCCAAAAATAGGGTTTGATATTTTCCGTTTTGAAGATGGACTTATCGTTGAGCATTGGGATAATTTAACTGCAATTGCTCCTGTGAATCCAAGTAACCGTTCTCAAATAGATGGAGCCACTAACTTGGTAGATTTAGATAAAACGGAAGCTAACAAGGCAATTGTAAAAGACTTTGTAAATACTGTTTTGATAAAAGGAGAATTCGATAAAATGGCGAATTTCTTTGATGGCGATAACTATATCCAACACAACTCAATGATTGCAGATGGCTTGTCTGGACTAGGAAAAGCCCTAGAAGAAATGGCTAAAAATGGTGTTTCCATGATTTTAGAGAAAAATCACATGGTATTGGGACAAGGAAACTTTGTCTTAACAGTGAGTGAGGGGACTTTCGCTGGACAGCCAACTTCATATTATGACCTTTTCAGAGTGGAAAATGGAAAAATTGCAGAACACTGGGATGTGATGGAAACAATAGCTCCAGCAACCGAACACAAAAACGGAAACGGGAAATTCTAAGATCGTAAGTAATTAATAAACATTAAGAGGCTGCCTTGTGAAGGGCGGCCTTTTGCTTTTTAGCAATAGGAAATTGGAGTGAGCAATATTGAAGTAAAAGGAATAGAAGTGAAGTTTGGGTATTAAATGAATACATTTGATCTCACCTATGAACCGACCCTATGAAAAAGCTAATCGCCTTATCCTTTGTACTTTTTGCCTTAGGGTGCAGAGAAAACCCAACTCAAAATATTGAACAAGTAGACGAAAGCTGGGCATTTAATACTTTCGAAAAAGTGGATAGCTTGAACCCCATTTTAAGCCCTACCGCAAATCTAAGCTTTGATTGCCCCATCTCTCAAAAGGCTATAAGTTGGGAAGAGCGAAATGTGCTTAATCCATCTGCTGTAGTTAAGGGAGATACAGTTTTCTTATTTTATAGAGCTCAGGACCTCAATGGGACATCAAGAATAGGATTGGCAAAAAGTACTGACGGACTTCATTTTAAGAAATCGCCTGTTCCTGTCTTTTATCCTAGTAACGATGACATGAAGGTGTACGAGTGGAATTACAAAAAAATGGCTGGCGAAGCCACTACGGAAGATTGTGTAAGTTGTTACTTTGATGGGGCAGAAGATCCTAGAATTATAGAAAGTGCTGATGGTACTTACATTATGACTTATACAGCATACGATGGTAAAACAGCAAGGCTAAGTTTGGCTAGCTCAAAAGACCTTACAACTTGGAAAAAGCACGGGCTAGTGCTCAAAGACGATAAATATAAAGACATGTGGTCCAAGTCAGGAGCCATTGTAGTAGAGCAAACAGGAGAAAAGATCATCGCTAAAATGATTGATGGCAAATATTGGATGTATTTTGGTGATACTAATTTATTTTTGGCCAGTTCTTCAGATTTAATCAATTGGGATGTGTGCATCAACGAAGAAAACAAGCAAATTATTACGGTTTTGCATCCACGCATGGGCTATTTTGATAGTAGGTTAGTGGAGCCAGGCCCTTTCGCCCTATACAAGGAAGAAGGCATCTTGCTTATATACAACGGAAGCAATGCTGCCAATTTTAACGACCCCCAATTGCCAAAATTCACCTATGCAGCAGGCCAAGCATTATTTGACAAAGATGCACCACATAAATTACTTGATCGCACCCTGGGATATTTCATTTATCCTGATAAAGACTACGAAAAAATAGGCGAGGTAAACGAGGTTTGTTTTGTGGAAGGACTCGTCAATTTTAAGGGGAAGTGGTTCTTGTATTACGGCACTGCCGATTCTAAGATTGCGGTGGCTGTGAATGATTCGAAGCAATAAAATCCACGACCTAATGGAAACTACTTTACTTTTTCAATGGCCTGAGCCAACTTATCATGTGTGGAAAAGGTTTGGTATTATTTGCTATTGCTTTTTGCTCGTCATAGGTCATCCCAAGCCATTGTAACATAGGTAAACCATTATAGTTTCCTTGCTCAAAAGACTGAATCAAGAATTCACTCTCACCTTTGTACGCCTCTGGGTGAAAAACTACTATTGGTGGAATTTTTGCTTCCACTGCAGCAGCATAAGACCACAATACGGCCATTAGTTCATGCGTGGCCATGTCAAAGTCCAATTGCTTGTCTATCTGATTGTTCAAAGAGTTTCGGATTTCAGGTGGAGCAAGGGCAATGTGACCCGCTTCGTGCATGATATCACCAGGGAATAGAAGTTGATCCACATCTATAATCAATGAGCCATTGCTTATTAAAATCCCAGGCAAAAATTGTTCGCTCTTTATTTTTTCTAATCGAAAAGGAATTCCAATTTGCTTAAGAAAGATTAAAATTAGGTCAAGGTATTTGTGGTCTTTATAATCGATCATAGAATGAATATTAGGCAGCAACATCAAAGTTAGAAGCTGCCAAACTAATTTAAAAATTAAATCAAGGCTATATTGCAAGAAGTAAATTTTAATTAAAACTAATAGTTATGGAACCATTTATAGGACAACTTTTATTATTCGCTGGTAATTTTGCTCCAAGGGGTTGGGCATTTTGTCAGGGCCAATTATTGCCAATTTCTCAAAATACTGCTCTGTTTTCTATTTTAGGAACTTTATACGGTGGAGATGGCGAAACCACATTCGGTTTGCCGGATTTACGCGGAAGAGTACCCGTGGGGGTTGGGAGTGGCCCAGGTTTATCGCCGAAAAGTATTGGTCAAAAATTTGGAAACGAAAATCACACTATAACTGAGAGTCAATTGCCGCCACATTCGCATGCGATTAATGCAACAAGTAAACCACCTTCTCAAAATACGCCCCAAGGAGCAAGTTTAGCCAGTGGAGATAGAGTTACTCCTATGGATAATATTTATGCTCCTGCAGGTGCAAATAATATTCCCATGGCTCCAACTGGAAACACAGGAAGTGGGCAGGCTTTTAATATCTCACAGCCTTCATTGGGAATGAATTATATCATTGCTCTTCAGGGTATTTTTCCTTCTCCCAATTGAGTATAACTTGATCAAAATGTGGTGTTCCGAAAAAAATATTTTTATAGAAAAAACCATTAATTCAGTACATGAACAATAAAGCTTGGGAGAGTTTATATTTGAATTCTCAGCATTTAGAAAAACCTGCCAGTGTAAAAGGCTTGATATCAAATAATGAAATCGAGGAGATTCAAGGCATGATGTTGGAAATTTTAAGAAGTTTTATAGAGAAAGGAGAGATGCATATTGGTTTAAAAACCTATATCGATCAAGAGCTAAGAAATGATATGGCGGATAGGATGACTGCCCTGCCACCTCAGCAACATGATACTTTGGAAAGCTGGTCTCAACGCATTTTTGGGGATCAAAAATTTGGAATGGTGTTAAACTACCTTGAAGGGTTCAGTAACAGCTTTGCAGAAAAAGCTGCAAATATCGTAAGCCCTCTCTTATCGATTGCTGGAATGCCTTTGGAAGGCCTCTCTTTTCTCTTTTTTATGGGAAATTATGGGTTTACCCCTTTTGGAATTCATAAAGAATCAATTGGAGAAGAGGGTATACTATTTCATTTGGGGCCAGGCAATAAGCAGTTTTATGCATGGGACGATCCAGAATTGAACTCAATGGAGCATAATTCTCAAGTGTTTCATAATGTGGAGGAAATGCTGCCAAATGCTCAATGTTATGAATTAGAGCCAGGAGATGCAATGTTTGTTCCACACAATGTTTATCATGTCGCAAATACATCAGAGTTTTCGATAAGTTTTGTAATGGACTATATCAATCCGCCTTCAGATCGATTTGAAAATCAACTTTTCAAATCAGCAGGTGAAAATGAAGTGTTGATAAACAAAAATTCATATCAGGTACCTCTTAAGATGGAAAGTAACATTGCTGATTGGAGTGAGTTGTTGAACTTTGAATCCATTAAAAGAAAAATGGAAGTTTCTTTTCAGCGTCGAATTCTTGATTTAAAAAGTAATGGTGGAATTTTAAGGAAATCTAATTTTAGCAGGGGATTTCAGTTTCCAAATGGCATTTTTATTATTCAAGGAAAAAGCATCTTCCCGCTTTTTCAACAGGAACTATCCAACAATAGAGTAATGCTATTTGCAAGAGGTCATCGTATTGTTAAGCAAAATCATAAAAACTTTTCTTTTCTACTAGAGAAGTTAAATAATGGGGAAGGAGTAAGTTTAATAACTATAAAAGAACTACTTGAACCTGAATGGGATATAACTGAAATATATGGATTCGTCAGTGACTTACTTCAAGTTGATGCTGTTTCGCATCGTATTGAATTAACGGAGTAATAAAATAATTGATTTCGCATACGAGATCTAGCTACTTGGATTAGAGATTAGTAGGTCTTCGTCTATTTGCATATTAAAATGAGAAATTCTTATTTCTAGTAAATAGCGTGGACAATTCTTTAATAATTTTCAATTTTCTTGTCTCAAAATGAACAAGCGGCTCTTGTATTACGGCACTACTGATTCTAAGATTGCGGTGGCTGTGAATGAGCTATAAAAATGAACCTACCTATCGATGCCTATTTCTTAGAATAATCCTATTTTTAAAATTAAGTGAAATAGAATTTTTCTCTATCAGCTTGAAAAGAGAAAAATGCCCCATAGGTTGATTTAAGGTACTTTTTCAAATTTGACTATTTTAGGGTTTTGTAGGCGGATTTGGCTGAAAGGCTGTTTTTGATTTACTTGCTTTTAAATACTTGATGACAACATCAAGTGTATGCCATTAAAACTAACTACTGAGGTCATGGAAAGAAGACAATTTGTGCTTACAACAATCTTAGGATTGTTCTCTACTAACAGCCTGATAGCTAATACCCTAAAAGGGGTAGATGTTTCGAATGATTTTGTTGCTTTATTAGGAGGTAAGGACCAATCCCTAGCTCACAAAAGTGACGCTTTGTTGGAAAAGGCTGTACTCGATAAATCAAGCAAATTTGTTGAAATGGCCTATACAATTGAGTCAAATCCGAAGCAAATTTCATTAGAAAATGGAGAAAACCTGTTTTTTTATCGGGTGGTACTAAAACATCAATTTTTAGGTGTTTTAGAAAGTACAATATTACCATTTAAAAAAGAGAGGAATGGCACTGTCGTTTCGCTTCCTCCTATTAGTGGTGAGTTCGCAAATACCTTGGGTGTTGCCGCAAAACAACTGTCTTCTTCTATTGGTAAAAACGAATTGATAAATATTCTTATTCCTTACCAAAACGAGCATGCGAAACATGGCTATTTTAGTACACCTGCGGGTAGTATATTTTTCAAGGATGTAAGGCAGAATAATAAATCTATCTGTGAAATTAAAATTTATCAAGGCGACTCTCTTGTTTGGTCAAAGTCAGGGATCAGAAGACAGGAAGCGAAGCTAATGAGCTAGCCAAATTACAACACTAAATAATATTTATGGTTTTAACAGAATTGAAAACCATTTTTACCAAAACTCGATATTCAAATGGAACCGTCATTAGCAGAAATCGTATTATTTGCAGGAAATTTTGCACCTAGAGGTTGGGCACTTTGTCACGGTCAATTATTGCCTATTTCTCAAAATACTGCACTATTTTCATTACTAGGAACAATATATGGTGGTGATGGAAGAACAACTTTCGCACTTCCTGACCTTCGCGGTAGAGCCCCGGTTAGTCCTGGTAATGGGCCTGGTTTATCTAATTATAATATTGGTCAGCGTACAGGTGTAGAGAGTGTTACACTTAACAGTACACATATACCATCTCACACACACAATATGCAAGCATCTAGTAATCCTCCTTCGAAAAATACGGCAGAGGGAGCAAGCTTGGCAAGTGGAGATAGAATTACGCCTTTGAATAATATTTATGCAACTGGTGGAGGAAACGTTTCTATGGGCTCAAATACTGGAGATACTGGTAATGGTCAAGCTCACAACAATATGCAACCATTTATTGCACTAAATTATATCATTGCTTTACAAGGAACTTACCCATCTCGCAATTAATAGATTTTTTAGAATAGTTGAGATGAAGGTTAGTCTCGATTAAATATTTTTTTTAAAAAAAAAACTTAGTAGTAACATTAAAGTAGGAAATCATGACAAATGCATATATAGGAGAAATTATACTTTTTGCCGGAAATTTTAATCCAAGATCCTGGGCACGTTGTGATGGACAATTATTAGCAATCAGTCAATACAGTGCGTTGTTTTCATTATTAGGTACTACATACGGTGGTGATGGGCGTTCAACTTTCGCATTACCAGATATGCGTGGTAGGGTTGCAACAGGGGTAGGTACAGGGCCTGGTTTATCAACTCGCCAACAAGGCAGTAGATCAGGATCTGAGACTCACACATTAAACATTAATGAAATTCCAGCTCATACCCATACACAGCGAGGTTCCAGTAAACCACCCACGCAAAACACTGCTTCAGGAGCGTCTTTGGCAAGTGGTGATATAACCACACCTATGGAAAATATATATGCGGCGAGCAATGGTGATGTTCCATTATCAGCTACAGGGCTTGCGGGAGGAAGTCAAAGCCATACAAATTTGCAGCCTATTCTTGCTGTAAATTTTATTATATGCCTTCAAGGGATATTTCCATCAAGGAATTAATACGTGTGTCTTAAGTTATATAGTGAAAGTTAGAAAGAATTATTAAGCGAAAAGTTAGAGTTTTAAAAAAAAATATCATGAGTGATCCATTTTTAGGAACAGTAATATTATTTGCAGGTAATTTTGCCCCACGAGGCTGGACATTTTGTGATGGGCAATTGTTATCAATCAATCAAAATCAGGCCTTGTTTTCAATATTGGGGACCACTTATGGTGGTGATGGGCGAACAACCTTTGGCTTGCCTGATTTAAGGGGTAGGGTTGCAATAGGCGAAGGTCAAGGACCAGGACTAACAGACCGAAATTTAGGTGAAAGAGGTGGAAGTGAAACTGTCCAGTTAACTGTGAATACATTGCCATCTCACAATCATGTGCAAACAGCTTCCAGTTATCCCCCAACTAAGAATACTATAGTCGGAAGCACAAGTGCAGCTAGTGGAGATAGAAATGTTCCCATGGATAAGATTTATACCACAGAAAGTGCAGACGTATCAATGGGAGAAACAAGTTCACAAGGAGAAAGTTTTGCACATAACAATATGCAGCCATACTTAACATCGAGGTACATCATAGCCATAACGGGTATTTTCCCTTCAAGAAACTAGCGTCTATATTCTTTATTGAATTAAATTTAGTAGAGAGGTTTGCCTTTTATCACGCTAAATAAGTCAGAGTAAAAAGTATGTACAAGCATGTGTTTGTACTAAATTTTAATAGCCATGAAAAAAATAATTAGTACCAAGTTTGGTCTATTGCTGGTAGGTTTGTTTTTATTTCAAAATCAAACCTATTCTCAAGTTGTAGTTTCCAATGTAATTGAAAACTTTGACAACGAATATCCATTAGGATGTACTGACCCAGAAAACTTTATTACTTTCAAAACCTTTTCGCAAGGTGGGGTTTCTTTTGCTTTGGATCAAAAACTCCAAGTGAATAAAAATGGAATCATGGCAGCTGGTAATGCTTGTGCATTTTTGGAAACAGTAAATGCTTCTGACGGTGAGACTAATATTGGACCATTAAGAATTACTACACCAAAGACTTCATTTACGATCAATTCGTTTTCGGCCTATGTGTCGGGAGCGAGTGGAGGTAAACCACAGAGCAGTGGAAATGTAACCTTTATTGGTACGCAATCTGATGGTACAGTGCTTACAGAGACGGTTGCCATAGGAATAGGGTCAGAGACTTCGGGGCATCATACAGGAATTGAATTTGTCGGTGATTTGCTCAATGCCCAGATCGTAAGTCTGAAATTCACATTGGCAGCGGGTCTCACTTATTTAGATATAGATGATTTAGAATTCTCAACGGCAGCTATAATCGAAGAGCAGTTTTCTATAGATAATGTTACTGCATCTGAAGGGAATTCTGGAACTAAGACCTTTAACTTTACAATTACTAGAAGTTCAAGTGTTGGTGCAGCCAGTGTAGATGTCATGACAAATGACATATCTGCTATTACCGGATCAGATTATACGGCAATATCAAGTACAACCATCAACTTTGCTGATGGTGAGGCTACCAAAACCGTAGCGGTGTTGGTAGAAGGAAATGTTGTGAAGGAGGCTGACAAAACTTTTTCAGTTGACTTAAGTAATCCTTCAGTAGGTTATTCCATTTTAGATGGTCAGGGTATTGGTACTATTTTAAATGATGATGGCGTAATAGAGACTTTTGAAGATGAGTTAAACAATAGTTCTGTTTTTGCCCAAAATGGTGTTCATTTTGAATCCACGGGTAGTATGAAAGTTTTGAACCGAAATGGATTAGGTGCTAACGGAAGTAATTATTTCTTAGCTACTCCGCCAGTTGGTCCATTTGTAAATGGCAATGTGGGTGGATTTAAAATAGCCTCTCCTGGTGCGTTTTTTGAAATTAAATCTTTGGATTATTGGATTGCAAATGGAATTGAATCTTCTTTTAGTTTAACCCCATATTTTGGAACAGTTGACTTCATAGGCACAAAAGCTGACGGAACAGGAACAATTACAGTTTCTCAATTACTACCTGCCCCCAATTTAAACGATTTTGACAATTTAGACTTTACAGGTACAAGTTTGGAAGGCATTTTACTTTCAAAACTCGAATTTAGTTTGTCAGGAGGCACACCTGAGATCAATTACTTGCAAATTGATAATTTAGATTACAATATCAGCTATTCAACAGCAACGCAAGTTTCTATTGCAGATGTAAGTTTTATAGAAGGGTCAGGAACAGGTAATACAACTACTTCCGTTGTTGTGAGTAGAACAAACAATTCAACGGCATTTTCTGTGGATGTAGCCTCTAGTGATGGATCTGCAACTGTCAATGACGATTACTTACCGTTAACTACTTCAGTTAACTTCACGGCTGGGGGTAATCTTTCGGAAAGTGTCATTTTTACAGGAGTAAAGGATGACCTCTTGGAAGAAAATGAAACAATTCTACTTACTCTTTCTAATGCTACCAATGGAGCATTACTTTTGGATGAAGTGGGAATTGCAACAATTTTAGAAGACGACCTTGTATGTGAGACTTTTGAGGACGATGCTAACGGAGCAAGTTCTTTTTCCGAAAGTGGAATGACATTTAGTACTACAGGTGACTGGAAAGTGAAAAACGGGACTGGTTTTGGTGCAAGTAGTTCTGACTTCTTTTTGAGTTCAGGAAGTTCAGCAGGAACAGGTGAAGTTGGTAATATAACGCTTAATAGTACGACTACAGCCTTTAAGCTTTCTAAACTCGATGCTTGGACAGCCACTTCCCTGCCAAATCTAATGGCTGGAGATGTTTTATTTACAGGTACTGAAGCAGGTACTGGTAGTACATATACTTTTAATATCACAGTTACACCTACTACTAATAGAGGAGACGGTTACCAAACAATTGATTTTACAAGCACCGCTTTAGATGGAGTTTTGCTTTCAAGTTTAAATGTCTCACTCGCCAGTCCTCTGGAATATATTGACATTGATAACTTTTGTTATGCTACTGAAATTCTTCCTCCAGTTATAGACATTAAAGACGCGACTTTAGCTGCAATCACAAATAATGGGCCTGCAAGTACAGCGAATAGCACAGACTTTGAAACTGTTTGTGGCTCGTCACCAGTCTCAAAAACGTATACAATAACAAATATTGGAGGTGCAGATTTAAACTTTACCGGTTCTGATCCAATATATGCCGTATTAGGCGGAACGAATGCTGACCAGTTTGCAATAACATCGCAACCAATTGCTGCTGTAACTGGCGGATCTTCAACTACCCTAGAGATTACCTATACACCTACTAATACAGGTGCCCATGCAGCGACCATTACATTAACTAGTGATGATCCCGTAAATCCTTCATTTGTAATCAATATTGCAGGTACAGGGAAATTTACTGCTGCACCTACCGACGCAACTGCAAGTTCGTCTATTATATGTGGAGGAGATCAAGTTACTTTAAGTGCAACAGGCTGTACAGGAATTATTCAATGGTATGAAGTTAACGGAGGGACTGCAGTAAGTTCTCCTGTTGCACCCATGGCTACTAATAGCTTTAAAGCGACTTGTACTATAGATGGATGCGAAAGTGATTTTAGTGCAAACTCTAATACAGTTACAGTTATAATCCCAGAAGCAGTTAGTCCAGGAGATGTAAATATTACATGGACTGGTGCTATAAGTACAGATTGGAACCTCTCATGTAATTGGAGTCCAGCTTGGGTGCCAGATGTAACTAATGCCAAAGTAATTATACCGAATACTACAAACAAGCCAGTATTGGCCACTTCTGCCGAAATAAAAGTTATGGATATTGCTGCAGATGCAAAATTAGAGATTGCAAACACTGGAGATTTAGATGTTAGAGGAAATGGAGGCACTGATATGGGGATCAAAGTATCTGGACTGTTAGAAAACCGTGGAGCATTATCTTTAGAATCTGCAACCAACACTGCAGCTGAAGTTTGTATTTATTTAGCAGGAAACGGTTCAAGGTTCGATAATTTGGGTTCAGGACTAGTTAGAATAAATGCTTTGGACGAAGCTTTTGAAATTGGGACTGTTGCTAGCATTAGTGCAATTATCACTAATGGGCCTAATGCAACCATAGTAATTGAAAATGGTATAGGCATACGCATGGATCAGCCGACAGATATATTAACCTTTACCAACGAAGGAAATTTCGTCTATAATGGCAGTGCAAGAGTTTTGGATTATCAAGGGACGGTAACTACCAACAATTCGGGGTCTATTAAAATCAATTCGGGAACAGGAATTAGTAACCCTTCAGGTTCTGATATTACCAATAGTGGAGACATTATCATGACAACGGGTTCATACGTTAATGGAGGTACAACATTAAACCAAGGTTTAATTCAAATGCCAAATGCCTTTGATTTTGTAAACGCAGGAACATTTACAAATGATGGAATATTAAAAGCAAACTCTATCTCGGGAATTACAAATAACAAGATTGCTCTTGAGAATAATTGTCCTCTTATTAGCATAGGAGCTACTAACGATTTTGTGATTGATGGCTATTTTTCAGATGCTATAGCAACCGTAAGTGCTGGGACTTATTCTCTTACAAATCCAGTAAATACGTTTATTCCTGTAAGTACCATGCCAACGGGCGTAAATACAATCTATGCTAAAATAACCAAAAACTCAGTCACTAGGATTGTTCCATTTGACTTCACAAATAACAAGCCAACTGCAGTTTCTATAAGTAAAACAGACATTTGTGTTGGAGAATCAATTACGTTAAATGCAACTTGTCCATCTGGTTCAACGGTAATTTGGTACAATTCGGCTTCAGGTTCCAATACGCCTTTTGCTACTGGTGATGGTCATAGCTTTTTACCTATAGTAGGAGGAAGTGTTTCGTACTATGCGGCATGCGAAATAAGTGCGTGTAGTCAAAGTACAAGAACACAGACTTCTAATGCCGTGAGTACATATGCAATTCCAGTAGCTCCTACAGTAGTTGATCAATCAGTATGTAGTGGAGGGGGTATAACTTTAGCAGGTACATGTGCTGCTGGTTCAAGCATTGTATGGTTCACAGATAATTTAGGTTCGAATCTTATCAGTCCAGCACTTACCAATGTAACTGCTACAGCTACATATTTCGCAGCCTGTGAAGGTACCAATCCTGCATCTTGTCAAGGCCCAATAGTTCCAGTAATATTGAATGTAGAAACTCCTTTGAGTTTTTTAAATTATGGTTTTGAATATTTCAATAATCTCTATGCTTGTGACAATGGTAGTATTCAAGCGTTTGTTCTAGACAGTAGAATAACCGGGTCACCTTACAATATTCAATGGCAAGTAGACGAAACAGGAGCTGGTTTTGTAGATATTGTTCCATCTGCCACCTACAGCGGATTGACAAATGATACCTTAACTATCAACAATACTACTGTAGCAATGGAGAATTTTAGATACAGGGCGACTATTTCGAATTTATGTTCTAGTGTTCAGTCGGACACAAGCATTTTAAAAATTAATAGATTACCATCTATCTTCACCGAACCAATCGGTCAAACGGTTTGTGTTGGTAATGAAACAACCTTGTCTGTAGTTGCTGATGGCTCAGGCCTTAGTTATCAATGGCAAGTAAATACGGGTTCAGGTTTTGTAAATGTTACAAACGGAGGGAATTACTCCAATATTTATTCGCCAAATTTAAAGATTAGTAACATTCAAAACAGTTCAAGTGGAGATGTATATCAATGTATTATTTATAACTCTTGTCAGTCTGTAACATCCGCTTCTGCAACTATAGTTGTGGATCCTACAATTACAATTCTTGGCCAACCAGGTGATAGATCGGTTTGCCAAGGTTCAACTATTGATTTTGCAGTAAGTGCTGTACACTTAGGAGGTAGCTCTGTAACATATCAATGGCAACGAAGTGGAAATGGCTTGACCTATACAAACATTACTAATAATGCAAATTACGCTGGAGCTCAAACTAATGTTTTGTCATTAAGTAATATCCCTGCAGGTTTAAATAATTATAGGTTTAGATGTGTAATGAATGGCTATTGTCAGTCGGAAGGTGTTTTACTAAGTGTAACACCTATTGCAACTGTAACTTCGAATCCAAAAAATGTAGAGATTTGCCAAGGAAACAATGCGATCTTCAATATTACAGCAGCGGGTAACGGTCTTACTTACAGATGGCAAGTAAACCAAGGTTCAGGTTTCGTAAATTTATTTGATGGAGGAATTTACCAAGGGGCAACTTCCCCAAGTTTAAAGCTTAATTTCCCTAGTGCGAGCATCAATAACTATCAATATAGATGTGTGGTTTCTGGTAGCTCTTCGTGTGATGTAATAGCAGATACTTCAGCTATTGCTACAATAACTGTTGGAATGGCGGCTGAGGCGAACACAATCTTGTGGAATTCACCAATTAGCACTGATGATGGTGTAAGCCAAGCAGTAGGCTATATATTGGCAATCAACGATATTCTACAGCCAAATGGTAAAGCGGAGTACCGTGCAGGAAACTCTATTTTGCTTAACCCTGGTTTTGAAGTGGAAGCAGGTGCTGTGTTTACGGCGAGAATAAGAAACCCTTGCCAAACTACTCCGATCACGAATAGCCAAAACGGAATTCCAGATACAATCATAAAGTAATCCAAAATTTAAGGATAAATTAGCCCAAAGCCCTCATTCGAAAGTGTGAGGGCTTTTTTCGTTCATTGAATTCACCGCTGAACAATACTTAGTGAGTTTGAAAAGCCGAGTTTTCGTAGTAGATTTATTCAAGAAGGGAGTTTTAAAAATAATGCTCTCTCTTTCAACAATATTCAAAAGCTATTATAAATGAAAAAAATAATTCCACTGTACTTTCTGCTTATCACTTTTTATAGTTTTGGACAAGCAGAGAAAGAGACTTACAAAAAAGTATCTGCAGATTTTGAACAGCAATATAACCTAGGTGAGTATCAAAAAATATTCGAAATGTTTTCTCCCGAAATGAAAGCAGCTTTACCTATTGAGCAAACCACGGCTTTCCTTACTGGCATAAAAAGTCAGGCTGGGAAAATTGAAAATAGAGCGTTTGAATATTACGAAAACGGAAGCTATGCATCTTACAAGACGAATTTTGAGAGGGCAACTTTCTCTGTAAATATTTCGCTCAATAATGAAGCAAAAATAAACGGTCTTTTAGTCAAACCATATAAGGCTAGGAATCTTCCAAAGCTAGAAAAGAATGAGACAAAACTCATTTTACCATTCCACGACGAATGGACTGTTTTTTGGGGCGGAGATACCAAAGAATTGAATTATCACGTCGAAAACGAGGCTCAGAAAAATGCTTTTGACCTCATGATAACCGACAAACAAGGAAAGTCCTTTAAAACTGATGGACAAACAAACGAAGACTATTATGCATTTGGTAAAGAATTAATAGCTCCTTGTGATGCGGAGGTGGTTTTGGCAGTAGATGGGATTAAAGACAACAAACCAGGTGAAATGAACCCCATTTACATTCCTGGTAATACGGTAATTCTCAAAACTGGGTTAAATGAATATTTGTTTTTTGCTCATTTCAAGCAAAACTCCATCGCCGTAAAGCAAGGACAAAAAGTAAAGCAGGGTGACTTACTGGGATTATGCGGCAACTCTGGAAATTCATCGGAAGCTCATTTACATTTCCATATCCAAAACGTAGAGGATATGACAAAAGCTACAGGTGCCAAATGCTTTTTTGATAATATTATTGTCAACGGAGAGCGGAAAAATACCTATTCGCCTATAAAAGGTGAAAGGGTTAAAAACGATAATTAAAGTACTAATACACGATCGTCTTATCATGGGGTTGCGGATTTTTTGGTAGTAGAACAATTTGTTTTCATGAAGAAAGTTTGATTTCAGAATAGAGAATTTTGTTTGCATTCATAGGAAACTTCGTGAGACGTCAAAACTCAACAATGGAAAATCTAATTAAATACATACAATCAAGAATTACTTTATCTCAAAGCGATATTGATTTGGTCAAAAAATATTTTGTTTCTGAAAATATACCAGCTCAAACTAGTGTTTTAAAAGCAGGGAAAGTGGAGCGTAATATTTATTTTTTAGATGCTGGAATAGTGAAAGGATATCAAAATATTGATGGAAAAATTGTGGTGCAACATCTTGTAGCAGAACACGATATTTTCACTTCTTTGGACAGTTTTATAAATGAAACTCCGTCATTGGATTATTATGAAACTATTACAGATTGTAGGCTTGTAAAAATATCAAAAGCAGACTTTGACGTGTTACAAAGGGAAACAAAATTCTGGGCAATATTTGCTAAAGGAGTAACAAACGAACATCTAAGTTGCAAATTGGAACGTGTTAAAGATTTTCAAATTTTAACTGCAAAAGAACGGTATCTAAAGTTTGTAAACCAGTACCCAAATTTAGCTTTAAATGTATCTGTCGACAACATTGCTTCTTTTTTGGGAATGGAACCCCAATCCCTAAGTCGTATTCGAAAACAAATTGCTTTCTAACAAATGTTATTTCAAAGCTCATAAAAGGTCTCGAGATTTGGTCAATCAAAACTTAAGAATGATGAGTACCGAAATTTCATTAGTAACAGGAGGAAACGGACATTTAGGTAACAACTTAGTTAGACTACTACTTTCAAAAAATAAAAAAGTAAGAACGACTGTTAGAAACATCAATAACAATGAGCCTTTTAAAGGATTAGCTTGTGAAGTGGTACAAGCTGATATTACAGATAAAGAATCTTTAAGAAGGGCATTTCAAGGAGTTACTGACTTATATGCGGTGGCTGCAAATTTTAGTATGTGGGCAAAAAATCCCAAAACTGAAATTTATGATAATAACATGCAAGGAACTCAAAATGTGTTTGATATTGCTAAAGAATGTGGTGTAAAGAATATCGTTTATGTTAGTTCAGTGGCCAGCTTAGATTTTACGAAATTACCAGCCAATGTAGACAATGGATACAATAAAGACCGAAGAAATTGGTATTATAATTCTAAGAATGATTCTGATAAACTAGCCTTAGAATTAGGTGGGGAATATGGAATTAGAACCGTTCTTGTTTTGCCGTCTGCAATGATTGGTGCAGAAGCTCACCATTTAAGTTATTCTAACAACCTTGTATTGCAAATTTTAAACGGGAAAATACCAGTAGACACCAATGTGACTTTAAATTGGGTTGATGTAAAGGACGTAGCTCTGGGTACATATAATGCTATGAAAACTGGAAGAGATGGCGAAAGGTACATTTTGTCCAACGATAAGCATACTTCCTTACAAGAATCGGTAAAAATAGCATCTGAATTATTTCCAGAGTTAAAATTGAAAATGCCTAAAAAAGTACCAAAATGTTTGCTTTACACTATTGCAAGTATAATGGAATTTAGTAGTAAGCTTTCTGGAAAAGAACCTCAATTACAGAAGCATTACTTAGATATGTTTTATGATTTAAAGCAAGATTATGACATTAGTAAATCTAGAGAAGAGTTAGATTTTAATCCTCAACCTTCAAAAAGTGCTTTGGAAGGTGCTTTAAAATATTTAAAAAGCGATTGGAAAGAAAACTTTATAGACTATAGAAGTCGCTGCGTCTGTTCTATATCACAGAAAAGTTGTAATGCCTAAAAAAACAATATCAACAACGCAAAATGAATTGTAATCTAATGATATCTTTGGCGAGCAATTCTACAATTTCGTACTCAAATCAAAACTTATTTTAATTCTTATCAGTGAAAGAGCGGTTTGTTGGAAAAGTAGGTTTTAGGAAGTAAAAAAAAGCTTAAGTTAATTTTGAATGGTCATTCTTTGGCTAAAAAGGCTTCAAACTAAATTGATGAAACACCTCCTTCTTTTCGTCTTCTTTATTACCATTTATACTTCATGTAGTTTGGGTGATTATATTCAACCTGAATCTAAAGAATTAAAATCCATTGTAATTAGTAATGAGCATGCTCAAGTTATGATGAGTAAGGAATTATATCATTTCTATAATACCTCAGACAAGAGTTTTGAGTTTTATGAGATTTATTGGAAAAATAGGTACCTCATTAATTACAAACCCCTAAAGGAAACCTTACATATTTCAATGGATATTTGTAGTGGTTGGATTCCTATTTACTATGTAGGAATTTCAGAAATGATGCTAGAAAAATTAAGTAATTCAGGATTGCTATTTGAACAGTATGATGAATTGTTGGAAAAGGCTCCTCCAGGCAAGTCAGAAGTTGTTAAAACAAATGGTTGTATGGGGTATTATGGCAAGTAAGGTTGACTTTGGTCCCCAAAGTCTCACTTTAAGAATCGAAAGTATCGAACTATAGATGAACAAAAGTGACATTGGTAACATTTCCTTCCAATTTTTTTTACTGGTCCTATAACGCGAAGTAAGTCTGGTTGAAATGAGTCCTTTAATGTATTCGAAACTGCTCATGGAATATTTCAAGAAAATCTAAATTTAGTTTGGGCGTAATCGTTGCCTGATCCCCTTTCGCCTCAACCGCTTTGGGCTTTTTATATCGCCTACGAAATTCTTAGGGTTTGGTATGCTATTTAAAGTTAAATGTGAAATAAATTCATTGCAATAGGTATGAGAAGGGACAGTCACTATCCGCAATAATGTAATTGTTTCGGCTTATTTTGTGCATTATCGGGAGGAGGGTGGATATCAGTAAGCTAAGGTCTAATGAGTATCACGTACTACAGGTTTCTATACTTTAGGATTGACCAAAACAAATTGTTTTAAATTTTAATAGATCTTAATATAAATTAAGATATCAGTCTAAGTGATTTATTTCTCATTGATTTTCTAAACATATTTTTTTTTTTGGGATTAGCTTAGGCATTAAAGTATCCAATACAAGTGAAGTAGTAACCTTTTAAGTTAATAGAAATTTCTAATCGTCAGGATTCTTTCTGGCTGTTTATTTAACTACTCGCTTTTTTTTTAATTCTTAAACAAAAAATCTGATTACTATGATTAGAAAACTCTACTATTCAAAGCGTAGCATTCTATTCTTGCTACTATTAATCACAACCCAAGTTTTTGCCCAAAAGACAATTACTGGTAAAGTAACTGACAAAGAACTTGGTGAACCCCTTGTCGGTGTAAGTATTCGTATAAATGATAGTTCTACAAGGGGTACACTTACAGATCTCGATGGAAATTACTTGATTGCCGTATCTGCTGGCGAGACATTGGTGTTTTCTTACATCGGAATGGAAACAACGGAAGTAGTTATTAATGGTCAAAGCATCGTCAATGTCGAGATGTCGACAAGCTTGGTTTTGGATGAAGTCATCGTGACGGCTTTTGGTAAATCTACGCGTGATGCTTTCTCAGGCTCTGCTGATGTTATCGGAGCCAAAGAGTTGGCCATCCGAAATGTAACTTCACCTATCTCTGCAATTGAAGGAAAAGCAACTGGTGTGCAGTTTACCTCACCATCAGGCCAGCCAGGTTCTTCACCGGGTATTGTCATACGTGGAGTTGGTACTTTAAATGGATCTACGGATCCTTTGATCATTGTGGATGGAATCCAGTTTGATGGAGCATTGGCAACACTTAGCCAGGATGATATAGAGTCGCTTACAGTACTTAAAGATGCCTCTTCTACTTCTTTATACGGATCTCGAGCTGCCAATGGTGTTATTTTAATCACCACAAAGTCCGGTAACAGAAGCGGAGGTATCAGGGTTTCTGCAAACGCACAATATGGTTTTGTAGCTCCGGCTGTTCCGTTTTATCCAGAAGTTTCCCCTGGTGAATATTACGAGGTGATGTGGGAAGCCTTAAAAAATTCAAGTGCTGGTGGCGGTGACCCTCAGTTCGCATCAAATAATATTTTTAATAATCTTGCATACAATCCTTTTAACGTTGCAGGAGACCAAATCGTTGGTGTTGACGGAAGGCTTAACCCAAACGCCCGTTTGCTTTACCAAGGGCTTGATTGGTATGATGTGTTGCAACAAAATGCAACAAGGAGTACATACGGAGTTAATGTTTCTGGGGGAGGTAAAGACCATTCAGTCTTTTTCTCTGCTTCTTATTTGGATGAAGAAGGTTTTGTCAAAACTTCTGAGTTTGACCGTTTAACTACCCGCTTGAATGCAGAGTTTAATGCCAACAAATGGTTAACACTAGGAGGAAGTGTAAATTTGGCACTAACAAATGCTAGAGGTCCCAGCTCAGCAGGTACTGGAAGTATTGTAAACCCTTTTGGTTTTGCCAAAGGTATTGGTTCTATTTATCCAGTTTACGTAAATGATCAACAAGGAAATATAGTTACTGATGTAGCTGGCAACCCTGTCTTCGATAATGGTGAAGGATTCTCTGAGTATGGTATAAACTCGCGACCAGTTAATCAAGGAAGACATGCTCTTCAAGAACTTCTTTTAAATGATGAGCGTGATCGAGACAACCTCTATGGTTTTAATTTTTTCTCCGATATTAAGTTTTTTGAAGGTCTAAATCTAAGAGTACAATACGGAAGAAATATTGACGAAGGATTAGAAAAAGAATACGAGAATAACATCATTGGTGATGCTCAGCCAACAGGACGTTACAGCGAAACTAGGTTCAGAAGACAAATTGAAAACATCAATCAGGTATTAACTTACTTCAAGTCGTTTAACAATACACATAATTTTGAGTTAACTGCTGGGCACGAAAGTCTAAACAGAACGTTCTCAAGTAACAACGCCCTCGTAATTGATCAAACTGCGGAAGGAATTTATGAATTTGCTAACTTCGCTACACCTGTAAGCGTTGGTGGTTCAACTACGAGAAGAACCCTTGAAGGATATTTTACACGCTTAAATTATAACTTCAATAATAAATACTATCTAAACGTATCCGCCCGTAGAGACGGATCTTCTATTTTTTCACGAGATGCACGATGGGGTAATTTTTATGCTGTTGGTGGATCTTGGAGATTGGATCAGGAAGACTTTATTAAAGATATTTCTTGGATCAATCGCTTGAAATTAAGAGCATCTTATGGTGAAGTAGGAAATGACCTTTTAGGGGACTTCTTCTTGTCTCAACCACGTTATAGTCTTACCTCTAATGCTCAAAATCCAGGCATATACTGGTCAGACATTGGAAACAATCAATTACAATGGGAAACTATCGAAAACTACGATGTTGCCGTTGAGTACTCTTTGTTCAATAACCTTCTTGACGGTTCAGTAGAATACTATAGAAGGAACTCGTCTGACTTGTTATACAACCTTCCAATTGCTTTGAGTAATGGGCAAAACGCTTACCCAGCGAATATCGGTGATATGTACAATGATGGATTTGAGTTTATGCTGACCGCAAACCTTATGAGAAAGAAAGATTTCTCATGGTCTTTGACCGCAATGGCCTCCACTCAAAACAACAAGATTACTAGTTTACCTGATCCTGTTGTAGTAGGTTCTCAAAGATGGATTGAAGGCCGTTCAAGGTATGATTTCTGGGTTTTGCATACAGCTGGTGTAGATGCAGAGACGGGCGATCAATTGTACTATAAATATGAATTCGATGGTGCTTCTGGAGAAACTGTTCCTGTTCTTGACAATGGAGTTCATGCAACTACAAACGATTGGCAAGATACTGAGCGAGCTTACGTGAACGCAAGTTCGGTTCCTGACATTTTAGGTTCGTTTTCTAACAGCTTAAACTATAAAGGATTCTCTTTAGACTTCTTGTTTAATTACGGTATTGGTGGTGATATTTTAGACTTTGGTTATGCAGCCATGATGCACTCCGGAAACTATGGAAGCTCGCTGCATCCAGATATCTTAAATGCTTGGAGACAACCAGGCGACATTACTGATGTTCCAAGAATGGAAAACGGTAACAATAACATTAGGACTGAATCTTCGAGATTCCTTACAGATGCATCTTTTATGTCTTTCAGAAACTTGAACTTTGGGTATAATTTCGGCAGTGACGTGGCCAAAAAACTAGGGATGTCTGGTCTGCGAATTTCAGTAACTGGAGAAAATCTAAAGTTATGGAGTAAAAGAGTTGGGCTAAACCCTCAATACGAACTAAACGGTACACCGAGTGGAAATGATTTCAACCCAGCTCGCTTCTTTACTCTTGGTATAAATGCTAATTTTTAATTGAAATACAATCATGCTTAAAAATATAAAATATTTAATACTAACAGTTGCTGTCTTGGCAAGTTCGTCTTGTTCAGAAGAATTCCTTGACACCAAACCAACTGATGCCATCGCAGCGGGTGATGCTCTTGCTACAGAGGCAAATATGGCTCTCATTCTGAATGGAATGCACAGGAGTTTGTACTCACAATCACAAACTATACTGCCAGGTGGTACGGCAATAGCAAGTACAAACATAGCAAATGATCACTTTTATGTGCCGATGGGTGATAATATTGGTGGTTCACTCATTCACAGTGCGAATGCCAATAACTTAGGCTGGAGAGATGTTGCCCAATGGATTGAACATAGAGACCAAACTTCCCTTGTAACAAATATCTTATGGTATCATCGCTATAATCTTATTGCCAATGCAAATACATTGATAAACAAAGTTGCTAGCGGAGACTTGCCAGTCACACCAAAGTTAAGAGAGATTGTCGGACAAGCTTATACGTATAGAGCTTTTGCTTACCTTTCTTTGGTGCAACATTACGCAAAAGGATATTTAATTGGAAATCCAAGTAGCGATCCTGGGGTACCAATATTAACAGCAACAGAAGCACCATTTGAAAGTGGTCCAAGAGCCTCTGTTCAGGCTGTTTATGACCAAATAATTAAGGATTTAGATGAGGCCATAATTAATTTTCAGCAATCTACTCCAAGGCAAAGCGGCTCGGCTTTTCATAAATCAAACCTTAACATTGATGTTGCTTGGGGACTTAAAGCCCGAGCGGCGTTAAATTCGGGAGATTGGGCAACTGCAGTAAGTGCCTCACAGGAAGCCAGAAAGGATTATCCAATCATGGGAGAAGCAAATTGGAAGGCAGGTTTTAATTCAACGCTTCTACCTGAAGTGATCTGGGGAAGTAACGTTCTGGGTACTGAAACCACCTTCTTTAGGTCTTATTTTTACTTAGCTTCGAATGATTTTAATGGTAGTCAAATTAGAAATAATCCTAAATTAGCCGACAGAAGGCTGGTTGATGCCATTCCAGAAACAGATTACCGTGGTGATGCATTTTTACCAAACGCTCCAAACTCAAGTAGCTCGGCTGCTAATGGTACAGGTGGTTGGGCAAACAATAAGAACCCGCTCTATACAACTCTTGCGGAGTTTAATGCCGCAATTGCCGAAATAAAACAAACTTACGGATTAACCTCTGGGCACCGCACACACCCTTATATGCATTTCAAATTAAAGCAGCAGCAACCCGGAACAATTGAGCCCGATGATATTATCTACATGCGTTCTTCCGAAATGTATCTGATTGAAGCTGAAGCAAAGGCGATGTTAAATGACATCCCTGGTGCTCAAGCAGCGTTGAGTCCCCTAGGTAATGAACGTGATTCAGCTTATGACGTTACCAAGTTCAATACGCAAGAGAGCTTAATGGAGCATATCAAGTTTCAGAGAAGACTTGAACTATGGGGAGAAGGTTTTACTTACACGGATAAAATTCGTTGGGATGAAGGTATTGATCACGCAGCGGAAGGCGGTTCTGGTGCATCTGAAACAATTTATCAGGATGGCTTTTTTCAAGATAAACCATCAGTGAACCCTAAGTGGGTATTCCTTATTCCACAAAGAGAAATCGATACAAATACTTTCATTTCTCCTGATGATCAAAATCCTTGAGAAAATTGATTTTTTTAACTTAAAGAAAAGAGGCATCCATATTATGGTTCGCCTCTTTTTTTATATCACTATGTCCCGAAAGTTGAAAAAGAGTAGAGCTTTTCGTTGGCAATGCTCCAAGTTGTATAATTAGCCCGATCATATAAAAATTAAGTAGGGAATATTTGGTTAGCCACATTTAAAGGTGTTTTTAAACACGATTGAAATTCATTTCCTTATATATCCAATCGAGTAAGTAACAGATTATTTTCTGTTTTAGAGGATAAAAAATTAATTTATAGTTCGGCTCTATAGGTTTAGGTGTTTTTTAGCGTGATGGAAAACCCTTTCGGAATAATCCAACCCATGAAAGACTGTCCATTCCTTACACAGTATTCCAGCACTGTATGTGTTTTAGCTAGATTTTAGATCGTGCTGTTATCAAATTGTTATTTTCTAATTAAAGTCTTTTCAAATACGATATTGTTCACTGTAGAATGTTAGTTTTATTTTAATTAATGGACGTCAAATATGAATTCCAAAAAAAACATTGAATATGTTAAACATTTTAGGAATTATATGGAATTAAATAAAGAATCATGAAGATATATATATTAGCTATCACCTTTATAAGTCTCTCTTTTGCCACTTGCTTAGGTCAAATGCCAAAGGCAGAATACGGGCCTGTTTTTGATAATATCGGTCCAACTTTCGAAGTTGGCAATGTTGATATTTTACTAGACTCTACGACCACTTTAAAGACTATTTTTGACATTGACTACAAATCCAAAGATTCATTGTCTACCAATCGTCTAATTTCGAGCTTACATCGTTACCTGAATATGCATGTCAAAAGTGGTGTAAAAGAAGAAAATATCTCGCTTGCTTTTGTTTTACATGGGGCTTCTACTCAAGATGCTCTTTCTGATGATGCTTACATGCAGAGATTTGGTGTCAAAAACCCTAATACCAACCTAATTAAAACACTGGCTGCTCATGGAGTAGATATGTATATTTGTGGTCAATCAGCTTCTTTCCGTGGTTTTGCTAAGTCAGAACTATCACCCGAGATAAAATTGTCACTATCAGCTATGACGGTATTAACTATTTATCAGTCCAAGGGATATTCAATGATCAAATTTTAGGTATACCATCTCTAACTGAAACTATCACCCCTAAAATCTAACTAATACGCTTCATCCAATCAGTTTCGCTGTGTACTTTAGGTCTTTGACTTGGACTTTTTTAAATTATTTTCTTACAATCGGGGTCAATCCGAACTGGACACCTAAGTATGCTTTATGTTACTTTTGAAGTATTCAAGACTTTGTATTTTTGGCTCAATCTTTTAAAGCCCTCATGTATAATTTTGATTGTATAAGCATGGTTAAAACACAAAGCACTCATTTGCTAGAATTGTCTATATTTGAAAAGTACTTAACGAAATCAGTTTCTGCCAAATTTGACATTTACGAAGAATAGATATTGCCTGCTCTACGAATAATTCTAGACTTCGAGCTGTGATTTATACGTCTCTGACTGGGTATTTGTAGAATACAAACAAATCAATATGCTGACACGATAATGAAAAATTCTCTCGGGATTCCAATTCTACTTTTAAAGATCTGTGATATATTCAATCGCCCTTTCCATCACCTTATCATTTCCAGCTAAAATATCGGCTTCGCTATTTCTGATGTAAACATCTGGAATATGGCCTATCCCATCTAGACTACTACCATCTGGAAGTAAAAATTGCATGATAGAGTATTGGTATTGAAAGCCGTTAGGGAGAAACCTTCGCATACTCGTATCTGAAAAATCGCCAGACGTTTCTGTACCCATAAAAGTTACTTTATCAAAAGCTCTCAGGTGTAAAAGGAGTATTTCTGCGGCACTCACGGTAATTTTATCGGTGAGCACTATGAGCGGTTTGTCGTAATGTTCTTTGCCCTTTACTTCGGTGTAATACTCTCTTTTTTTGGAGAAATCGGAGTGTTTTGGTCCATTTCGGTCTTGAACCGTGTAGACCAATTTCCTTTTATCGGCAAACCTACCTGCTATGGCTTGAGCCAGCACATCTTCACCACCGCCATTGCCTCTTATGTCTAAGATTATGGCCTTGTTACTGCCAATATCTTTTAGAACATCATCCATGAAATCGTGGTCTTCCAAGCCAATATTTGACAGGTATAAATAACCTATGTCTTGGTCTTTTATGTTTCCGTAGAAATACTGGCCGTCCTCATCTTCATGCGGAATGTCTTTCAGGTTTTCAAGGTATTTTTCTTTGACCAAATCCACACTGAATTCCACTTCTACCTGCTTGTCATCTTCTGAGCCAGAAGCATAAAAATCTAGGTCACGATTGAAGTTGTTATGAACCCTCGCCACAAAAGTGTGGGAGTCGTCTAGGTAAGCCACCATGCTTTTGAAAGTATCAAAAAGCTCTTGCTCCGTGGTTTGCATGTTAATCATAGGTCTGTGGGTGGCATAAACGCTGTCCCAGTCCCAGCCTCGTATTTGAAATAGACTATAATGTTGGTCAAAATCATTCCAAAATAGTTCGAAATTGGCTTCTGGATTATTGACTGCATCCTCGCCAATGAGCATTTTTTCGCAAGAGAAAAACGTACTGATTATTGCTATAAATATTATTCCTTTTTTCATGGCAGACTAGAGTTTAAAGTTGGTGGTAAGGCTTAAATGATTGTTTGCTATCGTTGTTTTGTCAGGGATTTCAGTGCTGTAATACCTAAATTGATAGGAGAGACCTACCGCCATTTTCGTCCCAAGCTGATAGCTGTATTTGGCTTGCCAGTTTATGGCTTTAAAATCATTGAGAGAGGTGAACTTGCCTCGGTCGTATAAAATGATTTTGGCTGCTTTATCGGCATTGTCAGAAATGTATTTATCCCAGCCAGAGTATTGTGGGCGTACCATATAAGCCACCAACGGAATACTTAATTTACTCTCAAAACGGTGCTTAGTTTTAAGTTTATAATTCAGAATGGCAGCGGCTTCCAAACTATGATTGCTAAAGAAAGTGATGGCCTCCGTGCCGTCAAACAAATCGGCGTTAACGTAAGAGTGAAGCTGGCCACCTACGTTTAAACTTAGAGCCTTATTTCGAACATTTTTCAAATAGCCCAATTCTAAATTGACTTGAAAATCACTTGTGGTAAAATATTTCGAAAAATCGGAGTTTAGTTTTGAAACAGCTCCGCTAAATTTGGCTAAGAAAATGTCATTGTTTTGTTTGACTTTTCTGTATTCCACTCCAAAGGCGGTACCGCTGCTGCGGTAGTTTACCGGGGAGAATACATTGTCTTTAAAATAGCCTTTGTTTACCCCTAAGTCTAAACTTAGGCTGCTTTCTTGCTGTGCAAAAGCGGTGGAACTAGCGAGTACTAAAAGTGATATTATCTTTAAAATCTTCATTCTTATTTATTGTGTTCAGAAAGAAGACAAACAAGAAAGCTTTTACCCCTATGACCGAATAATCAATTTATGATTTTGAGGTGTTTTTATTGAGTGGGAATGGGTATTTTGCGGGGGTATTGAAGGAAAAAATATGAATAAGACCTCTAAGTTAGATTTTGAAAAAGTCCTTTTGAAAGACCCGCTTTTTACAAAATATGATTTACAAGAAATAAGTGAGATAGAATTATTAAACCTGTTGTATTTTTTAGAAGATGTTGAATCTTATAACAAATTGAAATTTATTGATAGCTATTGCCCATTATGTAAAAAGGATACAACTTTTAATAGCGAGGATACTGAGCGGTGGAAATTGAACGAAATGGAAAATAAAGGTATTTTGTTCCAAGATTCTTCTAGTAAAGGAGTGAGCGAGCCATTAATGAAAGAATTAGGGAATATTTGTGTGTTTATTAGGAAATTTAATTGCTCAAGAAATCCGGAAGACTCGACACATAGTCAAATTTTTTTATTTCGAGTTATAGGTTCAGCTCTCATTAAAGTTGGGCAACATCCAACTTTAGGCGATTTGGTAAATGAAGATTTAAAGAAATACAGAAAAATAAGTGAAGAAATTTATTTGGAATTAAATAAGGCTGTTGGACTTTCTGCACATGGTGTGGGAATTGGTTCGTTTGTGTACTTAAGAAGAATAATTGAGAAGCACATTGTTGTTCCTATAATAAATAGCCTTGTAACGGATAAGAAATTAACGATAGAGCAAGTTAGAGGAGAGGATTTTAAAGGTAAAATAAAACTTGCGAAGGATAGTTTACCTGATTTCTTAGTAAATAATGGTAAAATATATTCGATTTTAAGCAAAGGAATCCATGAACTTGAAGAAGATTTATGTAAGGAATATTTTCCTATCCTAAGAACAGCAATCGAGATAATTCTGGATGAACAAATTGAGAAATTGGCAAAAGAAAAAAAGAATAAGTTTATTTCAGACGAGATACATCGGATTAATTAATATTCCCTTTAGCAGAGTCTCGCTTGCGGTGTTAATGAGGGAGGGTGATATCGTATAATGCTGCGTCCACTCAGGTGATATGCTGCGTGAGGGGGAAATCAGTTAACTTTGAGCCCTAGTTCAGAATTAGACAAAAGAAGTGGGACTCAATTTGCAAGTAGAATCAAGAACCAATTGTTATAAATGCATGCGAACTTCAAGTTCGTGTATTTGTAAATACCTCAAGCCTTTCCAAACTAAGACTCGTTTTGTCATACTTACGCACCCTAAGGAATACAAAAAAGAAAAAAGCGGAACGGGGCATATGACTAAGCTTCAACTGGAAAATTCAGAAATTATAGTTGGTGTTGATTTTACCAATAATAAACGTGTAAATGAAATACTGGATGAGCAACAAAGTGATTCTTTTTTACTTTATCCGGGGAAAGATAGTTTCAACTTATCAGTAAGGAAAAGTTCAGAAATGATTTCATTTATGGGTGATAAGCCATACATCTTCCTTCTGGATGGTACATGGCCCTGTGCTCGCAAAATGCTTAAACTGAGCAAGAACTTGCAAAAACTAAAAAGAGTGAGTTTTGATAATAAGATTACATCAAAATTTATTTTCAAGCAGCAGCCAGACGCTCTTTGTCTTAGTACCATTGAGTCAGTTTTTACTGTTTTAAATTTACTTAAGGAAGGTGGCTTGGAAAATTGCGAGACTAAAGGTTTTCTTCTTCCTTTTGAAAAAATGATTGAGTATCAAGTGGAGTTTTTGCTAAACTCAAATAATAAGAATTCTATTGCTAACATTGAGATTCTTCCTAAGGTCAAGTACAAGAAAAACCCTCAAAGAAGTATTGTTTTTGAACAAGAAGTAAATTAGGCAAATGTAATGTTTGGATAAAGAAACATTATAGAGTTGATTTGGAAATAAGCTGAGAAGGGATTGAGTATTTTGCTTTTCAAACTATGTGTTATACCTTAAGGAAGTTTTAGTACTCAAATCAAGAAAATAAGGGCTCTTATATTATGAAAAGGGTAACAGTTAAGTTTTTACTGATAATCAATTTGTTAGTACTATTATCAGCCTGTCACAACGATAAAAAGCTAAAACAAGTAGACACTGTTCAAGGACCAATTGATGTGTCAGAATTAGGGATATCCTTAACTCATGAGCACATAATGTCAAATTTTGGCAAAGAAATGGACGAGGCTTCAAATTATGATAGCCTTAAATTGTTCGATCAAGTTATCCCTTATTTAAAGCATTTAAAATCTTTAGGTGTTCATTCTATTTTTGACTGTACAACAGAATATTTTGGAAGAAGAGCTGACTTATTAAAGACGATATCAGACTCCTCAGGAGTTCAAATTATCACCAATACAGGGTTTTACGGGGCTGCAAATGACCGATACATCCCAGCTTTTGCCTATGATGCTAGTGCTGAATCCATTTCTGAGATTTGGATTGATTAATTTGAAAATGGAATTAAAGGAGGAGTTATTAAACCAGGCTTTATAAAATTAGCTTTTGATGATGGTGTGCCACCTTCCCATATTGATAAAAAATTGTTTGAAGCTGGATTACTTACTCATCTTAGTACAGGTTTGACTATGGCCGTGCATACTGGGGCTAATATGGAAGCCGTAAAACTACAGACCGCCCTTCTTAGCGAATATAATATTCATCCTAGTGCATGGATTTGGACACATGCAAGCAAACTTGAAAATGATGAAATATTAATTGATTCTGCATCTAAAGGAGCATGGATATCACTGGATGGGGTCAATGAAATTAATACCGCCGAATACATAAAGAGAATTCAGCTTTTTAAACAAAACAATTTGCTCAATAAGATATTATTATCTCACGACGGTAATTCTTTTCGCAATGGTGGCGGTATGAAAAAGTTTGAGGCAATTTTTGAAAACCTAATTCCAGAAATGCTTAAAAATGGATTTACCGAAGAAGATATCAATAAAATTTTGGTAAGAAATCCGAAAGAAGCTTTTAGAGTGAAAATAAGAAGAGCTAATAATTAGGCTTATTTGCGGCGAGTTTAGGCTTCAGATTATTTTTCTTAATGGCGTCTTTCTTGCGGATGCAGCGAAATTCATGAGAAAGATTGTTTGTTTTAAATAAAATATGGCATGACTATACGGAAGGAAAAAGGTTAATCTACATATACTGTTCATACCAGCTAAATTTATCATGTACTATCTCCGATTTTTCGTTTTTCAGATATTCCAGAAATGAAGCAGAAACAGGTGAGTGCTTTTTGCCTTTGAGCCATATGAGGCACCAAGTGGTTTTTATGGGTAGTCCGTCTATGGGTATGATTTGCAGCTCTTTGTTATGAATTTCGTTTTTAATACCTATTAGGGGCATGATAGAATAGCCCAAACCAGCTAATAATGCTTGTTTCACGGCTTCATTTGATGTTAATTCCATCTTTTTCAAAACTGGTATGTTGTTTTGGTTGATAAAGCTTTCCATAGTTTGGCGAGTTCCTGAGCCTTTTTCTCTAAAAATTAGAGGCAGATCTTCAAATATCACTTTTGTTTTGCTACCTTTTTTGAATTTCGATTTTGTGCTGCCGACTAAGTATAATTTGTTCTGAAGCAAGTCTAATTTCTCTACGTTTAGCGTAGTGGGCAATATGGAAACAAGGGCAAAATCGACCTCATTGTTTTCTAAACTCTTTACTACTTTATTTTTATTGGTGACATCCATCAGTAGCTGAATGCCCCTATGCTGTCGCATAAATTCTGCAAGAAAAAAGGGCATCACATATTTTCCGGTAGAGACTACCGAGATTTTCAATCTTCCTGTAAGCTGTCCCTTATAGGCGAGTGTTTTATAGTTGATGGCATTAACCTGATTGATGATATTTTCTGCCGCGACAGCAATTTCTTTTCCAAAATCTGTGATGTAAATCTTTCGACCTATTAATTCGGTCAAGGGAATATCGAATTGATCTTGGAAGTTTTTAAGTTGAATAGAGACCGCAGGTTGGGTTAAATGCAGTGCTTCGGAGGCCTTTGTAACACTTTGTGTTTCAACTATTTTGAGGAAAATCTGTAGCTGGTTTAATGTGTAGTTCATAAATATATTTTATACATATTATATCAAATATAAATAAAAACTTATGAATTAGAATTGTCAGTTTTGTGCCGTCTTATGACAAAAACAGGTTTTAGCGGTTGGTTTTTATCAGCCTTTTTAAATGGATTACGAACTTAAACTGAAAAGTAACATGAGCAAAATTGAAAAATTATCTTTCATAGAAGGGGCATTCGAACAAGAGGATGTAAAGGACATTTTAATGAATGCCTTTTCTTCAAAAATCAAATTCCATCAGATGAAAAACTTCAGTTCGCAAGAACGCTTGGGAAAAGACGATGCTATTGCAGTTAAAAGAATTCCCGAATTACAAAATGAAGTAGAGCGTTTAAACAAGATTTTAGCTGAAGCCAAGAGTAAAGGGACAAAGCTTAAAATCAGTTCAGTAATAGAAATTTCATTTTCTTAAAATTAAGAGTAAACCCAGAGTAATATTATTAAAGTCGTCCAATGTTTTCCACCATTCGATATGAGAATGGTTTTCATTCCACTTAAATGTACACATAGTAAATACCAGCTTAATTAATGAATTATAACTTGCTAATAGACAATTTAACCAACCCTGCTCTTCTGTTTTTTGTACTTGGTATTATTGCCGTTTGTTTAAAAAGTGATTTGGCTATTCCTCCCAATTCCTCCAAATTTATCTCGCTTTATCTCTTGTTCGCCATTGGTTTTAGAGGAGGGCAGGAGCTATCTCATGAGACTTTTAACATAGAAATTGGGATGTCAATGCTGCTTGGTATAGGCATTTCTGCTTTAATACCTCTTGGTACTTTTTTTATATTGAAACGCAAGTTGAATGTTTATGATGCAGGAGCTATTGCGGCAGCTTATGGCTCAGTAAGTGCCGTTACGTTTGTAACTGCAGCCTCTTATTTAGAAGCTCAGCAGCTCACCTTGCATGGGCACATGGTAGCAGTTATGGCCTTAATGGAGTCGCCGGCTATTATAATTGGCTTGGTTTTGATTTCTGTGTTTAAGAAGGGTGAAGACGGTGTTACAAGTATTAAAATACCAGCTGTTATCAAGCATTCTTTGACCAATGGAAGTGTACTATTGATACTGGGTAGTTTAGTGATTGGAATTATGGCAAACGACAAACAAGCCGAAGGTATCAAGCCATTTACAAATGATTTATTCAAAGGTTTCCTCGCAATTTTTCTTTTAGACATGGGTATCACTAGTGGTAAAAAGCTTAAATCATTCTTCTCTTTTGGGCTCTTTCCCCTTTTGTTTGCGGTCATTATTCCCTTAATAAATGGATGCCTTTTTGCGGTGATAAGCTCCTATGTAACAGATGATGTAAGCAATAGATTTATATTTGCAATTTTGGCTGCAAGTGCTTCATACATTGCTGTGCCAGCAGCTATGAAGGTAACTGTTCCACAAGCCAATCCTGGACTTTATTTGCCCATGGCACTCGCGGTAACTTTTCCTATTAACATTACTATAGGGATGCCACTATATTTTCTTGTTGTAACTATGTTCTAAATTAAACGCTGCAAAGCTAATGCTTCGAGGAGGTTATAGTGGTTGAATCTGCAAATACACATAAGCTGAGAGCAGCTAAAAAGTTTGATTACCTTTGATTTGGGATTCAGGTCACTTTTGTATGAATATTTTAATAATAAAATTGTAGATAGTAAAATAAGGCGAGAAATCACTCAGGGGAAATATAGAGACCTATAGCTCTACATACTTAATAGTCCAAGTATCGTTTTTATCAGGGTTGTTGGTGCCATAAACAGCTTTGCCTTGAGTAGTTTTAATATTTATCGGCAAGTTTTCAGCGTTTGTTTCTATTTCATTTATCATTTCACCTCCCCAAAAACCAGTTGCAAGTGAGAATTTTGTAGGTATGTTTTTGGAAAGCAAATCGCTAGTACCCAGAAAATAGGGCTGACTATCCGCTAAAGGCCAAACTGTTTTCAATTCATTGGGAATGGCAAACTCTAGAGCTGAATACTTATACTCATCTATTAATGGCGGGCAATCAAAGCAACTCGTTCTGGCAATATTACCTTCCTTAAGGAAAAATGCCATATCGTATCTATTCAAATAATCGAATAAGGTATAGTCCTTCTCGTATACAACAGCAAGTTCTGCTTCGCTATTACTGTCATCTATAAACGAAATTAGTTTACCATCAGAATTATAAGAGAATATAAACGAAGCTGAACTTTCAGGATTTCCTAAACGATGAAAGGTAATGGATTCTACGAGTCCAAGAAGGTTATACTTTAAATTGTACTTAACAGTAGTGTTTTGATCTGGTAAAAACCTCATATAAGAACTTACCTTTTTGTTGGAATCGTAAGTTAGTTTCCAAGATTCGTTATCTTGTTTTGTGATTTCACTAACAAACCAAGATTTTTTAGCCTCTACAATTTCCTTTTCTTTGCAACCGTTAAGCACAAAAGAAATGACAACTACTAAGCCTATAATTCGTTTCATAGCATGTTTTTTTACTAATGTTAAATTAATGTAATTAATCGCAAATTATTTAAAATAAGCATCTTGAGTGTGATTGGAATCAATTCATCTAATCTTCTTATAGATTCACCAAATTAAACTACTTCAAAAGCTTTACTCTAATATCCTTAAAGTAGGCTGTGCTTTTGGGGTCATGACCTTGTAAAGCGAATGTTCCTGAGCTAAGTCTTTTTGTGCCACGGTTTTCGGGTAATACATCAGGTTCTGTATAATCTACGGCTACCTTGTCGTTTATTTTGATGATGATCCTTTTCTCTTGTACGATGACGTGGTATTCGTACCATTCATTATCGTTTGCAAAATTTTCTCTTACATCATCTATACTGTATAGGCTGCCTGTTTTTCTCCAATCAGTATGAGTTTGGTTTACCTGTATCTCATAACCTTTTGATGGCCATCCAGTCGCCTGATAAGCAGTATGGATAAATATTCCGGAGTTGGAACCTGGTAATGTTTTGGCTTTAATTTTGAATTCAAAGTTTTTAAAATCATGATTCCCTACTGGTCCTTCATAAAACATATGAGATCTTGGGCCATTGACTTTGATGGTACCATCTTCAATCGAAAATGCTTCTGGATGATCCTCATTCAGTTGCCAACCGTCAAATGACTTTCCGTCAAAAAGAGAAACCCAACCTTTTTCTTTTTTTTGGGAGAAGGCATAATTAATAGTAAGTAAAAAGCACAAAAGGAATGATAAGTTTTTCATGTTTTCGAGGGTTGATTTTATATAATAAACGTAATCAAATATACTTAAATAAATCAGATTTCGATTCGCTTTTCAAGTTTCAAAACCACTAAGGGCTTAGATTTGGAAAATTACTTTGGTACGACATAAAAAAACAAGTTTTTTAGCATACAAAGCTGTTTCTTATACCTAATTTTGCATCGTGAAAAAGGCAGCAAGGTATTTTGGTGTTTTAATTTTTGTCACTATTTATTGTTTTGCAATAGGTCGTGTCAGTACTTCTCATGTTACCTCAGTTCCCGAGCATTCTGAAAAAGGCAAGCATATTTCGTCTGTTACTACAGACCTTTTCTCTGGTTTTGTCAGTATTTCTAGAAATGTATCTCCTTCACAAAATTATCCTAACCCAAGTTTAAAGAACTACTTTCACGGGTCAGGGATTTTAAGAAAAGCCCATGAGGTGGTTTTTGTTAGTTTAAATACTCAGTACTTGAGTTTTGCTAAAAAACTGCTCATTCGGCACAGAAAAGCAGACTTTATATTCCCCTTCCATTATTTCTGGTAATCCATTTTTTATTAAGCACTAAGTTGCCGTAGGGTAATTTGAAAATTTAATTTATGGGCTTCGCATATAGCGTTGCCTTAAAAATCTATATAAAGACTTAAAAAAATGGACTTTGATAATATAATAGTAGGCATTATTTGTACTGTAATTTGTATAGTACCTTTCATTCTTTTGGTAAGAAACCGAAAGAAAAAAGAACAACAGCAATTTCAATCACTTGTTGATCTTGCGGAATCGCATGGCGGCCGCATCACAAATCATGAGTTTAGTGGCAATTCTGGTATCGCCATTGATGATAAAAAAGGTTTTGTGTTTTTTCAAAAAGAGATAAATGGTGAAACCAAAGGGGTATTTATAGACCTCATTGAGATAGAGGAATGTAAGCTGATAGATACAAGGGTATCAGAAATGAAAAATAATGAAAATGATGTGGTCATCGATCGATTAGAAATCTGTTTTGTGCCATTGAGCAAAAGCGAAAAAGTGGTTAAACTTGAGATTTTTAACCGAGATACTAATAGTCAGCTTTATGGAGAGCTAAAGTTTGCCGAAAAGTGGAGCAGGCTAATCAACGAGCAAATCCAACTTAAAGTATGGTAAAACAAAAGCCCTGCAGAAAATCTGCAGGGCTTTTTTGTATTCAAAGGATTGGTTTTAAGATCAAATCTTGTTCTGGTCTTTATGTTATCAAATCTTTTCCAAGATACGCTCTACACTTGTTTCGTGAGCAATTCTTTCTTTTAAAGAAGCGATAGGCACACGCTCTTGTTCCATGGTGTTACGGTGACGAATAGTGACACAGTTGTCGTCTTTTGTTTCGTAATCCACTGCAATGCAATATGGAGTTCCTATGAGGTCCTGACGTGTGTAACGCTTTCCTATTGCTCCACCATCATCATAAGTGGTTCTAAAGCTGGACTTGAGAGAATTTGCAAGGTCTTCAGCAATTTCTTTTAATCCATCTTTTTTAACCAATGGCAAAATCGCAGCTTTGAAAGGAGCGAGGGCAGGGTGGAGGTCAAGGTAAATTCTTTCCTTTTCGCCTGATTCTTTTACGAATGAATTACTAAATGCTGCCAAGAAAAGTCTATCAGCTCCTACAGATGTTTCCACTACGTAAGGAATATAGTTTCCGTATGGTTTGTTGGTTTCTGGATTCACTTCTGGGTCAAAGTATTGTTGCTTCTTTTTGGATAGTTCTTGATGGCTTTTTAAATCGAAATCAGTACGAGAGTGAATTCCTTCAATCTCACGGAATCCAAATGGGAATTGGAATTCGATATCCACAGCGGCATTGGCATAGTGAGCTAGCTTATCGTGATCATGAAACTGTAATTTCTCAGCTGGAAGTCCAATCGCTTTGTGGAACTTCAATCTTGTTTCTTTCCATTTTTCGTACCATTCCATTTCGCTGCCAGGTCGTACAAAAAATTGCATTTCCATTTGCTCAAATTCACGCATACGGAAAATGAACTGACGGGCAACGATTTCATTTCTAAATGCTTTTCCTATCTGTGCGATACCAAAAGGCACTTTCATTCGACCACTTTTTTGAACATTCAGGAAGTTTACAAAAATTCCTTGTGCAGTTTCTGGTCTTAGATATATCTGGCTGGAGTCTTCGGCAACACTTCCTACCTGCGTAGAAAACATTAAGTTGAATTGACGAACCTCAGTCCAATTTGCAGTTTTAGAAACAGGACATACGATGTTTTCTTCTATGATCAAGTTTCGAACACCCTCAAGGTCTTCAGCACTTAGCAATTGACCCATTTTGGCAAGTAAAGCATCTCCAGCGGCTTTATTTCCAGCCAGTGTCATTTCTTCTGCTTTTCCTTCCAATAACTGATCGGCACGATAGCGTTTTTTGCTGTCTTTGTTATCGATCATAGGATCATTAAATCCATCCACGTGTCCAGAAGCTTTCCAAGTAAGTGGATGCATAAATATAGCGGCGTCTATACCTACAATATTGTCATGCAGCTGTGTCATGGATTTCCACCATGCATTTTTAAGGTTGTTTTTTAATTCAACACCGTTTTGACCGTAATCATAAACAGCCTGTAGGCCATCATAAATCTCCGATGAAGGAAAAACAAATCCATACTCTTTGGCATGTCCAATAATATCTTGAAGGGTAACGCTCATTTATAAATCATTTTTTGCGGTGCAAAGCTAAGAATTCTGTTTGGTTTTTGGTAGCTGTTGTGGTTTGGTTTGTTGTTATGTTTTGATAGAAAGGAGGTTTTGGTTTGAAGTGGGAAGGTTGAAGTAGGAAGTTACAGTATTTCGGTTTTTAATTCACGTCTTGAACTTCGGCAACATTTTACCTAACGGACTCTAGTAATGGATAAGGTTGGAAGCTCAGTTAGATGTCTTTGACTCTATGAGGATCAAAAAGAGATCGTAACGGTTAAGCAAGTACAGGAACATAATCATAGTGCCCTAGTGGCTATATGGTCACAAAATATCAGCCCCACACTGGAGTACCTTCTGTGCAGTTTTTGCACATTTCTATTTCACTACGTGACTTGATGAGGCTTTGGCGAAAATTAGTGTATGCCGGTGACTTCCATACTTGTGAGAAACTATTTTCACCTAAGCTACCGAGTTGATAATGAGCATCTTTGTCAAAGCAACAAGGAATTACTTTGCCATCCCAAGTGATAACACAGGAATGCCACATTTTCCAACAATGATCTATAAATTTGTTTTTAATGTAATAAGTACCATCTCCTTTTGGCGTATATCTGCTGTACTTATCTATGGTTGGAATGAGTGGAGAGCCTTGCTCGTAATCGTAGATTTGTGCAGTTTTTAACCTTACCTCGTCTACGCCTAGTTCACTAGCTAGTTTTTTTACATCTTCGATCTCATGTTCATTTGGTTTGACTACCAAAAACTGAAAAATCACATGTGGTGTGCTTGATTTTGCATCTTTCTTTGCCTGAATGATATTTTTTGTCCCTTCTATTACTTTTTCTAATTTACCTCCCACACGGTATTGCTCGTAGGTCTCTTGACTTGTTCCGTCAATGGAAACGATAAGTCTATCTAATCCGGATTCCACAGTTTTGCGGGCACTTTTTTTGTCCAAATAATGGGCATTGGTAGAAGTGGCGGTATAAACTTTGTGTTTAGAGGCAAAAGAAACCATTTCCAGGAAATCCTTGTGAAGGTATGGTTCTCCCTGAAAATAGAATGTGAGGTACAATAGCGAGCCTTTCAACTCTTCGATGGTTTGCTCAAATAGCGTTTTTTCCAACATACCAGTATCTCTTGTGAATGACCGCAAACCGCTCGGGCATTCAGGACAACGAAGGTTACATGAAGTAGTAGGTTCAAAAGCTAGAGCAATAGGAAAACCTGCAATACGAGCTTTTTTAGTGACCTTAGAAACAGCATAAGAGCCTATGATTTTTAGACCGTTTATAACACGACCCATTGTCAATTTAGAGGCAAAATTTAGCTGGTCTTTGATCATTTAGTCTAGTGGGAATTGCTTGTAAAGGTTAAGTACTTTTTCTTCTTTTTCGTGGCTAACTACTTCTTTGAGCGTAGAAAGTGCTTCAGGTATATCACCAAAAAGCATTAGTGTTTGACCGGCTTGAAAACGAACAAACCACATGGATTCGTTCATTGCAATGTCCTTCAAAAAAGGAATTGCTTTTACCTTCGTTTCTTCATCTGTTTGGATTAAAAATGTTCCTAGCAATCCAATCACTTGGTATTTTGCTCCACCATCAAAGTTCTTGATTTTTTCCATGAACCAGTCCAAGTCTTGTGGCGTGCCATTGGATGCAATGTAATTAGCAACGCTGCCAAAAATATGAACGTCGTTGATATTTCTATATTTGGCAACAAGGCTTTCGGCATCCGGAGGGTTATTCATTAAAATACCTTCTAATGCAGCGGCTTGCACAATATACGTTGAATCGTTTAACGAGTTTCTAAAAATAAGGTCGTTTTGAGCATTTAAAAAATTCTTCATTGCCAAAATGGCTGATGCTCTTACTTGAGATCTTTTATCTGTTCTAATAACGCTTTGTAGTTGTCTCTCTACTTTCAAGAAATCTTCACCGTCGTAATCAAAGAATTTTTGGACGGCCTTATCTCTAAGTCCCCAGAAGGGATCTTCTGTAGCGGCCAAAACCAAATCACGAATAGGTTTTTTGTGCACTGGATTTAGAATAATGCCATCACCGTCGTCGGGTGTATAGGTAAGTAAGTCAAATGCTTCTAGTCTAGGAGCTAGGTAGTCTTTGATTTGCATTTGAGCGATTAGTAGTTCATCACTTTTTACGTGATCAACCATTGCTAACAAGCTTGCATCTGGGTCAACAGAAATAAACGTAAGAGAATCAGCTAAAGGAATTTCTAAGTACTCTTCGCTCTCGTCTATCCAAAATGTTTTAAGCTCCTGTCCAGCTTTAGTTCCTACTAGTACTTCTAATGGAAACTGAAAAAGGTTGTTGTTGGCTGAATCAATTTGAGTTTGTTCTACATACAATGTCAAAATGTTGTCCTTGATGCTATGCTCTACAAACAGATCGGGGTGACCTTTGCTTAAATACCATTGATTAAAAAACCAATTGAGATCCATGCCGCTTACTCTTTCCATTGCCTGTCTTAAATCATGAATTTCGACAGTTTCGTAGGCGTGCTCAGTCAAATAGTAGTTCAATCCTTTCCAAAAAGCTTCATCACCAATAAGCCTGCGAAGCATATGTAAAATTCTTCCACCTTTGGCATAAGTATGACTGTCAAACATGTCTTCCATGTCCTCATATCCAAATCTTATAACTTGCTTTTGTTCATCTTCGGCTTCAATAAAGTATTGTATTCTTGCATTGATTGCTGTATAGTCTCCTTCAGTTTTTCCGTACTTATGCTCTGCCCACAATTGCTCCGAATAGTCTGCAAAACCTTCGTTGAGAGAGAGGTTTGCCCATGATTCACAAGTAACTAAATCTCCAAACCAATGGTGAAAAAGCTCATGTGCAATAATTCCATCGGGCTTATTGTCAATCAGTTGCGGTTTTGTTTGCTGAATACCAGATCCATGCACGGTAGCGGATGTGTTTTCCATTGCACCGCTGATGTAATCCTTAACGGCAATTTGAGCATATTTTTCCCACGGATATTTTACGCCAAGCTTCTGCTCGAAAAAGCGAATCATTTCTGGAGTATTGCCAAAAATATCAATTGCGTTCTTTTCAAACTGTGGTTCTACATAATAACTAACCTCAAAATCTTTGAAACTGGGATCCACAACTTTGGTAAAATTCCCCGCTGCGATCATAGTGAGGTAAACAGAATGGGGTATTTTTTGTAACCATGTGTCTTTTCTGGTCGTGCCATTTGTTTCACTCTTAATCAAAAGCCCATTTGATAAAGTTGTAAAAGCGGTATCTACGGTTATGCTTATTTGCTGTGTATGTTTTTCATTTGGGGCATCAATGGTTGGAAACCAGCAGCTGTTATATTGAGTTTCTCCCTCAGTCCATATTTGTCTACCCATTGGGTTTTGGTCATTTACAAAATATAAACCTTTCAGCTCCGGGTGTTTTAAGCCTTCAATACTTGCAAGCTCGTTAGGTCGGGCTATATAAGAGATGGCAATTTGTAACGTGTCCTTATTTGTATAGCTCTTTCCTAGTTCAATTTGAAGTTTGATACCATCGTAATTAAAGTCTTGAGTTTGTTGACCATTTAGGTCAATACTCTTTATTTCGAAACCTTTAGCGTCAAGGATAACTTGATTTTGGGGATAAAAAAAAGGTTTAAGCTTCAATATTGCTTCTCCAGCTAGTGAAGAAGTTTCCCAATTAGGAGTAACATCTAGTTGAGTGTGAATGAGGTCAAATGTCCTTGTTTCAGAAGGATTGTACTTCTGAGCATTGACCTGAGTATAGGTCAAAAATAGCAGAATGGAGTACTTTAAAATATTGAATTGACGCATTTTACTTTTTACTTTTCTTTCTCAGGTCGTTAAAATAATATTCTAAGTCTTTTTCCAAAATATAACCGTAATCTTCGTCATCGACATTAACTGTCAGGTTGTATCGCCTTTTAAAAACAAAATCATCTAGACTGGCATATCCTCCCTTAATTGTGAGGATAACAGTAGCTGTAGTGGGATCATATTCCCAACGACACTCTGCTACGTCCATATCCAGGAAATCTACACCTGCACATGCGAAAACATCATCGCTACTTTGATAGTCGTAATCGATTGTTCCACCGGGCATAAAAATCCATATCATCGTATTAAGGTCGACTTTGTCAGGACTAAATTCGGTAAACTCTAGTTTGTTTTTTTCAATCTTGTTGGTGGTAAGTATCCATTGCTTTTCCGAGTTGAATAAATCGGGGATTTGTGCGATAGAGCTTCCGCTGATGAAAAGGAGTAGAGTAAGATATTTATACATTGTTAGATTTGTTTCATAAAAGTGGTCGCCTTCTTCGCTGGGAAAAATGCAGCAAACAGAGTAATAACAATAATTCCTAAGAATGAGATCATTACATCGCCTAATTTTAATTCTACTGGATAGGCATCTACGATGGCGTTTTCCATCCCCATTGATAACCACCCAAAATGCATTTGACTTAGGCAAATCAAGCATCCAATTAGAATCCCTATAATACTTCCAATTCCTGCAATTATAAACCCTTCTTTTAGGAATATATTGCGTACAAGTGCGGAGCTTGCACCCATCGCACTCAAGGTTTGGATGTCATCTTTTTTGTCCAAAACCAGCATACTAAGCGAAAAGAAGATATTAAAGCTAGCAATACCAATTATGAAAAGTAGAGCTATAAAAATAAACAACTTCTCAATCCTAATTGCTTTGAATAAAGCCTCGTTTAGCTCGTCCCTATCTTTGACTATCAGGTTACTAGGTAGTATTTTCTTCAGCTCATTTTTAAAATTAGAAATGTCAATGCCATCTTTAAGGTAAAGCTCGTAGGCACTTCTTTGTCCGTATTTACCTGTGAGTGTTTCTGCTAAATCTAACGAAACATACACATAATTATCATATTGCTGCTCCAATGCAAATACACCAGAAATGGGTAGTTTTATTCTATTGATATTGTCTTCTGGGTTCAAAACAGACAGTTTTTGATTCTTGGGATACCAAATCTCCAACTGACTAAGTACATTCATCACCGTTAGGTTAAGAAAATTGTAAACGCCAGCACCTACAAATGCAAAATTCCCGTTTTCGTTTGCAACGAACAATTGTCCATCTACAACGGCTTCGTTTAATTTGCTTAGTTTTTTGAAGTTTTGGTCAACACCTTTAACGACAATAATGAGTTGGTCCTCTTCTTGGCGGCCGAGTGCATTGTCTTCTATTGTTTCGATAGAGAAGTCAACCTCTTTGAATGTGTTAATTTTAGCAAGTAAAATTGAATCGTTTTCGAAGGTTTTACCTTCTACAGGAAGTATGCTTAAGTCGGGATTTGAAACTTCGAATATTTGGCGATTTAGTTGTTCTAAACCATTGAATACAGATAGGACAATAACTAATGCAGCAGATCCTACACAAACACCTAGCATTGAAATTAAAGAAATGAAGTGTATGAAACTCCTTTTCTTTTTTGAGAAAAAATACTTCTTTGCTATTTTAAACGATAGGTTCACTTTAATTTACGTAAGTATCGTCGTCTTCATCCTCCTCGTCTTCTTCGGGAGCTGGTGGTATGTCAAGTTTGCTAAATACTTCGTTCATATGAGCGGCATATTCAGCAGTATCATCAATATAAAATTGAAAATCTGGAATTACACGGAACTGGTGGCGAACTCTGTTTCCAAAAATGCTTCTAATTTTCTTAACACTTTCACGGATTTTTTCAAGCAATTCTTCCTTATCGTTTACGAGCATAAAGCTCAAGTAAACCCTTGCAATTCCTAAGTCTGGTGTAACTTTTACGTCTGTAATCGTTACAAATGCATTGCCCAAGACGTCTTTCAGGTCACGCTGGAAAATATCTCCCATGTCCTTCTGAATTTGTTTTGAAATTTGCCTCTGTCGCTTGTTCTCCTTCACAATAAAAATTTGTTTCCTTTTAAGATGCAAATATCCTGCTTTATTTTGGTTTTACCCTTGCCAATAGTATAATTTTGCCATTCAATTAAACCTTTGCAACCTTTTTGATTACATTTTTTCGCATTTTCTCTACTTTCCAAGTATTGTCAATTTTGGTGATATTGCTGTTGGTTAAGTTACCTTTTGGAATAGGGGAGTTACCTACACTCATTCCAGAGGTAGAATGGCAGCTTACGGGTCAAAAAATGGCCGAAGGAAACCAGATTTATAAGGATATTTGGACTTCGACTTCGCCAATCGTTGCATTGATTTATTACCTCGTAAATACCTTGATAGGTAAAGACTCACTTTTTTTTGAGCTTACTGCTTTGATTTTGGTCTTTTTGCAAGCCTGGTTTTTTAATAATACTTGTGCCAATCGTAAACTATATATAGAAAAAACCTACGTACCGGCCTTGATATATATATTGATCATGAGCGTTTCATTTGATTTACAAAAGCTAAGCCCTCCATTGATCTCTACCACGTTTATTTTGTTTGCTCTTAATAGTGTCCTTAAACAAACAGAAACTTCACAAATTAATACAAATCATAGTTTTGAAATAGGATTCTTCATCGGATTAGGGTCATTGACCCACTTTCCAGTTTCTATACTTGTAGTATGGGCTATTATTTCTTTGTTACTTTATTCTAAACTTAACCTAAGGCAGTTTTTGTTACTGTTCCTTGGTTTCGCTTTACCTTTCTTATTTTTTGGTTTGTACTATAGCTTCTTTGATTCCTTAGGTGAATTTAGAGACCAGTGGCTTGAGAGTATTTTTAGGATCAAGGCATTTAGCTTTAGTAATTTCTACAATTCGCTTTTCGTGTTTATGTTCTCGTTTGTATTGATGGTCCTAGGTATTTTAAGAATATTTTCAATATCGAGATATAACAGTTATCAAAACCGAGCACATCAAATTGTTTTGATATTGGCAATGGTAAGCTTGGTTGCAGTGATTCTTGCGGATAATACCGCTACTTATCAGTTTGCGATTTTGGTGCCCGTTATTGCTTTTTTTGCTACTGCTTTTATACTGCATCTCAAAGGTACTTACCTACCAGAAGTTATCTTTATTGTTTTTCTAACAGTCAACTTGGTTGTTCAAAGGGTTGGGTATAGTAGTTTGTTAGGAATGGAATATAACCACTTAGGTAGTATAAGAGTAGATGAAAGTGTAGCTGAAAAGTATAGAGGTAAGAAGATATTAATTACTGGTTCGGATAATTCTGCATACAAAGACGCAACTTCAGCCACGAAGTATTTAAACTGGAGCTTGTCAAGGTTTGAATTACAAAACCCTGATAACTACCAAAGTATAATTTCTATAAACGATACGTTTAGAAAAGAAAAACCAGAGGTGATTCTGGATAATGCAAAGGTTTTTGGAGAGGTATTTAAAATTTTACCTCAAATTAAAGACCAATACAAGGCTGTTGAACCAAATGTATATTACTTGAAAAAGTAATTAACAAGAGATCTTATCAACTCTTCTTCCGTGTCTTCCTCCCTCAAATTCCGTACTTAAGAAAGTTTGGACAAATTCAAGAGCTTGCTCTTTGGAGATAAACCTAGCAGGTAGGCAAATCACATTTGCGTTGTTATGAAGTCGTATAAGTTTGGCTACTTCATTATCCCATACTAATCCAGCTCTTATGTTTTGGTGCTTATTGGCTGTCATGCACACGCCATTTCCACTGCCGCATATAAGTATCCCAAAGTCGAATCTGCCTTTTTCTACAGCATCACTTAATGGATGTGCAGAGTCAGGATAATCAAATGAATCTTCACTATAAGGTCCAAAATCCGCTGTTTCGTAATTTTGTTCTTGTAACCAATTCAGTACAATTTGCTTATAGCCAAATCCAGCGTGATCACCACCAATGGCAATTTTGAGTTCTTTTGAGTCCATATGACAAAGATAAGTTGGTATTACTACAAATGTCCAACAATATCAGATTTTTCTATTGTGTTATTTCGGTTACTTTCCAAGGAAGATCTACTACGTTTTGGCCGATCTTCTTGCCCTCGCTTAATCCTACCTTATTATCTTGTGGCGTATGTATCCCACCTTCGATTCTAGAATAACCGCAATCCTCCGCCATTTCCCAAATGGTATTATAGCTCCTTGATTTGAAATCAACATTGCGAAATTCATCTCTATGTCTTCCTTCATGCAAGTCGTCAACGAATGGTGTGTCGTCTCCAAATACACTAATCATGGCAATTGCTGCCGATGCTGCTTGCGTGCTATGTCCAGAAGTGAACGCGGGAAATGGGGGTTCCGGCCAAAACTGATTAAAACTACCATCAATTACTCTCTTGATGTATGGAGTTGGTCGCTCTGCACTAAAGTGGAATTTGCATTTCCAGCAATTAATGAATGATTCAGCAACTGAAATACCAACTTTTGCAAAAGTTGATGTTGCTTCAAAAAGCTTAATCTCTTTATGCTCTTGAAGGAGTTTTTTTGCCAAATAATAGGAATGACCTGGAGGGCTTACAGAAACAGCCGGATCATCTCCCCACCATAGTGCGTTTTCTTTGCTTTTTTGATCCAAGTTCTTTTGAACCAAATATACAGTTTCCATTTCTTTATAATATGCACTACTTTTTTCGTGAGAGTAGGGTAGTATTTCTGGGATTTCCAATTGAGAATTGCTCATTAGGAAGTTCCTGTTTTCTCCCCAGTGTGGATGCATAGGAAGCGGAACTGCAGATTGACCTACACGTGGTGGATACCAATATTGCATACCCGTCTTTAATTTATACTGACTGTCAAAAGTATTTTCATACCCTTTATGTCCACCATCACTTGTAGACCATTGGTATATTTTTTTTTGCGATTGCTATTCCAAATTCCGCAGAGTTCTTAAGTGTTTTATCACTGACCATTTTCACTCTCTTAGCTTCAACAATTGCTTGATTCAAAGAGTCAATTTTCATTGAATAAGCTGCAGGTGCATGTGGATATAAGCTTCGAAGCATGGTAGCTTGAGCAGCATTTAAGCTCAATTCCCAGTCTATTTCTAGCGTATCAATTGCAATCGGCATGGCTCCTAATCCATTAAGTGATGTACTCACAGATTGGTATACAATACTGCCTTGAACCGTTGACTCATACATGCTTAAACCCATATACGCTAAGGACCTTGAGGCATAGGTAGGAGAGTTGTACGGGGAGTTCTTTACAACATCTAAAGTTAGATTCGCCCACTTTATAGCTACTTCGGAATCAATCTCTATTTCAACTGGAACAATTTCTTCCACTGTATCGGAGCAGGACCAAGTGAGGAAAGTAGCCATGAAAACTACTGTGAACTTTGTTAATACTTTCATTTTACTAGTTTTCGAAGCTGAGATAGGGAGCAATTTTAGAAATTACCTCTGGGTTTAGCACTCTAAGTTTTTCAAGGTCTTTAATTGATTTATAGTTTCCATGTTGGTTACGATAACTTACAATTCCTTTGATTTGAAAAGTCTTAAGGTATGGGTGTCTAAACTCACCTATTTCAATTTCATTTATTTTAATTTTTTTGTGACTCTGGGCAACTTTTGCCACTACAGCTAAACTGTCAAATGCCACTGGGTTGAGTCCATAAGTCTCTTTTACTTGACTTATACTATGAAATCCACCTAAGGCATCTCTGTACTTAATAATCCTATTTGCAAAAACTTCGCCAATTCCACTTATAGATTGTAGTTCTTCAGAACTAGCCATATTAATGTCAAAAGATGTAGGCCTTTTATAAGTGTACTTCGGCTTGTATTCTTTAGGCTCATATATCCTTTCAAAATTACTATAATCGTTTCTTTCTTCATAGGCAGGGGCGATTATATAAGGTTCTAGTTTAGCATACCACTCTTCATCCCAGCCGTATATCTTTTTTAGGTCTTCTTTAGTTTTGTATACCATCCCTTTATTCCGAAAGTTTACCAGGTTGTTTGCTAAGAATTTAGGTACTCCCATCTTTATCAACTCGCTGGCCTTAACAGTATTAGGATCGAAGTTTTCTAAAGAAACTTCGTTGTACTTTCTAGTAGATTTCTCAAATGTCTTTTTCTTTTCTATTCTTGCTGCTGCTGTGAGTTCGTACTCTTTTAATTCAATTTTAGAGACATTTTGAAATAGAAAGGATTTCAAGCCGAAAAGGATAATTGCTGCAATTAGCATGAGAACAATGAAAATAGCACTTAGCCTACTTTCATGATAGGTAAGCTCAAATTCTTCCTTGAGAAAATGAATAAAGCGTTTCATTGTGGGACTAAAAATTAGATGAAGTTATTTCAAATTTTTTTAAAAACAAAAAGCCCAACCGATTGCTCGATTGGGCTCATTATAGAGTTTTAAATTTTATTGCATAAACTGCAGGTACGACACTGCAAATAATGGCTTTCCTTCAGCTTTAGCATTTTTAAATACTAAAACTAGGTCTTTTTGACCATCCGGAAGGTTGCTCAGTTCTACTAAAATGGGGCTGGAGTTATCTTCTTCTACTTTAGCTTCACCTATCAAAGGGCCGTCTTTTGAGCCAATTCTGAATTCAATATTCCCTCCAACCGTTTGACCTTTTTGACCTAAGGCTTCTATTTTAATTTTCTTAATTCCTTTGAAGTCAATATTGGTATATTTTAAAATCGAAAGGTCATTAGCAACCGTAACTTCACCCTTGCCTGGTATGTCAAACTTCATAGTATTTTCTGTTGCATCATATGATGTTGACTTTAGCATAGGGTTTCTTAATGCCACTACTTTTGTACCTGATAGCGGTCCTACAATCTTACCACCTTTATCTGTATAAGTCGCTTGAATAAGGTATGCACCTTCTTTTTTGCCTTTATGTGCTTCTGCTACATATGTAGCAGAGGTAGGGAGCGATTTTATTTTTTCATCATTGATAGAAAGAATATATTCTACCATAGCTTTAGCATCGTCTTCAGCAAGGTCAGGGTGTGCAGCCATAGCTTGCTCGCCCCAAACTCCACCACCACCGTTGATTATCTTAGTGGCTAAGAGACTTTTATTACTGTTATTGTTTTTGTATTTACCACTTATATCTGTATAAGAGGGGCCAATACTTTTTGACGAAACAGAGTGACAAGCTGAGCAGTCATTTTTTTCTATCATTCTTTTTCCGTTAGAAAAATTCAGATTTTGTTGATGACCTTGTGCAATCATAGTTTTGTCATAACCCTCAAGGTAGTTGACATTTACAATTACATCTTCTGATTTAATTCCTTTACCAATAGTACCGTCCTCTTTGTCATTGACGGTAACACTGTAATCAAAAGAATCTTGACCGAAATAAAAGGATTGGTTACCTTTCAATGTGATATCGATTTTAGGTTCCTCATTACCAACTTGAATCTGAATAGTCTTTTTGCTACTATTTCCACTATTATCCTTTACAGTAAGAGAGACATCGTATAAGCCTGGTTTTTTAAAGGTGTAAACAGGATTAACTTCGTTACTTGTTTTAGGACCAAAATTCCATTCATAAGTTAGTTTATCTCCGTCGTAATCAATTGTTCCTTCAGAATTGAATGCTACTTTCAAGGGGGCCGCACCAATACTTTTTGAACTTGTAATATTTACTACAGGCTCTCTGTTACCAGGGTTAAAATCAATTTTAGAAAGCATTGCTTCTTTATTTCTCGAGAACCAATTCATTCCATATTCAAGAAGGAATAACTCTCCATCTTTACTAATGGTCATATCCATTGGGTGGTAAAACTTAGTATTGGGCATGAAACGTTCCATGCTTTTATAATTGCCATTTTCGTCCATGTCAATAAGGATAATCCAGTCTCTCATCCATTCGTAAGCGAAAAACTTACCATCAACATAGCTTGGTAACTTTCTAGGATTGTTACTTACCATATCGCTGTAATACACGGGACCACCCATTGGGTTTGCACCGCCTTTCTCTAGCAAAGGGAATTGATCAGAAACTCCATAACCATACCAAACCAAAGGTATGTTAGCTGGAGGTAACTCTCTTAATCCAGTGTTATTTGGCGAATTATTTATTGGTTTTGCAGGGTCAAATTTTGGTCCTGATTCTTTTGTCTCAAAGTTATAGGCATTGTAAGCATCATTATCGCCTGTAAAAAGCGGCCAGCCATAGTTACCGGCAACTCGTGCTTGATTGAACTCCACCTGACCATCTGGCCCTCGATCTGCCTTTGCTTTTCCAGCATCTGGCCCTACATCTCCCCAATACAAATAATTCGTTTTTTTATCTACTGCTATTCTGTATGGGTTTCTGCAACCCATAACGAATATCTCAGGCTTAGTTTTCTCCATTCCAACCGGGAAAAGGTTACCACTAGGAATGGTATAAGACCCATCTTTAGTTGGTGTAATTCTCAATATCTTACCTCTTAGGTCATTTGTGTTTCCAGAGGTACGCAAGGCATCCCAGCCCGCTCTATTTGGAGAGAAGTCAATAGGTGCATATCCATCAGAAGCAAAAGGGTTTGTATCATCTCCTGTAGATAAGAAAAGGTTTCCTTTGTTATCCCAGTCTATAGAACCTCCAGTATGGCAACATTCTACACGCTTCGCAGGAAAACGAAGTACGACCTTCTCGGACTCCATTTTTATAGTATTGTTTGATTGGTCAAACTCAAATCTTGAAAGAAACTGGTCTTTGTGTTCTTCTGTTTCTGGAGAATAGAATAAATAAACCCAATTGTTATTTTCAAAATCTGGATCAACTCCTACGCCCATAAGTCCATATTCAAATTTGGTATATACCGGCATTTGAGCTGCAAGATTTACCTCATTTGTTTTTGGGTCCCATACTTTTACAGCACCTTTTCGCTCTACAAATATTACTTTGCCATTTGGCATTGCAGCTAGTTCGGTAGGCTCATCTAAGTTATCTATCAAAACTGTTTTGACATACCTATTTTCTTCTGGTGCTTGTACTGAGGTAGCCAAGCTGTAGTCTCGCTTCTCAGACATAACAGACATTAAGCCTTGTTTTAAATGTTCCATCATGCTTTTCTCCTGAAAAGTTTCATCCACATGACCAAAGTTGGTGTAAAACACTTTTCCACCATCATAGTTTTGGTTCCAAGCCATTGGGTGGAAATCACCCATTTTCCCTTGCTTGTAACTTTTTTCATCAACCTCAATGAGGAAATTAAGCTGTTCCTTTTTGAGAGACTTGAAGTCATAAAATTCATCTTTTCTAGAGAAGGAGCTAGGCAAGTGAGCTGTACTTGGATGATTTTTGTCCAAAACATTCATCTTCCCCATCTGAACATTGCCAACATCACCGCCGGGATGACTTGCAAAATATGCCCCTACTAGTCCATTGTACCAAGGCCACTCGTATTCACAATCTGCAGCAGCATGAATTCCCATAAATCCACCACCAGCTTGAATGTATCTTTCAAAGCTGACTTGCTGGTCATTATTAAGAATGTCACCCGTAGTGTTTAAAAATACGACTGCGTTGAAAGTTTTTAAGTTTTCGTCAGTAAATAGAGAAGCATCTTCAGAAAAAGTTATGTTGATGTTCTCAGCTTTTCCTAGTTCTCCAAAATACTTTTGTCCAGCTTCTATCGACGAATGGCGGAATCCAGCAGTTTTAGAAAAAACAAGTACTTTACTAGTTTGGGACCATGCATCTGTGCATAGTAGAGTTATAAAAAGTAAGAATGCTATTTTTCTCAATTGTTTAAAGTTTAGGTTGGTAAATCGTTTGAAAAGCAATTGTAAAAGAGAATTGTTTTCTAGGGCAATTTAAAAGAAAAAGGTCAATACCATTGGCACTGACCTTCTAAAATTTATCTCTTATCGAAATTATTCTTCGTCTTTGTATTTGTAAAATATTTTGTCATCGAACCACTCCTCTAAGCTATCGCTTGTAGGTTTTGGTTGACGCTCATAAAACTTAGATATTTCTATTTGCTCTCTATTTTCAAATATTTCTTCCAAATTGTCCACATGAGATGCAAACTCAGCTAGTTTTCCAGTTAGCTCGTCTTTTGTTTTGACAGCTATTTGCTTAGCTCTTTGAGAAACTATATATACCGACTCGTAAATATTTTGAGTTGGTAATGCGATTTTATCAGTATCTCTAGTTTGAATGGATGCGTTTGATGCCATAATTCGCTTCTAATTTAAATTGAGGTGCAAAGATATTACTAAAATTGCTCTTAAAAAAATATTAAATTGGTTAATCCTTTGATTCTGTAGCTGCTTCAGCTCTCAAAGCTGCTTGCTCTTTCTCGTATTCTTCCTTCGCCTTTTTGATTTTCTCTTCTATTTCGAGCACTTTCGTTAAGCCTTTTTGAGACTTTCCGTAGATACCTGCAAGCTCATTATCGTAGGTAGTTGTTGGATACTTATCTTTAAAGCTTTCATAAAGCGACATTGCTTTCTCAAAACGCTCTTTTTGCTTACTGTAAATGGAGTTATCAGCAAGCGTATATTGAGAAATAATTTGAAGGTACCTCAGCTCCATATTATAAGGAGAGTCCGGGAATTCTCTAGCGAAGTTATCAATAGTTATAACCGCTGCTTTATAATTCGCTAGTCCGGGGTAGCCAACATTACTCGTCTTATAATAGAGTTTGGCTTTTTCGTATGCCTTTTTCTCCAATCTAGTACGAAGGTCTCTCAAGTTTTGAGTACAATTATCAGCGTACTTACTGTTTGGGAAAGTATTTATAAATGTCTGCAATGCATCAATTGCAGTAAGCGTACTTGTTTGATCTAAGTTAAAAGTAGGGGAATCTTTAAACATAGAATATGCATACATATAAAAGGCCTCTTCAGCGAAAGGACTGTTGGCATATGTAGCATAAAAGTTCTTGAACAAATATGAGCTTAATTGGAATTGACTTTGGTAGTAGTTACAATAAGCATTGTAAAATTGTGTTTTTTCAGCAGTTGAATCTCCTTTCAGTAAGGGAGATATTTCTTCAAACAGTAGACCTGCATAATAATAGTCGGCTTCATTATAATATTTGATAGCCGCCTTATATTTCTGTTCAACTGTACCTGATTTTTGAAGTTTTGTGAACTCTTTGTGGCAAGAAGTTGTGAATATGGCCACACAGCCCAAAACAAAATAAAGAACAAGGTTTTTAATCATTCGGCAAAAGTACAAAAAGCGTTTTCAAACTAACGGTGTGTCCGTTAGAAAATTATAGTAGCAAAAGTGAAGAATTGTTAATTGTGACGAACAAGTAGTTTCTTAGTAGCTACTTTTTTACCGTCTACGATAAGTTGATAGAAATAAATCCCATTATCCCAGTTACGCGTTGATACCGCAATCTTGTCATCTAAAGGATCAAGGTTAACAGCCGATAATTGGCCTCCAACGATATTGTGAAAGCTTATAGAAGCTTTTGAAGATCTTTCTTTTACTTTGAAATCAATGTAGGCAAAATCATTTGCAGGATTAGGATATACATTTGATACCACAACTTTCTCATTTGAAAAAAGATAGTCTTCCATTTCCTTATTGTTGAATACAACTTTAGGAGTTGGCTTGGTAGTTTTCTTTGAGGTGATAAGAAGTTTTTTGTAAAAATCTGAAACCGCTGCAGACTTACTGTAGCTTACTTCGCTAGGTACGGCACGAACTAAATAACCATTAAGGTCAGATTTAACATTAGGCAACTTAGGATTAGCTCCTACATTCAATCGTGAAGACTCGTTAGAACTTTGTGCAATTGCTGCAAAGCTAAAGGAAATCAAGGTGATCAGTATGTAAAAATATCTTTTCAAGTTGCTAAAATTTTAAATCATTCAGTATTGTTATCGTTTCACTTACGTAAACTTAAGCAAAAAAGATTGCTATTTGTTTATATTAGACGCAAATCAATGCGAAAAGGTTGCTTTGGTTATAGAAATTATTAAATTTTAACACAATAAGTTCCGAGATTCTAAGTTGGAGGTCATTCTTGTGCTCAAAAATTATAGTACAAGAATCGATCCAAGTACATCTTTTTTCGAAGGTTTTTTGTCGATTTTCCAATCAAAGCTTTCTAACTTATTCATCTGAGCACCAATCTCCTGTGGTGGGATAAGTTTGCTTTCAGGAACACCAATGAAAGCAATCCTACTTACTTTTTTATCGGCAAACTTTAGATTCATTTTGCTACATATTACTCTATTGAGTCCTACAAGTTTATTTACTTCATCTAATGCGAAATATAAACTTTCACCATTTCCAAATACATTTACCTGGTTTATTGCCGATGTACTATCAAATAGTGCTTCAATCTGCCTGCCTTTTATTTGATTAAAATTACCCACTGTATCCTGAGATATTACAAAGCTCCGCTGGTTTAGGTAAAGTTTGTTTATTTTATTTTTTACTAAAACTGCATTTATGGAGTCAGCAACTAGTTGGTTATCTCCATTCCAAATTATCGGTTTACCGAAAAATGAAATAAGGCTATCTACCAAATCATAATTAAGGGAATCACAAATCGCTTGAAAATCATTTCTATAAATCTTAACATTTCCGCTTGCGATAATGAACTCTACTCGTGTTTTAGTGGTGTCAGTAGCAGATATTGCACTACTATCTACTTTTGCTAAAATGACAGTAGTGTCTTTTGGGGCAATTAGAATAGTATCAATCTTAGCTAATGAGCTGTCTTTTATTACTGATGGAGTGGCTTTTGCAATTGATGAGTCTACTTTTATAACTTTAGTTTTGGAATCATAAGCAATTACGGAATCTGCACTCATGTAAAGAGTATCCTTTCCCTCTATTTTCCTGGTGAGGGTATTGCCTACCATTTTGGTGTAAGCCGCGGACTTTATTTTTTCTCCAAAAGCACCATTGATATAAAGGTTTTCGTCTTTGCTATGGAAAAGTACATTTCCTTTACCAAAACCCTCTTGTAATTCATTGTTAAATTCAAGTGTATCTGCTTTTAAATAGTAGGCCTCATTTTCAACCTGAGACCTTCCAAAAAATTGTGCTTCTTTTGATTTGGTATTATAATTTCCTTTAAAGGCAGATAATGTCCCGTCCTCTGAAGTAATGCTAGTATGGGTATTAAAAACTGCCAGTCCAGTATTACCATTGTAAAACAGCGTATCGGTACATAAAAGTGAGGTTGGTGTTTTTATTTCGACATCTCCGAAATACTGAAACTCTTTTGATGCCGTATTGTAATAGCCACTTTTACTACTAAGAACGCTAGAGTCTTTTGTTACTACTCCAGGGTGAGGGTAATATGCAAGGTCTCTATTCAATTCATAATTTACTTGTTTGGAAACAAGTTTTGTAGAATCGTCTGTAAGGGTAACTTTCTTTCCAAATATCTTCGCAAAGCGTGTATTTCCCTCATAAAATAAGGTGTCTCCCGTTATGGTAAGCGTATCTCCTTGGTTAATATAAATATTTCCAAAAGCCTGAATGTTGTTGCTTCCGACATTGTGAACCGCTCTGTTACACCATAAATCAACTCCTCTATGGCGGAATTTTACGTGCCCAATAAAGATTCTTTGTTGTTCCAAACCACTTGTCCCTACAAGACTATCAGCACTAATAAGCTGAATTTGGCTTTTGGGACCTCTATCTACAGGTTGATTGAGTGGTTTTTGTGAAAAGGCAGATGAAGCCCAAAGGCTTAAAGCTATGACAGGGATAAGACGAAATATTTTCACCTCGCAAAATTAGCTTAATTTTGCTCTCGTGGCTCGAAAAACTCAATTAGCAACAAGATTTTTAACAATCTTTAATCGTTTGGTAACTTCAACTCCCAAAGCAAGGGTACTCCTCGCTTTGAGTGGAGGGCTTGATTCTATTGTGCTATTTGATCTCCTTATGCAACACTCCATTGATTTTGAAGTGGCACATTGTAACTTTAAGTTGAGGGGAGAGGAGAGTGATAAAGATGTGGTTCTTGTGTCCAATCTATGCGAAAGGCATCACGTTAAAATGCATTGTATTGATTTCGAGACCGAAGTTTATGCGAAAGAAAATGGCATTTCTATAGAAATGGCAGCTCGGGAATTGCGATATAATTGGTTTAATAACTTAATTCTGCAATTCCATTTTGACTATTTAGTAACTGCTCATCATGCGGGAGATAATTTTGAAACTGCTTTACTCAACCTGACAAAAGGCTCTGGAATAGCTGGGATGAAGGGTATTGCGGCCTCGAATGGCAAAATTCTCCGACCTTTATTAGCCTTTAGTAAAGAAGAATTAAAGGCATATGCCATTTCGCAAGGTCTTGAATGGAGAGAGGATGCAAGTAATGAAAGTAACGAATATCAACGGAACTTACTTAGAAACAAGGTCCTTCCTTTACTGAAAGGTATCAACCCACACCTAGAGCATACTTTTTACAATTCAGGATGGAGGACTGGTTTATGGGTTGATGTATTAAAACAAAAGTTGTTTGCTTTTGATGAAAAATACAAGCTTCACGATTCTTGGGAAGTTCCAGTGGAGCTATTGAATGATGCTGTTAATAAAGCAGTATTTGTTGAATTTCTTGCTGAAAAAGGGTTTGACATCAATACAATTAGAAACTTTGTTGAAAAGGAAGAGAGGAAAGTTGGATCGCAATTCACAGGTTCAGGTATAGAACTGTATGTAGAAAGGGGGTATTTTTCAATTAGAAACTCCAAAGTTAAAACTTCTATTCACCAAGAAGTTACACTCAATTCGGACATAAAAATAGAGAAGGGGAAGAGTATCATAGCTGAGGATTTCAAAGGAAAGTTAGATTATTCAGATCCCTATTGTGTTTTTTTTGAAAAGGACGATTTACAATTTCCTTTGATACTTCGTACTTGGGAATTTGGAGATCGAATCCAACCTTTTGGAATGAAAGGAACGAAACTAATAAGCGATATATTAATAGATAAAAAACTACCCAATAGTAAAAAAAATGAAGTACTTGTACTACTTTCTAAGGGCGAAATTATCTGGGTTATAGGGTTGAAAACTTCGAATAAATTTAAGATTATCAACAAAGAAAATCCACTTGTCAGAATTATTTATAAAGCTTAAGTGCTTGGTGTATAGTTGTATATAATCCTGTTAGGGTAGGTTTTTAAAACTTGGCACAGCGTTTGATAGATTGGTGTTGACGTGCATTTTGCGAAACCGCAAAAGTCTTAACCCAATTAATAAAAATGTTTGGTCCATGGTAAATAGAATAGTTGGACTGTTCACAGTTCTTTTCCTGTTTATAGTCTTTAATACTCAAGCTCAAGAAGCTAAGTTTAACACTGCCCAGCAAAAGTTTAAAAATCTTAGCTATGTAGAAGCAATTCGCAACTACGAGGCTTTTCTACGATCAGCAGATGCTGATGATAAAAACCTTCAAGAGGCTTTAGAAAATTTAGCATTTTCTTACCGCAAGGTTCAGGATTACAAAAACGCCGAAAGAGTTTTCATTGATCTTTTTAAGGTTTTTGAAGAAAAGCTCAGTAGCGAGCAATTTCTATATTATGCTCAGACCCTAGCGAGTAACGAAAAGTATAGAGAGTCACAACGATATTATTCCAAATATGGTCAACGACAAAAAGATGACCTAAGAGCACAAAAATTTACTGTTGCTTACATGGACAATTCTGCCTTTTACAAGGATTCTGCTTTGTATAGGATACAATACTTAGATGCTGTTAACTCTCGTCAGGCTGATTTTAGTCCAATGTATTTTGAAGATGGTTTGGTATTCGTTTCGGCAAGAGACGAAGGTGGAATAGTTAAGCGTATTTTCATGCAGAATGAAACCCCATTTTTAGATCTTTTCCTTTTTCCAGATACAACATTATTGAGCAAGCCTGTTTCTGCTGATCCAAATGCAATTGCATCTTTGAGTTCTTCAGGACCTTCTAAAGCATCAGATACCGACAATTGGGAAACTAAGTTTTCTATTGAAAAGGATATTGAAGTAGATGAGTTTTCAAAACAGATCAATTCTAAATATCACGAGGGCCCTGTTACTTTCTTTAAGGATTATCAAAAACTAGTTTTTACTCGTAATAATTACAGCAAAGGGCGATCAAAAAAGAGTAAAGATGGAATTAATATGCTTAAGCTTTACAGTTCCGAAAAAGGAAAGAAGAAGTGGGGTGATATTAATGAGCTACCTTTTAATTCAGACGAATATTCATGTGGACACCCTGCACTTAATTCAAATGATAGTAAGTTATATTTTGTGTCGGATATGCCTGGAGGGTTTGGTGGTACAGATATTTATGTTGTAGACTATATAAATGGAAAATGGGGATCACCTATTAACCTAGGAAGAGAAATAAATACAGAAGGAAATGAGATGTTCCCTTATGTAGACGAAAATGATAATTTATACTTTTCTAGTGACGGACATGCAGGCCTAGGTGGTTTGGATATTTTTTATGCGAAGCTTCAAAATGGTAGAATAGAAGGAGAACTAGAGAATATCGGTTATCCAGTAAATAGCGAAAAAGATGATTTCGGTTTAATAACTGATGGGGATAGGAGCGAAGGCTATTTTTCGTCCAATAGAAAAAGAGGTTATTCTGATGATAATATTTATGCTTTTCGAAGAAAGTGTAGAGAGCTAAAGTTACTTGTGCACGATGCCGAAACTGGGTATCCACTCGCCAATGTGGAAGTGAGACTAATTCAGAATGGTATTAATCAAGCATTGTTTCTAACTGATTCTGATGGCAAAATGAGCACTTGCATTGCCTCGGCGACAGATTTTGAATTCAAGGCATATTTAGAAGGATATGAGGTTGGAGGAGTAAGTTATGGTACCATGAGTTTGTCGCAATCCAACAAAGCTGAAATAAAGATTTATTTACAACCAAGTAAGTTGCCTATCGTGCGAGGAACGATCCGATCCGAGTTAACAAATCAGCCAATTGCCGGTGCAAGAGTATTGCTAAAAAACAGCAAAGACGATTCAGAAGTTGCGGTAATAACTGGGGTAGATGGGAAGTATGAATTCCAGCCACAGAAGAAAGGAAAGTATTTTGTTTCGGCAGTGAAGGAGAAATATGCGACTAATACTGAGGAGATTGGGAAAATAAAAACGAATAAAAGTAAAAATATTTCCTACGAACAAAATCTTGGCATGATTGCTGAAGGTGATATATTTAGAATCGAAAACATTTACTACGATTACGGTAAAGCGACGATTCGCCCTGAAGCAAGAAAGTCCCTTGAGAAGCATGTGCTCTTGGTTTTGAAAAAATACCCAAGCCTTGCAATCGAAATTAGATCTCATACGGATAGCCGAGCAACAAGTGAGTTTAACCAAGAACTTTCTAACAAAAGAGCTGAAGAGGTTACAACATACTTGATCAAAAAGGGGATTAATCCACAGCGATTGATTTCAAGAGGATACGGGGAAACACAGTTGGTGAATAATTGCACAGATGGAATTTCTTGCGATGAAAATAAGCACCAACAAAACAGAAGAACAGAATTTAAAATTTTAGCTGTTGAGCAACAATACAGCAAGAATTAAATAAGATATTTTTTTTCATAGTTTAGGGTTAAGGTTTATTGATTCGAATCGGCGAGGATGCTTTTCTTCGCCGATTTTTGTTTTTTAGCACCTCTATCAATAAATACTTCTTCTTTCCTTTGCCTACACCTCAAGGCGTTGTATTTTTGCCAGCGAACTATAAGTACTAGATGCTCCAAAAAATCCATATTCAAAATTTTGCTTTAATAGATAAGCTGCATATCACTTTAGACAGTGAGCTGAATATCATTACTGGTGAAACAGGAGCAGGTAAATCCATCATTTTAGGAGCTTTAGGCTTACTCATGGGAAACAGAGCAGATGTAAATTCATTGCTTGATCCAGATAGTAAGTGCGTAGTAGAAGGAGAGTTTGATTTACAAAAAATGAATCTCAAGCAACTCTTTGGTTCGTTTGATCTTGATTATGACAATACTTGTATTATACGAAGGGAAATTGCTCCTAATGGAAAATCAAGAGCATTTATAAACGATACACCCGTAACGCTGGATATTCTGAAGGCGATAAGTAGTAAGTTGGTTGATGTTCACTCACAGCACGACTCAGTTCTGTTGGGTTCTAGTGCATATCAATTAGATATGATTGATGCTTTTGCGGGTAACGAGGAGGAGGTCTTTGAATACAAGCAAGCATTTCATATTTTCAAAAAAGCTAGCTCCGAACTGGAAAAGCTAAAAAAAGCAGCTGTTAATTCTCAAAAAGATTTTGACTACAATAGTTTTTTGCTGGAAGAACTAGTAGAAGCAAACATAAAAGCTGGTGAAAAGGAAGCTGCAGAAGAGGAATTAAATATCCTAGAAAACGCTGAGGAAGTAAAAACAAGGCTTGCCAGCCTCATGAGTTTGTTCAATAATCCTGAACATTCTATGATTGAAATGTTAAGGGATGCATCTGCAACACTCAATCCTATTGTGAGTGTCTCCAAAGAGTATCTTACGCTTAAAGAACGCATTAGTTCAGTGCTTATTGAATTGTCGGATATAGCGGATGAGGTAGAGCAAAAAGAAGGAGACTTAGCCTTAGATGAGGAGCGAATTGCATTTTTAAAGGATCGCTTGGATGTAATATTCAGGTTGATGCAAAAACACGGTGTTCAAGACGAAGAGGCATTACTTAAGCAGCAAAACGACTTAAGTATCAAAGTTGCCGATGTATTAGATTTTGATTCAAAACTTCAAAAATTAAGTAGGGGAGTAGAACAAGCAAAAATTGAAGTAGAGAAAATAGCTCAAAGTTTATCCAAAAAGCGAAAGGGTATAGTTAAAGACTTAAACAAAAAGGTCATTCTTTTGCTTAAGGAACTTGGTATCACAAATGCTGATTTCGATATGAGTTTCGAGGATAAACCACTTGATGAAACCGGACAAGATGAGGTCAGTTTCTTGTTTTCAGCGAATAAGGGAATTGCATTACAACCATTGAAAAAAGTAGCATCTGGTGGTGAATTTTCAAGACTAATGCTGGTCTTGAAGTATTACCTCGCTGAGAAAAAATCTTTACCTACTATTATTTTTGATGAAATTGATACGGGTATCTCAGGTGAAGTGGCTATAAAAATGGGAGCATTGCTTCGCAAGATGTCAACTCTCATGCAAGTGGCAGCTATTACTCACCTTCACCAGATCGCTGGAAAAGGAACTTCACACTTCTTTGTATATAAAATAGACGGAGTTAAGAGAACTTTCAGTAATATTAAGAAGCTCGATGAAGATGAAAGAGTAATTGAGATCGCAAAAATGATAGGTGGTCAAAACCCCTCGGAAAGTGCAATAAAAAGTGCATTAGAAGTTCTCCAAAATTAATTTTAAAAAGTTAGCTGTTTGGAACAAAAAAGCTAATAATTAATCTTTAAAACCATTGTTATGAAAAACCTGATTTACCTTTTCTCAATTTTAATGATATCACTTACTGCTTGTGACAATGAGCTCAAAAAAGAATTAGAAACTCAACAGGCAACTTTGATGAAATTGCATGATGAGGTTATGCCAAAATCCATGAGAATAGATAAAATCAAGGCTAACTTACAAACTTTGTCACAATCACAGAATGATAATGATTCGCTTTCTGTTCTTATCACTGACACCTCCGTGAAGCTTCAAAAAACCAATGATGACATGTACACTTGGATGAAGAATTTTGGTGTCGCGATGAATGATGTAACAGACTTAGATGAAAAAAAGAAGCTTTATGATGAGTTGGAAATTGAGATTGAAAAAATTAAAGCAGAAACAGATGAGTACACAGAAAAAGCCCAAAAACTTCTACAGCAGTAAAGCCTTACTGTTAGTCATTATAGCAAATATTAGCATTTTTTCATGTACAAGTACTGAGCAGGAGTTACCGATTTTAGGGCCAAGGTATGCCAATGAAATGGGAGATACAGTTTATCATAAAATACCTGAATTCTCTTTTATCAATCAGGAGGGCGATGAAATCACAGAGAAAGATTACAATGGGAAAATTTATGTTTCTGATTTTTTCTTTACCTCTTGTCCTACGATCTGCCCAGTGATGAAAAGCCAGATGCTTAGGGTTTATGAGCATTTCAAGGATAACCCAGCAGTAGGTTTATTATCTCACACAATTGATCCAATTCATGATTCCATCCAAGTTTTACACGATTATGCAAGTGCTCTTGGTGTGCATGGAAATCAATGGAACTTTGTTACAGGTGTCCAAGACTCAATTTATAATATTGCTCAAAAAAGCTACATGGTAAGTGCTATGGAAGATTCAACAGCCATAGAAGATGGCGGTTTTATACATTCAGGAGCATTTCTGTTAATAGATAAGCAAAAACGAGTTAGGGGACAATACGACGGAACTGTGGAGAAGCAAGTATCTCAGTTAATAAGAGATATGGAGTTGTTGTTAAAAGAAGAGGAAAATGAAAAGTAAATTATTAATAGTGTTGTCTGTTTTTCTAACAACCTCATGCATGAATTCAGAGGAAATGACATACGAAAAGTACTTAGTGAATGGGGAGATGCTATATTTTCAAAAGTGTAGCAATTGTCATGGCGAAGATGGAAATGGGCTTCAAAACCTATATCCACCATTAAGAGATGCTGATTACTTTGATAACCTAGACAAGGTCATTTGTATCATTAAAAACGGTGCTTCGGGAGAGATGGTAGTTAATGGCAAGAGTTATAATCAAGCCATGCCTGCAAATCCCAAGTTATATGATTTAGATATTGCTCAGCTCACAACTTGGATGTACGCCGAGTTTCATGGGCAGAAAAAGTTTGTTTCGGCAGATTCTGTCAAAGACAAACTTCTTCGCTGTGCTAATTAACCCGTGGAATCTACTTTAGGAGGTTGAGTAATCAACGAATCTACTGCAAATACACCAGTTACTCTACCAAATTGGAAAGAAGAAAAGTCTTGAGTAGCCTCCATTCCCATACCTTCTAAGCGGTCATTGGGAGTATTCACAATTACTTTACCATCACAATAAACTTTCTTGTCGGTAGGTTTCCATACAAGCTCATTTGTTGATAGGCTTTGCTGCTGTTCTCTATTGTAGAAGAAGACATTACCTTTTATGATGTATTTGTTTTCGGAGGAAATATATCTACCTGAGTCACCTCTTAAAGAGCTGTATTCTACAATTTCTTTGTTTAAAAAAGTAACATAGACGGCCTTAGGGTAAACCTCATCCTTGTTTTGGAGCTTCTTTTGTTCTGCAGTAGTTAGTTTAATAGTTACGCGACCAGAATCAGAGTAAGTAAGAACTAGGTCTTCCGTTACCATCAGTGGTCCATTGTAAAGAATTGTTTCTTTAGTTTCTGTGGACTCTTCACAACTGTATATTCCTATACTTAATAAAGATAGTAGAAGAAGAAGGAATCCGCTTAGTCGATTTTGGGTTTGATAAACCATGGACTCAGGAGTGAAAAGCTAGTGCTAATTCTAATATAATTTTCTTCAACAAGGCTACCAGAATTTAAACCTCTACGCCCAAATGCAACACCAAGGTTCATGTAACTTGGATTTCGAAAACCCATTGGTAAAGACATTCCAAGAGAGATTCTGTTGTCTTTTACGCTAGTACCGTCAATATTGTAGGGAGTCGTACTCATTTTGTATCCAACTCTATAAAAAACCTGATTTAGGTATTTGGTAGAAGATGAGTTTGGAAGGTATTCAATACCAAATGAAAGGTCGCGAGAATCTTGCATAAAGTTTCCAGCCAAATTATCAATGTGCTTGATCCCGTTCCATTTTGTAATGCCATAGTCTGCAGCAAAAACCCAATGGTAAGGACTTTCGAGGCTTAAACCAACTTTAAATTGGGCTGGCGTATTTGCAGAAAAGTTATTTAGAGAAATAGTATCTGGTTTAGTTTGAAGCTCAGGTCCAACTCCTCCATCCTGATAGATGGCGAATGTTTTTAATTCCTCAGTTTTTAATTTTCCTTGTAATTCTGCACTACCTCCTACATTTAGTTTCCACTTTTTGTTTAGGCTATGTTGGTACGCCGCTCCAAATTTTACACTAGCACCTGTTAAGGTGTAATCAAACGAGTTTGTAAGTTGATTTTGATTACTGCTCAGGTAAGAAATGCTATCCTTTTGAATTGTTCCAAAATTATAGCTTCCTTCTATACCTAAATAAAGGTTATTAAATAGACTAATACTGTTCACGTAAGAAACTCTAGAGATGCCACCATTATACGTATTAATGACATTAAACTCTTCAGAGCTATTTCCTGATATAGGGCTAGTGGTTTTTATTCTATAGTCAACCATGCTGTATGGCCTTAAGGCCACTGCCATCGCCCAGTTTCTTTTCAATGGGAATGCAAGGGTAAGGTTTTGTAAATTATAACCGAAACCACTGTTAGCTTCATCTCCTTTTACAATGTTGCGATAGTTTCCTCGCAGCCCTACTGACCATGCTACGTATTTTAAATCTCCAACTGTACGGTTTTTTACTAAAAGGGCAGGATTTACAAGGTTAATGTAAAAACTGTTTGTAAAGGAACTTCCAGCTCCTCCCATCATTTCTTGTGGTGCGTCTGTTGGGTCGGCAAGTTCGCCAATTCCAAAGATCGAATAAGGAGTATTTCCTTGACCCTGTGCATTTGATTTGATAGACACTGCAACTAGCAGTAGGAAGCTAAAGTAAAAGCTTATTTTTTTCAACATTGTATTCTAAAATTCGATTCAATCCCTCTAGGACCAAATTTGGTGCTGCAAAGGTCGGATAATTAATCTGACTTTCAAAGAATGGGGCATCCCCACCTGCGATAATAATTGAAAGATCCTCTTTTTGCTTGTAACGTTGGATTATACCATTAATCTCAGCGATCATTCCATTAATGACACCGCTTTGGATGCAATCTTTTGTCGACCCGCCAACTAAATCTGGTAATTTATCTGCTTCTATCAACGGAAGTTTTTTGGTAAAAGTATGTAAAGCTTTAAAACGCATTTTAAGTCCTGGCCCTATCATTCCTCCTTCAAAAACACCTTCTTTGCTTACATAATCATACTTTATAGCTGTTCCCATGTCTATGATGAGTACTGCGGAGTTAGGGAACTGCAATTTAGCCCCAGCAGCTGCAGCAAGTCTATCATAGCCCAAAGTTTCAGGAGTTTTGTAAGCATTTGCAATAGGGATTGGAGTATGCTGAGAAAGAAAAATCTTATTCGGAATACTTTCAAAAATGACAGTTAGCTCCGAGATGTTTTTGGTTACGGAGCATATTATACAAGAGTCAGGTTTAACTATTTTTAACGCTTTTATCATTTTGGCAGGTGTTAGACCTTTCTCAATTTGAGTCATTTCTCCATTTTGGAAGAATGCCAATTTGCCTAAAGTATTTCCAAAGTCGACTGCTGCGTACATATTGTTGTTTTTTGCAAAATAAAAGAGCACCCTTTTTTCAAAGAGTGCTCTTAAAAGTATGAATTATTTTTTCATTTTAATGGGCTGCCGCGGCAGATGTACCTTTCCCTTTTTGCCAAAAGAAAAGAATAAGGAAGGCAACAATCAAGATGATAGGGAAAGTAGTCATGGTAGACAAGGTTGCTTGCCCAGCTACTAAATCTAACTCCTCACCAGTAAAGCCTTCTGCTTTTTTTGCAGCTAAATCACTGTCAATCCAGCGTCCAATAATAGGTTGGAATATAGAAGTAGAAAACATTCCAACACCACCTATAATTGACATTCCGAGTGCACCACTTAATGGTACTTTCTCAGCAACAAAACCAATCATTGTTGGCCAGAAATATGCAACTCCAAGTGCAAAGAACACAGCCGCTATATATGCATTTGTGCCTGTTTGAGTACTGAATAAATATATTCCTATTGTAGCTAATACTGAACCTGCCAATAATACACCAGTTTGTCCTAATAGTTTGGTGACTGGACCTCCAAAGAATCTAGCTACAGCCATTAAGCCTGTTACTAATGCTAAGATAAGCATAGGGCTTGCACCACTCTTCGCCATGATTAAACCAACCCATTGTTGTGGTCCAAACTCGGAAATTGCAGTTAATGCCATACACGCAAACATGAAAAGGAATAATGGAGAAAGCATTGCTTTGAAGTTCTCTGCAATAGAAGTAACTCCTTCCACTTTTGGTTTTGGAAAAGTTTGACCAAAGAATAAGATAGCGTATACGATTGTTGGAATTAAGATAACCCAAATCTGAGCTTGCCATGGCATTCCAGCATCAGTCATGAATTTAGAAATCAAACTTCCAAGTACAATTCCTCCTGGGAACCACATGTGAAATCTGTTCAACATTTTATTCATTTCACTACCAGAGTATGAATCAGCGATCATAGGGTTACAAGCAGCTTCGGTACATCCGTTACCAAGTCCAATAAGGAAAGTTGATATCAATAATCCTGTATATCCACCAGAGTAAATGGTAAGTAAAATTCCGACTGCATGAGCAAAAAATGCAAACTGCATTATCTTTTTAGGTCCCACAGTATGGTAAATAAGACCACCTACAATCATCGCAATTGGAAATCCGAAAAACCACATTGAGTTTATGAAACCCAATTGTTCAGCCGAAAGACCAAACTCTTCACCAAGTTGAGGTAAAATACCTGCTCTGATGCTAAAAGAAAAAGCTGTCGTGATGAGTGCAAGACAGCTTCCGAAAAATAATCTGTTTTTGTTAACCATGAGGTAATAATTGATTAGGGTTGTAAATAATGGGTAAAAATAGTTTTTTTACAATTCCATCAAAAGATAATGATGTAAATTGTTACAATCAAAAAGTTATTTTCCTTCGTAATTCTCCGATTAGGCTATAAGTTTAATTTTTATCCACCATTTAGGTTGCAAAGGCGAATTATGTTTGGAAGACCCAAAATGACTGTTTAATTTCATGCCTGAGTAATCGATCTTTGGTTTTGAAAAAGAAACCTAAAATCTTCAATCTGACAAAATATGAGTAGAAAAGTAAGAATGGGAATGATAGGTGGATCCCTTGAGGGATTCATTGGTGCTGTACATCGAAGAGGTGCTGCCCTTGATGGAGAAATAGAACTGGTATGTGGAGCATTTTCCTCCAATCCAGAAAAATCGAAGCAAACAGGTGAGGCTTTATATATGGATGCTAATCGTGTATACGGCTCTTATGAAGAAATGATTTTGAAGGAAAAAGAACTTCCCGAAGGAGAGCGAATGGATTTTGTATCCATTGTTGTTCCTAATCACGTTCATTTTCCAGCTTGTAAGTTTGCAATTGAAAATGGGTTTCCAGTAGTAATGGACAAGCCAATTACACTAACCACTGCAGAGGCAAAAGAACTTAAAACGATCATAGATAAATCGGGTTTGCTTTTTGCTCTTACGCATAATTATACGGCTTATCCAATGGTGAAAGAGGCCAAGCATTTGGTTAAAACTGGAGTAATTGGAGATATTAGAAAAGTAATAGTTGAATACCCACAAGGTTGGTTGTACGAGTTGCTAGAGGCTACAGGCCAGAAGCAAGCTGATTGGAGAACAGATCCTGAGCGATGTGGTGCTGCCGGTGGAGTGGGTGATATAGGAACCCATGCCGAAAATTTAGCTGAATATATTACAGGTTTACAAATCACAGAACTATGTGCCGACCTTACTATTTTTGTAGAGGGTAGGAGATTAGATGATGACGCCAATATTTTGCTAAGGTTTGATAACGGTGCAAAGGGAATACTTCACAATAGTCAAATATGTCACGGTGAAGAAAACGACCTTAATATCAGAATATATGGTACCAAAGGCGGCTTGAAATGGAGCCAAATGGAACCAAACACATTAGAGTTGACGAATCAAGACACAGGGTCAAGAATAATAAGAACTGGTGTTGGTAACCTTTCGGAACATGCTCAAGCACATACACGTCAGCCAGCAGGTCATCCTGAAGGATACATTGAAACATTTGCAAGTATTTACAGAAACTTTGCAATGGCATTAAGAAATCAATGGGGGATTGCGGCGGAAAAGGCTTCAGGTGGAGGACTTGGTGGAGGTGCTGCTTCGGGCGGTTATAATCCCGAAATATACGATTTCCCAGGAGTAGAAGAGGGCTTAAGAGGAATGGGCTTCATCCAAACAGTTGTAAAGTCCGCAAATGATGAAAATAGCAAATGGACGAAGTTTGAGATTTGAAGTTGAAGAGTTTTGGAGAAGGGAGTTTGAAGAAGGGAGTGGGAAGTTTGAAATAAGGAGTTGACTTATATTTTATGAGTTTTAAATTTGAAAAATTAATAATTTGGCAAAAGGCTATGGATTTAGGGGAGGAAATGAACCTACTATCAGATAGTTTTCCTCCAAAAGAAATTTACAACTTATCGAGTCAATTGAGACGAGCTGCTGATTCTGTTGCATTGAATATTTCGGAGGGTTCAATTCTTCAATCTTCAAAGGAAAATATGAAGTTTTTAGGATATAGCATAAGGTCATTGGCCGAGGTCGTAACCTGTTTACATAAAGCGAAGTCAAGGGAATATTTAATGGTGAATAAATTTGATATCTATTATTTAGCTTGCTTTAATTTAATGAATATGATTATTTCATACCGTTCAAAACTCACTTAAGAAATTAATTGCTAGTTCAGAGAATAAATGGTTGGAGAAAACTTCCAACTTCGTTCTCCTTACTTCCATTACATAATTAAAATAAATACTAATAAAACATGTCAAAAATAAAAGTAGGAGTAGTTGGTACTGGGTTTATAGGACCAGCACATATTGAAGCCCTAAGAAGGTTGCCAAATGTACAAGTAGAAGCACTTTGTGAAGTGACGAAAGAACTTGCCAAAGAAAAAGCAGATTTGCTAGGGATACCAAGGCATTACACTTTTGATGAGTTAATTGCCCAAGAAGATATCCAATGTGTCCACATATGTACGCCCAATTTCCTTCATTACGAACAATCTAAAGCTGCTTTGTTAGCTGGTAAGCACGTGGTTTGCGAAAAACCATTGAGTAAGGATCTGCACGAGGCCAAGGAGCTAGTTGAACTTGCTGAGAAATCAGGTTTGGTAAATGCGGTACATTTCAATTTACGCTATTACCCACTTGTACGCCAAATGCGTACGGCTCGTGAGAAAGGAGAATTGGGAGATGTGTATTCAGTAATAGGATCATATTTGCAAGATTGGCTGTATTATAACACTGATTATAACTGGCGATTGGAGCCAGATAAAAGTGGTGCATCAAGAGCAATTGCAGACATTGGTTCTCATTTACTCGATGTAATGGAATACATTACTGGCTTGGAAACAGTGGAGGTTTTTGCAGATTTCAATACAGTTCACAAGGTTCGTAAAAAGCCTTTAAAAACAGTAGAAACATATTCTGGTAAAATGCTCAAGCCAGAGGACTATGCTGACGTTCAAATCAATACTGAAGATACAGCCAATGTATTATTAAGGTTTTCTAACGGAAATAAGGGCTCTGTTACGGTGTCACAAGTATCGGCAGGTAGAAAGAATCAGTTAAAAATTGAAATTTCGGGCTCAAATAAAACATTCGCCTTTAACTCTGAAAATCCTAACGAATTATGGGTTGGCTACAGAGACAAAGCAAATGAAGTATTAATGAGAGATCCGTCTTTGGTTCACCCTGAAGCTGGAGGGATTATATCTTTCCCTGGTGGGCACAATGAAGGTTTTCCAGATACATCGAAACAATTATTCAAAGAAGTGTATGAAGCGGTAGAGCAAGGAAAGCAACCCGCAGAACCAAAATTCCCAACATTTGCTGACGGATACAGAGAGTTGTTGATATGTGAGAGAATTTTGGAAAGTAATAATTCCCAATCATGGGTTAAAGTATAATTTTAAAACAACCTATTTAAATAGAAATTATGAAGACTATAAAAGGACCTGCAGTTTTTTTAGCACAATTCATGGGCGACGAAGCTCCTTTCAATTCTTTAGATACTATTGCCGATTACATGGCTGGTAAAGGATATAAAGGAATTCAATTACCTTCTTGGGATGCTCGTGTTATTGACTTAAAACAAGCAGCAGAGTCAAAAACATATTGTGATGAATTGAAAGGTAAACTAGCAGACAAAGGCTTAGAGATTACGGAACTCTCTACCCACCTCCAAGGTCAGCTTGTGGCATCTCATCCGACTTACAATTTGATGTATGACAATTTTGCACCAGCGGAAGTTGCCAACAATGAGCCAGCAAGAAGAGCTTGGGCAATTGAGCAAGTAAAACTTGGAGCACTAGCTTCCAAAAATTTGGGATTAACCTCACATGTAGGTTTTCCTGGAGCATTGGCATGGCCTTTTTTATATCCTTGGCCACAGCGACCAGCTGGATTAATAGAGTCAGCATTCAAAGAATTGGCAGCAAGATGGAAGCCGATTTTAGATGTATACGACGAGAACGGAGTAGATTATTGCTACGAATTGCACCCAGGGGAAGACCTTTTTGATGGTACTTCATTTGAGATGTTTTTAGAGGCTTTAGATGGTCACCCAAGAGCATGTATCAATTACGATCCAAGCCATTTTGTATTGCAAGCACTCGACTATTTACAATTCATAGATATTTATCATGAGCGTATCCGTGCATTCCATGTTAAAGATGCAGAGTTTAATCCAACAGGTCGCCAAGGAGTTTATAGCGGTTATGCAGGTTGGGCAGATCGTGCAGGAAGATTCCGTTCCTTAGGGGATGGTCAGGTTGATTTCAAAGCTATTTTCTCAAAGTTATCTCAATACGATTACGACGGTTGGGCTGTTTTAGAGTGGGAGTGTTGTATCAAGGACTCTGAGCAAGGAGCAACAGAAGGTGCACCGTTTATCAAAGAGCACTTGATCGAAGTGGTGAAAAGAGCTTTTGATGATTTTGCAGCTACAGGAACAGATGAAGCTGTAAATAAGAAAGTCTTGGGAATCTAATTCTGAATAATTCTCAATCGATTTTAAATTAATATCAAATTAGGTTTTTCTAAAAAGCATCTCTCCGCGAGGTGCTTTTTTTATGAAAGAAGTGGTAAGAACTATACAGTTATATTATTTTAATTCAACTTCATAAAAAACGTGTTTGGCGATGGGGAATGAGTGATTTTTCAAGTCTTTTATACAATCAACTTTACTACTAATTGACATTCTTTGATTCTAAATTCTAATTTTTTCTGTCGTTTTCAATATTATGAATTAACTTTACACTCCGATAAGCATATTATAAATCGGAACCCCCCAATAAATTAATGGTTACAAATCCAGAGGCGAATGCCTACTTACTTCTAGCAGACGGAACAGTTTTCAAGGGTAAAGCATTAGGTAAAAAAGGTACTACGGCAGGTGAAATCTGTTTTAATACTGGAATGACAGGTTATCAGGAGATTTACACTGATCCTTCCTATTTTGGACAAGTTATTGTCAACACCACTTCTCATATCGGTAATTACGGAGTTAAATTAGGTTCTGAGGAAGAATCTAATAGTGTGAAAATAAAAGGGATGGTATGTAATGCATACGCTGATGAGCACTATTCTAGACTTACAGCAGATAGTTCTTTACAGGTTTATCTTGAAAATGCTGGTATTGTAGGAATCTGCGATATTGATACAAGACAAGTTGTAAGACACATTAGAAATGCAGGTGCAATGAACTGCATCATTTCGTCCGAGATTGATGACATTGACCAACTTAAGACCGAATTAAGCAAATGTCCATCTATGGAAGGATTGGAGCTTTCGTCATTAGTAAGTACTCACGAGCCTTATTACTTTGGAGAAGAAAGTGCGAAATTTAAATTAGCTGTTATAGATTACGGTTGTAAGACCAATATATTAAGAAACTTTGCGGAGAGAGATTGCTATTGCAAGGTTTTTAATGCCAAATCTACTTTTGAAGAAATTCAAGAATTTAACCCTGATGGATATTTCTTATCAAATGGCCCAGGTGACCCTGCTGCGATGGACTATGCAGTAGATACGATTAAGAAAATTTTAGAGACAAATAAACCTACATTTGGAATTTGTCTTGGACATCAATTGCTGTCAAGAGCAAGTGGTGCCAAAACATATAAAATGCACAATGGACATAGAGGACTAAACCATCCAGTTAAAAACTTAAAAACTGGAAAGTCTGAAATCACTTCTCAGAATCACGGCTTTGCCGTAGATCCAGAACAAGTAAAGACTTTGTCCAATATCGAGATCACTCACATGAATCTCAATGACCATACTATTGAAGGAATAAAATTGAAAGACAAGCCAGCTTTCTCGGTACAATATCACCCGGAAGCTGCCCCTGGGCCTCATGATTCTAGATACCTATTCGATGATTTTGTAGCCTTGTTAGGCTAATTTACTTCCTCGATACATATCATATTTGTGAACCTTACACATGGTTCCACCATTATTCAACTCGGTTTTGAAACTAGCTTTCAAACCGAGTTTTTTTAATGCCTCGTTGTTCGAACTGATAATCCAACCTTGATGATTTGGGTATGCTTGTTTGAAAGTGTCTCCTATTTGCTTGTAAAAGGCAAAAACGTCCTCCATTCTTAGTCTTTGGTCATAAGGAGGATTCAAGAAGATTACGCCGCTTTCCTTTCTTGCTGACGAATTGAAAAAGTTAAGTTTTTCAACCTTGATGTATTTGTCTACACCTGCTCGTTCCGCATTTTCTTGTACGAAATCCAGCATCGCACTATCTAAATCGCTTGCAAAAAATTCCTCTTTAGGAGTTGTTATTTGGCTTATTAAATCTTCTTTTACTTTTACAAATAACTTGTAATCGTAGTCGTACCAATTTTGAAAACAAAAGTCTCTATTTATTCCTGGAGGTATTTTAGCTGCAATCATTGCAGCTTCAATTGAAAATGTTCCTGCACCACACATTGGATCGTAAAGCGTTGTTTCGCCGTTCCATTCGGCCATATAGAGCATTCCAGCAGCCAACACTTCATTAAGTGGAGCTTGTCCTGCATCCAGCCTGTAACCCCGCTTATCGAGTGTTCTTCCTGAGCTGTCGAGCGAAACTGTGAGTGAACTGTTATGAATATGAATATTGACTTTGAAATCGGGGTCTCTTACATCTACATCTGGTCTAAATCCTAATTTATTTCTCAATCGATCTACAATTGCGTCTTTTGTTTTTAAAGCCACATACTGCGAATGATTGAAATTTGGTCCAGAAATGGAGGCGTCTATGGCAATAGTTTTTTCAGGATTGAAAATTTCTTCCCAAGGGAGGGCATATATTTCTTTATAAAGATCATTTTCGTCATTTACTTCAGCCGAATGGATGGGGACCAAAAAGCTAATAGCTAACCTTGAACTCAAGTTGCATTTGTACAGCAATTCATCTGTTCCCTCAAAAGAAACCGCTCTTTTAAGTATTTTAACTTTAGAAGCACCAAGTGACTTCAATTCTTTCGAAAGCAATTCTTCTAAATTTTGAAGTGTTTTTGCGACGATTTGATATTTGCTCATAGGGTACAAAACTAAGGGAATAATTCTTGCATTGTAGGCTAACAAATAAGAATAGCTATTTTTGCGAAGTTTTTAGAGAATATGAAATTATACAGTACCAATCACAAGGCTGCCGAAGTCACAGGTAAAGAAGCAATTTTTGAGGGTTTACCTTCAGATAATGGACTTTTTATGCCAACTAATATTCCAAATTTAGGAAAATCATTTTGGGATAATATTCATGAACTTTCTTTGCAAGAGATTGCATTTGAAGTTTCGAATGCTTTTTTAAGTGATGAAATTAATACTACTGACTTAAAAGCGATTATTGATCGTGCAATAGACTTTGATGCACCTCTAAAACCATTAGAAGGTGATCTGTACTGTCTTGAGTTGTTTCATGGGCCTTCCATGGCCTTCAAAGACTTTGGTGCAAGGTTTATGGCAGGTGTGATGTCTCATTTTTTGAAGAAAGAATCAAAGAATGTACATATCCTTGTTGCAACTTCTGGTGATACTGGTGGAGCGGTTGCTCAGGGTTTTTACAAATACCCTAACATTTTTGTTCATATACTTTATCCAACAGGAAAGGTAAGTGATATCCAAGAAAAGCAACTTACAACTCTTGGAGAAAATGTATCGGCTCTTGAAATAAATGGCACTTTCGATGATTGTCAAGCACTAGTAAAGCAGGCTTTTTTAGATACTGAACTTCGTTCACGATTAAATTTAGCTTCTGCAAACTCTATTAATATTGCTCGTTTAATTCCACAAGCTTTTTACTACGCCTACTCGTATGCTCAATTAAAACAGAAGGGAAAGCCAGTAGTTTTCTCTATTCCTAGTGGAAATTTTGGTAACCTATGTGCTGCAGTTATTGCTTATAAAATGGGAATGCCAGTGCACCAATTCTTAGCTGCAACTAATGCAAACAAAGTAGTGCCAACGTATTTATCTACAGGAGAATATACTGCTATTAAACCATCTATTAGCACAATCTCAAATGCAATGGATGTAGGGAATCCTAGTAATTTTCCTCGCTTAGTCGCACTTTTTGATAATGATATTGAAAAACTAAGGTCAATGGTGAAAGGGTTTTGGTACAACGATGACCAAACCCGAACTGCAATGAAAGAGGTTAATAGTAAATACCAATATGTGGTGTGTCCTCATACTGCAATAGCTTATCAGGCATTAGAAGATTTTAAAAAGGACGACAAAACTGACTTTATTGGAGTATTTGCTGCAACAGCACATTATGCCAAATTCTTGGGAGATGTGGAGCCAACATTGAATGAAAAGCTAGCTATTCCAACTCGTTTAAGCGAATTGCTGGAGAAAGAAAAGAATGCACTTCCAATGGAAGTTGATTACGATAGCTTTAAAAGTTACTTAAATAAGCAGGTTCATTAAGGTTGCTCAGGGAACTTGAACTCTTTGTTTTCGATTGGTGGATTGATCTCAACCATTTCGAAGTTCATTGTTGCTTGAGTAACTCCATTTACTTTTTGCTCAATGATATATGGGAAACGGAATCCTTCTATTTCCTTATAGTTGCTGTAAATGGTTTCAATCGCCATTCCTTTCGTAGGGCCACCTTCTGCTAGAGAACTTCTTTTATAGGGTAAGAAAGTACTCTTGTCAAGTAAGTATTCAGCATTATTGCTCAGCTCTTCACCGTTGACAATTACCGTGTTTTTTTCTAGTAGCAATACAAAATATTCTTTTCCATTCTCGGTGACGTCGTCCTTTCTTCCTACGATATAGCCTTTACTAGCGTAATTATAGAATGGATCGGGGAAGTCTTGAGCTTCCTGTTTCATTGCTAAAGAACCATCTGCATCCATCTCTTCGTTTTCCATTGTCATGAAATTTGTTGCCCATCCATTTTCGCCATCAAAAGCGGGTTGAACGATTTCATAACCTTGAAAACTCAAAGTCATCTTCATCATGTTTGGAGACTTTTTAAGTAACTCCGCAGGCATTTCCATTCCTTGAGCTTTAACCAATGCAAGCATTCTCAAGCTTTGGATTTCACTTAGCTTCTTTTTGCCACCTATGGCACTGAGGTATTTATCTACTAACTCCTCTGCTGTTTGAGCTTTTGAGATTGAAAAAGAAGAAATAAGAACTACTGCTACTAATAAAAGTCTTTTGGTCATTGATGTGAAGAACTGAATCTTTGGTTTTGTTTACAACGTTTTTTCTAAACGAAATATTACAGCTGAAAGTGGTGGTAAACTCACTGAAATTGCATTTTTCATGCCATGAAGCTCTTTCGGCTTACTTGTACATGAGATGTTTGTAATTCCTGATCCACCAAACTCTGTTTTGTCACTGTTGAAAATTTCGACATAATTACCCTTAGAAGGAACTCCTAAGTCGTAGTTTTCTCGTGGTACGGGGGTTAAATTGAGAGCAACATAAATATCTTCTTCTGGAATAAAGCCACTACGCTTATAGTAAAGTACAGTATTTTCAGTATCAGTGGTATCTAGCCATTGGAAACCTTCTGGGTCGAATTGCTTATCAAACATTGCACCTTCAGCCTTATAAGTTGCATTGAGTGCTTTCACTGTTTCTTTCATACCTATATGAAGTGGCTCCTCTAGGTTATGCCAATCTAAACTAAACTTGAAATTCCATTCTTTCTTTTGTCCAAATTCACCTCCCATAAAAATGAGTTTTGTGCCTGGATGTGTATACATATAAGCAAAAAGCAATCGGAGGTTTGCAAATTTTTGCCATTCATCTCCGGGCATTTTATTCAGGAGTGAGTTTTTGCCGTACACTACCTCATCATGTGACAGAGGAAGCATAAAGTTTTCTGAGAAAGCATAAACAGTACTAAATGTAATTTCATTTTGGTGAAACTTACGATACATGCTGTCCCTTTCGAAGTACCTGATAGTGTCATTCATCCATCCCATCATCCATTTCATACCAAATCCAAGTCCTCCAGTATAAACAGGTCTTGAAACTCCTGGAAATGCAGTTGATTCCTCAGCAATGGTTTGGGTATCTGGGAAGGTTTTGTAGATCTCTTCGTTAATTTCTTTGAAAAGCGAAATCACTTCAAGGTTTTCTCTTCCTCCATAAATATTAGGAATCCATTCTCCTTCATTTCTCGAGTAATCTCTGTAAAGCATTGAGGCAACTGCGTCCACTCTTAGTCCGTCTGAGTGGAAGCGATCCAACCAAAACATAGCATTAGAAATAAGGAAAGACCTTACTTCGTAGCGACCATAGTTGAAAATGTAGCTTTTCCAGTCAGGATGGTAACCTTCTCTTGGGTCTTGATGTTCGTACAGTGGCGTACCATCAAATCTATAAATACCATGGGCATCATTTGGAAAGTGTGACGGTACCCAATCAAGTAAAACGCCAATGTCATTTTTGTGCAATTCCTCTATGAGGTACATGAGGTCTTGTGGATTTCCTTGTGCACTATTTGCAGCAAAATAACCCGTGATTTGATAGCCCCAGCTCGGTTCGTAAGGGTGCTGCATGATTGGCATAAACTCCACATGCGTAAATCCCATTTCCTTCACATAAGGAACCAAATCCCTTGCAATTTCTCTATATGTAAGTCGGCGATCATTATCAGAAGGGTCACGTTTCCATGAGCCTAAGTGAACTTCATAAACCGACATGGGAGCCATTAAAGAATTTTTATTCTTTCGGGTTTCCATCCAGTCTTTATCTTGCCACTCATAGTATGTATCCCAGATAATACTTGCAGTCTTAGGTGGAACCTCCCATCTGAGGGCAAATGGATCTCCCTTTTCGAGTTCTTCGCCTGTATTAGATTTTATAAAATATTTGTAAACCTCTCCGTTCCCAAGATTTGGAATCCAGCCTTCCCAAATTCCAGATTGATCCCAGCGTGGCATTAACTGATGGCTACCTTTATTCCATCCGTTAAAATCTCCAAACACGTTTACTTCTGTAGCATTTGGAGCCCAAACAGCAAAATATGTTCCTGAAACATCGTCTTTACTCAAAACGTGAGAACCCATTTTTTCGTAAAGTCTATAATGTTTCCCCGATTTAAACAAGCCAATGTCAAAATCAGTAAACAAGCTATGTGGTTCTACGTTCTTAAAGGATGGTTCTTCGTTTTTTGTCTTAGGCATAGGGTCTTATTTTACGTTCTAAATATAAGGACTTAATTGTAATTTAAGCCAATTGTGGCTCATTCACTGGTGGCGAATGTTTTGTTCTTTTGTATTGCAATATATTTAATGGTAAAAATCTGCAAACTAAAACAAAGAAACCCCATCTATTGTAGTCAATAATAAGGCCATTTGTAAAGCATAGTACCAAAAAGTATAAATATGCATATGCTATGAACTCCGTTGTGGCTGTTTGTGGATTTCTCATTTCCCTGACACTAAATCTTGTGAGCTGAAACAGCAAGGTAAGAATTAATACAAATCCAACAAGCCCTAAAGAATTGAAGGCTTCTATTACTGGTACATCCACATAGAGGTCTTGGTATCCATTTCCAAATATGAGGGCCATGTAATCACCTTCATCAAAATTTTCAACCATTTGCTCGTACACAACTTCTAATAAATGGAGTCGCATATCAGCAGACTCATCAGCAATTGCTGTATTGGTTTTAAAAGTCAGCTCCTCTGAAGGGTTAAATGACCTTAAAATCTTACCAACTCTAAATTCAATGTATGAATATCCAATTCCAATAAACTTCTCATACTTTTTGTAAAAAATGCCTACTTGGATGGTGAAAATAAGGATAAGTAGCCAGGCAATGGGTTTTTTAAGAAACCTGATTGTTCCATTTTTTATATTTCTAAAGTTGAAAAAGAAAAATAATAACCCAAAGATTCCCGTTGCCAAAACTGTTGACATTGCTTGAGTTAGAACAATAACGACAAAGAATATAAATGCGGCAAAGTACAAATACAGTTTTCTAATCTGGTTTGGGTTGTGTTTTAGCATTACTAAGCTTGCTACTAAGCCCAAAAAAGCACCCTTTGAATAAATATGAGGATTACCTGTGTTTTCTTCTCCGTTTACCTCGAATCCAATACTCGCTCTCATACCTAAAACATAAGAAGGATTAGAATATACGTGGTATAGCAGTCCAAATGCACCTAGTAAACTCATGCCAATACATAGCTTTAGAAAATGCTTTTCGAGTTCATTAATACTCACCATAGAAAAGAGCAAAAACATATACATGGTGATGCCAATAATCGCGGTTTCGTAAATTTGAACCTTAAATAATATTCCCATGATGGCATGGAAATACAGGCAAAATAAACTGTAACCTAAAAAGAGCATACTTAGACCCATTGTCAATCTATTTGGCAAATAGAGCAATTTGTAGTTCCTGAGTGGGAAGACCAAGAAGATGGGTAACACCATGAAAGTAACAGTAAAAAGCATGCTGTTTGTAGCAAGGCCTAGTCCGTCGCGGAAAAAGTATATTACTGGTGCTCCAAAAAAGAACAGTGATATTGCAAATGTGGTTGCGTAGGAAGAAAACCTTGAAAATAAGTCGTTCATTTTGTCAAAGTTTTAAATCCATCAAACATTTGTTTGGCAACTATTGAAGGTGTGTATGTGGATATAAGTTTCAAGCTTTCTTTACCCATTTTCCGCAATTTGTTATCATTTTTAACACACCACATTAGATTTGATTCGAGCTCTTCGTTTTTGTTTGGATCAAAGATAAAGCCATTTATTCCTTCTATAACAAGATCGTGTGCACTGCCACAGGCTTGAGATACTATTACTGGCATTCCGCATGCCATGGCTTCGTTTACAACCAAGCCCCATGGCTCTGAGGTTGAAGGCAGTACGAAAACATTTGCATGAGCAAGTAAATGAGGTACTTCATACCAAGGTAAAGGTTCTTCAAAAAATACATTCTTTAAGTGTGCCGCTTCAGCCATTAATTCTTCTTTCAGTGGCCCTGTTCCAGCCAATATGAGACCCCAGTTTTTGGTTTCTAATTTCGCAAAAGTACGAATAAGCTCCTTTAAGTTTTTCTCTGGAATAAATCTACCAACAAAAATAAAGTTTTGAGCTGGAAATGACTTCGACTTTTCAACGAAAGTAGCTGAGTTTTTGTATGTAATATATACCTCATTTAGTTTTTCATTATCAACTGCATTGTTTTCCACCAAGACCTTTTGCTTAGCAACTCCAAATCGAGTTATAAGTTCGGTTGACTTTTTTCCGTAACTAAAGAAGCCATCCATTTTACCTAAAATCCATTTTTTGATAAAATTGGATACAGAATTGCCTGAATTGTCATTCAAGGTGCTATCAATAGACATTACTATAGGTGTTCCTTTTAATCTGAACCAGATTGAAGGTAAAACCACTGCCAGATCATAATATCCTGTGATATTAATTATGGAAGGGTTTTCCGACTTGATGAATTTGAATATCGCAGTTAGCTTTTTGAAAAATGAAACAGATTCATTACTTGTTTTGAATAAGATCTCGTAAGGATATTGATGAATATTATAATCCACGGTTTCCATGTTTTGCCTAGAACTTTCATTCAAAAACAACTGTAAAACCTTAAGTTCGTAATTTCTATCTAGGTCTATCAAATTCGAGAGGTTCGAATAAATGATGGCCTTGTAGTGTGTTTTAAAATACGGATGGATGATTAAGATCTTCAATAGAAATCAAAAAGATAATGGATACAAAGTTAGCTGTATTGAACTATTTAGGGCTGAAAGTACACATTAATTAAGTTAAAAATGTTGTAAAAGAAGTGATATCATGTTAATTACTTACTCTCAAAATGCTGCATAGAAAGATCATTGTGTTTAATTTGCAGAATCAATAGCATAAGTGACAATTTGAAATTACCTATAACAGCAATTATCCTCACCTTTAACGAGGAAAAAAACATACGGCAATGCCTGAGATCAATTCATGGTCAAGTTGATCAGATTATTGTAGTAGATTCCTATTCTACTGATAATACGCTTGAGATAATTGCTGAGTTTGAAGGAGTTGAGCTCAATCAACACGAGTTTGTAAACTATTCGGTCCAAAGAAACTGGGCTTTCGATAATCTAACAATTCGAAATGAGTTTATTTTTAACTTAGATGCTGATCATAGGCCTTCCAATGAGCTTTTTAGCGAATTATCCGAAATATTCAGAAACGGAATATCGAATGAAATAAATGGTTTCATGGCTTCTAGAAAAACGATGTTTTTTGGAAGATGGGTAAAATATGGTGGACACTATCCAATTTTTCATGCTATAATTTTCAGGAAAGGGCATGGGTACTGTGAACACAAAGAGTACGATCAACATTTTGTGATAGAGGGTCCTTCAATTACACTTAAAAACGACATTGAAGATACCATAACTTCGAGTTTGGGTGAGTTTACCCTGCGTCATAATAGGTGGGCGGAGCTTGAAGCAAAGGAAGCAATAAAGCTTTTGGACGAAAGCAAGAAAGTTAAAGCCGATAAAAACGGGAATGAAATGGAAAAAAGAAGATACTTGCGATTAAAGTATTATTCCTACCCATTATTCTGGCGTGTTTTTGCGTTTTACTTTTATAGAATGATTATCAAAGGCGGCTTTAGAGACGGTGTGCAAGGTTTGTTGTTCCACACGTTGCAAGGTTTTTGGTTTAGGTTTCTAGTTGATGCCAAAATTTGGGAAATGAAAAACATTAAAAACGATGATTGAATTAAAGGAACAATATATAAGTATAAAGTTAACGGACGACATTGCTGATTTGGGTAGTGAGATTACCTCTACGCTGCGATCTAGTTTACTTAATAATGTTTTGATTGAGGTTAAAAATGAAAATCAAGAAATTGATGCCTTGGCTTCATTTTTGGAAAAAGAATTAGAAACAAGTAATGGTTTAGCTTGTTTTGTTGGCGTGAAGGAACTCATGAATTCACCATCATTGAAAGGGAAAAATCACGTAATAGCATTACCTACAGAACATGAAGGAGTAGAAGCAATTATGATGAATATTCTCGAAAATGAATTTTTAAAAGGAGAATAGATAAATTGGAAGTAACTTTTTTTGGTATTGGCTCAGCAACTCCGCATTTAGAAAGGCATCCATCTGCCTGTCTTGTAAATCTAGGAAACGAATATGTGCTCATCGATTGTGGTGAAGCTACTCAATATCGGTTTCTAGCACACAAAGTTAAGCACACAAGAATCCGTACGATCTGTATAACCCATTTGCATGGTGATCATTATTTTGGATTGATTGGTTTGTTATCAAGTATGAACTTAAACCAAAGAAAAGAGCCAATGCGAATATTTGGTCCTCAAGGATTAGAAGAAATAATGAATTTGCAATTTGAAGCTTCGGGAACGAAAATTGGGTTTCCTCTTAGTTTTCATACAATTGATACGCTTACTTCCAGCGAAGTTTTTAACAACGGACATTTTTCTATCCGTACTTTGCCATTACTACATAGGGTAGCATGTGCTGGATATATGATTAAAGAACTGAATCATAAGCGTAAGATCCTCAAAGAATTATTGCCGACTGACTTTCCAATTCCTTATTTCAAAATGCTTCAAAATGGTGAAGATGTTTATGATGAATTGAGCGGTAAAACCTACAAGAATAGCGAATATACAAGAAATGGCCCTCAAGGAAAGAGCTTCGCATATTGTTCCGATACTAGTTTTAATCCCACGTTAGTACCGCTAGTGACAGGTGTTGATTTGCTTTATCATGAATCTACTTTTACAAATGAATTAGTAGATAGAGCTGCAAAAACACAACATAGCACTGCCAAGCAAGCAGCAATAATTGCTAGGGACGCAAAGGTTAAAAAGCTGATGTTAGGTCATTTTTCTTCACGATATAAAACGCTAGAACTCTTTTTAGAGGAAGCACAAGCTGTTTTTTCAAACTCTCAAATCATTCAGCAAGGCGAAATTTGCGACGTTTAGAATTTTTTTGAGCAAATAAACTATAAAGCCTACCAATTAAGTAGACTATTATTATATTTGCAAAAAATATTATTCAATTGAATGCAGAGTTTCAGGACAGAATTAGAAAATCCGGTAGTACAAAAAGACATCATTGATCTCGAAAAAAAGATCAGATTGCACCACGAAGGCAAAATAGACGATGATAAGTTCAGGAGTCTTAGACTTGCCAGAGGGGTTTATGGGCAGAGACAACCAGGAGTACAAATGGTACGAATCAAATTGCCATATGGTAAAATGACATTTAAGCAATGGGAGAGAATTTGTGCTGTCTCGGATGAATACTCAACAGGAAACCTGCATTTTACAACCCGTCAGGATATTCAAATCCATTACGTGAGTCTTGACCGCACACCAGAGCTTTGGTCTGAATTAGAGCGAGACAATGTTACCATGAGAGAGGCTTGTGGAAATACTGTTAGAAATATAACTGCGTCGGTTTCCGCTGGTGTTGATGCTGATGAGTTATTTGATGTGACTCCATACGCTCACGCGATGTTTGAATTTTTCCTACGTAATCCTATTTGTCAAGAAATGGGACGAAAGATGAAATTCTCTTTTTCTAATACGGATGAAGATACTGCTCTTTCTTACATGCATGACTTGGGAATGATCTCAAAGATAAAAGATGGCAAAAAAGGCTTTAAAGTCATGGTTGGTGGAGGTTTAGGTGCTCAGCCGCGTATGGCAGATGTGGCCTATGAATTCTTGCCTGAGGAGCTATTGATTCCATTTGCAGAGAAGGTTTTAAGGGTATTTGATAGATTCGGAGAGCGTAATTCAAGAAATAAAGCAAGAATGAAATACTTGCTAGATAAAGTAGGCTTTGATAATTTCATGGACTTAGTTGCTCAAGAGGAGTTAGCATTGAGTCATAAAGAATATTGGGTAGATACTTCATTTACAGAGCAAGTTGAGTTACCAACATTAATTGCAAGTGACGAAGTTGTTGAAGATATTGATGCTTTTGAAACTTGGAAAGCGACCAACCTTTTAGTCCAAAAACAACAAGATTTTTATGGCGTTTTTATACGAGTGCCATTGGGAAATATTTCTACCAAAGTATCTAGATCACTTATAGACGCTCTCAAAGGTTATGTTGGAGATGACATTAGAGTAACTATCAATCAAGGGATGTTTTTGAGATATGTTCCTCAAGCAAACCTTGCTTATGTATATAATGTATTGCTTAAGCATGGTTTAGGTGCTGCGGGTGCAAATAGTATTGCCAACATTACGGCTTGTCCAGGGACAGATACTTGTAATCTAGCAATCTCAGATTCTACTCATATTACTACCGTATTTGAAAAAGTTATTGACAATGAGTTTCCTGAATTGATCAAAAACAACAATTTGTACATCAAGATATCAGGTTGTATGAATTCTTGTGGTCAACACGGAATGGCAAATATTGGCTTCCATGGAAGTAGCATGAAAGCTCCGGATAAGCGTGTTTTGCCTGCACTTCAAGTGCTTTTGGGTGGAGGTACACAGGGAAATGGGATTGGAAGAGCGGCTGATAAGGTTATTAAAGTCCCTTCTAAAAGAGGTCCTGATGTGCTAAGAATTGTGCTAAATGATTTCAATGAAAATGGGCAAGATGGGGAGTACTTTAATGATTATTATGATCGATTTGGCAAAGCGTATTTTTACGAAATATTAAAACCACTTACCGATTTAGAAACGCTAATTCCAACAGACTTTGTAGACTGGGGTAGGGATGAAAGTTTCGCTACTGCTATTGGAGTAGGGGAGTGTGCTGGAGTCTTAGTTGATTTAGTAGGGACGTTGTTTTTAGAGGCGGAAGAGAAAGCTGATAATGCTGAAGAAGCATTGGGGAAGAATAAGTATAGCGATTCTATTTACTTTTCCTATGCCGCAATGGTGAATGCTGCAAAGGCACTTTTGCTTTCAAGTGATATCAAGTGTAATACTCAGAATAAAATTATAGATGACTTTAGAGAGCATTTTGGTTCTAAGTTTGGAGAAAACGTGGATCAGTTGATCCTTCAACTAAAAAACAACGAACCTACGTTTGAATTTGCTAAAAGTTACTTGAACGATGCGAAATCACTTTTGAACAAAGCTATTCAGCTACGTGAAGAAGAAAAAGCAGTACAACTATAATGAAAGAGTTAGGTCAAAACATAAAACCCCGCCTTACACTTGTAGGTGCTGGGCCAGGTGATCCTGAGCTTATAACTTTAAAAGCTATAAATGCTCTCAGAGCTGCAGATGTAGTGCTTTATGACAACTTGGCAAATCCAGAACTATTAGATTACTGTCATCCGCTTTGCGAAAAGATCTCTGTTGGTAAAAAAGGACACTGTAAAAGTATTTCTCAAGATGGAATCAATTTCTTAATTGTTGAGAAAGCATATCAAAAAGGTCATGTGGTAAGGCTCAAAGGTGGCGATCCATTTATATTTGGAAGAGGTGCTGAGGAAATCAATTTTGCAAAAGCAAGAGGTGTGGAATCAACATACATACCTGGTATATCTAGTATCAATGCTCTTGGTTTACATGATATTCCACTTACGGATAGAGCTTCATCCGATGGTTTTTGGGTGATAACTGGACATAAGTCAGATAAGTCATTGAGTAAAGATATAGAACTGGCTTCTCGTACAACGGCAACAATAGTAATATTGATGGGGATGAGTAAGCTAGAAGAAATAGTTGCGATTTTCTCTAAAAATGGAAGAGGAGAAACTCCAGCTGCTATAGTTCAAAACGCCAGCAAAGCTAATTCGAGACAGATCTCGGGTAAGGTAAATAACCTATTAGAATTGAGAAGTAAAGAAGGCCTAACTAATCCTGCGGTTATTGTAATAGGAGAGGTAGTAGATGCTATTGTACCCAATTATATTTTAGAACAAGAGCGGGTGTATAGCAATAATTACCTTAAATCAAGAGACTTGTAAATGGAGAAGTTAGCATTGTCACTAAGCGGCCTCATCAAGTTCAGGTACATAGCAGTTGCTATGATTGCCATGAAAGTGATGTTAATCGGCATCTTGATTTACCGAATTGCTTATAGTGATGTTTGGCACGGAGGTTCTTTAGATCCTTTGTTCTATTATTATATTGGAGTTGGTTTTTTTGCACAATTGATCGACGGTGCACTCGGAATGGCCTATGGAGCCACTTGTACCTCATTATTAATGGGAGTAGGTGTTCCTCCAGCATTTGCAACTGCAAGTGTTCATACTGCAGAGGTATTTACCACGGGAGTTTCAGGCTTGTCACACATTTATTTTGGCAACATTGACAAAAAAATGTTTTTCCGTATTGTCGTTACCGGTGTTATAGGGGCGATGATAGGGGCATATCTAATTTCTGAAGTTTTTGATGCTGATTTTATCAAGCCATTTATATCAGCATATTTAGTAGTTTTGGGGTCACTTTTGGTTTATAAAGCTTTTAAAGGAAGGCCTGCAACACCCGTAAATAAGAATTTAGGAATACTTGGTCTTTATGGTGGTTTTTTAGATGCAATAGGTGGAGGAGGATGGGGACCTTTGGTAACTTCAAACTTACTGAGGAAAGGAAATGCTCCTAAGGAAACCATTGGAACTGTAAATACCGCAGAGTTTTTTGTTGCTTTTTTTAGCACTGGAATCTTTATGATATTTATTGATATTGCAGCTTGGCAACCAATTGCAGGATTAGTAATAGGCGGTATTTTTGCCGCTCCACTAGGTGCATTCCTTGTACGATTTTTTAACCCAAAATTCATTATGGTTACCATTGGAGTGGTAGTGATATTATTGAGTTTGATTAATATAGTCCGATTTTGGTTTTAATTATGTCTGATTTAGAAAAGTTAAATGATTTAACGCTTCTTGAGCGGCTTGAATGGGTAAGCAAAAACTACAAAAAAGTTGTTTTTTCTTCATCCTTTGGTCAAGAAGATCAAGTCATTACACATCAAATAGCGAGTAATAAACTCGATATTGAAATATTTACCTTAGATACTGGTCGTCTTTTTCCAGAAACGTATGAGTTGATGGATAAAACAAGGGCTAAATACAAGCTGGACATCAAAACTTACTTTCCTGATACGGATAAGGTAGAGAAATTGGTAAGCGAAAAAGGTTTTCACAGCTTTTACGATTCTGTGGAAAACAGGAAAGAGTGTTGTGGAATTCGAAAAATTATTCCTTTGAAAAGAGCTTTAAAAGGTGCTGAGGTTTGGATCACTGGCTTAAGAGCAGAACAAAGTGAGAATAGACAAGAAATGAAGATTTGGGAGTGGGACGAGGGAAACAAAGTGTTTAAATTTAACCCTCTGATCGATTGGACTTATGATCAAATGACCGAATTTATTAAAGCAGAAAATATTCCCGAAAATACACTTCATAAAAAGAATTTTGTAAGTATTGGTTGCCAACCATGTACGCGAGCAATTGCCGAAGGGGAGCATCCAAGAGCTGGAAGATGGTGGTGGGAAACTTCACAAAAAGAATGTGGATTGCACGCCGTTAAATGATATTATATTTTTAAAATGACAAACGCAGTGAGTAAAGAAATTTCGAAGCAAGAATTTGAATCAAATAGAAGTTTTCCAAGACAATTAGAAGACGAAGCTATTTATATACTTAGAGAAGTTGCCGCTCAATTTGAGAAACCAGCTTTGCTTTTCTCAGGTGGAAAAGACTCTATCACATTGGTAAGGTTAGCTCAAAAAGCCTTTTATCCTGGTAAAATTCCATTTCCTCTTGTTCATATTGATACTGGCCATAATTTCCCTGAAACAGTTGAGTTTAGAGATAAATTAGCCGAACAACTAGGCTGTGACCTCATTGTAGGTCTTGTAGAGGATAGTATTAATCAAGGAAAGGTAAAAGAAGAAAGTGGCAAGTATGCTTCGCGAAACGCCCTTCAAACGGTTACGCTTTTAGATACAATAGAATCAAACAAGTTTGATGCTTGCATTGGTGGTGCTCGTCGTGACGAGGAAAAGGCAAGAGCGAAAGAAAGAATATTTAGTGTTAGAGACGACTTTGGTCAGTGGGATGCAAAAAAACAAAGACCAGAAATGTTCGAAATGCTGAATGGTAAAATAGAAATGGGAGAAAATGTAAGAGTTTTCCCTATCTCAAACTGGACAGAGCTTGATGTTTGGAATTACATTAAAGAAGAAGAACTTGAAATTCCTTCAATTTATTTTGCTCACCAGCGTCAGGTTTTTGAAAGAGACGGTATGATTTGGTCTGATTCTGAGTTTATCAATAAATCAGAAGACGAAAAGCCTTACGAAACAACGGTAAGATTTAGAACAGTAGGAGATATGACTTGTACTGCCGCAGTTTTGAGTGATGCCGACAATATAGATACTATTATCGATGAAATCATTGGTGCAGAAATCTCAGAAAGAGGTGCTAGGATTGACGATAAGAGGTCAGAGGCAGCAATGGAGAAAAGAAAACAACAGGGTTATTTTTAAATTTTAGTTTACAGAATTATAGTTTAAATCTCAAGCCTTAAATCCGAATTAGGGAAGTTCTTAAATTGAAAGAATCCCAAATCTCAAATCGAATTATTTAAATCATGGATATATTAAGAATAGCAACAGCAGGATCAGTAGATGACGGAAAAAGCACGCTAATAGGTCGATTGTTGTATGAAACAAAATCTATTACTAAAGATAAAATAGAAGCTCTTGAATCGGCTTCAAAAAGAAAGGGACTTGACTTTACAGACTTGTCTTTATTGACAGATGGCCTAATAGCTGAACGTGAGCAAGGAATTACAATTGATGTAGCTCATATTTATTTCAACACGCCAAATAGAAAGTACATAATTGCAGACACACCTGGCCATTTCGAATATACAAGGAATATGGTAACTGGTGCGAGTAATGCATCTGTTTCCATTATATTGATTGATGCAAGAAACGGTGTGATAGAGCAAACAAAAAGACACTTTTACATCGCTTCATTACTCAGAATGGAGAATATTATTGTTGCTGTAAATAAAATGGACTTGGCTGATTATAGCGAAGCCACTTTTGGAAAAATAAAGGAGGACTTTCAGAATACAGTTGGTAAATCTGATTTCGAAAGTCAGAATGTAACGTTTATACCCATTTCCTCACTATTTGGCGATAATATCGTTGAGAAATCTAATAAAATGGAATGGTACGATGGTTTGCCATTGCTGTCATTTTTGGAAAAATTGGAAAACAAAAGAAGTAATGCGATCGCAAGTGAGCTTCCTGCAAGGTTTCCTGTTCAAAATGTAATTAGGCCCAAAACCGAAGAATTTCATGATTACAGAGGATACGCTGGTCGTGTAGCTAGTGGTGTTTTTGCGGTAGGAGATTTGATCGAAGCATTGCCTAGTAATCAAGTGAGTAAAATAAAAGCTATTCATAAGTTTGATCAAAAACTTGAACACGCAGAATTGGGAGATTCAATCTCAATTGAGCTAGAAGATGACATTGATATTAGCCGTGGAAACATGATTGTGCATGCAGGAAGTACACCAGAGCAGCTAAAGGCAATTAATGCAAGAGTTTGCTGGATGGATGCTACCCCACTCCAAGCTGGCAAGACATATTTTGTACAACACGGAATTAATATTCAAAAAGCCAAAGTTGTAAATGTGACCTCAGTTCTTGACATTGAACACTTCAGCCCTAAGGAAAATACCAGCGAAATTTTGTTGAACGAAATTGGAGTTGTTAATATAAAACTTGCAGGTCCAATTTTCGCCGATAAGTACGACGAAAACCCGACTAACGGAGCTTTTATATTCATTGATCCAATGACAAATGGCACTGTAGGCCTCGGATTTGTGCTATAATTTGTCCAAATCATATTTCGTTTTAATCTAAATAGAGCATATTATCAGTCTTTCTTTGAGATAAATAGGATAATTTTAATAGAAAATTTTATCGAATTAATAATCTTTCTTCTGACTATACAATTTGGCTTTTCGTAGAAAGATTCAGAAAAATTTGTTATTATATTGCATATTCGTCGATTAGCCTTAAGTAACAATGCTAACCGCTTTTTATCTCTGATAATCGACAATAAACCTAAAATATTTTATTGAAAATGGGATCAATTTTAGAAGACCAAGAACAAGGCCTTTATAGAAGTGAATTTGAACATGATGCGTGCGGTATTGGATTTAGAGCACATCTTAAAGGTCGAAAATCACACTCAATTGTTTCGGATGCAATTCATATGCTTGAGCGTATGGACCACCGTGGAGCTTGCGGTTGTGATCCCAATAGTGGAGACGGAGCAGGAATTCTTTTGCAAATACCTCACGAGTTTTATTTAGAAGAATGTCGAAAGATTAATATTAAACTTCCTGCAGCATTTGAATATGGTGTTGGGATGATATTCTTTCCAGGCAATGAAAAACAGAAAGAAGAAGCAAGAGAAATCATTGACCGTAAATTAGAAGATTTAGATTTACATTTATTAGGATATAGAGTTGTACCTACTCGAAATGACGACTTGGGTGAAGCATCTGGTTCTGTAGAGCCTTGTGTAGAGCAAATATTTATTAAAAAGCCTAGTGATATACAAGATGAATTAGCATTCGAAAGAAAGCTTTATGTATTTCGTCAATATGTTTCTAAGATTATTAGGGATTCAGTTTTAGGGGCAAAAGACTCATTCTATTTCTCCAGTTTGTCTTGCCGTACAATTTCGTACAAAGGCCAACTTACTACCAATCAATTAAAATATTATTTCCCAGATATTGAAGATAAAAGAGTTGTAAGTGCATTTGCAATTGTACACTCACGTTTTTCTACTAATACATTCCCGGCTTGGAAACTTGCACAACCTTTCCGTTTCATTGCTCACAATGGAGAGATTAATACAGTAAAAGGAAACGTAAATTGGATTAGAGCTGCAGAACAATCATTCTACTCTGAGCATTTTTCAGATGAAGAAATGAAGATGTTGCTACCTATTTGCGACAAAGGCAATTCGGATTCAGCAATGCTCGATAATGCAATTGAGCTACTTTATTTATCAGGAAGGTCACTTCCTCATGTGATGATGATGCTCGTGCCTGAGGCATGGGATGGTAATAAAGACATGGATCCTGTTCGTAAAGCATTCTACGAATACCATGCAACCATCATGGAACCATGGGATGGTCCAGCTTCTATCTCATTTACAGATGGTAAAATTGTAGGAGCAACTTTGGACAGAAACGGACTACGTCCATCTAGGTATTGGGTATTGAATGATGATACCGTAATTATGGCCTCTGAGGCTGGAGTTTTGGATGTTGATCAATCAAAAGTAGTTTCTAAAGGTCGTTTACAACCAGGTCGAATGTTCGTAGTGGACATGGAGCAAGGTAGAATTATCCCTGACGAAGAGCTTAAAGCAGATATCTGTTCAAGAAAACCTTACGGAGAATGGCTCGAAAAGTACAAGATTAATATCAATCAACTTCCAGAGTCTATTCGTCCATTTAGCAAGTATTCAGAATCAAGCTTGTTAAAAAGACAAATTACATGTGGTTACACATCTGAGGATTTGAGAATGATACTCGGACCTATGTCTTCTTTAGGAAAAGAGGCAATTGGCTCCATGGGAATTGATACTCCTTTGGCAATCTTATCAAGCCAAAGTCAACATTTATCATACTATTTTAAGCAACTTTTTGCTCAAGTAACTAATCCACCGATTGACTCTATTAGAGAAAGGTCAATCATGTCGTTGATTTCTTACGTGGGTTCGGCTCAAAATATTCTTACAGAATCACCGCTACATTGCCGTCAGTTGCAATTAGAGCAACCAGTTTTAACGCCATCGGAGTTTGACAAATTACGATTTGTTGATTTCGAAGGTTTTCAAGCAAAAACTATAAACACTTATTTCTTTGCTAACCATCCCGATCCAGGAAAAGCATTGAAATTTGGACTTGAAAGAATCTGTAGGTATGCAGTAGATGCCATTCGCGATGGTTTTGAAATTATCATACTTTCGGATCGAGCGATAGATTCTGAACATGCTCCTATTCCTTCATTATTAGCAATGGCTGCAGTGCACCACCATCTTATTCGCGAAGGCTTAAGAGGTGAAGTAGGTATATTAGTAGAGTCAGGCGATGTTTGGGAAACACACCATTTCGCAACCTTGATCGGTTATGGTGCTTCAGGAATATGTTCTTACTTGGCGTTTGAGACATTGTCTAATATGCTCAAGAAAGGTCAGATCGATGGCAAAACCATAGAAGACGAGGCTGATGTTCATAAAAACTACATTAAAGCAGTAAATAAAGAGTTATTGAAGATCTTCTCTAAAATGGGAATTTCAACACTTCAGTCATACCAAGGAGCTCAGATTTTTGAAATTTTGGGTATCAATAAAACTGTAGTGGATAAATATTTCACAGGTTCTGTATCTCGAATTGGAGGTATTGGATTGGATGAAATCGCTAAAGAATGTATCGTTAGGCATAGTTTCGCATATCCAAATGTACCTACCGAAAGCCTTGCAAGACTTGAAGTTGGTGGCGTATATCAATGGAAACAACGTGGCGAAAAGCACATGTTTAACCCAGACACGATACATCTTTTACAACAATCTGCTAGAAAAGGAACAGATGATCCTGAATTAGGATATAAAATTTTTAAAAAGTATTCTAAACTTATCAATGAGCAGTCAAAAGATGCTTTGACGCTTCGTAGTTTGTTAGATTTTAAGAGTCGTACCTCTATTCCAATTGAAGAAGTAGAACCTGTAGAGGAAATACTTAAACGATTTGCAACTGGTGCGATGTCTTTTGGTTCTATTAGCTGGGAAGCACATACTACGCTTGCAATCGCAATGAATAGAATTGGGGGTAGCTCCAATTCTGGTGAAGGTGGCGAAGATGAAATTAGGTTCGAAGTTCAAAAGAATGGAGACAATTTAAGCTCTAAAATAAAGCAAGTTGCCTCGGGAAGGTTTGGTGTAACATCACACTACCTGACCAATGCTAGCGAATTGCAAATTAAGATGGCACAGGGTGCTAAGCCTGGTGAAGGTGGACAATTACCCGGTCATAAAGTAGATGATTGGATAGGAAGAGTAAGACATAGTACACCAGGTGTAGGTCTTATATCTCCTCCTCCTCATCATGACATTTATTCTATTGAGGATTTAGCTCAACTGATTTATGACCTAAAAAATGCCAACAGAGCAGCAAGGATTTCAGTAAAGTTAGTATCGGAAGCTGGTGTTGGTACCATCGCTACAGGAGTAGCTAAAGCTCACTCAGACCATATTTTGATAGCAGGATATGATGGTGGAACAGGTGCATCTCCATTGTCTTCTATACGCCATGCAGGTTTGCCTTGGGAATTGGGACTAGCTGAGACCCACCAAACTTTGGTAAAAAATAAACTAAGAGGAAGAGTTGTTGTACAGGCCGATGGCCAAATGAGAACAGGTAGAGACCTTGTGATTGCTACGCTTCTTGGAGCTGAAGAATACGGAGTTGCAACTGCAGCTTTGGTAGCTACAGGATGTATAATGATGCGTAAGTGTCACTTAAATACTTGTCCTGTTGGAATTGCAACACAAAGAGAAGAACTGAGAGCTCTCTTTTCGGGAAAGCCAGAACATGTAGTAAACATGTTTACTTACTTGGCAATGGAGGTTCGCGAAATAATGGCTGATCTAGGATTTAGAACCATCAACGAAATGGTTGGTCAGTCTGATGTTTTATTCCAAAAAGAAGATGTTAAGCATTGGAAATATAAAAACCTTGATCTGTCAAGCTTGCTTTACAAAGAACCTACTAGTCTTGATGTAGCTTTATATAAGCAGGAGGAACAAGATCATGGGATTGAAGATGTTCTTGATAGAGTTTTAATAAAGACTGCTAAAGAAGCTCTGAAAAGTCAAGCGAAGGTAAGTGCAGAGTTTCCGATCAACAACTTGAACAGGTCAGTAGGTGCAATGTTATCCAATGAAATTTCCAAAATATATAATGGAAATGGATTACCAGCTGGCACGATACACTTCAAATTTAGAGGAACTGCGGGTCAGTCTTTTGGAGCATTTTCGACCAAAGGCCTCAAATTGGAGCTGGAAGGAGATTCAAATGACTACTTCGGTAAAGGACTTTGTGGTGCAGAATTAATAGTATATCCAGATAGGTTAGCTCGATTCAAAGCAGAAGAGAATATGGCAGTAGGTAATGTGTCATTTTATGGTGCTACCTCTGGAGAAGCATTTATTTCTGGAATGGCTGGAGAACGTTTTTGTGTTCGTAATTCTGGTGCTAGGGTTGTAGTAGAAGGTATTGGTGATCACGGTTGTGAGTATATGACGGGCGGAATGGCTATTATTCTTGGAGCAACTGGTCAAAATTTCGCTGCAGGAATGAGCGGGGGAGTTGCATATGTTTTTGACCAAAATGAAGATTTTGATCAAAAATGTAATAAAGAAATGGTCGATCTAGACGAATTGACCAAATCAGACCTAGAGATGCTTGAAGGAATGATAAAGAAGCATTTTGAAGCAACTAACAGTACTGTGGCTAGAGATATTCTAGGAAATTGGGAAGCAGAAAGCAAAAAGTTTATAAAAGTATTCCCAAGAGATTACAAGCGTATTTTATTACAAAAGAAGTCAAATCAGGCCACTGTAGCCGCTTAAATAAGAAGAATTACAATGGGAAAACCAACTGGATTTTTAGAATTTGAAAGAAAGGCTGCAGTCAAAAGAGATGTAAGCATAAGAAAGCAAGATTATAAGGAAGTAGAAGAAGGATATGATGCAAATCAAACAACAGAGCAAGCTGCTCGTTGCATGGATTGTGGAATACCATTTTGCCATAATGGATGCCCATTAGGTAATATCATTCCTGAATTTAATGATGCTGTATATGAGCAAAATTGGAAAATGGCATATGAAATATTGTCAACCACAAACAATTTTCCAGAATTTACGGGTAGGATTTGTCCTGCTCCGTGTGAATCATCTTGCGTTTTAGGAATTAATAAGCCTGCTGTAGCTATTGAATATATTGAGAAATCAATTATTGAGAAAGCATTTGAAGCTGGATGGGTAAAACCAAATATTCCAGAATTAAGAACAGGGAAAAAAGTAGCTGTAGTAGGTTCAGGGCCTGCAGGAATGGCTGCTGCTGCTCAATTGAATAAGGCCGGTCATACTGTAACTCTTTTCGAAAGAGCGGATCAAATTGGAGGACTTGTGAGATACGGAATTCCAGACTTTAAGCTCAATAAAGACATCATTGATCGTCGTATCGCTGTGATGGCAGAGGAAGGAGTTATTTTCAAGACCAACACAAATGTAGGCGTTGATATAAAAGCAAAACAACTACAACGAGAGTATGATGCTATCGTCCTTACAGGTGGTTCTACGGTACCTAGAGATCTTAATATTGATGGCAGAGAATTAAATGGAATTCATTTTGCAATGGAGTTCTTGAGTCAGCAAAATAAGAGAGTGGCTAGCCAAAAAGGTATTAATGTAGATTTTGAAGTAAACCATGCAGCTCAATCTTATGGTGGATTAGAACTAAGTGCTGCAGGAAAGCATGTCGTTGTGATCGGTGGTGGTGATACAGGGTCTGATTGTGTAGGAACTTCAAATCGCCATGGAGCCAAGTCTGTAACTCAAATAGAGATCATGCCGATGCCACCAGCTGAAAGAGCAGAAAGTACTCCTTGGCCGCTTTGGCCTATGATGTTACGCACAAGTTCGTCTCACGAGGAAGGTTGTGAAAGAGACTGGGCCTTGAATACAAAAGAATTTGTTTCTGATGGAAAAGGCAATGTGAAGGCATTGAAAATTGTCGGCGTGAATTGGGTAAACAACAATGGAAGAATGGAAATGAAAGAAATTCCAGGAACTGAGAAAGAACTTCCATGTGATTTGGCTCTTATTGCTGCTGGTTTCTTACATCCTCAAAGAGAAGGATTGCTAGAAGACTTAGATGTGGAGTTAGACCCAAGAGGCAATGTAGATGCTAAAAATTACCAGACTTCAAACGAAAAGGTCTTTGCCGCTGGTGATATGAGACGTGGTCAGTCTTTAGTTGTTTGGGCAATTTCTGAAGGACGTGAAGCTGCAAGAAAAGTCGATGAATATTTAAATGATGGAGTTTCTAAACTAGAAGCAAAGTCCGTTTCAATGCTTAACCCACAGTTTTTGCATATTTAATTAAAAATATTCTAATTTTAAAAGTCAGATGAAATTCTGACTTTTTTTATGCTCAAACCTTATTATAATAGCGATAGTATAGAGTGTGGCCTTGATGAGGCGGGTAGGGGATGTCTTGCTGGTCCTGTAGTGGCTGCTGGTGTCATATTACCATTAGGACATGGTATCGATGAGTTGAACGACTCTAAGCAACTTAATAAACTAGATAGAGAGAAGTTAGCAATACGGATCAAAGAAAAAGCAATTGCTTTTTCCATTCAATCTTGTACTGCCCAAGAAATAGATGAAATCAACATCCTTAATGCAAGCATACTAGCAATGCACCGCTGCGTTGATAATTTGAGTTTAAAGCCTGAACATTTATTGGTTGATGGTAATAGGTTTAAGCCTTATTTATCGATACCTCATACTTGTATTGTGAAGGGTGATGCAAAGTTTCAGTCTATTGCAGCAGCCAGTATTTTGGCGAAAACGTTTCGAGACGAATTCATGGAAAAAATTGCAATGGACTTCCCCGATTACGGTTGGCAAACGAATGCAGGATATCCAACCATTATGCATAGAAAGGCAATCTTAAGTATTGGATCAACCATTTGGCACCGGAAAACCTTTAGGGTACGGCTAAATCAGAATTGAAGAATTAAGTCTTCAATGGCATTCATAGACTTAACATAGCTGTATTTGGCCAAAACTTTTTCTTGGGCTTTTGTTCCAAAAATAGTTCTGAGCTCAGGATTCAAGACTAAGTTGGTAATATGTTCTACAATAACCTCATTGTCAAGAAAAGGAGCCAAAAGCCCACAGTCGTTTTCAACAAATTCTGCACAACCGCCCGTATTTTGAAAGCCGACAATTGGTTTTTTACATAATGCAGCCTCCAACATTACTAAAGGGAATGGGTCTTCCCGAGAACTCATAAGGAAAACATCAAGACTAGCGATTAGCTCTTTTGCTTTGGGAGTAGGTTCAATGAAAGTAATAAAGCTTGTAATCCCCATCTTTTCAACATCAAAAATTAGCTTTTCATAATATTCACCGCTTGTTTTTATTCCTATCCATACAAAATGTATTTCATCGGCGATTTTACTTTTACTTGCAAGCTTCACAATATTAAGGAAAACGTCAACTCCTTTTCGCCATTCAGCATTTCCGCAACCACCAATGATTTTTTTGTTTCTCGGTAAATAGAATTCGCTTTTGATATCTTCACTTTTTGTGTTTTCCAAAATGCGAAGCAAATTCTCATTGTCTACAAAAGAATGAATAGTATGTGTTTTATTATTTAAACCTTCAAAATGTGAAAGTAAATTATCACCCACAGCCTGTGAACAAGCAATTACGGCATCGGAGTAAGCAAATAAGTTTTTTGTATCAAAAGCAGTTGCGTACATAGAAATAGAATACGGCAACTCATGAATATGACTTAAAAGAGGAACCTTTAATACAGATTTTATTCTAGGTGCAATGTATGCTGTAGCAATCGTATTGGCATAAATTAGATCAATGTCAAGGTGATTGTACTCTTCGTAGATGAAGCTTTCAATGCTAAACTTGTTACTTCCCAAAGCAAGGAAGTTATCAAGTTTCTTCTTCTTCTTTGGCTTTGGTAAAATTCTTATATCGAACTCATTCGCATATTCATGAAAAACTGTTCCATACTCTTCCAATATAAGTAGATGAATGCTATGCCCCTTTTCGCTCAAAAACTTCATTGCGTCTAAAAGCAAGAGCTGTGCACCGGCTCTATTGCCATCGTGAGAGATAAAAAGGATATTTTTTCTTTTGCTCAATTCTGGAGGGTTTGGTTTACTATTTTCGTAATTTTAATAACTATTTCCTTTTCTAAATCTGGATATAAAGGCAATGAAAGTACTCTATGCACAATATCTTCAGAAATCGGGCAGCTATCTTTGCTTCCTGAATAGTCAAGAGTATTTAAAGATGGGTAAAAGTATTTTCTAGGAAAAATATTTTCCTTATTTAAAGCGGAAATAACATTTGCCGTATCTTCATTTGATTTAAAAATAACCGGATAATAGGCGTTATTATATGTTAAGTTTTCAACTTTAGAATATGGTCGTCTCATTTTAGTGAAATCTAACAACTCATCATAAAGAGCACTTAACTCTCCTCTTTTATCAATTAATTCGTCGACATATTTTAGATTACAAAGACCCATAGCCGCATGAAATTCTGAGTTTTTACCATTTATGCCTATCGAAAGGTAATCGTCATTCACATGTCCAAAACTCCTTAAAAGAGACATTTTTTTGTGGACACTTTCAATGCTAGTGATTACTGCACCACCCTCTGTGGTATGATATACTTTGGTGGCATGAAAACTACAAGTAGAAACATCACCATAATTCAGGAGTGAATTATCGCCAATTTTTACTCCAAATGCATGAGCAGCATCGTAGATGACTTTAAGATTGTGTTTTTTTGCTATCTTTTCTATTTCGGCGACATCACACGGATTTCCGTATACATGCGTTGCTAAAATTGCACTAGTTTTTTCTGTTATTTTATCTTCAATTATTGAAGCATTTATATTGCAGTCATGATCATTGATGTCAACAAATACAGGGATACAATTCTCCCATAATATAGAAGTAGTTGTAGCACAATACGAATAGGGTGTAGTTATAATTTCACCTTTAAGTTCAAGAGCTTTTATGGCTATTTGAAGTGCAATCGTGCCATTTCCAACAAAAAGTAGATTTTTACTATTTAATTTTTTCTGTAATTCAGATTCTAATTCTTGAAGCAGGGGACCATTATTTGTGAGCCAGTGATTATCCCATATTTTATCTAAATATGCGTCATAATCTTTTTTTGGTGGCAGAAATGCCTTGACAACGTTTATTCTCACCCGATGAACCTGTTTTTTTTCCAAAGCTAGCGAAGTGGCAAGCTCTTTTCAATTTAATTCAAGAATTTCTTTCTGGGTGCTGAGTACTTTTAGATTAAGAGGGCGTATAGCTCCAGGCCATTTTCCCAACCAATCGTCTGTATCTCGTGAATCTTTAATGTCAAAGGCAAGTACTTCTTCAAAGAAATAAAGCGGTTTCAAGTGGTCTTCTACAACCATTAAAGAGATATAGTAAGAACCATCATTTAAGAAATCTCCAGGGATAGAACAAGATGATTCTATAATCCCTTGTGAGAACTCCTGGCCTAGGTTTGCTACATTGAATATACACTCACCTGCCATTGTATATAGAAAGAGACTTACGTTGAGCGTGGTCGATTTTATAGAGTTCCAAAATTCAAACTCGACTCTAATTCCGTCTTTTGTTGTAATAATATTATCAGTCAATTCATTCTCAGGAACAAGCTGTATTCTTTTGGCCCTGATCAAGTTATTTCCAGGGGCGTCGTTCATGTTGTTCCATTCTTGCTTAAGTTGGAATTTACTTACCGTAGAAACGTAATGGTTTATGACTGAGTTGACTTCTCCAAATTTCACAAGTTCGCCTTTCTTTAAATAGGCACCTTTGTTACAAAGCCCTTCTACTGCAGTAAGGTTGTGGCTCACAAAAACAATCGTTCTTCCGCTTTTAGAAACATCTCTCATTTTACCGATACTCTTCTTTTGAAAGTCGGCATCTCCTACAGCTAAAACTTCATCTACTACAAGAATTTCTGGCTCTAAATGAGCAGCAATTGCAAATCCAAGTCTTACATACATTCCACTTGAATACCTTTTCACAGGTGTATCCAAAAAGCGTTCAATTCCAGCAAAATCAACAATTGCATCGAAATGCTGTTTGATCTCATCGCTTTTCATTCCTAGGATTGCTCCATTAAGGTTAATGTTTTCGCGGCCCGAAAGTTCTGGATGGAACCCCGTCCCTACTTCCAAAAGGCTGGCCATTCTGCCTTTTATTCTTATCGATCCTTTTGTGGGTTCAGTTATTTGACTTAATACTTTTAGTAAGGTAGATTTTCCAGCACCATTAGAGCCGATAAGACCAAGTCTGTCTCCTTTCTCAACTTTGAAGGAGACATCGTTTAATGCCCAAAATATATCTTTTTCCTGCTTTTCTTTTCTTTTGAAAAGGGAAGTTCCAAAATCTACAAGCGTATCCTTAAAGGAGTTACCTTTTTTGGCTTTATGATTAAGAATATACTTTTTAGAAACGTTTTCTATTACAATAGCACTCATCAAAAATCAATTCTAGATATAATCAACAAACGAGTTTTCGTGTTTGCGGAAAAAGAAAAAGGAAAAAACAAAAGTAACAATTACAAAAAGGATCATTGGTATAAAACTATCCCAATTAAAAGGCATATAGTCATCCAAAAGCGACCACCTCATGCAATCAATTAAGCCTACAACTGGATTAAGTACGTATAATTTGTAGATGACAGAACTTACTTGACTTTCAACATAACTTGTAGGGTATGCTACAGGAGACAATATGTAACCAAACTGAATAATAAATGGGATGATTTGACCTATATCTCGATATTTAACATTGAGAACAGAGGCAAACAATCCAAAACTAAATGCAGCTAGGTATGATAACGTAAGGAAAACTGGGAAAAGAAGAATTTTGAAATCTGGAACAAATCCATACCACATACAAATCCCAAGAAAAAGTCCAAAGGCAATTAAGGCATCTATTAATCCTAACAAAAATGAGCTAAAAGGAATTATTAACCTTGGGAAATAAACCTTTGCTACTAAGTTCGTATTCTGTACAATACTCATGCTAACTTGCATAAGAGACTGTGAAAACAACAACCAAGTGATTACACCTGGCATTACTACCAACATGTAAGGGATAGGTGAGTCATCACCAAATTTTGCGACTTTCCCAAAAGCAAAAACCATTACCATCGCAGTTATTAGGGGCCTTATCATTGCCCAAGCGATTCCAAGTACAGTTTGCTTATACCTAACTATTACATCTCTTTTAGCAAGTATCCAGAATAGTTCTCGGCTCTCAAATATTTCGGACCAATAGTCTTTAAAACTTTTTCTTGCTGTAATTACTCTTTCTTTCTGAGAAATATCCATTCTTAACTTTCAGTGTTCATTATTTCTTGGTACATCCATCTTACCACGACTATGATTACCATTATTAATAAGGCTGCTAAGCTACTTAGCTTTAAATTTAAACCAGTGGATACCGATCCTTTTTCTAAAGGCAGTCGAGTTTCTTCAACTATCAAGAAAAGTGGTGTTTGCTCAAATATAAGTTTGTTCAGCTCCTCAATTGTTTGAAGCTGCATAAGGTATTGCTGATTTACAAACTGATTTTTCCTATTTACCTGAGCCTGTTTCATTGTACCCATAGGGTCAACAATATTTTGTTGTTCAAAAGTAAGTTGAGATAACCTTCTATCTGTAGATCCTAGTATAACCGCCAAGCTATCTCTTCTTCTTTCTTGTACTTGAAGGAGCTTTCTAGTTTTCTGTGTCTTTACTTCAACGTAAAATTCTTGAACTGCTTTCATGAGGTTATCTACCCAAGCTTTGGCAAGTTTCTCATTGGTAAGAAGTCCAGAAATAACAACCATCGTTGATTCTTCCAGTGGATAAATGGTAGTAGCCGCTTGAAGTTTCGATGTCACGTCTTTCATCATTAAGTTTTCAAGCTCAGTGAAATCTTCTGGGGCTTTTTTAGTAAATCTATGATTTATGGCATCTTCAAATGGTTTCCTGAAAAGGCTTCCTCCCCATTCATCAGTTGTAATTCCACTACTGTCAATTACATAATTTACTAATAAAACATCTTTACCATCTAACTTAATGGTCGACATCAATGCTTTTTCTAGTACCTTTTGAGACTTTACAATAGCTGGGAAGTTTTGTCCAGAGAAAAGGTCACCTCCAGTGATATTTCCGCCGCCACCCATGCCCATGACATTGGCTAGACCACCAAGACCACCCATACTTCCTCCTCCTTCAACTTCCAGTTTGAAGATTACAGATGCTCTAAAATTCAATACTTTTTCAACAAAAAGGTCCTGAATTAATGATACACACGCTCCTAGCAACATACTTATCATTAGTATTTTCCAATGCTTTGCTAGGAGAGAAAAGAATTTGAAAACGTTCAAAAAGAACTGTTTCGTGGTTACTTTGTTTTCGTCAATGTAATTCATCTAATTATTTGTTGAGCTGAACTAAACCATAAATACCAACCAAAGCTCCAATGGTAGCACTTAATGTTTGAATTATACCTGAAGTTCTATTTAAGGCTTCAGCAGTGTTCTCCGCTCTTTGTGGGACTATTATTTCGGAACCGGGCTTTACGTTTGGATAGATATTAAACATTAGGAATTTTCTAGTTCTATCTACAGATCCATTAGCGTATAGCACGTATGATCTTCCTTTGAGAGATCTTCTTGTAAAACCACCAGCTTCTGATACGTAGTCTTTAAAAGATGATCCTTTAAAGTATTTCACAGTATTTGGGTAAAGTACCTCTCCTTGAATACGGATTGTTTCTAAAAGTTGAGGAATCTTAATAACATCCCCATCTTTCAACATGATGTCTTCAAGTCCTTTAGGGTTTTGAAGTATTTTTTTGAGATTAATACCTATCGACTGCTGTTGAGTTGGCTCTACAGCGTCTACTTCAATAATTTGACCGGCAGTACCACTTGCTGCTATATCTTCCAGTGCACGTTGCTTCATACGAAGCTCCACATCACTAAGTACTACAGTTCTAATAAGTGTAGCCCCTTCTATATATGCTTGTGGGGTTAAACCACCAGCTCTTTCAATAAGGTCTGAAATTCGTTCTTCCTTAGTATTGATACCATAAATAGATGGGTAAAATATCTCACCTTGAATTTCAACAAAACTCTGCTCTTGATAATTTGGAGATGATCTCACGAAAATCTCATCATATGGCATGAGAACTGGATTTTTGTCACCTTTCAATACATTGAAATCTGGGCTAATATCTACTACGATGATATCTGCGATTTGAGCATTGGTAACGGTCTGATCAACATTTCTTTTTCTTCTTACAATCTCAACTCTATTTAAACTAGCAGCCTCTGTAAGACCACCAACCCGAACAAGAATATCTTCAAGAGTAAGGTTCTTCATGAAAGGTATTTCAACACCCTCAATTGCGGCAGGATTATTAATGGCTCCACTTATTCGTATCGTGGCGTCTTCGGTGAGGTCAAAAACACTAGGTACAACTAAAACATCTTGACGTTTTAATTGGAAGTCGGAAGCAATACCAGACTTGATGTCTTTCAAGTTGATTGAAAAGTTTTCCAATGTAAGGTCATCGTTTGTCCTTATCACCGAAACTCTACCAATTAGTGCATCTTCTCTAAGACCTTCTGCAGAGTTTATCAGTTTTGTAATTGTGGGGTTTGAGTCTAATGAAAACTCTCCCGCTCTAAATACAGCCCCTTCCACAGTTACGAGGTTTTCGAAACGATCTAAAATTCGATCTACTACAATAGAGTCTCCATCATTGATTACTTGAGTTTTAAAGTCAGTATTCAAAACATCTAAAATTCGTTTTTCTCTATCCGTATTTCTGTATACTTTAATTCTATGCTTGTAGGCATCCTTGTCAAAGCCACCTGCAAACTTGATCGCATCTTGCAAAACCTCGTCTGTTTTTAGTTCGAAAAGACCTTTTCTTTTCAAAAGCCCACTAACAGCAACACGCGAAATAATTGGTGATACTTGAATTACATCTTGGTCTTGGAGTAATAGGTTAAAGTCGCTTTTGCCGTTTATGATAATATCGTATAAGTCTAAAGTAGCAGCTACTTTATTGTTTCTAATTAATTGGATCTCTCTAAACGTACCAATTTCATTTGGCCCTCCACATGCGTACATTGCATTTACAATTGTGCTAAATGAAGTCATCGTATACGTACCAGGAGCTATAACTTCTCCAATGATATTTACCTTAATGGTTCTAACATTTCCGAGAGAAAGGTTAATTCCCTTTAGACCGTAAATCGTTTTAGATAAGGCATTAAATATTTTTGATTTGGCTTCACTAATTGTAAGCCCGCCAACTTTTATAATACCGGTTCTTTTCTCAGTTATGTTACCATCAGGACTAACAGTAAGTTCTTGATGCTCCGCACCAAATCCAATATAATCTAGAATCAATTGATCATTTGCTCCTAATACATAATTGTTTGGCGTTGCAATGTTGATCGCAGCATTAGGATCTAGTAAAACTTGGTTGAAGAATCTATATCCAAATATCCTTCTTCTAATGGCTGTAAGCTGTAAGTCTTCATCTTCTCTAGCTTCAATAACTAACCTGACAGAGTCTTCACGAGTTATAGCTTGTTCATCTAAAGGAGTAATACCTACATTTCTGGCATTTGTAGGATCGTTTGCTTGAGGTACTCTATTTTGAGTTCTTGGTTGTTGCTGTGTTCCATTCTGAGTAGGGATTCCATTCCCAGGTATTTGAGTTCCCGTTGGTAGATTTTGATTTCCAGCCGGTAAGTTTTGGGGTACTTGAGGAATTATTTGACCTATAACTTCGGAGTTGAAAGAAAATAGAATTACAAGTACCGCAATAGCTTTTGTGATTCGTATTGAATTCCTAACTTTGACAAATTTCATAAAGAAAATTTTCTGTGTTTAGCTAAATCTTGCTTAAAGTGTGATTTAGTGAATTGGGATGCAAAATAAGCGAAGATTTTTCGTTTTTTTAGCTAATAATTGATAAATACTGTTTCTTGAACTTAAAAAATTGACCCTAAAGTTATTTTTATAAAATGTCCGAACAAAAAGAAGTCCGTTATGACGAAGAAAGTATCAGATCACTTGACTGGAAAGAGCACATTCGCCTTAGGCCGGGAATGTACATTGGAAAGCTAGGAGATGGCACTTCACCCGATGATGGTATATATGTATTATTAAAAGAAGTAGTCGACAATTGTATCGACGAATTCGCCATGGGATACGGGAAAAGTATTGAGATTTCTATGGTTGAAGGAAAGGTTCGAGTCAGAGATTATGGTAGAGGTATTCCACTTGGAAAGGTTGTAGACGTTGTTTCTAAGATAAATACAGGGGCAAAATACGATAGCAAGGCATTTCAAAAATCCGTTGGGCTTAATGGAGTGGGAACAAAAGCAGTAAATGCACTTTCGTCATACTTTAAGGTTCAGGCATATAGAGAAGGTAAGTCTGCTTGGGCGGAGTTTGATCAAGGGGTAGTTACTGCTGAAGGTAGTGATGAAACTACTCAAGAAAAGAATGGTACCTTGATTGAGTTTATTCCAGATCAAACCATTTTCAAAAAGTACCATTATATTCCCCAATATGTGGAAAATATGATATGGAACTATTGTTATTTGAATGCAGGTCTGGCATTAAATTTCAATAAGAAAAAATTTATTTCACAGAATGGACTTTTGGACCTTTTGGGAAGAAAGACAGATGAGACTGCAGTGAGGTATCCAATTATTCATCTCAAAGGTGAGGATATCGAAATGGCACTTACGCATGGGAATCAGTATGGTGAAGAGTATTACTCCTTCGTAAATGGTCAAAACACAACCCAAGGTGGAACTCACCTATCTGCTTTTAAGGAAGCAATTGTAAAGGCTGTAAGAGAGCATTTTGGTAAAGATTATGCTGCTGAGGATATTCGAGCTTCTATTATAGGTGCTATTTCAATACGTGTTCAGGAGCCTGTTTTTGAGTCACAAACTAAAACAAAGCTAGGTTCTATAAATATATCGCCAGAAGATAACTCACAAACGGTTCGAACTTTTGTGAATGATTTTATCAAAGAAAAACTTGATAACTTCCTTCACATGAACACTGCGACCAAGGACGCACTTAAGAAAAGAATAGAGCAAAGTGAAAGGGAAAGAAAAGAGCTGGCGGGTGTAAAAAAACTTGCTAATGAACGTGCGAAGAAGGCAAACTTGCACAACAAGAAGCTTCGCGATTGTAAGGTCCATTTAACAGATGAAAAGGATGAAGGAAGGTTAGATACCATGCTTTTTATTACAGAAGGAGACTCTGCAAGTGGATCTATTACCAAGGCCAGAGACCCTATGAAGCAAGCTGTGTTTAGTTTGAGAGGAAAGCCGCTTAATTGTTTTGGTCTTTCAAAAAAGATCGTTTATGAAAATGAGGAATTCAATTTATTACAACATGCTCTTAATATAGAAGATGGTATTGAGAATTTGAGATATAATCAAATCATCATTGCAACTGATGCCGATGTAGATGGATCTCACATTCGTTTGTTGTTGCTCACCTTCTTTTTGCAATTTTTCCCTGATGTTGTTCGTGAAGGTCACTTGTTTATTTTGCAAACACCATTATTTAGGGTAAGGAATAAAAAAGAAACCTTCTATTGTTACTCTGATACTGAAAAACAAGAAGCAATGGCCAAATTAGGAGGAAAGCCTGAGATTACCCGATTTAAAGGTTTGGGAGAAATCTCACCTTCGGAGTTTGAAGGTTTTATTGGAAAAGATATTCGTTTGGACCCTGTGATATTAGAAAAAGAAGGTATTATTGCCAAAATATTGGGATACTATATGGGTAAAAATACTCCTGAGCGTCAGAAGTTCATCATTGAGAACCTCAAAGTTGAAAAAGATATAGTAGAAGAAAAAGAAATAGTATTGGAGGACGCTTAATAAACCATTTTAGACAAAACTGTATGAAAAAACTCGCCTTACACTGGCAGATAATTATTGGAATGGTATTGGGTTTACTATTCGGATGGATTTTTATTCAATTCGATTGGGGACAGCAATTCGTTCAAGATTGGATTAAGCCTTTTGGAACATTATTTATTAACTCACTTAAGTTAATAGCAATTCCATTGATCGTTGCATCTCTGATAAAGGGTGTCTCGGACCTCAATGATATCCGTCAACTCTCAAAAATGGGGACGAGGACAATAGGTTTATACTTGCTCTCTACAGTTATAGCGATAACAATCGGATTATTTCTAGTAAATATTATCAATCCAGGTGGGTTTATTGAAGAAAGTACAAGGGTAGAGATGATGTCGAGTTTTGCTGGTGAAGCAGATTCGAGAATTACTAGTGCCGACGCCACAAAGGGTAGAGGCCCTCTGAGTGCATTGGTGGATATTATACCTGATAATATCATCGGTGCTGCGAGCAATAATGGTAACATGCTCCAGATCATCTTCTTTGTGGTCTTTTTTGGAATTGGGATGATTTTGATTGAGCCTAAAAAAGCAGAGCCAGTTAAGAACTTTTTCGATGGTCTCAATGAAGTTATTTTGAAAATGATTGACGTAATAATGCTATTTGCTCCTTATGGTGTATTTGCATTATTGGCAACTTTAATAGCTGAAGCACCTTCCACTGACGTATTTATTGCCCTTGGAGCATATGCCTTGACAGTAATACTAGGACTTGGAATCTTGATTGGGCTTGTTTATCCTAGTGTTGTGAAGATATTCACAAGTATGAGTTTTAAGGACTTCTTTAATGGGATTTCTCCAGCTCAACTCTTAGCTTTTTCTACAAGTTCTAGTGCTGCGACTTTGCCAGTTACTATGGAAAGAGTAGAAGAGCATCTTGGAGTTCAAAAAGATGTTACGGCTTTTGTTTGTCCAGTAGGTGCTACTATAAATATGGATGGTACCAGCCTTTATCAAGGTGTGGCAGCAGTTTTTATTGCACAAGTGTTTGGAAATGACTTAACAATAGGGGACCAATTAGCCATAGTTCTTACAGCGACTTTGGCATCTATAGGTACTGCTGCTGTTCCTGGTGCTGGTGTTTTGATGCTCGTGATTGTACTTGAATCCATTGGTGTTAATCCGGCAGGAATTGCCTTGATTTTCGCTGTAGATAGACCATTAGATATGCTACGTACAGTTGTTAATGTTACAAGTGATTCTACTGTCGCAATATTGGTTGCCAAAAGTTTAGGGAAATTAGGCAAACCTCATGTTAAAAATTGGGACGACCACTATCAAAAATCAGAAGCGTGAATTTAGAAGAGATTAGAAAAAACATTGACAAAGTTGACAATCAATTACTTCAACTTTTAAATGAGCGAATGCAGTATGTGAAAGAGGTAGGTGACTATAAAAGACAAACTAAAACTGGAATCTATCGTCCTGAAAGGGAAAAGGAAATAATAAATAGACTTATTGCTGAGAACAAAGGTTTGCTAAGTGAGCCAGCAATAGAAGCAATTTTCCTTCAGGTATTTGCCACCGCAAGAAACTATGAACTACCTGAGAAAGTGGCCTACATGGGCCCTGAAGGTAGTTTTACGCATCAAGCAGCCGAAAGTCGTTTTGGAATCATGAGTGAATATATCATGTTGCCAACTATCAAATCTGTATTTGAGGCAGTGGATACATCTAGAGCGAAATTTGGCGTAATTCCAATTGAGAATAATCAGGAAGGAATTGTTTATGAAACTGTAGATTTACTTAATGAGACTGATGTCAACATTGTTGCTGAGTTGAAAATACCGGTTCACTTTACATTATCTACCGTTGCTGAGCACCAAAAAAATATCAAAAGAATATATTCAAAGGATATTGCATTTAGGCAATGTAGAGGTTTTTTGAATAAATACTTCGAACAGCAAGGAGTAGAAGAAATTCAAGTAGAAAGTACTTCCAAAGCTGCCAAACTTGCCTTGGAAGATCCCGAAAGTGCAGCAATCTGTTCAGAAATAGCATCTAAGCTTTATAAGTTGCCAGTACTTTTTAGCAACATAGAAGATAATAGTAATAACAGAACCCGCTTCTTTATCCTTAGTAAGGAATTTGAAAACCAAAGAAGTGATAATGATAAGACTACTATTATTGCTCGCTTGCCCGATACGAATAGCCCTGGAGTGTTGGCCGATTTTCTTCAAGATTTTAAGAAGAATGGCATCAATATGACTAAGATTGAAAGTAGACCTTATAAAGGTAGTCAAGAATTCAACTTTTGGTTTTTTATTGAGTTTTTGGGCTACTTTAAAGACGATAACTTTAGAGAAGCAATAAAAGGACACGAGTCTTATATCAAGGTTTTAGGCAGTTATGTGCGTAATGCTTAGATACGAATAGGGGTGGTGTCGTTATTATTAGTTAGCGTTTGATTGGTAGGGATGATCACTAGTTTGCCTTCAATAAACTGTACCAATGCTATCTGATAAATTCCTTTTGGGATTAACTCGGTGTATATTCGAGTATTGATATTATTATTAAAATAGTCCTTCTCTTCGAGAATGCTTCCTAATCCATTTTTGTGATAGTCAAAATGCATGATATAGGTGCTTTTTGCACTTTTAAGCATAATGTATTTCTGAATATTGTTTTTGAAAAGACCACGTTCCGTATCCTGTGTAGCTACGCTGAGGACTTTTCCATCGTAATTTATATCCAGTGAAGTTGTGTCACTCGACACCATGGCCTCGTTTAAGTTGTCAAAAATATTTTCGGGAAACTTGTAGAGTCCTTTGTTATAAGTTTTATCCAAAACCTCATTTAAATGATATGTTTGAGTATAGTCCGTGTACTGAGACAACCAAATTCTATTATTTTTCCAATTGTAAACGTCAACTATTGCTGCTTCTTTCACGCTTAGACTAATTGCAGTGTAATTAAATAAGCAAAGGCAGTAGTATAGAATAGAGGTTGTAAGAACTGCAATATTCAATTTCTTCGACTGTATTTTAGAAGAAATAAAAAGATAAACAATTATGAAAACTAGCTGAGAGTTGATTACGTATCGGCTATTCATAGGGAAACCGGTTCGCTTTAGAGCCATCATTAAGCCTGTTGCAAAAAGAAACATTAAGCAAGCGATAAGGAACGTGTCTAGCTCATTGTTTTTAAGCTTTTCAAGGTTGGTTTTAAGTTTGGAACCCTTTAGATAGTTTTTATAAAAAATGAATAGAAATCCACCGAAAAGAAGCAGACCGAAAATTGTTGGGAGTGCTTTGGCCAAAACACTTGTATTCAATGATTCCGATAAATTGATTGACGCTAAAGTAAAAGAACCAATAAATTCAAAAAAGTAAAGTATTGAAGCTAAAGGGTTTTCCAATGGTGAAACATTGTTGTTCCATGGAGGGGTAACATAATTAGTGAAATAAAAAGCAACTATTGAAATAGAGAAAATGGCCCAAATCAACAGGTCTTTATATCTCGCATTTAGTATTAAAATAAGTCCAACTATGGGAATGGTCAGAAGTCCATTTCCATGACAGAATATAGCTATTGTACTTATAAGAATTAGTATTGCAATTGACTTTCCTTTAGATGCCAAATAGAATGAGATAAAGGACATGAAAAGCACTGCAAATACCTGATAAGGAACCATGAGTGATTGCAATATCTCCCATACGTGAGTACTAAATAAGACTATTGGGATTGGCAATAACTGAATGTAAGACAATTTTAATTTTCGTCCTGTCTGCACAAAAAGAGCTCCTAAAGCAACTAAAAGAAGTGTTCCAGAAAGTGCTAGCGTCTTCATTTCGGCTATTCCACTCGGAGATAAGTAAGTTAGAAGTAAGAGAACCAATCGATCGACTGCAATTCTATGTTCGTTGTTTTGAGAGAAAAGGATCTCTATTTTTTCGGCTACAGTTTCACCATTAATTAAGATATCAACTGGTATAAGGATTCCATGAAAATCATCCCATCGTGGAATGTTCAATGTAATATAAGACTGAAAAGCCAATAGAATAGCAGCCAAAACAGCAAAAAATAGCCAAAACCTAAGCTTCATTAAATATTCTTTTTACATTCTCGCAATCAACCTTAATCTGCATTACAAGGTCTCTAATGTCGTCAAACTTTTTCTCTGACCTAAGAAACGAAATAATTTCAACTTTTAGCTTCTCTCCGTAAATATCATCATCAAAGTTAAGAATATGGACTTCTTGAGTGATTCCTTCACCATCTACTGTTGGTCTACTTCCTATATTCATTACACCTTGGTAAACCTTGTCACGCAAGTAAACTAAGACAGCATAAACGCCTTTTGTAGGTATCAATTTATACGTTTTCTCAGTATGTACATTTGCGGTCGGAAACCCGATAGTTCTACCCAATTGGCGTCCTTTTTTTACCAAGCCAGAGAAAGAGTAGTTTCTTCCTAATAAGCCTTTAGCCTCTTCGATTCGGCCGTCCAATAGTGCCTTTCTGATTTTTGTAGAGCTAATTGTTAAGTGATCAATTTCCTGTTTTGGTATCTCTACGATGTCAATTTTATACTTGTCGGTGTTATCTTGTAAAAAATCAAATCCACCCTCTCTATTCTTTCCAAATCGGTGATCGTATCCAATTACGAGTGTTTTGGTGCCAATACCTTCTAAAAGTATCTTTTGTACGTAAGCATCACTACTTAATTCAGAAAGCTTTCTAGTAAAAGGCAAAATGAGTAAATGGTCAATACCTATTTCTTCTAACAACTCTATTTTTTCCTCCAAAGTGGAGAGTAACAAGATACCATCAGAATCGGGAGATACAATTAGCCTTGGGTGTGGCCAAAATGTGATAACAACGGTTTCTCCGTTTTGGCTTTTAGCTGTTTCTTTTAGTCTTGATAAAATCTTTTGATGACCTACGTGAACTCCGTCAAAAGTGCCGCTTGTAACAACGGCATTTTGTAGAGGTGTAAAATCTTCAATGTTATGATAAACTTTCACGGGCCTCTTTAATTTTTTCAGTTATTGTCTCCATATCGAAAGCATTATCAACTGAGAAAGAACCAATTTTAGTTCTCCTCAAAGCAATCAATGTACCGCCACTTTTAAGAGCTTGTCCTAAGTCTCTTGCAATACTTCTAATATATGTTCCCTTGGAACAAACTATCCTAAAATCAATTTCGGGGAAGCGTGAATGGTTAATATCAAATTCTGTAATTGTAACTTTTCGGGACTTTAGCTCTACAGTTTTACCTTCTCTAGCAGATTCATAAGCCCTTTTGCCTTTTACCTTTATCGCAGAGAAAACTGGAGGGATTTGATCTATTTCTCCAATAAACTGGAGAACTGCAGTTTCAATATCTTCACTACTAATATGTTCTGTAGGGAAATTATGATCAAATTCTGTTTCTAAATCAAAGCTTGGTGTAGTTTTTCCTATTAAAATAGTACCGGTATATTCTTTTTCTTGTGCTTGGTATTGCTCTATTACCTTAGTTTTCTTACCTGTACACAATATAAGTAATCCAGTGGCTAAAGGGTCTAGGGTGCCCGCATGACCTACTTTTTTGAATTTTCCTGTATATCTTATTTTATTAACTACATCAAACGAAGTCCAAGTTTTAGGTTTGTCTATCAATAGAACCGAACCTTCCGGTGCGAAAAAGTCTATGTCGTCCATTATACTTTTAAATCATATCCCATGGCCATCAAAACCAGAATAATTATACCCAAAGCAATTCGATAGTAACCAAAGACTTTGAATCCATATTTTTGTAAATAATTAATGAAAAATTTGATTGCAGCAAGAGCCACTAAAAAGCCTACAACATTACCAATAGCAAGCAAAGAAATTTCCTCTTTAGTAAAGTTTAGTTCGTTGTCAAGGTAGCCTTTGAGCAATTTATAAGCCGATGCTGCAAACATGGTGGGTACAGCCAAAAAGAAGCTGAATTCAGCAGCAGATTTTCTAGATAGTCCTTGGAACATTCCTCCAATGATTGATGCCGCAGACCTAGAAACACCTGGGATCATTGCAATGCATTGGAAAAAACCGATAACCAAAGCGTTTTTATAGTTAACATCTTCTTTTTGCTCTCTGTTTTCAAAAACCTTGTCAATAAAAACGAGTACAATACCACCAATAAGTAACATGCTTGCTACGACCCATACATTTTCAAGAAGTGCATCTATATAATCATTCAACAAGAAGCCAAAGATTGCGGCTGGAATAAAAGCAACCAACAGTTTGTAATAGAAATCCAAGCTTTGAAGAAATCTTCTCCAGTATAAAACCACAACTGAAAGGATTGTTCCAAATTGAATATTGACCTCGAAAATCTTAGTAAATGCTTGGTCACTAATGCCCATGAGAGCTGAGCCCAAAATCATATGTCCAGTTGAGCTCACAGGTAAAAACTCGGTGAGCCCTTCAATGATGGCGAGAATAATCGCCTGAAAAGTGTTCATTAATAAGTATTTGGTTGGTTTAAGACTTCTTTCTCAAAATCGCATATAACTCGATCATAAAACCAAGAAAAACGATGATTGGTCCTAAAGTTATTCCAAGGAAACCAAAACCAAATTCTTCCTTATCCATCGTCATGATTAGAAAACCAACCAAAATAGTTGCTATCCCTATAAGCATGAAAGTATAGTTGCTTTTTCCAAAAGGAAGTGCATTAGAGCTGTTTGAGGCATTTTGAGCCTGAAAATCACTCACTGAATCGTTTGTTTTTACCTTTTTATTTGCCATAATTAATATAGGTCGTCTAAATCTAAATTTAAATATCTTGTTATGCTCTGAAAAGTACTCAAAAAACCAATTAATGGTCCCATCACCAAAAGCACGATTGCCAAAATTAGCATCATTTCATTGTTTTGAATAAGGGATAATCCTTCAAGTTCGTTTATAGCTAATTGCTGTGTAATAAAAACTAAAGCTGCTGCAATGGAACCTGCAATAAGCCCCTGAACTACTCCTTTAATCAGAAATGGCTTTTGAATAAATCCATTTGTGGCTCCCACAAGTTGCATTGTTTTGATAATGAATCGCTGAGAATATAGTGCCAGTTTTATTGTATTATTGATAAGAAGTAAAGTGGCTATTAAAAATATAAGAACAATTGCAGATAGTATTAAATACGCTTTATTCGCATTTTCGATAATACCATCTATGAAGTCCTTAGCATAGTCCAACTCAAATACTCCGTCTATTTCTTCTATTTCTTTTTTTAGATTCTCAATTTTATTCCCTTCCAATAGGTCTTGGTTGAGGTTAATGGTAAATGCGTCGCGAAATGGATTATCTCCTAATACTTCTTCATACTTTTCACTAGTTTCTTGCATGAAATTAGTAGCAATACTGTCTTTGGAGATATATTCAATTTTGGAAATTTTCAATTGAGGGAGTTCTGCTAGCTCTCTACGAATTTGCTCAACTTTGTCCATTTCTATATTTCTATCCAAATAGACTTGGACTTCAATATTCTGTCTTACATAAGAAATTAACTCCTTAGTGGACAAGGCAAACCAACCACAAAACCCTATTAAAAAGAGTGCAAGTGTGAGACTAATCGTAATAAGAATACCTGGATAGGTGCCTAGTTTTTTATTTTTACTCATTACTGAGGTATATGACTATACAAAGGTAAGATTCTTACCCGATAGAAAATTGGATTTAAATAACTTTAACTACCTGAGTTTTCATTTTCACGCTTCCACTCTGCAATGTTCTCAGGTTCACCTTGCTCAATAATCTTTGTTACTATAGCAACGATCTCTTCAAGGTCTTGATTTTCATTGAAATAAATAGGGTCTTTGAACCTTACTCTGAGTAAAGTGTCACGTTTTTTGTAGCTAAGTCCTGTTTTATTAAATGCTCTTCTGAAGCCATCAATCACAACTGGAACAACGATAGGGTTGTTTTCTTTAATGATGTGGGCAGTTCCTTTTCTTACTGGAGCATAAGGACTTGTTGTACCTTGCGGAAAACTCACTACCCACCCAAACTTAAGTCCTTTGGTAATTTGATCGCCTGCACTTGTATCTACAGCTCTCTGTACATTTTCTCCTTTTGCTCTCCAAGATCGATCTACCAAAATCGCTCCTGCCAGGCTAAACATTTTAGGCAAAAAACCCGTCTTCATAGTCTCTCTTGCAGCTACGTAGAAAGTACGTGCTCTAGGTGCAAAAAGGTAAAATGGGATAAGCCTTCTTTTCATACCCCATTTTGCATTACAAAAAATGTGATAGAAAGTAATTACATCAGCAAAATAGGTCTGATGATTAGATATGAAAAGGACGTTTGTGTTTGGTAACTTTAAAAGATGATGTGTACCCTCCATTTTTAACCTATTAGCCATGGCTAACCTCCACCAGGTAGGCCAACCAGCCACAAATATGACTAGCCGACGGAGAAAAAGCCAATTACCGAATGGATCTACTTCAAAAAGACCAAGTATGTCAAATCTAGATAGAAAACGTGTTATTGGATTCCCCGACTTATGAGGTATAGGTAGAAAGTTTTTGAGGGTTTTTAACATTTATGGCTTTTGGGACAGAAAACCTTTTAGTTTCTTCTGTCTATTTCATCTCTAATTTTTGCCGCTTGTTCGTATTCCTCTTTAGAAAGAGCTTCTTTTAAAAAGCTGCTCAATTCATCAATAGAATAATCGGATAAGTTGCTTGAGGATTTTGACTTAGTGACTTTAACTTTAATTGTCTTAGGTTCTGACTTTTCAGAACTTTCACCCAGATCTTCGTTTGTCACACCTGCTTCATCTAGTACTTTCTGGGTTGCATAAATTGGAGCATTAAATCTCAAAGCTATGGCAATTGCATCCGATGGGCGGGCATCAATATTTTTTTGTCTAATTCCATCGCTACTTATGATTTTGGCATAAAAAACACCATCCACAATGTCTGAAATTAGGATTTCTTCAATACTAAAATCAAATGCATGTGAAAAGCTTGCAAATAAATCATGTGTTAGCGGTCTGCTAGGTTTTATTTTATCTAATTCAATAGCTATTGCCTGAGCTTCAAACATCCCAATAATAATGGGCATGCGTGTTTCTCCTTCACTTTCGGCCAATACCAATGTGAAAGAGCCAGCTTGAACTTGGCTAGGAGCGAGATCTAGTATTTTAAGTTTAATCTTTTCCACAGTACAAATATAGAATAATGGATTTAATCAAATTTCAATTCTAACGGAGAACTTGTAGTTTTTTGACTTCCCTGGCTTTAACACTTTCAGGCCTAAGCCATTGTTGAAAGCATTAGTAGCACAACTTTGGGGCTCTACAGCAATACAATCTCGCGATGGTGGAGTGTAAGCAATAAAGTAAGGAAGTTGATTCTCAGCAGCATTTTGACTGATAATAACTTTTTTATTTTGAAATCTTAATTCTACTTCTTTTAGGCCTTCTTTTTCATCAATTTCAAATAAGTTATCTAGGTAACTATTTTTAAGTGAAATCAATTTTGCGTTTTGCATTTCTTTTTCTCCAGTAGGGATCATTCTATCATCCAACTTGATATCATGTCTTACTGGAACTTTAACTTCCACTTCACCTATACTTACGCCCTCAAAACCGAAATATGGGTGCCAAGCAAAACCATATGGCATGTTAGTTTTCCCTGTGTTTTCAAAATTAACATCAACACTAAGTTTTAATTTACGCAAAGTATATTTCACTTCGAATAAAAAAGGAAATGGATAGCCAGCTTCTTGCCCTTTGTAATCGTAAGCAAAAGTAAAGCTCTTAGAATCACTATGAGTCATCTCAAAATTTTCAAATGCTACTAGACCATGAATAGCATGGTTAAATGCATCTTCATTGATGTCTAATTGATAAGACTTTCCTTCGAAATCATACCTGCCATCTTTAATTCTATTTGGAAAAGGAAAAAGGAGAGCGGATGGATATCCTTTTTTGGTATCATCCTCTTTTAATGGAAATTTAATAATATCATTTCCTCCTAAGACAAGCAGACTAAGGCTGGCACCTTGGCTTTGTTCTACTTCCAAATAATTTTGGTCGTCTATTTTAAGACTTTTAACGGGCATAGTAAAGGTTCACTTTTGAAACAAAAGGCAAAATTAACCTAATTCGTTATTAAATTGGCTTAAAATTGGAATTTAATAGATTCTGTCGATCCCCATGGCAAATAAAGCGATGTCATACTTGATTGGGTCATTGGAGTCGAAGGCTTTTAAATTTTTGGTTAGTTCTATTGCTGCTTTCCATCCTTTTGACTTTTCACTCAAGAGTCCAAGTTCTTTAGAAACTCTTTCTACATGCAAGTCAATTGGGCATACGAGTTGACTAGGTTTTATCTTTTCCCAGATACCAAAATCAACTCCACGGTCATCTTTTCTTACCATCCATCTTAAAAACATGTTCAGTCGCTTGCAAGCTGATTTTTTAAATGGAGCAGCAAGGTGTTTTTTTGATCTGTGAGGGAATATTTCCCTTTCGAAAAAAAAATGATGCAACTCGTTAAGCCCATTTTCAATATTTAGGTCAGTTGGGGAAACGGCTGAGGCAAAGAAATCTTCCATTGTGCTATTTTGTGTATATAGGTCTTTTAAAACCTCTATAAAAAACAACAAATCAGTATCATTGAATGTACGGTGAACATACCCCTCCAGTTTTCTTAGGTCATCTTCATTATGATCGATTACAAAGTCATATGGAGCATTGTCCATTTTGTGCATTAAGTCCTTGCACTTAGAAATAATGGTTTTTCTTTGGCCCCAAGCCAAAGTAGCTGCAAAAAAACCACTAATTTCTATGTCCTGTTTCCTACTGAACGAATGTGGAATTAAAATAGGATCTTTATCAATGAAGCCAGGTTCATTGTAAATGGTAAGTTTTTGATCTAGTAACGCTTTTACTTTTTCAAAATTAGCGATCATCTTTTGGGCCAATTTTGTCCAGTATGTTTGATAATCCTCTGGAAATCCAAGAGAAAATAGAAAGTATTGCCGTAAAACAGACCGAAAAAAGCGTGATAAATGGATAAAATATCAAGAATAAAACTTTCCAAATAAACGCTTTGACCTTTTTCATCTAGCTTTTGGAGGAATGGTATAAACGACCTCAGCTCTTAAAGAGCTATCTCTTGGTTTTAGTTTGTTATAAGCAGTAGGAGAAATACGAACCACAATATTTTCATTTTCTCCAGTAGCAGGCAACGGACCAATAACTTTCACAACAACTCTATCTCCAGTGGCCTCATTAGTTATTGTCATGAGTGAGCCTACGGGTGCTGTACGGTGTAATGCTAGATGTTTGTTAGACTTTCGACCAGTGTTTATTACTTGTGCTATACCAATTTCTATTACCTTTTCGCCAATAGGGGCATTGGGAACCACAATAACTCCAACATTTTCATTCACTGGAGGTAGTGGGTGGCTAGGTTTAGTTAGCATGCCATTTGTAGCAAGGCTTTTCGCAGTAGTGTTCAAGAATAACTTTTGACCTGACCTTATATTATTGTCGGACAAGCCGTTGATCGCTCTCAGTTCTTCGAGGGGGATGCCTAGGTTTCTACTTAAACTATACAATGTCTCTCCCGGTTTTACAATGTACTCATTACTTCCTGCTTTTTTTGCTACTGGCTCAGTAGTAACATAAGTTGTAGGGAATTTGATGATTTGATTGATGTAAATCTTAGAACTATTTTTTAGTTCAGGATTACAAGCAAGCACATCTCCAGAGGAGCATTCGTACTTTTTCAATAAGCTGTATAGTGTTTCGTCACCACGTACTTTGTGTACAATGTAGTTTTTCCCTTCGATTTTTTGAATTCCAAGAGAGTCTAGTGTATTAAAGCTGAAAGCACGTAAGACGAACAACATCAATACGAGAGTTATGTTGATCGTTTTCATATTATTTAAAATATTGTTCACAAAATTACTAGAATTATGTGTTATTCATAGCTTTTGTGAATTAAAAACGCAGAAACTTTAGCTTTCTTGTATCTTTATGGCTTAAGATTTTAAATGTGAAAATTATTGGAATAATACCTGCGAGGTACGGGTCAACTCGTTTCCCAGGAAAACCTTTGGAACTCATTGATGGAGTATCTGTCATACAGCGAGTTTATGAACAATGTAAGAAAGCTACGGCACTGCAAGAAGTAGTTGTTGCCACGGACGACGAACGAATTTACAAACATGTAGAGGGTTTTGGAGGTTTAGTGGAGATGACAAGCACTTCTCATGAGAGTGGTACTGATAGGTGTGCAGAGGCTGTGGCGTCATTGAATGGCTTTGAAAAGTATGATTATATACTCAATATTCAAGGTGATGAGCCTTTCATAAGACCAAAGCTTATTAATGACCTTTGCGAAGTGTTAGATTTTAAGACTGAGATTGCTACTTCTGTGAAAAAAATAGAAAATATAGAAGATTTAGAGAATCCAAATGTTGTAAAAGCCGTTCTTACTATGAGAATGCAGGCTCTCTATTTTAGCAGGCAAGCAATACCATATTTAAGGGATGTGCCAAAAGAAGATTGGTTGAAGCGAGCTACATTCTATAAGCATATTGGGATTTACGCTTTTAGGTCTGACATTTTGACTCAAATCGTGAAATTACCTCCCAATGTATTGGAACAAACAGAACGATTGGAGCAATTGAGGTGGCTTGGTTATGGTTTCAGAATTCAAGCAATTGAGACAAAGTACGAAAATATTGGAATTGACACTCCACAAGATTTAGATATTGCCAATAGAATGAGCAATAAATAGGCAATTGACACTTTAGTGTATTAGACAAAAAATAATTAATGACAAGATACAGCATTCTTTGGGCCGACGATGAAATTGATTTACTAAAAGCCTATATCGTTTTTTTAGAACAAAAAGGTTACGATGTAACTCCTGTGCCGAGTGGGAGGGATGCATTGGACTTAGTAATGGAGCGAAATTTTGATGTTGTTTTCTTAGACGAAATGATGGCCGGAATGACGGGCTTGGAAACTCTAGCAGAGATTAAGCAATTGAAGCCAAACTTACCGGTGGTGATGATTACCAAGTCGGAAGAAGAGCATATCATGGAAGATGCGATTGGTTCAAAAATCGCTGATTACCTTATCAAGCCAATTAATCCTAAGCAGATATTACTTTCAGTTAAGAAAATACTTGATAATAAGAGGCTTGTGTCAGAAAAGACCAATTCGAGCTACATGCAAGACTTCAGAAACTTGGCGATGCAGTATAATGACGATGTTGACTTTAATGAGTGGTCTGAGATTTACAAAAAGCTAGTCTATTGGGAATTGGAGCTCGACGAAAGTGCGGATAAATCTATGGAGGAAGTGCTTTCCATGCAAAAGAGTGAAGCAAACGGAAAGTTCGTAAGATATATAGAGGAGAATTATGAAGATTGGATGAGTGATCCTAAATCAGATCGACCGGTATTGTCGCACAACCTGATGAAGCACAATGTTTTCCCCTTACTTGAGAAAGATTCGCCATTGTTCTTTATTATTATTGACAATTTTAGACTCGATCAGTGGAGGGTTATTGAGAAGATTCTAGGTGACTATTTCACGGTTGAAAAAGAAGAGAACTATTACTCCATTTTACCGACATCTACCTCATATGCCCGTAATGCCATTTTCTCAGGACTTAATCCTTTGGAGATGTCTAAAAAACATCCAGATTTATGGGTGACCGATGAAGGTGACAATGAAGATGGACTGAACAAGAATGAAGAAGAGTTTTTAAGACGAAACTTGAAAAAGAATAACAAAGATATTAAGTTTTCGTATCATAAGATATTGAAGAATTACCAAGGTAAAAGCTTGACCGATAACTTCAATAATCTACTAAATGATGATCTCATTTGTATAGTTTATAATTTTGTTGACATGTTATCTCACGCCAGAACTGACATGAACATGATTAAAGAACTTGCTCCTGATGAAGCTGCTTACAGGTCAATTACAAAGTCTTGGATTGAGCACTCATCTATGTTGGAGTTGTTGCAAAAGATTGCTCACCAAAAGGGTAGGGTGATTATTACAACTGATCATGGAATGGTGAGGGTGCAAAACGCTAAGAAAATTGCAGGTGATAAAAATGTAAACACTAACCTGAGATACAAGCAAGGTAAAAACTTGAATTTGGTGGACAAGCCTGATCATGTTATTGAGGTGAGAAGACCAGATAATTATGGATTACCAAGTCCAAATGTTTCTACCAGTTACTTCTTTACAACTGAAGACTACTTCTTCGCCTATCCAAACAATTACAATTATTACGTTAATCATTATAAAGATACTTTCCAGCATGGAGGTGTTTCAATGGAAGAAATGATCATTCCATTCGTATACTTAAAGGCAAAATGATAATTCGAATTTCAATAGTATTGATGCTAATTGGCTTTACAGCCAAATCACAGGAACGTCAAGCATTTTATTTTATAGGAAATGCTGGGATTCCAAGTGGTTCTTACAAAACATATTTACAACAAACGGATGACTTTAAAGCCAATTTTGGCTTATCAGCTGGTTATTTGGTTAATCCAAGAAAAAAAACTGATTATAGCTTTCCTATTTTAGTTGGAGGTGAAATTGGGTTTCAGGGCCTAGGTTCAGATTTTGTTCCAAGTGATGTTGGCGGTAGTTTTTCTAGTCGACATACAGCCTATTGGTTCAATTTTGTAAGTAGGTATCTTCCAATAAAGGATTCAGAGAGGTTTAAGCCTTTTGTTGAGTTTCAGTTTGGTCCAAAACTCCAAAGTTCAAAAATATTTGAGCAAGTTTCTAGTGAAGAATCTTATAAGGTTGATGGATTTACATCTTGGTCTAGAAACTATGGACTTGGAGGAGGAATGGATTTTAAATTGAATCCACGAAATAGATCAAAGTCCTATATGGAAATATCTCTATTTTACTTTTATGGAGAAAAATCTAAAAGAATGCTCCGAAACTCAGCTTTGATTGATGGTGGAGGGTTTTCTAATTATGCAGTAGGGCTGGCCAGTTCACAAAACTGGCAAATCAGACTTGGGATTATTGGTCTTGACTCAGGTCTTTAATAGTACCGCTTTCGCAAAAGATGGTTCTCAAGGGGTAACGTTCTACTAATTCAAGATCGTGCGTTGCCATTAGAACTGCAGTATTACTCTCTTCATTTATTTTTTTGAAAAGCTTCAGTATTTCTACAGACATTTCTGGATCCAAATTGCCCGTAGGTTCATCCGCTATTATAAGTTTAGGATGATTGAGTAATGCCCTGGCTATAGAAATTCTTTGTTGTTCTCCTCCCGATAATTGATGTGGCATTTTTTCAGAAACATCTGTTAATGAAACCTTTTGGAGTACTTCGTTAATTCTTTCGTCAATTTCCGATTGAACTTTCCAACCCATTGCTTTTAAAAAGAAGCTCAAGTTTTTTTGAACATTTCTGTCTGGTAGTAATTGGAAATCTTGAAAAACTACACCAATATTTCTCCTTAAATAGGGTAGATCCTTTTTTCGAAGTGCATGGAGTTCGTATCCTGCCAAATGACCTTGACCTACTTGTAGCCATAAATCACCATATATAGTTTTCAATAATGAAGACTTTCCACTACCTGTTTTACCAATTAGGTATACGAATTCACCTTCCTCCATTTCAAAATTTACGTTTTTGAGAATGAGGCTATCTTTCTGATAAACAGAAGTGCTTTTAAGGGAAAGTAGGGTGTTTGGCATAAAAAAAGAGGACAATCCTAGGCAAATATAACAGCTTTGGATTATCCTCTAAATGGTATTTTGTAAATACGCTATATTATTTGTTCACTTTAGCATGATCAGCCAAGAACTTAGCTAAGCCGCTATCAGTAAGTGGGTGATTTAGCAATGCTAAAATAGCAGATAACGGACCTGTCATAACATCAGCACCTAATTGAGCACAATTTAAAATATGCATTGGATGTCTTACTGATGCTGCCAATATTTGAGTATTGAAAGCATAGTTGTCATATATTGTGCGTATGTCATCTATTAAGTTAAGACCATCTGTTGATATGTCATCCAATCTTCCTATAAAGGGAGATACATAGGTTGCTCCTGCTTTAGCAGCTAAAAGTGCCTGACCAGCAGAAAATATCAATGTGCAATTTGTTTTGATCCCTTTGTCTGAGAAGTATTTAATAGCCTTAATTCCGTCTTTTATCATCGGAACTTTAACAACTATTTTTGGATCAATTTTAACTAACTCTTCACCTTCTCTTACTATTCCTGCAAAATCGGTTGAAATTACTTCAGCACTTACATCTCCAGTAACAATGTCACAAATAGCTTTATAGTGCTTTCTTACGTTTTCTTCACCACCGATGCCTTCTTTAGCCATAAGGGATGGGTTTGTAGTTACTCCATCAAGTACTCCTAAGTCTTGAGCTTCTTGAATTTCAGATAGACTTGCAGTGTCAATAAAAAATTTCATTTTTCGATGTTAGTTAATGTCTGGGGAAATATATAAAATCTGTATAGAAGACAAAAAAAATGGCAAATTCACCGCTACAACCACCTACCCTTGCTACCTTCCGGTCCTGGGGGATTCAGCAGGAGCTGGTAATTTGCCGTCACAAAAGTAGAGTTTTTCTACTTGATACAAAACATCAAGCCTCATTATTTTAGAAAAAATATATGTCTTAGCTTTTATCACCATTTGCTCTTATTTTTATGCAATTAAAAATAGCACAAATGGCCTCCAAAATAACTCATTTAACAGTTGGAATTCTAAGTATCTTATTTGCTCTAGTGCAATACAATGATCCAGATGCCTTTCTATGGATGGTTATTTATCTATTCGTGGCCTACTTGGCGTTTAGAGGTTGGCAAGGGAAAGTCTCTCGACAATCCTTATTCTTTATTTCATTTGTATTTATCCTATGGGGAATAAATCAATTTCCGCCTGAATGGGAAGGAGTACTGTTCAACGAGGTTGGAATGAAAACCCTCAATATCGAGCTAGGCAGAGAATCCTTCGGATTATTTATTAATGCAGTCTCTTGTGGACTAATGGGGGCATTTGGAGCAAAATCCTGATTCTACATTGTTTTAATATTTACTACGTATTTATTGGTATGCACCATTTTAGTAATTGGTAGTCTCTTGTAGGTTTGCTAAATGGCTACTTTTTACTTGATCCAGTCTTGTAAATCCCTTCCAGCATTTTTTGCTACGGTTCTTAAATATTGTGACATTAAATCTTCGATTTCTTAAATAATTGATCTTAACCGATACTTTCTTGTCGGGAATGTCCAATTTATTGTTGGTTTTGTTTTAAAATTTCCTAAAATGAGGCTGTACTTATTTTTTTTTCAACCTTTAACTATATACGAACTATGAGGAAATTCTACCTCCATCTCGTCGGAAATTGTAGCCGATTGAGTATTATTCTATTATTATTTGGTCTCGTTTCTTCGTCCTTTGCACAAGATGGATCTCGAAGAATAAGCGGTGTAATTACGGATGACACCGGAGACGAAATCGTTGGAGCTACCGTGCAGATTAAGGGAACTTTCACAGGAACATCAAGTGATGCTCAAGGAAAGTATTCATTAAATGTACCGAATAGCCAGTCTGTTTTGGTCTTTACTTTTGTTGGGTACGACCCACAAGAGGTAGCAGTAGGTAACCAATCTACTATCAATGTACAATTGGTTGTTGATAGCAAAACTTTGGATGAAGTGATTGTTGTTGGTTACGGTACTCAGAAAAAAGTTAATCTAACAGGTGCTGTTGGAGTTGCTGGTTCTGAGCGTTTAGAAAAGAGGTCAATTGCCTCTACTGGGGAAGGACTTCAAGGAGTAATTCCTAACTTAAATGTTAATGTTAGAAACGGAGATCCATCTGCTCCTATTACGTTTAACATTCGTGGATACGAGTCTATCAATGGAGGGTCACCTCTTATTTTGGTTGATAACGTTCCTATGGATTTGAATAGAATCAATCCTAATGACATTAAAAGTGTAAGTGTATTGAAAGATGCATCTGCAGCAGCAGTTTATGGTGCTAGAGCAGCTTTTGGTGTTGTATTGATTGAAACTAAGAAAGGAAGTGAGGGTAAAGTAAGAGTAAACCTTAACACTCAATTCTCTTTGGCAAAGCCAATCTTCAACATGGATGTAGTGACTGATCCTTATAGGTTCGTAACTGCAAGAAATGGTGCAAACATTAGAACAAATGGTAACCCGTCTTATGATGATGATTATGTAGCAGGAACTAAGCGATGGTCCGAAAACCCAACAATGGAAAACGCATGGGGTGTGTTTAATGGAGATTTGAGATTTTATGGTTACAACGACTATCAAAATCAAATCATGACAGATTATGCTCCTACTAGTCAGCATGACCTTTCTATTTCTGGAGGGACATCAAACACGAGTTACTATGTTTCTTTTGGTCATTTTTCGAAAGACGGCTATTTAAAGCCTGGGAATAATGAAAAATTCAATAGAAATAACGTTCTTATGAAAGCTGATTTCAAAGTCAACAAATGGTTAACTCTGAATGAAAAAGTGGTTTTTAATCAGCAAAACTCAGACAAACCTCACTTTTATAACTGGGATGTAAATATTAATTCTCTTGCGAGAGTGAACCCAATTGCTCCAATACAGTTTCCTGATCTTCCTTATTATCAAAACCCAGGTGACAGAGAGCAGTATGAGCCGTTGATTGGTAAGTATTTTGGAGGAACGAACTTCTTTCCTTATTTATTAGACGGTGGTAGAACTACATTTACTAATAATGATACTTGGTTGACTCAAGGTGTCACTTTGACTCCAGTGAAAGGGCTTAAGATTATTGGTAATTATTCTTACAACATCTTTAACAGAGAATATAAAGACGTTCAAAGCAAGATTGAAATTGTAAATAATGACCTTACGGACCCAAGTCCCATCACAAATGGATTTAGTGGTGACGATTGGATTAGAAATACAAGCGGAAACAACAGGTATTCTGTTTTAAACACATTTGCAGAATATACATTTCCAAGTCTTCCGGTCGCTCATAATTTGAAAGCAATGGTTGGTTTCAACCAAGAGTCTGGTAATTATAGAACAGTAAGTGCAAGAGCAAGACAGCTGATCACACCTTTGATAACCAACATCAATGCCACTACTGGCGTTCAAGATGTTTCTGGTGGAGAGGAAGAATTTGCTTTGAGAGGTGCATTTTATAGATTGAACTACATTTACAAGGATAAGTATCTTTTAGAATTGAATGGTCGATATGACGGGTCATCTCGTTTTCCACAAGAGAGTCGATTTGGTTTTTTCCCATCAGTATCTGCTGGATGGAGAATTAGTGGAGAGAATTTCATGGAAGGGACATCTAATTGGTTAGATAACTTGAAACTACGAGCATCTTACGGTACACTTGGAAATCAAATATTACAAAACGGAAACAGTCAAGTATATTATCCTTACATTCCTTCGCTGGGATCAGGATTTTCACCATATATGTTCCAAAGTTCATTGATTCCTTTTGTATCAGCAGCTGGTTTAGTAAGCCCTTCTCTTACTTGGGAGACTGTGGTATCACAGAATATTGGTCTCGACTTTACAATGCTAAAGAGCAGGTTAGATGTATCTTTTGATGTATATACCAGAGATACAAAAAATATGTTGATGAATGTATCTTATCCTGATATCTTAGGAACAGCGGCACCAAAAGAAAACGCAGCTGACTTAAGAACTGCGGGTTGGGAAGCATCTGTGACTTGGAGAGATAAAATCAAAAGAGATTGGAAGTATGACATCACACTTGCGATTGCAGATTCTCAAGCTGAAATCACGAAGTTTGAAAACCCTACAGGGGCGATTAACGGAACCTATCGTGTTGGTCAAAAACTAGGAGAAATATGGGGATTAGAGACGGTTGGAATCTTCCAGACAGATGATGAGGTTGCCAATGCACCAGATCAATCAAGAATTGGAAATAACTGGAGAGCTGGAGATATTCAGTATGCAGATTTGAATGGTGATGGTATTATTAGTTATGGTAGCAACACAATTGATGATCCAGGTGATAGAACTATCATTGGAAATTCTTCTCCACGTTATTCTTTTGGTATCAATGGTGGATTGAGTTACAAGAATTTTAAGCTTACTGCTTTCTTCCAAGGAATTGGAAGCTTAGATCACTGGCCTACCTCTGGTAACTGGACTTGGTTCTTCCCATTCAATGCAGGTCACGTAGAAGAGTATTTCATTACTGAAACTTGGAGCGAGACCAATAGAGATGCATATTTCCCTGCACCACATATCTCTACCAACGACAAGAAGAATGTTCAGACTCAATCACGTTACTTGCAAAATGCAGGTTACATCAGATTGAAGAACGTAATGTTCTCTTATGACATGCCACAAAATTTGGTGAGTAAAGTAGGATTACAGAATGCTCAAATTTTCACAAGTGGAATGAACCTGTGGGAGTTTACCAAAATGCGTAAGCCGCTTGATCCAGAGACTATTCAAGCTGGAGCAATTGAGTATCCAATGCAGCGTATTTTCACTGTTGGATTAAGCATTTCTTTGTAAAACTTTAAAATTGATCAAATAAGATGAAATATATAAAAATTAAATTAGTACTCCTGTTTATGGCGACCTTCATGGTTAGCTGTAACGATGAATATTTGCAGCGAATCCCTTTGGATCAAATCACCAATGAGACTTTTTGGAATACTGAGAATGACTTGGCTGTTTACAATAACAGTATATATGACCTTGCTCGTAATGATGATAATGTTCCAATTCTTCATGGACATGATGACGGTTTTGATAGCCATAGATATTCAATGTGGCATCTGGATGAGCTTTCTGATAATGCAACAGCTCGTCACCCGCGTCATACCTTTTATATGCAGTTAAGGGCAGGAAAGCATAACGTTGATCCTAATCCTGGATTCTTTGGATACAAAGGTTGGAATTTTGTAAGAGCTATTAATGTAGGAATGGCAAACTATGGTAACGCCAAGGTAACAGAGACTGTGCGTAATAAGTACATTGGAGAAGCAAGGCTTTTTAGAGGATGGTTTTATGCTGACAAAGTAAGTAAGTTTGGTGATGTTCCATACATTGAAACAGAGCTAAATACTGAGTCTGAAGAGCTTTTTGCTGCGAGAATGCCTCGTGAAGAAGCAATGGAAAAAGTATTGGCAGATTTAAGTTTTGCAGCTGCAAACCTACCTGCTGATTGGGGTGATGGTGGTGCTCCTGGTAGACTAAACAAATGGGCAGCATTGTTAGTAAAAGCTCGTGTATGTCTATTTGAGGGAACATGGAGAAAGTATCATGGTGGAACTAACCCAGAAAAGTGGCTACAAGAAGCAGCCGACGCTACCAAAGAATTGATTGACAACGGACCTTATAGCTTACATGTAACAGGGAACCCAACATCAGACTATAATTCTTATATGAGAGTTTTGGATGTGACAGGTAATCCAGAGGTAATGTATTGGAGAAAATATAAGTTGGGCGTTTTTACCAATCATGTTCAAAGTTACTTCCAATACCATGGTGGTGCTACAAAGGATTTTGTCGATGATTATCTTTGTACTGATGGTCTGCCAGCAAATATGTCACCTTTGTATAAAGGAGATGACAAAATTGAGGATGAGTTTGAAAACAGAGATCCTAGAATGCGTCAAACAGTATTACATCCAGATGATTCAGGGTTTTATAAGTTCCATAATGCGGATGGAAGAGATTATCCAAGATTGGATGGTATGGGGGGAGGAAGAGCCTCAAATACTGGTTATCATGTAATCAAAACTTACAATGCTGATGATATGATAGGTAAGGCATTTAATACCGCAGAGTCTCCAGCAATCATCTTGAGATTTGCAGAAGCTTTATTAATTTATGCAGAAGCTCAGGCGGAATTGGGAAAAATTTCTCAAGCGGATTTAGATATTTCGATCAATAAATTAAGAGCTAGGGTTGCAATGCCTCCGCTTCAGCTTGATAATGTACCAGTAGACCCTAGATATACGGCTGATGGTATTTCTCCAATCATAGCTGAGATTCGCAGAGAGCGTAGAGTTGAATTGTTCAACGAAGGGCTTAGATACGACGATCTTAGAAGATGGAAGCAAGGAAAGAAACTTACTAAAAAGTCACTTGGATTACCTATGAATGCATCGCAAAAAGAGCGATATGCTGGATTTAATATCAGACTTTATACTGATCCAGCTACTGGTAAGGAGTATTTAGAGCCATATGCTGGTTCTGACTTTGAAACTCCGATTTTTGACGAAAGTAAGCATTATTTATGGCCAATTCCTTTGAATGTTTTGGCTCAAAATCCTGCTATTGGTCAAAATCCAGGTTGGGAATAAATAGTAAGATTTGTTAAAGTTAAATCCCTTCTCTCAGTTTTTGAGAGAAGGGATTTTTTTTGATTTAAAGTGAGCTATTTTACTAGGTAATAATGAGTCTAAAAGGGGGGTAAAATTACTCTGTTTTGTGGGGAGACTTGGGTGTGAATTTTAGTTTAAACCTTATTGTTTTGCCTACTCATTGTATTTCTGATATCGGAATAGTTATACTTTATTGGACAAGTGTATTAAGGTGTATTTATTTCGTATTGTTTTCATTCGATTTTATAAAATTTGGCAAAAAGGTACTTTTGTATCTAGAATTAGGTATAAAATTTCGTTTTGCTTAAAACTTCGAATAGTTAAAAATAGGATTTTTCCCATTTAGGCATAAGTCGCTTATTATTAACTACTTATAATATTAGTGTATATTTATTCTCTAATTTTATCTTAGAATAATTTAGTAGTCCCGTTGGTTTTTTGTAGAGAAATGAATGTTTTTAATACAAAAATTGATGTGATGTAATATTTTTTTGACCAAAAAAATGGAAACCTAATTCATGTTAGAAAACTATTAATTAGGATTGTGCAAATATTTACTTCTATTGTTCAACCTTAATTCTAAATTACTATGAGGAAAATTTACCTCTCACTCATTGACTGCTGTGGTCGATTGAGTTTTTTTCTATTATTTATTGGCCTAGTATCCTCAGCTATTGCTCAGGATGGTTCAAGGAAAGTAAGTGGTGTCATTACGGATGATACTGGTGATGAAATAGTGGGTGCAACTGTGCAGATCAAAGGAACTTTCACAGGAACATCAAGTGATGCTCAAGGTAGGTATTCGTTGAATGTACCAAGTGGGCAGTCTGTGTTGGTTTTCACTTTTGTGGGATACAACCCTCAGGAAATAACGGTGGGAAATCAAACAACGATCAATGTACTTTTAGCAGTTGATAGCAAAACTTTGGAAGAAGTAGTTGTTGTTGGTTACGGTACTCAGAAAAAAGTAAACCTAACAGGTGCTGTTGGACTTGCTGGGGCGGAACGTTTAGAGAAAAGAGCTATTGCTTCAACTGGAGAAGGACTTCAAGGAGTAATACCTAACTTGAACGTGAATGTAAGAAATGGAGATCCATCTGCTCCTATCACATTTAACATACGTGGTTATGAGTCAATCAATGGCGGTTCTCCACTTATTTTGGTTGATGGAGTTCCTATGGATTTGAATAGGATCAATCCAAATGACATTAAAAGTGTAAGTGTTTTGAAAGATGCATCAGCAGCAGCGGTTTATGGTGCAAGAGCAGCTTTTGGTGTTGTATTGATTGAAACTAAAAAAGGAAGCGAGGGTAAAGTAAGAGTAAATCTTAATTCTCAATTCTCATTGGCAAAACCAATCTTTAACATGGATGTAGTAACTGATCCATATAGATTTGTTACTGCAAGAAATGGAGCAAACATCAGAACAAATGGAGCTCCTTCATATAACGATGAGTTTGTTGCGGCAACAAAGCGTTATTCTGAGAATCCAACTTTTGAAAACTCTTGGGGAGTTGTAGACGGAAATTTGCAATTCTACGGCTACAATGACTACCAGAACCAAATCATGACGAATTTTGCTCCTACAAGTCAGCATGATCTATCAATTTCTGGAGGAACCGCTAACACTAGCTATTATGTTTCTTTCGGTCATTTTAGCAAAGACGGGTATTTGAAACCAGCTAATAATGAGACGTTTAATAGAAATAACGTACTTATGAAAGCAGATTTCAAAGTGAACAAATGGTTGACATTGAATGAGAAAGTTGTTTTTAATCAGCAAAATAGTGACAAGCCTCACTTTTACAACTGGGATGTGAATATTAACTCACTTGCAAGGGTGAATCCAATTCAAGCAATTCAGTTTCCTGACCTGCCATACTACATTACTCCTGGAGATAGAGAGAAGTATGAGCCATTGATCGGCAAGTATTTTGGTGGTACTAACTTCTTCCCTTATCTATTGGATGGTGGAAGAGAAACATTCACTAATAATGACACATGGTTGACTCAGGGAGTTACATTAACTCCATTAAAAGGACTTACTGTAATTGGTAACTATTCTTACAATATTTACAACAGAGAGTACAAAGACGTACAAAGTAAAATTGAGATCGTTTCTCAGGATTTGCTTGACCCAAATCCTGTTACAAACGGATTTAGTGGAGATGACTGGATCAGAAATACAAGTAGCAATAACAGGTATTCAGTATTAAACACTTATGCAGAATATACATTCCCAAGTTTACCAGTTGCTCATAGTGTGAAAGCCATGGTTGGTTTTAACCAAGAGTCTGGAAACTATAGAGTTGTAAGTGCAAGAGCAAGACAATTGATCACACCATTGATTACGAATATCAATGCTACTACTGGTGTTCAAGAGACATCTGGTGGAGAAGAGGAGTTTGCTTTAAGAGGAGCGTTCTATAGATTGAACTACATTTACAATGATAAGTATTTGTTAGAATTGAATGGTCGTTATGACGGATCTTCTAGATTTCCTAAAGAGAGCCGTTTCGGATTTTTCCCATCAGTTTCAGCAGGATGGAGAATCTCTGGCGAAAACTTCATGGAAGGAACTTCAAACTGGTTGGATAATTTGAAACTGCGTGCGTCTTACGGTACGTTGGGTAATCAAATTTTAAAGAATGGTGATAATCAAATTTACTACCCATACATTCCATCTATGGGATCTGGATTTTCTCCTTACATGTTCCAAAATTCTACTATTCCTTACGTTTCAGCATCTGGCTTAGTTAGTCCTTCTTTAACTTGGGAAACTGTAATTTCAAAGAATCTTGGTCTAGACGTTACAATGCTAAAAAGCAGATTGGATGTATCTTTTGACTTGTATACTCGTGATACAAAAGACATGTTAATGAATGTATCTTATCCTGATATTTTGGGAACATCAGCTCCAAAAGAAAACGCTGCTGACTTGAGAACTTCAGGTTGGGAAGCATCTGTAACTTGGAGAGATAAGATCAAAAGAAACTGGAAATATGACTTGACATTGGCAATTGCTGATTCGCAAGCAGAGATTACGAAGTTTGAAAATCCAACAGGAGCTATCAATGGTACATACCATGTAGGACAAAAACTAGGTGAGATATGGGGATTGCAAACAGTAGGTATCTTCCAAACTAACGATGAAATAACCAATGCACCAGATCAATCTAGAATTGGAAATAACTGGAGAGCAGGTGATGTTCAATATGCTGACCTTAATGGAGATGGTATAATTAGTTTTGGTAGCAACACACTTGACAATCCAGGTGATAGAACAATAATTGGAAATACTTCTGCTCGTTATTCATTTGGTATCAATGGCGGATTGAGCTACAAGAACTTTAAAGTGACAGCCTTTTTCCAAGGAATTGGTAGCAAAGACTACTGGCCAAGTGACGGAAACTGGAACTGGTTCTTCCCATACAATGCGGGTCACGTAGAGGAGTATTACATTACTGATACTTGGAGTGAGACTAACAGAGATGCGTATTTTCCTGCACCTCATATTTCTTCTAATGATAAGAAAAACTTACAGGTTCAATCTAGGTATTTACAAAATGCAGGTTACATCAGACTGAAAAACGTAATGTTCTCATATGATATGCCACAAGCACTTGTAAGCAAAGCTGGCTTGGAGAATGTTCAGATCTTCACTAGTGGAATGAACTTATGGGAGTATACTAAAATACGTAAGCCATTAGATCCAGAGACCATTGCAACGGGAGCGATCGAGTATCCAATGCAACGTATTTTCACAGTTGGATTAAGCATTTCTTTGTAAAAACTTAAAATCGATTTAATAAGATGAGATATATAAAAATAAAATTAGTACTTCTCTTTATGGTGACCTTTATGGTGAGCTGTAACGATGAATATTTGCAGCGAATTCCGTTGGATCAAATTACCAATGAGACTTTCTGGAATTCTGAAAACGACTTGGCTGTATATAATAACAGTATATATAATTTGGCTCGTAATGATGACAATGTGCCTATTTTAATGGGGCATTATGACGGATTTAATAGCAATTTTGCAAGTATGTGGTATCTTGATGAATTGTCTGACAATGCTACTGGTAACCAAGCTCGTCATAATTTCTTTATGCAAATGAGAGCTGGGAAGCATAATGTGCCTGTAAACCCAGACTTATTTGGATATAAAGGCTGGAACTTTGTAAGAGCGATCAATGTAGGTATGGCAAATTACGGAAAAGCTAAAGTAACTGAGGCGGTTCGTAACAAGTACATAGGTGAAGCAAGGTTGTTCAGAGGTTGGTTTTATGCTGACAAAGTGAGCAAATATGGTGATGTACCCTATATTGAGAAAGAATTGAACACTGAATCAGAGGAGTTATTTGCAGCAAGAATGCCACGTGAAGAAGCAATGGAGAAAGTTTTGGCTGATTTAACATTTGCAGCAGCTAATCTTCCAGCTAACTGGGGTGATGGTGGTGCTCCAGGAAGATTGAACAGGTGGGCAGCTTTATTGGTAAAAGCAAGAGTTTGTTTATTTGAAGGAACTTGGAGAAAATACCATGGTGGAAGCAATCCAGAGAAATGGTTACAAGAGGCGGCTGCCGCTTCTAAAGAATTGATGGACAACGGGCCGTATAAATTATATAACACTGGAAAACCATCATCGGATTATAATTCTTATTTAAGAATTTTGGATGTAACAGGAAATCCAGAAGTGATGTATTGGAGAAAGTATAAGCTTGGTGTATTTACTAACCATGTACAGAGTTACTTTCAGTACAATGGTGGTGCTACTAGAGATTTTGTAGAAGATTACCTATGTACTGATGGATTACCTATTACCTTATCTCCATTGTATAAAGGCGATGATACTATTGAGAGTACTTTTGAGAATAGAGATCCCAGGATGCATCAAAGTGTACTTGAGCCTAAGCAAGCGGCTTTCTACAAGTATTATAATGCAGATGGTAGAGATTACCCAAGATTGAATGGTATGAATGGTGGCTTAAGGTCAAATACTGGCTATCATATCATAAAGAATTACAATGCTGATGATATGATCGGTAAGGCTTTTAACACTGCTGAGTCTCCTGCTATCATTTTACGTTTTGCAGAAGCATTATTGATTTATGCTGAAGCACAAGCAGAACTTGGCAAAATTACTCAGGCTGATCTTGATATCTCTATCAATAAGTTGAGAGCTAGAGTTGCAATGCCTGCATTAATGCTGGATAAAGTACCTGTTGATCCAAGATATGCAGCTGACGGAGTTTCTCCTATCATTGCTGAGATTCGTAGAGAGCGTAGAATTGAGCTATTTAATGAGGGTTTCAGATATGACGACCTTAGAAGATGGAAGCAAGGGAAAAAATTAGTTAAAAAATCTCTTGGTTTAGCAATGGATGCATCTCAAAAGGCACGTTATGCAGGATTCAATGTGAAACTTTACAAAGACCCTACAAATGGTAAGGAGTACTTAGAGCCATACGCAGGAACAGATTACGAGGTACCTGTATTTGACGAAAGTAAGCACTACTTATGGCCAATTCCATTAAATCCTTTAGCTCAAAACCCAGCTATTGGACAAAACCCAGGCTGGAATTAAGCATTCAAAACTTGAACAAAAAAATCCCTTCTTTCAATCGAGAGAAGGGATTTTTCTTTTTAAGAGCTTCTTTATTTAATCAAAATAAGAAAAGCTCTGACCTGATTTCAATGCTAGAATTACCTCGTAATAAAGATCTATACAAGATTGAATATCGTCTTTGTGACATGTTTCCACAGTTGTGTGCATGTATTTCTGTGGTAAGGAAATTAGTGCTGATGCTACACCCTCTGCAGAGTATGCAAATGCATCGGTATCTGTACCAGTCGATCTACTTGCTGAGGATAATTGATAAGGTATTTTCTTATCGTCTGCTGTATCAATGATGAGGTGCAGCAGGTTGTTTTGTACTGCTGGGCCATAAGTAAGTGCTGGTCCTTTACCGCAAGCGATATCGCCACTTACTTTCTTGTCATACATTGGAGATTGTGTATCGTGTGTTACATCACAACATATAGCTACATCTGGCTTTAGCCTTCTTGAGATCATTTCAGCTCCACGCAGTCCAATTTCTTCTTGTACGGCATTAACTATGTAAAGCGTAAATGGAGGTTTCTTCTTGTTTTCTTTTAGCCTACGAGCTACTTCTGCAATGATGAAACCGCCCATTCTATTATCAAGGGCTCGTCCTGTATAGTATTTATTGTTTAGCTCTGTAAGTCCATCTTGAAAAGTGATAACAGTACCTACAGTAATGCCCATTTCTAGCACTTCGGCCTTAGTTGCAGCACCCACGTCAATAAAAATATTTTTCATAGTTGGAGCTTCTTCTTTACCTGCTTCCCTCACATGTATTGCAGGCCAACCGAAAACACCTTGAACTATTCCTTTTTTGCGGGTATGGAGATTTACTCGCATAGATGGTGCGATCTGATGGTCGCTACCACCATTTCTTCGTACATAAATATAACCACTGTCGGTAATGTAATTGACATACCACGAGATTTCGTCGCTATGTGCTTCTATAACAACTTTGTAATTTTGTCCAGGATTTATTACGCCCACTGCAGTACCGTATACGTCAGTGATGGTTTCGTCTACAAAAGGGGTGATGTAATCCAACCAAATTTTTTGGCCAGGAGTCTCAAAGCCTGTAGGCGAGGCATTATTGAGGTATTTATAAAGAAATTCTATGTTTTTTTCCATTGTTAAAGTGTTACGAGTCTGTTTTTACAAAAATAGGATTGATTTGCCGAGAATGAAATGATTATTGGAATTATAAGGCGTGTAGGAAAGAACGGACCTGTTGGAGCTTAAAGGTGCTGAGATTGTGAAGGGGGTGTTTTTGGGAAGTGAGAAGAGGGAAGAGGGAAGAGGGAAGAGGGAAGAGGGAAGAGGGAAGTGAGAAGAGGGAAGTGGGGAGAAGGGAATTTTTCAGTTCTCAGTTGGCAGTGGAAGTTTTTGGAAGTGGGAAGAAGGGAGTTGGAAGTTTTTTTCGGAGGGCAGGTGCTGCAGGTGAATAGATATAAAACTTTGTGTCTTTGAGGCTTTGTGGCGAAAAATAATGGGAGAAGGGAGTTTTTCAGTTCTCAGTTGGCAGTGGAAGTTTTTGGATGTGGGAAGAAGGGAGTTGGAAGTTTTTTTTCGGAGGGCAGGTGCTGCAGGTGAATAGATATAAAACTTTGTGTCTTTAAGGCTTTGTGGCGAAAAATAATGGGAGAAGGGAGTTTTTCAGTTTTCAGTTGGCAGTGGAAGTTTTTGGAAGAGAGAAGATGGGAGTTGGAAGTTTTTTTCGGAGGGCAGGTGCTGCAGGTGAATAGATATAAAACTTTGTGTCTTTAAGGCTTTGTGGTGAAGAATAATGGTAGAAGGGAGTTTTTCAGTTTTCAGTTGGCAGTGGAAGTTTTTGGAAGTGGGAAGAAGGGAGTTGGAAGTTTTTTTCGGAGGGCAGGTGCTGCAAGTGAATAGATATAAAACTTTGTGTCTTTGAGGCTTTGTGGCGAGAAATAATGGGAGAAGGGAGTTTTTCAGTTGGCAGTGGAAGTTTTTGGAAGTAGGAAGAGGGGAGTTTGAAGTTTTTTTCGGTGGGCAGGTGCTGCTGGTGAATAGATATAAAACTTTGTGTCTTTAAGGCTTTGTGGCGAAAAATAACTGAGAAAGAGCAAGCTTTAAATTATGGATGCAATCTAATTTAGCATTCAACGCTAATATTTTGAGCATGGATTCTTCTTGCCGAGATTTGCCTGCATACCTACGCATGTAGGAGTGATCTATACTTAAATAATTACAGTGAGCAGGACTATATTACACATGGACCTAGACACATTCTTTGTGTCGGTGGAGCGATTGATAGACAGTAGCTTAAATGATAAACCCATACTTATTGGTGGTACGGGAGATAGAGGAGTAGTTGCCTCTTGCAGCTACGAAGCGAGAAAATATGGGATAAGCTCAGGGATGTCTATGAAAATGGCAAGAATGCTATGTCCAGGTGCTACCGTGATCAGAGGTAACTCGGGAGTATACACCAAGCACTCAAAGCTGGTAACCGAAATAATGAAAGAGCAAATGCCCATTCTTGAAAAAGCTAGCATAGACGAGTTTTATGCTGACATGACGGGAATGGACAAGCATTTTGGCTGTTATCAATATGCCTCTGAGTTACGGCAAACTATCATGCGAGAGACTGGTTTGCCTATCTCTTTTGGCTTGTCGAGTAGTAAAACAGTGGCGAAGGTTGCCACAGGGGAAGCCAAGCCCAACAATCAGCTCAAGATAGATTTTGGTACAGAGAAGCCTTTTCTGGCTCCACTTTCCATCAAAAAAATACCAATGATAGGGGACAAAACTTTCCAGACTCTTTGTAACCTAGGCATAAAAAGGGTTCACACGATCCAAGAAATGCCTGCCGAAATGATGCAAAATGTGCTAGGCAAAAATGGCTTAATGATTTGGCAAAAAGCCAATGCAATTGACAATAGTCAGGTGATAGAATACCACGAGCGAAAGTCGATCTCAAGCGAGCGGACTTTTGGAAAAGATACCACAGATATGATGAAGTTACGAACCACCATTGCCGCTATGGCGGAGAATCTTGCCTATTGGTTACGAGAAGGAGGAAAGCTTGCGTCATGCGTATCGGTAAAGATTCGTTATTCGGATTTTAATACCTATTCCAAACAAGTCAAAATAGCCTATACGTCTGCTGATCATGTGATTATACCTACTGTTATGGAGCTTTTTGAGAGTCTTTTTACTCGGAGGTTACTCGTACGACTGGTTGGTGTAAAGTGCAGCAGCTTAGTAGATGGTTGCTACCAAATGAGCCTTTTTGACAATGTACGGCAAACCGCACAACTCTACGAAGGCATGGACAAGATTCGTAAGAAGTTTGGTGACCGTAGTGTGATGCGAGCAAGTACGCTAGGTGCCAAAACCATTGGAAATTTCACGAACCCATTCAATGGAGAACCACCCATTTTGCTGGCACATAGGAATCAGTAAATGAATAGCTCTACCATTTTTTTTAAGTGAAATGTCAGTAGCTTATCTAACAGTTTTCTTCGGGAGAATTTCTAGTAAAGGTTTATTCGCGTTGGTATTGGATGGAATTTCATATACCACTCTCATAACTGAAATTTTCTCATCAGAGACGGCCAATTGCTTGTCTAAATCTTTGGGTCTAATTTGCTCTGTCCTGAGTACTTTTAAAGAAGTATTGATGTTCAAGGTCATTCCAGATAAGACCCATTCATTACTAGTAAATGTGTCAATACTGGAGCCAGGGGCGTAAATATATACCTCAAAACTGGTTGCTTGGCTATCGTTGGCATAAATTCCCATACTAGTTTCTGATACTTTTACGTTGGTTTTTCCGTCTCCCAATGTCATAAACCAAGCAATATCTCCCTCAGGAGTTTGCCAATGTATGGTGCCGGTTTTTATTTGATTCCAAACTTTCTTGTTACCCCACAGGCCGCCCATCATCCAGTCTTTATTTATCATTGCAGTTACCTTCTTAAGGCTATCTCCTAAGTACTTATTCGGGACATTACGAGTGATAAATTCTGGTGTTGAAAAAGACTTAAGTCTTGCTAAGTCTGTCTTTGGAATGGATAAACCCAAATTAAGAATAGGAGCGAGGTTACTCATTTCGCCATATTTAGGCCCTATTTTGGGAGGTTGTGGAGCCAGTTTTTCGTCGTCCACAGCAAGAGCAATCCATGCACCAGTAATTGCGTAATACTTATTCATATCCATGCCATAACCTCTGATATAAGGGCCAGGCATGTTTTTCAAATATGGATTATAAAATGTGGTTATCTCATGCCAAAATTCTTTTTCAAGTGTTTTGCCCATTTCTCGAATTTCTTTTGAAAACGCCATTTCACGCCATAAAGCAAGCCCTATGAGCGTAACGCCATAGTACGTGGGTGAGTTGTATTCGCTAAAAGTTTTGTGAGATTGATAGAGGTTATATATGTCATGAGCCTTTTTCAATCCAGCATTTTTGACATCATTTAATCCAAACTCTGTACCTACGTATTCCATCAAAAAAGCACTCATGATTGAAATATTGGTGTAGTCCGGGGTAGCATCTCTAATTAACGCCCCTTTTGCAGCATGAATAATACCTGTCTCAAGGTCTTTTATGATGTTTTGGGGTAGCTGTTTTCTGAATTTTTCTCGAATGATAATCAAGTCGCAACCAATAAATTCTCTCCAGTTTTGGTCAAATTTGTCACTTACAATGGAGGTTTTCCAAATACCATAGTTTCTAGTACTAGGGTCTTGATATTGGTTTTTTAGTATCCATTTCAAGATAACAACTGCCTTTTCGTTATCTCCCGTTGCATTTCTAAATAACAGGGCTTCTGCCAAGCGAGTTTTACTTCGTAGGCTTGTACGATCAGTCAAAACTTCTTCCACTTTTAAACCTGCCGGAATTTCATCGGCAAGGAAAACATCAAAAAGGTGTTTTTGATAAGGAGAGAGCGTTTGGTAAGTGTATTTTTGGACATATATATCCTCATCATTCTGAGCTTTTAAACCCAAAATATTAAGCAAGACAAGCCCAAGTAGCAAAGTGTATTTCAGCATCTTATTAAAGTTTAAAAATTCGGAGATATTTACCTCTATTTTACTTTTCAAAATCAGTCTCAAGAAGAAGTTTTTCATCATAAATACCACTTCCTGGAGGCTTGTTTAGGCGTTGTTTTTTTACATCATCAGTAGAAATCCCTTTACCACTCTTGGCAAATGCGTTTTGGGTATAGCGAATAATATTTACAATATCTTGGTCGCTGATATCACTGTTATTGACAAGTGCTGGCATTTCTGCAGTGAGCTCGTACAATTTGCCGTTTACGGTTATAGGTCCACTTACTCCATGTAGAATGATTGCAGCGAGCCTTTTCATGGAACCATCGATATACTCAGATCCCTTAAGTGGAGGTGCTAAATCTTGAATTCCTTTTCCATCTGCACCATGACAAGTAGCACATATTGAGCGAAATAGCTGTAAACCTTTGGTTCGGTTGTCCAGTTCTTTTACCTCTTTTACATAAATGGAATTCATCTCGTTTTCTTTCCTATTGTTAACCGCTAAAGTCAAGTTGTTTTTAAGCAAAACAGTAGGGTTTTGAGAACTGAGGTAACTTTCTTCTTTCTCGCCAAGGCTACTTGCAATAGCTTCTTGATAAACTGGAAGGTCGGCGTACTTTTTCTCTATTTCGGAAAGAATAGCTAACAGGCTTCCGTCATCATAATTGAGCCAAGAGTTCAATCCCAAGGCAAGATAAAGATCAATGGTTTCATTGTTTTGCCTTAACAATTGAGTAGAGATGTCTTTCATTTCCTCTCGTTTTTTGGCTGAAGCAAAATGTTCAAGAAGTCCCAAAGCATGTGCAACAGTTTCCGATTGTTGAGATTTGTTTATTACATCAGTTAAGACTTCCCAGCTCAGGGCATTTAAACCATCTAAAACATAAAGTGCATGAATTGCAGTGGAAGATCCATTGCTGATCTTAGTCAATGCAACCAAATCCTTGATTATTGATTTGTCTTTTTTCTGAATTAAAACCTGCTGAACTCTATCCCGAACCCAGCCATTAGGATGACTCAAAAGAGCCGTAAGTTCTTTATTGCTGGCATTTGCGATTTCTGGAATAGCATTGAGTTTTGTTGCTTTATTTACTACTTTCAAAATTCGCCCTGCATTCTGTAATGTGTCCAGTTTTTTGGATGAAAGTTGCCCAACAAGATACTGTGAAATATATGCTTTGTGCTGAATAATGCCTCTATGCATGTCCACGATATACATTGCACCATCTGGGCCATTAAAGAGGTTTACAGGGCGAAAGCCTTCATCAGAGGAGGTGATAAACTCTTTTCCTTCAATTGCATGATTTGCGACGGTTTGTACATTACTGAAGTCTAAAGTATTTCGCTTAATTAAATTGGCTTCGGGTACACAAACAAACGCATTTTGATTGTAGGCTTTAGGAAACGCAGCTCCTCTATAAATGAGTGGTCCACAAGACGCAGTAACATTTACAAGATACCCTCTTTCATCCAAAACACCTTTCTGATAACCACGATTAACCGAAGTTTGGTGAATTGGATAAACCCTGTTGTTTATTAATTTTTGCCCTTCAGCAATAGATGGTTTAAAGTACTTGTTTCTTATAACCTTGTTAGGAAGTACAAAATCTCCTTGTAATTGATTGCTATTGTTGTTGTAGTATATGCGACCAAAATCGTCTTTTGTCATTCCCCATTGCCCTCTAAAAGTAGTAGGTTCCTTTAGCCATTTACCATTTTTAAGTTGATATCGAAAATTATGCTTGGCATTGTAAATCCAATTATCAATGTTCATCATGAGAGCGTTGGAAGAGTGTTCTACATTCCCACCTTCGGCATAGATAGGATCAACCAGTGTTTTTTTGCCAGGTTTGTCATTTTTAATTTCTACAAACCAAAGCTTGGGACCATCTACATATAGCAAGCCTCCATATACATGAGCTAAGCCTCTTGGTAAAACTAGCCCATCTAAAAATGTTTTGGAGTGATCAATTCTGCCATCATTATCGCGATCTTCTAGAATAGAGATTCTGCCATTTGGCACGTCTTCGCCAATTCCTTCAAGGTTGGGCATATAACCTCTCATTTCCACTACCCACATGCGACCCTTGTTGTCAAAGTCCATGCTCACGGGAGCAATTAGTAAAGGTTCAGCCGCAATAACACTTAATTCAAAACCCTCTTCGATGTGATAGTTTTCGAGTGAGATTTCTGGTTCATCGGTATGAATAAACTTAAATCCTATTGAGAAAATAGAAAGTATTAAAATAGAAATAAGTCCTACTATGTATGTTTTTTTCTTAGCCATTAAATATATTAGTTTTCAATAAGTTGGTTAGGTAAATATTGGGGTTTTACGAAAGTTTGATCGTGTGTATAAATGGCGTAAAACTGGTCATATATACAGTAGGGGCGTCCATTGCAGGTAGTGAGCCTCTTAGCTCAATGTTTTTGTGCTCTACCACACCTGGCCCAAAGCTTATGTAATCATCTCCAACGGAATATGAACCTTTTTGATCTGAAAATAGGTAAGAGTTTTCCTTACTTGCTGACTTGGTAACACCTGAAAATGTTCCACCAGCTCTAAAGATTAACTCAAGTGTAACAGGTACACCGTCGGTTCCGCTCATGTTGATTTCAACTTCTAGGCAATTATTGGCTTCTTTCACTTTTACGGTTGTTACAAGCTCTTGTATTTCACTCTTCTTACGTAAACTTTTAGGCATTTTGTCTAAATCTCCATCTGGTGAAATGTTCTCTTTGGAATGTGGTTGAAAGTATGGTCCTTCGAGTTTACTTCTCAATACCCAAGAATCTCCTTCTTGCTTTATATCTTGGGACTGAAATTGACCTTTCCCAAAAAAGGAAGAAGCTACACGAATGGCTTGCAATGCCGCATTTCCTTTGTGAAATGTAAGCCAACTTGTATTGTTTGACAAAATGGTAGAATCCCAGTTGTTTCGTCGGATACGAACCACACCGGAGTAAGGGAAAGCTTTGGCGTAATTTACAGGAAGAGGTTTATCAGCTGGCAGTTCTTTCCATAGTGAAGGATCTTCTAAAAAGTAATCAAGAAAACCTGCCAATTGCTCCTTAGTGCTTGTTTTTTCAATTTGGCGAGCCATCGCAGCCATTTCACCATTGTTTTTTTGCAAAGCCATGAAACGATAGCTGTAATAGTATCTCGACATATTATTTACCGTTCCTTTGTCTTGTCTGTTGGACGCCTCAGTAACCACTTCGCCATTAGGGTGAACGTAGTACAAAGTCATTTCAAGGTTTTTCAGGACGGGTTCTATTAGCTCAGGCATATTAAGACCTTTTGCCATAATAATTAAGGAGCGGTTTACCACAGGTGAGTATGTATTTGTACTTTTCTCAGTGTATTGCCCATCAGGGTCAAGGTCGATATGCTCTGCAAGCCATTGATTAATTCTGTCAATATAACGTTGATCAGGAAAAAGCTCATTCAGCTTTGTTAATGCCGCAGAAACTACCCATCGATGATTTGGAGTGTGAATTCCGCCGACGATAAGTCCTTCACCTGCACTTTTCAAGAATCGTTGTAATAGGTCGAGGCTGTTTTTTGACCCGGTAATATTTGTTTGCTTTAAAAACTTGTAAGCAGGTACTATATTTTCGAGAACAAACGCTGTATCGGGAGTGGAATGAAAGTTAGTTGACAATAAATCAATTGTTCCATCCCTATGCTGAAACTGGAGCATAGCTTTTGCAGCGTCATCTACTTCTTTTAGTATGCTTTTGGATTTATAAAAAGCAGATTCTGGGCACGACATTAACATACAAGCCTTTGCGATAAAACCACTTGTGGAGTGTGGGTTAGGGATTTCTAAAGAGTCCATGTAACCGCCCACATATTTATGTTTGGGGTCTATAACTTTATATTGTTTGAAATTGGGTAGCTGCTTGTCATGGATCTTAATCCATTCTACTAGCCAAGCGGGTTTTTCTTCAATGGTTGATTTAAAACTTGTAAACCCAAGCATTGGGATTGAGCATAGTGAAGTTGCTCCAATGGCAACGAATTCTCTTCTTTTCATGGTTGAATTTTTATAAATGATGTATGTGATCAAGGGTTAATTGATCAAATTCTAAACTTCAGTGCCATTGGCCTCTGATGGGTTAACAACACTATTTATTCAGAAAAAGGAATTTACTTTTTCAAAGCTGGATATTCAAATCTAAAGAGTAGTAATTGCATTAGTATGAAAAAAAAGAGAGAAGAAAAATATTTTCCCCTCTCTTTATAATTTAACTAATCTATCATTTTTCTACCTACTAATAGTCTTTATTCTGAGTCATTGCTGGGAAAGACAAATCAATTTCACTTTGTGGAATTGGTCTCAAATAATGCTTATCAGAGATAGCTTGACCTACTTTCCAAGGATTGTATTTTTTAACTCTCTCTACAAGTTTGCCAGTTCTTTTCAAATCAAACCAACGACCATACTCACCCATTAATTCTCTAGCTCTTTCATCTAAGATTAAGTCTATGCTAATGTTTGCGGCCGTTGCTCTGTACGAAGTAGCATCAAGTGATTTTTGATTTTCTGGTGCAGCAGCACAAAGAGGATCTGTTCCTTTTTTTGCCCCTAGTGCTCTATCAAGTACTTTGTTATAATAGTTTTCAGCACCACCAAGTTTACCATTTTTGGCTCCTTTTACAATAGCCTCTGCTGCAATTAAATATGCTTCAGCAGCACGGAAAAGACTTTCGTTGAAAGTTCCATATGCATCTCCGTAAGGGATACCTGGCTGCCAAAACTTCCACATCAATGGAGCTTGAATATTTAATCCTGAATTATCTATTGGATATCCACCGCCGAATTCATCAGTATTTACAACTGCATATTTTTTTGTTCCACCTAAATCAACTCCTCTTTCGGCTATTGATGTCGCTGGGTTATTCCATGGTCTGCAATACAATACTGTATCACCAGCTGCAAACGAAACCTTTACGTTGACATCTGATAATGGTAGTGCTTTGTAGTCCGTCACTGGAGAAAGGGCATATCCTACACTCACAAAATTATGTGCATAACGCGTATCGTTGGTAGGATCAAAAAACCTGTAAGTTGCCGTATTAACTTTGTGTACATTAAGGCTACGATTATAATCTGATGTTCTTCCTTTGCTACCAATAAAACCTTCACCACTAGGGCCAAATCTTGAGTGTAAATCATTTCCTCCAGCTGGGTCTTGAGTAAAAGCTGCGTCTGTTTTATTTGTCAATACATCTGAGTTGTACTGTACTGAGAATATAATTTCTGCATTTTTATCGTTCTGAGCACCAGTGTATTGTGTCAAAGGATTATCTGACCTCTTTGGAAACAAATCTTTATAGTTTGTTGCTAAAGGATAAGCGTCAATAATTTTGTCGGCATATTGTAAAGCCGCATCAAAATCAGCACTTGATCCACCAAGTGAGTTATTATAATTCCAACCTCTAGTTAAGTACACTTTTGAAAGTAAAAACTGAGCAGCACCTTTGGTCGCACGACCGTAGTTAGATGCAACCGCAGGAAGTTTTGATTCACATTCCAATAAGTCAGCTATGATTTGCTTGTAAACATCTGCTGCTGGTACACGAGGGAAGTCTTTACTTGGTGTAGTTACTTCTTTAAGTGGCATTGGAATATCGCCCCAGTTTTGCACAGCATAAAAGAAGCATAAAGCTCTCAAGAATTTAGCTTCAGAAACTCTAACATCTTTTAAAGCAGGAGCCATTGTTGTAATGCCTTCTGCACGAGAAACTACAGTGTTAGTACGAGCAATTGCTGCATACAATAATTGCCATAGTTGCTGTACCTCCCCTGAAGTTGCATTGAACCTTGCATCATATACGTCAGCTGCACTAGGGTCGTTAACTTTACCGTTGACAGCTGAAGGATTCCAGCCACCTTGAGATGAGAATATATCCGTTCCGTTATTTACTAGGCCTCTACTTTGGTGAATGTTTCTCAATAACGGGTATGTAGACCTTACCAAATCTTCGAAACCTGCTGCAGTTTTGTAGTAAACATCAGTTGTCAGTGAGGTTTTAGGAACCTCCTCCAAAAAACTATCCTTACAGCCTGACAGTACAAGAAATAAACTTGTAATCAGGAGTATATTATATCGTTTTAATATGATTGATTTCATTTTGTATCGAATTTAAAAAATTAGAAACTTAAATTAAGACCAACACTGACAGTCATTGAAGGCACGTCGTCGTTGTAAATTGAAGAGTTAAACTCTGGGTCAAATCCTGTGTATTTTGAGAATACAAAAGGATTAACAACTTGAGTATAAATGCGTGCTGTAGATAATTTAAATTTATCCATTGCTGCTTTTGGTAAAGTATATCCCAAAGTAATATCCGAGATTCTCAAAAAGCTTGCATCTTGATAATAGATTGCTCCACGATATGGGTTAGCAGACACTACACTAAAGTACGTGTTAGATGGGTTGTCTGGTCTCCAGTAATCTAATGAAGCTAATACATTGTATCTTGTACCTACATCTCCAAATGTTCCTGCCAAAGTACTGTTTCTGTATTCAGTTCCGTTGCGATAATAAGCGAAGAATGACATATCAAAGCTTTTGTATCTAAACCTGTTTGTTAATCCCATCAAAAAGTTAGGCAACTCAGTTCCCAAAATCTGTCTGTCATCAATACCTTCTGTAGAAGAAATGACACCATCATTGTTAACATCTACAACTCTTACAGCACCTGGAACTTGCTTGTAAGTTTTTGCTAAGTCAGCATCTGCAGTTTGCCAGATACCATCAAATTTATAATCAAAGTTTGACCTGATTGGGTAACCTACAAAAAGCTTGTTTCCTTTATCAATAGTTTGACCGTCGCCATATAATGCGAGCAGTTTATTATTGTTTTTTGTGAAAGTCAAAGAAGAATTCCAAGTGAAATCAGATTTTGCAATATTGACAGTATTTAACAATATCTCAACTCCCTTGTTTTGAATTTCGCCAACATTAGAAGTTACTTCAGAAAAACCTGAAGTTGTTGGAATTTTTTGATTCAAAATTAAATCAACGGTTTTTCTGTCATACACCTCTACTGTTCCCGAAATTCTGTTGCCAAAAAGACCAACGTCTAATCCTAAGTTAAGCTCTTTACTTCTCTCCCAACGTAAATCTTTGTTTCCTAAATTCTGTGGAGCAAAACCAAAAGCTGGAGTTCCGTCAAAATCATATCCAGTATTTAAAACACCAGCTTGTGTACTGTATGGGTTCACGCCAGAGTTTCCAACCTCTCCATAACTAACTCTTAACTTCAAATTGGAAAGTTGTTTCGCATTTTGTAGAAAAGATTCATCTATCAACCTCCAAGCAAAAGCTACTGATGGGAAAAATGCCCACTTGTTGCCTTCAGCCAATTGTGAAGCTCCGTCGGAACGACCTGTAAGAGTTAGTAAATATTTATCGCTAAATGAGTAATTAATTCTACCCATAAAAGAAGAGATAGAACGTTCAACTAACGAGCTTCCAAACCCTGTCAGTGTACCTGTATTTAAGGCATACCAATCAGAATTATAAGGTAAATCACTTACAGCTATAGTATATGCTTCATCTCTTTGATAAAATGCACTCTGTAAACCAGTGAATGCAATTTTATGTTTCCCCATATCACGATTGTAATTCACGATATTATCTATCGTATAACTACCAATCAAGTTGTTGTCATACTGTGCCCTTGGCTGTTTTGACGTTTGTGACTTTGACCATGTACCTCTAAAATCACCAACTCTAGTAGTTCCATAATTTGCAGAAAGGGATGAGCGAAAACTAAGGCCCTTAAATGGAGAGTATTCTACAAATGCATTTCCCATGATGTTCGCCCTTGTAGTTTGAAATTTTGAGACATCAGGATTAATGTCACTCAAAGGGTTAGGAACTTGCTTGTCATTGATACCCATCCAAATAGCTAAACCGTTAAATTCAATGTCTTGGTTTTCACTTGGGTTTATCAAGTCATCATAATAAGGTGTACCAGTAGGTCTTGCTCTATAAGCACCTCTTAGGGATTCTCTAGAACCTAGATCTTGTTCAGAATAAGTCAAGTAAGAGGTAAAGCCGACTTTAAAGTGATTTCCCAAATTGCTATTTAAAACAGTATTTAAGTTATATCTCTTGTAGTCTGTGTTGATAACACTTCCTTGCTCGAGTAGGTATCCACCCGAAAAGCGATAAGTTGTTTTATCAGTACCACCAGATACACTCAAATTATGATTTGTTTGTGTCGCAGGTTTTGTGACAATATCAACCCAATCAGCAGTTACGCCATTCTCAATATTCGCCATTTCTTGGGAAGTGAATGTAATAGGAGTTGCACCTTGTGCGATTCTATCAGTGTGACCGTTTTTATAAAATTGCTCACTGTTAAGTAGTTCTGGTACATGAGCAGGTGTTTTTACACCAAGGTATGCATCATAACTAACTCTAGGCTTACCTGAAATTCCTCTTTTAGTGGTGATAATGATAACTCCGTTTGCTCCTCTTGCACCATAAATTGCTGTTGAAGAGGCATCCTTTAAAACATCCATAGATTGAATATCATTTGGATTCAAGTTATTCATGTCGCCACCCATCAATCCGTCAATTACTACCAATGGAGCAGTTGAGTTATTGATTGTGTTTTCACCCCTAATTGTAATGTTATATGGGCTACCTGGTCTGTTGTCCGACTTTGTAATTGTAGCTCCTGCAACCTGACCCTGAAGTGCTTTTGCAGCCAAAGTAGGGTTTGCTCTTACAATGTCTTTAGATTGAATTGAAGACAAAGCTCCTGTTAAGTCACTTTTTTTCTGTTCTCCATAACCAACCACTACGATTTCATCAAGTAGCTTTTGGTCAGCATTAAGAACAATATCAAAAACAGTTCTATTGCCAACTCTTATTTCTTGACTTTCGTAACCCACGAAGCTAATAATAAGTAAGCTGTTTTCATCTGGTACATTTAATGTAAAGCCTCCGTCTACATTTGTGGTTGTGCCTTTTGTAGTGCCTTTGATAACAATACTTGCACCCACAATGGCTTCACCGTTGTCGTCTTTAACGTTACCTCTTATTGACTTTTCCAAAATCACCGGAAGTTCTATTCTTTCTTGAACTTCAGCAGATCCAACTTTGCTGTCAATCTTCTTAATAACAATTTGCTTGCCCAGCACTTGGTATTCTAAATGAAGTGGAGAAAGTAACTTTAGCAATACGTCGCCCAAAGTTGAATTTTCCATGTCAATACTTACCGTTTTGGTCGAATTGATTATTGTAGAGTTGTATACGAATCTGATATCCGCTGATTTCTCGATCCCGCTCAAAACTTTTTTGATGGGCTGAACTTCTGCTTTTACACTAATTCTCTTTTTTAAAATTTCTTGTGCATATCCATTATGGGCGTAGGATACTCCAACAAAAAATAATAATAGAATTAACTGTGAAACTGTAATTTGTAAGAGACTGCAGGTAGTCTTACAAATCGTTAGATTTTTTTTCATAGTTGCTAAAATTATAATGGTTAAAAAAATGGTTAAAAATGATATTTGGGTTTACTGTTTATATGTTAAATCGCACTTGTTTTAGTTTAGTTACAGCCATTAGAATGTATGACGAAATTGTTCTCATTCTCTTCATAATCAGCTTCTAGGGCAATACATATTAATTTGATTTTTTCAATTAATGGCTCGTCTGATAAGTGGGCCGTTAGTTTACAATTCCTCAATTTTTCTTTGTTATAAGTGATGTCAATATTATATGCACTCTTAAGGACTTCTAAAATTTCGATTGCAGGTGTTTCATCAAAATCGAATGAAATTGACTGAATTGGCTGCAACAGTTCTGCAGGAACAACAAAAGCCTTCTTCTCTATTTTTTCACTGTTGTTATTAATGATCACTTGCTCATTTGCACTCAATACTAAGCCTTTGAGATCATTACCATCTATCTTCTTAAACTTGTCTTTGTCGTTTTGCATGATGACAGATACACGACCAGTTTTTACAATAACTTCTGTTTCAGAGTCATTCGTTTTAACGGTGAAACTTGTGCCTATCACTTTGGTGATAAGGTTATTTGCAAATACAAAGAATGGGATATCTTGATTTTTTTGAACTTCAAAGAATGCCTCTCCTGATAATATGACGTCTCTTTTAGATTGGTTGTACTTTTGTAACGAATAGCTGATTTTGCTTCCCGGTTGCAAAAGCACCGAGCTATTGTCTGGCAGTAGCACAAAGAGTGGTTCAGGGCCTAGGTTTTCTTTCTCATAAATTTCTCCAGTTTGCTTTTTGGCATTTGAAACCAACTCTACGTAAGAAACTTTTTCTGTTTTTGTGAACTCCTTAATACCAAACCAAGTGCTAATCAGCAATACTGCAGCCGCAAGCCATGTATAGTTAAAGTGAAATCTGCGTGTTACTTCAGAGGAATCTGTCGTGAGGGATATGTCATCACCTTCGCTTTTCTTAATTCTTGCCGAAATCTTCAAAGAACCTTTATCAGAGTCAAAAAAGTACTGCGGATGTTCGGATTCCCATTCATCAAGGTATTGAAAAAAAAGCTCTTGATTTTCTTCAACTTTTAACCAATCTTCTATCATTTTTTGTTGAAGAGTAGTGTTTTTGCCGTCGAAGTAATCGAATATTATTTTTTTTGAAAGTGTTGTGTTCATGTTGTGTACTTAGTAATAGGAGTCTAAATTTTTGGAATACAAAGTTTAGATGAAGTTGATTAGCAATGAGATACTAAAAATCCACTCCGAATTGAGCTCTTTTCTAATGCGTGCTAGTGCTCTGCTTATTAATCGTTCTACAGCACTAAGAGTAATTTCCATTTCTTCAGCAACTTCAGCGTATTTTTTGCCTTCAAGTCTGTTGAGTTGAAATGCTTTTCTAGCCTGTGGAGGTAACTGCTGAATTGCCAAGTCCAACCTTTTAGTAAGCTCATGAAAATGCATTATTTGGTCTGGCTGCAAAACAACTGAGCTATTGGAGCGAGCAAAATCATTTTCGTTGTTTTCTGTTTTTGATCCACGTGTAATTTCAAGCTTTACAATGCTATAAGCCCTATACCTTACCGACGTATACAAGTAGGAGCGAAAAGATGTTGTGATGTTTTCGTAAACCTTATTTTGCCAAATATTTGCGAAGACTTCAGCTACAATATCTTCAGCGACCTCTCTGGAGTATACGAAGCGTATTGCGTGATTACATAGATTAGTATAATACTTGCGAAAAAGTAAGTCAAAACCTTTCTTAGGAGACTCTTTGAAAGACTTTACAATAAAGTATTCATCAGAAATTAGTTTAGTTTCTGAATCAGTTTTATTAACGTCCAATACATCTCGAGTTAGATTAGTTTTACCAGGCCTTTTCGCTATCATTTGAAGTGGTAATGTGATTGTACAATATAGAGACAAGGTTTCATAGATTTACCCCACACTCGAATATTAATTTTTTAATATTTATTTTTATTATATCAATGTTTTGGTGCTCAGGCGATAAGTTATTTTCTTGCTTATTTAGTGAAATTTGCTTCGTAATAATTGCTATTTACTAGCTCTTAAAGCTTGAAAGGTACTTTTGGTGAATAATGATGGGAAGTATATTTTTGGTTTTTTTACTTCAAAAATTGAGAGAAAAATTTTTCCAAATTATTTTAATGAAACGCATACATTTTATGAATTGATCAAAAAAAAGCTGCCTCGGCGATTTTGCCAAGGCAGCTCAGAGAACTATATTTTTTGAGATAATATTTACTGAAAACAATATCAGTATCGAGTGAATTATTTCCCCATCAATTTCTTATAGTCTACAATACTTTGTTGGATAATTTGTTTTGCAACTGAGGCATCTTGAAATTCTTCAACTTCTACCGTCTTGTTTTCCAGTTTTTTATAATCTTCAAAGAAGTTTTTCATTTCCTTGATAAAATGTGGAGGTAACTCCGAAATATCATTATAGTGATTCACACTCATATCATGTTCCGCAACAGCGATGATCTTGTCATCAAGTTCGCCTTGATCTACCATTCTCATTACACCTATTACTTTGGCACTTACCAAACAAAGAGGTACTAGGGTGATTTGAGATAAAATCAATATATCTAATGGATCTTTGTCGTCACAATAGGTTTGTGGTATGAAACCATAATTAGCAGGATAATACATGGATGAGAAAATTACTCTATCCATTTTAAGTAGTCCAGACTCCTTGTCTAGTTCATATTTAGCCCTAGTGTTTTGAGGAATTTCAACTATTCCATTTACAATATCAGGTGCGTTTTCGCCAATATTTACTTTGTGCCAAGGATTATGAGGATCGTATGTCATTTATTAATTCTGTTTTTGAATTCAAAATAAGTCAAATCAAGGTGCCTTTTCAAGCATTGACAAAGATTAAATAGAGCAAAATGAAAAATTAGCATTGACCCTTAGGATAATACTACTCTTCAAATACAAAGCCTATGCTTTTTTCTACAAAATCATGTAGCACATCCATTTGTTTTTCACTCTTTTTTTTACCGAAATAGGCAACTACATAGAGCGTAGAGAAAATAATCAATAGAACAGGGATAAGCCAAAGTAAAGGAGCAGAGTTTCCTAGCGAAAGCTGAGAAAATCCTAACATAGCAATAAAGATAATTGCAAAAGCAATGGTGGAGTAAAAGAAAACAAACATTGTCCAAATGTTTGGCCTGGGCCCATAGAGTCCTCTTATGATGGTTCCTTCTTCGTCTTGTTCCAGTGATAAATTGAGCATTGGAGACCAATAGTGCCTATCTTCAAGCGGCAAGTATAGTGCCGTGTAATGCTCTGTAGCTTCGCCTTTCAGCTTATTGCCGGGGTCATTCAAAGCTTGTTTAAGCTTGCTTACAATTTCGCTTGCTGGAATCTGCGTTATGACTTTGAACCTTGGTCTGATTTGGGACATTGGAATTATAAAAAGATAATAAAGCTAGAATTCTTTTTGCGAAAACTCAAAAACTAGCTTACAATCCTTTCAAAAACGCCATGGTATCCACACCATCTGCATAATCAAACATGGAAGGATGTTGACTTTCACCAAAGCCTAGAGAGTTAGCACCGAAATTCTCATTTGAGACAATGCACTGGAGTTTGTCTTTTTGCTTACTTATCGTATTGCTAATCTGTTCAAGACTATCGTAATATTCAAAAAACAGAACGCTCAGCGGACTTACTAATCCTTCATCTTGTTTTAAGAGTAAAAAACCATTGTCTAGGTGCTCTACGCGATTCACAAGATAAATAGACTTGTTGTAGTCGTAATTGTTATTGTATTTGTGATGAAGCTGAATGGTATTCCAGTACGCTATATTTTCGTATAGGAAGTCGAAAGTATAGCCTTTTGGGACAAAAACTTTAGAGATATTACGACAACCAAGGCCGAAATACCTAAAAATGTCATTTCCTAAATTCCTAAGATCCAACCCACTTTCATTACCATTCAAAACAGCTATTGAAGTCCTGTTTTTACGAATTATGCTAGGCTTGTTTTTGAAATAATACTCAAAGTACCTTGATGAGTTATCGCTACCGGTGGCGATAAAAGCATCTGCTTCATTTAGCCTGTCTGCGATTATAATATATTGCTTGAAAGTATCATCCAGTTCATATAGTTTATGGATAATATTTAACATTAATGGAGTGTCATCTCTGCTTAGTTTTACCAATGCAATGTGTCCACTAAGGACGATACACAGAAGGTCATGAAAACCAACAAATGGAATATTTCCAGCAGCTATTACCCCAACTTTTTTGGGATTCTCTACATCTTGAATCTCGTATTTGGCAACGAATTCCTCAAGTTTATCTTTTTGCAGAAATTGATTTGCAATTGAATTTATGGAGAGTCTACAGTTATCTTCGGTGAACCATCCGTTGATATTTCGAGCTTGTGCAAACCAGTTTTGGAGTTCATCATCATTTTTTTTGTCCAAAATGAAGGAACCAAGCTTGTTGAATGTTAATATTTTGCTCGCAATTTGCATTTTATTGATACTTTTTTTACCTATTCACTACCGAGGTGCAAAAATACTAAGTAGTTAAAACTTTGTGGTTGTATATTTGTTTTAAGTTCGAATTAAAGACAAGAAAAATCGTATGGCAATTTATATAACAGACGAATGTATCAACTGCGGAGCATGTGAGCCGGAGTGTCCCAATACAGCAATCTACGAAGGTGGAATCAATTGGACTTGGGCAGGTGGAACAGCTTTAACAGAAGTTGATTTTGGTGATGGTACAGTGATAGATGGAAAAGATGAGCAAGAACCCATTTCTGATGAGTTCTACTACATCGTAAGTGACAAGTGTACTGAATGCATGGGCTTCCATGAAGAGCCACAATGTGCGGCGGTATGTCCGGTAGACTGTTGTTTGCCAGATCCAGAAAGAGTAGAAGATGAAGAAACGCTTCTAGCCAAGAAAGCTTGGTTACATGCGGAGTAAATTTGAATGAAATATTTAATAAAGAAAAGCTGCCTTAGGGTGGCTTTTTTTGTGCCTTAGAGTATTCACACGGATTGGCCTTGGCAAAAATGTGTGCTACTCATTTACATACCAAACCTAGTTTTATCAATTAAATCTGTGATTTAGAAAATCGGGGAGTTGACTTTTTACAAGTCTCAGATCGAAATACAAAGATATTATGCCATTCCCTACAACAAGACGGTAATCTTGCAACTCCAATGCGAAGTTAGAAGCTTTGGAGAGTATTGAGGTTTAGTTTTACTTAATGTGTTTCGAAAATTTGCATTTCGCTTACTTCAGCAATCATTTGCTCATCTATTTCACCTATAGATACTGGTACAGTTTCATTAATTCTCAAAGGATCAAATTTTGCTTTTACTCTCACGTAATTATTTGTCCAGCCATGCATGAGGCCGTCATGTACGTCATCTTCAAAAAGCACCGTTGTCTCATATCCATTTTGCTGCTCATTGAAGAACCTTCTCTTCTTGTCACTCAAAATATGAAGCATCTTAGATCGCTCAGCACGAGATTTCTTAGGAACTACAGGTTTGATTTCTAAGGCAGTCGTATTTGGTCTCTCCGAATAAGTAAATACATGTAAATAGCTAATTTCTAGCTCATTTAGGAAATTGTATGTTTCCAGAAACAGTTCTTCCGTTTCTCCTGGGTGACCAACAATCACATCAACACCTATGCAGCAATGCGGCATTAGCTCCTTGATGCGGTTTACTCTATCAATGTATAATTCTTTGCGGTATCTACGCTTCATTAGCGAAAGCATTTCATTGCTACCACTTTGTAATGGAATATGAAAATGAGGTACAAATCGTTTAGACTGAGCCACAAAAGTGATGATGTCATCGCTCAATAAATTGGGCTCTATGCTTGAGATTCTGAATCTTTCTATGCCTTCTACTTGGTCAAGTGCTTGAATAAGTTGTAAGAAATTACTGCTTTTTTTACCTTCAATAATTCCAAAGTCGCCAATGTTTACTCCTGTGAGTACAATTTCTTTTACACCAGAGGCCGCGATTTCATTCGCAGCCTTAACAATGTTCTCCACGGTATCTGACCTACTTTTTCCTCTTGCTAATGGAATGGTACAGTAGGAGCAAGGGTAGTCGCAACCATCTTGTACTTTGAGAAAAGTACGGGTGCGGTCATTGAGCGAGTAGGAGGTATGGTAATCTAATGGTTGTTCAATATCCGATGCAAAAACTTGAGCGGGTTCGGTATGAGCTCTTTTTTCTTTCTTAAAGTCATCGATTAAGTCGAGTAGTCTAAACTTCTCGGCAGCACCAAGAACTACATCTACTCCCGGGATTTCCGATATTTCTTTTGGCTTGAGTTGAGCGTAGCAGCCCAAGATTGCCACAAAGCCATCAGGATTAATTTTGTTTGCCTCTTTTACAATCTTCCTACATTTCTTGTCGGCATTCTCCGTAACGGAACATGTATTAACCAAGAATATATCAGGCGTATCACTAAAATCTACCTTTTGGTAGCCTTTAGCTTCAAATTGCCTAGAAATAGTGCTCGTTTCGGAGTAGTTGAGCTTACAGCCCAGTGTGTAAAATGCGACTTTTTTCATCAAGCTGCAAAATTAATAAAAAGCAATGAGATTGACCTTAAAAGTCTGGTTTGCATACGAATTGATGGGAGGTAGTCATTTCAAACAAAAAAAAGCCCCAACAAATGAATGCTGAGGCTTTGAATATATTTTGAGTAAGAATTATACTTTCGCTGTTTTCACAGTTTTGATAATTCTTGCTGCAATTTTGTAAGGATCTCCGTTAGATGCTGGTCTTCTATCTTCTAACCAACCTTTCCATCCTTTCTCCACTGTAATTAACGGAATACGGATAGATGCTCCACGGTCAGAAATACCATAAGAGAAATCGTGTATAGAAGCAGTTTCGTGTAAACCAGTCAAACGTTGATCGTTAAATTCACCGTAAACCGCGATGTGCTCTTTAACCACTGGTCTGAATGCCTCACAAATTGCTTCGTAAGTTGCTCTGTCACCACACGTTCTCAATGTAGTATTAGAGAAGTTAGCGTGCATACCAGAACCATTCCAGTCCATGTCTTTTCCTAATGGTTTTGGGTGGTACTCAATATAATAACCATAGTCTTCAGTTAATCTATCAAGTAGGTATCTCGCAACCCATAGCTCATCACCAGCCTGTTTTGCACCTTTTGCAAATAATTGGAATTCCCACTGTCCACATGCAACTTCCTGGTTAATTCCTTCAAAATTTAAACCAGCTTCAATACATAGATCGGCATGACGCTCTACTATTTCTCTTCCGTGTGTGTTTTTTCCACCTACTGAGCAATAATACATACCTTGTGGTGCAGGATATCCTCCAATTGGGAAACCTAATGGAAGTAACGTTGAACTATCCATGATGAAATATTCTTGTTCAAAACCAAACCAGAAATCGTCGTTGTCATCATCGATAGTTGCTCTTCCATTTGATACGTGAGCAGTTCCGTCAGCGTTCATAACTTCACACATCACTAAATACCCATTGATACGCTCTGGATCAGGATAAATGGCAACAGGGACTAGTAAACAATCTGACGATCCTCCTTCAGCTTGTTTTGTAGATGAGCCATCAAAAGACCAATTTCCTATTTCTTCTAGTGTACCTTTAAAGTCTTCGTGCTCTTCAACTTTAGTTTTACTTCTAATGTTTTGAGTTGGGAAATAACCATCGAGCCAAAGATATTCTAATTTGATTTTTGCCATTTCTAATTTCTATTTGGAGTTATTTTGTTCAATAAATTCAATTCAAATATAAATTTAAATCAATATTTAATTGCTATCGTTTTCATATTTTCGATAGAAAAATCCTTATTTGTTAGAAAAATGCAAAATATTATCAATTATTTCATTTCGCCTTTATCATTTTAGGAGGAAATAAGTCTTGGTTGACCAATAAAATTCCCGACTATATCATTAAGTGCAAACTAAAATGTATTAAAACTCATAAAAGTCCAAATAACATTCTGAATTGTATTTCGGGCTAAAGATTCAAATAGTCCTCAAAAGTACTTTGTTGAAGTGCTTTTGCTCTTTCTAGTGCTTTGGGATCAATATCGCCTTTGGATTCAATACTTACTTTACCAACATTGTCGTAAAGGAATTGATTTGTAGAGTTTACGAAGCCAAAACCATCATTGAAAGAGAAATATGCCCAGCTTTTGGTTTTGGGATCAAAGATGTCTTTACTCCATTTATATTCCGTACTGGGAATTTTCAGTTGGTTAAGTAAAGTTTTTGCAAGGTCTGTTTGTGAAAATACTTTATTTACGATTCTCGGTTTTGAAACAGCACCACCTGTCCATAACATGGGAATTTTAAAATCAGCTGCCCTAGCTTCTAATTCAGGGAATTTATGGCCATGGTCTCCAAGGATAATAACTAATGTATTATTCCACCAACTTGATTTTTGAGCCTCTTCAATAAATGCTTTCAGAGACTGGTCAGAATACCTTAGGGAGTTAAAGAAAAGAGCTTCTTCTGTATCGCTTTCAAAAATACTTTTAAGTGGGACTTCGTAAGGCTGATGGCTCGAAAGCGTCAAAATTGTGCTAAAGAATGGTTTTGATTTACTGAAGTTATGATCATTATTAAAGCGTTGAAATACCAAATGATCATGAACTCCCCACTTGGAATAGGCGGAGTCTTCTGGAAAAGCATGAACATCATAAATATTTTGAAGGTCTGCATTAAACAGGTATGACTTTATATTGGCAAATTCTGTTTCACCTCCATAATAGAATTCTGTTTGATAATCTGCCTTTTGAAAGTCCTTTGAAAGGATTGGAAGTTTGATGCTTTTTTGTGGTTCCTTAACAATAGAATGCGTAGGCTGAGCAGGGTACCCACTAAAAACAGCAACTAAACCCTTGTCTGTTCTGTCGCCACTTGCATAAAAGTTATTAAAGTATATTCCCTGTGTTTTGAGTGAGTCGAAAAATGGAATAACTGATTGGTTTTCAAATCTATAGTCTACTGTTTTGGCAGTTAAGCTTTCCCAAATAATAACAAGGACATTTGGTTTGTCTGTGTTTAATACGTGTGTAGTTTCACCAGACGATTCATACAAATAATTTAGGCTAGAATTTATCTTCTCATTAGGAAGGTAGGTGTAGGGATTGGTTTTATCGTACGTTTTATTAATTAAAGAACTTAGGAAGTTCCAAGTGGCATTGACAGCCGAAATGTTTGCAAAATTGTTTTCCGAAAAATAAACAGTGCTTTGATTCATTGGTGCAATACCAAAACCTCCTCTTATAGGAATAATTAAAGAAGCTGTCATGAATAACACCACAGCAACAAAAGGAAATGGCTTGATATAATTCCAGTTCGATATTTTCTTTGCTATGATACGGTAAACAACGAAACTGCCACAAATCACCAAAATAATAAAGCTCACAATAAGCTGGAAAACCGGAGAAGATTTCACCGATGCCCAGGCCTCTTTGGGTGTACTTAGGTAGTTAAGTGGTGTTGCGTCGATACGGTATTTCCAAACATTGTAAACTTCTAGGTCAACAACCACCAAAAATGTTAGTAAAAACACCAAAATTAGTGTGTAACTAAAGAGTAAACCTTCGAAAAGTGCTTTTTTTATCCAATTGGAAAAGCCAACTAATAAAAATGGAATTGCACTCAAATAAGCTGCCATGGACATATCCATGCGTATTCCGTTCCAAAACACTCCCCATATCATCTCTAGCGAAAGTAACTTGGTGTCCTGAATATGGTAGCCTAAGAAAATAACTCTCGCAGAGAGAAAAAACACTACCCAAAAGCTGAAATAGATTAACAAAAACTGAACTCTTTCCTTCATATATATTGACTGAAAATCACCATATATATAGGAATGATGATTTTATAATCTTTAAATCGTTTAATTTGTATTTTCTAATTGCAAACTGAGTTTTGCGGTAGAAAATAGAAACAAAGATAAGAAAATACAGCCCTTATATTTGAGGCCTCAATACTAAATTTAACAAGAATGAAGAATCCAGGGTACGATCCAATAGAGATAGAAAACCTTAAAAGGGAGTGTGAGCAAGAAGGCTTGCCATTTGTTTTAGTTGAAGACGAAATAGATCTAGAGGATACGGGTGAGTATGCTCAATTTCAGTTTGTAGGTCGCAAAAACGGAGATGAGGTAATATATGATGTTGCAATGTTTACACTAAGAATGCAGCACTCAAGTAAGCTTTTGGAAGAAGCAGAAGCTTTGGTAAAAAAGAAGTTTAAGGACTTTGTACCTTTGGAGCTCAGAAACGAGCGATATAAAGCAAATGAGGACGCAGATCAGCTTGTACAAGAGTATGTAGAAGAGCTTGAAGAGGATGAGTCTGTAACGGTTTCTGAAACAATAGAGGAAGACCTTAGTTTCGAATACGGAATTGGGCTTGAGGTGGTTCTCAATGTAGACGAAATTGATGATAGGGTTATTACAAAGTTTATCAATGAGTTTAACAGTGGGGCTTTGGAGCTTGATACCACTCAAATAAGCTTTAAACATTCAGACGACGAGGACTAATGCAGCTTTTTTATCAGCCTAACTTTGTGGAGCCATTTACCTTGGATGCAGATGACTCTAGGCACTGTGTCAAGGTACTTAGAAAGCAAAATGGAGATAAAATCCATGTAGTGGATGGAAAGGGAGGCCTCTTTCATTGTGAAATCATAGATGCCAATACAAAATCTTGCTCCTTAGAGGTGCTTGAAAAAACCTTGGAATGGAACAAGTCCAAGAGGTATATACACATTGCTATTGCTCCTACAAAAAATATAGATAGAATTACTTATTTCGTTGAAAAAGCAGTTGAAATAGGCATAAACGAAATCAGTTTTATTTTATGTAAAAATTCGGAACGAAAAGTTGTGAAAACAGATAGAATTGAGCGAATAGCGGTTTCAGCTATGAAGCAGTCTCTGAAAGCCTACATCCCGAAAATTAATGAGCTCGAGTCTCTAAAGAGTTTTATTGCAGGAGTAGAAAGTGAGCAATGCTTAGTTGCTCATTTGTCCGAAGACTCCAATTCTTTGATGGCAACGTCATTAAACGAAAATGTACTTTTACTTATCGGTCCTGAAGGGGATTTTGATCCTGCGGAATTAGTTATGCTTAATGAAGCTGGTTATAAGCAAGTTACTATGGGCGAGTCAAGGTTAAGGACAGAAACTGCCGGACTAGTAGGAGTTACACTTTTAAATTTAATGTAGTTAGTAATATAGTTTGTTTAAAGGTCTACAGGTGAGAATCCAGCCTCTTCGTGTAACTATTCTTTTGTGTTTTAGATGGTGTTTTCTTCTTAATACATTTCAAGTCTTTTATAATTCATTTGCTACTTCCGGTCATTTTGAGAATAGAAGCGTATCTTTGTGGGATAATTGTACGTTAGTAATTAACGTATAAACATCAAATATGGTAAGTATATCCGTTTGTTCCACAATTTTACATCATTGGGGGTTTGTTTAAAAACTCCCTTACGGTAAACTTGCCGTATATATCCTTAATTTTTATTGTTAAAATTGAAGACAGGTCTTTATTAAGATTCTGAATCTCCAATTATGTTTATTTTTAGTGTTTTATGAAGTATAAGAAAAGAGTAGTAATTAAAGTAGGTACCAATGTTATGACCAACAAAGGAAACAGGATAGTACGTCCAGTTTTACAGAGTTTGGTCCGTCAAATTGCCGCTTTATATGAGCAGGATATTATTTGTGTGTTGGTTTCTTCAGGGTCTGTAATTGCAGGAATGGAAGTTTTGGGTAAGTCCAAAATAAAAGATAAGGCACAAAAACGACAAGTATATTCTGCGATTGGTCAGCCTAGAATGATGAGGTTGTACTACAATTTCTTTCGAGATTATGGTATGAATTGTGCCCAAGTACTCGCAACTAAAAGAGATTTTAATGCTGGAGTACACCGCGAGAATATGATTAATTGTTACGAGGGCCTTTTGTCGGAAGGAGTGATACCAATTGCAAATGAAGACGATGCAGTAACGCTTACTAAGTCCATGTTCTCCGATAATGATGAGTTGGCCTCTCTTGTAGCCGACCTTATAAAAGCAGACATGTTTATAATATTGACCAATACTGACGGTCTTTTTGATGGTGACCCAGATGATGAACACACAAGGCTCATTAAAACAGTGAAGGTTGGTCAAAACGTAGAGAAATTTGTCGCTGACAAGGAGAAAGAAGAAGGCGAAGGTAGAGGCGGTATGTCTTCAAAGCTTAATGTGGCCAAGGCAGCGGCAGCTAAGAATATTCCAACCTACATTGCAAATGGAAAAAGAGAAAACGTCATTGTAGACATCGTAAATGGTATGGAAATAGGTACCAAAATTACACTTTAAGTCTATTTAGTTTGCTTTTGAGTTGATTGTTAGGAATCAGGTTTAGACGTGATTAGCATTGGTTGAATTTCAATATGTACAGTTCATACTTGTATAAGTACGATTCGCTCCATCAAATTTACACTTCGGGATAATGTGTCTAACGCTTTTTGTTTTGTTTAAGTTTAATAATCATAACATTAAACAAAACAAATCATGAGAAACTCAAAACTAACAATTTACTTATTCTTAATTATCGGTTTATTTGCTTTCACGGCTTGTGAAGAAGAAGAAACTCCAGCTGCTATGCCAACAACAATTGTAGATGTTGCAGCAGGTGACGCAAATTTTAGTGATTTAGTAACCGCCTTGACCAAGGCTGATTTGGTTAATACATTAGCTGGAAACGGTCCATTTACAGTTTTTGCACCAACGAATGCCGCTTTTGCAGCAGCGGGAATTGATGTAAATGCATTAACAGGTGATCAACTAAAACCGGTCTTATTAAATCACGTCTTGGGTGCTAAAGTTCTAGCTAGTGCAGTAACAACAGGTGGTGTAGAAACAGTTGGAGGCGGTGATATTTTCCTATCCGTTGGTAGCAATGGCGTGTTTATAGATGGTGGAACAGAAGTTGTACAAACTGATATAGTAGCTAGCAATGGAGTTATTCATGTAATTAATAATGTATTGCTTCCACCATCACAAAATATAGTTGAGATTGCAGTTGGCAACCCTAATTTTTCAACTTTAGTGAGCTTGGTTCAAAAAGTTGGTTTGGTTGAAACTTTGGCAAATCTTGAAAATGAATTCACTGTATTTGCTCCAACAAATGCAGCTTTTGATAAATTATTTGCAACTGTGGATCCTGCATCCTTAAGTGATGAGCAAATCACAAATATCTTGTTATATCACGTTGTACCAGGATATGTATTCAGTAGTGATCTAATGAATGGTGATGTTTCAGCGGCTAATGGTGAGAAATTGAATATTGATTTGACTAATGGGGTAGTAGTGAAAGGTGCTAATAGTTTAGGTAGCAATGTAACTGCAGCAAACCTAAAAGCTCAAAATGGTGTCGTTCACGTAATTGATACTGTTTTATTACCATAAAAGCGTTGAACTATCTTAAGAAACCCCATGTCAAACGGCGTGGGGTTTTCTTTTGTTGAACAATTCAATTTAACAGGTATTTATTATGAAGTAGTACTTGAAGTTAGTATCTCATGAAAAAAGAACGGTTTGTCGTACGATATGGAAACTACCTTGAATTCAAGGATTGTTCGGAAATTAGTCATTTCTATGCTGAAGATAAGACCGTCTATTTGGTTGATAACGATAATAAAAGATTCACCATTGATAGTAATTTGACATCTCTGGAAAAGCAACTTAGCGAATCGTCTTTTTTTAGAATTAATAGAAAGTACATTGTTAATCTGGAAACTATAAAAAGAATCAAAATTCTCCCTAATAGAAAAATGCAACTTCAGCTTTACATTCCTACGGAGCACAGTGTTGAAGTGGCAAGAGAAAGAGTCCCACGTTTTAAGGAGTGGATTGATTCATAATAACACTATATCCTTTATTCTACACATAACACATAGGCTAATCTATTGTTTCTTGCCAATGTTTGGCGGAAAATTGGTTTAAAATGAAAACAAAGAAATCTAATATGTATTATCTCGTTTTCGTTTGTAATTTGCACATGAATTGCAATCCGACTACATGAATTTTAAAAAATATTTAATACTTCTATTTTTGGCATTTGGCTTTAACAGCCTTTCTGCTCAGAAACCATCCATCAAAATCGCTAAAGTAAAATACGGCGGTGGAGGAGATTGGTACGCCAACAAAACTTCTTTACCCAATTTAATATCGTTTTGTAACAGAAACCTCAAGCTCAATATTCATCCAGAAGATGATATTGTAGAAGTAGGGAGTTTAGAAATGTTTCAATACCCATTTGTCCACCTCACAGGTCATGGAAATGTCGTTTTTACTAACTCAGAGGCCGAAAACTTGAGAAACTACTTACTGGCAGGTGGGTTTCTTCATATTGACGATAATTATGGATTAGATAAATTCATACGTCGTGAAATGAAAAAGGTCTTCCCTGAGTTAGATTTTTTAGAAATTCCATTCTCTCATGAAATCTATCATCAGAAATACGATTTCAAAACTGGTTTACCAAAAATCCACGAACACGACAATAAGCCACCTCAGGGATTTGGATTATTTTATGAAGGCCGTTTAGTTTGTTTTTACTCTTTTGAGTGTGACCTTGGAAATGGCTGGGAAGATCAAAGTGTATATGGAGATACCGAGGATGCACGAGTTCGTGCCTTACAGATGGGTGCTAATTTGGTTCAATTTGCATTCACAAACTATTGATCATTATTTCAAGAAAACTTGTATTATTAGAAGAACTTTTTAAGCCGAATGTTTATTTTTGGAACAATTAGAATCAACAATGACGTTCCGCTATTGTATTTAAATTTATTTTATGGTTGCTGCATTATCGTTTTTTATAGGACATTGGTATTTATCACTTTTTAGCCAAACCTTTTTTTTACATAGATATTCTGCTCACAAGATGTTCACGATGAACAAGTTTTGGGAGAAGTTTTTCTATATGTTGACATATATCTCTCAAGGATCGTCATACTTAAACCCTAGAGCTTATGCAGTTTTGCATAGGATGCATCATGCTTATAGTGATACAGAGCAAGATCCACATTCTCCACATCACACCAAGAATATCTTTTCTATGATGTGGAAAACCAAAGACATTTATAACTCGGTACTAAAATATAAAGGTAAGGTTGAGGAACGCTTTACAAAAGACCTACCTGAATGGAAAATCATTGATAGGCTAGGAGATACTTGGGGTTCAAGACTCTTTTGGGGTATTGGATACATTGCCTTCTATATTGTTGGATTTGTGTATTTTGACATGCATTGGGGTTTCTTTTTCTTATTACCTGTTCACTTTTTAATGGGGCCTATTCACGGTGCTATAGTAAATTGGAGTGGACACAAATACGGTTATCAAAACTTTGACAATAAGGATGAAAGCAAGAATAGTCTTTTGTTTGATTTCTTGATGATGGGGGAGTTGTTTCAAAACAATCACCATAAGCATCCAATGTCTAGTAATTTCGCAAAGAAATGGTATGAAATAGACCCTACTTATCCTGTTATTAAGTTCTTAACTTGGACTAAAGTAATTAAGCCGAAAGTCTAAATTATCCTGAAAGTCTATTAGAATAAAAAAGCTCCTCATTGGAGCTTTTTTATTTGGTATAAATGCTGTCCATTATCGTTCTAGCGACTGCTGGTTTGTAATGGTAGATTTCGTAATAGTTACCTACTGGCTCAGTGAGCGAATTTACTCCAGCAAAATTAAATACATTTTCGGACCCAAAAATTTCCTTCACAATTTCCAAGTCGGTGGGCGAAATACCTTTTTGATCATAATTTGGACCAAATACTATCTTGTATTTTGTCCCTTTACTCTCAAAAATAGCCTTAATCTCATTGAGGTATACTACTTGATAAGGTTCAATACTTGGTGTTTCTACGTAGATCTCACTAGATCGTTCAAAAAATGGATTCTTTTGGTAGTAACTGAGCGAATCTGCGGCAATTCGGTCTATGTATTCTTGGAAAATAAAGTCATTTTTCACTGGAGTATAAAGCATATGTTTTGGCTCAAATACGCCATACATGTACGGTTTATATTTCTTATTGATTAGCACATCGAAATATTTTACAAAATAAAGCTCCTTAAAAAACGCCTTAAAGAATACCAAGTGGTAGCTCAGTCTGTTTTGTGTTGTCCATCGCCAATCTTGAATATGAATGACACTATTGGCGGTATCAGCAGTGTATTTGAATGTTTCGTTATCGAAAATGAGTAATGCGTTCTTGATATCGTTTCCTTGCTCTGCAATGAACTTGACTTTTCCATGAATTCCAGATATGGGTTCATTTGAAGCATCAAAATGATAAGTTTTCTTACTGTCTATATGCTTTTCCCAATCTTTGGTATAAAAGACACTCGAACGAGAACTACCAAAAACAAAGGAATCGTATTGTTGCTCTTTGTTTTCATTAAGAAAAACCTGCGTACTTATTCTATTTCTGTTGAAGGTATGAAGATAGTTATCGGGATAGGCGTCGTAATGGCGAAGTACATAAAATGGATCGCATACCAAGTAGACGACTGCCAAAAGCCATACTGGGCTTGTGAAAATGATCACCTTCTTTGCCATTTGTGCTATTTGACCCATCAGAATTGAAAATAAATGAATTGTGTATTGTTATAAACTCCAAAGAACACAACTGAAATAAACAATATATAATACATTGCCCACTGTTGCCATTTCGGCTTGGTTTCCGCCCACACGCCTAGGTCTCTCCCTCGCTGCAGCCAGTGAACTCCTTCCATAATTCCTACCGCAATTAAGCCTGCAATGAGTTCTTTTTGGCCAATTAGGTCTACAATCTCCTTCCACGAATGACTCGAGATAGAAAACATATTTTTTAGGATATAAAATGAATCGGCGGTTGTGTTTGCTCTAAAGAATACCCAGGCCAAAAGCACAAAGGAAAGAACAATCAAGTTATGGGCTAACTTGATCAAGAAAGGATGTTTTAAAAGCCCTATTACTTTGTTTTGAATGTTGGCGGTTAGTTGTCCGAAAATGAGATAAATGCCATGTAGACTGCCCCAAATCACGAAATTCCAACTTGCTCCATGCCACAAGCCACTGATCATAAACACAAAGAAGATATTGAAATATCTACGCAAACGCGGCACTCGATTTCCTCCTAACGGAATATATAAATAGTCTCTAAACCATGTACTAAGTGATATATGCCATCTTTTCCAAAACTCGGAAACGCTTTTGGAGAAGTAAGGTCTATCAAAGTTTTTCATGAGCTTAAAGCCCATTACTCTTGCTGCACCTAAGGCAATATCTGTATATCCTGAGAAATCGCAATATATTTGAATCGCAAAGAAAATGGTTGCAATAACCAACGGTGCTCCGCTATATGAGTTGGGATCATTGTACACTAAATCCACAAATACAGCAAGCCGATCAGCTATGACCACTTTTTTGAACATGCCCCATAGCATTAATCTAAGTCCACTTTTTGCCCTTTGAAAGTCAAACTTGTGCACTACCTGAAACTGAGGTATTACATTCTGTGGTCGCTCGATTGGTCCTGCAACCAACTGAGGGTAAAACATAACATAGAGAGCATATTTACCAATATTTCTTTCGGCTGGAACTGTACCACGGTATACTTCAATGGTATAACTCATAGCCTGGAAAGTGTGGAAAGACAATCCAATTGGAAGCAAAATGTCTAAAAGATCGTAGGTCTCAGCACCTAATTTAAATAGCACAGCATTGGCATTTCCGATCAAAAAGTCGGCGTATTTAAAAACAGCCAATACACCAATATTCGCTACCAAACTGGCTATGAGTGCCCATTTTCGTTTTTTACCTTGAGTTTGTTCAATCCATAAACCAGCGAAGTAGTCTACTATGATGGTAAAAACTAATATGAAAAGGTATTCAATCTTAAAGTAGGCGTAGAAAAACGCACTCGCACTTAATAATAAAACCCAACGCCATTTGTGAGGAAGGGCAAAATATAAAAGTGTTACAAACGGAAAGAAAAGTAAAAACTCAAAGGAATTAAATACCATGCGAGCTTAGAATTTTCTGTTTAGGTCAAACTTTTCCAAGTTATCAGAAACTTCTTTTACAAAAAGTCCACCCAAAGAACCATCTATTACTCTGTGGTCATAAGAGTGAGAGATGATCATTTTTTGTCTGATAGCAATCATGTCTCCTAATTCGGTTTCTACAACGGCTGGCTTTTTCACAATCGCTCCAAAAGCAATTACAGCTACTTGAGGTTGCATGATAATAGGTGTTCCAGCGATATTTCCGAAAGTACCAATATTGGAGATGGTGTAAGTTCCTCCTTTAAGTTCCTCTGGCTTTAGCTTATTGTTTCTCGCTCTTTTGGCCAAATCATCGCATTTAATTGCGAGATTTTTAAGATTCAGTTGGTCAGCATTATGAATAACTGGAACGATAAGGTTTCCATCAGGAAGTGCAACAGCCAGTCCAATATTGATGGCACCTTTTTGAATGATATTAATGCCATCTACTTGAACATTGATACCTGGGAATTTCTTAATTGCAGTTACTACAGCTTCGATCAAAAGAGGCGTAAATGTAAGTCTGGCGTTGGTGTTATTGAAAAACTCATCTTTATTTCGCAATCTCCAAGTTACCAATGAAGTCATATCAGTTTCAATGAATGAAGTCACATGAGCAGAAATTCTACGTGAATCGATCATGCGATGAGAAATCATCTGACGCATGCGATCCATTTCAACTATTGTGTCTTTACCTGACTCAAAACTTGGTTGCTTTAACTTGAACTGCTTACCACCCTTGACATATTGTAGCATGTCATTTTTTGTAACTCTGCCTTCTAGTCCAGTTCCTTTAATTTTATTGAGCTCTTTGGTAGATATTCCTTCCTCTTTAGCAATGTTTAGTACTAGAGGAGAATAAAAGCGGTCACTATCTTTCACTCCATTGGAGGTGTAGCTTTCTTTAATTTCTACAATATCTTTGTTCAGCTCTTCAGCTAAAGCAGCAATTTCCGGCGATTCTTCTACGAAGTCTCCATCTATTTCTATTTCACAAATTGGACTTCCAATGGGAACAATATCACCAACATTTACTAAAAACTTTAGAATTGTTCCTGCATGAGTTGCTCCAATCTCTGTATCAATTTTGTCCGTGGCTACTTCCAAAATCATATCATCAACAGCTACTGTGCTGCCTTCTTCAATAAGCCAATTCAGCACTGTGCATTCGAAAATACTTTCTCCCATTGCGGGCATCAAGAGTTGCGTTTTCGCCATTTATTTATTGTCGTTAATTAAACTTTGTCTTAACATATTTAGTGCAGCGACACTACCAAATTCAATATTTGTCAATCGATCTTTAAGCATCATTGTTTTGATAGCTTTAGTTCCATTTGGTCCTGCACATGCAATCCATATTGTCCCTACAGGCTTTTCCTCGGATCCTCCTCCAGGCCCTGCGATACCAGAGGTGGCAATGGCGTAAGTAGTATTAAACTTCTTTTTTGCACCTTCTGCCATTTGAATAACTGTTTGTTCCGAAACAGCTCCAACCGTATCCAAAACTTCTTGTTCCACACCTAGAACGTCAACTTTGGCACTATTAGCATATGATACAACCGATCCTATAAAATAAGCTGATGAACCAGGAATGCTTGTAATCATAGCAGCAATATTACCTCCAGTACAACTTTCGGCAGTTGCTAATGTTGAATTATGTTCCAAAAGCATTCTCCCAATTGCTGCTTCAAAGTTCTCATTTGTTAAGCTGAAAACATAATTTTCAATCAAGGGAAGTACTTTGGCTATTTCTTTATCAATGTCCGTTTTAAGTTCGGCTTCATTCAGTCCTATTCCTGTAAGTCGTAACTTAACTTGTGATTTACCGGGAAGGTAAGCTAGTTTAATGTGACTAGGAAGGGCATCTTCCCATTCTTCAATTTTCTCAGCAAGAAAGGATTCACCTATTCCTACTGTTCGGATTATTTTATGAACATACTTTTCTTTCGAAAAACGTTCTTGAAGCTTTGGCAATAAACTATTACTCATGAGCCATTTCATCTCATGCGGTACACCTGGCATGCTAATAAATACAGTGCCATTGTGCTCAAACCACATTCCTGGAGCAGTACCTACTGCATTATGAATGTACGTGGCTTTGGATGGAATTGCGGCTTGTAGTTTATTAATTTCACTCATTTCTCTACCTCGCTTGGTAAAGAAATCGGTAATAAATGCAAGGGCGTGTTCATTGATCACCATGGTGTCGTTGGTGAACTCGGCCAGTGTTTTCTTTGTGATGTCGTCTTTGGTAGGCCCTAGTCCGCCAGTGATAAGTACGATATTGGCTCTTTTACTAGATTCATTCAGAATGGCAAGTATCTCTTCTTTACTGTCGCCAATAGAACTTTTACGAATGGTTTTGATTCCAATCTTATCTAACTCTGCACTTATCCATTGTGAATTTGTATCGGTGATTTGTCCGTACAATATTTCATCGCCAATAGTTACTACTTCTGCAAGGCTTAGGGTCATTTAGGTCATTTTTTTACTTGGCAAAACCAACTATTCTTTGAAGGTTTTCGTTATTGTGAAGTATGGGGCAAATTTCCCTATTTTAAACGAAAAATCCAATTTGAAAACCACTTATGAATTCACAATCACGCTTTGTTAATATATTGCTTGTTGCAATTTTTGCTGTTTTTACTTTAAATTCTTGTGCTCAGAAAATAAATCTTGGTAAAATACTAGATGCAGCTACTGGCTCCAGCGGTGCACTAAGTGAAGGAGAAGTTGCCAATGGTCTCAAAGAAGCACTAACTATAGGTATCAGCAAAGGAGCAGACTTGGTATCGAAAGAAAATGGATACCTCAATAATCCAAAAATTAGAATTCCTTTTCCTCCTGATGTCCAAAGGGTAGAGAATACACTTAGAAGTGTAGGATTGGGTAATCAAGTAGATAAGTTTATTGAATCTCTTAATCATGGAGCAGAGGAAGCAGCTAAAGAAGCTAAGCCAATATTTATTGCTGCAATCAAGCAGATGTCTATCAATGATGCATTTAGTATATTGAAAGGTGAACAAGATGCTGCAACGATGTTTTTGAAAAGAACGACAACAGCCCAATTGACCGAAAAATTTATGCCTGTGGTAGAGAAAGCATTGGCAAAAACACAAGCAACTCAGTATTATGGAGATATTGCTAATGCGTATAATAAGATACCATTGACAAGTAATATCAACCCAGATTTGAAAGGTTATGCCACTGAAATGGCAATTAACGGCTTGTTTTTGATGATTGCTGAAGAAGAGGCGAAAATTAGACAAGATCCATTTGCAAGAACTTCTGCTTTATTAAAGAGAGTTTTCGGAAACTCATGATAAAGCTTTACTGTTACTAGTCCTCATACCACCTTTTTGAAATGAAAAAATCAGAAATACATTTTACCGTAGAGTTAGACGACAATAGAATTCCAGATAAGATTTTTTGGGATGCAACCGAAAATCCAAACGAAGGAATAAACGAGACCAAAGCCATTTCAGTAGGGGTTTGGGATCAATACCATAAAGGCTTATTGGGAATTAACCTATGGACCAAAGATATGCCAGTAGACGAAATGAATCACTTTGTGGTTGATCTCATCGGTAATATTGCTCAGATGGTGAAAGACTCGACCAATGATCCCAAAATCATTGCGGCTTTAGACACTGCTGGAGTTAGTATAACGAAGCATTTGGAACAACAAGCCAAAGGAGAACAGCAACAACAGCAGCAGCAGCAGCAGCAATAATATTACTGACCTCTAGTTAACAGATCTACTAGAGGTCATTTTTTTTGTAAAGTCTCTACCTTTTCTAAAAAATCAGTAAACTTACCAGTTGTTATCTTATTGTAAGGGTTAACAACTTTGTTATAATAATAAGCGGAAACTTCAAGCTCTTTACCACTTTCAACTAAAGTCGCAATTGTGACTTTTCTTACAAAAAGTGAGCTTTTCTCATCATCCGCATGGTAGTCTTCGTAATCGTCTAGGTCTACATAAATGTCATTGTTTTTTATTTCATAAACTTCACCATAAACCTTTTTATCTCCAGCCACTAATCCTGGAAACCAGTTTATGTTGAACATTTCTCCAATTACATATGCATCACCTATGAATGTACTATTGTTATGAAGAATTTTTGACCATTTGTTTGGCGGAGTGCACTTCATAAGCGTACCATAAACAAAAATATACTTTGTCATTCTTCCTTTATTTAAACTTGAAACTTGCTAAATACGGCTCCATGATAGGTTGATAGTGATCGTATTTTCGAGCCTGAGCCGAAAAGGTAATGATATAAACTTTACTACTACGAACATGGTAATATTGACGCCAAGTTTGCTCAATATTATTTTTGCTACCGGTATATGTCACTCTATAGCTATATGAATTGAGCCTTTTCTTCTCCAATACTTTAAAGCCTTTGACTACTTTAGGCAAATAACCGATTGAGAAGTTGGCGTATTTCTCTGCTGTGTAGCTAGAAGAAGAAAGCTTATTGACAGTAATATTAATACTCTCAATATAGGTATCAAATCCGCCAAGGGTATCTTGTGGAGAATTGGCTGTACATTGTTCTTCGGTGCAACCAGCTTTAATTTTCCAGTTATTTGGAATGGTGAGTTTGTACTTCGCCATATCAATGAAAAGCGTGTCTTTTTCGATGATTTCAATCTCTTCTTTTGCACTAATAGTGGAGTCTTGACTCACTTGAGCCATTGAATCTGTGGCAAGAAAGCACAAAAATGCCAAGGCAATTTTTTTCATATTTTGGGTTTGTAGTCGCCAATATACAATTTTTGAAGAAATTTAGACTATTCCAAGATAAATAGAATGAAACGAAGGCGATTTTAATTAGAAATTCTGTATTTCCGAAGAGGTATTATTGAGGTATTCTCAAATTGCAGAGAGCTTAATTAGCCAAATCAAAAGCATTTACCCTTTCTCCGCGAGCTATATCTTTTACAACAAGGCTTTTACATTTGGTCAATTCGGTGATGACCTTATTAACTTCAGCCGTATTGATGGTGTTGCAAGAAAAGACATCGATTGCCGCGAAACTGTTTTCGGGCCAAGTATGAATACTAACGTGACTTTCTGCCAAAAGAATAAAGCCAGTGGCACCTACAGGGTCAAACTGCTTATACTGTTCAGCTACTTTTGTGATGTCAAGGCTTTCAACGATCGCGTTGAGTGTTTTCTTTATATCGGCCACAAATGAGATAGCATCTGTATCGCAATCGTAAGCATCCCACACAATATGATGTCCGATCATAATCTTCTGTTTTATAAAATAAAGTGAGAAATAAATTCACTATCCTCTCCAATTATTGGATGCTCTTGCACTCTAAAATTAATTGCCGAAGGTACTTGTGAATAAAACATTCCTCCTTGGTAATATTCTCCTCTATTATCTGTAGCTAAAGGGTAATATTTTTGATATATTTTTTCTTGTTGAGCGTATTCTCCTTTTGAGGAAGCGTTTTTCTCTCCTACAATTTTAATGTTTTCGCCTATACGACCATAAATGGGTTTCTCAACATAAGACGTTAAGCCAGTTGGTGAAAGAAACGTTTCGGCAAAAATATGATTAGGAAAGTGCTCTTGAATATATGCAAGAAACTTTTTGTTCTGCCATATACTGGTATAGGGAGGATTCAAAACAACACACTTTTTCAGTTCAATTATGCGAGCTAAAATCTTAGCAAGCTTAGGTTCTTCATTGAACATCCAATCCCAAGGGACTATTTTGAACCAAACATCCACTGGCTGAAATTCTCCTGGGCCGAGCTCATAAAAAATGCCATCTTCCTCAGAAAATTCTACATGTTTGATGTCAGTATAAAATCCATTAAATCCTGCTTCAATAGCTGAAGAAATAACGGCATTACAATTAATGACGTCTTCTTGGTATCCAAACGAAGAAGCAAGGAAAAAAGCGTCATCAAAATTTATGTTTTTCCTAATCTTCCTGAGCGTATCAATCAAATCTGCTCTAAGCTGATTGTGTTGCTCACGCATTACAGGTAATTGCTTGAGTTGCGTAGCTTGCCAAGTGATTGTCTCTGGCAACATAGTGCAAGTATCTGCATTGAACTCAATCATTCTTGCTGGTAAACGGTCTATCCCTCCAGAAAAGTCAAATCGTCCAATTAAGAAGGGATTGTCTTCTTTATTCTCCCAAGAATACTTAATAGTTTGATGGAAAAACTCAGGAATTCCGAGATATGATAATTGATTTTCAGCAATGATTTTATTAGTTGCTTTTTGCATCAATTCAAAAGCATCGCTAGTGAATTGTTTTAAATAAATGACTTCTGAAGCGTACAGGCCGAGCATATCTTGGATTAAATAATCCTTGCCTCCATACCAACTAACCTCCACTGGAAGTTGACTTTTTTTCACTTTGTCAACTTTCATGAATCTATTATCCTCCATAAGAGCGAGTGCTTCTTGAAGGAGAATTAAATCCAGAACTTGACGTTCTTGGTCTTGCAACCACTCTCGAAGTTGAGCTTTGCTTCATTTGATTGCTTAATCCAGAAGATTTAGAGTGTGCTTCTGGTGTTTTATAAAAACCAGCATTTGGTGTGCCTCCCATGGAACCGCCACCCATCATTCTCGATAGCAATGAATACATCATTACCGTCCTTAATACGCTTCCACCTCTTCTTGTAGTAACTTCTGTACTATCTGGATGTAATCGCGAAGCTTCTATTATTTCTGTAGTGCCATCCGCATAGGTAACTACCGCTTTGGAAGAATCTGGGTTATCCACTAACTTTTCGTCAGTGATTAAATAAGTCCCGTCGGCTGTTTCTTCTACTTGGGTCACAACACCTTGAGTAGGTACTTCAATGGTGTCATACTCCAATTCTGATTGATTTTCGCTTGAAACATCGCAAGATGTAACTGCGAAAACAGTACTAGCGACAGCTGCAAGTTTAAGTTTTTGGAGGAGTGTGGAACCCGTGAGGATTTTTTTTATCATTATTGTATTTTTTAGTGGAGGTAGCTTTTCCCCTTTTCGGTTTTAAGCCCTAAAGGACTCAAAATATGCCTAAATTTAAGTGTCAAAAAATAAAAACTGTCTAGTATTGAAAAAAAAAGTTGTTATTTCTATTGCAGTTTTCCTAGCTGGCTTATGTTCAATAATCTACGAGCTCTTACTAAGTACTACGGCTAGTTACTTTTTAGGTGATAGTGTCAAGCAGTTTACGCTTTTAATTGGCATCTATTTATTTTCAATGGGTTTGGGGGCGTACTTTTCTAAGTTTTTCAAAAACCAACCTTTGGAGTTTTTTATCAAAATCGAGCTCATATTAGGATTTGTGGGTGGGGTATCTGTTCCACTTTTATATTTTCTTTTTGTGGCTGTTAATCCAATAGCTTTTCAATTCTATTGTTTTGCCTTAATGTTCCTCATTGGTCTTTTAACAGGTCTGGAGGTTCCATTGCTCACATTTGCCAGCGAAAAAGAGGATTATGAAGACAACCTTTCCAATGTGCTTTCATTGGATTATATAGGTGGTTTATTTGCTACGTTGCTATTTCCCTTTTTTCTTCTTCCATTTGTAGGTTTGTTTTATTCTTCCCTCCTTTTTGGAATTACCAATATTATGCTGGGCTTTTGGGTTCATTATCATTTGGTCAAAAAAATGAATCGAACAGTTTACCTTGGCATCGGTCTCTTATTAGTTTTGATTACCCTAGTTTCGTTTACGGGCAAGATTCTTAAAATTTGGGAAGGAAGAATTTACAATAGCCCTATTTTAGAAAATATTCAAAGCCCATACCAAAAGATTGTCGTTACAAAGAACAACGATGATATCAGGTTATACCTAAATAGGCAATTGCAGTTTAGTTCATCGGACGAGCACCGTTACCACGAAATGCTAACGCATGTGCCCATGGCAATAAACCCTGAAATTAAGAATGTTTTGATTCTGGGGGGAGGAGAAAATCTTGCTACACGAGAGTTACTAAAGTATACATCCATTGATCGAATTGAGGTTGTGGATATAGACTCCACGATATTTTTTCTTTCCCGAAATAACGATTTTATTAAAGCTATCAATCAAGATGCAGGTCAAAGTGACAGAGTTACTTTGACCAATATGGATGCTTTTGCCTTTTTGAAAAACTCGGATAAAAAGTTCGATCTCATTATCTCTGATTTGCCAGATCCATCCAATGATGCCATTGCTCGCTTGTACAGTAAACAGTTTTATATTCTTGTAAATAACAACCTGAAGGAAAATGGACTTTTCGTGTCTCAGTCATGCGATATTTATCATTCGAACTTAACTTTCAATTGTATAAAAAATACGATAGGGTCGGTATTTAAGTATGTAAAACCTTACCAAACATATGTGCCTTCGTTTGGGAATTGGGGGTTTAATATTGCCTCTCACAGGGAGATTAATTTACCTCAGCACAGTGAATACCCCAAAGGCTTAAAGTTTTTAAATGACTTTCAATTTAAAAACGCATTTACCATTCCCGATGATATCAATATTGGTGAAACTAAAATAAACTCACTTGATAGTCCTGTAATTCTTGATTACTTCATAGCTGAATGGGACAATTGGAAAAGAGCTCTAGTGACGGAGTAATTTACTTTGCCTTTAATAACTTTTCTTCCAAGTCTTTAATAAGTTCGGCACTGCCAAAGCCATTCCTTTTGAGTTCTTCAATAGTTCTTTTTAGATCTTCGAAAGACATTTCCCCTTCATTATGGTGTACTAAACTTTCTTCTGGAACCATCGAGAAAAAAAGCTGGTCGGACCAATCGTTTCTTGCACCATCAATTACCAAATGGATTCTTGGAGTATCTCCCTCATTAGTAACTGAATGCACGTAATTCACATTCGTATACCAACATTCGCCTGGTAACATGGTAAGGCGTTCATTATCTAAAACGAAATTTACCTTATCATTTGTTATAATAGGAATGTGAATTCTGAAATTATTGTCTTCATAACCAAGCTCATAGTCTCTGTGAGGTTTAATTACCGCTCCAACGCCAAGTTTCAAAATTCGAGCTGATAGAATCTGACACTTAAAACTGCTTATTACTTCGTCAACATATGGACATTGTTTTAAAAGTGGAGTTGGTTTTAATGGCTCGTCATTGCCGAAAGCAAAAATGTTTTTTTCGTCACCATTAGGGGCATAAAGCGGAATTGCTTGCCATTCACCTTCATAGTTGCTTTTATTAAAATGCGGTATCCAACTATTTTCCAAAAGTAGGCTAAGGTCTTGCTGTAGCTTTGCTGCGTCAAACTGAAGATCAAATTTGATATGTGAAGTAATTTTCATCTTAGCTATTTTAAAAATACAATTGAAACTCTAAATAGGTTGAGTTTTGCTCTCAATCTCAACTTTTTTCGCAAAAAGGTAGTAATCTAGATTAATTACATCGCATCCAATTCCTCTCTCAATTTCTTAGTAAGACCTTTCACAACTAAGTTGTATGACTCATCAATTAATTGGAAAGTAATTCTAGAAGGAATGCCCATGCTCATGAGCAGCATATTCCAGTGCTTTTTACTCATATGGTAAGCTCCTTGAATGCCAGGGTGTTGGGCTCTCAGTTCAATATTTTTTTCTGGGGTGTTTTTAAGACTAAGTCGTAGGTCAGTGTTATCCAAAGGCATGAGGGCAAACATTTTTCCCATGACCTTAAAAACCAATGTATCTGGCCCAAACGGCATATCTTCTGTAGCTCCCTTTTTCGAAAGGCAGTAGGCTCTTAAACTCTCAAAATCCATTATTGTCTAAAAAAGGCTCTGTAAACCAAAACAATTACACAAAACATGAACATTACTATGGAAACCTTATTGATTCCATGCATCATTTTAAGGTTGGTGCTTGTTGGGTATTCTCCATTTTTGTCCTTTCTAAACACTCGAAAAAAGTAGGAGAATACAGGAGCAACACTTAGGTAATACATAAATTTTTTCATGATCTTTTCAATATTAATTCAAGGCATCTGCCGCAGCCGGCTCTAGCCAAATTCCATCCTCTTTAATCAATTCTATTAACTCGTCCACAGCGTTTGCAGCTTTTACGGATCGCTTTATTACGTTTTGTCCCCGGTAAAGTGCGATTTTGTCTTTACCCATTCCTACGTAACCATAGTCGGCATCCGCCATTTCGCCTGGGCCATTTACGATACAACCCATGATACCAATTTTTACTCCTTTTAAATGATCCGTACGCTTACGAATCATTGCTGTGGTTTCCTGAAGGTCAAATAGTGTTCTCCCGCAAGAAGGGCAGCTGATGTATTCTGTTTTTGTGATCCTAGTTCTAGCAGCCTGTAAAACGCCAAAGGCTGTTGAGTTTTCTATTTTTTGTTTGTCTTTGGTTTCAAGTTCTGCTTTTCCTGCAAAATTTAACATGATGCCATCACCTATTCCATCAATAAGTAATCCGCCGCAGTCTGTAGCAGCATACAACTGAAAATCACTTTCAGATAATTCGCCATAAGACTGGGTAATCATAACTGGATACTTGAGGTTTTGAAGCATAAGTTCTGCAACAAAACGCCTCATTTCTGCCATTGCATGACTATTTGCACTGTATAAAACCAAAACAATGTTTGCCTTTTTTTGAGCTTTTAGCCAATCAATCAAGCTCAAGTTTGAAGTATCAACTAATATAAAGTTGAGATCACTCTCAGGCAACTTATTATCACCAGGAATACTAATTGGATATTTGTTCGATTGATCATCAAGCTTAGTCCAAGTTTCTTCATCTAATAATTCTTTCAGACCATTTGGCAACATGAATGGTGCAGGGTGCTGACCAGTATAAATAAAGTCAGCTCCTAGGTCATTCATCGCCCATTTGTCCGTTGCTGGAAGGTAAAAGTGACCAATTGCCTTCAAATCCTCCATTTCTTTGATAGGATTCTTTGAGAAATCGGCAATCACTCTTGGTACATTAGTACCTCCAATGTTTTTAACCTCATCACTTTCCCTTTTGAAATACTGAAAAGGGTTGATTGGATATTCTTGATAAGCTTTAATTTCTTTTTGGGTATTAGCTCTATTTCCATAGCGATCTATCAAAGCTCTAGCAACTGGAGCTTCGAATTCAGGATCTTCGGTAAGGGAAACCCTTACAGTATCTCCGAGACCATCCTCTAGCAAAGTTCCTATACCTGTAGCAGACTTTATTCTCCCATCTTCACCTTCTCCTGCTTCCGTAACGCCTAAGTGAAGAGGATAAGGCTTTAAGCCTTCTTGATCAAGTCGTTGTACCAATAATCTGTATGCTTGAACCATTACTTGCGTATTGGATGATTTCATGGAAATTACAATCTCGTTGTAATTTTCGTCCTCACAGATTCTCAAAAACTCCAAGGCAGACTCCACCATTCCTAAAGGAGTGTCACCGTATCGGCTCAAAATTCTGTCAGAAAGCGAACCATGGTTAGTTCCAATTCGCATGGCAGTACCATATTCTTTGCATATTTTGACCAAAGGCAAAAAACGGTCTCTTATTCTGTTCAGCTCATCGGCATAAGATTGATCTGTATATTCTATGTGTTCAAATCTCTTTTTATCGGCATAATTTCCTGGATTCACTCTAACTTTCTCTACAATTCGTGCTGCAAGTTCTGCGGCGTTAGGTGTAAAGTGAATATCTGCAACTAGGGGAGTAGTGTACCCTCTAGCTCTTAATTCTTTCCGAATGTTTTCTAGATTTTGTGCTTCTTTCACGCTAGGAGCGGTGATTCGCACTAATTCACTGCCACTTTCTATCATTCTGATACTTTGCTCCACACTACCAATGGTGTCCATTGTATCAATGGTGGTCATAGATTGTACACGAATAGGGGAGTCGCTTCCGAGCGTAAGATCACCAATTTTTACTTGTTGGGTTTTCCTACGTTCGTAGCTTGTAAGAGACGGGCAGTAGATTTTTTCGCTGTTCATCAAAAAGTTTTGTATGCCTGACAAAATTAGTTTTTTATTTATCTATTAACATATCTAATGATGATTCTGTTCTTAATATTAATTTTGCACCATGAAAAATGAAGAAGTGCAGTACCCGATCATGGAATCTTTCTACACAATCCAAGGAGAAGGTGTGCATAGTGGCAAGGCAGCGTACTTTATTCGCCTCGGTGGATGCGACGTGGGATGCGTATGGTGCGACGTAAAAGAATCATGGAATGCAGCTGATCATCCTTTCACTACGGTGGGTGAGATGGTTTTGCAAGCAAAAGAAAATGCAGCAAAGCTTGTTGTGATTACTGGAGGCGAGCCATTGATGTATGACATGAGCCCACTAACAAGTGCTTTAAAGAGTGAGGGTTTTGTTACTAATATTGAAACTTCAGGTGCTTACCCTATGAGCGGCGATTGGGATTGGGTTTGTTTTTCTCCAAAGAAATTCAAAAAAGCTAATGAAAGTATATATCCAGTAGCAAATGAGCTAAAGGTTATTGTTTTCAATAAATCAGATTTTAAGTTTGCCGAAGAATATGCGGCATTGGTGGGAGATGATTGTGCTTTATTACTACAGCCGGAATGGGACAAAAGCGACGAAATGCTTCCGTTGGTTATTGATTACGTAAAAGCTAATCCAAAATGGAAAGTTAGCCTACAAACACATAAATTTATGGGGGTTGATTAAGGCTAATCCGGTTTATCTCGTTTTTTTTTATTTTCGAAGCTACTTATTTCAGCCCTTCGGGCCTTTTCTATTTGGTTTATTTTATAGTTGGGCCTCCAGCCCAACTTAATGTATTTGACCCCTTTGGGGCCATCTCAATTGATTTAATTACTCTTTAACTTTTAAGGTAAGTGAAAAAATAGGGCTGAAGGCCCGAAACCTATTAGGATTGGGTATCGCCCAATCCCCAAAAAGGTTACCATCGAATTGAAAGTCCCGACGGGGCGACATAGACCAACCTAGTCCCAAATATATTTTTCGTCGAATACAATCTTATACTTCCCCAAAATTGCCATATATTCTTCTTGAAAAGTACTTTTTTCGTGATGTTGCCTTTGATTGGCTATATAATTTGCAACCTTTGAAAGGTCTTTGGGGTTAACCGAAAAAGAGCCGTAGCCATTCTGCCAATAAAAATTTTTATACTTCGAACCTTTCGTTTTGATCCATTTTGAAGAATTTGATTTCACTATTTCCAGAAGTTTCACTAGGGTTACCTTTTTAGATAGAGAGCATAGAATATGTACATGGTCTCTATAGCCTCCAACCTGAATGGGAATACAATCCAATGAATTACATAGGCCGCCTAAATAGGCAAACAGTTCATCCTCAATGTGGTCATCAATTAGCTTTTCTCTATTTTTTGTACTAAAAACAATGTGCAAGTAATTTTTAACAAGTGTCTGACCCATTTATTTCAAAATAAGTAGAGTAAAGCCTTTTACTAATTCAACTTCTTATTAATTACCGTCAAAAGAATAACACCTACTAAAGTTAATGCTGATGCAATAAGCCATGGACTTTTATTGAAAACGTGCATGTCAGTGTAGTCATTCAATCCTGACAGAACAAGAAGGGCGATTCCCACTATTACAACAAAGAAACATAGCCCGTATAGTACATCCTGATTCTTATTATTCATTTAGCTGGTGTTTTGACTTAAGAAAATTAAGGAAATCGCTTCAATATAAAAAGCTTGAACCTCCTTTTATTTCTTAAATTGAAGTGTTAGGATGTTTTTCCCAACTAGTCTTCCCATGTCTTGTCCTTGATCCAAGGCGTCCATGAAATGAATTCCACCATATAGTCTTGATACACTTGTTTCGTTGGCAGCTTCCCAAAACGACTTAAATTTCCTTGGTTCGCCAACCCAAAATTTAGAATAATCTGTAAAAGCAATATTATCTCCTAGCAATGAAGTCAATACTGTTGCCATAGCAGCAGATTGTACCGAGTGGCCAGAAGGAAACTCAGGAAATGGAGGTGTCAATAAAGTAGGTTCCCATGTACTGTCAATATATCTTTTGATATATGCGATTGGACGTATCAAGTTGTGCTTGTACTTGCCTTTCCATGAGCATATAACGGCATCGTTCAATGCTAGTCCTAGCGTACAATAGATTTTAGCAGCTTCTACCAAGCTCATCGGGTTTTCTCTCAAGTGTTGTGTGAGAATAGAAGCGGAGTGCCCTGGGGCAGTGTAGGTAAAAGATGCTGCATCGTCCCAAAAGTTTGCAATAATGTATTTGGGCGAATCTGGTTTTACTTCTTTAGATGTGTTATAGACCTCCATTACTTGCTTGTAAAAAGGAGAATTTGGGTATTTAGAGAAAGGCACTTTTGGTTCTATACCAAAGTCTGTGTTGTTGCTACTTACAAATGTCCTGTTGTTTTGCCATTTTGGATGTAAAGGACCCGTATTTTCAAGATCAGCAGATCTATTTATTTCAAAACAAGCTTCACACTCAGGTAATCGATAGTTCAAATCATAACTTCGTAAGAAAGCTAAATGCCCGCCGTCAATAAATGAGTATTTGTAAACATATTGAGCAATTGATTCCCCGTAGTTTTTAGACTTCAAAAATGTGAAATCATCTATTTTAGTCTTGTAAATATTATTGATAGAGTCTCTCAAAGAAATGGTTTTCTCCATCCAAATATAAGGAGCTGGCAGAAAAAGCTGATCAACCATGTAAAAGATCGCGTTGTTCATCGCAACTTCTGGACTAAAGCTGCTACTGTCCATTTCGTATTCTTTTGGGAGATTATATCCTTGTATTTGACCAGATAGGCTTTTGTAGTCTGGGTATTTTGGCAAAATTGATTCGTAAGCCGCGAGGTTGATATAAGAAAGTGTACGTGCTGCCACATTTGGTGTATAGCCATTGGTTTGTTCTAAAAGGTCAAAAATGAGAACATGCCATTTTACCAATAAATCAGAATTGTAGAAATTATAATCTTTTGGTGGTAAAGAACTTTCGAAAAGTACAAGTTCAGTAACACCGCGGTCCTGAAATTGCCTCTGGCGGATTTCTTGTGAAAAAGAAGAGAAACTTAGAACTACAAAAAGTGAAAGGATTAAAGCTTTTTTCATTGGGAAGGTTTTATACTCGCTCAAAAATAGCGAATATTGAACTTTCGCTAAGCAATAGATAAAAATTATCCTAAATGCCCTCAAAAAAACTATTCCTTCTTGATGCAATGGCTTTGATTTATAGAGCTCATTTCGCATTTATTAAAAATCCAAGAATAACCAGTACTGGAGTAAATACCTCTGCACTTTTTGGTTTTACAAATACGCTACTTGAAGTTCTTCGTAAAGAGAAACCAAGTCATATCGCGGTGTGTTTTGACACAAAGGCTCCCACTTTTCGTCATGTAGAATTTAAGGAGTACAAGGCAAATAGAGAAGCACAACCAGAAGATATTACAGTTGCAATTCCTCAAGTGAAACGCTTGATAAAAGCGATGAACATTCCAATGCTCGAGCTAGATGGTTACGAGGCAGATGATGTGATTGGTACCATTGCCAAAAAAGCTGCAAAGCATGATTTTGAGGTGTATATGTATACTCCCGACAAGGATTACGGTCAGTTGGTAGAAGAGCATATTTTCTTATACAAGCCTGCTTTCATGGGAAATGCGATAGAAGTTCAAGGTATTCCTGAAATTTTGGAGAAATGGGATATTGAGCGAATTGATCAGGTAATAGATATGCTCGGCCTTATGGGTGATGCTGTTGACAACATTCCTGGAATCCCAGGCGTAGGAAAGAAAACAGCAGTAAAGTACTTGAAAGAATATGGTAGTATTGAAGGACTTCTTGAAAGGGCGGACGAAATAAAAGGTAAAATAGGGGAGAAAGTAAGAGCTGGAAAGGAAAGTGCTTTGCTTTCGAAAAGACTAGCAACAATTGACATCAATGTACCCATTGAGTTTGATGAGGAAGACTTAAAGAATTGCCCGTACAATGTAGATGAGTTGGGTGAGTTTTTGGACGAAATGGAATTCAGGACGCTGAAAAGAAGAGTCCTCGCAAGTGCAGAAGGTGGTTCAGATGATGCTGTCGCCACAAAATCTCCTACCAAAAGTAAGGCAAAGGACGAATCACAAATGTCCTTATTTGGGTCTTATAGTGAAGACATAGAAACTCCTGCGGCTCCAAGCGAACAAGAGAATATCACTACTAAAATGCACATGTATTCGTGCATGGATACGCCTGAAAAAAGAGCAGATTTGATAAAGTATTTGTCTCATCAAAAAGAGTTTTGTTTTGATACAGAAACCACAGACTTAGACGCTTTTGATGCAGAATTGGTGGGAATAGCTTTCGCGTACAGAGCAGGAGAGGCTTATTATGTCCCTTTTCCAGCAGACCAAGTAGAAGCAAAAACAATTTTGGAGGAATTCAGGTCGGTCTTTGAAAGTGAAACATGCTTAAAGATTGCACATAATTTGAAGTATGATATTAGCGTGCTAATGAATTATGGTATGGAGGTAAAAGGACCTCAATATGATACGATGCTTGCCCATTATATCATAGAACCTGAGCAAAGACATGGGATGGATTTCTTATCGGAGTTATATCTTAACTATAAACCTGTTTCCATAGAAACATTGATAGGGAAGAAAGGTAAAAATCAAGGTAACATGCGTGATGTGCCTGTAGAAGAAGTTACGGAATATGCTTCTGAAGATGCGGATATCACTTTTCAGCTAAAGCAATTGCTGGATGTAGATGTTAAGAAAAACGAACAAGAGAAGCTTTTAGCGGAACTGGAAGTACCTTTGGTTAAAGTACTTTCCGATATGGAAATGGAAGGTATAAAAGTTGATGTGCCGGCTTTGGAGAGTCTTTCCAAAGAACTGCAAGCTGATATTTTGACAGCACAAAACAACATTTTCGAAACTGCCGGAATGGAATTTAATGTTGGCTCGCCAAAACAACTAGGAGAAGTACTTTTTGACGTCATGAAAATTGATGACAAGGCAAAAAAGACAAAATCTGGGCAGTATGCTACTGGAGAAGATATCTTGCTCAAATACGAAGCTGAGCATGACATTGTAAAGCAAATTCTTGATTTCAGAGAATTAAGTAAACTCAAAAGCACATACGTGGATGCACTTCCTCTTTTGATCAATAAAAGAACGGGAAGAATTCATACATCTTATAACCAAGCCGTTGCTGCAACTGGTAGATTGAGTTCTACAAACCCTAACTTACAGAACATTCCTATTCGTACCGAAAGGGGACGTGAAATAAGAAAAGCTTTTGTGCCACGAGATGAAAATCATGTCATACTTTCTGCTGACTACAGCCAAATTGAGCTTAGGATAATGGCAGCTTTCTCAGAGGATGCATCTATGGTTGAGGCATTCAATAATGATGTAGATATCCACTCTACTACTGCGAGTAAGGTTTTTGAAGTAGACCTTTCCGATGTTACATCCGACATGCGTAGAAAGGCCAAAATGGTCAACTTTGGTATTATATATGGTATTTCTGCATTTGGTTTGGCTCAGAGACTTGGGATATCAAGAACAGAAGCAAAGGATATCATTGACAATTACTTTGAGCAGTTTCCAAGAGTAAAAGCGTACATGGATGAGTGCATCAATAAAGCTCGTGAAAATGAATACGTGGAAACCATCATGGGGCGTAGAAGGTACTTAAGAGACATTAACTCTAGAAATCAAACCAATCGTGGCTTTGCCGAAAGAAACGCAATCAACGCACCTATTCAAGGTAGTGCAGCGGATATGATCAAGCTTGCGATGATAAATATTCATAATTGGATGAAAAAGGAAAACCTAAAATCCAAAATGCTTCTCCAAGTACATGATGAATTGATTTTTGATGCACATAAAGACGAAGTTGAGTTGCTAAAAACTAAAGTTCATGAACTCATGGTCAATGCCATTCCTCTTAAAGTTAAGCTTGATACTGGCTTAGGAATAGGGCAAAACTGGTTGGAGGCTCATTAATTTTGAAAAACATACTGTGATAATCACGAAAAGAGGCTGTCTCATTATAAACGTGGGTCAGCCTTCTTTTTTGAATAAAAGTGTAATTCTTGTGACAATCTCTTCTGGTTTTGGTGCGGGGAGTTTAAAATGAGGCCGAAATAGCCCTTATGAAGCCATTTTTTGGATATTGTGTGCAAGGGCGAGCAAGCCCGTTTCGATGAGGACTTTTTCTTTTCCTCTTAACATAAATCTTCTGAAGTTTTTGTTTTGCTTGATGTTTCCAAAGACTGCTTCCACATCTGCTGGCCTTTGGGAGCGATGTTTTATTCCCTCTGGACTTAGTAGCTTTTGTCGTGCTTTGTCTTTTAATCTTTTTGCATTGTGATTGACTTGGACAAGTCGATTTCCTTTGGCTTTGTGGCAGGCTCCTTTCAATGGGCAATTGTCACAGTTTTTTGCTTGATAAAAGCTTATTTGTTGTTGGTATCCAGATTTTCTTTTCTCTGTTTTTTCATAGACTTTCTCCATTTTTTGACCCATCGGACAGATAAAAAAGTCGTTCTCCGAATCGTAATACAGGTTCTCTGACTTGAAGGCATCTTCAGGCTTTATCTTCCCTTTGGCTTTTTGCTCTTTATGGAAGTAATTGTATTTCACATAGCCCTCAAGTTCATTGTTCTCTAAATATTGATAGTTTTCTTCCGAGCCATAGCCGGCATCGGCCACCACTTCTTCTGGTAATTTTTTATAGAGCTCTTTGAAGGTTTCTAGGTGGAGTGGTAAGGTATATACATCGTTGGCATATTGGTAGATGTCGTAGTTTAGAATACATTGATTACAAGTACTTATCTGCCAGTTGTAGCCCGCTTTTAGCTGACCATTGAGCATGTGGTCGTCTTTCATTCGCATAAAAGTGGCATCTGGATCTGTCTTGGAATAGGAGTTTCGATCACCCATCAGCTTTTGCTGAACTTCGTATTTCTTTAGATTCTTTGGCCAATTGTTCTTTGCATAATTCAGCTTTTGCTTCACTTTCGGATCTACTTCTTTGCCTTTTAAGGCTTGATTGATTTGCCCGATAGTCTGTTCTACTTTTTGAGAATCTATCTTTTCAAAAATAGTGGGCGAGTTATCTTTCATCTCCTCGGAGGCTACCTTTTCGGCATAGTTCCAAAGGTCTTTAAGCTGTTCTTTTATCCTTTCTGTATTCCGCTTTATAGACTTGCCCCATACAAAAGTGTATTTATTGGCATTGGCCTCTATTTTGGTTCCATCCACATAAACCGTCTTTAAATCTACCAGTCCTTGATCTGCCATCAGTAAAACGACTTGACCAAAAACCTCTTTCAATACCGACTTCAATCTATCCGTTCTAAATCGGTTTATTGTATTATGGTCTGGTCGCTGCATGCCAGCAAGCCACATGAAGTGAATGTTTGAACTGACGGCTTCTTCTATTTTTCGAGAGGAATAAATATTGCTGATATAGCCGTAAATAATAATTTTTAACATCATTCGTGGATGAAATGATGAACTTCCGCCTCCAGAATACTTCTGCAATAATGAATCAATATCTATCTCATCTATGATTCTTTGTACCAATCGAACCACGTGATTTTCGGGAATTAATTCATTTAACGATGGAGGAAGAAGGGATAGCTGATAAGGATCATAATCCTTAAATACAGGCTTCTTTTTGACTCCTTTTTTCATAACTGAAGTTACAAAAAAATCTATAAAAAAGAGACTGCCCTTTTGAGACAGCCTCTTCATTTTCATATTTGTGTAATTCTGTATTTTATTTTACTGTTTGAATCTCAAACTTAAGCTTTCGTGGCTCTGCTCTTGGAATGACTTGTTGGTTTCTCAAGTATTCTAAGCTATATACGTTCGAAATAACCTTAGAGAATTTCTTAAACACATCCTTAGCCTGTGCTACAGTTTTAGGGAAACTTGCTGTCCCTCCATTACCAGATAGCTTGGAAAGTACTGTTTGGTCTATTCCGCCATTTCCATCTAAGCCAATTGCAAAACTGGTGATTCCGGTTATGTTCTTTTGAGCCTTGATTCTACTAAGTAGGTAATCCACATTTACATTTGGAGAAGAGTTATTATCTGCTCCATCTGTGAAAACGAAAAGTACTTTACTTTGCGAATCTGAGTCTTGAAGCATGTCAATTCCTAAATCCATTGCATTGTATAAAGTAGTGAACTTACCTTGCTTCATGTTTGACACATAATTCTTTAGAGCTTCTTTATCGCTTGTCAAAGGATAGCTTTTTACATCATCGGCAAAATCCACAACTCCCATTTTAACAACTGGCCTATCACTGAATATTTGATCTACAAAATCATTTGCATAAGATTTGATTGTGCCAAAATCTGCCCCCAAGGACTCCGATCTATCCAAAACTAATACAACTGAGATATCTTCTGATTGGTCGAAACTCATTGTAAATTCAACATCTTTTTTCCACTCACCTTCTCTTAGCTCATAAGCAGTGATGTTTTCGATATTGTAATTGTTTGAGTTCGCATCAATGATTCTAAAGTTGTCAATTTCAACTTTGGTAAAAGAAGAACCTTCAGTACGACCTTCAAAAGTTTTACTAAAATCGATTTTGATTTCTCGAGAGGTTTTTAATTCATCAAATCTCACCTCGGGAGTTTTGCCAGTAGTATTCCAGAAGTCTAGGTATATGTCAAAATACTCACCTTTTGGTCTTGCATCGTCTGGTTTACAAGATGAAACCATAAAGACTAGGGTCAAGAGAGTAGCCCATGGAAGAGCACTTTTCTTCAAGTAATTCATTGTATTCTATGTTTTGTTAGCACGTAATCTCAACGACATCTTATGCGAATTAATTATACGTTCGCTCTAAAATCTCGTAAATTTGCCCAAATATATAAAGATGAATTTAGGAATCATAATTTTGGCGGCAGGAAGTGCAAGTAGGATGGGTACTCCAAAGCAATTGTTGGACATACATGGTAAATCTTTGCTGCTCAGAGTAATAGAAAATTGTCTCGACCTAAAAGGCCATAAAGTTACTGTGGTTTTGGGGGCGAATAAAGCATTGATAAAACCCACGTTGGAAGGGCTCCCAATTAATATTGTTGAGAATGATCAATGGGAAACTGGCATGTCTAGTTCTATTAAAATGGGCTTGGTAGGTAGCTACATGATTGACAAAAATATTGATGGAGTAATTGTCGTAGCTGGCGACATGCCAAGTGTTAGTGAGTTGCACCTCAGGTCATTACTAGAGAAAGCACAGAAAACAGACAAGCATATTGTTGCTTCTTCTTATGGTGATATATTGGGTGTTCCTAGTTTGTTTAAAAGAGAAATACTTAACGAACTACTTGATTTAGAAGGAGATAAGGGTGCAGCTCAAGTGTTCCAAAAACATAAAGCTCAAATAGTCCATGTACCACTGGGACATTCTTCTGTGGACATAGATACAAAAGAAGATTATTTCAACTACCTAAACTCTCAAAACTGATGAAGGCGGTAGTTTTTTATCTTACGGTTCCATTTTTATATCTTTTTTCGATTTTGCCTTTAAAAGTACTTTACTTTTTGGCGGATATCTTGTTGTTTCCTTTGCTCTATTTCGTTTTGGGATATAGGAAAAAAGTTGTGAGAGGAAATCTTGAGCTTTCTTTTCCCGAAAAAAGTGTAAGTGAAATCAATAAAATTGAAAAGGAGTTTTATAGACACCTGGCAGACCTTTTTGTTGAAATAATTAAAATGTTCACTATTTCGGAGAAGGCACTTAGGAAGAGAATGACATTTGATCACTTAGCTATAGCCGATAAATGGTTTGCAGAAAATAGATCGTTTGTTGTTACACTTGGGCATTTTGGGAATTATGAATGGTTGGCACTTTCTCTAGATTGGTTGTTTCCGCATTTGGGAGCTGGGCCATATCATAAAATGAGCAACTCTTATTTTGATAAGTTATTTTTTAATGCAAGGTCAAGATTTGGTACTCAAATGTTCAGTACCAAAGAGACTGGGAGTTTTTTAAGAAGTAAAAAACCTAAACCATTTATTGTCACTTTGGCAAATGATCAGTCGGCACCACCATTGAAATCGTATTGGACCACATTTTTGAATCAGGATACTTCCTTTTTCTTAGGAACAGAAAAAATTGCTCGGGATTTAGATATGCCAGTGGTTTTTGCCACAATAGAGAAAAAAGATCGGGGTTATTATCACACAAAATTGGAGGTGATTTGCGAATATCCGAAAGAAGTGCCACAAGGAGCAATATTAAGTAAGCATGCTGAATTGCTTGAAAGAGATATAAAGGAAAATCCGGCTCAATGGCTATGGACTCATAGGCGGTGGAAACATAAAAAGCCAGCCAATGTAGTGAATGGTTTTGTTGTTAAATAAAGTCTGCATCTCCCAATCCAGGTCTTATTACTTCTAAATCATCGGTTGTAGCATCTATAACTGTAGAAGGTGTAATCCCGCTCCATCCACCATCAATAATGAGGTCGGCTTTATGTTCATTTTGGGCAATGATAACTTCAATTTCGTCTGGATATTCGAGCATGTCATCCACGTCATCTTTTACACTGGTCGTGATTATAGGGTTGCCCAAAGCATTTACAAGTGCTCGTGGTATAGGATGGTCTGGAACTCTGATACCTATAGTTTTTCTATTGGTTTGCAATGATTTAGGTAACTTGTTAGTTGCTGGAAGCAAGAAGGTGTAGGGTCCTGGGAAAGCTTTTTTCATAGCTTTGAAAACCACATTACTCACTTTCGCATAATCTGTGATACCTCCTAAGTCAGCACATACAATAGAGAAATTATTCTTTGTGATTTTTACGCCTTTCAAGTGACTGAGTTTTTCCACTGCTCTGTTTTGGAATATATCGCAACCCATTGAATACACAGTATCCGTGGGGTAAATAACAATTCCCCCATTTTTGAGCACCTTTACCACTTTAGCTACTAAAGCAGGATCAGGGTTTTCGTCATACATTCTTATTATTTCCGCTGGCATTACTTTGTGTTTTGGTCAAAATAGTCAAGAGCAAGATTGCAAAAAGCTTTTACACCCACTACAAATCCCGATTCGTCTAAATAAAAATCTGGTGTATGGTGAGGTGCAACTTCTTCGGCACTTTTACCTGCTTCCATTGCTCCTAGGAAAAAGAAAAAACCAGAGACTTCTCTAGCAAAATAAGAGAAATCTTCGGCACCCATTACAACTGACTTTTCACGAACGTTATCTTTCCCTGCTGCTCTATATAACGCAGGAAGAGCATTATTTGTTAAAGTTGGATTGTTGTATGTAACTGGATATCCTTCTTCCAATACAACTTCGGCATGTGCTCCAGCACTTTTGGCAATATTAACTGCAACTTCTTCTATTCGCTTAAATATCAATGCCCGTTGCTCTAAACTAAGTGTACGAATTGTACCTTCTAGTTTTACTTCTTCGGGGATAATATTGTGTCTATTTCCTCCATGAATTGCTCCAACACTTACAACAGCTGGGTTGTCAATTAGCTTTACATTCCTACTCACTATTGTATTGAGGCCATTCACTATTTGTGCAGCAGTACTTATAGGATCAACTCCTGACCATGGATATGCACCATGAGTTTGTACACCTTTAACCGTAATATAGAATTGATCTACTCCTGCCATAGTTGGACCTGATCTGTAAGTGATGTGGCCCGCGGGAGTTTGTGAATTGATATGTAAGCCAAAAATCGCCTCAACTTTGGGGTTTTCTAATGCACCTTCTTGTACCATTCTATTTGCACCAAAAGTTATTCCTTCGCCAAAAACACCTTCTTCAGCTGGCTGAAAGATAAATTTGATTGTTCCCTTTAGCTCTTTTTTATGTTTTGAAAGAATCTCCGCGGTAGCCATTAAGATGGCAACATGACTGTCGTGACCACAGGCATGCGAAACTCCAGTTTGGTTGCCTTTATAGTCTACTACTTTTGTTGATTTAAAAGGGATGTTGGTTCTTTCCGTAACAGGAAGAGCATCCATATCTGCTCGCATTGCTATAACTGGGCCAGGTTTGCCTCCTTTCAATATTCCAATAACACCGGTGATGGCGATATTTTCTTTTACTTCTAGTCCAAGTCCTTTCAAATGAGCAGCAATGATTTTCGCTGTCCTTACTTCTTGGTTACCAAGCTCAGGGTTTTGATGAAAGTCTCTTCTCCATTCAATTACTTTGGATTCAATGGCCTCTGCTTCTTTTGTTAATATGTCAGCAAGCGGGTTTTGAGCAAAAGAGAAAAAGGAAATGCACAGAAAAAGAATAAAATTAACGCAAAGCTTCATAAACTTCAAAAGGATAATCAGTGGCAAATATATCAACCCCCATTTGGGACCATTGTTGATATAGATTATTCGACGAATTTAGTGCTTTTTTGTCTAAGTTACCTAAGGTTCCCAAAAGCGTAAGAATTCCTTTGGAATGAAGGAAATCTATCAGTTCCTTTTTAGGTTCACGGGTACCTATGAACGCAATCATATTTTTGTCTGGAATACCTAGCTTATTAAGCCTTTCGTAATCAGCCATGGTCATAATACCTACCGATATCATTAAGTTGGGGTTGAGCTCGTAAACCTCTTTTGCCTGATTGGCATTGTAGGTAATAATTACGACATCATTTTCTGACTTCTGTTTCTCCACTTCACTTATTACGCTTGCAAATGGCGTGTTTTTCTTTAAATCCAAAGTAAGAATTACTTTGCATCTTGCCCAGTTGAGTGTTTCGCTAAGTAGAGGGATTTTGAAGTCTGTTTGATTGCCAAAATTGTCCTTTAGTTTCTCGTCTTTGATTTCATTCCATGTTTTGCTTAGTATTTGGCCACTACCACTTGTGGTTCTATCTAGGCTAGCATCATGCATCATGAGCAGCACATTATCCTTTGTGATTTCAACATCGCACTCCACTAAAACAGGAAAACTCTTGCTTACATGTTGAAACGACTCTATACAATTTTCAGGATAATTCTCTATTTCTCCACCACCTCTATGAACAGATATTCTTGGTCCGTTCCATTCATTATTATACTTGAGGTATTCTATTATAGAGGCCTGTTTGTCGTTTTTTACAAGTTTAGATGTGGTTTTGCAAGAGGAAGCAATCCATAATATGGAAAGCAAAATGAGAGAAAAGCGAAACAGTTTCATGAAGAAGTGGAATAATGGTTAATTTTATCCGAAAGATAAAGATCAAATATTGATACATAGACCACTCCTTAGCCTTTTGTTAGTAGTTTTTTTATCCAAAGGACTTTTTGGACAAAATACCGCAGCATCTACTAATCCTCCATCGATTAAATGGCAATCTCTAGAAACAGAAAAGGTAAAAGTTCTTTTTCCAAAAGGGCTAGAAAACGAAGCAAATAGAATAGCTAGTTTGACCAGATACATAGATGAAAACAACAAAGCATCTATAGGTGACAAAAACTATAAAATCACTGTTTTGCTTCATGGCAAATCCATGTATCCAAATGCATTCGTAACCACATCACCTTTTCGAAGTGAGTTTTTTGGAACACCATTGCAAGATTGGAGCATCATTGGACCCAATGAATGGCTGGACCTATTAGCAGTGCATGAGTATCGCCATGCTCTTCAGTTTAGTAATGCTGACAGAGGAGTTACAAAAATCTTTCATATACTTTCAGGGCAATTGGGATGGAATGTTGCTTCCAATTTGAGTATACCTGATTGGTTTTGGGAGGGTGATGCGACCTTATCCGAAACTTTACAGACACCAAGTGGACGCGGGCGATTACCTTCTTTTAGTGAGGAGCAGCGGGCATTATTTGAAGCGGATAGAATGTATAGATATCAAACGATCCGAAATGGCTCATTTGTGAAAAGGCTTCCTTCCCATTATCCACTAGGCTACACGATGAATTTATATGCTAGAGAGCATTTTGGAAATGATATATGGAAAAATATTATCAAAGATGCTGGGGCATATCGCCGATTGTATTATCCTTTCAACGGAGCTTTGAAAAGGCATATTGGCATGAATTCGAAGAAACTCTATAAAGCATCATTTAAAGATTTAAAGTCCGATTATGATTCACTTTTAAGCAAAACAGAACTGATTTCATTTGAAAATATTAGTCAGCCTACTAAGAAGCTTGTCACTTATTACGCCTTTCCACACATTGAATCTAAAGGCTCTTATTTAGCATTAAAGTCTAGCCGAAAGGAAACAGAAAAAGTAGTTAGGCTTACGAATAAAGGAAGTGAAGAAACACTTTTCTCTATGGGTATTACTAATAATTCAATTTTATCATATGGGGAAAATAAGATAGTTTGGTTAGAAAATCAGACTAATCCGAGATGGGAGAATGAAGACTTTAGTATTGTAATGTCTTATGATATTAAATCAGGGAAAAAGGAAAAAATTAGAAGTAAAACCAAGGCTATTTTCGCTGCTGTTACGCATAATGATCTAAAGTTACTTACAGTAGAATTAACTGAAAATCAAGAATATAAGCTCCTTATAGGTGATTTTTATGACTCAACGGAAGCTAAAGAACTATCTAATTCTCAGAATTGGGCAATTGCTTATCCCACTTTCGATACGAAAGGTGATTTATACTATTTAGCGAAAAAAAATGGGCAAATAGCCATTGTTCGTCATGATCTTAAATCGGACAAGCAGGTTTTAATTAGTCCTTGGATGACACAGTCATTATCCGAATTGGCAATTGGGAAGTCGCATGTATATGTTCGAGCTGGTTTTAGTGGAATAGATAATATTTATGCCTTGCCAAAAACTGGTGGTGAGTTCAAAAAAATCACGAGTGTGAAAGTAGGAGCAATGATGCCTGCAGTAAATGAGGAAGAGGATTTATTACTATTTGCCAACAGCACCAATACTGGTCAATTTATTTCAAAACAAGAAATCACTACTCACACAGCCAATTCAGTTGAGATTCAAGACTTAAACGAAATGAGAATTTACAATGCAGTAAATAACCTAAGCGAAAATCAAAATATATTGAATAAAGCTCCAGAAACTAACTTGACCGTAAAGGACTACAAAGGCTATTTTAGCGATCTGAAAATACACTCTTGGGGTATTTCAAATTCAGAATCTTCGCTATCAAGTATAGGAGCTGTGGAGGTCAATATCGAAGTAGACGACTACCTTGAAGTAAATAAGATAAGTCCTTTTTATGCTTATAATTTCAATGAAAACGCTTCTAGCGGAGGCCTGAATTATTCGTATGGGAAGTTTGCTACCATTTTAAACTTGGGTTACACCTTTAGAGAAAGGAATGTGATTGGGATCAAGGATAGACCATTGGCTTTCAATGAGAATGAACTAAGAGTAGGGCTGTCTTTGCCATTGAGTTGGATAACGGGTAATTATTTCTGGGGAAGTAAAGTTGCGGCAAATGTGCGATCAATTAGTTTTTTGGATGGGAATCAAAAAGACGGATGGAAAAACCCCTCTAGTAATTTAGTTGATGTGGCATTTTCATTAAGCTCATTGCGACAAAGGGCGATGCAAAATTTGCAATCAAAGTTTGGAATAGAAATGAAAGGTAGAACTGCTCAATCTTTTTCAGGCGAAAAGGCCAACTTAATGAATTTTCAAATGGCACTGTTGCTTCCTTCCTTTGCAAGAAATCACGGAATAACAATTTCTGGTGGTATCCAAAAAGAGGCTTTTGAAAATGGGTATCAAATCAATGATACTTTCAATTATCCACGTGGTTTCAGAATTACGGATAATGACCAAGTTCGTAAGTTGGCGTTTGATTATAAATTACCTCTTATTTATCCTGATTTTGGTTTTTGGGGCTTGACTTATTTGAAAAGGCTGCGAGCAAACCTTTTCTATGACTTTGGGCAGCTATATGGTGGCACTAGATCATTTAATACCCAGAGTACTGGAATAGAATTACGTTTAGATCAAACATCACTTAATGTGATAGACCTTCCAGTCGGGATTAGGTTAGGCTACAGAGTTCAAGATCCGTTTACAACAAGCAATAATCCTTTGCCTAAGACTTTTGTTGAGTTGATTATAGGGAATTGAGAATGGCAATACGGATTTCAAAGATTGAACGGATAATAACGGATTTGAAATCAGCATTTATCAAAAAGTTCCGCCCAATCCGTGTTGCCAAAATCGAGGAATGAGAAATCAAAAACTCTCGTCCCTCCAATCGATCTTCTCTACTCGCTTGCCCATTTTCTTTTGGATGATATAAAAGTGGTGTTCCTCCTCCATAGTTATAAGACTGATTGCTGTTCCTGGGCTTTCGGCTCTTCCGGTTCTCCCAATCCTATGTACATAATCTTTAGGTGAGCGAGGTAGTTCGTAGTTCACCACAAATGGCAAAAACTGAATATCAATACCTCTAGAAGCCAAGTCTGTAGCTGTGAGTACTTGTATATTTCCATTTTTAAAGTCCTTCAAAGCCTGCATTCTTGCACTTTGTGTCTTCTTGCTGTGCAAGGCTGCTGCTTTTATGCCATGCTTATTGAGCTTATTGGCAATGTTGTCTGCTGTTCTTATGGACGAAGCAAAAACAAGTACTTGTTGCATCTCATTTTCTTCAATGAGTTTTCGCAGTGCAGGGCCTTTTTGCTCTAGCGAAAGCATATAGGCTTTTTGCTCAATAAGGTCAATGTTTTTTTCTTCTGCTTCTATTTGAATAACTACTGGATTGCTAAGTGATTTTTCCTTTAATCGATCAAGTTTCGGATTTAGGGTTGCCGAGAAAAGGATGTTTTGTCTTGCTTTTGGAATCAAGCGAAGGATATCGTTCATTTCCTCCTCAAAATTCATTTCTAGCATTTTGTCTGCCTCGTCAAGTACAAGTATTTCTACCTTTCCTAGATGAATGGAGTTTGTACCAACCATGTCCAGCAGCCTTCCTGGAGTTGCAATTAGGATTTCGGTGCCTTTGAGTTGCTTCATTTGCTGATCCAAAGGTACTCCACCAAAAACAGCAAGGTTCTTTACTTTATTGGGAAGGTCTTCTGAAAACAGCGTAACTACTTCTGAGATTTGTAAAGCAAGCTCTCTTGTGGGAACAAGAATCGATACCCTTACATGTAATTTTCTATCTGCCTTTTTTCTTTGCAAAAGCTCCAAGATAGGCAAGACGAACCCTGCTGTTTTACCCGAACCAGTTTGAGCAGCACCAAGCACATCTTTTCTTTGCAATATCGCAGGAATAGCTTCCAATTGAATTGGGTAGGCTTTGGTATAGCCTTGTTTTTCAATGATTGCTAAAAGTGGGGAGGAGAGGCCTAAGTTGTTAAAAGACATGATTTTCGTTTTGCTTGATGCAAAAGTACGCCGATATGAAAATAAAGCTTAATTTTATTCCAAAAGTCTCAAAAATGAAGCAAATAACTCTCATACTCCTGTGTTCGATTTTCTCTTTTGGCTTACAAGCTCAAGTTTTTGAATTTACAGACCAAGAAGCCAACACTCACCGCATCATCTTGACAGACAACTATTTGGTAGAAACCATTTTTCAGTCTAATCCTGCAACGTTTGTACTTACGAGGGGAGGTTTTGTAGAAAAGAAGGGGAAGTTTTTTAATGTAAAACTGGAGTTCAATTCCAATTTTGAGATGGATGAAAAAAAGGATTTGGCTTTGAAAATGTCCAAAGATTGGAAAAAAGTGAGCCTTGCAGATCAAGAAATGGAAAATAATTGGCTTTTCAGTGGAAGAGTGGTGAATGGTAAAGAATCTACACGAAGGGGAGAAGATAGCTCACGTAAAACACTAAAAATCTTGTTTGATGGCTATTTCCTATGGATTGCCTACGATGTGGCAGATATGAAATTCTCAGGTAGTGGAGGTGGACTTTACACCGCCCGAAACGGGAAATATATAGAAACCATCCAATATTTCTCCAAAGACAACAGCAGGGTAGGAGCAGTCCTAAGCTTCGACTATGAACTAATCAACAACGAATGGCACCACACTGGCCTAAGCAGCAAAGGCGACCCTATACATGAGATTTGGGCGAAGCGGTAAGCGGAGTTTGAATTTGTGAGTTTTGGAGGATTGGAGTTTTGGAGTCGATTTTTTTGTTCGAGAACTGTTCACTTTAACGAATTTCAATCAAATGTATCGTCGGACCATAGTCAGACGTGGTCAGTTTTAAACAGAATACGAATTATTTAAATGGCATAACCTCATTCAAAGCATGCTAAGGTTCTTTGTTGAGAACAGGCTTTGCGAACCTTGCGTCTTCTCAGTTGTCTAAATATAAAAAAAGACCAAAAGCTCGATAAACAATACTGAACTTCCAGTCTCTCGCTTAATAATGTCTTGAATTACTCCAAATTAATCGCCGGTAACTGATTCTCCTTCACCATTTGGTTGAAAGCTGGTACTTCTTTCGATACGATTTCTTTCAAGCTTGCGGATGTTGCTTCTATCTTGGTTTTGAGGTCTTCAAAAACAAGATAAGAACCAGCTGTTGGTTTCGTTTCGGCACTTTCAACCACATTTGCTAGGCCAGCCATTTTATCATTTAATCGGATAGGGTAGGCCAGCAAGTCTTGCACTGCTTTTGCCTTATTTTGAACCAAAGAGGTTTCAAGTTCGTCCAGTTTTTTAAGCATTGGTGTGGTAAGAGTCTCAAAGTTTTTCACTAAAGTACTGTCTTTCACGCCTTTCATGTAAGTATTTACGGAAGATCTTATGGAACGAATCTGGTTGATATTTTTGTGAGATTCATCTAGTTTGGCGTGTATTTTCAGCAAAAGACTTTCTTGTTCTTTCAAGTCCGAAAGGCTCGTTTTTACTCTTGGATCTTTGATGATTTCAAATCTTTCTTCTTTGATGAGTCTGTCTCCAGCCATCAAGCTCATTTTGTAAAATCCGGGAATAACTTTTGGTCCTGTTAATCCACCAGCCCACATTGGTGATTTTTCACCTTTAATTTCTGTGGCATCTGCATATCGCATATTCCAAACAAAATGGTTGAACCCTTCTTTGGCAGGAAGTGCCATTGGTTTTGTTTTTTCATCATCTACATAAAAGTCCTTGCTCACTTTGAAAGGCTCACCTTTGAGGTCTTTTTTGCTTGAATAAGTGATGATAGTGTCATTTGACATGCTAATGAAATGCAACTTGAGCTCCTCAGTAGGCTTTTCAGCGAAATAGTAATTTACCAAAACTCCATTCTCTGCATTGGTTCCTACTGATCCACCACTTCTTCGGCTGCTACTTCCTCCCCCCATTCTATAGGCATGACGAGGTTTAAAAAGGTGTTCTTTTGTGCTCAAGTCAATTTTCTTGTCCTTGATTTCATACAAAGGTGTTAGGTCATCAAGCACCCAAAAAGACAAACCGTGGGTAGCTACTACCAAATCTTTTTCACGTTTTTGTACTTGTAAATCACGAATTGAAGTATTGGGTAAATTCATACTTAATGGAGTCCAAGTTTCGCCATCATTGAAAGAAACATAAATTCCTCTTTCTGTTCCTGTGTAAAGCAAGCCGGGTTTGTTTGGGTCTTCTCTTAGTACTCTTGTATACTCATCTGCAGGAATTCCTTTGCTAATATTTGTCCAAGTTTTACCGTAATCGCTGGTTTTGAAAAGATAAGGTTTGCGATCACCAAACATATATCTCGTTGCTGCCACATAAGCTTTCCCTTTTTCGTGCTCCGAAGTGTGAATGATAGAAATCATCGCAAAATCGCCAAGTTCACTTGTTGGGATCGACATATTTTCCCAGTTCTTGCCATTGTCTTTGGTCACATGAATGTATCCGTCGTCACTACCCACCCAAATGTTTCCTTTTTCTAATGTTGATTCCGAAAGGGTATAAATAGTGGCATAAATCTCAGCCCCAGTTTGATCTAATGTAATGGGCCCACCTGTATTTCCAGTTGTTTTTGGGTCATTGCGAGTAAGGTCAGGACTTATAATTTCCCAAGAATGTCCTCCATCATGTGTCACATGCACATATTGAGAAGTACAATACAAACGAGTATTGTCGTGCGGAGAAAACACAATAGGGAAGGTCCATTGAAATCTATATTTCTTCTGGGCAGATGTGTGTCCCATGTTGTTTTCGGGATAAACCATGATGTTTTGTTCCTGATTGGTGGACTGATCATGTTTAGTCATGTAACCGTCGTAAGAACCACCATAGGTTATTTTTGGATTTAAGGGGTCTATCGCAATGTATCCAGACTCTCCTCCAGCAACCGAAATCCAATCTTTGTCTCCAATACTATACCCATCAGTTCTACTGGCGATTTTGATGGTAGAGTTATCTTGTTGTGAGCCATAAATATTATACGGAAATTCATTGTCTACGTGCACATGATAAAACTGAGCAGTAGGAATATCCAACTCTGAAAAAGTTGCTCCATCATTAAATGTAACTTCAGCACCGCCGTCGTCACCAATGATGTAGTTTGCTGAGTTATTTGGATTGATCCATATATCGTGTGTATCTCCATGGTGCACGCTGATTCTTTTCACAGTTTTGCCACCATCTGTAGATTTAAATGCATTTACATTTAAGATAATTACCCCTTCTTCGTTGAGCGGATCAGCTTGTAAATTCATGTAGTACCAAGGACGCTGCCACAGATTCTTGTCATTATTGACCAACTTCCAAGTTTCTCCCGCATCGTATGAAGTGTACAAACCACCATTTTCATTTTCTATTAATGCATAAAGTCTGTTAGAGTTTGCTGGAGAAACCGCAATTCCAATTTTCCCTAGAAGCCCCTTTGGCATTCCAGGATTTTCACTGAGCGAAACCCAAGTGTCACCTCCATCTGTAGATTTGAACAATCCACAGTTTTTACCACCGCTACTCATGCTATGCCCATTTCTATTGGCTTGCCACATGGTAGCATAAATAACTCGTGGATTATTTGGGTCTATGCGAACATGATAAGCACCTGTACTGTCGTCTTTTGCCAAAATATGATCCCAAGTAGCTCCGCCATCTTTAGATCTAAAAACACCTCGCTCTTTATTTGGTGCAAATGGGTTTCCTACCGCTGCGACGTAAACAATATTGGCGTCTTTTGGGTGAACTTCTACAGTTGCGATGGCATCTGCTTTGGGTAATCCTATAAATTTCCAAGTTTTACCAGCATCGAGGGACTTATACATTCCATCTCCAAAACTGATATTGCTTCGCATATCAGCTTCACCCATTCCCACGTAGACCACATTTGGGTCCGAAGGAGCAACAGCAATTGCTCCTACTGAACTAGATTTAAAAGTGCTGTCACTGATGTAATCCCAGTTGGTTCCAGCATCGGTAGTTTTCCAAACTCCACCACCTACGGCACCAAAATAGTAAGTAAAAGGTTGATCTTTATGTCCTGCAACGGCGAGGGATCTACCACCTCGGTACGGACCTATATTTCTCCATTCCTTTCCTTTATAGAGTTTTTCCAGCGAATTATTCTTTGAGTTTATATTTTCACTTACACTCTTTTTGACAGATTTATCTCGTTGACCGTAGCTTTCAAAAAATACAAGAAGACAAAGGCATAGTGATATGGTTAACTTTAGTTTCATTGAGTTTTAGTTTGTTCGGTTGAGCTTTTATTTAAGCTTGATTACGTGTTTGCTTTTCAAAAGATTGTACAAGTTAAATATATCTTGGAAAATGGCAATTAAGGTTTTGTCCTACGTGCTTTTTTGGAGTAAATGAGGTATTATTGCCGCTTGTTATCCAAGTTTTATTCAATTTGAGTTTTCAAATCTACAGCACTTCTTTTATATGAGGCTACTTTTAAGTTTTTTGGTTTTCACCATTTTAAACTCTTCAGCAATTTATGCTCAAATTGATTCAACCATTTCTCTGGAGGATATTGTTGTTTCTGGCTCTAGATTCGAGCAACTCAAAAAAGAATCGCCTCAGGAGATTACGATCATTGGTAAAAAGCAAATTTCGTTTCAAAATACTGGAAATTCAGCGTCCCTTTTAGAACAATCAGGGGAGGTTTTTGTGCAAAAAAGTCAAGCTGGTGGAGGAAGTCCTGTATTACGCGGATTTGAGGCAAACAAAGTATTGGTGGTAGTGGACGGTGTTCGCATGAATAATGCAATTTTTCGTGGAGGTCACTTGCAAAATGTACTACGTATAGACCAAAATATTTTGGAAAGAGTGGAAGTTGTGATAGGGCCAAGTTCTGTGAATTTTGGTTCCGATGCCCTTGGAGGAGTATTGCACTTTCGTACAAAGGAAGCTCAATTTGAGGAATTTAATGCCAATGCTTTTGTTCGATATGGATCGGTAAATAATGAAAAAACAGCCCACTTTGACCTTAATTATGGCCTCGAAAATATTGCCTTTTTAAGTAGTGTTTCCGTTTCTCAATTTGGAGATCTTATGATGGGGAAAAACTTTAAGAAAGGATTTGAAGGCTTTGGTTTGAAGGAAAACTATATGAAATATCAAGGAGGGGTGGATGTGGTATTACCAAATCCTGATCCTTATCTTCAAAGCCCGAGTGGCTATAATCAATACGATTTTTTGCAAAAAGTAAAACTTCAAACTGGTTCTATTAGCCATCGCCTAAATCTTCAGGTATCCATGAGTTCAAGTGTGCCGAGATATGACAGGTTAACAGATAAGAATGCTACTGGAAATCTACGTTTCTCAGAATGGTTATATGGCCCTGAAGTCCGTTTGCTTGGTTCTTACAGTATTGATTTACCACGAACTAAACTTTATGACAAGGCAAGTGTGATAGGTTCAATCCAATACTTTGCCGAAAGTAGGATTTCAAGAAAGGCATTCAATTACATTAGGACAACCCAAAACGAAGATGTTAATGTTCTTGGCTTAAATGCGGATTTTCAAAAACATCTTAAGAGACATAGCATTCAATACGGAATTGAATTACTGGAGAATAATGTTTCATCTCATGCTTTTACTAATAACATTCAGGATGCGATGTCAGCAGAGATTCCTGCACAAACACGATATCCAGATGGAGGCAGCAAAACGAGTGCATATTCTGTTTATTTGAATGATCATATCAAACTTAATCCAAAAGTGCTTTGGAATGGTGGCGTACGATTTAATTATGCGGATTTGAATGCGACTTTCAAGAATAAAGATTTCTTCCCTTATGAAGGAAACAATGCGGAGCAAAAGAATACCGCATTCTCAGGTAATATGGGGCTCATTTACTTACCCTCAAACTCAACTCGATTAAAAACGCTGGTGAGTTCAGGATTTAGAACCCCCAATATTGATGACCTTGCAAAAGTGTTTGACTCTGCTGCGGGTACGCTAATTGTTCCCAATCCAAACCTGAATCCTGAGTATACTTACAATATAGAATTTGGACTCAAGCATGAATTTGCAAGGAAATTGAGCTTGGAAGGGGTGTATTTTTATACATTTTTAAGAAACGCAATCGTTGTAAGTGACTTTACAATAAATGGATCTGGAACTTTTATATTTCAAGGGGTAGAAAGCAGAGTTGTTGCTATGCAAAATCAAGCAAGAGCTACTGTACATGGATGGAATGTGAAATTGGATTATAAATTCAACAAAGAATTAAACCTATCCTCTACGCTTAGCAAAACTATTGGAAAACTGGATGATGGTACGCCCTTAGATCACATTCCTCCAATGTACGGAAAAACCAGTCTGCACTTTCAAGAAAACAAATTTGAAATGGAGCTTTTTGCAATGTATAATGGATGGAAAAGGTTAGAGGATTACAGTCCCAACGGGGAGGACAATGTCCAATATGCAACTGTAGATGGGTCTCCTAGCTGGTGGACTTTAAATACTAGAACCTCTTATTCTATTAGTAAAGATTGGACTTTACAATTCAGTTTGGAAAATATATTGGATAAAAACTACAGGAACTTTGCCTCAGGGATTTCTGCTCCAGGAAGAAATTTCCTTTTTACAATTAGAAAAAAGTTTTAAATCTTGAATGCATCAAATCGAGATTTATTAAGACCTTGTGTTATCAAGAACCCATAACCCTATTTTGAAATGAAATTACGTTCACTTGCAGTTTTAGTGTTTGCAACACTATTTATTACTTCCATTTCTTTTGCCCAAAAGAAAAGCAAAAAGGTAGTTCAAGCGACTAGTATCACAGCTAGCAACAACAAATTGGACATGGCCTTATTCAAAGATCTAAAGTTTAGAAGCATCGGGCCAGGAACGATGTCTGGAAGAGTAACTTCCATAGACGCTGTATGGGCAAATCCAGACATTATTTATGTTGGAACAGCTTCTGGTGGAGTTTGGAAAACTGAAAATGGAGGAACAACATGGGAATCTATTTTTGATAAAAATCCTATCATTAATATTGGTGCTGTAGCTATTCAGCAATCAAACCCAGCCGTGATATGGGCAGGAACTGGAGAAGGTAATCCACGAAACTCAATAAACCTTGGAGCTGGAATTTTCAAATCGATGGATGGTGGGAAAACTTGGAAGTCAATGGGCCTTGAGAAAACCGTAATTATTCATCGCATACTAATTGATCCTAATAACCCCAATGTGGTGTATGTAGGTGCTACAGGAAATCCTTTTGCATCACATCAAGAAAGAGGGGTATATAAAACAACAAATGGAGGTGAAACTTGGGAGAGAATCCTTTTTACAAATGAAAACAGTGGAGTTGGTGACTTTGTAATGGACCCTACCAATCCAAACAAGCTTTTGGTAAATATGTGGGAGCACAAGCGTACACCTTATGATTTTAAGTCTGGTGGTGCTGGTTCTGGAATGTATTTGACATATGATGGAGGCAAAAACTGGAAAAAACTCACTGATAAAAATGGCTTGCCCAAAGGCGACTTAGGAAGAATGGGTTTTGCCATTGCTCCTAGTGACCCCAATATCATTTATGCCTTGGTAGAATCAGATAAGAATGCCCTTTATAAATCCTTTGATGGGGGAGAAAAGTGGGAAAAAATAACAGATGATGAGGATATTGCCAATAATAGACCTTTTTACTTTTTCGACTTGGCCGTAGACCCACAAAACGAAAATAGGGTTTACAATATTTACCAAATGATCTCTTTGAGTGAAGATGGTGGCAAAAACTTTAAAGTTATAGTTCCTTACAGTGGGGTGCATCCTGATCATCATGCATTTTGGATACATCCACAAGACCCAAGTTTTATTATAAATGGAAACGATGGCGGAGTCGCTATATCGAGAGATAGAGCGAAGAAATGGCAGTATTGCGAATCTATTCCTGTTGGGCAGTTTTACCATATAAATGTAGATAATGAAATTCCTTATAACGTTTATGGAGGCTTGCAGGATAATGGGTCTTGGAAAGGGCCTTCTTATACTTGGAAAACAGGAGGAATTAGGAATCAATACTGGGAAGTAGTTCTGTTTGGAGATGGTTTTGACGTTGTTCCTGACCCTTCCGATAATCGATATGGCTGGGCAATGTCTCAAGGAGGGAACCTAGCAAGGTATGATGTGCTTACAGGTGCATCAGAATTCTTGAAACCTACTCATCCAGATCCCAAAATGAGATTGAGGTTCAACTGGAATGCTGCCATTGCACACGATAAAGGAACTGGAGCCTTGTATTTTGGCTCTCAATTTATTCACAAGTCCATGGATAAGGGCTACACCTGGGAGATCATTTCACCAGATTTAACAACGAACAATAAGGAACAAATCAAGGCCTCAGACAATAGTGGAGGGCTTACCATGGATATTACTTCTGCGGAGAATCACAATTCTATTTTGACAATCGCCCCATCCACGTTAGATAAGAATGTGATATGGGTAGGTACCGATGATGGAAATGTACAAGTAACTCGCGATGGAGGTAAAACATGGCAAGAAGTATCTTCAAAAATGGCTGGTTTGCCAGATGAAGCTTGGATTCCGCAAATAAGAGCTTCCACTTACAATGCTGGTGAGGCATTTGTTGTGGCTAATAATTACAGAAATGGCGGTGCTTTTATTCCTTACGTGTATAGGACAAAAAACTACGGTCTGTCGTGGGAAAGAATGGTTGACGAGTCAAAAGTGACTGGATATGCACTCAGTGTAATTCAAGATCCAGTGGAACCTAATTTGATATTTGTAGGAACGGAACAAGGGCTTTTTATGAGTCTCGATAATGGTATTAGTTTCAATAGATACGAGCACGGTTTTCCACCCGCAAGTTCTATGGATTTGGCAATTCAAGAACGTGAATCGGACTTAGTAGTTGCCACTTTTGGAAGAGGTATATATGTCTTGGATAACATAAAACCATTGAGAGATTTTGCTAAAAATAATGCTTTAAAGAACACCAAATTAAAGGTGTTTGCAGCCAATGACGCATATTTAGCTGAAATAAAAGATGCACCAGGAATCATGTTTGGTGGAGATGGAATGTACGAAGGAGATAACAGAAGAACAGGGTCGCTTATTCGCTATTATGCTGCTCCTAAGGGGAATAAGAACCCAAAAGATTCTACTACATTTACTTACACAGACTCATTAATTGCAAAGATTTATGATGCGACAGGTCTTCATATCAGGACTTTAAAACAAAAAGTAGATACAGTTGGCTTTCATACTTTGTATTGGGGACTGAATGAAAAAGGAAATAGATACCCAGGTAGTAAAAAGCCGAAACCAAGCGACTCAGAAAACGGTGGAATGGATGTACTGCCAGGTATTTATAAGGTTGTTGTAAAAATGGATAGCACCTCTGATTCTACAATGGTTACCGTTAAGGCTGATCCAAGAAAAAGCTTTGATTTGGTAGGAGAAACAAAGAAGCGTGAAATTGTGAAAAGATTGTACAAAAGCACAGATAAACTTGTTCAAGCAACAGATAGGTTGGAGGAGTCTAAAATTACTGTTGAAAACTTGATTGCTCAATTAAAAACAAGTGAAGATAAAGGTTTGGATACACTTATGAAGGCTTCCAAGGCAATGTTGGATTCTCTGAAATCGACTAATGAAATTGTGATGGGCAAAAAGTTTAAACGCCAAGGATATGGTCGCCCTTTCCAAATAACCGCACCGGGAGAAATAAGTGAAGCATCAAGATATGTGAGATCAAAAAGCAAAATAGGTGCTGCCGAAATGCTTTTGGTAGAAAATGCTGAAGCTGAGACAGAAAAAACAATTGAAAAAGTAAACGCTTTCTACGAAACACAGTGGGCTTCTTACCGCAAGCTCATCGAAAGCATGAAAGTGCCAGTATTCAAGGATTATGAGAAGATAGAGTAGTGGCTTTTTGGAATTGGGAAGTTTTTGAGTTTGGAAGTTGGAAGTGGGAAGGATTTGGATTCTATAAAACGGTGGCGAATGGTTTGGTCAAAATACATCCCTAAAAATCAATTCAATCTGTTGAACTAGAGTGAAAATGCAAAGAAAGGAAGAAATTAAAACTAGTAGATTGGTGAAAAAAAACTAACTGTAAATTGAAAGAAAAAAAGAATGAAATTTTGTAACAAGTTTTAATAGCGAGTTTCTTCTTCGTTCCACTTTATGGAGTCAGGTTTTTTCTTGAAAGATTATTAAACCGTGATGAAATTGGTACAACGAATTCTATGCTTCTTGGCTTAGGCAGTGGTAAAGAAGTAGCATTATATTTGGTATTTTTAAAGCCAAAGTCAATAAAAGTAAAAGTAATTGCTTTGCTTACTGTCTTTTTGATTTTGCTTCTATTGAACTTCGTATTCTAGTGATTAATGAGAAATGAATAGCAATCCGTCAAAAATAAAAATAGAAAGCAATGAAGGGTGTGTTTTTATTTCCGATAGAATGCCTTTGTTATTCAAAGAAATAGTAGTTTTTATTCTTGGTTGTTATTCTTTAAGTTTTTTCCTCTTTGGTCAAATTGGAATTGTTCATGCTTCAATTATTTCTTTTGGATATTTGCTTTTTAGGTTCTTTGCTTGGGTATTTTGGAAGAAAATTGAATTGAATAATACAAATAAGAAAGTAATTCTGCATCAAATGTTATTTACTAAAGTAAAAAAAACAAAAGTCTACTTAGGTATCTACGAAAAATCAGACTTAAGTTTAAGAGAATTTGAGCAAAGCGGAATGAAAAGAGCGATGATTGAATATCAAAACCATGAAATAAACCAACTTCTCCTACTGACAAATGTGAAAGATATTGAGCTTGTAAAAAAAGAGATTTTTAATCAATCTAATACTCAAATTTCGTGAAGCTCGGTATTAGAATTTAAAACAAAATATTTCACCATAGAGATCCCAAAGAAATTAAGCAAAGTTCACAGTGAAAAAACAATCCGTGAAAATCAGTTCAACCACTCCAATCCCTTTGCCACAAGTGAAGGAAAGAAGACCTTTGATAGAACTGAAAAGTAAAAATCAAATAACAAACTTCATTTAGGAAATCAGATCCTTTTAGATGGCTTATGTCATATGAATCATATTGAGATTTAACTTTTAAGCATTATTAAATGAAAAGATTCCAAAACTTTTGTGTCCTCGTGACTTTGCTGCCTTGAGCTTTTGTCGAATGGTGGCAAAAAAGCAAGGATGGAGGTTCATTACATTTAACATCCATTTTCTTTAGATATTTCGATCTCAGGTTGTATTTTTGCACTCGCATTTTCAAAATCCCAAAACAAAAGTTTAATGCCTTCTACAATTTCTAGAGATACGCAGGTTTTTGACCTCATTGAAAAAGAACACAAAAGACAACTTAACGGAATAGAACTCATTGCTTCAGAGAATTTTACTTCTCCACAAGTAATGGAAGCTGCAGGTTCTGTCTTGACCAATAAGTACGCAGAAGGACTTCCCGGAAAACGTTACTATGGTGGTTGCGAAGTTGTTGACGTAGTAGAGCAAGTAGCAATTGATAGATTGAAGGAATTATTCAATCTTACTTGGGCAAATGTGCAGCCACATTCGGGTGCTCAAGCAAACACAGCAGTGTTTTTAGCTTGTTTAAATCCAGGTGATAAAATTTTAGGATTCGACTTATCTCACGGTGGTCACCTATCACATGGTTCTCCAGTTAATATTTCGGGTAAGTATTTCCAGCCTTTTTTCTACGGTGTAGAGAGAGCAACAGGTTTGATCGATTGGGATAAAGTAGAAGCAACAGCTTTGAAAGAAAAGCCAAAATTGATCATCTGTGGAGCTTCTGCTTACTCTAGAGATTGGGATTATGAGCGATTAAGAAACATTGCAGATAAAGTAGGAGCAATCCTGCTAGCTGATATTTCTCACCCTGCTGGCTTAATTGCCAAAGGGCTTTTAAATGATCCATTCGATCATTGTCATATTGTAACTACCACTACTCACAAAACATTGAGAGGTACTCGTGGAGGTGTGATCATGATGCGTAACGATTTTGAGAATCCTTACGGAATCAAAACAATGAAAGGTGCAACTCGTACGATGTCTTCATTGCTAGATTCAGGAGTTTTTCCTGGAACGCAAGGTGGACCTCTTGAGCACATTATTGCTGCTAAGGCGATAGCTTTTGGAGAAGCTTTAACTGACGAGTTTGGGGCATATGCTGTTCAAATGCAGAAAAATGCCAATGTAATGGCAAATGCTTTTGTAGAAAAAGGATACAAAGTAATTTCAGGAGGAACGGATAATCACCTGGCATTAATTGACCTCAGACCAAAAGGAATTACAGGAAAAGTTGCTGAGAATACGCTGATCAAAGCTGATATCACGGTAAACAAAAACATGGTTCCTTTCGATGAAGCTTCTGCATTTACAACTTCAGGAATGAGAGTAGGAGCGGCGGCAATGACCACAAGAGGTCTCGTAGAATCAGATTTTCTAAGAGTTGTGGAGTTGGTAGATAAAGTTTTAACAAATCACGAAAACTATAGCATCATTAATGATGTACGTGTAGAAATAAATGAGTGGATGCAAGGCTTCCCACTTTTCAAGCAGACAAACGCTTAAATAATGCCATTAGACCAAAAAGAGATAGACTACGACGACGATAGCGAAAAAGAAGAAGGTGATGAAATGACCTTTATAGAGCACCTAGAGGAGCTTCGCTGGCATTTGATAAGGTCAGTAGCAGCTATATTGGTGTTTATGATTGCTTCTTGGTTTTGGATGCCGTGGATATTTAAAAATATCATTTTGGGGCCTTCAGAAACAACTTTTTGGACATATCGCAAAATGTGCGAGCTTGGCAATGTAGTTGGAATTGCAAGTATGTGCATCGAAAAGATGAACTTCAGTTTGATCAGTAGGGAGGTTTCAGGTCAATTTATGATGCAATTAACGGCATCGGCGATTTTCGGTTTGCTCATTGCTTTTCCATATGTTTTTTGGGAAATATGGCGTTTTATCAAGCCAGGTCTTAAAATTACTGAGAAGAAAGCTTCAAGAGGATCAGTTTTTTGGGTGACCTTACTTTTTGCTTTAGGTACTTTGTTTGGTTACTATGTGGTTGCTCCAATGGCGATTAACTTTTTAGTAAACTTTACCATTGACGAATCTATCCAAAATACATTTGACATTCAGTCATACATTTCTATTCTTGCGACTCTAACACTTGCTTGTGGCATAACTTTCCAGTTACCAATGGCAATGTTTGTTTTGACCAAAGTTGGAATTGTGTCGGCCTCTTTTTTAAGAGAATACAGAAAGCACTCCATCGTAGTAATTTTAATAGTTGCGGCGATAATTACGCCTTCGCCTGACATGATTAGCCAAATTTTAGTGGCTATTCCACTTTATGGTTTGTACGAGGTGAGTATTTTGGTTTCTCAAAGAGTAGAAAGAAAAAGACTAGAAGAAGAGCAAGCATCTGCTTAATTTGCTTCGGTATTTCCTTTTATTTAGCTTAGGGTCATTCAACCGACCCTAAGTGCAAAAGCAACTATTTTTCCTATTTCTTTTTACAGGATTTACCTGTTTTGGGCAAGACATTCTTTTCTTTAAAGATCGAATTCAAAATCCTACAGCAGCAAATATCTTCAAAACCGAAGGCTATTATAATTGGGGAGGCTCCATTATAAAAGCTGAAGACGGTTCTTTTCACCTCTTTTATTCTCGTTGGAAAAAAGACTATTCTTTTTTTGGATGGTTAACTCACTCAGAAGTTGCACATGCGGTAGCAAGTTCTCCAAGTGGCCCTTGGACTTATAAGGAAACTGTATTGAAGGGGCGTGGTGTTGGAGCTTGGGATGAAGTAAATGCCCACAACCCTAAGATTAAGTATTTTGAAGGAAAGTATTACCTCTATTATATCTCTACGAATTCAGGTGATCACAATTTTAGTGCTCAAGAGCTAATTGAAATTTCCAAAGTTGGTTATAAAGACCCCAAATGGAAAGTGCTAAGAGAAAATCAGAGAACCGGAGTGGCTGTTTCTAAATCACTAAATGGTGAATGGGAGCGATCAGAAAAGCCACTAATAGAACCTGCAGGGCCCATAACAACATTGACGGTAAACCCTGCAATATGTCGAGGTGGGGATGGGAAATATTACCTCATAGTGAAAGGTGACAAACCTAAAACCACAGATTTTATTCGAAATCAAGCAATTGCCATCTCGGATTCTCCCATAGGGCCGTTTAGAATTCAAGCGAAACCAGTGATAGACTATATGGACACTGAGGATATGTCTATGTGGTACGATAGCTCAAGAAACTATTTTTATGGCGTTTTTCATGCCAAAGGAATAATTGGTATGGTAAGCTCTCCAGATGGCTTAACTTGGCGAAAGGCAACAGAGTTTGTAGTAACTCCAAAAAAGTTTCAAATCAATAACGAGGACTTTTTTCCAGATAGAATGGAGCGACCTTTTGTTTATGCGGAAAGTGGAGACCCGCAAGTCTTAAGTGTTGCTGTTAAAAAAGGAGACGAAAGCTACCTTGTTTTCTTTACTGTAGAAGAAAAAGCAAATCCACGTCCAAATAAACGACAGTTAGCATGGCAAAAAGCTGAATTAGGAGCTGTTTTTCATTATGATCTTCATGTTTTTGATGGTAAAAAATACGGGCAAGCTGGAAACAGAACAGATCCCATTGATGATTATCAGGTATTCAATCCAGAAAAGTTAGACACAGATCAGTGGGTTAAGTCTATTAAAGACGCAGGTTTTAAGTTTGCGATTCTTACGGCTACGCACGAAACGGGTTTTGCTTTGTATCAATCAGACGTGAATCCATACAGCATGAAAGCTCTCAAATTCCAAGATGGTAAAGGCGATGTTGTCAGAGATTTTGTGAATTCTTGTCGAAAGTACGGAATCAAGCCTGGTATTTATTTAGGAATTCGTTGGAATTCATTTTTTGGAGTTCATGATTTTAAAGTCAACGGTACAGGAGATTTTGCTCAAAAACGGCAAGAATGGTACAATGCAATGATAGAAGGAATGGTAAAAGAGCTTTGCACCAATTACGGAGAATTATTCGAGATTTGGTTTGATGGTGGTGCGGATTCGCCATTCACAGGTGCTCCGGATGTTTTACCAATTGTACAGCAATATCAGCCCAACTGTTTGTTTTATCACAATAAACAACTCGCAGAAGCACGCTGGGGTGGTTCGGAAAGCGGAACGGTTGATTATCCTTGTTGGTCTACCTTTCCTTATTACTCTACAGGTGCTGGGGAGTCAGCAGCAAAAGAAATAGGAATGAATAACTTTCAATTGCTAAAGGAAGGAGATAAAGATGGAGCTTATTGGGTTCCAGCTATGGCAGATGCTCCCTTGAGGGGATATAATGGACGACATGAGTGGTTCTGGGAGCCAGGAGATGAAGCACATGTTTTTCCTTTGGAAAACCTTATGAATATGTATTACAAGTCTGTAGGTAGAAACTCTACGCTTATTATGGGGCTTACTCCCAATCCTGACGGATTAATGCCCGAAGGTGACGTGAAAAGGCTTAAAGAATGGGGTGACGAAATAAAAAGGCGATTCTCAAAACCCATTGCAAGTACCAATGGACAAGGCCAATTATACGAGATTAAGCTTCCAAGTGCTCAAAATATTAACCACGTCATTATCCAAGAAGAAATTGAATTTGGCGAAAATGTGCGTTCTTATGAAATAGATGCTAAGGTAAAGGGTAAGTGGTTGAGCATTGCAAGAGGTGAAAGTATTGGACAAAAGCGAATTGAGCAATTTGAAAGCATAACAGCGACAACAATCCGGTTTAAAGTAACTGAAGCTACAGGACTTCCAAGAATAGCTAATTTTAGTATTTTTAAGGTTGTTGACTAATTGATTTTATGACAAAATATATCTTTTTCATTTTAGTACTTTTCATAGCCAATAGTTCAAATGTTGTAGCGTCAAAACCTCCAAATATCATTTGTATTCTCGTCGATGATCTAGGTTATGGTGACTTATCTTGTCAAGGGGCAACAGACATGCAAACCCCAAATATTGATAATTTTAAAAAAGGTGGATTAACGTTAACTAACTTTTATGCCAATTGCACAGTCTGTTCACCAAGCAGAGCTTCACTTTTGACAGGACGCTATCCCGATAATGTTGGTGTTCCTGGAGTAATTAGACAAAACGAAGACAATAGTTGGGGGTTTCTTGATCCCAAGGCAACATTAATTCCTCAAGTATTAAGAACCAAAGGTTATAAGTCTGCTATCATAGGCAAATGGCACTTAGGATTGGAAAGTCCAAATACTCCAACCGAACGTGGATTCGACTATTTCAAAGGCTTCTTGGGCGATATGATGGATGACTATTGGACGCATAGGCGAGGAGGAATAAACTGGATGCGAGAAAATAGAAAGGAAATAGATCCAAAAGGTCACGCTACTGATTTGTTTACCAATTGGGCAATAGACTATTTGAAATCTAGTAAGAAAAGTGAGCCATTCTACCTTTATTTAGCCTATAATGCTCCTCATTTTCCTATACAACCACCAGAGGAGTGGCTTACAAGGGTAAAGGCTAGGGAGCCGCAATTGAGTGAGAAAAGAGCAAAGAACGTTGCGTTTATTGAACATTTGGATGACGCAATAGGGAAAGTTTTAGCAACTCTTAAGTCAACAGGTTTAGATGAGAATACTTTAATCGTATTTACTTCTGACAATGGTGGGGCATTACGTTACGAACAAAGTAATGGAGAATTGAGGGGCGGAAAACAAGATATGTATGAGGGTGGGATCAAGGTACCAGCTTTTGTACAATGGAAAAACAAGGTTGAAGCTGGAACAGAGAATGCTGCTGTTTCCATGCATATGGATCTATTTAATACCTTTTGTGAGGTAGCGGGAGCACAAATCAATCACCAAGTGGACGGAAGTAGTTTGCTGCCTCATTTACTAGGACAAGAGGTAGAACGAAACGACAGATACATCTATTGGGTGAGAAGAGAGGGAGGAATATATGGAGGTCAAGCTTATTATGCAGCTAGGTACGGTGACTACAAGATTTTACAGAATACTCCTTATGAGCCTATTCAATTCTTCAATATGAAAGAGGACCCTTTGGAGCAAAGTCCGATGTCCAATGAGCATGATATAACATATGACATGCTTCGAAAAAACTTACAATCACATATTCAAGAAGCAGGGAAGATCCCGTGGCAGAAAAGGGAATAATCAGCCAATCTTAAAGTTATTTGACCATTTGTAAAAATCTCAATACCAGCTTACTGGGCATTTTCTATATTTGGTTATGACATTGATAGCCATCTTTTTCCCAAGTCTTTACTTCTTGATTACAGGACAAATTCTGAGGTGTATCCTTTGCCTTGTTTTACAAATCACACTTATTGGTTGGATTCCGGCAGCTATTTGGGCTGTTTCCAATAATTTGGACCGTAAATCAGCAAGAAGGCATAGAAGAGTGATGCGTAGAGTAAGTTATTAACTTAAGGCATCCCAAAGCAATTTTGCAGCTAGGCAAATAAAAATAATGCCGGTGACCTGTTTTACGCGGAGCATGAGTGTTTCGTTTAAAACCCTTTTGAGCCTTCCTGAAAAGTAGGCAATGAGTGATTCAGAAATGAATATTGTCACTATGGCAATTCCGAAAAACAACAATTCTTCATTGAAGCTAAAAGCATAAGACTTTAGTCCAGCAGATACTGCCACCCAGGTTAAAAAGTTGACAGGATTTAAAATATTAAGTAGAAATCCTTTAACAAAAAAGTAAAGAAAGTTCATCATTTTAGTTCCTTCTACCTTCCTTGGTAATTGAAAACTCTTGAATTGCCCAATTGCAAGCCCAATCAGTAAAAGTGCTCCTATGATTCTAAAGTACTTCTCAAAATTTGGAATTTGAGGCAAAAATGAAGTTCCTACCAAAGCTAAGAAAACCAGTAAGATGTCACTTACGGTTACACCAGCAGCCATTTTGACACCTTTAGTATAGCCATGGTCTAAACTAGATTGTATCAAAGCGAAAAAAACGGATCCAAAACCAAAGCTTAGAATAGCTCCAGTTAGCAATGCCGACCCTATAAGTTCTATCATTTGTTGTTTTTCAAGATGCCAATTTTCAAAAGTCCCGCAACACTTAATGAGTCTGTGATTTGACCCATCATAGCCATTTCTATTGCTTTATCTAAAGGTACTTTCTTAACAATGAGTTGCTCTGTGTCTTCTGGTTGGGCTTGAGACTGGGTTAAACCCTCTGCCACATAAATGTAACCAACTTCTCTACAAACTGAATTGGAGGTATGTATTTTACAAATCTGTGTATATTCTTTGGCAATGAGTCCAGTTTCTTCTAGTAGCTCTCTTTGTGCGGCTTCTAGCATAGATTCACCTTCGGGGCAGCCACCTTCGGGTATTTCCCATGAATACTCTTCTATTGGAAAGCGGTATTGACCTACAAGCCAAGTATTGCCTTCTTCGTCTATCGGAATAACACCTATAGCAATGTTTTTGAAATTGACAGTGCCGTAAACTCCAGCATTTCCAGATGGGTTAAGCACTTCGTGATGAACTACTTCAATCCAGTTATTATCGTATTGGGTACTTTTAGAAAGTATCTCCCAAGGGTTTTTCTCCAAACTCATTGCTGCGAAATTAGTGGATTAAAAAGTAGCAAGGAACAAAGCTGTTGAAATATGTGTGTTTACAATAATTTCAATCTGTAAATAAGCAAACCTCAAGGTCGCAAAGACTTAAAGTTTTAGGAATCGATATTTTAAAAGTCTTTAGCTTCAAAGCTTAGGGCCTTTGAAGGTCAAACCAAGCTATTTCAAGCTACCCATTCCGCCATCAATATGGAATATTTGTCCTGTTACCCAAGAAGATTTTTCACTAATGAGATAACTGGCCGCATTTGCAAGGTCTTCTGTTGTTCCTATTCTACCAAGTGGATGCCTTTTATTGCTTGCTTCTATCTTATCGTCACTTGAAGTGAGAGCACTCGCAAGAGGTGTTTTGGTAAGGGAAGGTGCAATGGCATTGAATCGAATGCCGTTGGCTGCATATTCAGCTGCTAAAGATCTCACAAGGCCTTCCAAAGCTCCCTTACTTGCTGCAACAGATGCGTGGAAACTCATGCCAGTTTGTACTGCAACAGTACTAAAAAGCACAACTGAAGCTACACTTGATTTTCTTAATTTGTTAACATTGGCTTGTATGACGTTGATTGCTCCAAGTACATTTACTTGAAAGTCATTTTGGAAATCCTCAGTCTTTAATCTTGAGAAAGGTTTCAAATTAATGGTTCCAGGGCAGTAAACTATTCCGTCAAGCTCAACTATTTCAGCAAAAACACTATCATCAGGATTACTAGCATCCCAAGTAAGATGTTTGCTTAGGGCAACTGAAGGCTTATTTCTTGAGGCTGAGATCACTTCATGGCCTTCTGCAATTAACATTTTTGCGGTTTCTTCTCCTATTCCTGAACTCGCACCAACAATCAAAATTTTAGACATAAAAAAACGGGTTAATTATTTCTAATTTAACCCGTTGTAATGCTATATGTTTTAAGATTTGTCAATAAGTTTTAAACCTAAAATAGGATATATAAACTTCTTTCAATCTAGATATAACTTCGTGCCTTCGTGTCTTTGCGGTTCAAATAAACCTACTTTCTCAAACTCAAGTTTTTCAAAAACTCTTCTTTTCGAGCGGCTTCTTTGAACGCACCAGAGTAAAATGATGTAACCGTTGAACTAGATTGATCTCCAACTCCTCGCATGGAAACACACATGTGATCAGCATCTAATATTACAGCTACATCTTCAGTTCCAAGTGCCTCTTTCAATGCGTTACCAACTTGAATAGTCATACGCTCCTGCACCTGCGGTCTTCGTGCATAGTGATTCACTATCCGGTGTAGTTTAGATAAGCCAATAACTTTACCACTAGATATATAAGCTATGTGAGCAAAGCCATTGATAGGTACAAAATGGTGCTCGCAATTGCTATGGAATTTAATGTCACGCTCCACGAGCATTTCACTATATCTGTACTGGTTTTCAAAAAGAGTAAGTTGAGGCATGTTTCCAGGATTAAGACCCGAAAATATCTCGTTTACATACATTTTGGCAACCCTATGTGGAGTTCCTTTAAGGCTATCATCTGTAAGATCAAGGCCAAGAATCTGCATTATTTCTTTGAAATGCTTCCCTATGAGCTCTATTTTGGTTTCATCGTCCAACTGAAAAGCATCTTCTCTAAGAGGAGTTGCAATATTGGTCATTACATGATTTTCCCCAAGCTCTTCGTAAAGCTTCTCAATCGTTTTTTTGTCTTTATCCGGGGTATTCAACATAGTTTCTTGGAGTTTCGTACAGTCTAACTGTGAGGGCTAGCTGAGGATTGTTAATAGCTTTTTCAATTTTTTCGTGAATGACTATCACGATATTTTCGGCAGTTGGGTTAAGAAATTCGAATTCAGGAACGTCTAAATTTAGATTTTTATGATCCAGTTTATCTAGCACATGTTCTTTGATTATATCAGAAAGTATCTTAATATCCATGACATAACCAGTTTCGTCATCAATATGCCCTACCACTTTCACTTCCATTTCGTAGTTGTGCCCATGGTAATTGGGATTATTACATTTACCGAAAATACGATTGTTTTTCTCCTCATTCCAAGAAGGGTTGTGCAATCGATGTGCGGCATTAAAATGCTCTTTTCTAAAAACTGCTACTTTCTTTTTCACTTTTTAATTCTTTTTCACCTTATGAATCACGCCAGAGTGTGTGACCAACATTCAAAAGGTGCCGAGGAGTCATCCTCTATTTAGAAGTCGAGAATAGAACACAGCATTTATTTACTTTGTTCAAAACTTTCTTTTTTTTGACTTAAAAGTCAAAGAAAGTAACTTGAAAATCAACTAATTAAGCTTTTTAATTAATTGCATATAATTAAGAAATGACTGATTTGATAAAATGTTAAAGTTGTTTGATTCCGTTTTTATACTTTTACTTAGGTCGAAAAACTCTTAGCTTACTTTATCATAAAAAACATAAATATGAACTATCTCGAAAGAATTGGTGATTCAGAAAACCCTTTGGAACTACTCACTCCTCCAAATACATCCAGCTATACCATGCATGTGGCAAACAAGGATGGAAAAGAAATATTAGTTTGTACCGTGGGGAAAACGGTGCTGCATTACGACATTCGTTGTTTGGCAGATTTACACGAAATGCTTCAATCTCACGGCGATTGGATGGAAATGGGAAGTAAAGACGAAAAACAAGAAACTAAAGAAGGTACTGTTGAACACTGGGGGAGGTCATCAGAAAACCCGATAGGCGGATGGTACGGACTGAAAAAGAATCTTAGGGGTAGATTCGGAATGTATATCCCACCTCTCATGGAGCACCTAGGTTTGGCAGAAATTACTCATGAAAAAAGGGGTAATAAAATGAAAGCCATTTAACTGTGTTCTTTGTAGTTTATCAAGTAGCTCCTTGATTTAGGTTAAGAATTATAAACTGTAATTCTAATTCTTAATTAAACTTTCATTTTTCAACCAAATTTGAGCTTAGTTATACCTACTAAGATTTTAAATCCTATTGACTTTCCAGTCCAATAAGCTATTTTTAAAAAATCTTAATAAATAATCAATGTCAACTACCACTAAAAGCAATAATAATCTAGCACCAATGCTCATTATTGGAGCAATGTTCTTCATTTTTGGATTTGTAACTTGGATTAACGGAGTACTCATTCCGTTCATGAAAACGATCAATGAATTAACAGATACGCAAGCCTACCTTGTTGCTACTGCGTCGTATATTGCTTTCGTTGTGATGGCCCTTCCATCATCTTATTTATTGAAAAAAGTAGGCTATAAGAAAGGAATGTCGATTGGTTTAATAATAATGGCAATTGGTGCATTGGTATTTATTCCAGCCGCAGAAGCCAGAACTTATTGGATGTTTTTAGCAGGAATATTTATCCAAGGAACGGGTATGACACTTTTGCAAACTGCTGCAAATCCTTACATAACTGTTTTAGGACCTATTGAAAGTGGTGCAAAGAGAATTGCAATGATGGGAATTGCAAATAAAGTAGCTGGAGCTGTAGGTTCCATAGTTTTTGGATCATTGTTATTATCTGGAATAGACGATGTAAATGAGAAATTGAGTACGGTTTCTGAGGATGAAAAATTCCAGTTACTAGATTCAATGGCAGATAATGTGGTAATGCCTTATATAGCCATGGCTGCTGTTTTGTTTATATTTGGACTGCTAATTTTGAAAGCTCCTTTGCCAGAATTGGAAGGGGATAGCGATGAGGCCGTTGCAGAGGGAGAAACAGCAAAAACAAGTATTTTTCAATTTCCTCATTTATGGTTAGGGGTATTTGCACTGTTTGTTTATGTAGGTGCAGAGGTTATTGCCGGTGATTCTATTATTGCTTACGGGCTGTCATTAGGTCTTCCTGCAGATGAAGCTTCGCACTTTACCTCTTATACATTAATGGCAATGGTTATTACCTACGCACTAGGAGTTGTTTTAATTCCTAAATACCTAAGTCAAGGTTTGGCCTTGAGAATTAGTGCCATGTTAGGAATCGTATTCTCAATATGCATTCTCACTACAACTGGTTTTACTTCAGTTCTTTTTGTAGCAGGATTGGGTGTTGCCAATGCCTTAGTTTGGCCTGCGATTTGGCCTTTAACACTTCATGGTTTAGGGAAATTTACAAAAACAGGCTCAGCTTTGTTAGTAATGGCGATTTCTGGTGGAGCGATAATTCCACCGCTTTACGGTAGAATTGTAGATGCTGGTAAACACGATTTAATGTCCAATGGTATGGCAGAAGCAGAAGCTATGGCATCATCAGCTAACAGCAGTTATTGGATATTGTTACCTTGCTATGCAATTATCCTTTATTATGCAATTTGGGGTCATAAAGTAGGTTTTAAGAAATAGTAATTAAGCTATACATCACGAAGAGGCTGTCTCATTATAAACGTGGGTCAGCCTTCTTTTTTGAATAAAAGTGTAATTCTTGTGACAATCTCTTCTGGTTTTGGTGCGGGGAGTTTAAAATGAGGCCGAAATAGCCCTTATGAAGCCATTTTTTGGATATTGTGTGCAAGGGCGAGCAAGCCCGTTTCGATGAGGACTTTTTCTTTTCCTCTTAACATAAATCTTCTGAAGTTTTTGTTTTGCTTGATGTTTCCAAAGACTGCTTCCACATCTGCTGGCCTTTGGGAGCGATGTTTTATTCCCTCTGGACTTAGTAGCTTTTGTCGTGCTTTGTCTTTTAATCTTTTTGCATTGTGATTGACTTGGACAAGTCGATTTCCTTTGGCTTTGTGGCAGGCTCCTTTCAATGGGCAATTGTCACAGTTTTTTGCTTGATAAAAGCTTATTTGTTGTTGGTATCCAGATTTTCTTTTCTCTGTTTTTTCATAGACTTTCTCCATTTTTTGACCCATCGGACAGATAAAAAAGTCGTTCTCCGAATCGTAATACAGGTTCTCTGACTTGAAGGCATCTTCAGGCTTTATCTTCCCTTTGGCTTTTTGCTCTTTATGGAAGTAATTGTATTTCACATAGCCCTCAAGTTCATTGTTCTCTAAATATTGATAGTTTTCTTCCGAGCCATAGCCGGCATCGGCCACCACTTCTTCTGGTAATTTTTTATAGAGCTCTTTGAAGGTTTCTAGGTGGAGTGGTAAGGTATATACATCGTTGGCATATTGGTAGATGTCGTAGTTTAGAATACATTGATTACAAGTACTTATCTGCCAGTTGTAGCCCGCTTTTAGCTGACCATTGAGCATGTGGTCGTCTTTCATTCGCATAAAAGTGGCATCTGGATCTGTCTTGGAATAGGAGTTTCGATCACCCATCAGCTTTTGCTGAACTTCGTATTTCTTTAGATTCTTTGGCCAATTGTTCTTTGCATAATTCAGCTTTTGCTTCACTTTCGGATCTACTTCTTTGCCTTTTAAGGCTTGATTGATTTGCCCGATAGTCTGTTCTACTTTTTGAGAATCTATCTTTTCAAAAATAGTGGGCGAGTTATCTTTCATCTCCTCGGAGGCTACCTTTTCGGCATAGTTCCAAAGGTCTTTAAGCTGTTCTTTTATCCTTTCTGTATTCCGCTTTATAGACTTGCCCCATACAAAAGTGTATTTATTGGCATTGGCCTCTATTTTGGTTCCATCCACATAAACCGTCTTTAAATCTACCAGTCCTTGATCTGCCATCAGTAAAACGACTTGACCAAAAACCTCTTTCAATACCGACTTCAATCTATCCGTTCTAAATCGGTTTATTGTATTATGGTCTGGTCGCTGCATGCCAGCAAGCCACATGAAGTGAATGTTTGAACTGACGGCTTCTTCTATTTTTCGAGAGGAATAAATATTGCTGATATAGCCGTAAATAATAATTTTTAACATCATTCGTGGATGAAATGATGAACTTCCGCCTCCAGAATACTTCTGCAATAATGAATCAATATCTATCTCATCTATGATTCTTTGTACCAATCGAACCACGTGATTTTCGGGAATTAATTCATTTAACGATGGAGGAAGAAGGGATAGCTGATAAGGATCATAATCCTTAAATACAGGCTTCTTTTTGACTCCTTTTTTCATAACTGAAGTTACAAAAAAATCTATAAAAAAGAGACTGCCCTTTTGAGACAGCCTCTTTTCTTTTGTTTAAAAAGGAATGTATATTGTAAAAAATTACATTTCACAATGACAGAAGTATTCATCATTGGGGCGAAAAGAACGCCTCTAGGGAGTTTTGGGGGAGTATTTAAAAATACATCTGCAACAGATTTAGGTGCAACTGCCATGAAAGCGGCACTCATCCAAAGTGGAGTCCCAGACCAAGAAATCGACGAAGTATTATTCGGTAATGTTGTATCTGCCAATTTGGGTCAGGGACCTGCTCGCCAGTCTGCATTACAAGCTGGGGTTCCAAATTCTGTTCCAGCTACTACGCTCAATAAATTATGTGCATCAGGAATGAAAGCCACCATGTTTGCTGCTCAGAGCATTCAACTAGGTCAAAACCATGTTGTTATCGCAGGAGGAATGGAAAACATGACACGAATTCCTTTCTATTTGGATAAAGCAAGAAATGGCTACGGCTATGGAAATGACACACTGATAGACGGACTATATCGCGATGGATTGCAAGACGCATATGCACTCAATCCTATGGGTTGTTTTGCAGACGCCACAGCAAGAAAACATGAAATTAGCAGAGAGAAACAAGATACTTATGCTATTCAGTCTTACAAAAGGGCAGCTGCCGCTTGGGCAAATGGAGTGCTAAAAAATGAAGTTTGTCCTGTCGAATTAAAGGACAGAAAAGGAAACGTGACAAACATTGAAGAAGACGAGGAATACAAAAAGGTTTTCTTTGATAAAATTCCAAACCTAAGACCTGTTTTTGAAAAAGAGGGAACAGTTACTGCAGCCAATGCATCTACTATAAATGATGGAGCTGCAGCATTGGTTTTAGCCTCCAAATCTTATGTGGAGCAAAATAATATCAAGCCATTGGCGAGAATCGTAGCCTATGCTGATGCGGCTCAAGAACCAGCGTGGTTTACTACTGCTCCTATTATTGCAACTGATAAAGTCTTGAAAATCGCGGGTATGGAGCTTTCAGAAATGGAGCTTTTTGAAGTAAATGAGGCGTTTTCGGTTGTTCCTTTGGCTTATGCAAAACACTTCGGCATTTCTCAAGAAATTATGAATATTCATGGTGGAGCCGTTTCCCTTGGTCATCCGCTTGGGTGCTCTGGTGCGAGAATTCTAGTAACACTTTTGAATGCTCTTGCTACCAAGAATGCTAAGTATGGCATGGCGGCTATTTGCAATGGTGGTGGTGGTGCAAGTGCAATGATTGTGGAGCGGCTTTAAATCTATCACTTTATTTAAAGCGGTTTTGGACACTGAAGTTTAATGGAATTGGAAGGGTTTATTTTAATTTGATATGAAAAAATAGGTCAATAGGAACCGTTAAATCAATCATAATATTTGTGCCAAAAAGATTTCATAGTCGAATTTAAAAAAAAATCGAAAGAACAATTTATTCTTCTATTGTATTTAGGTTCAATTAGTTTGCATTTCCAAATTGTAAACTTTGATTTGATTTTCATTTACGCCTGATTATTGGTACGACCTTTGAAACAAAATTGTTTTTATCAAATTAAACAATTTACACATGTACTCTAAGTTTTCACCACTTTACATTCTTTTTGCTTTTGTTTTATTTTTCAGTTCTTGTTCTTCCGATGACGTAAGCCCTGTATCTCTAGAGGGTACTTGGAACTTAACTGCGGCAGATGTTACATTTGATGACGTTGTAATTTCAGCAACTGCAAAAGGTTTACAAGAGAATTTTATTTCAAGTAAGAGTTTTACTTTTAATGGGGATATGTCCGTTACTTCGCTTGATTCACATGGAGATGCGTCTATAAGCGGAACCTATACTTTTGACAATTCAACAAATAAACTTGTAATCAATGAAGTTTACGAAGGAGAGAATTATGTTTATAACTACGATGTAAATCTAAATGGAAATACTCTTGAGCTGAAATCGATCACAATTGATTTGACAAAAGAGTATGACTTTGAAGACGAAGAAGAAATTGGTTTAGCATTCGAAATTTTCAGTCTTCTAGAAGATCAGGAAGATGACTTAATTATTAAAGTTAATCCAGATGCAAAAACTGTTTTCGTAACCTACAAGTTTGCGAAGTAATTCGAAGTAAAAATTATTTATAATACAAAAGCTGCCAATTTGGTGGCTTTTGCTGTTTTAGGTACTGCCAGTTTAGTAAAACTTTTAATCTTAAATATTTGTGCTTTAAAGCATTTGTCTAGTTGTGATATTCAACCTTCTAGTCAACGAAATAGTGCTTTTGAGTTGACCATAAATTAAAAATATGCAAAGAAATCTCTTATCGACCTGAGTAACCATCTTATCCATGTTGCTATATTCTCCATTATTAACTCAACCAAAACAAGACTTTCAAATCACAATTGCTATTTTTGCACAGTTTTTATAAAAACCGAAAAAATGGCATTGTATAATCCGCAGGAATTAGAGAAAAAGTGGCAAGCGTATTGGGAACAAAACAATACTTACAAAGTAGAAATAGACAAATCTAAGCCTAAGTTTTATGTGCTCGATATGTTTCCGTACCCATCTGGTGCAGGATTGCACGTAGGTCATCCACTTGGTTACATTGCCTCGGATATTTATAGTCGTTTCAAAAAGCTCAAGGGTTTTAATGTGTTGCATCCAATGGGTTTTGACTCTTTTGGTCTTCCTGCGGAGCAATATGCGATTCAAACTGGTCAACACCCTGCTATTACAACAGAGAAGAATATAGAAACCTATATCTCACAGCTGAAAAATATTGGTTTTGGCTACGATTGGGATAGGGAAATCCGTACGTCAAGTCCCGAATATTACAAATGGACACAGTGGATTTTCATGCAGCTATTCAATAGCTGGTATAATAAAGATACAGATAAAGCGGAGCCAATTTCTACACTAGAAGCCATACTTGCTTCTGGCGGGTCAAAAGCTGTAAATGCTGTTTGTGCTGATGATTTACCTCAAATTACAGCTGAGGAGTGGAATGCCCTAAGCGAAACGGAGCAATATAAATTTACACTTGATTATCGCATGACTTACTTGTCCGAAGCAGTAGTAAATTTTTGCCCAGAATTAGGAATGGTACTTTCTAACGACGAAGTGAAAGATGGTGTGTCGGAAAGAGGTGGATATCCAGTTGTTCAAAAGAAAATGCGTCAGTGGATGATGCGAATCACCGCCTATTGCGACCGATTGATCAATGGTTTGGATGAATTAGAATGGAGCGAATCGCTTAAAGAGCAACAAAAGAATTGGATAGGAAGGTCAGTTGGTGCAACTGTTAAATTTCCTGTTGCTGATGTACAAATAGATGGAGAAAAAGCTCCTAAAATTGAAGTATTTACTACCAGAGTAGATACGATTTATGGGGTGAGTTTCATGGTTCTTGCTCCTGAGCACCCTTGGGTAAAAGAACTCACTACTGATGACAATAAAGCTAATGTAGAAGATTACCTACTGGCCACCCAAAAACGATCTGAACTTGATCGAATGAGCGATGTTAAAACGGTTTCTGGGGCATTTACGGGTTCATATTGTATCAATCCAGTGAATGGTGAAAAAGTGCCAATTTGGATTGCAGACTATGTGTTGGCTGGATATGGAACTGGAGCTGTTATGGCAGTACCTTCAGGAGATCAGCGTGACTGGAGTTTTGCAAAACATTTCAATTTGCCTATTCCTGCTATTTCTGATGCTCAAACTGAGCTAGAAGAAGCAGCAAATGCTTCTAAAGAAGGGAAATACATCAATTCTGGAATGATTAACGGAATGGATTACGAGCAAGGGACAAATACCTTAATCGCATGGTTAGAAGAAAACGGACATGGCAAAGGAAAGGTAAATTACAGACTTCGTGATGCTGTTTTTGCTCGCCAAAGATACTGGGGCGAACCAGTTCCTGTTTATTTCAAAGAAGTAGATGGAGAGGTATTACCCTATTTGATAGATGAAAGTGACTTGCCATTAGTACTGCCCGAAATTGACGAATACAAGCCTACTGAAACTGGTGAGCCGCCATTGGGAAGAGCGAAGGACTGGAAATACAAAGGCAAATATGAATATGAAATGAGTACCATGCCTGGTTGGGCGGGTTCGAGTTGGTATTGGTTCCGATACATGGACTCTAAGAATGATGAGGAGTTTGTGAGCAAGGAAGCTTTGGATTACTGGCAAGGAGTTGACTTATATCTTGGTGGAACCGAACATGCAACTGGTCACTTGCTTTATAGCCGTTTTTGGAATAAAGTTTTGAAAGACTTAGGCTATGTGAAGCAAGAAGAATTTGCTAAAAAATTGATTAACCAAGGGATGATTCAGGGTCGCTCGAACTTTGTTTATAGGTTGAAAAATGCAGACAAACCTACGTTTGTTTCCTTTGGCTTGAGAAAGGAATATGAAACAGTGAAACTTCATGTTGATGTCAATATTGTTTCTAATGATATTCTTGATGTTGAGGCATTTAAGAAAACAAGAAATGACATAGGCGATGATCCACAATTCATTTTGGAAGATGGTGAATATAAATGTGGTTGGGAAGTAGAAAAAATGTCAAAATCCAAGTACAATGTTGTAAACCCAGATGTACTTGTAGAGCGATATGGAGCTGATGTATTGAGAATGTACGAGATGTTTTTAGGGCCACTTACAGAGGCTAAACCATGGGATACCAATGGAATAGAAGGAACTTCTCGTTTCTTGAGAAAGCTGTGGAGGTTGTTTTTTGACTTAGATGCTAATTTATTGGTCACTGAAGATGAGCCAACTAAAGATGAGCTTAAAACACTTCACAAAACGATTAAGAAAATAGGGGAGGACGTGGAGAATTTCTCATTCAACACCTCGGTGAGTACTTTCATGATTGCCGTGAACGAATTGACAGATTTGAAATGCCACAAAAAGGCTATTCTGAAAGAACTGTTAATCATAATCTCTCCATTTGCTCCACACATTGCAGAAGAGCTTTGGGACAAGATCGGCATGGAAAAAGGAACTGTAACGCTTCAAAACTTCCCAGACTGGAATCCAGAATTCTTAAAAGAAGATGCATTTGAATATCCTGTTCAAATCATGGGAAAAGTGAGGGTTAAGTTGAGTTTCCCAGCTGATGCAAGCAAAGAAGAAATTGAAAAAGCTGTACTGGCGAATGATCAAGTGATCAAATGGATGGATGGAAAACCATTGAAAAAGATCATTGTGGTTCCTAAGAGGATTGTGAATGTGGTAGTTTAGATCTAAAAAGATTTAGAACTGATTCTTCGCCCGAAAACTTCCGTTTGTACCGTATAAAGAGGATTTTTTCCCATGGGCCGAATTGGAAAGGAATTTTATGTTGGACAAAATACCCCAGCACAATAGCATTCTTTTTGTTTAGCTCGATTTGGTTATTTAGCGATAGCCGAATTCTTTCGAATTGCAAAGCTGATTGGGTTCTGAGCCAAAGTTCATTTTCAATTTTGGTTTGAAGTATTTGATTCCAATTTTGCCTAAAATCTAGCTTATTTCTCCAATTGAAAAGGAGGTCATTTTGCAAGCCCCATAGTTGATCTATTTGATAGGAGCTTCGGAACCCTAGCATTTGCTTTTTGTTCAGCGGAAGGGATTTGCTACCCATAAGCCCAAATCTCATGGCATTTTTATGCATAGTATGATTGCCAAAGTTGGTATACCTCAGTGGTATTTCAATGTTCCAGTTGTTGGGTAAATTCTTTTTAATTCCTATTTGAAACAAGCTTTGGTCGTATTCTTGAACCATAGCTTCATAGCGTTGATCTTGCCTTAATTTAAGGTTGTAATCATTACCTAATCCAATTTCCTGATTTCCACCGAGCCATAAGCCCGTTTGGCTGAATGCAGGAAAGGTGGTTATTAAAAATATTATTATTGCGAGTTTTAGAGTTTGATTCATATGGTATGAACTCAAATATAATTCTTTTACTATTTTTGATAAAGTTGCAGACTAAAGAATGGCCAGATTTACACTAATATTTTTCTTAATATCATATTCGCTTCAATCTTTTTCTCAAGAAAGGTGGCGTCCTGAATTTCATTTTTCTCCAGAGAAAAACTGGATGAACGACCCAAATGGTTTGGTTTATTTAAACGGCGAATGGCATCTGTTTTTTCAGCATAACCCTTTGGAAAATAAATGGGGGCATATGAGTTGGGGACATGCTGTAAGTCATGACTTATTAAACTGGACGGAGCTAGAAGTAGCAATTCCAGAAGGGGAAGAAGAGTGGATTTTCTCTGGATCAGTGGTAAATGATAAAAATAATACCTCAGGTTTCTTTGAAGATAACAATGGTTTAGTGGCGATATATACAGCCGATTATCACGGTAAGTTAGAGAATCAGCATTTGGCATATTCCAAAGACAATGGTAGAACTTGGGTCAAATATGCAGGAAACCCAATTATACCTCAAGCATGGTCTGCTCAAGGTTCTTTAGGAGAGTTAAAAGAATTTAGAGATCCCAATATTTTTTGGCATCAAGAGTCTGAGAAATGGATAATGGCTGTGGTTTTACCAAAGCAGTACAAAGTGCAGTTTTACTCGTCCACCAATTTGAAGACTTGGAAATGGGAAAGTGATTTTGGTGGAGTAGGTGATATGAGGAAAATATGGGAATGCCCAGGAATGACTAAAGTGCCTATTTATGATGTAGACGGAAAGCAAATCGACTTCAAATGGTTATTAATGGTGTCCAGTAGCGGTCCTGACGACGGTTATACTGGAATGCAATATTTTACTGGAAACTTTGATGGTAAAACATTCTCACCTGATAACGAACAGTGGCCCAAGTACTTAGATCATGGCAAAGATTTTTATGCCGCAATACCATTTAACAATACGAGCAAAAGCTTGATTCTGGGTTGGTTCAGTAATTGGAAATATGCTCAAAAACCGCCTACAAATGCTTACAAAGGGCAAATGAGTATTGTACGCGAACTCAGTTTTGTGAAAAATAGAGATGGAGTAACGCTACGCCAAAGGCCTGTGGTGGAAAGTCAAAACTGGAACAAGGTTTTACAAATGGAACAAATGCCACTCAGTTCGTCAAATGGAATAGATTGGAGAACTCAAAGTAGAACTTACAGACTACAAATGACCTTTGAGGTAAACGGCAGTGACAATTTTGGCCTAAAGATTTTGGTTGGAGAAAATGAGCAAACTGTCATTAGTTACAATCCTAATTCCCAAGAAATAAGCTTAGATAGAACTCAATCTGGACACAGTGTAGACCTTAGTTTTCCTTCAATTGAAAGAGCATTTTGTCCATTGATAAGAAACAGATTGACGCTTGATATCTTAGTAGATAACTCAATGGTGGAAGTATTCGCCAATGACGGACAGGTTGTAATAAGTGACCTGGTTTTTCCAGAGACCGATGCTAAATCATGGAAAATATTTGGAAACGAAAATCAAGGAAAGCTTATGGATATTTCTGTTTGGGAGTGGGAAAAGTAATTACTTTTCGTCGTCTTCATTTTCATCTTCGTCTTCGTCATCCTCATCGTCATCTAATTCGTCAGAGTCTTCGTCTTCGTCTTGGATTACAACATCCTCTAGCGTTGTATTTTCCTCCTCTTCAATATCATCGTCTTCGTCGTCTGGAATTACAACTTCGCTAACAACCTCTTCTTCGTCATCTTCAGGGATGACAACATCTTGTAAGATTGCTTTCTCTTCGACCTTAGAAGCAGGAATTACACCTAGCATAGGTTTAAGTCTTCCGTCAGTGATGCGTTGGTCTATTAATTTATCGTAAGGGATAACTTCTACGATTTTGGTAACATTGATATCCGAAATAATGAAATCTTCTACTTTTCCTAGTTTTTCATAAAGTGATTCGTAGGCCAGTTTTAAATCTTCAGCATTGATCAGCATTGGAACTGCTGTTTTCTTCTCTGCTTTAGTTTTTTCGTCAAAAGTAATGTACTGCACTCGACATTTGAACCAGTATTCACCACCATCTTCGATGAAGAAGACTTCGTTCAGTCTCATTTTTTTGATATCCACCAATTCAAAGTCTGGCAAGTTACTCGCCATGTATTCGTAAGTTCTTGCTTCCGCTTCAGTGTAAGATAGGGCATCAAAAAGATAGCTTTCGCTTATCGTTTTTACCTTGTCGTCCTCTGTAACTTGCGTGTACTTGATCTTTGCGTTATACCAGTCTCCCATTATTTTAAACTAAAATGAACGACAAATCTAGCCGTTCATTTTGGATGTTAAAAACTTAGTTTTCAACAATTTGAAATAAATATTTGTAATGTGCTTATAAAATGGGAGTTACCTTAAATCCTTCTTTTTTTAGCAAGTTTAAAATTCCATTTTCACCACCCAAGTGACCAGCACCTACAGCAAAAACACTACTTTTCTCTTTAGCTATTTCAGAAATCTTCGGAATCCAGTCTACATTTCGATCTTTCAAAAGTTTCTCCATCGCCTCTTCGCCAAAGTCAAATGCACTTTGGTCCATCATTTCTGTGATTTCATCAGGGTTGCCTTTTTTGTAAGCTTGTACAAGCATTTCAAACTCAGATTTAGCAACATCTAATTTATCCACCATTTCTACGATCATATTAGCTTGGTCCTTATATGGAATGTCATTGAAAATATTCATCTGAAATTCAACAGTTTCTAAGCCAATTACTTCTTTCGACTCACTTTGGGCATTTTTAACTAACTCCATTTCATAGGACTTAATAGGGCAGCCAAGAATAGAAGGAAACATGAAAGAAGATAAAATAAAAGGTTTTATCATTCCCATTTGGTCAAGTGGCATTCCAAGTTTAGTACTGAAATACTCCTTCAATGATGTGTAATCGTCTTCATTTACTAGGTCCTTGATTTGAACACCATTGTCCATTGCCATTGTTTGTTGCATTTTCATCATCATGCTAGGATCATCCATGTCAAGCTCCATTACAACTTGCTCTGTTTCTTTTAATTTGGACAAAAGCTCGTCAGACATCTTAAAATCAGATTCGCACATGAGGTGAATTGTACCATAAACATAGGAAGGCTTGCTTAGGCCATTGCCGCTGATTTGATACAAAAGGGTATTAGTAGATTGAGCGTTTATTGAAAATACTGTCGTCAACAATAAGGCGAGGGAGAATATTAACTTTTTCATAGTTCGTTTTTTTTGATGATTCAAATTTGCAATGAATTCTTGATTGTGAAAACTAAATGTTACCACCAGCTATTAAAAAGGGGTGAAACTCTTGATACATGGGATTTTTGAAAGGCTGCCTTTCAGTTTGCATTTCGCTTAATTAAAATATCAAACCATTAATTTCTAATACTGATTTATTTAATCACTTTTACAATATCAGTAGATGTGTAAATTGCATAACACAGCATTACCTTAAATGTGGTGCTCATTTATTCAACCCATAAAATACTCACGTAAATATCAATTCCTATGTATAAATTGATGCTGCTTATTTTGAGCTTTTTTAGTACAATCCCTTTTTCGTGGTCGCAAAATATTAATCCACCAGCTGGAAGGATTGCAATTGTAGCTGATGGAAATTCACCAGACCCAGATGACCTAGGTGGCACTGCTGTTTCGCTTGCATTGTTGCGTTCAGCAGGTTTGGAAAATCGTCTGGTTCATTATTCGCATAGTTGTGACTTAGTTGTATTGCAACGAATCTCTGAGGCTGCTGAAAAAGAACGACATGCAATGATGCAAACCACATGTGATGTTACGGCAAGAAGGTGGGGTGGCTTTGAGCATATTAATTTTTGGGATGCGAAATGGGAAAGTGATAATACAATAAAGGATTTAACTAAAGCCATTAATTTATCTACTGCAGCGGATCCATTATGGATCGTGGAAGCGGGAGAGCCAGATATCATCGGTTTTGCATTAGGAGCTGCAAAAAAAGAGAAGCTGAAGTTTGTAAAAGTTATAAGCCATCATCCTGCAAATGACAATGCGGGTGATTTTTACTCATGGCAAGAGATTCTGAACTTTGGAATTGAAGAAGTCCGCATTCCAGATCAAAATATAGACTTGAAAGTAGACCTGAATGAATGGGATTGGGCAATGAATCATTCTGATGAACGAATTCAGTTTGTGTGGTTAATGGGTAAAATGGCCGAGATAGACGATGTCGTAAATTTCCAAAAAGGAAAGTGGGACTGCTCAGATGCTGGAATGGTGCTGTATTGGATTACAGGAGCTACCAATGGTGGATTAAAGCAAGGGACTGTTGCCAATGTGAAAAAGATATTGCTGGATTTTGTAGAGAGAAATCCGAAGTAAGTGAATGGCTCCAAAACGCATTTGTAGGTTAGTTATTAATATGTTAGGCTTTCTGAATAGACAGTACATGATGGTTTTTTCTTAAAAAAACTGACTTTTACGGCATTGTTTATGGAAACATTACCCTTACCAATGAAAGCCTCTAATCTATTTCTTATCATCAATTGCTTATTTTTCACACTTTTGAGTTCATGCACTAAAAACCCAATATCACAACCTGTTGCCCTTACAGTTTCCGAAGGTTTCAAAAACCCATTGGGATTTTACAACGCTCAACCCACTTTCTCTTGGAAATTACCTGTAACTGAAAAAGTAAAAAGCCAATCTGCCTATCAAATTGTGGTGGCAAGTAGACCAGATTTTTTGCCCAACAATGCTGATTTATGGGATTCTCAAAAGCAAGAATCAAATCAATCTTCATTGGTTGCTTATGAAGGTGAAAAGTTAAGCTCTCGGCAAAAAGTGTTCTGGCAAGTGAAGTTTTGGAACCAAGATGCTGAATCATCAGATTGGAGCGAAATCAATACTTTAGAACTAGGCTTATTAAACAATAGTGATTGGACTGCAAAGTGGATTGGCTTACCAACTAAGGAAGAAGGCGTGCTGGGAAGTCAAGAAAATATCGTTCATAGACCACAGTACTTGAGAAAGGGATTTGAAAGCTCAGGAGATGTGGTTGCTGCAAGAATGTATGTTACTGCAAAGGGTGTTTTTGACTTTTATTTGAATGGAGAAAACGTAAGTGATGATGTTATGCCTCCAGGTTGGACACCATACAATAAGCGAATCGAAACAATCACCTATGATGTCACTGAGCTCATTAAATCTGGACAAAATACATTGGCATTTAATGTTGCTGCCGGTTGGCATTCTGGGCGATTGGGCTGGATGAAGTCCTATTGGAATGATACAGAGTCACCAAAGCTTTTATGCCAGTTGGAATTAACAATGAAAGATGGCACTAAGAAAGTGATCAATTCTGATGGTTCTTGGAAAGGAACAAGCAATGGGCCAATAAGGATATCTGAAATTTATGATGGAGAGACTTACGATGCCAATTTTGAAATGCCAAACTGGTCAGGAAACGATTTTGATGACAAAGATTGGCTAGCTGTTGGTGTTTCAGAAATTGACAATAGCATCAAGCTAGCTCCTAAAAGGCACTATACTGTAAAACCCAAAATGACGCTAGCTACCAAAGAGGTTTGGGAAAAAGACGGTGCCTTTATTTTTGATATGCAACAAAATATGGTAGGTGTTCCTTTGCTTAAAGTTCCTCTTAAAAAAGGCGATACACTCAAAATTAGATTTGCAGAAATGCTTTCGCCAGATGGTACTTTCTATACTGATAATTATAGAACTGCCCAGTCAACCAATTACTATATTGCCGCGAAGGACGAAACAATCAACTGGCAACCAAAATTTACTTTTCATGGGTTTCGTTATGTGGAGTTGAGTGGTTTTGATACTTCAAAAGAACCTACCAAAGACTGGGTGACGGGCATCGTTCAATATTCCGATTTTGAAGAAAATGGCACATTTGCCACTTCGCACGAAAAGTTAAATCAATTGCAGAGCAATATTGTTTGGGGACTTCGTGGCAACTTCTTTGATGTGCCTACTGATTGCCCGCAGCGAGATGAGCGAATGGGATGGACGGGAGATGCTCAGGTTTTTGGCCCAACATCTATGTTCAATGCCAATGTCCATAATTTTTGGAGCAATTGGCTACAAAGTGTAAGAGAGTCTCAATACGACAATGGAGGAATTCCTTGGGTAGTTCCCGATGTCTTGAACAATGGCAAAGTTAGCTCAGGATGGGGTGATGTTTCTGTGATTATTCCTTGGAAAATCTATTTCAGAACGGGAGACAAAAGCATACTGGAAGAGAATTACGACATGATGACCAAGTGGGTGCAACATCATGGAGAAACCTCTAAAAACTACATTTCTAACATGAATTCATTTGCAGATTGGTTACAGCCTTTTCCTGCAAACGGCGATCAGAAAGGAGATACCTCTCACGACTTAATTGGAACCGCTTTTTACGCTCACTCTGCTAAATTGACATCTCAAGCAGCCCAGGTTTTGGGAAAAAAAGAAGACCAAGCAAAGTATGAAGCTTTGTATAAAAATGTGGCCAAAGCTTTTGAAAATCAGTTTTTTGATCAAAACGGGAAAGTAAAAGGTGTTGTTTCTACTCAAACCTCCTATTTGCTTGCTTTAGCCTTTGACTTATTGCCAGAAGGTAAAAAAGCTCAAGCAAAAACATACTTGTTGGAAGAAATAAGTAAGGCAGATAATCATTTACGAACTGGTTTTCTTGGTACACCTTTGCTTTCTGAAGTTTTGGATGAAACAGGGGAAATTGATTTAATGTATAAGCTACTGTTCAATGAAACTTATCCATCTTGGTTTTACTCCATCAATCAGGGTGCTACCACGATTTGGGAAAGATGGAATAGTTACAGTAAAGCAGAAGGCTTTAATCCCGAAAACATGAATAGCTTGAACCACTACGCCTACGGAGCAGTAGGAGAGTGGATGTACGAACGCATTGCCGGAATAGCACCTCTTGAAGCAGGTTACAAGAAAATCAGGATTGCACCAGAGCCAAGAACACCGCTGAGTTCAGCCGCTGCAACTTATGATACGCCTTATGGTAAAGTGGCTTCTTCTTGGAAAATAGAAAACAAAACTTTTAACCTCGAAACTACGATTCCGCCTAATACAACAGCAAGCATTATTGTACCTGCAAATACTAAAGAAAAACTTCTTGTTGGTGGTAAAGAATTTAAAGAAAATGTGAGCATGAAGTTGATTTCAACTGGAACATATTCATTTGAATTATTGGTACAGCCTGGGACATATAGTTTTCAAACGCAGATGAAATAGAAAAGCTCGATCAATAATTTAAAAAACCTTCTTGATATGAAGTTGAAAGTTATAACTGTACTGTTTTTGGTGCTTGGTTTAAATGCCAAGGGTCAAACAGCCTTTGATATCGCATCTTCGTCCAAAGATTGGAACTTGGTTTTGAAAGATAAAGGAACAAAAGAATGGACAAAGAATTGGACTTTGGATGGGAAGTTTGCGAGTGTTGAAAACTCCCAAAAAGGCATGCATTTCATTGCAGGCCCGGAACTTAGGAAAGATGCCCATCATGCGGTACTATGGACCAAAGAATCTTACGACGGTGACATCAAAATTGAATATGATTATACCCGTACCGACAATGAAAACCGTTGGGTTAATATTCTTTACATTCAAGCAACAGGTGATGGAGAAGGCGAATATGAAACGGATATTGCCAAATGGGCAAAACTACGTGAAGTTCCTGCGATGAAAACCTATTTTGAAAACATGAATGCTCTGCACATCAGTTATGCAGCCTTCGGAAACGAAGGAGATGGCACTTTTTATGTGAGAGCGAGAAGGTATCCCAAGCCAAATAACAAATCTTTTGATATAACAAGAATAAGCCCTTCGTATGACCAAAAAGGATATTTTAAGTCGGGGCAAACTTATCATATTACAGTTGTCAAAGCTGATAGTCGACTTTCTTTCAAAATGGAAAGCAAAGATGGTGAAGAGTTTTTTACTTGGGATTTGTCGAAGGTAGAGCCTATGACAAGTGGGCGAATTGGCCTGCGACACATGTACGGCCGCTCGGCTATATATCGCAATTTTAAAGTTTATACAAAATGAGGTTTGATCGCACTCAGTTCATCATTCACGTCCATCAATGTGAATTCTCTTTTTTTTATGACTAACCCAATCTCTAAATCTAATGAGAATACACTTAACTAATTCTAAAATTTATTTGAGAAATATGAAAACCAAATTTTGGTGGCCAATGCTTTTCATGGCTTGTATGATATGCGTTAGTGCCTTTTCGCAATCACAAAAACATCCGGTTATTTATGCCACAGAAGAAGAAAGACCGAGAATACTTGAGTTAATAGATAGACAAGACTGGGCGAAAAGTATAGTAACCCAATTTCGCTCAAATGTAGACCCTAAATTAAATATTCATCAGGTCAATCCTGACGTTATAACGAATAACTTACCAGATTTTCCGAGTTCAGATGATAACACTGAGGCTGAGGCCTCGCCTCTTGCGGCAGCTCATAGCAAAGTGCTTACTACCGCATCATATTCGGCTATGCTCTACTATATCACACAGGAAGAAAAATATGCAAGTTTTGCTGGTGATATTTTGACTTACTACATTGACCTTTTAGAACCTAAAACAGCTAAAAATGCAACCATTAGCGGAAATCATTTTTATGATCCTCGAACTGTTTTTGGGCCTTTTGCAATTACTTACGATTTTATATACAACTACTTAAAAAAGCCGGGTACAACTGTCTATAATAAATCAACCAAAAAAAGAGAACTTTTTAGCAATGCCGAAGCCCAAAAAGCACTTAGAAATATTGTAGGAAACACATTAAACGAGGAAGAAGGCTACGAAACCAATGGTAGGTTTATCAGTAATCATCATATACTTACAGGACCAGGTTCTTTGTTCCCAATATTGTGCATTGAAGACGATAAAGAACGAGAATACTTTTTCAATATTTTTTGGGAAAAAGGGACAAAAAGGCAGAGCTCTTTCAAAAATACAATTTTATTGATGTTTGGGGAGCAAGGAATTTGGCCTGAGTCAACAAGTTATGGTTTCATGCCAAATGTCTCAATGATATTAAATGTGGTGGATAGAGTAAAACCTGAAATGAATATTTATGACGAAACTAAAAATATCTTTGAAGGGATGTTTTTGTTTGAAAACCTTCGTAATCCAAACAGAAGTTTTGTTCGCTATGGCGATTCTAAAAGAAATCTGGACACTACCGATGAGAATTACAGGCTTGCTTTGGCTTTTGCAAAACGCCGTAAAAACCTAGAGCTTCAAACTAAAGCAGAAATAGCACTAAGACAATTCTATGATGCAAGTGGCGGTTATAAACCGGTTTTGTCTTCTGGTACTTTTGATAATTACGATGCATTGGAGTTGTTTTGGGGCGAAGAGTTGCCAAGTATTTCAGTAAATGAATTCGACTACAAACCAACTGTGATAGTTAAACATGCCGGAGTCGCTCTGCAAAGAAATCATGTAGAGAAGCAAAATTCCATTTATGGCCTTTGTGGAATTATTGGAGGAGCCCATTACGTGCACTCTCATGCAACCGGCATTGCCATGGAGCTTTATGGAATGGAGTATGTCATGGCTCCCAATGGAGGTTTGCCACCTTCTCTTCCAGAGCGAAGAATACCAGAACATCGTCACTACTTTATGCGTCATGGAGGAAATAATACTGTAGTGGTGAATGGCACCTCGCAAGGTCGCCAAGAGGGTTCTTGGGCAAGTGGAATAAAAATTTGGCAGAATACCACCGTAAATGTTGCAGCAGAACCGGGGCATTTGGAAGACCCTATTAACAAAAACTTCAGTTTTGCAACTCAATTTTTGAAAGATGAAGTAAATAATTGCGAACAACAACGCACGCTTGGTATCATAAGAACAAGTGAAACCTCGGCCTACTATTTCGATATGTTTAGGTCTAAAAGTCTGGGTGAAAATAATTTTCATGATTACATCTATCATAATATTGGAGACGAAACGCTTATTACAAATTCAAAAAAGGAAGTTTTAGGAGTTTCAAACACAAATCGTTACTCAGGTGATATTGGGGACTCGGTTAAATCTCCCGGATGGAGCCTGCTGGAAAACACCCAAGTAACTGAACCAACGGCTGAAGGAGTGAAAATTCGTTTTAAAATCAATTTTAATAACCGTTATATGCACATGTTTATACCAGCAGGTGCAAATAAAGAATATACAAAAGCCCTTGGGCCAGCTTCACGAGAAGCCGAAAATGGATACCTCACCAAGAAAACCCAAGTAGTGGCTATCAGACAAAATGGAGAGGCTTGGAATAGGCCTTTTATTTCTGTATTCGAACCCTCATTAAAAGAAGAGTCAAGTGTGCAATCTGTAGAGCCTTTGGTCTTTAACGGGGCTTCTGTTGGTGCGATCGTAACTAATAATGTTGCAGGTAACATAGTAAGCGACTATATCATCTGTAATGATACTGATGATCGAGAAGTAGACTTTCCTGATTTTCAATTGAAATTTAAAGGGCGTTTCGCAATTGTAAGGAAAGAGTTTTTAAATGATAAAAAGGTGATCACCCTATACATTGGTGAAGGTTCTAACCTTACTTTTGAAAGCTATTCATTGCAATCAGATTTACAAAATAAAGGTGTTGCAAGCTTTGATGATTTAGTTTTAGGTACTGGCATTACTGAAAATGAAAAGCTGGAGGTGTATCCAAATCCCTCTAAGGATGTTTTGATTGTAAAAACTAAAGATCCCGATTGGAAAATGCTGAAAATATTCAATTCAAAAGGGAACGAGGTGTACTCAAATGAATCTGGAAATACATCTCTGGAAGTTTCCATAGAAACATACAAAATGATTCCTGGAATTTATGTACTCGAATTAATAGATCACCGTAACGCTAGAATTACACGTAAAATAGCAATTGAGTAAAAATAAATAGAATGCTCTGTCTCACAAAAGCTTAACTGATTATGAAACAAATCAAAATATTTCCTTTCTTATTATTGTTGTTAATAATATTGAATGCGTGTACACAAAGTAAAAGAAAACCAAACGTTGTATATATTTTAACAGATCAATGGCGAGCCTCTGCTCTAGCCTATTCAGGTGATCCAAACGTAAAAACGCCTCACCTTGATGCATTTTCCAAAGAAGCTGTCAATTTCACAAATGCAGTTTCGGTCACTCCAGTTTGCACACCCCATAGGGCAGCTCTACTCACAGGAAGATATCCAACAAGTACAGGAATGTTCTTGAACGATCTTTATTTGCCGGACGAAGAGCTATGCATGGCAGAAATTTTTAAGGCTGAAGGCTACAGCACGGCATATTGGGGCAAATGGCATTTGGATGGTCATGGAAGAGAAAACAACGTTGCCCCAGAAAGAAGACAGGGATTTGATTATTGGAAAGCACTGGAGTGTTCGCATGATTATAATAATATGTCGTATTACGAAAATGATGATTCAGTCAAGAAAAAGTGGCCTACTTATTCACCTTTTGCGATAACAGAGGATGCGAATAAATATTTGAGTGAACATGCCAATGATAAAGAACCTTTTTTGATGTTTATTTCTATTGCAACACCGCACTTTCCACATTCCAGTGCTCCTCAGGAGTATGCAGACATGTATCCCAAAGATAGTATTCAATTATCTCCGAATGTACCAAAGGAATTTGAAGAAAGGGCACAAGAAGAGTTGCAAGGCTACTATGGACACGCAACAGCTACTGATGAAGCAATTGGTAGGGTATTGAAAAAAATCAAAGAACTTGGTTTGGACGAAAACACAATTATCGTTTTCACTGCCGATCATGGCGAAATGATGGGTTCGCATGGAATTCGCCCTTTTACAAAACAACTCTCTTGGGATGAGTCCATTAAAATACCGTTTTTGATAAAATACCCATCTATTGGAGAGAATGGAGGTCAAGTTATAAATGCACCTATCAACACACCTGATATTTTACCATCAATTTTGGGACTTGCTGAGTTATCAATTCCTAAAAGCATTGAAGGTGAAAATTTAGCGGCTTTGATTCAGTCTCCAGACGAAAACGCTGATCGTGTGGCTTTGGTGATGAACATTCATCCTTTTACACGAGAATATAAATATCCAGAATATAGGGCAGTTAGAACGAAACAATATACCTACACCGCTACGTTAGATGGGCCAAGTATGCTTTTTGATAATACTAAAGATCCTTATCAAATGAATAATTTAATTGGACAAGCATCTTTTGCCCAGCTCCAAAGTGAGATGGATATAAAACTTAAAACAGCTCTTAAAAACATTGGCGATGAATTTCATCCTCGTGATTATTACATGAAGAGATGGAATTTAAAAGTTGATGAAAAGAAGAAAGCAATAGATTATTGGAGTTTTGACAAAGGTGAAGGAGTTACGCAATCACCTGTATTGAAATAGGTTTGGTTTCCATAAAATCAAACATGCAGATTCGTATTAAAGAAAGAGATCGAAGTAGAACATTCAACATGATTTCAGGAGTAGAAGCAATTCCTTTTGGAGCTTTTTTGATAAGGCAGAAAATCTTATTGGGCTTTTTATTAGAGTGTTACCGATTTGGAGTATTCATTTAGCTTTTCTTTGCTAACGCTGGTTTAAGAATGAGTTAATAATTCATATAGATCAGAATAGGACGGTTCAATTTGGATGTTATCATATTTTGCATGAAATCTCTTGCAATAAATATGATTATCAACACCAAACCTTTGAAAAAAATAGCTTTCATTTTTACCTTATTATCTCTTACCGGATGTAAGCTTGGAAAAGAAGAAAAGTCACTTGCAAACGGCACGACAACTAGACCCAACATCATTTTTATTCTTGCAGATGATTACGGCATCATGGATAGTCAAGCGTATGCTCAAAAGTTTACTGGTGCGTCTCCCTCTGAGATGTTTTACGAAACCCCCAATATTGATCGACTTGTGAGTGAAGGAGTGGCGTTCTCTCAAGCATACGCCAATCAATTGTGTTCTCCCACACGAGCGAGTTTATTGACTGGCAAGTACGCAGGACGTCTAGGTTTTACAACCGCTATGCCTCCAAGGGAAACCTATTACAATCAAAACTTGCCCGTTCCTAATGGCTATTATCCCAATGATGTATTAGAGCATAAAGACAACATTGAAATCGAACAAGCACTGCTTAATGGTGTTTCAAATTCTGCTGTTCCAGCTGGAAGCTCTATAGACGGAGGTAAGGACGAAATTTCAATTGCAGAGGCCTTGACAGATTACCATTCGGCATTTATTGGCAAGTGGCACTTAGGTGGCTTTGGAGCAAAGGGATATCAACCAGCTGATCAAGGTTTTGAGCCATTAGCATGGTATGATGCAGGGGGTTCGGCTTATTTCAATTGGAAAAAGGCTTGGAATAACAAGGAGAAAAGTAGGTTTCCTAAAATGCCCCAAGAGCATTCTGAAATAGGTAATTCAGGCGAAAATACCAATGAAGCGTACCTCACAGACGACTTGACTGTTCAAGCATTGAATTACATTGACAAAAGAGCCAAAATAAAGGATCAACCATTCTTTCTATATTTCTCACATTTTGCTATCCATGCTCCCTACCAAGGAAAGGAAGATGAAGTTGCTTATTTTGAAGGTAAAAATACCAAAGGTTGGAACGGACACGATGATCCAATTTATGCTTCTATGATTAAAAGTATGGATCGCTCGGTTGGTTTGATTCTTAAAAAGCTAGAAGAAACAGGCCTTGAAGAAAACACCTTAGTTGTTTTCATGTCCGATAATGGAGGTATAGATGCGGAAATTACTCCAAATGGTCAAGGAACAGAAAATAGCCCTTTTCTTGGTGGCAAAGCCTGTGTAACCGAAGGCGGAATTCGCGTTCCACTTATCTTTAGGTGGAAAGGTAAAATCAAAGAGGGCAATTGGGTCGATGTTCCTATCGATTGTACAGACCTTTATCCTACGATTTTAGAAGCAGCTGGCTATGACCCCAAAGAAATCTCTCATGCCAAAGAACTGGACGGCGAAAGCCTTTTTACTCTACTTTCTGACATTGAGAATAGTAAAAAAACTTACAGTAAGAAAACTCATTATTGGCACTACCCATTCAATGTGATTTATAATAGTCCCTACGAGCCATTAGCCTTGACCCCTCACTCTGCGATCAGAGATGGCGATTATAAACTTATCTATGATTGGTACGGAAGATTACATCTTTACAATATTGAAGTAGATCCATTTGAAAAAAATGACCTTTCTAATAAAATGCCAGAACTGAGGGATGAAATGTTCAACAAATTGATGGATTGGCTGAAGGGTAATATTGAAAAAAGGTATTGGCCCACTCTTAATCCCAAATATGATCCCAAAAACGAGTCGAGAAGTACTCCGTTTAATGATAGGTTTTCAACCTATTTGAAATAGTATTAGCTGAGAAGAGAATAAAAATTACATCCTTAATGGCCTGCCAAATGACATTTATGGAATTGAAAAGTGTAGATATTTTAAGTGTAGAAAAACTATAGTACGTAGCATGGACAAAACATTAGAACAACTAAACTCCTTTTCCTATTTTTGCCAGCTAATAAGAAAACAATGGCAAGAGTAAAAACTTTTTTCACAGCTGGACCTGCTGAATTGTATCCAAAATTTGAAGAATACCTACAAGCTGCAATGGATGAGCAAGTGGGTTCCATCTCGCATAGAAGCGGGGCTTTCAAAAAGATATATCAACATACAGATGAGCAGCTTAGGATTTTGCTAGACATTCCTGCAGAAAATGCAATTATGTTCACTGGAACTGCTTCGGAGATTTGGGAGCGTATGGTGCTTAATTGTAGTGAGTTAGAGACCTTTCATTTGGTAAACGGTTCTTTCTCTAGCAAGTTTCAGCAATATGCAGCAGCAATAGGAAGACATACGCATGTCATGAAAAAAGGTGCGGGCGAAGGTTTCGTATATTCCGAAATAGAGGTGCCTAGTCATGCAGAGTTGATTTGCACTACTCAGAACGAGACAAGTACGGGAGTTCAAATGCGTGAAGCTGATATTCATAAACTGAAGCGAAGCAATAATGATAAGTTATTAGCGGTTGATATGGTTTCTTCTGCTCCAATTCCTGCCTTAGATTTCAAAGTTGTGGATACGGCAATGTTTTCGGTTCAAAAATCCTTTGGAATGCCAGCTGGTTTAGGGGTTTGGATTGCGAATGAAGCTTGTTTGGCAAAATCAGAGTCTATTCTTGCAAAAGGGAAAAGTGTGGGTGGCCATCATGACTTACCTTCACTTTGGTCTCAAAGCAAAGAGTTTCAAACTCCTTCAACTCCCAATATGCTTGCTATTTATATTTTGGGAAAAATTGCCGAGGATATGAATAAAATAGGAATTGAAGTACTAAGAAAAGAAACAGACAAAAAGGCGAAAAAGATATACGATTATTTCGAAAAGAAAGAAGGTTATGGACTAGGGGTTTCAAACGAAAATTTGAGGTCTAGAACAGTTGCTGTGATCGATACACCGGTCGCATCGAAAGAAATCATAGCGAGAATTCAAGAAAATAACATGATTATTGGTAGTGGTTATGGAGCAAAAAAGGATTCACAGATACGAATTGCCAACTTTATTGCTACTTCTATGGAGCAAATAGAAGAATTATTAAATGTTTTTGACAAAATTTAGGAAGTAAATTGCTCACTATAAATATTGTTTTTATCTTTGCACCCCGAAGAGAGATCGGAAGTATTAAAAAGAGACATTTCAAATGAAAAAAGATATTCATCCAAATTATAGAGAAGTTGTATTCTGGGATTTATCATCAGATTACAAATTCATTTCGCGTTCATGTGTAGAAAGCAGCGAAACCATCACATACGAAGATGGTAAAGAGTACCCAGTATGTAAAGTCGAGGTTAGCTCAGACTCACACCCATTTTACACTGGTAAAAATGTACTTCTTGATACTACAGGACGTGTAGACAAGTTTAAGAAGCGTTACGGAATCAAGTAAGTTTCTTACGAAAGAATTTATAGAGCCCTTTTGCGTAAGCGAAAGGGCTTTTTTAATTTTGCATCCTAAATTTTATCAATATCAATTCTTCATTCAATCCTCCATTCTGGCAGTTTAATGGACATGTGCAAACCATCGTCCCTAGCTTGTTTCGTAAGATTCCAGTTCCTTACGTAAGAGAGAGAATCACTTTGCCAGATACTGATTTCTTGGATTTGGATTGGATAAAAAAAGGCAGCAAAAAACTACTTATCGTCACACACGGACTTGAGGGAGACTCCACACGGCATTATGTGACAGGAATGATCAAGCTTTTTACTGAAAATGGTTTTGACGGCTTGGGTTGGAATTGTAGATCATGCAGTGGAGAAATAAACAGTGTCCCACGTTTTTATCATCATGGAGATGCGGAGGATTTACGATTTGTTGTTGAATACGCCATCGAAAAGTACGATTATGAAGAAATATTTCTTGTAGGTTTTAGCATGGGAGGTAGCCTAACACTGAGGCTTTTAGGCGAAAAGCCAAACTTGCTTCCATCGCAAGTAAAGGCTTCCTTGGCAGCATCTGTACCTCTGGATTTGCCTACTTCGGTTTATGAATTGTATAAGCCAAGTAAGAGTTTCTACATGAAAAGGTTTATCAATAAACTTGCAGTAAAGATTGAGCAGAAATCAAAAATGTTTCCTGACCATCCTCACTTGAAGTTTGATAATTATTTTAAGGAAATTAAGAATTTTGAAGATTTTGATGGCCGCTATACAGCCCCATTACACGGCTATGAAAGTGCCAAGGATTTTTATGAGCAGGCAAGTGTAAAGCCTTTGATCAAAAATATCACGATCCCTACCACCATACTCCAAGCGAAAAATGATCCTTTTCTTTCACCAGAATGCCTAGATCTTGGTGATGCTGCGAATAATCAAAACCTAAATTTGCTTCTAACTGAGAAAGGCGGGCATGTTGGTTTTGAGGAAAAAAATAGCCTATTTTCTTTTGCCGAAAATACTGCACTTGCATTTGCAAATCAATTCATAGGATAGGCAAGCTTGGCACTTGTTTTGAGCATTGAATATTGTGAGAATAAACACAATTCATAGGCTAAATCCTCCGATTGGTCAATTTAATGGCCATTTACAAACGATCATACCTTCGCTTTTTCGGAAAATTGAAATTAATTACAAACGTGAAAAGTTAAAATTACCCGACGACGATTTTTTGCTGTTGGATTGGAGCAAAGCAAATAAGCCTACCAAAAAGATATTGATTGTATCTCACGGACTAGAAGGTGACTCATCACAACAATACATTAAGGGACTCGCAAAGGTTTTTAATCAAGAAGATTTCGACGTTTTGGCTTGGAATTTTCGTTCCTGCGGAGGTCAAATGAACAAGAAACCAAAGTTCTATTCTCAAGAAGACACCTCTGACTTTTTAGAAGTAATTCATCATGTTTTATATGAATACACATACGATGAGATAGTTTTGGCTGGTTTTAGCCTTGGTGGAGCTATGACGTTACGTTATTGTGCCAAACAGGGAGAAGCCATTAACAAAAGAATAAAAGCTACCATTACTGCATCTGTTCCACTTGATTTGAAGGAATGTGTTGACCAATTAAACAGACCTCAAAATAGAATTTATAGAAGACGATTTTTGAGTAGTTTGGAGCAAAAAGTAAGTCAAAAGAAAAGTTTATTAGGTTTCAATTGTACCAAGGCATTTAAAACCTTTCAAGAGTTTGATAATATTTATACCGCTAGCCATTTTGGGTATGAAAATGCCCTCGATTATTACGTAAAGTCATCTGTGAGGCCTATTTTGGATAAGATAGCCATTCCTTCTCTCATTGTGCAGGCTAAAAATGACCCATTCCTTACACCTCATTGTTTTGATCTCGGAGTAGGGGAGGCCAATTCGAATTTGAAATTAGTAGTTACCAAATACGGTGGACATGTTGGTTTTGCTCAGAAAGATGAAGAAATCTCATTTGTAGAAAAGATAGGTTTAGAGTTTGTGAAAGGTTTAAAATGAAAAAAAATCACCTCTAAGAGAAGTGATTTTTCTGGCTAAACTAAACTGTATGTAATAAGATTTTTATAAATCAGGATCTTCAATTAATTGTTTCCACCTGCTCTTTGCTTTAGATCTTCTGATGCCGTATTTCGGTTTCTTGCACCCTTTACATTTTGATTACCAAAGTTGTAAGTAAAGCTAATTGTGGCTGATCTACTCGCCCATCTATTTGTAGTGATAAGGTCTACGTTTTGGTAGTTGATCGTTGCTCTAGAGAATGAGGTTAGGAAGATGTCATTTATGTTAAATTTAAGCTTCCCTTTTTTGTCCAAAATGCTCTTTTGAACACCAAGGTTTACAGCATATTGTGGTTTTGTTACTCGAATGATACCATAAACATTAGGTGAGTTATACCACATGTTTGCTTGGGCACTCCAGTCATTTTTAAGTGTAATCGAGCTACTGGTGTAGAAATTATAGGCAAACTGTCCAACATTTAACACACCACCACTTACATCACTGTCCATATATTTGTTATAGTAAGCACTTAGGTTGTTTTGCATCATCCACCATTTCGTTACCTTAACAGGGAAAGATAGGTTTGCCGAGTAGTTATGTACTTTTTCTAGGTTTGTCTGTGTCTGGAATGTTAGCCTTGTAGCATCATCTTGCTCAATGACATCAAACATATTATCCTTTATAAATGCATATCCTAAACTTAGTGTAATAGCATCTTTCAATGTGTAAGCAACCTCAATATTCTCAGTGAATTGTGGTTTTAGGTATTCATTCCCTTTTTCAAAAGTATATGGATCTAAGAAGAACAAAAATGGATTTAGTTGCTCATAATTTGGGCGACCAATTCTTCGGCTATATGAGTAACGAAGTGAGTTTTCGTCGTTAATCTTTTGAGTTACAAACATCGTAGGGAATAGGCTCAAATATGATCTTGGTACTCTTTCGTCGAGCGTAATAGAATGCCCTTCAGATTTAGTATGTTCAGCTCTTAAGCCAGTCTGTAGGCCGATTTTGTCCCATTGATGTCCTACGTTAATATATGCTGCATTTACCCATTCAGTGTAAATAAAGTGATTGGTTTTCCCTGCATCACTTTCCCATCCACTTTCCAATTCTTGTTCGAACACAAAGTCATTGTCAGTTTTTACATAACTGGTTTTTGCTCCAAATTCAATTTTAGTTTTGTTCTCCGTAGGAATCACAAAATCTATTTTTGATGCAAAAATATTGATATCAGTAGGTGTGCGGTTTCGCTGATTTTGAATACTGGTAATTTGATCTTGATCATCATAATAAGTGTTGGCAAAAGTTTGATTTACATTATTACGAAATCCACTGTAGTCAATATCAAATGTCAATTCTTTACCCTTATCATTGAATTCATGCTTCAAATTGGAGTTAAAAGAAAAGTTCAACCTTTTCATATTGCGATCTGAAATCGGTGTTAAGCTACTTGAGCTTATGTCATCTCCATTGACTTCTTTGATTTTGGTAAGTCCTCCCGATACCATTTGACCATCCCAGTTATTCACATCAGTAATGAAACCTAAAGTTGTTTTCTTGCTTAGAAAAATATCCGCCCCTACTCGTGCATTTTGATAAAGGCCTTTTCCATTTCTTCGAGATACTTGATCAAATTCAGATCTTAAACCTTCAAAATTCGTTGAACGCATAAGTGTATTGTCACTATAAAATGCATTCCGTCCTGCGTTTAGGTTGGTAAATAAATTTACTTTTTCTGTACGATGATTTAGCGATAAGTTTCCTGAGCCTCTGTATAAGTCGCTTACAGAATTAGGAAGGAATACATCTCCAGCAGAAAGAGAAAGGCTTCCATTTGTTCCAAAGTTCTTATTTTTCTTCAGCTTGATATTGATAATACCTGCATTTCCTGCTGCATCATATTTTGAAGATGGGTTTGTGATTATTTCAATGGTAGCTACTTGCTCACTATTGGTATTGTTCAAAAACTCCATGAGAGCTTCTTGTGAAAGATAGTTGAGTTTTCCATCAATCATTACTTGAACACCATTCTTGTTTTTAAGTCTAAGGCTTGAGTTTTGACGGTCTACTACTACGCCTGGAGCTTTCTCCAAAACTTGTAGAAGCGTGTTTCCACTAGCAACAATACTATTCTCTACATTAAGAACGGTCTTGTCTATTTGTTGCTCAATAAAAGGCTTTTTAGCGACCACTTCCACTTCTCCAAGCTGATTTGCAGCTAGAGCCAATTTGATGTTTTTAAGCTCGTAGCTAGGAGATTCATCATTGATGAAAAATGGAGTTGAACCGAATTCTTCAAAACCAACCATGCTGATTTTGAGTAAAAACTGACCATCAATTGAGGTTTCAAATAAAAACTTTCCATCAATGTCGGTAGTAGTTGCTTTAACTAATGCTGAATCTGTAGCATTGAGCTGTAGTACATTGGCAAATGGAAGCGGAACTGCTTCATTATCCAAAACTAAACCCGAGATTTGTTTTGGTGCTTGCGAATAGGATGCAAAGGACATAGCAATGCCCGTGATTAAAAGTAATAGCTTTTTCATTTTTGTGTTTTAAGTAATAGTGCTTTGTGTCTTCCAATTAAGGAATGCTCAAAGGTATGAGTATTATGCAATGCAAGGTATTGGATAATACACAAGTGGTAAATAAAATTTACAAATGGTTTTATTCACCGATTGCTTGATTAGATGCAGTATGAGCGTTAAGCGTTGCACTGGTAGACCAAATCAAATGTTAAAAAGTGTGATTGGCTTTTTTATAACACCAAAAAAAGGCCCTAATAGAGCTGTGAGAGAGGTTTTATGAAGATTATGTATTTCTAAATTCTTTTATAATATAAGTCGAGACTTCACAACAATGCAAGATGACTTACTTCATAATATGGTAAAGTGTATGTTAATGTCAGAACCTAATCAAGCATATTATTTTTTCAACTCACAGCCTTATGAGGAAGAAAAAGGTGAAGTATTTGAGATTTCACCTTGTAGGATTGCATTGCGGAAACTTGTTTTATCAAAGCTTCCCTATGGGATTATACACCCAATTCCAATCTTACTTTTCGTTCTGTAGGGCGGCGAAATAGAATAACGGCGATGAGAGCTATACCTATGAGCAAGAAATTGGTTTCACCTGTTAGTAAAGCCGCAACAATGCTTACAAGTCCAGGGATTTCAAGACAGGCGAGTTCTACCATAAAGGCTTTTTGGTAGGCAGCCCATTTGCTTTCATCATTCTTTTGAGCCAAAGCAGTACGAAGCATGGTTTTCTTGAAGTAATATGCTGCGGTCATTCCAAGTATGATGGTAATAGGTACTATTCTCCTAAATATATCAGGAGAAAGGTCGGTGATAGCTCCTCCATCATAATTAAGTAAGTAATAAACCACCGCTCCGAAAAATAATAATGAGCCAGCTACAGCCAAATGGATTGTTTGAAGTGATTTTATTTTAGATGATGTCATTATATGTCAATTTTGATTGTTTTATGTTTGATTCTAAAGTGGCTATGGCTCCGTTTTTCACAGCAAGGTTGATTTTTTCATGCCCAATAGGAAAATCGAAGCAAACCGGATAGGAGTAATCTGAAACGTGAGAAAGTATAATTTCTTCCACTGTTTTGCCAAATGGACTGTCATTCTCTCTTACGTCGCTAAAGTCACCAATTATCAATCCTGCCAAATTGTTTAATTTTCCAGCCCTTTGGAGCTGAACTAGCATTCTGTCAATATTATATGCGTATTCGCCTATATCTTCTATATATAGCAAGTGATTGTCGAAAGAGAAATCACCACTAGAACCCACATTGTGAGCAAGTAAACATAGATTTCCGCCTATAATTGGTGCCGTTGCGGTGCCCGTACGATTGAGGGAATTAGGTTTGGTAATGATTTCGCCTACTTTTCCATTAAGTGTTTCTATTAGCAAATCGAAGCTATTCTGATTGTAACCAAATGTACTAGGCATTGGCCCATGGATACTTTGAAACCCAATAGATTGAATCTTCATATGCAGGGCAGTAATGTCACTAAAACCAACTATCCATTTTGGGTTTTCAATAAACTTGTCGAAGTTAAGATCATCGGTGATTTTAGAAACTCCGTAGCCTCCTCTGCTCGAAAATACCGCCTTTATTTCAGGATTATCGAGCATCGATTGTAGGGCATGGAGTCTAATTGCGTCGTTACCTGCGAAGTTGAATTCCCACGCAAGTATGTTTTCGTCCAAAACAACTTCGAATCCTTTGGCTTCTAGCTGTTTTACAGCCTTAGTTATAGCTTCTTCACTTACGGCACTTGCCATACTACAAATGCCAACTTTATCGCCTTCGCGTAAATATGGAGGTGAAATGTATGTCTTATTCATTTAGTATTGCTGATTCACATTTATCAATATCCTGAATTTTTAAAATATATGCATCTCCTTCTGTTTCGAGGATTGACTGGAATTTTGCACCCCAAGTTAACTCCGAATATAAATAGGAGTGTCTTGCGTATATAGGGTCAGAGAGCGTGTCGTTGGTACCTTCTAGTGCCACGACTATTTCCGAATCGGAAGCAGCCAAGCTCTCGGGTGTTTGACCTAACAATGGGCTACCTTTTGTAATCGGATGTACAATCGTCCAGCTCATTGGAAAAAACTTTACTTTTTCACGCTCCAGATCCAGGGTATAGTATTTACGTATTAGATTGCCCTTAACCTCTTCATTTCTAGATAATATGATACTTACCGATACATTCATGAGTTGGTTGCTTCGCTCATTTACACACCTAAACATAAGTGCATTGGTATCTAAATAAGGACTTATTAATGCTTTTTTTGAAAACTTGATAAATGGCGTAGGTCGAGAAAAGCGACCGTACAGCAAACCAGTCATAATTGCGAAAGACATTAAGCCTAAAAGTGCCTCTATTGCTGCAATCATGCTGGTGAGAAAGCCAGTCGGGCTAATCTGTCCGTAACCAACTGTAGTAAGGGTTTGGCTACTAAAAAAGAAAGCTTCTTGAAACTGAGTAAGGCCATTTTGGGCAAATACTCCATTGAGATGCTCTATACCAATGGCATAGTATATTACAGCAAATATAAAATTGAGTAGAATGTAAAATGCAAAAATGAGCCCAACAAAACGAGACCAATGCATGGTAATGAGTCTATGGTATAGATTCAGTTTTACTTCAAATGATTGCCCTAGCTTAATTACATTAAAATCCCCATCGGCTTTAACGAGCCTAGCTTGCGTACTCGTCGCTTTTGTGCCAAACCCAAAATCTTGCCTTTTCTTTTCTTTTTCTACAAGGCTTTGCTTTTTGTGAGCCATTTATGGTTGGGGTGTTTCAAATAAAAACGACTTCTCTTATAAGTTCGTTCTTCATTTCTTCATTGAGGAGTTTGATCATTTTAGATTTTGCCAAAAAGAGCTCGTTTCGGAGCGGAGAGGACGAAATCTTGAGATATAGGACACCATTTTTTACAAAAATCTTCTCAGTTCTGCTGGCGATAGACTTTCCCATAATCTGTTCCCAATAGGCAATGAGGTAGGTTTCATTGTACTTCTGAGTTAATTTGAATGATTTCAAAAAATCATCAATCGCCTCCTTAAGCGGTGTTGCTTTGCTAGAACGGGATTTTATACTCATCAGGCCTTAAGTAAATTCTACCAAATATAAGCAAAAAGCCCTTTTCGATGTGAAAAAGGCTCTCTTAAATGCTTTTTTAGGTAAATATCTTTAGGCTTTCTTTGCAATCGCCGACTTTTCGAAAGTCAATCTTGCTCCACCACCTACAGAAATTGTAACCGTAGTATCATCTGTAGACATTATTTTACCGTGTAAACCACCAGCTGTAACTACTTCGTCACCAGCCTTAAGTTCGTTCACCATTTTTTGTTGCTCTTTTTGTTTCTTTTGTTGTGGACGTATCATGAAAAAATACATCACAGCGAACATTCCTACCATTAAGATTAGGAATGAATAATTGCTTGATCCACCTGCTTGTAATAAAATCATATGTTTATTCGGTTACTGGTTTAGCCGTTACAACGGCAGTAAAATTTAAGACTTCTTGGTTGTTTTTGGCATTTGAAATAACGCCAATAGATTTTTTGTTCGTTCCCACTTTTCCTTGAGAATTGAACTGTATTTTTATTTCGCTTTCTTGACCTACGCCAACCAGCATCTCTGGTTTTGCGGCAACGGTACAACCACATGATACTTGTACGTCCATGATCTGCAATGGATCAGTTCCTACATTTTTAAATTTGTAAGAATGCGTAACAACATCTCCTTCTTCTAGTGTACCAAAATCGTGGTCCTTGTTTTCAAACTCAATCTCAGCATTGCTCAGGTTAACTTGACCTTCGGCATCGCTTGTACTTGTTGCAGTAGAGCTACAAGCTGTCATCAATAATACTAGTGCTACTAGTTGTATTGCAATTTTCATTTTAAGCTTTTGATTTGATTTGAGACATCAAAGTTTCTACATCGGTTAGTAGCTTCTCCGCTTTTTCACGAGCTTCGTTTACAACCTTGCGTCCGTCTGCTTTAGCTTTGCTATCGTTACCAATGGCCATTTCTTGAGCTACTTCGTCTCCACGCTCTATTAAATCAGCGATGAATTCTTGTAACTGGGTTTTGTATTTTCCCAAGTTTTCGCCCAGTTTGTCTCGAGTGATTTCTCCCTTTTCTGGAGCGTAAAGTACTCCAATGGCAGCCCCTGCAGCTACTCCTGCTAAAAAAGCAATAAATGATTTTGATCCGCTATTCATGATATATAGAATTTAAAATACGAAGTTACTTATTATCTAACATTCCTCTACCCGATTTTTTAATAATTCCTTGGGCGACAAGTTCTTTACTAAGTGTATCTAATACACCATTGATAAATTGACCGCTTCTAGGAGTACTATGGGATTTAGAAATTTCAATTATTTCGTTGATTGTCACCTTGGTTGGAATCGTTTCGTATTCCATCATCTCTACAAGTGCCATGCGAAGCAAGATCTTGTCGGTATCTGCTATACGATCGTAATCCCAGTTTTTAAGCTTTGGCATGATGTGTCTCAATAGTTGAGCCTCATCCTGGATGCAATCATTGAACAAGGTAGAAAGGAAATCTTTTTTCTCTTGCCACTCTTCGTCTAGATCGATAACCTTAACCGGTTTAGCTTCTAAATATGGAGTGAAGGTATGAACCGTCATTGACCTCAAAGTTTCTCTGTCTTCGGTAAAGTATATGTTTTCACTTTCCAAAAAGTTGACCGAGTCTTCGTGCTTGAGGATGATATTTTTGATCATGTACTTGAGAATAGCCATTTCCTCATCACCAGTATGGTTAACTCGGTCGCAATACTCTATGTACTTATTGTTTACCAAAAGTGCATTTTTGTAAAACCTCTTTACAAAACCAGGCTCTTCATCAAAACTGATAGACCTTTTTAATAATTGGTGTTCAAACTCTTCATCTTTGGCCAACTCAATGAGTATCTTGTTTTTTCCAAGATGAGATTTGCTGTTTTTCTTTGGATCCTCTTCTGCCTCTTTGGCAAGCAGAACAAAAAGTTGAAGAATGGTGAGGTATTGTTCATATACCTTATCTACTTCTTTGAGAGCTTTCAGTTTATAATAGCTAAAATCTCTTTTATTTTTTTCGGTGTAGAGCTGTTGTGCTTGAGCTAGATTCAGTCTCATTTCTGAAGGAGTTTCAAATTCATCTTCGCTAGGAATGATGCTATTTTGGTCTTCAAAAATAGAAAGAGCTAGTTTTTTCATTCCCTCTAATTTCTCCTTATCCTGATACTCCATAGAGTTGAGGTCAGGTAAGTAATGATCGGCTATGAAATCTTTAGCTATTTGGAAATTTGCCCCTTTGGCCTGTTTATAGGCGTAAAGCGACTGCATGGCACGTACTCTTATTTGTCTGCGATTGAGCATTGGAGAAACAAAGAACTTTATTTGTTGCAAATATAGTGATTTTCGTGCTCAACCGTTGTACTGTTTGAAGGCTAAAGTCTATATTTGAACTATTGAAAAAGCTAGGATACAATTGTCTCTAAGAAAAATTATAAAAGCCTGTTCGCAGGTTGGATTTGTCATCCTCTTTGCCAACGTTATATCTTTTGGACAAAAGAAGGAATTTACTGCCGAGCAAGTTCGTAAAGACATGACGATCTTGAACAAAAAGTTGCTCCGTTTTCATCCCGCACCTTTTACCTACATAGATTCAGTTACACATCAAAGTAGATTTTTAGAAGCTTATAATAACATAACGGATAGCCTTAATACGCAAGAAGCTTTTGATGTAATTTCTCCAATTCTTACAGATGTGAAAGACTTGCATACTTCAGCAGGAATGCCAAAAGACTGGTCAAAAAAGCAAAAAAAGCAACTTCCACTTTTTTACAGAGAGTTTGATGGAGCGTATTATATATCGTACAATTGCTCAAGCGATACCACACTTTTACGCGGCATTCAAGTTTTGAAGATTGAGGATAAGCCAATTTCGGATCTGGTTTATCAGGCAAGAAGTTTTTATGCCACTGATAATGACAACGATGTTTCCAAAAGGTATTATTCCGTGGTTAGGCTTCCAAATATTCTCAATAGAATGATGCCAATTACGGATTCGATGAAAGTAGAATTCAGATATGTAAAAGCAGATTCAGTATTTGTAAAATATATCAAAACTGAAGAACCAAAACAGATTGCAAAGGTTTTTAAACTTCGTTATCCGAAGTTGCTGCGGAAAAACTTTGATTACGAGATTTTAGACTCCTTGAATAAAATTGCCAAATTGGATATCACAACCTTCAGTGAAAAAGGCAAACTACTCAATATTAACCAGCGAAAATTCAAGAAAAAGCTCCAAGCTAAAATGAAGCAGATTGAAAAGGACACAATTCAAACTTTGATTTTGGATTTGCGTGGGAATGGGGGAGGATCTATTGTTAATATTTCTCGACTAGTGGGATATTTTGCAAAAGAAAAATATAAAATGCTAGACAGCATGGCTGTAAAAAAGAAAGCGTTTTTAAGTGTTTTTCCCCTTTACGGAATAATTGCTCCTGTGGTTGGAAGGGTTTATTTCAATAAAAAGAGAGATGAATTCTTTGTTGACATGGGCGACAAAAAAGCCAAAAATAAACCAACGAAAAAGCATCATTTTGATGGTGAACTGTATGTCATGGGTGATGGTGGAACATATTCAGCCTCGGTATATACCATCAGTTTATTGCAAGAATTAGGCTTGGCCACCTACTTAGGCGATAGAGCTGGAGGGACGAGGTGGGGGAGTTTTGCAGGGAAATGGCATAAAGGAGCCTTGCCCAATACCAAAGTACAATACCGAATTCCTTATTTTAAAATTGCCCATTACTTACCGAATACAGCCCAAAGTTCACTCTTTATAGAACCAGACGTTCAATTGAAACATACTTGGGGAGACTTCCTTAGGTTTGAAGACAGCTATATGAAACAGGCTGTAGAGTTGATAAATGCTGAAAAGGAATAGGTGATCAACTTTTGGAAGTTTGACTAAATAATTGTTATCAACTCTATACTTAAGCCCTGTCAATTATTCCTATCTGTTTGCCATAAGTGAAGAAAAGGCAGAGCCTACAAACATAGCAACTCAAAGTTGAGCTCTTGTTCGCTAAAATGAACAAACTTGGATGGGTAGCCTTTTGCAATAGTGCCAACAAGCTTTTGCATCCCCACAGCTTCTGCTGCTCTGTCTGTAGCCATCGATAAGGCCGTTTTGAGGGGAACTTCAATATGCTTAACGGTATTTTGAACTGCCTCGCTCATTGAAATTGCAGAACCAGCCAAATTGCCTTCGCTGTTTTTGTATTCGTCATTGACTAGGAAAGCATCAAATTCTTCCCACTTAAAGCTTTGCTTTTTCCTACTTAAAAACAAAGCGTCCGAAATTATGAAAAGCCTATCAGGTTTAGCTTGATAGGCGATTCTTGCAGCACCAAAGTCACAGTGAATACCATCGGGAATGATGGGTGCCCACACGGCTTTATTCTCCAATACTGCACCAATGAGTCCTGGGTCTCTGTGGTGAAATGGTGACATTGCATTGTACAGGTGAGTACATAATGATATTCCTTGAGCAAATGCCTTTTTACTTTCTTCGTAAGTAGCGTTGGAATGACCAGCCGAGATGACAATACCGGCGTCTTTGATCATACTAATTTGCTCTGCTGTGAAATTTTCTGGAGCGATGGTCCAAATCTTAATAACATCGGCACCCGCATCAAGTATGGTTTTGATTTCTTCATTGGTGGGCATTCTGACATATTTTGCCAAGTGTGCTCCACGTTTTTTGATATTAAGGAATGGACCTTCTAGGTGCATTCCAAGTACGCCTGCATCTGGATTTTCGTTCATGAATTTCCTTGTGACTTCTAAACCCTTCAAGATATTTTCAAGTGACGAGGTGATAAAAGCCGGTAGGGTATAGGCTGTGCCGTATTTGGCCGAGGAGTTGGCTATGTCCGCAAGGACTTCATGATTATTTGATTGCGTAAAGTATAAATCCTCTCCACCATTGATATGTGTGTCGAAAAAAGCAGGAGCAAGGCAGTCATAATCCAATGGAGCTTGAGCCGAATTCTCGTCTACCGAAACTATCTTTCCTTTCTCTATTGATATGCTGACATTCGAAAGGATTTGGTTGTTGGTATAAACTTTCTGGGCGGTTACTTTTTTCATGGGGTTTCTTTAAAGAGCCCAATTTAAGTCTTTGAAACGATTATAACTCCACTATTAAACAAGAAAAAGCTCCCGCAGATACGGGAGCCTTTTTCTAACCCCTAAAATAAACCACTATTTTAAGATTTTTTAAATAACCCCTTATTTAATGAATCTATATTCAAACTCGCTAAAAAAACGAGTTTCGCATAAGAATGTTGTATAAAGATGGAAAACTTATCGGAAAAATTGACCTTAGAAATCTTTAATTTATTCAATGGTATAATCTTCTAATTTGAATGGTACTAAATGAAGGCTTATTAATAAAATATTGATACGGCTAATTAACAATCGTTAACAAAGCCTTTAGTAAACCTTTTGATCTCAGTTTACATCTAATGAGTGTAAGACAACAAAACAATTGTGAAAAACTAAAATTAAAAGATTATGAAAAAGCTAATGATGATTATCGCCCTGACAGTTTTTGGTTTTGCAACTGTGAATGCACAACATGGAAGCTACAACTACCCAGGTAAAGACAGTAGATATAAAGTGCAAAATAACGCGAGAGAATTACATAAAATAAATTCTTTTCAGCGAGAAGCACGAGAAAAAATCGCAAATGGCATCTTAAATGGTAGCATCAACTCTCAAGAGGCACGAAAACTACTTATGATTGCTGAGCGAATTGAAATAAAAGAGAATAAATACTTGAGAAATGGCCGTTTAACAAAAAATGAGTCTAATGAGTTAGAAAGAGACCTTGCTGGCTTAAACAGACAAATAATGAGGGAAAGAAAAGATAACGATAGAGCTTATGTAGACAATTACGGAAGCCGAAATCGATCTAAAAGCGGTCATTATCCGTATAATTAATAGAGTTTAAAGATTAAATGAGTAATAGTTTTGAGTAATAGGAAAGGGGCAGCTCGCTGAGCTGCCTTTTTTTATTTGTTAAAAGCTGAATTTATAGCAGTTCAGTAAGCGTGGTACCTGAGCTCTTCACTGAGTATGTCGAATTGCGAGCCGAGGTGAATGCCAAAGAGCAGCCTTCTCTTATTACAGACTTGCAATAAACTCGTCCATATTCCTATACTTTGCTCTCGCAATATCAAACTTAGGATCATCAAAATCGTGTGGAGAAGGAATAGCAACAGCGAATGCTCCAGATGCCACAGCACCTTTCACTCCATTGCCAGAATCTTCCATAATAATGCATTTCTCAATGGGCGTTGCTAAATTTTTAGCTGCGGTATGGTATAAAGCAGGATTGGGCTTATTGGCTTTTTCCAAAGTACCAGAATGAAAGAAATCAAAGTATTCTTCCAACTCGCATTTTGTAATAGATGCTTGGACCAATGGCATTGGAGAAGCTGATGCCAATGCAATTTTAAATCCTTTTTCTTTAAAAAACTGTAGTGAAGCAATTACACCAGGCATGGGCTTGCCTCTTTCGTGAATCAAGGCGATTACTTCTAGGTATAATTCATCCTCTACTTCTTGAATGGTTTTATTTTTCCAAGGATGTTTTGCATACCAATAAGCAATCACGTCTTTGGTAGGTAGGCCTGTAGTTTCAAGGCAATTTGCTAGCGTAAGTTCTATGCCAATGGTTTTGAAAAGCTTCATTTCAGCTTCTTGCCACAATGGTTCGGAGTCTATAAGCAGTCCGTCCATGTCATAAATAACTGCTTCAAAGTCTTCTAAATCTATCTTTTCTTGCAATGGCTTTTGTGATTTTTATCAAAAGTAATACTTCTAAAGACTAGATTCCGATCAAATTTATAAATAAGTGGAAAGTGACCTTTGGAGGCCTCAATTTCTCGAATACTAATAAACTAAAATCGTGTCAAAGAAAACATAGAGAAGAATTGGAAAGAATCTCATTTATAAACGCACGCTAGATATATTGAAATTTTGAATTAATTTTAACTTTATCGTATTTCAGTCAAAAAACTACCATATGAAACTTCTCTACTTTCTACTCCTATTTCCATTTATAGGTTTGGCTCAATATCCACTTATCCTAAGCGAAAGACAACAAGCCGAAGTCATTGACGAAATATTGGAGGATAGGATGGAAAACCTGCTTCCAAAGCTCATGAGAGAGCAAGAAGTAGATATGTGGGTCATTATTTCGAGAGAATACAATGAAGATCCAGTAATGAAAACCATGCTTCCTAGCACTTGGCTCAATGCTCGTAGAAGAACCATTTTCGTTTTTTGGGACGATGGGGAGCAAGTCAAAAGACAAGCGATTGCAAGATATGATGTCGGTAAATTACTCACGGGTTCATGGAATCTCAATACCCACCCTAACCAGTGGGACGCATTAGTTGATGTGATAGAAAAGGTAAACCCTAAGAAAATAGCACTCAACTTCTCTAAGTATTACGCCCATGCAGATGGACTATCCTACACAGAACACAGTGAGTTAATGGAGAAATTACCTGCAAAATATAAAGCTAGAATTGTTTCGGCTGCAACATTAGCCGTCCGTTGGCTAGAAACCCGTACTGCCAAAGAAATGGTGCTCTACGAGCAAATTGGAAGGATTTCTCATGAGATCATTGCGGAGGCTTTCTCAGACAAAGTGATACAGCCGGGAGTTACAAGTACAGACGATGTGGTGTGGTGGATGCGACAAAAAATAGCAGATTTGGGGCTTGCAACTTGGTTTCATCCTACAGTGGATGTACAACGATTTGATCCTGAGAATTTTGACCACCTACGTACTTTTAGCAGTAATACCAAAGCACAAATTATTATTCCTGGGGATCTTTTGCACTGCGACTTTGGCATCACTTATTTGCGATTGAATACAGATCAGCAACAACACGCTTATGTGCTGAAGCCGGGCGAAAAAGACATTCCAAACTTCCTGAAAGAAGCTTTTAAGCATGGAGCGAGAGTACAAGATATTCTAACCGAAAACTTCAAAAGTGGCATAAGTGGAAATGATATTCTGGCAAATGCCCTAGCACAAGTGAAAAAGGAAAACATCCTTGGGACGATATATACGCACCCAATTGGCTTTCATGGACATGCTGCCGGCCCAACTATTGGAATGTGGGACAACCAAGGTAAAACCATAGGAAACGGCGATTACCTTATGCAGCCCAATACTGCCTATTCCATTGAACTCAATGCCGCTATGCGAATAGAAGAATGGAACAAAACGATCAGAATAATGCTAGAAGAAGACGGCTATTTCGACGGAAAATCCTTTAGATATATTGATGGAAGGCAGGAGGAAATTATGATTGTGGGAAGGAAATAAGCTCAACCGAAATTTATTCTTTTTCCAAAGTTAAAATGAAAACTTCTGTATCACCTACTTTGGGAATTTGTATGAAAATAGCCTTTGAGGCATTTTTCTGAGAGTTAATAGTGCTATCATCAAATTGCACTTGAAAGCTAAATTCGTCACCAATTTTAAGTGTATAGAAAGGTACTTTCACAAATCCCGAATTTACTTTATTGTAGTCAAGTAACCACGTGGTTTCTTTGCTTAGTTGCGTGCCATCTGCGATAAAGTCATAAGAGAGCATATTTTTTCCAAAGTCAAAAGTCCCTAAAGAACCTGTCTCGGTAACGGAGCTAGCTTCTACAAAGGAGTTGTCAATGTACTCACCATATTGGGTTACAATTTCTACTACTTTCCAATTACCCACAAGCGATTTTTCTGCTTCTACTTGGTTTTTATCGCAGCTTGATAGGAATGTGAGGAGGGTGAGTAATACTAGTATATTGTTTTTAGTTTTCATTTAGGTGGAATTGTAGATTATTATAATGGCTGCAATTGACTATCCAACTCTCAATTTAGCAGCATCTTTCCATAAATAGTGAGGCAAAGGTTCATTTAATTGCCATTTAATACTCATTGGTTTTGCTCCATAATAATCTTTTAATAACCCTTCACCTACAAATACGTAACCCATTGTATTACCAAATTCATCGTTGTTTTTTTCACGAACAAACAGCAATATCTTCTTTTTATCGCTTTTATGCTTAATGTATGAAAGCCCTTTGGGAGTTTCAGGCCCAGCAGAATTTTGACTTTGCCAATGAAATAAGCTTTCGTTTATCGCATAGTCGTCATACATTGTCGTTGGTGAAAAGTTTTCCTCAGACTTAATTAAATTAATGAATAATAGCTCTGTATTTAAATCTGAATTCTCTGCAACTCCTTCTCTACTTGGAGATTTTCGATCAAAAGTACTTAAACGAAATGCGGCTAAGATTTGGTCTCTTGTATATCGAGCATGAACTTTTAGTGGTTGATTATAGGGAAGATCGATTTCTATTTCCTTAAAATCAACTTTATCTATAAGCAATTCAAGGACCTCGATTATTTCATCAACCAATACTGCGTTTTTGCCAATCTCTTTAATACTTAGTTCTAGAGATTCAAATCCACCCGCTTTTTGCCAAATATCATAATGCAACATTAGAAGCATTTGCCGCTCTTGTTCGTTTAATTTTGAAATTGAAATATTGAAATTCCTTTTGGCAAGGTTTATAATAAATTGAAAGTAACTATTTGAACTGCACGATAACCATTTATTGGAAATAGCTCTAACTATTTCCTTTTCATTAATAGAATCAAATTCATTTAATTTCCCTGCTTCATGGCATAACCTTTTCCATCCACCACGCTTGTAAATAATCTGTAGTGGAATATTACTAAAAGCTGTAAAGTTTTTTAAATTCAACTCTAAAGTTGTTTGGTGTTGAAAGTTTTGAATTTTTTGAATTAATTGATTTCTGTTTGCTGATGTAGCAGCACTTATATTTTCTAAAATTACTTGCTTTGCTTTTTTCTCTAAAATGATAGAGCAACCAAGTGGCAAATGAGGAAAATTGTCTTCAATTTCCTTTTTAACAGTAGTAGTAGTTTTACCGATTAGTGCTCTAAACTTATTTTCAAAATTGTATTCCGGCCTTGAATTTCCAACAAAATCTAAAACAGTAAGGCAATCTTTGTTTTCAGCTAATCTTAAACCTCTACCAAGTTGTTGCAAGAAAATAGTTAAGCTTTCAGTAGGTCTTAAAAATAAAACAGTATCAATTTCGGGGATGTCAACACCTTCGTTAAAAATATCAACGACAAACAAATAATTGATTCCTTTACCAAGTAATTGACTTCTTACATTATCTCTATTTTGAGTATTATTGCTTGTAAGATAATCGGCTTTTAAGCCTGCTAAACTAAATTTTTCTGCCATGTATTTTGCATGATCCATAGTAACACAAAAACCTATAGCCCGGACATCATTTAAGTCTTTGGTATACTTTTCCAAAGAGTCTATAATTTCCATTACTCTTCTATCATTTGCGGTATAAACAGAGGATAACTCGCTTGGATTATATCGTCCTCTTTCCCAACGAACTTTTGAAAGGTCTATGCTATCTGTTATTCCAAAATATTGAAAGGGACATAAAAGTTTTCTATTTAAAGCTTCCGGTAATCTAATTTCTGCTGCGATTCTATTGTGAAAATCTTCCTGAATATCTCCTCCGTCCATTCTTTCAGGAGTTGCAGTTAGACCGATCAATATCTTAGGTTGGAAATATTCTAATATTCCACGATAGCTATTAGCAGTCATGTGGTGACATTCATCAATAATTATAAAATCAAAAAAATCAGATGATAAATGAAAGTTATTTAATCGATTATTGATGGTTTGAACAGATGCAAAAACAAACTCAAAATTATCTGGTACTAATCCATCCACCCATAACTCTCCGAAATTGTTATCTCTTAAAATTCCTCTAAAGGTTGTTAAGGATTGCAACAATATTTCTTTTCTATGTGCAAGGAATAGAAGCTTGGCAGACTTGTTTGAGTTTCTAAAGTTTTTGTAATCAAAAGCAGAAATTACTGTTTTCCCCGTACCCGTAGCAGCAACAATCAGATTTTTGTTTCGATTATGAATGGTTCGCTCTACTTCCAATTTCTCTAAAATCTCTAATTGGAATGGATATGGCTTAACCTCAAAAAACGAAAGGTTTAAATCTGAAAATTTTCCAGATTTACCTTGATTTAAAGACTGGATCAGTTTTTCTTTATGTATAGAATCATCAAATAATTCGAAATCATCACTTTGCCAATAAGAATCGAAGGTCTTTTGAAATTTGTCAATGATGTGACTAACCTCTTTTGTTGTGATTTTAAGATTCCATTCTAACCCGTCTGTTAACGCTGAGCGAGAAAAATTTGATGAACCAATATAGCCAGTGTGAAATCCTGTGTTTCTTTTGAATAAATAAGCTTTGGCGTGAAGCCTTTCGTTACCTGTGTTGTATGAAATTTTAACTTGAGTATTTTCAAGTTTAGATAATAACTGTATGGCTTTGTAATCGGACGCACCCATGTAAGTAGTAGTGATTACCCTTAACTGGCCTCCCTTTCTCGTGAATTCAATCAGTTCTTTTTCAAGAATTATGATCCCCTTAAATTTTATGAAAGAAACTAATAGATCTATTTTGTCTGAGGATAAAATCTCTTTTCTTAATTCACTCTCGAGTGATAAATGACTGTTACCTCCACCCGTAAACAATTCGCTGTGCGTTAAGCGAGTATAGGGTGTAATTTCTTTAAGATGGAGATCGATATCAGAAAAATGTGCATCGACTTTTGTGAAAATTGCTTTTAAAATTTCACCTTCAATTGAAATCAAATCATTGTCAAATTCTTCTTTTTTTAATTCATCCTTCAAAAACGAAATGATTTTATTAGCAATTTCAATTTGCAACTCAATCTGATTTTCTCCTTTAACAATATTTAAAGCGTTTTTAATAGTATGAGCCAAGTGCTTTGACAATATTGAAGAAGCCTCTTCCTTATCTAATTGCGATTTGTTGATGTAAAAGACATTTTTATCGATTTTCTCAAGTTTCTGATTAATCAATTGTGTTACTATTTCTTCATAAATACCTTGTGTCATAATCCTAAATATTCTTTTACAATCGAAACATCGGCTTCGGCCCAATCTAAGTTTAATAATTCAGCTTTTGTAAGGTATTTAAAATCAGCATGTTCATTTAATTTTAATTGACCTCCAATTTGTTTAGCAATAAATGGAATCAACTCAATACAGACCTCCGGATAATCATAGATTGCAGGTGTTAACTTTTTAATCAATTCAATTTCAAGGTTTAGTTCTTCTCTTATTTCTCTCTTTATACAATCTTCATCAGTCTCCCATTTTTCGATTTTTCCTCCAGGAAACTCCCATTTTAAGGGTAATTTCATGTATTCACTTCTCTGAACCACAAGAACTTGGTTTTCATTTTCAATAATTGCACAGGTTACGATGACATTAAGCATACACTAAATTGAAACAAATTCTCCATTTTCAAAATATTGCAAGTCAGTTCAGCCAAATTTGTCTTCTAAATAGTCTAATGGCTCGAAAGAATCATTTTTGGTAGACTTACCTTTGATAAATGTTAGAAAGTAGAGTGTGTTCATTAATTACCAATTAATTCTTTAACCGGGTTTTGATTAGCTGTTTCAAGGTCAACTAATGTTGAGTATTTGTGGATGAGATTTTTTTGTAAGCTAAAAGTCATTTTATGATAGGAATTGTGAATAGATTTTTGTGAAATTAGTGATTTTCGATTCCAACTTATCCTAAATACATTGAATTTTATTTACGTCAAAAAAGTGCACAATCACTTATCCTCCTATAAAATCACTTTATTCTCGTTTAGTACTTTATAATCGCCTTTTACAGCTATCAAGCTGTAATCATTAGTTACGATCTTTAGTAAGGTCTCAGACTTGTCAATTGGTTTGAAATTTACAGACTACTTTTTAAAAGTTAAAACGCTAGTCTTTTTAATTAAACTCTGTCTCAGCTAACCCTACAGTAATACATTTGTACTAAGCCAAGTTTTACTGATTTTGTATCTCAACTCGGAATTCTTCGATCAAAAATGATTTAGAGAATTAGAATCCTTGCGTACAGCTAAGCATCCATAAACGAGATGTAAATCACCCGAAATGATCTTTTTGTAAGTTGGTTTTTTGAAATATCACCCAAATGGGTGAGAAGGAATTTGGCTTAAATTATCAATCTTCACTTTGGTACAAGAAACTCTTTTCGGTTTAGTGATTGGGTTTCGATTCATGGATATTTCGACTTTATGAAAAACAGGATTATGATGAAAAAGCTTTTATTTGTTGCTCTTCTTTTTGCCCCAATCAGTGCCAATGCGACAATTCGCTATGTGGTAAGTGGCAATAGCAATTCTAATTTTGGAACTAGCTGGGCATCGGCCAAAGGAAATCTACAAACGGTCATCAATGCTTCTACATCGGGAGATACTATTTTAGTGGCAGCTGGTACCTATTATCCTGACTCTTATCCTGCGGGCTGTACCAATTGCAATAGCAACAGAGATTTTACTTTCGATATGAAAAATGGTGTTAGGATTTTTGGCGGGTTTAACCAATACGATACTTGGGCACAGAGAGATCCAAGAACGAAGAAAACTATACTAGATGGAAATATTGGGCAATTGTTATCAAACACGGATAATGTACATCATGTGGTTACCGCAATCGCAGCTGGTATTTTTGTATTAGATGGTTTTATAATTAGAAATGGTAATGCAAACCAAAATTCAACAATCAGTGTGCCTAGAAATTCTCAATCTCACTCAATTTCTCGGAATGAGGGGGCAGGAGTTTATCAAAATAACTGTGATTTTGGAAAAATAGCCAACTGTGAGATTTACAATAATAACTCATATAATGGAGCTGGTATGTATTTGCTCAACTGTTTCGACGTCCCTATTGACCTTCAAAGCATGGTTTTTAGAAACAACACTGCCACTAACTATGGTGGAGCCATAGCACTGGAAAATTCTAAAATTACTGTTAAGAGCTCTTTGTTTTACACCAATGCTGCAAGCACAGGTGGGAAAGCCATTGACGTTTACGATAATTCTGATTTAGGTTTAATGATGTGTACAGTGTATCAAAATACGCCAGCAAACAGTGGTTCGGTAATTAATGTAGAGTCAGATTCCGATTTGGAATTTAACATGTCCATTTTATGGGAAAATTACAGCAGTTCTTCAACTCCTTCTGTAAGTATCTCGTCAAATAGTTCTTCTTTTTTCGGTCAGAGCATAGTAGAAGGAGGTATCAGTTCATGTATTAACTGCCCAAATACTAATGGCAACATAAACCCCGAATTTCGAAATGCAAATGACGTAAATGGGCTTGACAATTATTATGGTACATCAGATGATGGTCTTATATTGAAAACATGTAGTCCTGGAATAGACTATCCGCTAACAAACTATGGAATTTCTATCCCAAATATGGATGTGGCCTTACGCAATAGGGAAAATGATTATAACCTTGACAATCCAGAGACATATGACATAGGAGCCTACGAAAGGTACAATGACCAACCGAAAGAGAAAATATATGTAAATACCAATATGGTAACAGGGCTTGATAATGGTACGAGCCCAACGAATGCTTTCAGAGGAGCTGCTAGCTTACACAATGCATTGTTGGCTGCTGGCAGTAGTTGTGATGAGGTAGAAATCCTAATTGCTGGAGGGGCGTATAGGCCTCGTGCTTATCCTACATCGTGTACTGGTTGTACTACTGTGAGTGATTATACATTTTTATTGCCGTCCAATGCAAGTTTAGTTGGGGGCTATGATCCTTCTTTTACATACAGAAATTTAAATTTTTACCCTGTATATCTTGATGGAAACGTAGGAAGCCTCTCCGACTCATTGGATAATGCCCATCATATTTTATTAACGATGGAAACGATCGGGCAGCCAAATAAAATAGAAGGTGTAACTTTCAGAAATGGAGGGAATATTGATGTTGTGTCGGGTACTTCGTCATCCACCAGCATACAAGTGGGATCAATAAACATATATAGAAGCAATGGAGGGGCGATTTATAACATGGGTGGTGGTACAGATTTGCAAGATTGTACTTTTGAAAATAACCATGCTTCGCGAGGAGTACTTTATGTAAGTATGAACGCTGCTAATTATGGTGGTTTTTTCGATGATATTGCCTTTCGCAATAATGTATCCATTCCAATCCCGGTTTCTGGAGGTTTTACAATATCAAGTTTGATTTATGGAAATGAATCTCAGTTTACACTCAACAACTCAATATTAAATGAGAACTGGTCAAATAACCCCGAAGCTTTTGTCAATGTTTATCTAAATAACTCGGAGGTTAATATTATTCGATCAAAATTTATTGAAAATGAAGGCGATTTCTTAAACAGTGTAAACTCCGGTCTTACGATGACCAATAGTCTTATTTATGACCAAAAAGGTGCGTCATTAGACATAAGAGGATTAGTTGCTGGAGCGAGTAATACCGCTATCAGCCATTGCAATTTTGTATATTCAAATTCCAGCTATTACCCCATCAGACTTAATTCCGGGACTTTGAGTGTTGACAATTCGGTTCTTTGGAGTGCGAATAGTTCTGGTTCAAATATTTACATTAGCCCTTCTTTTTCGGGTCCTACACCAACAGTAAGTAACAGTATTATAAAAAATGGTTGGACAGGGTGTGTCAATTGCCCAGGAGGAAATGGAAATGTAGATCCTCAGTTTAAAAACATCAATTCACTATATGGGGAATATGACGAAACTGATGGTTTTGACGATGGTTTATATCCTCAAGTCAGTAGCCCAATGGTTGATGGAGGTACTTTTGGTGGCTTAACTTATACGGATATTAATGGCAACCTTGCTCAGGGCTGGAGTTCAGATATTGGAGCTTTTGAAGGTATTCCTGCTGATTTATGCAGGTTGAGTAGATATTATACTGACAAAACTTTGCCTTCAGGGACATATCGTGCAACTAGCAAAATCATTTCTGAAAGCCATATCAACTCAGCTTCAAATGTAATAATGGGCGGTCATTCGGTTATATTAATGCCAGGATTTGAAGCTAAAACAGGAGCTGTTTTTCTTGCTGATCCAGACGAAAATTGTGGATCACTTTAAGTTTAAATACTTTCAGACTAGGCTAATCTTTTCAAAGTGAATACGGCTCTTTTAGCAAGTAGTGAAAATAGACTTGCGTTAAAATCATTCTTCCTCTTCCATACTCAATTGCTTCTCATAGAGCTCCTTATATACGCCGTTTTGGGCCATAAGACTGTCGTGGGTGCCTTCTTCTACGATCACGCCTTCATCTAGGCAAATGATCTTATCGGCTAGTTTGGCAGAGCTTACACGGTGCGAAATTATGATCGTTGTGCGGTTTTTCATGATTCGCTCTAGGTTGTCGAGAATCTTATTTTCGGTATTGGTATCAACCGCAGAGAGGCAATCATCAAGCACCAATATTTTAGGTTCTCTCACAATCGCACGGGCGATTGAAAGTCGTTGTTTTTGACCACCAGAGAGGGTAACTCCTCTTTCACCTATTTGTGTGTCAAAACCATGTTCAAAGTCAATGATGTTATTGTACAAGTCGGCATCTTTACTCGCTCGAATCACTCGCTCTTCTTCCATTTCAGGATTTCCAAAACGGATGTTGTTACGAATAGAGTCAGAGAAAAGGAACACATCTTGTGGCACATAACCCATTTGTGCCCTTAAGTTCTGGATTTGGTATTCTTTTATATTTTTACCGTCCACTTCTATGCTTCCACGTGTTGTATCGTACATGCGAAGAATCAAGTTGGCAACAGTACTTTTACCAGATCCTGTGGTTCCCAATATAGCAACAGATTCACCTGCCTTTACATCAAGATTGAAATTCTTTAATGCCTGTATTCCTGAGTCAGGGTAAGTGAAGTCAATGTTTTTGAAGTTGATTGCTCCAGATATTTCGGCCTCAAGGTTTTCTTTGGAGATAATGTCATTTTTAGTTTGCAAAAACTCATTGATACGCTCTTGCGAAGCCGCAGCTCTTTGGATTTGGCTTGTGGTCCATCCCAAAGCTGTAAGCGGCCAAGTTAGCATGTACACATACATGATAAACTCAGTGATGTTTCCAGGAGTGAGCGAACCAGCCATGATCTCTTGCCCACCTACATACACACATATCACGGTACTAAGCCCAATCAAAAACATGATCGTAGGCATGAACAATGCATCTACTTTTGTAAGGTCAATAGACTTTTCTTTGTAGATATCACTCTCAACTTCGAAGCGAGCCAAACTACTTTTCTCTCTCGCAAATGCCTTCAAAACACGAATACCAGAGAATGCCTCTTGTACGAAAGTAGAAAGGTTAGAAAGGCTTTTTTGAATTTTTTCAGATCGCTTATTGATGATGCTACTCACGAAGAAAATACTCACTGATAGCACTGGCATAGGCAATAGTACCCACAGCGTCAATCTAGAATTCACCGAAAACATGTATGGCAAAATCAGCAATACAAGTGTGATCATATTGAGCAAGTACATGATACTGGGTCCTATGTACATTCTTACACGACTCACATCTTCACTGATACGAGCCATGAGGTCACCTGTGCTGTTTTGTCGATAAAAACTTAAAGGAAGCGACTGGTAATGTTCGTAAATCTCGTTTTTAAGATCAAATTCTATGTGGCGAGACATCACGATAAGAGTTTGTCTTACCAAAAAGAGGAAAACACCTTTCATGATAGCCATGAGAAGAATAAGTCCTCCATATATACTTACCGAGCTAGCAAAAACACCATACATGCTTTCTTGCAATGGGCTGCCTTCATATAGGTAGTAGATGTCAAGGTTTTCTTTTACCAAATCTAGGGCGTGCCTTACCACTTGGGCAGGTACAATACCAAATAGGTTGGAAATCGCTGTAAAAAGCGTACCTAGTAGGAGATACCATTTATACTTGAGCAGGTATTTATTAAGGTGTGCTAGGTGCTTCATTCGGCTGCTTTACTTTCTTTTACTGATTTAGGCTTAATGATTAAGCGAAGTGATTGGTCATAAGTCACGTAATTCCAAAGCCAGTTGATAAACACCAATAGCTTGTTTTTGACACCCAAAATTGCCATCAAGTGAACGAACATCCAAACATACCAAGCAAAAAGCCCTTGGAATCGCCAAAAAGGTAAATCTACAACAGCTAAATGCCTTCCTACTGTTGCCATAGATCCTAAATCTTTATATACGAAAGGTTCTAAATTTTCGCCTTGAATAAGCTTTCTAAGGTTTTTGGCAAGTAGTTCACCTTGTTGGATGGCAGGTTGAGCCACTTGTGGGTGACCATCTGGAAATTCCTTGCTGGTCATTTCTGCCAAGTCACCAATGGCAAATATGTTAGGGTATGATTTTAATTTGTTGTACTCATTTACAATCAATCTTCCAGACCTTGAGTAAGATTCATCGCTCAGTCCTTCTATTTTGTTAGGCTTGATACCTGCGGCCCAAACCAAGTTGTTTGTTCTTATTTTATTCCCTTTGTTGGTGGTTGCATATTGACCATCAAATTCGGATATACGCTCACCAATAATGACTTCTACGCCAAGGTCTTCAAGGTATTCTTTACCTTTTGCACCGGCTTCGTCGCTCATGGTTGGTAATACTCCTTTACTCGATTGGTAAAGAATGATTCTCATATTTTCGAAATCGAGCTCAGGGTAATCTTTGGGCAAAATGATCTTTTTCATTTCTGCCAAAGTTCCAGATACCTCTACACCTGTAGGCCCGCCACCAACAACCACAACGGTCATGAGACCTTTAACGGCTTCTGGATCTGGGTTAGAAAGAGCTTCTTCAAAATTTTGTAAAATTCTATTTCGCAGGTAAATGGCCTCCGAAATGGTTTTCATACCGAGAGCCTTTTCTTCAATGTTTTTGTTTCCATAGAAATTGGTACCCGCACCCATCGCCAGCACCATGTAATCGTAATTCACAATACCAATTTCGGTATGAAGACATTGGCGATTTGTATCTATCGAATTTACTGTGGTAATGCGAACATGTACATTAGGCTTATCTTGGAATACCTTTCGAATTGGAAATGCAATGGAGCTAGGCTCCAAACCAGCCATAGCCACTTGATAAAATAGCGGCTGAAACTGATGGTAATTGTTTTTATCAATCAGCACTACCTGAAAATCGAATTTACACAGCTTTTGTGCCAAAGCAAGGCCACCAAAGCCAGCTCCCACAATTACGATTCTCTTTTGGTTAGTTTCAGGTAGATTTGCAAACATATATTAGATAACTTCAGCTTTAACTTTGGCAATGATCTGTTCGTAATATGCCTCGTATTGAGGGACAATTTGTTTGATATCAAACTCCTTAGCTCTTGCCAAAGCATTTGCCTTGAAAGTTGGAAGGTTTGCTTCATCAAGGACATGAAGGGCATTTTTTGCCATATCATCTCTATCGCCGATTTCACTCATGAAACCCGTTTTTCCTTGAATCACTAATTCTGGAATACCACCTGTGTTTGTACTGATCACTGGTACTTCGCAAGCCATAGCTTCTAAAGCTGCCAATCCAAAACTCTCTTTTTCTGATGGCATGAAAAATAGATCAGCTACGGAAAGTACTTCTTCCACAGCGTCTAATTTTCCTATGAATCGGATGTCGTCACATAATTCAAGTTTACGACAAAGCAATTCCATTGTTTGACGCTCAGGACCATCACCAATCAATAATAATTTAGATGGCATTTTGGGTCTTATCATTCCAAATACATGAATGATATCATCTATCCTTTTTACTTTTCTGAAATTGGAAACGTGAACGATGAGTTTTTCATCATTAGGACAAATTATTTTTTTGAAGTGATCTTTCTTTTGCTTGTGGAATCGCTCCATGTCCACAAAGTTCGGGATAACAGCTATTTCGTTCGTAATTCGGAACGTTTCGAAAGTTTCTTTTCTTAAATCAGCCGACACACTCGTAACCCCGTCGGACTTATTAATGCTAAACTCTACGATAGGTTTGTAGGTATTATCCTTGCCTACTACTGTAATATCGGTACCGTGTAAGGTTGTTATTACGGGAATATTAATGCCTCTTTCTCTTAAGATTTGTTTTGCCAAAAATGCCGAAGTAGCATGAGGGATGGCATAGTGTACGTGCAATAAATCTAGTTTCTCGTATCTTACCACATCCACCATTTTTCCTGCCAAAGCAGACTCATACGGAGGATATTGGAATAGGGGATAAGAGGAAATATCGACTTCGTGATAGAATAGATTCTCGTTAAAAAAGTCTAATCTGATCGGTTGAGTATAAGTAATAAAATGAACTTTGTGACCTTTTAGTGCTAGTTCTTTGCCCAACTCGGTAGCTACAACACCGCTTCCACCAAATGTGGGATAACATACAATTCCTATCTTCATTATTAGATATGTCGTGAATCTTTATAATATATATGTGCTAAACAGCGATTTTGTTGTAAATAATTCATTTTTATTTCAATCAATCTGAGTTTTGGGATTTGATATTAGAATTACTACTACTTTTATGACTGAATCTCGAAACTAGATGTCCAAAATCTATTACTTTTTTAAGCTTATCCGCTGGGAAAACTTAGCAATAATTGCGTTTACGCAATACATGGCTAGGGTGTTTTTGGTTGGCAAAGGGGATAATGTTTGGGATTCTATTTTGGACAAAAACCAGTTTCTCATCGCTTCATCTACATTGCTCATTGCAGCATCTGGGTATATCATCAATGATTATTTTGATGTCAAAATAGACCTCATCAATAAGCCTCAAGAAGTGATCATTGGCCGTCATATCAAACGAAGGGTGGCAATGTTATGGCATCAAGTATTTAATATTTTGGGTACTTTGTTAGGCTGGATTGTTGGTCTTAAGGTTTTCGTTGTCAATGTTTTAGCGATTTCATTGCTTTGGGTTTATGCCAGTATTTTCAAGAAAAAACCATTTGTCGGTAACTTTATGGTTGCGGGGCTCACTGGAGCAAGCTTGGTAGTAATGGCTGTTTTTTACACCAAAAATGATCTACTGATCAATATTTACGCTGTTTTCGCTTTTGGAATAAGCATTATTAGAGAGATAGTGAAGGATATAGAAGATACTAGAGGGGATCTAAAATACGGAGCGAAGACTTTACCAATTATTTGGGGCTTACGAAAGACGAAAACGCTTTTATTTATTTTTTTGATCCTATTTTCATTCGCTGTAATGATGATGGGAATTTCACTTGGAAATAGGAATTTGCTCATTGCTTTGGGAATTCTTGGAGTTCCAATGTTTTATATTGGATACAAGCTTTACTTTGCAGATTGTAAAGTCCACTTTTCCGAAATCAGCAGTTGGTGTAAACTTACAATGGTGATGGGTATTTTGAGTATGATTGCAGTTTAATAGACTTTGATGGATAAGAAAAAACGTATTGTAATATTTGCCTCTGGCTCTGGTTCAAATGCTGAAAGTATTGTCAACTATTTCGAAAACAAACCTGTTGAGGTGGTTTTGTTTTTGACCAATAACGCTGAGGCGGGAATCATTAAGAGAGGCAAAAGATTAGGGATTCCAACGTTAGTTTTTGATAAAAAGTCCTTTTCGCAGTCTGATAGGGTAGTAGCTCTTTTGCAAAGTTTAAACATCGATTTGGTAGTACTTGGTGGTTTTCTTTGGCTTATTCCTGAAAAACTGATCAAAGCTTTCCCTGATCGTATAATCAATATTCATCCTGCACTTTTACCGAAATATGGAGGAAAAGGAATGTGGGGGCATCATGTACACGAGGCTGTTGTTGCCAATGGTGAAACAGAATCTGGAATTACGATTCATCTTGTAAACGAGCATTACGACGAAGGAAGGGCTTTATTCCAAAAAAGTACTCCTATTCTCCCCTCTGATTCTCCAGAAGAAGTTGCTGCCAAAGTCTTAAAAATTGAGCACGAATACTTTCCAAAGGTTGTGGAGGAGTATTTAGGTCGGATTTGACAGTTCGACTACGCTCACTGTCCCGTTTCAAACTCTCTTCCTCTAGCTTCATTATTAGCTTCTACTATTGACCTCGTCTGACTAGGGTCCGACGGTAATAAAACCTTCCCACTTCAAACTTCCTTCCTCCTGCTTCATTATTAGCTTCTTCGATTGACCTCGTCTGACTAGGGTCCGACGGTAATAAAACCTTCCCACTTCGAACTTCCTTCTTCCTAAAAACCTATTGCCTAAAATAAAACCTTCCCACTTCAAACTCCCTTTCTCCAGCTTCATTATTAGCTTCTTCTATTGACCTCGTCTAACTAGGGTCCGATGTTAAATTATACAAGAAAACTTACATCCTCTCCAAAAACTAATGCCAATTGCCTAATTCCTAACAAAAAAACTCCCTACTTCAAACTTCCTTCTTCCTAAAAACCTATTGCCCAAATAAAACCTTCCCACTTCAAACTCCCTTCCTCCAGCTATATTATTAGCTTCTTCGATTGACCTCGTCTGACTAGGGTCCGAAGGTAAATTATACAAGAAAACTTCCATCATCTCCAAAAACTAATGCCTATTGCCTTATTTGTGACAAAAAAACATCCCACTTCAAACTTCCTTCTTCCTAAAAACCAATTGCTCAAATAAAACCTTCCCACTTCAAACTCCCTCCCTCTTCATCATTAGCTTCTTCTATTGACCTCGTCTGACTAGGGTTCGACGGTAATAAAACCTTCCCACTTCATACTCCCTTCCTCCAGCTTCATTATTAGCTTCTTCGATTGACCTCGTCTGACTGGGGTCCGACGGTGAATAAAAACTCCCTACTTCAAACTTCCTTCTTCCTTAAAAAAACTATTGCCTAAAATAAAACCTTCCCACTTCAAACTCCCTTCTTCCTTAAAAAAACTACTTCTTAATCGGCCTAATCAATCCTTCTTGAACTGTTGATGCTACGAGTCTGCCTTTTTGGTCAAAAATGTTTCCTCTTGTGAAACCTCTGGTGTTTGAAGCTGAAGGGCTGTCGATTGCGTAGAGCATCCATTCGTCAATGCGGAATTCTCTGTGAAACCACATAGCGTGGTCAATACTTGCCATGAACAAGTCTTTCGGAATTGGTCCTTTTACGTGTGGTAATGTTGCTGTGGTAAGCAAATTGTAATCAGAAACGTAGGTAAGTAGTATTTGATGTAAAGCTAAATTACCCTCCACTTTTTCTTTTGCTTTGAACCAAAAGTGACGATAAGGTAACTTCGTACTTCGATCGAAAATACTTAATTTCTCAACCGGTCTAAATTCAAATGGACGAGACTCTACAGCTTGCATCACGTTTTGTGGGATAAGCAACTTGTATCTTTTAATAATATCTTCGTCAGATTTCAAGCCTTCTGGACCTACCATATTTGGCATGTCGATTTGGTGCTCTAGCCCTTTTTGAACTACTTGAAAGGAAATAGAAGTAATATAAATCACTTTATCCTGTTGCTTGGCTACTACTCTTCTGGTATTGAAACTACCGCCATCACGAACATTGTCTACCTCGTATATAATGGGAATGTTGATATCTCCAGGTAGTAAGAAATAGGCATGCATGGAATGGGCAATTCGTCCTTCGGGTACAGTTTTATAGGCAGCACTTAAGGCTTGTGAAAGCACTTGACCGCCAAAAACTCTTTTCCAAGGAGCTTTGTAATTTTGACCCAAATAAACGTTTTCTGCTACTTTTTCAAGGTTGACCAAGTCAACCAATTCTGATATATTATTCATGAATTTAAATCAAGATTTCCAAATAGGGGCTCTTTTCTCTACAAAGGCCTTCGTGCCTTCCAATGCATCTGCCGATTGTAGTATTTTTTCAAATAGAACGTTTGAACTCTCAATGAGTTCAGCTTCCGACTGATTTCCCATGTTTTTTACAAAAGCCATGCTTTCTTTGATGGAATTTGGAGAGTTGATGGCGATGTCCTCAGCGAGTTTTATAGCTGTTGGCATTAGGTCTGCAAAAGGTACAATTTTGTTAACCAAACCATGCTTTTCCGCAAAAGTAGCGTCAAAGTGGTTTCCTGTGCATATAACTTCCATCGCAATTTTTTCGGGTAGCATTTTGGGTAGGCGAAACATTCCTCCAGCACCAGCCACTAAACCTCTCTTTACTTCTGGTAAACCAAATTTCGAATTATCAGTGGCGATGATCATATCGCAAGCAAGGCATAATTCAGCTCCGCCAGCAAGTGCAAAACCATTTACAGCTGCTATCCAAGGTTTGCTTCGTTTAGCATAAACAAAGCCACCAAATCCATTATCTGGAGTGTTTAATTCTGCTCCGCGACCAGCAGCGATCATCTTAAGATCTGCTCCTGCACAAAAAGCTTTTTCTCCTGCTCCAGTAAGTATAACAACTCTAACTGAGCTGTCTGCTTCGGATTTTTTGACTGCGGCGTCCATTTCTTGAGCAACCTCATTATTGATGGCATTGTAAGCATCTGGTCTATTGATGGTTACTAGTGCTATATGCTCGTTTATTTTCTCGTAGTTTACTGCTGACATATTAATTGGAGTTCATTCGCAGTGCTCCATCTATGCGAAGCACTGTTCCGTTGATCATTTTATTTTCGATTATACTAAGTACTAATTGTGCAAACTCTTTTGGCTCCCCGAGTCTGGACGGAAAAGGAACTTGTTTTTCCAAAGATGCTATTGCTTCGGGTGGTAAGCCATCAAAAAGTGGTGTTTTGAAAAGTCCTGGTGCTATTGCATTTACACGAATCTTGTGAGTTGAAAATTCTCTTGCAATTGGTAAGGTCATTGCCACAATTCCTCCTTTGGAGGCTGCGTAAGCCGCTTGTCCGATTTGTCCTTCGTATGCGGCAGCACTAGCCGTATTTATAATTACGCCATTTTCGTCCAAGTCGTTTTGAGACATTTTATCGGCACAGGCTTTAAGTACATTGAAAGTTCCTGAAAGGTTAATTGCGATGGTATTCGCAAAGCTTTCCAAATCATGTATACCTTTTCGTCCCAAAACCTTTTTGGCAGTTGCTATTCCAGCACAATTGATATTGAAATGTATGTTTCCGTATTTTTCAATCACTTGTTCTATTGCCTTTACAACAGCGACTTCATTTCTAATATCCGTTTCAATGTATAGGACAGAATCGCTGCTTTTTCTCGGAGCTTGAATATCCAATATTGCAACTTTACAACCTTTGCTCAATAGCATTTCTACTACTGCAGCACCCAAGCCAGAAGAACCTCCTGAAACTAGGCCAATTTTTTCCGATAGATTCATTTCGTTTTAGAAAATTGATGTAAGTTCGTGAATCAAAAATAGCTTTTTTTAAGCAATTTCTACGATGGGTAAAAAATACGAGGTCAATGTCGGTTCTTATGTTTTTCAATTGGATGAAAAGGAAATTGAAAAAATAGAGATCAATGAAAATCCTGATTCAGGACAAAAAGTACATTTTGAAGGTCAAAATTTTGAAATAAAACAATTAGTGCCTGCAACAAGTACCAAAGAAGGTAAATATTGGTTAAATGGTAGGCCTTATTCCTTCAAAATAAAGAATGAATTAGATTTACTTGTTGACAAAATGGGTTTGAGTACCAGCACCAAAGTGTTAAGCAAGGATTTGCTTTCTCCTATGCCTGGCTTGGTTTTTAAGATTTTAGTAAACGTGGGTGACGAGGTGAAAGAAGGTGATCAGTTACTGATTTTAGAAGCTATGAAAATGGAGAATGTCTTGCTGGCTGAGCAAGATGGAATCATAGCCGAAATTAACTGTGAAGAAGGAAAAGCAGTAGACAAAAAACAAGCCTTACTACGATTTGAATAATTATAAACGAAATAGCGAAGCATGGCAACAGCAAGTTCAGAAAGAGCTGAACGGCAAAGCCATGGGCGAGTTGGAATTTAATATAGACTCCAATCTCAAAATTGATCCTTTGCGATCTTATTTATACGACTCGACTGAAAAAACTGAAGTAGCACCTTTACCCCAAAGCGACAACTTATCATATCTTAGAATTCATTCTGAAGCTGAGAATAGCCTAGTGCTAGACGCTTTGAAGGGTGGGGCAGATGGGATTTATTATGAGTTCCAAAAGACTTTTGAAATAGCAAGTCTTGATTCTCTTTTAAAGGGTGTTTTTGGGCAAATGATTTTTCAAGTTTTTGATATTGAGGAAAGTCAATTTTCCAAAGAGGCCTTTGAATCAAAACTTCAAGCTTTAGAGTTTGAAAAAGAAAAGTATTTCGTCCTAGACAATTCTAATAAGTATACTGTCGATTTTTCTTCGGGAGAGGTCCTTGAGCCTATTGTTGAGCTGCTGAGAAGAATTTTAAAAGAAGGAGCATTTCCGCAAGAACCGATTATTGTTAAACCTACTCAGAAATTCTTCGTTAATATTTCTGCATTAAGAGCTCTGAGAGTTCTATTGATGAATTTGGAAGAAAATATAGTCCCTAAGATTTTACTTATTAAAGAGTCTAGTAATTCTGAAGGTGATTTTAATCAAAACCTCATTGAGTTCACTACAGACACACTGAGTTCTAGCATTGGGGGAGCAGATTTTATTAGTTTGAAGCCGTTTTCTAATCATCCGGATCAATTAAGTTCTCTGCGGAATATCCCAAATCTGTTGCACTTAGAAAGTGAATTAACTGGCCATTATGACGGAGTAGAAGGAGCCAGAAGCTTGGATTTCATGGTTGATAAAATTTGTGAAGAAGTGTGGTCAAAATTGAATGAAGAATGAAAAAGATACTAATAGCCAATAGGGGAGAGATTGCACTCAGGGTAATGAAAACCATTCGAAAAATGGGTTTGAAATCTGTAGCTGTTTACTCTGATGTTGATCGAAATTCTCCGCATGTGCTTTATGGAGATGAGGCTGTATGCCTAGGTGCTGCACCTTCCTCGGAGTCTTATTTGAACCAAAGTTTGATCATTGCTAAAGCCATAGAACTTGGAGTTGATGGAATTCATCCTGGCTACGGTTTTTTGAGCGAAAATTCAGTTTTCGCCCAGAAAGTGAATGATGCAGGTATGACATTTATCGGGCCAGATACCTACGCAATTGAAGTGATGGGTTCAAAACTCGCCGCCAAAGACTGTGTGAAAGCTTTTGATATTCCTATGGTTCCAGGTACCGATACCGCCTTGGAATCTGTGGATGAGGCGATTGAAGTTGCTAAGGAGGTTGGCTTTCCAATTTTGATCAAAGCATCGGCTGGTGGTGGAGGGAAAGGAATGCGAATAGTAGAGAAGGAGTCTGACCTTGCTAGCCAGTTTGAAAGAGCAGTAAGTGAAGCCAAGTCTGCTTTCGGAGATGGTTCTGTGTTTATAGAACGTTACGTGAAATCACCTCGACATATTGAGATTCAAATTTTGGCAGACAAGCATGGCAATGTCGTATACCTATTTGAAAGAGATTGCAGCATCCAACGTCGTCATCAAAAAGTGGTTGAAGAAGCCCCTTCGGCTGTTTTAACACCTGCTTTGAGAAAGCAAATGGGCGAAGCGGCAGTTCTGGTGGCTAAGTCGTGCGATTACGTAGGAGCTGGTACGGTTGAGTTTTTGATGGATGATCAACTCAATTTCTATTTTTTAGAGATGAACACTCGCTTGCAGGTTGAGCACCCAGTAAGTGAAATGATTACAGGCTTAGACTTGGTAGAATGGCAAATTAGAGTTGCTAGAGGTGAGCATTTGGCTTTTGGACAAGATGATTTGAAAATAAATGGTCATGCGATCGAGCTTCGGGTTTATGCCGAAGATCCAACGAATGACTTTCTACCAGATATTGGAAGATTAGATACTTACAGGCATCCAGTAGGTGAAGGAATTCGAGTGGATGATGGGTTCTTAGAAGGAATGGAAATTCCAATTTACTACGATCCTATGATCTCAAAACTTTGCGTGCATGCAGCTGATAGAGCTACTGCTATTCAAAAAATGAAAGAGGCCATAGAGCAGTATTACATTGAAGGTGTAAAAAACACGCTAGATTTTGGCCGCTTTGTAATGGAACATGAAGCTTTCCAAAGTGGCAATTTTGATACACATTTTGTTAAAAACTACTTTAGTCCTACAATTTTGCAAGATCAACGAGAGGCAGAAGCAAAGGTCGTTGCCTTGACAGCCCTGAAAAATTACTTGGATGAAAAAGAGAAATTGAAAGTGCCAGTTTCATTAGAAACCAACTGGAGCAACAGTAATAGAACATGATAGATCCTAAAAATAGCGACTTCAAGCGTATTCGTTTTTTGCCAAAAGAAACGGAGAGCAAAGCTATTGGTGGTTTATCAGGTTTTGCCCCATTTTTGGGCGGGCCGTATGCCACCATGTATACCCAAAGGCCATGGACCATCAGACAATATGCGGGTTTTAGTACAGCAGAAAAAAGCAATGAGTTTTATAGAAAGAACTTAGCAGCAGGCCAAAAAGGGCTTTCTGTTGCATTTGATTTAGCTACACATCGAGGTTATGATAGCGATCATCCTAGAGTGAAAGGAGATGTCGGAATGGCAGGGGTAGCCATAGATACCGTAGAGGATATGAAAATCCTTTTCGATCAAATCCCGCTGGATCAAATCTCTGTTTCCATGACCATGAATGGAGCTGTGATACCCATCATGGCTTTTTACATTGTCGCTGCAGAAGAAAGCGGTGTGAGCCCAAAGCAATTGCGAGGAACCATTCAGAATGATATTTTGAAGGAATTCATGGTTCGCAATACTTACATTTATCCGCCAAGACCATCTATGAGATTGATTGGTGATATTTTTAAGTATACTGCTGAAAAAATGCCATTATTCAATTCCATAAGTATCAGTGGATATCACATGCACGAAGCGGGTGCTACGGCTGAAATAGAATTGGCTTATACAATTGCCGACGGAATTGAATATATTAAAACAGGAATAGCTGCCGGTTTATCCATCGATGATTTTGCTCCGAGACTTTCTTTTTTTTGGGGAATTGGAATGGATTTCTATACTGAAATTGCAAAACTGAGAGCTGGTAGAGTTCTTTGGTCCGAAGAAGTGGCCAAGTTCAAGCCGAAAGGCAAGAAGTCCCAAATGCTACGGACGCATTGCCAGACTTCTGGCTACAGTCTCACTGCTCAAGATCCTTTGAATAATGTTGCCAGAACGACCATAGAAGCACTTGCAGCTGTATTGGGAGGGACACAATCGTTACATACCAATTCATTTGATGAGGCCATTGCCTTGCCATCAGAGTATTCTGCAAAGATTGCTAGAGAGACGCAAAAGTATTTGATAAAAGAGGCAGAAATAACAACCCTGATAGATCCTTTTGCTGGTTCTGTTTTAGTAGAAAACCTAACAGTAGAACTGATTGAAAAAGCAAAAGTATTAATTGCCGAAATAGAAGAATTAGGAGGGATGACAGCCGCCATAGAACGTGGTATTCCAAAACTAAGAATAGAATCTGCAGCCGCCAAAAAGCAGGCAGAAATTGATAATGGGCAACGAAAAGTAGTGGGTGTTAATATTTTTCAGACCAGTAAAGAGGAGGTTTTTGAGTTTCTACAAATAGATGCTACACAAGTTAGAGAGCAACAAGTAGAGCGATTAAATCGAGTGAAAAAGGATAGGAATGAAAAGGCTGTCGTAGAATGGTTAAATGCCATAGAAAACGCTGCACGAGGCGAAGGTAATATTTTAGAATTTGCAGTGAATGCCGCTAGAGAAAGGGCAACTTTAGGTGAAATTTCAGATGCATTAGAAAAAGTGTTTGGAAGGCATAAATCAACAACTCGCACCATTTCAGGAGTATATGCGTCGTCTATGGAAAATTCCCGTGATTTTGAAAAAGCTAGAAAGTTGGTAAAGCAATTTGCCAAGCTTGATGGCAGACAACCAAGGATTTTGATTGCAAAACTTGGTCAAGATGGCCACGATAGAGGAGCAAAGATCATCGCTACTGGTTTTGCCGATCTCGGATTTGATGTGGACATTGGCCCATTGTTTCAAACCCCACAAGAAGCTGCAAAACAAGCCATGGAAAATGATGTACACATTCTTGGTATTTCTTCGTTGGCGGCAGGCCACAAGACTTTAGTGCCAGATACCATAGCAGCCTTGAAAGATTTAGAATCAGACGATATCATGGTTATTGTAGGTGGGGTAATTCCACCTAGTGATTATGAGTTTTTGTATAAAAGTGGGGTGACAGCCGTATTTGGCCCTGGAACAGCAATTCCCAAAGCTGCAATAGAGATTTTAGAACCTATGATTAAATCATTCGATGAATAAGGTTGAGAAGAATAAATTATTAAGCGAGAAACTAGTTGAGTCTGCCTTAGGTGGAGGTCAAAAAAGAATTGATTCACGACACGAGAAAGGAAGATTGACTGCCCATGAGCGAGTAAATATCCTCATGGACGAAGATTCTTTTGAAGAAATAGGAGCTTTGATTGTTCATCGCACTACAGATTTTGGAATGGAAGATCAGAAATTTCTTGGGGATGGTGTGGTGACAGGTTACGGGACCATTCATGGGAGATTGGTTTATGTCTATGCTCAAGATTTCACGGTTTTTGGTGGTTCACTTTCCGAAACGCAAGCAGAGAAGATATGTAGAATAATGGACATGGCGATGAAAAACGGAGCCCCCATTATAGGTCTAAATGACTCAGGGGGAGCAAGGATTCAAGAAGGAGTTCGTTCGTTGGGTGGATATGCCGATATTTTCTACCGAAATACCTTAGCATCGGGACTTGTTCCACAGCTTTCTGCAATCATGGGACCTTGTGCTGGAGGAGCGGTTTATTCGCCTGCCATCACAGATTTCACATTGATGGTAGAGGGGAGCAGTTACATGTTTGTCACTGGGCCAAATGTTGTGAAAACAGTCACCAACGAAACTGTTTCTTTTGAAGAATTAGGAGGAGCAATGACACATGCTGTAAAGTCAGGAGTCACACATTTGACATCGCCTAATGAGCTGGCCTGTTTAGAGCAAGTGAAGACTTTGCTAAGCTATGTGCCGCAAAACTGTGAAGATAAAGCTCCAAGTTTACCCTACGAATTAAAAGATGAAAGCAGACCAGTTTTGGAAGAAATAATTCCAAACAATGCTCAGCAACCTTACGATATCAAAGCAGTAATAAATGGAATTATAGATACGGATTCCTTTTTCGAAATCCATCAAGAATATGCTCAAAACATCGTAGTAGGTTTTGCAAGGTTGGCAGGAAAAAGCATTGGGATTGTAGCGAATCAACCTATGTATTTGGCGGGTGTATTGGACATTGATTCATCCAAAAAAGCAGCTCGTTTTGTTCGCTTTTGTGACTGTTTCAATATCCCATTATTAACGCTGGAGGATGTTCCTGGATTTTTGCCAGGCACGGATCAAGAATGGAATGGTATCATCACTAATGGAGCGAAGTTACTTTACGCATTTAGCGAAGCAACCGTTCCAAGAATCACGGTAATTACTCGAAAAGCTTATGGTGGGGCTTATGATGTGATGAATTCCAAGCACATTGGTGCAGACATGAATTTTGCTTGGCCTACAGCCGAAATCGCGGTAATGGGAGCAAAGGGGGCTAGCGAGATCATTTTCAAGAAAGAAATTGCAGCGTCGGATGATCCAGAAAATGCCTTGAAGGAGAAAGAACAAGAGTATGCCGACCTTTTTGCGAATCCTTACACTGCTGCCGAACGTGGCTTTGTGGACGAAGTAATTTTTCCAAAAGATACTCGCCGAAAACTAATTAAGGCATTTTCTATGCTTGAAAACAAAGTGGCTTCGCTACCTAAAAAGAAACATGGAAACATACCTTTGTGATTAATGAGCTTAAGAATTACCTTTAACTAAATTTAAAACAACCCTCTTTTACAATGAAAAAAATATTTATTCTTCCTCTCTTGGCATTTGCAGCATGTACTACACCAACTGAAACCGAAACGGAAGTAATTGACCATTCTACTGCCATTAAGGAAAAAGTAGATGCTTTGAGCGATGTACTTATAAACCCATCCATGGAGAAAATTGATGCTCTTGTACTAGAAGAGCTAACTTACGGTCATTCAAGTGGAAAAATAGAAACAAAAGCAGAATTTGCCGATGCTCTTTTAAATGGACAAGATGACATTATCGCTTGGAATGTTATTGATGAAAACATGAAGGTTGTAGATAATACAGCATGGTTTCGTCATGTACTAGAAGGAGAAGTTGTAAGAGGAGTTGATACCAGCGATGTAAACCTAAAAGTAATGATGGTGTGGGTTAACACCGATTCTGGTTGGAAATTGCTAGCTCGCCAAGCAGTCAAGTAAAATAAGTATCAGTTTTTGTTGAAATTAACGGAATTCACTGGTGTGACTTTCCTAATTTTGTACCCATGCAACAACAATCGGTTCTTAAGGTTCAAGCTAGTGATAATGTACTGGTTGCCCTTACAGATTTAAGTAAAGGCACAAAAATCACTTATCAAGGACAAGAAATAGTCTTAACAGAAGATATTTCGGCAAAACATAAAATCGCTGGGCAAGACTTTGCCATGGGCGATGAAGTTTTTATGTACGGTGTTCTGGTTGGAAAAGTTTCTCAGCCCATTTTAAAAGGTGGGTGGATCAATGTTTTTAACTTAAAACATGCTTCTCAGGGTTTTTCTTTAGGCGATCGAAAGCTAGACTGGGAAAAGCCATCCATTTCAAATTTCGAAAACAGGACTTTCAATGGTTTTCATCGAAAAGATGGGAGTGTGGGAACGGCCAATTATTGGATTGTCATTCCTTTGGTTTTTTGCGAAAATAGAAACCTTGAAGTAATGAAAAAAGCCTTGATTGAAGATCTTGGTTATGGTAAAGTTGAGAAATATCAAAGCTTAACTAAATCGCTTTTAGCGGGTTTAGCATCAGGTAAAAGTAGTGAAGAGTTGTTGGCAACTGAATTGAAAGCAAATGATTCTGAAACTGGTCAAAAGCGAGTTTTTGAAAATATAGATGGCATTAAATTCTTATCGCACGAAATGGGCTGTGGAGGTACTAGGCAAGATGCACAAGCTTTATGTGGCTTGCTTGCTGGATACATCACGAACCCCAATGTTGCTGGTGCAACAGTACTTAGCTTGGGCTGTCAAAATGCTCAGATAAGCCTTTTGCAAGAAGAATTAGCAAAGAGGAATTTCAATGATAGCAAGCCAGTTCATTTTTTGGAACAACAAAAAGAAGGAACTGAAGAGGCATTGGTAAGTAAGGCCATCAAGCTTACATTTACAAGTCTAATAGAAGCAAATAAGATTACACGAAAGCCAGCATCGCTTACCCATCTCAATCTTGGTTTAGAGTGCGGTGGCTCTGACGGTTTCTCCGGTATTTCGGCAAATCCTACAGTTGGGTATACCTCGGATCTATTGGTTTCACTTGGAGCTTCTGTTGTATTATCTGAGTTCCCGGAGTTGTGTGGTGTAGAGCAAGAATTGAGCGATCGTTGTGAAACAGCAGAGATTGCGACTCGATTCAATGAATTGATGACGGTCTACAGCAAACGAGCAGTAGAAGCTGGAAGTGGTTTCGATATGAATCCATCGCCAGGAAATATCAAAGATGGACTTATCACTGACGCGATTAAGTCTGCAGGTGCAGCGAAAAAAGGTGGTACTTCTCCGGTAACTGATGTGCTAGACTATCCCGAAAAAGTAACAAAGAAAGGTTTAAACCTGCTTTGCACGCCGGGTAACGATGTAGAATCTACCACTGCAATGATAGGTAGTGGTTGTAATATTGCAGTTTTTACAACGGGACTTGGAACACCTACAGGTAATCCAATTGCACCAGTTGTCAAGATCGCTTCAAATACCATTTTAGCTCAAAAAATGTCTGACATCATCGATGTAGATACTGGGAGTATTATTAGAGGAGAAGAGAGCATTGAGCAAGCTGGTGAACGATTGCTAGAATTCATTATATCTGTTGCGAGTGGTGATACCATCGCCAAGGCTGTGTTAAATGATCAAGATGACTTTATTCCTTGGAAGCGAGGAGTGTCGCTATAAGAGTTTGTGAGTTTTTGAGTTATCAAGTTTGTAAATAACTTAAAACTAAAATATATAAAGTATGACAGGAAATTTTGATTTTGGTGAGAAGATGAAGTTGCGTTCAAAGCAATTTTGTATTGAAGTAATCAAGTACTGCAGAACTTTACCTAAGTCTGAAGAAATGTACATTATAAAGCGGCAGTTAATTAAATCAGCTACTTCTGTCGCAGCAAATTATAGAGCTGCTTGTAGAGGTAGATCAAATGCTGAGTTTTACGCTAAAATTTGTATTGTTTTAGAAGAGTCTGACGAATCTTTATTCTGGTTGGAATTAATAAGAGATTTGGATGAAATTAAGGATGAAAGTTTAAGAAAACTCATATTAGAAAGCTCAGAATTAACTGCTATAATGTCCAAAACAAGATCGACAATGAAAAAAAAGAATAACGAGTCCAATAACTCCTAAATTCCTTAACGTATTAATTTTATAACTGGTTTCATGAAAAAATTCCTAGACGAAAACTTCCTACTTCAAAGCAAGACAGCAGAAATGCTATATCACGATTTCGCTAAAGAGATGCCCATTATTGATTATCATAATCACTTGCCGCCGAAAGACATTTTGGAGAATGGAAACTTTGAAAATTTAACGCAAGCGTGGTTATATGGCGATCATTATAAATGGCGTGGTATGCGTGCTAACGGAATTAATGAGCGGTTTTGCACAGGAAATGCAACTGATTATGAAAAGTTTGAAAAGTGGGCTGAAACAGTTCCTTATACCATGCGAAATCCGTTGTATCACTGGTCTCACTTAGAATTGCAAAGATATTTTGGAATCAATGAAATCTTAAATCCGGCTTCGGCAAAGGGTATTTATGAAAATGCTAGTGAGCAATTGCGTCAGCCATCACACTCTATTCAAGGATTGTTAAAAATGATGAACGCAAAGGTTGTATGTACTACAGATGATCCTTTAGACTCCCTAGAACATCATACTGCTTTTGCAAAAAAAGGAAATAAAGACCTTAAAATGCTTCCAGCTTTTCGACCTGATAGGTTTTTGATGCCGGAAAAGCCCAACTTCTTAGAGCTTTTAACAGCTTTAGAAAATCTAACGGGTAAGCCAATAAATGATTTGCAAGACCTAAAAAATGCATTGTCTCAACGAGCAGACTACTTTCATGAAGCTGGCTGTAGAGTGTCTGATCATGGTCTGGAGAGAATTAACTTTATTGCTGCTTCGGAGGAAGATGTAAATTCAATCTTTGCAAAAATTTTAAATGGAGAAGCATTTACCCAAGATGAACATGGAAAGTTACAAACTAACCTCCTGGTCTTTTTGGGTCAAATATATGCTAAGAAAGGTTGGGTACAGCAATTTCACCTAGGGGCATTGCGTAACAATAATCTTTGGGCACTCAAAGAATTAGGTCCAGATACTGGTTGGGACAGCATTGGCGATTGGTCGCAAGCTGCTGGAATATCAAAGCTTTTGGGTACAATAGGTGAAAGTGGAGAACTAGCCAAAACGATCATTTACAACCTTAATCCTGCCGATAATGAAGTTATGGCAACCATGATTGGTAACTTCAATGATGGATCAGTCGCTGGCAAAATTCAGTGGGGATCTGGTTGGTGGTTTTTGGATCAAAAGGATGGCATGGAGAAGCAACTGAATACGCTTTCTCAAATGGGGCTATTGAGTCGCTTCGTAGGAATGCTAACTGACTCAAGAAGCTTCCTTTCTTTTCCTCGTCATGAGTATTTCCGTAGGATTTTATGTAATCTTTTGGGAAATGACATAGAAAATGGAGAATTACCCAACGATATTCCTTGGATTGGTCAAATGGTTCAAGATATTTGTTATAACAACGCAAAAAACTATTTCAATTTCGAATAAATGAAAGACTTCTTAGCTCAAAATCCCCTAGTTCCTGTTTTTTATCATGATGATGTAGATTTTTCTGCAAAAATGATCAAAGCTTGTTACGACGGAGGAATCAAGATATTTGAATACACCAATCGTGGTGAAAAAGCACTTGGCAACTTTAAAGAGTTGATGCCATTTGTAAAAAAAGAGTGTCCTGGAATGAAGTTCGGAATTGGGACAATTTTCACTGTGGATCAAGCTCAAGACTTTATTGACGCAAGTACTGACTTTATTGTACAACCATGCTTTTCTGCTGAGGTGGGAGCTTTTTGTGCTACTAATAATACACCATGGATACCAGGTGTAATTACGCCTACTGAGATTCATAATGCATTAACTGCAGGAGCAGAAGTCGTAAAGATTTTCCCTGGAAATTTGGTTGGACCTAGCTATGTAAAAAGTCTTTTAGGGCCTTTCAAAAACCTTAAAGTAATGGTGACTGGTGGTGTGGAGCCCAATATGGAAAGTATTGGTTCATGGATGGGAGCAGGGGCAACGGCAGTTGGCTTAGGTTCACAATTATTCAAAAACGACGATCCCGCTGAAATTGCTAAAATGGTGAAAGGGCTTTTGGCGAAGCTTGCTTGAAGTACCTTTAATTCTTTGGGACACTAAGTCACGAAGACTCAAAGTTTTTCGACCTAATTCGTCGATAATCATAGAAAATGATTTATGGTCTGGAGGATATTTATAGAATTCGGTGTAAAAGGAAACAAAAACTTAGTGTCTTAGAGTCTTTGTGGCGAAAATCTAGCAACTAATAGCTTTTCAATATCGAATTTCTTCATTTGCATGAATGCTTTTGTGACAGCAGGAGCTCTTTCTGGGTCGTTCATGAGCTTTGCAAGAATGTTGGGGACAATTTGCCATGAAACGCCGTACTTGTCCTTTAGCCAGCCGCATTGGCTTTCTTTGCCATCTTTTGTGAGACTATCCCATAAGAAGTCAATTTCTTCTTGTGTTTCACAGTTGACAACTATTGATACGCCTTCTTTGAAAGTAGGAGCGTTTGGCATTGAGGTATCCATCGCAATAAATGCGTTCCCCATTAAATTGAAGCGACCATGTTTGATATTGCCGGTGATATCTTGATCATTTTCTTCATATTTATTGAGTGATAATACTTCGGAGTTTTTAAACAAGCTTGTGTAGAAATTCATTGCTTCAGAAGCCTTTCCATTCTGGGTTCCACTAAACATGAAACAAGGTGAGATTTTTGATTCTATTTGGCCTAGAAACAATTGCCAATTAACACCATATTTATCTTGGCACCAGCCATATTTTTCGCTCCAAGGATAAGAATCTAGCGGCATTAAGACCGAACCACCTTGAATCAATACATTGTATTTTTCTTCTACTTCGTTTGCAGATTCACAAGAAACCATAAACGAAATAGAAGGATTGATTTTGAACATTGGACCGCCATTTAATGCCATAAATGGTATACCTCCTAACCTAAAGCCCACGACCATTGGATTTTGGTTTGTAATCTCGCTGTTTTCAAAAACGGATAAATATAACTCTGCAGCCTCTTTTGCTTTTACATCCATCCATAGGCAAGTGGAAAGTGTCATTTGTTATCGCAGTTTATCATCCATTGAACGCCAAATTTGTCGGTGAAGCTACCCCAGTAAGCTCCCCAAAACATGTCTTGTAAAGCTTGTGAGACAGTTCCTCCATCAGAAAGTTTTTTGAATATATCATCAGCTTCTTTTCTAGAATCGATATTTAAGCTGATATGAACGTTGTTGCCCATTACTACATTTAAACCCATAGTTTCTGGAGCATCTGTTCCCATTAAAACATGCCCACCTAGAATTTCCAATTGAATATTCATGATCAGTTTTGCGTCATCTGGATTCATTGGTGGTGCACCTTCAGGTGGTGGAAAGTCACCAAATCGCATAGGAGTGCTAACAAATTCAACTCCAAATACGCTTTTGTAAAAGTTGAAGGCCTCTTCCGTTTCTCTAGCAAAATTCAAGTAAGTATTTACGCTTGCCATGATTATAGGTTTTCTGTATAAGATTTAAAACTATTTAGTATCGCTTGCCAGCCATTTTGCTGCATTTCACGTGGGTTTTGGCTTTCTGCTTCAAATTTTTGAATAATCAAAACTCCATTTTCAAGTTCTTTAAAAGATACCCTCACTTTGCGATCATCTTCCAAGGTTGAAGCGAGATAATGGTTTGTTCTCACATCAGTATATGTTGCATTTAAATCAAATCCAAAGCTTCTGTCTTTTGCTTCCATTCTGGCAGAATACTCACCACCAACTTTCAAATCATTGCTCGCGGATGGGCAATGCCACTCAGGAGACGCTTGATTCCATTGCATAATATGCTTGGGCTCCGTCCACGATTCCCAAACTTTGTCAATCGTATTATTTACAATTGCTTGAATTTCTATTGGATTGGTCATTGTTAAGGATTAAAGTTTTGAAAGAACCTATAAATCTAACGAAATTCTTAAAAGTTGGAATTGGGACCTACGAAAAATAGCCTTTTTTTATCATAGAATAAGGTCACATATTCACGAATCTATTTCTTCAATAACCGAATAATAGTTTTTGAGTGTAGGTGGAGAAATGTCGAATACGGAATAAGTAAAACTTAGTGTCTTGGTGCCTTGGTGGCGAAAACATGAAGTAGGGTTATAATTTCAAAACTCCATCAATTCTTTCAAGTTATCTCCAAAGCTAGTACCTGACTCAAGCAGTGTTTTTTTGCTATCATTCATTGTTATTTTGTACTTACCATTATAGAATTTCTCCAATTCTTTCATTTGTCGTACATTGACAATGCAACTTCTACTTATTTGAGTGAAACGAGAGGTTTCTAGTTTTTCTCCAATTGAGGTAATCGTATAATTTGTAAGGTATTGTTCCCCATCTAAAGTATGCAAAACAACGTATTTTCCACTTGCTTGAAAGTGCGAAATGTCTTTTAGGGAAACGAAAATTATTTTATCACCATGTTTTACATTGATAGAATGAATCTCCTTTTTGGGTTCTAGTTGATTTAAAAGGCTTGCCAATAGTTCTTGAGTAGGGAGACTTACTTCATCACTTTCCAACTTTGCAATTGTTTTCGCCAGCCTTTCTTTCTCTATCGGTTTAAGCAAATAATCTAAGGAGTTTTCTTCAAAAGCTTTAATCGCGTAATGGTCATAAGCAGTTGCAAACACAACCTTTGGCTTGGGTGAAGTCAAAAGATTTAATACCTCAAAACCATTCAGCCCAGGCATTTGAATGTCCAAAAAAACTAAGTCAGGTTGTAATTCATTGATAATCTTTACTGCAGCGACCCCATCGGACGCAGTTCCTATTATTTCTATAATATTGAACTCTTTTAGAAGTCTTTCTAATCTGTTGATCGCCAATTCTTCATCATCTACTAGAATTGTTTTAAGCTTTTTCATAAGGTATTTCTATACTGATTTCCTTTATCGGATTGCTATTAATATTGAAATGAGCCTTCTCGCCAAATAGGAGTTTTAGCTTTTCCTGAATACTTGTAAGACCATATCCTACATGTTCTCCTAGTTTAAATTGAGGTCCGTTGTCATGGACTTTAATGGTCAATAGTTTGCCGTCGGTGTAAGCATTTACTTTAATAATTCCTTTTCCTGTTATTTTACTAACTCCATGCTTAATAGCGTTTTCCACCAAAGGCTGAATGATGAATTTTGGTACTTTAGCCTTTTTGCTATTTTCATCCAATTCGGTGGAGAATTGGAGTCTTTCTCCAAATCTGATTTGCTCAATTTCCAAGTATGTTTTTACAATATCTATCTCTTCTTCCAAAGAATAGAAAGTGGAGTTGTCTCTACTAGTGGTTTTGCGGAAAAGTGCGGATAGTTTCATGGTCATTTCCTCTGCGGTATCTGGCTTTTCATGTACAAGGCTTGCAATGCTATTGAGAGCATTATATAGGAAATGAGGGTTTATTCTAGCTTCTAAAGCGGTTAATTCTGCCTTTGTTTTATTTTGTTCTAGCTGAAGAAGCATTACCTCTTGCTCGTCTATTTTTTGATTTATCTTTTGGGAATTTTTCCAAAAATAGAAGTAAATGATACCTACAAATCCTGGTATAAGTGCAGCCTGAAAACCGATATTAAGCACTGGGCCTCCATTACGTTGATAGGGAGCTAGATCCTTCCAAACAAATTCGTACATGTACCAGCTAGCCATTACAATTACGATTTCGATTAGAATAAAAATGCAGAGGTATTTGAGAAAGGTGTTGTTGATCTTATGGTCGAGATTTCTTATAAAAAACCAAACCATTGCAACAGAAACAAACGAAAATATTAAGTTCTGAATTACTACGCCAAACTCGTATTTATTGGATGTACCATCAACAATAATAAGGTTTGTAAAGTATACGATGCTGCTGAAACCATAGGTAAGCATAAACGAAAACAGTACAAGGAACAAAAAGCTTTTCATACCGCCCTTGAAAAAAGAAGAAGGGATCAAAGGACTGCGATTTGAATTATTCATGGACCAATGTACTATTATTCGTTTAAAACTTTAATTGCAACGTTTGATTAATATTGGGATAGGTAATATTCTACAAATCCATTTCCCCAATTAGGCATCATTTCATTCTTGGGCGTAAATTCTTGATACATTTTTTGAGCCGAAACTAGCATTGGCTTAGCTACATCCTTTCCTCCACCAAACATTTCTGGCTTATAGAAAACGCCTTCTGCTTCAAGTAGGGCAACTCTAGGATTCGTTGGATTCAATTTCTTAGCTGCCTTAATGTGTTCTTCTATTTTTGGGCCGTAAGTCATCCACCTCGTCATAGGACTTACGATCATTCTAGCATTATTGTAATATGCGTGCAAGTGCTCCATTTCATCATTGTTTTTCACTAAAGCATCAGCCTTTTTGATGTACTCTTCTGCCTTGTCAAGAATCAAATCTTTTTCGTCTTCGTCCGTTTTTTTAATTGACTCTAAAATGTTGCAGTATGCTACCCAATAATTAGGTAACCACTCGTTTTTTTCGGCACTTGCAATACGTTCCATTTGGTTGCTCAATGGGACGAGCGATTCAGTAAAAGGAGCATTGTTTATTTTGGAAACAAGCCCTTTCATTGTGGCTTCATACTTTTCGTTTTGGGCTAATGAAGCAAATGACACTAATAAGATTGCGAATAGAAAGGTTAACTTTTTCATGTTTGTTTGTTTGTTTTTATGTTTTGAATTTTAAATGTCTAATGAGGCTTCTTTTGGTTTTCGATCTAGCTGACCAATTGACCAAGATATTCCTATAAAAAATGTTCGATATACTGGTGGTTTAACTTCAAAGCTCTCTGTACCATCAGCTGAAAATCTATAGCCAAATACATTTTGACGAGCCAATACATTGTCTAAGGCTGCATATACCACAATGAAGTTATTTTTCACTTGCTTTATTTTACTTACTTGAAGGCTAAGGTTTTGAAAATTTGGTGTCAAGGTTTGTGTTTTAAAGGCATCATTGTAGCCATAAAATGGACGCCCCGAAGTATGTGTGAAAGTAGCCCCTACATTCAACCCGAGCTTGTCAATCCACTGCTTGTAAACGAGGCTTAGGTTGTGCTTACTAGCAAAGTATGGCTGCACTTGTGATGGGTAGTTCCTGAATTTTCTCTCAGTATCTAAAAATGAGTAGGTCACCCACACTTCAGCATTTTTGATTGATTTTTGATCTCTAAAAAACACATCAAATCCCTTGGCATAACCAAACCCATCGTTATCAGTAAGTCCTATTGGGAATCTATATGGATTTGGATCAAACCCTTCAATTTCTTCTGTTACTAAGTTTTTGTAATCCTTATAAAAGCCTTCTACACGAAAGGTGCGTTTGTTTTTGATAATTTGGTAATTCAAAATTAGGTGATCTGCCAGTTCGAAGTCTAGTTGCTTGTTCAGGTATAGATACTCCTTTTCAGGGTTTTGATAAAATCTTCCTGCCGCCAAACTTAATTGTGCAAAAGGCCCTAATTTATAAGCCGCAGATAGTCTTGGTGCAATATTGCTTTTGGATATCACACTTGTATATTCCGCTCTCAAACCAGCTCTTACGGCTAGTTTTGGAGTAAGATAAAACTCTGTTTCTGCGAAAGTCGCACTGTAATTGTCAGTCAGGTTGAGGTCAAAAGCATTGTATATATTTGCTACTTTGATATGGTGAAATTCTCCACCCACAGTAAGCGTGCTGCTCTTGTTATTTCCAAAATAGTACTGTCCTACAATTCTAGTTTGTGTGCGTTCATCGTTGCGATCAGCGGCATTATCTGCTATTTTAAGTTGGTCACTGTTGTTGCTATACGAAAGCCCAGTTTGTAGTCCCCATTTACCATCTTCACTAAAAGTTCTAAAACTTGCATTGGTAAATAAGTTCTTGTTTCTGTTAGTAAATAGGTATGTTGAATTATCGGTTTCGTAAGTTGGTAAATTTAAGCCTGAGCGGTTATCAGTGAGTGTTACATAGGCTTTAACAACGCTTCTTTCTCCTAGGTTTTCATTTACAGTGATGGAGCCACCAAAACCTTGAGGTACTTCGGCAAAATCAATATTGGTTTTTACCAAGCTAAAAAGTGGAGACAGGTTTGTATAACCCACGTTAGCTGTGATCCAGCCTTTGTGAGTATAAGATCCACTTAAGCCGGCCATATTTGCATTCAAGTTCCAATTGCTGTTTTTGCCAATTTTATCTTGAGTATCTAACAAAAGAACTGAAGAAAGTGCCTGACCATATTGAGCAGAATAACCACCAGTACTAAAGGCAGTACCCTTAAACATAAAAGGCGAAAAACGACCTCTTTGGGGTACATCAGGGGTGCTACTGAAAAACGGGTTTTGCACGATCATGCCATCAATAACAGTTTTGGTCTCGTTTGCAGATCCACCTCTTACAAATAGACCTTCTGACTCACCCACACGATTAGCACCCGGTAAAAGCTGCATTACAGCCGTGATATCCGCTCCTCCTCCTGCTGTGGTTACAATATCAAGTGGCTTTAGCATTACCATCTTTTTGGAATCGGATGCTTCAAATGTCCCTGCGGTAACTACCACAGCATTAAGAGCATTGATTTCTTCTTTTAGAATAATGTCTAATGTAATTGCTTTGCCATTAAGGTTAAGGTCGGTTTCAAATGGCAAGTAGCCAACCATGCTAACTTGTAGTTTCTTGTTTCCTTCTTCAAAAGTTTCAAAATTAAAGACTCCATTTTCGTCGGCAGAGGCTCCATCGTATGAATCGGCAATTTGAATATTTGCAAAAGGGATTGCTTCTCCATTTTTTAATTTAACAGTTCCTGTAATTTTTGTTTGGGCGAAAACAAATACCGAACTGAGTATAAATGTTGTTATAAGTAATAGTTTTTTCATGAGTTGTTGTTTGATGATCCAAAAGTAGGTCGCACGCCTACCACTTGAAATGGAAAATCGATGAACACGGAAAAAAACGGAGTGAATGCGGAAAAGAAAGGGATGAGTTTTTTGATATAGATTTTCTAAGACGTAAACAATGACTTATTTACTTTCCCTGCTATGCTTTATATAGAACAGTCAGATTATTTATTTACTTTAAGAGCGGTATTGGAATATGGCAGAAATATATCACGCAACGATAGTTGAGAATTAAAAAACACCTAATACGGTGAAACACTGAAAATAGTTAGCCCATTTTGAACAAAAGATAAAGCATGAGAGAAAAGTTTAATATTATAGTAGCCCTATTCGCAATTGGGACAGTTATTTACAAATTATTCAATTGTATAGAATGTGAGGAGAGGTTCTTGATGTTTGATATTTCGGGATACGCTTACTTGATGATCTGGACAGTGATTGCCATTGTGTTGGCTTTTGGAGTATACCAAAAACGAAAGAATAGCGAATGAGATAAGAGAAGAAAGCAAACTGGTCATCCTGTGAGAGTTTTTATCAATAGAAATGCATCTTTTTTAACTACTAGTCTCGTTTTGTAGATTGCTTTAGTCACCCTATGCAACCCAAGTCACTCTAAAATCATACTTTTCCCAACATCTTTACGAACTTTACTCATTGCAATAAGTTTAACATTAGTATGCAAAGGAAATTATTAATTGTAGCAGGTGTAGTTTTTTTGGCTGCGGTATCTTGGATTTTTTATACCAAGTTAACTGAGAAAGAGATTGTTCCATTAACAAAGAGCTGGGAGAAGGTGGTACAGCATCAAGAAATCCCCGAAGGATTGGTTTCATTAAATGCCGAAGATTGCGGTACATGTCACCAAAGTCACTATGAAGAATGGAAAATCTCTACCCATGCTCATGCTTGGACTGACATGCAGTTTCAAGCTGAATTGAAGAAAGAGTCGAGTCCTTTCTTATGTATAAATTGCCATATCCCCTTACAAAACCAACAAGAGTTTATTGTGTCTGGCTTGGTAGATGGAGATATTTACCAACCAGTAAAGACAAAAAATCCCAATTTTGACCGAAAACTACAGCAAGAAGGTATCAATTGTGCGAGCTGTCATGTGCGTGATGGAAAAATCATAGGCACTTTAGGTTCAACCCTTGCTCCTCATCCTGTAAAAAAAGACCCTCAGTTTTTGAATGAAACCCTTTGTATCGGTTGCCACAATGCCAATGCAGTTGTAACGCCTACTCTTGCATGTACATTTGAAACTGGTGATGAATGGAAAGCTGGACCCTATTATCCTGAAAAAAACTGTATCTCTTGTCACATGGAAAATGTGGAACGACCATTGGTAGCTGGTTTTGAGCCAAGAGACTCTCATCGTCACTGGTTCGCAGGTTCTGGAATACCTAAGCGTGTTGGTGTTGAAGCTAAAGGACTCGATGGCATGGCTTTTTATCCATCCAAAATTCAACGAAGAGTAAAAAAAGGTCAGGAGCTTAATTACTCTCTAAAACTCAAAAATGAATTTGCAGGGCATCGTTTACCTTCAGGAGATCCAGAGCGATTTTACTTGATTATAATGGAGTTGAAAAATGCAAAAGGTGAAATTGTTGCGAGAGATTCTAGTAGGATAGGGGAGCAGTGGGAGTGGTATCCCGAGGCAAAGAAATTATCGGATAATAACATGAATCCAAAGGAAGAAAGAAGCTATTCGCTAAGCTATATTCCCAAAGTCAATGAAAAGCTAAAGTTGAATGTGCGAGTTACCAAACATAGAATGGACGAAGCAACTGCTGCTTACAATAAACTTACTGCGGCCTATCCGCTGTTGATTACGGTTTTTGAGGAAAACCACGAAATTGAGGTTATTTAGCTGTATGAATAGTTTGGTCAATAAGACATTGCTTTTCTCTGGAATATCTTTAGTTTTATTTATGTGTTAAAGCTGATGTTCAACTGGATAACACATTGTATCTGTGTCCAAATAAAATAACGACATGTGTGTTTAATTTGAGTAATAATTTTGAGTAAATTCAAATTTGTTCACATATAATACGCAAAAGCTTCCAATTTCAGATTATTATTCTAAATTGCCGCTATTATGATTGTCCCATATCACAACTCTGGAAGTATTTACGACGAAGTTTTCGATAACCAAGGAAAACTAAGACCTCAGTATACTGACCTCGTAAAACATTTTGATTCCTTTGATTCTATTTCTTTCGAGAAATTAAACGAAGATGCCAAACTCATTTTTTATAATGAAGGAATTACTTTTGCAGTATATTCCAATGAAAATGAAGCTACTGAGCGAATCTTTCCATTCGATATGGTTCCACGTCTTATAACATCAAAAGAGTGGAATGAGATCGAAAGTGGAATTTTGCAACGAAACAAAGCTGTCAATGCTTTTTTGCATGATATTTATCACGAACAGAATATCTTAAATGAAGGAATAGTACCTCGAGCATTGATAGAAAGTTCTGAGAACTTTGTAGAAGAAATGATTGGTGTAAACCCAAGTGGAGGTATTTATAACCATATCAGTGGTAGTGACATCATAAGACATTCGGATGGCGGTTTTTATATCTTGGAGGATAACGTAAGATGCCCTTCTGGTGTTAGCTATGTAGTCGCAAATAGGCAAACACTGAAAAAGACATTTCCTAAACTTTTTGCGGATTATAAAACACGGCAAGTCAATGACTACTCGTCTCATTTACTACAAATGATGCAAAGTGTGGCTCCCAATGGTGTGTCGCAACCCTACTGTGTGGTATTGACTCCAGGTTTATATAACTCGGCTTATTATGAGCATTCATGGTTAGCACAGTCCATGGGGATTGAGTTAGTAGAAGGAAGAGATATGTTTGTGGAAAAGGGATTTGTTTATGCCAAAACAATATATGGGTCCAAAAAGGTCGATGTGATTTATCGTAGAATTGATGATCCGTTTATTGACCCTGAAGTATTTCGCAAAGATTCAATGCTAGGTGTTGCAGGTCTCATGAGTGCTTATCAAGCCGGAAATGTCACTTTAATAAATGCTCCGGGTACAGGAGTTGCAGACGACAAGGCGGTATACACATTCATGCCTCAAATAATTAAATATTATTTAAATGAGGAGCCAATTCTTAAGAACGTTCCTACTTATAAATGCGAAAATGACGATGACTATGCTTATGTAATGGACAACGTAGATAAGTTGGTTGTAAAACCCGTTGACGAGTCTGGTGGTTACGGAATTACCATAGGGACGACCTTGTCGGAACCAGAAATAGGAGTAGTGCAAAAGAATATTACTGCAAATCGTCGAAAGTATATCGCTCAACCGATTATGTCTCTATCTACCCATCCCACCTTTATGCAAGACGGTGGAAGTATGGAAGGTCGCCACTTAGATTTAAGAACATTCTGCCTTTTAGGGGGAAATGGATTTGAATATGTGGTACCGGGTGGTTTAACAAGAGTTGCCTTAAAGAAAGGGAATTTAATTGTTAATTCATCGCAAGGTGGAGGTTCTAAGGATACATGGGTGATTGACTAAAAAAAGAAAAAGTATGTTATCAAGAATAGCGAATAATTTATATTGGGCTGGAAGGTATTTGGAACGAATTGAGCATATTTCACGATTTGTTCCGGTTTCATATTTTGCAGCATTGGATGGTCCTGAGTCTGTGAGTATGCAATATTCACTTAGGTCTATTAATTTAATGGCAGGCTCTACCATTGAAGGTGGTGTGCCACTAGTTGAGTCTGTGGTTTTATCAAATATTGCTTTTGAAAAAACTAATCCACATTCACTTATATCCTGTGCGATTTTAGCGAGAGAAAACTGTCGTGGAGCTAGGGATATTTTGAGCACTGAGTTGTGGGAGTCTATCAATCGTTTGTATCATTTTATACAAGACTACGATAGAAATGTATACTTAACCACAGGAATGCAAGCATTCATGCTGCAAGTTCAAGACAAAGTTGCTTTATGTAAAGCAAGAATTCAAACAACACTCATTCAAAATCAAGTTTGGTCAATTCTAACGCTAGGTTTATTACTTGAAAGGAGTGCTCAAATTTTGAGAATTACCGAATCAAAGCTTAAAGAAATGGAAGAATTACCTAAAACAGATAATGAAGTCATTGAGATATTTGAGATAGGTAACCTTATGAGGAGTTTAGAGTCGTATGACATGAACAGAAAGTTTTATGGTAAAACTGTAGATAAACGGAATGCTTTAGAGTTTTTACTTTTTCAAAAGAATTTTCCAAGGTCGCTTAGTTATTGTATTATTCATATCTGCTCTCACCTTACAGAACTTGGAATTGATAAAAGAGGCAAGGAGAAATCTGTAAAATTATTGGCACAAAAATTCAAAAACGACTTGAGCTATGAATCGGTTGACGATGTACTTCAAAATCCTATTGAATATTTAAGTACTTGTGCACAAACAGTTTCAAGCATTAATAATAACCTCATCAATAACTACTTTTCTACATAATGGGTATTAGAGAAGTATCAATAGTTCATTCTACACATTACAAGTTTGATAGAAGGGTTGCGGCCGGTCCTCACATGATTCGTTTGCAACCTTCGCAGAATTCGCATGCTCAAATTTTGGACTATCGTATGGAAATAACTCCAAAATCATTCCATGCACGAGAGCAAGTTGGCGTTTTTGGTAACGCAATAACAAGATTAGTTTTTCTTGAAAAGATAGACTTCTTGTCTATAATAGTTAGTTTCAAGGCTCGATTGATGGCTTTCAATCCCTTTGATTTTTTCCTTGAACTACATGCCGAGCATTTTCCATTTAAATATGAGAAAACTCAGGAGGAAAGTCTTGGAATGTATTTACATATATATGATCAAAGCGAGGTTCAAAATTGGCTATCTCAACAGAGTCTGCCATCAAATGGAAAAACATTAGACTTTGTGATTGGTATTAACAAGCTCGTTTTTAATCAATTTGATTACCTTTTAAGGTTTGAGCATGGAGTTCAATCTCCCAGTGAGACAATTATAAATAATTCGGGTTCATGTCGAGATTTCACATGGCTTTGTATCAACATTTTTAGGGCCAAAGGTATTGCTGCAAGGTTTGTATCGGGATATTTGGTTGATCTCAATTTTGATGATGAATCCAAAGATATGTTAGTTTTTCATGCTTGGGTGGAGGTTTTTCTACCAGGTGCAGGATGGGTTGGTTTGGACCCTACTTCGGGTTTACTCGTGTCTGAAGCTTACATTCCGCTTTGCTCAGTTCCCCATTTTAAGGATGCCGCACCTATAATTGGTAATACTGAAGAATGTAAAGTGGAAATGAGTTATGAAAGTTCTGTAGTTCGACATTTCTAAACTAATCTAACAACTTCTATTTTTATGTTCAAAAGGAAACGAGCTGAATAATTTAGGCTTTGCAGTGCTTATTAACTAATCAGTTTGATCAAGCTAAGCTCAATCTTGGATGAATATTACCATCCAAATTTACGTACGCCAAAATTAAAGGAATGAACAGTAAACCAATTTTTTGGAATCGATGTTTTACTTCCGAAGGTCAAAATACGAATATAATGTTGAAAAGAAGTACGATGATATATACAGAGTTGAGTCCAAATCCCAACTCCATGAAATTTGTTCTTAATTATGAATTGGTACCTGAAGGTCTTTCATTTGATTATACAAGTATGAATGCCGCCCTTGCAGAGGAAAAAGCTTCACCATTAGCTGCTGATTGTTTTCAGTTTCCTTTTGTAAATCGTGTTTTTATTGCTTCTAATTTTATTACCATAACCAAAGATGATGATACGCTTTGGGAAAATGTATTAGGCGACTTTAAGCAATTTTTGAAGATATACTTTGACGAAGAACATCCTGTTTTTGCTACAAAGACTATAGAAAAGAATACATTAATTGTAGATTCAAACGATACTGAGTCAGTTGCTAAAATTAAAGCAACTTTGGATCAATACGTAAGACCAGCTGTAGAGTCAGATGGTGGAGCAATTAACTTTTCCTCATATGATGAAGAAAGCGGCGAAGTTGTAGTTTCCCTTCAAGGCTCATGTAGCGGTTGTCCATCAGCAACTGTAACATTGAAAGATGGTATCGAAAGGATGCTAAAAACAATGGTTCCTGGTGTTAAAACCGTAGTTGCAGAAGTCCTATAAGTTAACTTAACTTATTCAATAACTTCTTAATTTCCAGCTTTTGGCGTTTTGCTTGTAGTACTACAGGAGCAGTTTGTCTTTGCTGACAATCAAAAATGGAACATCTTTCACAAGTTTGATTGACCTCCATTTTATTGATTTTGTTATCTTGGATAAAACCTACTTTGCTTTTGATTTCATCTGTCAGCTCAAAGCCGATATTGACACTCTCATTCTTGTTTTTCTGAATATTTAAAGGCCTGGCTATACTCATTACAAAATAAGTAGAGCCGTTCTCTTTCATTGTCGAAATTTGACAATCTATAAGAGGTTTCTTGTAAGTGTTGATGCTTTGTTTAAAAGCAAGTTTGTCAAGAATATCTATCGAAACCCATCTGCGACAATAGTGCTCGTTTACTTTTTCTTGAGGACCTAGTCTTCGAGCTAAGTGCATCTCCTTTGTGAGCCAGTATTCATTACTGCCAACCATACTTTCAAACCTCATATAGAAGAGCGTATCAATACCAAAGAATTTGGCTAGGATACTAGTGAGTCTGTAAAAAAATGTCTCAGGAGTGCAGTTGTACTTTTCAAGCAAAGATTCTATATGGTCAGCATTCCAAGTAGGTTGTGCCAGCCAGTTCTCAATATCTGCTTTAAACTCTTCCCTAGGAATTAGTATAGCACCCGCAAAGTAAGAAGCCTTAAAGCTATTAAGGACTTCATCAAAGCTATGACTATCAATCGCTTGTGAGCTAAGTGCACGAGGGCTTAACTCCATAAACTGGAATCCTATTTCCTTTGCTACTGTATATGTTTTCTGAATCTCAGTTGTATTTTCATGGATGAGCAGTTCGCGAGTATTTGGTTTATAGATTGATCGCATGTTGACCAACACTGGATACTCCTCAGATTTAAAGACTTTGACTTTAATATCAAAGTCTTTATTCAAAACCTCACTCAGGTTAGCTAGAGAAATTTCTGAATCGTGTTTTTTTCTAAAATTAGCTGCCTCTTCTTCAATACTTTCAAAATAATTGTTGTGCATTTCCTGATACGATCGCATAGCCGCATGATGGAAGTTTTCTACACTCATGTTGTAGTTGCGACCAATATTGATAATCGCGTTGATAAATGCACTTAGTTTGTCAGGAGCATCTGACATGATGGCCAACAAGTTGGCTGGTTCTACTCCAAAAAAGTCAAACGGAATTTCGGTTAAGAAATTGGACTGCAAAAGGATCGCAAGTGGTTGTAACTTATTGCTCAGCTTGAGTGAAACCAACTCGTCATACTCTACTTCGAGGGCATTCGCGATAAGTAATATTTTATCACTTTTAGGGTACTTTTTACCCTTTTCTATCTCGTTTAAGTAGGAGTGGGATATCTTCGTTTTTTTTGATAAGTCACTAAGGCTTAATCCTTTTGTGTTTCTAAGTTCTCTTAGTTTTATCCCGAAAATTAGTTTTACATGTTCTTGGTTAATAGTCATTGCAAGTTTATTGTGTGGCTGAGAATTCGAGATTAATTCGTTCTTCTCCTACAGATAAAAAGTTGCCAGTAGGAGCTTGAAGTGTCAGTTTGCCATTCGTTAATTTTACAATTTGAAAGTCGTAATCAAGTAATGTAAGTTTCACATTAATACTTTCTTCATTATTAATGAATTTCCATACTCCCCTGTCAATAATTGTTTTGGATGATCGTTCTACACCACGAACTTCAAAATTAGATTTAAAATCGAAATCCATGATAAAAAGCAAAATTGCTTCTTGATTTAATTCATTTTGTTGGATCATTTGACCATCTGGTGTACTGAATCTGTCTAGTTTCCATAGGTTTTGAGAAATCAATTCCAACTTAGGTTTGTTAGGATCTATATCGGGATCCTTTTCTTTACAACCAAAGAATATTAAGCTAAACATTAATAGATAAACAACCTTTCTGACCATATTTCAATATTTTTGTATACAACGAATTTGTGCTGGACTTTTATATGACAAAACTACTTAAAATTTTAGGCTTCTCTCTTTTCTGCTCGCTAACAATTTTAACTAGTTTGGCTCAGGAGTGCAATGATTCCTTTTCGGCCTCCTTTCAGCTTTCTTCTAGCAATCGAACAATTAATTGGGACCAGTTTGGAAAAATAGACTTACCATTTACAATGGTGTATGGCGGGCCTATTTTCGATGGGAATAAAACTAGGCCACTTAGCCATGGATTTACTCATTTATCAGATTATAATGCCTTTGCTGCCATTCCAGCAAGTCAACGTGCTCTGATCTATTATGGTGTAGCATTTCCTAATCAAAATCAACCTTGGGAGACAATAAGAAGCCCATGGAATAACAATGAAACGATCTATAGTCAAAAATGGGACAAGGATCATCAAGACTTTGCTAACGGGCTTCCTGAAAATACGGGTAAAATAGAGGCTGATATTATGCTTTTTGATATCGAAAGGCAATGGAGATCCGATTTTGATATTTTGCAACTTAAGGGAAACTCCAATATTGATAATCAATATAATAACTTGAGCAACGAATCTTTTCTTGCAACCTATAAGAGAGACCTTAGAGAGCAGTATACTAAACCTTTAGTTAGATTTAGAAACCTTGGATATGGATCCAATACAAAAGTGAGTTCATATTCTGATGCACCCATTTGGAATGTTTTCAGCAACATTACGGGTTATTCTTGGAACGACTGGCAGAAGAGTCAGGCACCTCTCAATTATTTATTGCAAAATGATCAAGGTGGAGTAGGAGGGAGCTTTAATGACGAATTGGATTTTATGGCTCCATCGGCTTATTATTATTACGATTATCCCCATCCATTTGCTGGTGAGTACCTGTCTTATCTTTTATTTCAAATTGAAGCGAATAAGGCTCGAACTAGTAAAAAAGTAATTCCTTTTGTATGGTTGAGATATAGCTTCACACCAGATTACCAAAATCAATTTATACGTCCTTGGATGGCCGAAGCAACTGCAATTTTTCCTTTTTTCTCAGGGGCCGATGGGCTGTGGTTGTGGGAAAATCCTTTCAATTTCACCAATGACGAAAATTTCAAAACATACGAGTATTTTCTAAAAGGACTTAAAAGGATATCAGCTTACAATTCAATGTTTACAGGGGATTATGAGTTGGTTATAGAGGAATCTGCAAGAGATTTAAATGAATCGAAAAAGCCAGTGTGGAGAGGTGTGGTGAAGGATAATTTATTTTTGGTAGCTGCCCATAATCCATTTGCAAAAGATGAAAATGAGAAAACTAATATTCTGGTTTCTTATAAAAACTTCACAAAAAGCATTCAGTTGAATGGTTATGAAACTGCTTTGTGTTTATATGATCTTAATGTCTTAGCAATAGACGAACCTGATGGCCACGAATTTCAAATTTTCCCTAACCCAACTTTAGAAAGAGTCAGAATCATTTTCAATTCAAAAACTGTTGAAAAACTAAATGTACTCATTCATAGTACAAATGGGGTATTACTGCAGCAACAGGAGTACAAACCAATTGTAGGTGCAAATAAATTTGAATTAAATATTCCTAAAATAGATGCTAAGGTATTACTCATAAGTGTTTTTCAAAGTGGAGAAACTTACAGCCGCAAAATTGTGATTCAGTAATGGATATTAAAATAACGTCATTGAGCGAATCGGCCATAAGTGTATTCATAGGTGATGAAATCTCAATTGAAACGAATAAACTTCTGAATAGTGCCCAGGTCTTTATTTCATCAAACCCTTTTGAAGGATTTCAAGAGCTTGTAATTACCTACCATTCTATCACTATTTTCTACGACCCATTAATTGTATTTTTAAACGAAAAATCCTCTCCGAGTGAGTTTGTAAAAAAATATATTTTGGGTCTTCCTTGGAAAAAGTTTGGTAAAAAAGAGAAAATTAGGAATCAAAAAGTAATTACTATTCCAGTAAAATATGGAGGGGAAGATTTAGAAAAAGTCTCAAGTCTCAAAGGTCTTTCTCAAAACGAAATTATTGAACTTCATACTGCTAAAGAGTACCAAGTCTTTATGATCGGATTCCTGCCAGGGTTTCCGTATTTGGGTATTTTGGACGAAAAACTAAAAATTAAAAGGAAGGATAAACCAAGTGCCAAAATTCAAAAAGGTAGTGTCGCAATAGCAAATTTACAAACCGGAATTTACCCAACAGACTCACCTGGAGGTTGGTATGTTTTAGGAAAAACAGAGCTAGAAATGTTTGATCCCAATCGGAAACAAAGGTGTTATTTAAAAGCAGGTGACAGTGTAATATTTAAGTCGATTTGATTTGTATTAATGTCAAAACAGCGTAACTTCATTGACACAAAGGCTTAATAGCTAGAGTGAATAAACACTAACCAAAACTAGAAACGTGTGATATTTTTATCATCGGGTGTACTAACTACTGTACAGGATGCTGGGTTTGTAAATCTCCGCTCAGAAGGCATAGGAACTTCAGGGGTGATGGACAAAACTTCAATGCGATTATTGAATATTCTACTCAATAATCCGGAAAATGGAGAAGTGCTTGAAATGCACTATCCCGCTCCTACTATCGCTTTTAATGAAAGTGCACTTATCGCATTGGGCGGTGGGGATTTTTCACCTAAAATTAATGGGAAAGGAGTCGATTGTTGGAAAATGCATTTAGTTATGCCAGGCGATATGCTCACATTTGGGCATAGGGTTGCAGGAGCAAGGATGTATTTAGCAGTAAAGGGTGGGTTTAAACATAAACCAGTTTTGGGCTCCAAGAGTACTTCGGTGGCAATGAGTTTTGGAGGAAAGAGAATAAAAAAAGGAGACTCGCTCAGTTTAAATTTACTAAATGGAAGTTTATACAGTGCCGTCCAGAAATTTAAAATCTCCCCTCATACAGTATGTAGTAGTTTGCGTCCTAGTCTTTCTGGTGAGCAAGAAATTAGAATACTTACTAATGACTCAATTGATGGTTTAGATCACGATAGTTTAAACAAGATATTCAGTCAGGAATTTATTATTTCTGCCAATTCTAATAGAATGGGCTATCGTTTGGAAGGAGAAAGAATTGAAATAAGTGGAATAGGCGAGCAGATATCATCTGCAGTAGCTTTTGGAACTATTCAATTGCTTCATGATGGCTCATTAGCCGTGCTTATGGCTGATCATCAGACAACCGGAGGCTATCCGAGATTAGCTCAGGTCATATCAGTTGACTTACCAATTTTGGCTCAACTCAATGTAGGTCAGCATGTTAAGTTTAGAGAAATATCTCTTGAAGTTGCGGAGCAGGTTTACCTTAAGCAAGAAAAAGAAATCAAGAAACTAAAAACATCAGTTGCTCTTTACAAATAAATGAAGCTTAATTGTGATCTAGGAGAAAGTAGTGATAATTGGTATAATGGTAAAGATCAAGAATTACTTCAGCTCGTAGATATGGCAAATATCTCTTGTGGCATACATGCAGGAGATGAAATGTTGATTAAGGAAACCTTATCTGTGGCGATTGAGTCTGGCAAGAAGATAGGAGCTCATCCTTCGTACCCTGATAGAGAGAACTTTGGTAGAAAGAGTTTATCACTCACTACTCAAGATCTTTATACTAGTATTTTTAGCCAATTATCAGAATTTTTAAAATTAGCAAATGGTAAGGTGGACTATGTAAAGCCCCATGGGGCTTTGTATCATGACTGCATGACCAATAAAGAAGTACTGGTTGCATTGCAAAAGGCCATGAACGAATTGAACTGGCAAGTACCTATTATGCTTTTGGCAGGTTTTAAGTCTGAAGTTTCCATTATACCTGAAGCTTTTTTGGATAGGAGATATCAAAATGAAAGAACTTTGGTCTCCCGTTCTTCGGTTGGTAGTATGATTTCTGACCCTAAAGAAGTTTTAGAACAGTACATACAAATAACTGAGCATAGTTCAATCATTGGTTTAGATGGGAAAACTTATGAAATTCATGCCGAAAGTCTATGTATTCATAGTGATACACCCAATGCCCTTTCCATTGCAGAAGAAATTGTAAAATATAAGCAGAATAAGGCTTATTAATTAAAGGGATGTTTTATTTTTGCATTAGCAAAACAGTAAAAACTATATGTTCGATTATCAATTCCCTACTTGGTTACCAATATTATTCTTCGTTACTCTACTTACAGGAGCATTTTTAATTGGTAAGTGGTTGGTTAAGAAAGACCGTAACTACTAAAAAATACCCTCTTCTAGGTGGTAGATATTTGTATTGGGAAGTTTCTTCGCCAATACTCTAGCTACAATACTGCTTCTTGTTCCATTGGAGCACACAACGATTAAGTTTTCAAACTTTTCCATTGTCTCTTTGTACTCATTGAGTTCGTGAGCAGGAACGTTAATGCCTCCAATATTAAAATCTTTAAATTCCCAATTCTCTCTAATATCTACGATTTCCGTAGTATCAAGTTTGAGGAGTTCGTCCATTTTCAATCTGTCTATTTCTGTGAATCCGCTCATGTCATTATGCCTTTGTCGTTCATACTGAGGTATTTGTCATTTGTAAATATGATGTGATCGATCACATTTATTTCAAGTAATTTGCCTGCTTCTACTAAGTTCTTGGTCAATTTGAGGTCCTGCTGACTTGGCCTTAATTCTCCAGAAGGGTGGTTGTGGGCTAAGATGATTGCAGATGAAAGGTTTTCAATTGCCAATTTGAAAATTAGTTTAGGATCAGCAAAAGTACCACTTATCCCTCCTATACTTAGTTGCTGGATTTTTAATACTTTGTTACTTCTATCGAGCAAGATTATCCAAAATTCTTCGTGTGGAAGGTCTAACATAAAAGGCTTAAGGGCTTCATAGGAGTCCTGCGAGCAAGTGATCTTTGGTCTTTCTACAGTCTGGCTTTCTTTTCTTCTCCGTCCAAGTTCTAAAGCTGATATGATCGAAATTGCTTTTGCTTCACCAACTCCCTTAAACTTCATAAGGTCTTTTATAGTTAGCTTAGCCAGTTCGTTAAGGTCGTAGTTTACAGTAGATAGGATACTTCTGGCGAGTTCTACAGCGGATTCTTCTCTATTGCCAGAGCCCATTAAGATTGCAATTAATTCAGCGTCGCTCAGGGCTAGTTTGCCTTTAAGGAGCATTTTTTCTCTCGGTCGATCTTCTTCGGCCCAAGTTGTAATTGCTTTGGAGTTTGTTGTGTGCTGCATTGAATTGAGGTTATTCAAGCACAAAAAACAAAAAAGCCATCAATTTTCATCGATGGCTTTGAATTATTTATGAATTGCTATTAAGCAATTGCGTTCACAAGCTTAGTCAAAGAAGACTTTAAGTTAGCTGCTTTGTTCTTATGGATTACATTTCTGCGTGCAAGCTTATCAAGCATAGAAGAAACAGTTCTCAATTGAGTTGTAGCTTCAGCTTTATCAGTTGATGCTCTCAATTTTCTTACTGCAGTTCTAGTGCTCTTGTGCTGAAACTTATTTCTTAAACGCTTAGCTTCGTTTGATCTGATTCTCTTTAATGCTGACTTATGATTTGCCATCTATATAAATATTTTAAACTTATTTCTTTTCAATTGGGCTGCAAAGATAAGAAGATTATGGAAAAATTGTAAGGCTTGACGAAAATTGTTCAATGATTTTTTAAACTAACACATTTTGAGCTCTTTTTTTTTGCCCTAAATTGCTTTTTTAGAATGCTTTAGCGATTTTTGATACAATATGAAAAGATTTCTTTTAGGAGTGATTTTTTGTTTGATTTTTGGCAGCTTTGTCTCTAACTGGGGATTTTATGCTCATCAGGAGATAAATAGATTGGCAATTTTCTCTTTGCCTGCCGAGATGATTGGTTTTTATAAATCCAATATAGATTATATCAAAGAAAATGCAGTAAATCCAGATCGCAGGAGGTATGCGGTAGAGGGTGAAGCTCCGAGGCACTATATTGATTTAGATATATATCCAGATAGTGTTCAAAAAGACCTACGAAGTCTGTCTTGGCAAAAAGCAGTTGAAAAGTATACCGAGGATACATTAAATGCCTATGGAATTGTTCCTTGGCATGTCAATTTTATGAAATATCAGCTTACTCAAGCATTCGTAAAAAAAGATGCCAAGGCTATTTTGAGGTTGTCGGCGGATTTAGGGCATTACATTGCCGATGCACACGTTCCCTTGCATACCACAGAGAATTACAATGGTCAGCTCACCAATCAAGTTGGTATTCATGGTTTTTGGGAGTCTCGCTTACCTGAACTTTTCTCAAAGGAGTATGAGTTTTGGGTTGGCCCAGCTGAATATATTGAAAAACCACAAAATCGTATTTGGGAAGTGGTTCTTGAGTCTCATGCGGCATTGGATTCTGTGCTCTCATTTGAAATGGAATTAACAAATGCTTTTCCTAGTGATAAGAAGTTCACAGTAGAGGAAAGAAGTGGAATTACAATTAGAAATTACTCAAGACCATTTTCAACTCGGTATCATGAAATGCTTAACAATCAAGTTGAACGCCGAATGAAGTCGTCGGTAAAAACTATAGCGGATTTTTGGTTCACTTGCTGGGTAGATGCTGGTCAGCCAGATTTGAAAAACTTAGGAAGATACGAGAAGTCAAATGAAGAACTTGCGGAAGAAAAGGATTTAAAGGCAGCTTGGCTTCAAAGAGTTTTGAATGTTAGACGTGAAGCTGATGAAAACTAAAAAGCCTTTCCAGCTTTGCTAGAAAGGCTCTCGAAGTTATGCAGTTTAATTTAGTTCAAAGCTTTTACAGCGGCAGTTAATTTAGGTAATACTTCAAATGCATCACCTACAATTCCATAATCTGCAGCTTTAAAGAATGGTGCTTCTGGATCGGTGTTGATCACTACGATTACCTTAGAGCTATTTACACCCGCTAAGTGCTGAATTGCTCCTGAGATTCCACAAGCGATATATAAATTTGGTGCAACTTTTACACCTGTTTGGCCCACATGCTCATGGTGAGGTCTCCAGTCAAGGTCAGATACAGGCTTAGAGCACGCTGTTGTCGCTCCTAAGGCTTCCGCAAGATCCAATAGTGGCTGCCAGTGTTCTGGCCCCTTCATTCCTCTACCACCTGATACAACAAGGTCGGCTTCGGGTAAAGGAACGGTTCCTTCAGCTTTCATTGTTTCTGTTACTTTGGCAACGAAAGCAGCATCACTTACTGATGGATCAAAACTTTCCACAGTGGCAGTTTCTGTTGTTTCTACTGGGTTGACAGCATTTTTCTTTATTGCCAAGATTTTGATGTCCGTGCTAATTGCTGTTTCGGCAAATGCTTTACCTGTAAATATGCTTCTTTTCACAGTAAAGCCATTTGAAAGATCTGGTAAGTCTGTAACATTACCAACTATACCTGCTTTCAATGCTCCTGCTACTCGGGCAGTAACTGGGTCAGCCAAAGAAGACTTCGCACTTACAATTACTTTCGCATTGGTTTGGTTTACTGCAGCTTTTAAAGCTTCAGCATAGGCCATAATATTGGCATTTGCCAATTGATCAGACCCTGCATGTAACACTTTATTTACTCCAAAATTACCAGCTTTGGCAAGAGCATCAGAAGACGCTTTTCCAATAGCGAGTACAATCGCTTCACTAGATTGCATTTTGGCTACTTGAGATCCGTAATAAATTGCTTCTAAAGATGTTTTTTTGAAACTTCCTTCCGCTAGTTCGGCAAAAATTAAAACTGACATAACTATATATTTTAGGCTTGGTTATTACCAAGCAGATTATTCAAATGATTGATTAAAGAACTTTGGCTTCTGTTCTAAGTAATTCTATAAGCTTTTCTGCTTCCTCAGCAGGAATCAACTTAACTGCTCCTTTTTCAGGGGGAAGTGTGTAAGAATTCACCGAGGTAAATGCTTCGCCAGATGGGGCAACTACGTTTAATGGCTTTGATCTAGCTGTCATTATTCCACGCATGTTAGGGATTTTCCATTCAGCGATAGGTTCTTGACAACCAAGTACCAAAGGTAGGCTGGCCTCTAATTTCTCTTTTCCACCTTCTATTTCGCGTGTCATTTTTGCAGTTGAACCGTCTACAGCTAATTCCATTACTGGGGAAAAAGAAGGAATCCCAAGCATTTCGCCTACAATTCCGTGAACAACTCCAGAGTTATAATCCGTAGTTTCTCTACCCATCAAAATCAAATCATATCCTTGTCCTTCTGCTTGCTTTGCAATTTGTTCGGCTACAGCATAAGAATCAGTTGGTTCCATATCGACTCTTATTGCGTCGTCGGCACCAATTGCGAGTGCTTTTCTAATTTGAGTATCAGTTTCTGCAGTACCTACATTTAAAACTGTTACAGTACCACCTAATTGCTCTTTTAGCTCTACCGCTCTAGCAAGTGCATAATCATCGTACGGTCCAATGATGTATTGTACGCCCGTTTTGTTAAATGCAGTATTATTGTCGGTAAAAGTGATCTTGGAGGTTGTGTCGGGGACACTTGATATACACACAAGTATTTTCATCCTTTGATTGGTTCTAAGAGTTGAAATATCGAAATTTGATTTTAACTAAAATTGTTATGCATGCATAACATTACAAAAGTATCCAAGATACCTTCACAATGCAAGTAGACCGATTGAAAATTTTGGAAAATTATGTCTCCGAAGAGCCAAATGACCCCTTTAACCATTTTGCTTTGGCACTTGAGCTAACGAAAACTGACTTAGAAAGGGCCGTAGCAAAGTACGATTATTTGATAAATCATTTTTCAGCTTATTTGCCTACATACTATCAATACGGCGTGTTACTAACTGATCAGGAGAAGTATGAGAAGGCTAAATCGGTGCTTTCGCAAGGAATATTACTTGCAAAAGAAAAAGGGGAGGAGCGGACAAAAAAAGAACTAGAAGGAGCATTACAAATAGCAAAAGACGAGTCAGAGGAATGGTAGAGCATAAGATTTGGAAAATTAAACACCCTGATGTGGACGCCCATGGTCCTAATACCCTTCTGATTTATACTGGAGGTACGCTAGGGATGGTTTTTGACCCTAAAGAAAACACATTAGTGCCATTTAGTTTTGATCAAATACTAGATTACTTACCCGAAATAAAAAGGGTGAAATCTCATTTCACTATTGTTGAGTTTCTAAATCCAATAGATTCATCAGATATGAATCCAGCTATATGGATTGACCTTGCTAAATTAATAGAAGCCAACTATGAAGACCATAGTGGCTTTGTGATTTTACACGGCACAGATACAATGGCTTTTACGGGTAGTAGCTTGAGTTTTTTGTTGGCAAATCTAGATAAACCCGTAATTCTTACGGGAGCTCAATTACCCATAGGAGTTGCAAGAAGTGATGCTAGAGAAAACTTAATTACAGCTTTGGAGCTAGGGGCTAAAAGCACTCAAATTCGTGAAGTATGTATCTATTTTAATGGTAAACTCTTAAGGGCCAACCGTTCGAAAAAATACGAAAGCGAGCTTTTTGATGCTTTCGCATCTGAAAACTATCCACTCCTGGGAGAGGTTGGAGTTTCAATATCTATTTTTGATAATAGGTTATTTCCAAAATCGACTCCTAAAGAGCTACAAGTTCAAGATTCACTCTGTACTGATGTTTTTATTCTAAAACTTTTCCCGGGGATTACCACCGATAGTATTGTTGAATTTATTTTAGCAAAAGGAATAAAAGGTGTCATTCTGGAAACTTATGGTGCAGGAAATGCTCCGTCAGATGCTAAATTCTTAAAAATGATAGATATTTTACTCCAAAATGAAATTGCAGTTTTTAATGTTTCTCAATGTACTGGAGGAGCTGTAAACCAAGAAAGTTATGCTACAGGTAAGGGTTTAAAAGCCAAGGGAGTCATCAGCGGAAAAGACATTACGACAGAAGCTGCAATAGCAAAAATGATGTATCTATTGGCTCAAGACTTAGGTTTTGCCACGCTACAAAGTCAATTGTCGATAGATTTAAGAGGGGAGATGCTAGCGGTTTAACTCTTTTGTCGAAAATAATTCATATTTTAGGAGTCAATTTATTCAACTTACCTCAAATGAAAAGAAGAGATTTTAATAAAGCTTTATTTGCTTCTACCGCAGGAGTCTTAACAATTAATTGGAAAGATTTTTCTGCCAAAAAATATGTTCCGCCCTTGGCTTGCCAGACAAAATTTGAAAATATAGATGCCGTTAAGGCCGCAGGAGGAAGCTTCATTGGTTCAAGTGTGGGAGAATGGTTAGACCCTGATGGACCAGAAGACGAGTTTTTAGCACGTGTAGCAAAAGGTAAATCAGCGTCGTTGCCAATCAAAATATGTAATGGTTTTATCAGGCCAAAGCATCTTCATGCTACTGGTCCTGAAGCCAATCATGACGAGCTCATGGTATATATAGAGGAAGTGTTCAGACGTGCTCAAAGAGCCAATGTTCATATGATCAACTTCGGAAGCGGTGGTTCAAGAAAAATTCCAGAGGGCTATGATTACGAAACTGCGATGGACCAATTCATTGCATTGCTAAAGCGTATTGGGCCTTTAGCTGCAAAATATGACCTTACAGTCGGAGTTGAACAGCTTCGTCACCAAGAATGTAATTTTATTAACCGTATCTCGGAAGTAGAGCGAGTTGTACGTGGAGCGAATCATCCTAACATAAAGGCTGTTGCAGATTTCTATCATATGGTAACTGAAGGAGATACGCCAGCAGATCTCAAAAAAGTAACGGATATTCTTATGCATGTTGAAATTGCAGAATTAATAGATCGCCGCATGCCAGGAACTACAAATCAGGATTTTAAGCCATACATGAGCATTCTGAAAAAAGCAAAATATAAAGGTGCAATTAGTGTAGAAGGACGATATGAAGTGTCCGAATTAGCCAACGGATTCGCCACTATCACCAAGCAGTGGTTGGAGGCGTAATTGAATATGTCCCTTTTGTATGTTAAGTTTTACGGGGTAAAGTCTCCGTGAAACTTAGTTGTATGGCAAAGTATATTTTCTTTTCATTTGGAGTTTAATTTCCAATAGTTAGCAAAGTTGTCAATCTTCTAGAAAAAGCTTTACATTAATTGTTTTGCGACAGGTCAGCCTTTTCAATTTCTTTTAGTTCGTTTTTCTGGAACTCCGAGTATTTAGTATTCTCGAAAGGCTGATGTGAGTTAAGGTAAAAAGAAAAAGCCCACCTTTCGTGACCTCGCCAGGAGTCAAAGACTTGGCGTCCCCCCTGCAATCTCTTGAGCTGGAATCATGTACTCTTAACGTTAAAAAATAAAAGTCTGGATTCTATGTATAAAATTTTGACTGTTAGATAATCAGTAATAACCTCTATTGTTTAGAATTAGTTAGACTTGATCACTTTGGGCTAGGCAATATACAAAAAGGACATTCTTTGTGACTTGGTGTCCTGGTGGCTAAAAAATTGTAGGGCAGAAAATGAAAAAGCCCATCTTTCGATGAGCTTTCGTGACCTCGCCAGGAGTCAAACCTGGAACCTCTTGAGCCGTAATCAAGTACTCTATTCAATTGAGCTACGAGGCCATTCCCTTTGGGAATGCAAAAGTAGCCAGAATTTTTAAACCATGAAATACTGAGGCTATATATTTGTTAGAAAAATTAACTTTTTATCTCGAATGCATAAAAAAAGCCGTCGCAACTTTAAAATTGAGACGGCTTTCTAAGATAAATGACATTCAGTAGAGAGGAAGGGATTCGAACCCTCGGTACGGTCGCCCGTACACACGCTTTCCAAGCGTGCTCCTTAAACCACTCGGACACCTCTCTTTGAGGGCTGCAAAGTACGTGTATTCTAAGGAGATTTGAAATAGTTTAATGGTATTAAATATCTCAAATTATGATTGGAATAACTGATTCCTTCGAATTTAGATAGAAAGCATTCTTTTTCGATAGGCCCATTACAGATCTTCAAAAGCTTTATCTACACTCTCGGCTATTAATGGTGATAGGAGCTCAATTAAGCGATCGATCATTTCTCCATCCATTTTATCAAACCTACTACCAAAATAAGCTTTGTTTTCAATTTTCTCAGGAGCTGAAGCTTTAAACTTTAGTTCTTTTACTTTTTCAAGGTCCGAATTCCAGATGTCTATTTTAAAGGTTGCGGATGGAATAAATTTATTTACAATTTTAGAGGAAGAACTCATCAGTCCTGTGTCAATATTAGTATCCATATTCACATTAAAAAACAGATCTCCTTCGTATCCTTTCTTGGTAATCTTTTTTATTGCCGATTTTGCTACCATAACATTTGGGTAGCCATTATTATATATTATTCCATAGTTTTCTAAAACGTTTTTGTCTTCTAGCGTAATGTTTTTTTCTTCGAGGTTTCTCTCAAAGGATTCATAAAATAGATCTTCAATAGCTACTGACATTTTATCAACCGATCTCTTTTGCATTGCTTTCTCTTTGGAAGTAGATGCACTGTATTTGTCGAGTTGATTAAGTGTTGAGCTTTCGCTTAGGTATTGAAATTGTAGTAGCGTATTCTTGCTATTGGCGAAGTCTTGAGAAAAAGAGGAAACTGTAATTAATAAGGTAAAAACACTGATAAAATATTTCATGGTTCTTTAAATTTTGGTTAAAACTTTCATTTCAAGCTATTTAAAGAATATTGGACTTCAAAAAAAGAGAAGTATTATGGCTATATTTTTTATCTAACGTAATATTTCAACCTAAACTGCACAAAAAAAAGCCTCTCCCAAGGGAAAGGCTTTTGTAAGTATTTTTTCGAAAAAGATTTATTCTGCAGCGTCGTCGCCACCATCTTCTGATGTTGTTCCTTCGCCATCTTCGTCTTCGTCTTCGTCTTCTCCTCCACCAAGTTTGGCAGCACGAGGTACGTTTACAGAAGCGACTGGGTTAGATAGTGCATCTAGAATTTCAATTCCTGGTAATTCAATTACAGAAACTTTAACAGAGTCTCCAAGTCCAAGAGAAGTGATATCTACTTCTACAAACTCAGGAATATCCTTTACAGGTCCTTTTACACTTAATTTTCTCAATTTATGCTGAACTCTTCCTCCAAGCATTTGACCTTTCGCAGTTCCTTTTAGTCTAACAGGAATAGAGATTTTAATAACTTTTTCAGGCGTAATTTCAAGGAAATCAGCATGAATAAGAATGTCATTTACTGGGTGGAATTGTCTTGCTTGCAATATTGCTTTGTGAATATCACCTTCGATATTGAGTGTTACCTCAAAAGCATCGGGAGTGTTAATCAGTGGGCGGAATAGGTAAGCCGGTGCATGAAATGCAATTTGCTCTTTGCCGCCATATAATACACAAGGAACACTACCTTCTGCACGAAGCCTTTGAGCTTCTGGACGACCAAGATTCGCTCTTTTAAACCCTACAATCTCAGTTTTTTTCATTTTAAAACGTTATTTTTTGTTGGTAATTAATAAATAAAGTACTTATGGAATCATTGTCTCTGATACGGCCAATGGCTTTGCCAAATAGCTCAGCTACAGAGAGTATTTTGATTTTCTCGTTTGGTTGTTTTAGCGGAATTGTATCTGTTACGATCAGTTCTTCTAATACAGAATTACGAATATTGTCATGGGCATTGTAAGACAATACTGGATGGGTACAGAATGCTCTCACAGACTTAGCTCCTTTTTCAAGAATGAGCTCTGCCGCTTTACACATTGTTCCTCCTGTGTCTATCAAGTCATCGACCAATACCACATTTGCACCTTCAACCTCTCCAATGAGTTGCATTGAGGAAATTTCGTTTGCCTTTTTTCTTTGCTTATCACATATTACAATGTCAGCATCAAAGTAACTAGCAAATTTTCTTACTCTTGACACACCTCCTACATCAGGAGAAGCAAAGATCAAGTTTTCAATATTCTGAGTCTTTAGATAAGGAACAAATATTGAGGTTCCTTCCAAGTGATCAACAGGAATATCAAAAAATCCTTGAATTTGACCAGCATGAAGGTCCAGCGTCATTATTCTGTCTGTCCCCGCAGCAGTGAGCATGTTGGCTACTAATTTAGCACCTACAGCTACTCTTGGTCTATCTTTTCTGTCTTGTCTTGCATACCCAAAATAAGGAATAACTGCACACACATAATGTGCGGAAGCTCTCCTTGCTGCATCTATCATGAGCAAAAGCTCCATGATGTTATCAGCATTTGGAAATGTACTTTGAACTAAATACACATCACAGCCACGTACAGACTCATCAAATGCGACAGATATCTCACTATCTGCGAATCTGGTGATGGATATTTTGCCGAGCTCCTTACCATAGTAGGTGGCTACTTTACTCGCTAAATATTGAGAATTTGTTCCGGAAAATATTTTGACTTCTGCCATTGTTGCTTTAGTACCTCTTTCAAAAGTTCCGCAAAGGTATGAATTTATACATCAGAAAAATATTTACTCTCACTTAATTTGAAAGTTTTGTTCCTTTTTGCTAAAAATTGTATTTTTGTTTTCAATTTAGTCAATTATTTCAGACACCAATATGCAATTATCATTGATCGACACAGTTCCTGAATTCTCCAAGAATCATTTTTTGGATGTATTTGCCGAAGCAATTTTGGAGCCTAATCAGAGAAAAATGAGGTTGGAAACGATTGATGGTCAGGGTGTTCCGAGTCAGCTTAAAATAAGTATCCCTAGGAAGTTTATTTCGAAATATCCAGAGGGAACAATCTATAAAGTAGACACAAAACTGGTTCGTAAAAATGGTAAGAAGCCTTACTTTGTTGCAATTAACCGCAATTATGTAAATAGGGCTTTAGAGTATTTTGAATACAACCTAAAGGTTCAAAACGGCTTTGATTACGTACCACCGACTAAAAAAAGAAAATAATAGTTGCCCAAATAGTAAAAAGCAAAAAGCCTCCGAATCATATTGAATCGGAGGCTTTTTTAGTAATTCTGATTATTACGAATTCTGTCTTGCAATCAAGTTAAGTGCTGATCCAGCTCTGTACCAGTCGATCTGGGCTTCATTGTAAGTATGATTCAATTTAACAAGGTCCTTTGAACCATCAGCATGTACAACTTCTAGTGTCAATTGCTTTCCTGGAGCAAAATCAACTAAATCGATAAAGTTAAATGTATCGTTTTCTAGGATTAGATCGTAGTCAGACTCGGTTGCAAAAGTCAAACCAAGCATACCTTGCTTTTTCAGGTTGGTTTCGTGAATACGAGCAAATGATTTAACAATCACGGCCTTTACACCTAAGTGACGTGGTTCCATTGCTGCATGCTCACGAGAAGAACCTTCACCGTAGTTATGATCTCCAACAACAATTGAAGGTATACCAGCGGCTTTATATGCTCTTGCTGTTGCAGGCACTTCACCAAACTCATTGGTAAGCTGATTCTTAACAGTATTGGTTTCTTTGCTATATGCGTTTACTGCTCCAATCAAACAGTTGTTTGATATATTGTCAAGGTGTCCACGGTATTTTAACCAAGGTCCAGCCATTGATATGTGGTCAGTAGTGCATTTTCCGAAAGCCTTTATAAGAAGTTTTGCACCTTCTATATTTTTACCATCCCATGGCTCAAATGGAGTTAAAAGCTGAAGTCTATCAGACTCAGGACTTACCTTTACTATGATTCCGCTTCCATCTTCTGCAGGAGCTTGGAATCCATTGTCACCAACAGAGAATCCCTTTGGAGGTAGCTCAAGACCTGTAGGCTCATCAAGCATTACTTCTTCTCCTTTATCGTTGATCAATTTGTCTTTCAATGGGTTGAAACCAAGATTTCCAGATATTGCAATTGCAGCAACCATTTCAGGTGATGTTACAAATGCGTGCGTATTTGGGTTGCCATCGGCTCTTTTTGCGAAGTTTCTATTGAATGAGTGAACAATAGTATTCTTAGCAGTTTTATCTTCACCTACTCTTTCCCATTGTCCTATACAAGGTCCACAAGCATTAGTGAATATTGTTGCATCAAGATTTGTAAATACTTCAAGTATTCCATCTCTATCTGCAGTAAATCTTACAGTCTCTGAACCTGGATTGATACCAAATTTAGCTTTTGTTTTTAACCCTTTATCTACAGCTTGTTTAGCAATTGAGGCAGCTCTCGACAAATCTTCGTAAGATGAGTTAGTACAAGAACCTATTAGTCCCCATTCTACTTTTGTAGGCCATCCTTCTTTTTGTGCTCTTACAGCCATTTCAGATACTGGAGTATCCAAATCTGGAGTAAATGGTCCATTGATATGCGGCATCAAAGTATTCAAATCTATTTCAATAACCTCGTCGAAGTATTGCTCAGGATTAGCATAAACTTCTGGATCACCGGTTAAGTGCTCTTTTACTACATTGGCAGCATCTGCAACTTCATTACGGTCAGTAGCACGTAAATAACGCTCCATTGATTCATCGTAACCAAAAGTAGATGTTGTAGCACCTATCTCAGCTCCCATGTTACATATTGTTCCTTTTCCAGTACACGAGATTGAAGTAGCACCGTCTCCAAAATATTCTACAATTGCACCTGTTCCACCTTTTACGGTAAGAATACCAGCAACTTTAAGAATAACATCTTTTGGAGAAGTCCAGCCGCTAAGCTTTCCTGTAAGTTTAATTCCAATTAGTTTTGGGAATTTTAACTCCCATGCCATTCCGGCCATCACATCAACAGCATCTGCACCACCAACTCCAATGGCTACCATTCCTAATCCACCAGCGTTTACAGTGTGAGAATCAGTACCTATCATCATTCCACCAGGGAATGCATAGTTTTCTAAAACTACTTGGTGAATGATACCAGCACCTGGTTTCCAGAAACCAATACCATATTTATCACAAACTGAACTCAAGAAGTTAAATACTTCATTGTTTTTGTTTACTGAATCCTGTAAATCCTTTTCAGCTCCTAGTTTTGCTAAGATTAAGTGATCAGCGTGAGCGGTTGTAGGAACTGCAACCTTCTTCTTTTTCGCTTGCATGAATTGAAGCAAAGCCATTTGAGCTGTTGCATCTTGCATGGCAACTCTATCCGGTGCAAAATCCACATAGGACTTTCCTCTTTCGAAAGCTTCTTGAGCTTTGCCATCCCATAAATGAGTGTATAATATTTTTTCGGATAAGGTAAGTGGTTTTCCAACCGCTTTACGAGCTGCTGCAATTTTTTCTGGAAGTTTTGCATAAACTTCTTTGATCATATCTAAATCAAAAACTTTTGAAGCCATAAATTCTATTCTTTAATATTGTAGAAGGCGTTTCTTGCTAAATGTTCACAAAAATATAAATTCCAAGCAAAACCTTCTAATAAAACATTGTTCTCATTAGTATATTTATGAACACAGTTTAAAAGGAAATAGATCGCAACCTCATGTTTTTTGATAGAAATTAGCCTTCTTTGCCCAAAGAGGGTGTCATTTTGGCATCTTTTATGACTGTTTACAAAGTGGAGAGGTAGAGTTTAAAACATATTTTTTAGTTAAGACTTAATAATGTGATTAGTTTTACGCCGTTGAATTTTCGAAAATAAAGATATATGTCTAAGAATTTAGTTATTGTGGAGTCCCCAGCAAAGGCCAAAACCATTGAAGGGTATTTGGGAAAAGACTTTGTTGTGAAGTCGAGTTATGGACACATCCGCGATTTGCCAGGAAAAGAACTTGGCGTTGATGTTGATAATAATTTTGAACCAAAATACGAAGTATCTGCAGATAAGAAGAAAGTAGTAACTGAGCTTAAGAAGTTCGCAAAAGGAGCAGAAGTGTGGCTCGCGACTGATGATGACCGCGAGGGAGAAGCTATTTCTTGGCACTTAAAAGAAGCCTTGGGTTTGCCCGACGATACTAAAAGGATTGTCTTTAGAGAGATTACAAAAAATGCAATAACCAAAGCAATAGAAAGCCCAAGGGTAATTGATATTGATCTTGTAAATGCACAGCAAGCAAGAAGAATCCTTGATAGGCTAGTAGGTTTTCAGTTGTCTCCAGTACTTTGGAAAAAAATTAGACTTGGTGGTGGTGTAAGAAACCTCTCTGCCGGTAGAGTACAAAGTGTAGCGGTAAGAATAATTGTTGAAAGAGAAAGAGAAATAGAAGCTCACGAAAGTGTTTCATCATTTAAAATAGTTGCCCTTTTCGAAGTTGAAAAAGGTAAAATATTAAGAGCAGAGCTTCCTAAAAACTTTGCGACTGAAGAAGAAGCTCAAGACTTTTTGAATGATTGCCTTAAAGGTGAATTCAAAATCAATAACTTAGAGGTTAAGCCTTCTAAAAGAAAGCCAGCAGCACCTTTTACTACTTCCACACTTCAGCAAGAAGCTTCGAGGAAAATGGGTTTTTCTGTTTCACAAACAATGACAGTAGCCCAAAAGCTATACGAAGCAGGTAAGATCACTTATATGAGAACGGATTCTACGAATCTATCTCAGGATGCAATTAATGCTGCATCGGCTCAAATTACCTCAGCATATGGAGAGGAGTTTGTAGAAACTAGAGTTTATAAAACAAAAAATGCAGGAGCACAAGAAGCTCACGAAGCCATAAGACCAACTGATTTTTCTACACAAAGTATAGGTGGAGATAGAAACTTGCAAAGGCTTTATGAATTAATTTGGAAACGTTCAATTGCTTCTCAAATGGCTGATGCTCAGATAGAGCGTACCATTGCTAAAGTAGGAATAAGTAATAGAAAAGAAGAACTTACTGCTAGCGGTGAGGTAATCAAGTTTGAGGGATTTTTGAAAGTTTACCTTGAGTCTACTGATGACGAAGATGAGGAAAACAAAGACATGCTTCCACCATTGAAAGTTGGTCAAATTCTTGACTTACAAGAAATGAAAGCGACGGAGCGTTACAGTCGTCCTCCTGCGAGATACACGGAAGCGAGTTTGGTAAAGAAATTGGAAGAATTGGGTATTGGTAGACCTTCAACTTACGCACCTACAATCTCAACGATTATCAAAAGAAATTATGTAATAAAAGAAGACAGAGAAGGTCAGCCAAGAGACTATAAGGAATATGTGTTGAAGGGTGGGGCGGTTAAGCCTAACCACGGAAAGGAGAATTTTGGCTCAGAAAAGAGTAAACTTTTTCCTACCAATACAGGAGTGATTGTCAATGATTATTTGACAGAAAACTTCAATGAGGTTTTGGATTATTCCTTTACTGCCAAAGTAGAAGGGGAGTTTGACGATGTTGCTGATGGCAAGCTTACATGGCAAAAAATGATCACCAGTTTTTACGGTGATTTTCATAAGAAAATTGACGAGGCAGAAGGAACGGAAGCGGAGCGTACAAATGCCAATGAATTGGGAATTGATCCTGATACAGGAAAGAAAGTATTTGCAAAAATTGGTAAATATGGACCTTATTTACAAGTAGGCGAAGTAACGGATGAGGACAAACCTGAGTTTGTAAGTTTGAAAAAAGGAACACTGATTGGTAATGTAACTTTTGAAGAAGCCTTGGCAATTTTAAAGGGGCCAAAACTTCCATTAGAACTGGGGATTTACGAAGATCATGCTCTTGTGGTTAACGAAGGTCGATATGGTCCTTACATATTACACAATGGAAAATACTTCAACCTTGAAAAAGGGGAGGACCCATTCTCTGTAAATCTTGAAAGGGCGATTGAAATTATAGAAATAAAAAGAAAAGATCCATCAAGTGCATTACCTCGTGACATGGAAAGTTACAAGGATGAACCTGTGATTATTGGTAAAGGAAGATTTGGCCCTTATATCAAATTTGGAAAACTCTTTATCAATATCAAAAAGGAAGATCCACTTACAATTGATCAAAAAAGAGTTGAAGAACTCATTGATGAAAAGATTGAAGAGGAAGCAAAGAAGACCATTAAGGTTTTCCCCGAAAATGATAAAGTTCAAGTTTTAAATGGTCGTTACGGTCCTTATATCAAAGTAGGCAAGCGAAATGTGAAAATTCCTAAGGATCAAGAGCCTTCTGAGTTAACACTTGAGCAATGTCTTAAACTTGCCGATGGTTAATCAAATAATAATGTAGAATTAGAAATCGAGTTGAGAAATTAACTCGATTTTTTTATTTTCACTCCCTAGTTTTCAAATAGAAATACTTCATTAAATGCCGAAAAAGAAACTAGTTGTACTCACTGGGGCAGGAATCAGTGCCGAAAGCGGATTGAGAACTTTTAGAGATTCTGATGGACTTTGGGAAAATCATCGAGTTGAAGATGTAGCAACTCCTGAAGCTTGGATCAGAAACCCTGAATTAGTGTTAAGGTTTTATAATCAGCGAAGATTAGATGCTAGCCAAGCTAAGCCAAACGCTGCTCACATTGCTTTGGCAGACCTAGAGAAAGATTTTGAAGTTTACATTATTACTCAAAACGTAGATAACCTGCACGAACGAGCGGGAAGTAACAATGTCCTTCATTTGCATGGAGAACTCACCAAAGTTAGAAGTGTTTTGAATGAAAACTTGATATCTGATATAGGTGCTAAACCTATACATATGGGTGATTTAGCAGCAGATGGCGGGCAGTTGAGGCCTCATATAGTTTGGTTTGGAGAGCAAGTACCGATGATAGAATCTGCTGCAGCCATTGCATCAGAAGCTGATATTTTTGCGGTGATAGGAACAAGTTTGCAAGTATACCCTGCAGCAGGATTAATTTCTTACGCACCAATCCATTGTCAAAAGTTCTTAATAGATAAGGTAAATCCCCAATTGAGTGGGGCAGTTCGTAACCTTACCTGTATTATTGAACCAGCCACTGTTGGGGTTGGAATGATGGTGGATAGGTTGAAAAGCCTGAGTTAGTTGTATTAGATACTCCTCAGACTTTACAATTATTTCCCTTCTAAATACCCCCTTAAATACTCAAAGTGAGGTCCCAGATCTTTCTTTGTCGCAATAGTTGCTTTGTTAAGCATTTCACTTTGCTCTTTTTGTAATTCGGGAAGAACATGTTCTATAAACATATCTCCGAAAGCTTCTGATGCGTCTCTGGGCAATTCATTTGGTAAATTGTCCACGGTCATCATGTCTATTGAATTCTCTTGAAATGCATCTACTTCGCTTTGGCTTTGGGGATCAAAACCGAAAACTGGGTCTGGAATGGTTGACGCTCGTAGTGTAGATGGAATAGAGCTCACTGGTGCAATGTCACAAGTTACATCTGCAATCACTTTGATATTGAATTCTGGACTTGCCATCTGTTCCAAAGTGAAAAAAGCGGGAGCTGCATTATCCCAATAAATCCCGTTGATCATGATATCGGTCATTGGCAAAAAATGCTCGAAGTCAGAATCGTAATCTTGTGGATTTTTATAAAAATCTAAAACTTCATCAAATACTTCTCCGTCCTTCCTTTTAGCATAAAAGAAGCTGTTTAGTTGGGTGTAAACGGGTTTGTCAAATTCCTTTTTTACATAATCTATTGGTCGTACTTTGGTAAAACCCATGTCATTTAAAACCATAGCAGCACCTTGAGCTACACGCCCTGTTCCAGTAAGAACAACTTTAATATTTGGGAATTGAATTTTGGAATAAACCTCTTTTGCTGCTTTGTAATCATACAAGTCTTTCATGCGTGGCAATTCAAATTCCCCCGTTTTTTTACTGTATGTCCAGAGTGCATTGTGGGCACCTACCATTCCTGCAAATTTCCCAAAGGCAATCACTCGTGCATTTCGTTCATTTGTTAAGACTTCATAATCCATCAAGGTGATGTTTTTGTCAACAACAGCCTTTAGTAATGGTTGATTATAAGATTGTGCTTTTATAGTATGTGAGAAGAAGAAATAGGTCTTATTTGGAATTAAGGATTCTATTGGAACCTCTTTTACTCCAATCATGATATCCCTATCGCTCAAATCTTCAGCAAGAGGAATGCCAAGTGCTTTGTAATATTCATCGGGGAAGCAGCGTACTTGTGAAGGTTGCACCACTAAATCAAAGCCCTGATCTAAGAGCATTTTACAATGTCTTGGGCTTAAAGTAACTCTGCTATCTGGTGGGTTTTTCTCTTCTCTTATAATTCCTATTTTCATCCTATGTTTATCTTATTCTTTTATCAAAATATTTAGAGTTTGGGATTATTAATTTCTAATCACCCTTTTGGTAAGCACTTGCCCTTCTGTACTAACTTTTAATATTAGTAATTGTTGACTTACTGATATATTGGGTACAATGCTTAATTCGTTTTGTCCTTTAAATATGTTTCTTTTTTCGCTCCAAATCTCTTTTCCTCTGCTATTAATTAGGCTAAGGTTGACTTCTGCATTTTCTTTGGCTTTTAGCTTTAGATTAAGCTGATTTACGAAAGGGTTGGGGTAGGTAACAAATTGAGAACTCTCAATCTCAATGATATTTAAGGGAGCATCTTCGGCGGTAATATTTGCATCTAACCATGCGAGCCTTTTTGTAAGCCATTCTTTTAGTTCATTCACTTCTCCTTGCCAAGTTGTTGGAATGGGTTCAGGTTGTGGCCAAACGTACTGACCTAAGATTTTCCATCTGGTGTAATTCCTTAGTTGGGCATCTTTTATTTCGTTAGCATTTTCGTCAATCAGTGCCATTATGTTTTCGGTCTTCAAGATTCCATTATCTCGCTGAAGCCTATATTCTTTGTGAAATGCTTTTCTAAATGCGGGTTCGGTAATTAACTTTTCCCACCAAAATGGCACAAGCCAATTGTCCTGAGTACATACGTTGTTGAACCTATAAGCCCAACCTTGAGGTTTGTCTCCTTCACAATAATTTGCATTCCCATAGGCGATGTCGTAATCCCAAACTGGCCCAGCTTTTAGTTTGCCGTTTTTATCTTTGTGTAGATAAGTACTTATTCTATAGCCATCCACATTTTTGGAGACTTCATTAATCAAAATGTACTTAATGAAACTCTCGGGGTCTATATATTTATGATAACCAGAAGTGGAATCACCAAGCGTATTACCACTCATTACAATTTCAAAATCCTGAAAGTATTTCCGGATGTAGGACTTCTGAGTTTCAGTTATATCTGATGGGTATTCGTATAAATAATAACTGCGATTTGAGCTAGAAGGTGGGTTGAGAAAGCTAGATTGCCATGACCCTATATTACTTCCTGTAGCCTTGTCTATTTTGATAATGTAGCCTCCAGTAAGATCTTCTCCGGATTCTTCATCTTCTTTCAGTTTGTTAATATCAACCCTGCCATCACTTTTTTTAATTTTTTCCATGAGAACATATACGCCTTCATAAGAGCCATTTACAAAAACTTCAACATATTTGGTTCTACTGGCATACATGCCCATTTCGTTTGCAAGCCTCATACTGAGCACATTATGAATCATACTCTTTTCATTGTAGGAAGGATATAAGATCCAATCTTCTTCAGGTGGCCAGCCAAAAAATGAAGCTTCCATATCTTCGCCATCCTTATCCCATGTCTCAAAACCAAAAGGTTTTTTTGGGAATCCTTGTGAGCTTGAACCTCTAAATTCGATACCAATAAAACCATCGTACTCGTTTGCTATATCAGTTGGCTTATTCTTGCCATTATCAATAACTTTCAGTTTAGCCATCACTTTGGGTTCATCTACGATCGTTTTCCCCTCGGTATCAATAACAAAAAGGGGGAGTGAATACTCTTGTTGGGCAAATGAAAGAAAAGGGATGAATAAAAATATTAACGATTTGAACTTCATAAGATAGCTTTAGCAATAGGTTTATGTAAAAATACTAGCTTTTAATCCCATTGCCTCAATTAGTTGCTAAGTTTCTATAGATTTATAGACAAAAAAAAGGCTTACAGAGTAAGCCTTAAAAATATTATGCTAGATGTTGCGAATCCTTACTTCGTAGCTTTTGGATGCTTTTTGAAATCAGATTCTTTGATATTAAATGCTTTTGTAACTCCTTCGTATGTTAAGTCCATTCTTCCTCCAGCTAAAAACTCAGCTGGTACAACAACGACTCTAAAAGTTTGTCCTATTCGGTAAGCTTCGGATAGTGTACCGAAATCATTAACAGTCCCGTCCATAAAAATAGAAACGTCAGTATCAGTAAAGTCAAAATTGTAAGTAAGAATTCCTTGGGATAAATAGGCAGATTGTGGCAATGGTCTCCATACTTCTGTACCGTTTTCAAGTACGTCCCAAATCATGTAGATTAAAGGTACATCGGCAGGGAAAACATCAAAGCCGTACTCTTCTACAAATCCGTAACCATTGGCTTGTGTAAAGTCTGCGACTACTTCAAATGCTTTGGCGTATTCTAGTCCTCCATCAAGGCCAGGGATACCTTCGGGCCCTTGTGGACCAATGGGGCCTTGCGGTCCAGAACATGAAAGAAAAATAATTGAGGCTGCGAATATCGAAAATAGCTTTTTCATGGTGATATGTGTTTTAAGGTTGTAATTTATGTTGCTTGCTTTTTAGATGTATGTAAATGTAAAAAGGTTGTTTGGTATAAACGAAAAAGCACCCAAAAAGGGTGCTTTAGCATTCTATTAACATTTGAAATTATTTTGCGTAAGCCACACTTCTCATTTCACGAATGACTGTAACTTTCACTTGTCCAGGGTATTGCATCTCTTTTTCTATTTTCTGAGAGATGTCAAACGATAACTGATTTGCAGCATCATCGGTTGTCTTATCAGAATCAACAATTACCCTTAATTCTCTACCCGCTTGTATAGCGTAACATTTTTCAACACCACTATAGCTAAGTGCAAGATCTTCTAAGTCTCTCAATCTTTGTACATAAGATTCCATCATTTCACGACGGGCACCTGGTCTCGATCCTGAGATTGCATCACATACTTGTACAATAGGGGAGATCAAATATTTCATCTCAATCTCATCGTGGTGAGCACCAATTGCATTACATACTTCCGCGTTCTCTTTGTATTTTTTGGCAAGCTCCATTCCTAACAATGCGTGTGGAAGGTCACTTTCTTCGTGATACACTTTACCAATATCGTGAAGTAATCCAGCCCTTTTAGCAAGCTTCACATTTAAGCCCATCTCTGCCGCCATGGTTGCCGTAAGTTTTGCAACCTCTCTTGAGTGTTGCAATAGGTTTTGACCATAAGAAGAACGGAAACGCATTCTACCTACTAACTTTATTAACTCAGGATGCAATCCGTGAATGCCAAGGTCAATTACTGCTCTCTCTCCAATTTCAACAATCTCATTATTGATGTCTTTCATGGTTTTGTTCACCACTTCTTCAATACGAGCAGGGTGAATACGGCCATCTTGAACAAGTCTGTGAAGAGCAAGTCTTGTAACTTCTCTACGTACTGGGTCAAAACTTGAGATTACAATTGCTTCGGGAGTGTCATCAACGATGATCTCAGCACCTGTAGCGGCTTCTAAAGCTCTAATGTTCCTTCCCTCTCTACCAATTATCTTTCCTTTGATTTCGTCGCTCTCAAGGTTGAAAACAGATACACAGTTTTCAATTGCTTGCTCAGCAGCCGTACGCTGGATAGTACCAATAACAATCTTCTTCGCTTCTTTAGTTGCTGTAAGTTTAGCTTCTTCTATCGTTTGTTTGATATAGGAAGATGCATTTGAAGCTGCTTCAGCTTTCAAGGCTTCTACAAGTTGTTCTTTGGCCTGATCGGCTGTAAGGTTAGCTACTTTCTCCAATTGAGTTACTTGCTGTTGGTGAAGTTTTTCTACTTCGTCTTTTCTCTTGGCAAGAATCTCTAAATGGTCTTGTACTTTTTCTTTTTGTTTTTCTAAGTCCGCTTCTTCTCTTTTGCTTTTCTCCATTAATTGAGATGCCGACTGCTGCAGTTGTTTTACTTTCTGCTCATTTTGAATAATGATGTTTTTCTTACGATTTGACTCTTCTTCAAATTCAGCTTTCAATTTAATAAAGTTCTCTTTTGCTTCAAGCATCTTGTCTCTTTTGATACTTTCTGCATTTGACTGAGCGTCTTTAATAATGAGTTGTGCTTGCTTTTCTGCTTCTTCTACTTGATTTTTTTGATTCTTTTGGGTTATGCTTTTGCCTACCAAAAATCCTACAGCTAAGCTAACTAGAGCAGCGAGGATAATGTATATTATTGTTGTCATAGGGGACAATTAGGTGTTGGTGAAAAATAAATTTTCAGATATCAATTGTCCAGTAAGTAGAAGATAGATTTAGAGCAACTTAGCTGCTAGTTGATCCACTTGTGAGGTGATTTCTTTTTGCAGTTTTTCGTAATTCTCTTGTGCTTGTATTGCATCCACCAAAGCTTCAACTGCTATAATACCTTGCAGTTCTTCAGCTTTTGCTCGGTCGCCGTATTGATTTTGAAGCTTTGCCATTTGCTTGTTAATCATCTCTTCGGCTTTACGATATAAGGGTTCATGAGCCTCAGGGACAACAAAAGGAAGATGATTCCCTCCAATATTTAAGTTGACTTTAGACTTATTAACGCTCATAAATGCAATACGATATATTTATTATTGTAGCTGATCGATACAATGATCAATCTCTACAATTAGTGTTTCTATCAATTCTCTCCAATTCTCTTCACTTACCTCCTGACTATCAATATCTGTTGCAATTTTAGCGATTTTATTTCTAATACTAAAATTTTGTTTTTCTAGGGCATTGATGTTTTTAGTGCTTTTTTGAATGCTTTGAATCTCTCTGTTAGCTTGATTTAGCTGTTTTTGAAGGCTTTCGTTTTCAGCAACTAGTTTGTCAATGTTAAATTCAAGTCCTTGAATTCTCTGCTGAGAAATTTCTTTATCCTTTACAAGTACCTGCATTTTTGAATTAAGCTCATGTAGCTTCGCAAAAAGTAGGGCATTTTCTTGGGTATATGATGAAAGAGAACTAGCCATATTATTATCTACGAACTATTGCACCTAACTCGTTTTCAAATGATGAAATAAGTCGTTGCATAGTCTTGTCTATAACCTTATCATTTAATGTTTTTTCAGCATCCTGAAGTATAAAACTAACTGAATATGATTTTTGATCAGCTCCAATCTTATCACCTTCATAAACATCAAATACGTTTACCTCTTTAAGAAGCTTTCTCTCGGTTTTCTGAGCCACCTGAGTTACTTGGCTAAACTGAGTTGCTTTATTCATTAGCAAACTAAGGTCTCTTCGTACTTCGGGGAATTTTGAAATCTCCTTAAAAGTGACTTCCGGGCTATATTTTTTCAAAAGGTATGCCCAGTCTATTTCAGCATAGTAAACATCTTGTTTTACATCGCTTTTCTTGAGTAAACCTTTTCTTACTTTACCAACAACAGCAACTGCTTTATTATTGAGCTTGTAAGTAATGCCAAATTCAAACCTATCGCTGTCGGCGTCATCCTGACCAGTTGCTGAGCATCTCATACTAGCCAATAGTTTTTCAACGTATTTTTTTAGGTCAAAAAACTCAACTGGCTTAGAATTCTCATACCAAGTCTCAGCTTTTTTGTTTCCAGTAATCCACAACCCGAGCACTTGCTTGTCGCTATACTTAACACTTTCTTCAGTTTCAGTTTTGAAATAAACTCTTCCAAACTCAAAAAGCTTTAAGTCTTTTTGTCTTCTATTAATGTTGTAGGCTAGGCACTCCATTCCTGAAAAAACCAAGCTATTTCTCATTTCTGACAAATCTTCGTTCAAGGGATTAAGTAACTTTACCGTTGTTTTTTCATCAGGTTCCAAAATCTGGTTCTGAGAAGGTTTTACAATTGATAGAGTTTGGATTTCATTAAAACCATTGGCAGCCAATAATTGTGAAACCTTGGATTGTTGATCTTCGCTAGTTACTATAGGGAAAGATGAAAGGAAAGAAGAAGACAAATGTTCTGATTCTTCTATTTGGTCAAAACCATAGATTCTTAAAATCTCCTCAATTACGTCAGCCTCACGAGTTACATCTACTCTATAAGCTGGTACAGCTAATTCTAAAAGTCCATCCTCAATTGATAGTACCTCTATGTCAAGAGATTCTAAAATATCGAGTACTTTTTCCTTGTGAACAGTTTTACCAATTAACCTATCTACATTTTTCAGTTTAAGGCTAACATTATGAGCTTCTATTGGCTTAGAGTAAATATCATAAAGCGTATCGCAAATATCTCCACCAGCAAGTTCTTGGATTAAGCTTGTAGCCAACTTAATAGCATATGGAGGCATATTAGGATCTGTACCTCTTTCGTATCTAAATGAGGCATCAGTCTTAAGAGAATGATTAGTTGCGGCTCTTCGTATATCATCCGGATTGAAGTAGGCAACTTCTAAAAATATATTTTTTGTTGTAGCACTTACTCCAGATCCTTCACCACCAAAAACTCCGGCAATTGCCATTGGCCCTTCTGCATCACAGATTGCCAATTCGTCTCCAGATAATTTTCTTTCAATGCCATCGAGTGTTTTTACAATGGTTCCTTCTTTTGGTTTTTGTATAATGACTTCCTTTCCGCGAATTTTATCCGCATCAAAAATATGCATTGGTTGCCCTACAAAGTGACAGATGTAGTTCGTGATATCAACTATGTTATTGATTGAGTTTACTCCAATATTTTGCAAAAACACTTTAAGCCAGTCTGGCGAAGGTTGAACAGTAATATTGTTGATCTCCAATCCACAGAATCTTGGACAAGCTGCTGTGTCTACAACATTGAGTTTGATGCTAGTTTTTGTGTTTCCTGTTTTGAAGCCTTCAACATTAGGTAGGTTTATCTCCTTACCATTAATCGCTTTGATATCTCTAGCCACACCAAAATGTGACGCTCCATCAGTACGGTTAGGTGTAAGGCCTATTTCTATAACGTAATCAGATTCTAAGTTGAAGTAACTCGCAGCAGGAGTACCGTTTGCAAGTGGAGTATCCAAAACCAAGATACCTGCATGTCCTTTTCCAAGACCAATTTCATCTTCAGCACAGAGCATTCCCTCCGATACTTCACCTCTAATTTTAGATTTTTTTATTTCAAAAGCATCCCCTTCGCTTGGGTAAAGCTTGGCACCTACAGTCGCAACCACAACTTTTTGACCTTCGGCAACGTTGGGAGCACCACATACGATATCAAGCAATTGTGACTGACCTATGTCAACTTTCGTCAATTTTAGCTTATCCGCATTAGGATGAGGCAAGCAGGACTTTACTTCACCTATTACCAAACCCAAAAGTCCACCTGGTACCGCGAATTTTTCCTCAATACCTTCTACTTCTAAGCCAGTATTGGTTAATATGACATCCAATTCGGCTGGTGAATACTGAAAATCAATGAGTTGCTTAAGTCCTTTGTACGAAATCTTCATCTACTAAAACGAGGTCTATTTTATTAATTTGCAAAGATAGGAAATTCATTTTCAGCTATAATGAGAAAATTGGTCTTTTGGTATTTGTTTGGCTTTATTGACCTGCTGGAAAGATTAGAGTGCTAAAGGGAAATGCTAATTAATAAAAGTGAGGAAAGGATGAGCCATTATTCACGGACGAAAGAGGTATGTTGATTTAATAGGAAAATGCATTTTGGCTCACTTTATAGTCACTAACAACTAGGTACTAATTTTATAGCTCTTGAGTAAGCTGTTCTGTTTTTGCATTTTAATAATTACTTTTAGCCTATGTCGACGATCAAACTAATTTCTCTCATTGCCATGGCGGCAGCTTATATTTTCGCAGGAATTAGTCATTTTCGAATACCTCATTTCTTTCTTAAAATTACGCCAAAGTGGGTACCTTATCCCGAAAAAGTGAATATCCTTGTAGGTGTTATTGAAATAGCACTGGGAATCATGTTACTCTTTAGTGCTACTCGGCATTTTGCTGCTTTAGGGATCATCGCCTTGCTAATTGCCGTTTTTCCTGCCAATTTTTATCATTACCAAAAAACTAAAAGTAAAGGCAAAAACACTATTCCTACCTTTATTCGATTACCAATTCAATTGTTGCTGATTTATTGGGCTTATAGCTTTTTGAGTTGAAGTTGATTTCTTTTGGCAGTTACAAAATCTCTTTAGGAATAACTTTTCTCGTCCAAGTTTTAATCCGTTTCATGTTGTTGACTTCTGAGTCGGGATTATAGCTTAAAGTTGTTTCCCAAGAATTGCCAGGACTAAACTCTTCTTCCATTCCGTCTAGCACTCTTTTTGCCACTTTTTTAGATGGGACAATAACAATGCATTCGGTGTTCAAGTTTGCACTACGCGGATCAAGATTGAAGGTGCCAATGACAGTTGTGTTTTTGTCTATAACCATTGACTTTGCATGTAGTCCAAATATTGGTTTATGTTCCAATGTCTCTTGCAGTTCGCCAGTCATTATTTTCGTTCTTTCGGCGGCATCTGGGCGAAACTCGAAGATACGAACTCCTGTTTTTAATAGTTTCTTTCTGTCTTTTTGATAGCCGCTAAAAGCTTCTACATTATCGGTAGAGGCAAGGCTATTCGTTAAGATTCTTATTTTTACTCCTCGTGCTACGGCGTCTTTAAATAAGTTGCGACTTAGCTCTGTAGTAACTAAATAGGGTGACTGAATATCAATGGATGATTTGGCATTTTTGATAAGTTCTATCAAGGCATCAGTAGAGGCCCCGCCGCCAGCCAAGCCGCTTTTTCCATCATTTTTGCCGGGTAAATCTGTAATGAAATCAACATCGCTGAGCCATACCAAATCACCAGAGTTTTTGATAACATTGAATGCGGTGGGTAAATTTGAAATCCTTTCTCTTATTTGAGGCCAAAAATTATTGATGTTACAAGCATAATCATGAAGCTTGTCGAATCTGTTTTCGAGATAAACTTTGTTTGTATCTTCGTCGATTACGTCGGTTATGTTCTTACTCAATGAGCTATTCCAAAACTCTTCAAATGACTTATTTACCTTCTCAGAGGCTTTGCCAAGTAAGATGATGTCTCTATCTCGGAAGTTGTATTCGTGATCGTAATCAAAGTATTCATCGGCAATATTTCTACCACCTGTGATCACAATTTTGCCATCTACAGTAAATGTTTTGTTATGCATCCGCTGGTTTGCACCTCTAAAATCCGTTGTAAATTTCTTGATTTTACAAAAGATATTCTTGCCAAGATTGACTCCAGGATTGTAAATCTTGACTTCTATGTTTTCATGAGAATTAAAGGTTAGGATATCTTCAAGTTCGGCATCCACCATAATGTCATCGACAATTATTCTTATTTTAACTCCTCGGTCTGCTGCTCTTATAAGGTAGTCACAAGCGATGAGTCCCACATTATCCATCGAAAAAATGAAATATTGAATGTCGATGGTTTCTTCTGCGTATTCGGTGAGCCATGCCCTTACAACCATAGAATTACTACCGTCTTCTAGCACATAAACTCCCGTGAGAGAATCCATTTTTTCACTGATGTCGGCAATTTCTTTGCTTAGCGACAAAGTGTCATTTCTTTGTAAAGTCACACAGCGTCCGTCCTCTTGATTACTTGTTTCACTTGAGCTACAAGAAGTGAAGGCCATAATGACAAGTAGTAAAATGCTTAGTTGTTTTAGCATTTAATAATTTTTGAAATGGGGAAGTATAATTCGTAACATTTTATAAATGAATAGACTATTTCAAAACCTGGCCTTTCTCAAGCAAGGTTTTCCTTAGCTTGACATATGATAAATCTTGTACAGCTTTTTTTTCGTCAATGGCGAGGCTGGCTATTACCGCAGAACTTTGTCCAAGTACCATAAAAACTGGTTCCATTCGAATAGATCCAAATGCGATGTGCGTGGCACTTAAGCAAACCGGAACGAGTAAATTGGTGCATTCTTCTTTCTTAGGCACGATAGAGCGGTAACTCACAGGGAAAGGTGATTTTACATGAGCCTCTACATTTCCTTCGTTGGCAGCTTCACCATTTGCAGTTACATATCGTTGTGTGTGGTGAGAATCCATGCCATAGGCCGCCATTCCAACTGCATCTGAGACAGTTTCAATACTTTCGCAGTGTTTTTGATTCATCACTACATCGCTTAACATTCTTCTTGCTTCACGAATGTAGAGTTGTTGCTGCCAGCCATCTGCTCTTTCAAATTCATCTTTTGCAGTTCCCCATCTGGAAACTTCATTTCTTATATCGATTGGTATTCGAGGGTGATTTGCCAAAGTCCACATTAAGCCTTGCTGATAGGAGCGATGGTTTTCAATAATACGTTCTCGTTCTTGGTAACTGGCTTCGGGATAGGTATAATTTTGCCCAATAAAATCGGTAGACACGGCATCTCTGTTGTTCATGTCTGTTTTTCTGTTGGGCATATCGCCTCTTATCCATGGCACTCTATTGTATCCCGCTTCATAATTTCTGAATAACAATTCATATTGCTGTTCATCATAGTTTTTAGGTTTTTCAAAAGGAATCCTGTTCTCAGGATGGTCAGTGAGACACATTCTAAAGCAATATGCCTGAATATGTTTATCGCCGCTTCCATCTTCACCAACTGTAGAATTGATTCCAGGTAGCAGACCAGAAGATGGGTCACCTGCTTTTTGGTAAGGGTCAACTCCAGGAACAAAGTTATGGTGACGCCCATTCGCTGAAACGCCTCCAGATAGGGTAGGGCTTGTAATATTGGCTTGAACTCCGTTTAGAGATTCGCCGTATTGGGCATTTGACTCTCTACCTACAGTGTAGCTTACTCCGGCCGCAGCGAGAAGATCACCTTCATAAGTCGCATCAATAAACATTTTACCATAATACTTATTACCAGATTCCGTGGTAATGAAATTGATTGCATTCTTACTTTTTTGAATGGGTATTGATCTGTCAAGTCTTTGGAGATAAACTACTTTGATATCGAGATCCTTGATCATGGAATGAAAAACTTTCAAAGCAACAGAAGGCTCAAAAGTCCACATGGCATCTTCATTTTTAGCGGTTTTAGTTTGTCCGCCATCTTTATATTCTGATCTATTTTGCCAAACCCAATTTGACGGTTCTGCATAGTATTTTCTAATGTTTTGGTAAAACTCACGAGAAATACCACCAATGACCTGCTTGTTCCCAATGTCAGTTTGTCCAAGACCACCTGTTGTAAGGCCACCAAGACGATTTGTGGGTTCAATAAGTATGACCGATTTACCCATTCGAGCAGTTTCAATTGCTGCAGCGACACCAGCTGAGGTACCTCCATAGATAACTACATCGGCTGAGGAAACCTCTTTGCTTTTAAAAGAGCAAAGTGAAATTGTGGAAAGAAAGAGTAATGATAGGAAGCTTAGTTTCATTTGGACTTTGATTTTCTTAAAATTTGGAAAAGGATATTTCCGCCTACCAATATAAGTACAAAACTCATCACCATCAAAGCTGAAGCTAAGCCCCATAGCTCCATAAAACTATTGACTCGGGCTATATGTGGAGATACCTTGTCGTACCTTACGCTAACCTTGTCGCCTACGGCAAAATCAAATGCAGCAGAGGTGCCAGTTTCCGCAGTGAAAGTATAATCTGTTCCATCTTCCGCACTGAATGAGATGATAGGATAGTAATAAGTTGTTTTTCTACTTTGTTGAGACTTTAGTTCTATAACAGTTCCTTGAACCGTGGTTGAATTAATGAGAAAAGTTACTTTATCGTTTAAAAGATAACTCGTTCCTGCCAATGCTACTAAGCCAGCAATAAACAATAAAATTCCTTTTCCCAGAGTAGATTTTTGTGCCATTTTTATTCCTAGTTTATTTTATTGAGCCTATTATAGATGTAAAAACATTTAAACTTAGAAATAAAGACAAAAGGCTTTATTCTCTTCAAAAGTCAAGTGTGCTATTTTTTTCCGTTTTACTTTCGCCTCTCCTAAGCCAAAAATACTTCCTGGTTATTTGAATATGACTTGAATTCAATTGGGTTTCCGCTAAAGTCAAAAACAAACATTGTTAATTGTTCTCCCACTTTACCTTCATATCTTACTTGAGGTTTTACCACAAAGTCTATGTTTTCGGCTTCGAGTCTTTGCTGTATTCTTTTAAATTCTGATATTTCTAAAAGGCATCCAAAATGTGGTATGGGTACACTGATGCCGTCTACCTTTCCGCAAAAATCAAGCTCTGGAATATTTTTGCTTAAATGGGCTGAGAGTTGATTCCCAAAGAAATTAAAGTCAATCCAATTCTCAGTTGACCTTCCTTCTTCGCAGCCCAAAATATTGATATAGAATTTTCGCGTGGACTCAATGTCCTTTATCTTAAATGCATAATGAAATGGACTCATTGTACAATTTTTATTTACTTAGTGAATAGTTTAATATACGTTCGGCTTACCTATGTTCATTACTGGTTGATGGCCACTGAATAAATTTTTCCTGCCATCATATCTGGCAATAAAAGTCGACCTTTGTCTTCTTCCAAGTAGAAGTCGGCGGCTGACTTGAGGTCTTTTATTAGTACTGTAGCTTCTTCAGTTTTGCCGTCTATTTTCCATACAGTCCCTGCAACCCAGCTACTAACGTAATAATTGCCTTTGCTGTCTTGTTCTACAGCATCTGCCCCACGAAACTGACCTTTAAGTGGTGTTAAAACTCCATCTTTTTTCACCAAAAAATTACCTAAGAAAAAACCACTTACCATAATTTCGCCATTATTGTCGATCCCTACGCCATTAGGATTGAGCATCAATGAAGATGTGTCTTGTGCTATGCTAACTTGCCCTTGCAAATCAATATGATAAATTCGCCCCAAAGCAGGTACTAGTTTCGCTTCCTCGCTATCCAGTGGCCAAAGGTCGTTGTTTTCGTCTCTCATATATTGAGTGGCACCCATGTCGGCTACAAATATCCCTTTGCTACTTGCGTCTAAAGAGACATCATTTAGGTACAAAACCTCTTCTGGGAAATTCTCTTTTTGTACAAAAATAGTAGCATTGCCGTCTTTGTCCACTTTCCAAACCTTAGTTAAATCTGAAAAATATAAATGGTTATCAAGAAAGACAATCCCCTTTGGCTCATCAAAGCCTGTGGCAAACGTCTTTACCCCATTACTTGAAATTTCAACAACTTCTCCATCACCATCTACTTTACCATTCATGATTGTCACGTAGTAATTACCATTGAATCCTTTGGTAATACTCTCAGGTTTTACACCCACTTCCACAGGAAACTGAATTTCTGGTTCACTTGAGCAACTTCCGAGGATTAGTGTTGAAATTAAACAGATACAAATTGTGAAATGGTTTAAGTAATGTTTTGATGTTTTTGTCATTATTTCTCTCATTTTTGATAAAGCAATTTCGAATAATTTTGTGAATCCTACACTTATTGTTGCTTCGGAATTCTCATTTTTACTTATTCTTAATTTGGATTAAATTTTTGTTGTTAACTTCTATAATTTGCGTTTTCACTATTTACAAAACCTCTAACTATTTTTGGCGAATCGACTTTACGATTGGTAAGCTTTTTAGATTACAAACCCGACAATACTGTAAGCGATAATATTTGCAAGGCCATGTGAGATCCATCCTGGAAGAATACTTCCATTTGCCATTTTTTCGTTTAAAACTACTGATATATAGGCTCCAATGGACGGAATTAAGAATATGATAATTAGAAAAAGTAGGTTGCTAGTTATTAGTGTAAAAAGCCCTGTATGAATGAATCCAAAAATCACCGCATGGAGCAAATTTCCTTTTACAAAACCCAAAAAAGAAATCAATCTTTTTGCGATAAAACCCCTAAACAATATTTCCTCTGCAAGTGATGTTTTAATCAAAGCAATAACTAGTAATAAAGTCATAGATTCTAAACCAAAACCCATTTCTCTAAACTTGCCAGTAATGCTGTTGGGGTCAAACATTATTTCTTTAAACTCTTCGCTTGTAAAGGTTAGAATTAGTAATGGTGCAGCAAAAAGTAAACATGCGAAAATGGCCAAGACGTTTGCTTTTTTTGTTGATTTTTTTACTCCTATGTAGTCGAAAAAACCTTTATAAGATTCTCTTTTAAATACGTAAGCTAAAAAAGGAATTAAGGTGAAAATTAAAATTTGTAGAGATGCTCCAATTAACTCGTTTAACATGGCTTGTAACTTTTTGTAAATAGGAAACATTGTTTGTCAGGCAATGAAATCCTTTATAGATAAAGGTTAGTAAATTTATCGAATTTAGAGATAGTTAAAACAGTTTTTCGAAAGAATTGAGGAAAAAGTCGGTATTGAATCAAACTAGGGTTATTTTCTATTTAATTCGTTTAGTCTGTTTGAATCAATTTTTTAAGTTTTAAACTAATTATTCTTCATCCAAAACAATTTCAGCATTCGGCTTTCACTTTAGAGATACTATTGACTAATTTGAATAAATAATATTTCAAATGCCATGGCAAATAATAAAATGCTCGTTGAGGAGCGATCTAGAGATATTGGTAGTTTCTTGGTTGGAAGGTTATTACCATTCAGAATGAAACGTCAAGTTGGTCCATTCACGTTTATTGACCACATGGGACCCAATTCAGTTGGGCCCTCAAAATACATTGACGTGGATCAGCATCCACATATAGGGTTAAGTACACTCACCTATCTTTTTGATGGAGAAATAGAACACAGTGATAGCACAGGTGCCAAGGCGGTAGTGACACCAGGAGATGTAGGCTTTATGACATCAGGTGCTGGTGTTTCTCATACAGAAAGAACCCCCCAATACCTAAGAAATGGAAATAAGCACAATGTTCACGGTTATCAAGTATGGGTTGCTCTTCCCAAAGAATTGGAAGAAATGGAGCCAAGGTTTGACTTTGTGCCTAAAAATGACGTTCCCTCGTGGTCTCAAGATGGATTGGAGCTAAGCTTAGTTGCCGGCGAAGGTTTTGGAAGAAAGTCACCATTAAAAGTTTACTCGCATTTATTTATGGTTTCGGTTTTGGCAAAAAAAGATTCAAAACTGAATGTAAGAGAACACCTCCATGGTGAAATCGCATTTGTGATTGTCAATGGTAGTGTTCAGTCGGGAGATGAGCATATTGAGGCTGGTCAAATGCTGATTTCTAAAGTTGAAAATGAATGTGAAATCGAACTAAAGGCTGGAACAAAAATATTAATTTTTGGAGGGGAACCTCTCCCAGAAGAGCGGTTTCTTAAATGGAATTTCGTTTCTTCGTCAAAAGAAAGGCTAGATCAAGCCGAAGCAGATTGGAAAGCAAGGCTTTTTCCAAAAGTGCCGGGCGACAAAACTTACATTCCCTTTCCTTCTTGACTACGATAAAAATGAAGAAATCTACTGGCTCTTTAAGAGGATTATTAACAATCCTTTTTCTAGTATCATCAAGTACAAGCTTTGCCCAATCCACTGATGAACAGGCGATAAAAGCCGTTATTCAAAACTCTTTTGATGCAATTTTTTCTGGTGGAGAATCACCTCTCATAAGCGACTATTATACTGATGATTTCTTGCTCTTAGAGCACGGAGAAGTATGGAATAATGATACCATTCAGGTTTATATCGACAAAATGGCACTTGCCAAAGATAGACCAAAAAGAACCAACACATTTGAGTTTATAAAAATTGAAATTGAAGGCAATAGAGCATGGGTTGCTTATCAAAACTACGCTTTACTTAGTAAAAATGGCGAAGTGTTGAGAAAGCTCCACTGGCTTGAAAGCGGCGACTTAATTAAAACTCAAGCAGGTTGGCGTTTACAATTATTACATTCAACCAGGGTACCTCTTAAAAATTAACAATGAGAATTATTTTACTTTACATTTTTATACTTGTTTTTGGTTTTACAGCTAATGCACAAGTCTATTTTACTTCAGGAATTAAAATTGGCGAAGTAAGTGACACAAGTGCAATTCTACTAACTCGGCTTTCTGCTCAGGAAAAAGCCAATCCAGTAACACATGAAAGAAGAAATCCTCCCATGAGGCATCCAATTGATTTTGACAATGACATGCCAATTGAAAAAATGGATGGGGCGGTAAAAGGTCAAAAAGGAATGGTGAGATTTATATTGAAAAGTGCAAATGAAGAGCATCGTTCTAAATGGATCCATACTGTAAAAGACTCTGACTTTATAGCTAAAAATGCTTTTACAAATCTTAAAAGCAATACACTGTACAAAGTGGAGGTGCAAGGTAAAAAAGGATTTTTCTCAAAAGTAAATACGACCTTAGGTGAATTCAGTACAGCACCAGCTAACAATGACGATTCTGATTTTAATTTCACTGTCTCCACTTGTCAATATTTTTGGGATTTTGATGATCCCATTCGAGGATTCAAAGCCTATGATCACATGAGACAATTAAAGCCTGCTTTTCATTGTCAAACTGGCGATTACGTTTATTACGATAAACCAGGTCCATTGGCTTACAATATTGACCAAGCTAGACATAAATGGTCAGCTATAAATGCTTGGCCAAGCCTGGAGGAGTTTTATAGATATACTCCGCTATATATTCAAAAAGACGACCATGACGTGCTGGACGATGACGCAAACCCATATAGCAAACCCTATGGAAAATTAACTTTTGAAGAAGGCATTGAGGTTTGGTATGAGCAAAATCCGATTGAAAGAAATAACCCTTATAGAACATTTAGATGGGGGAAAAGTCTTCAGCTTTGGTTTGTGGAGGGAAGAGAATCCAGAAGTGACAATAAAGACCCCGATAGTGAATCAAAAACCATTTTAGGAAAGGAACAAAAGGACTGGCTAGTGAAAACAATGAATGAGTCTGATGCAACCATTAAACTTTTGATTTCGCCAACACCTATTGTAGGTCCCGATAGGGCGAAAGGGAAAAACGATAACCATTCCAATAAGGCATTTGCAATAGAAGGAGATTGGTTGAGAGAGTTGTTGGCAGAGCAACAAAATGTATTTGTAATTTGTGGAGATAGGCATTGGCAATATGTTTCTCAGGATTTAAAAACTGGGTTAATGGAGTTTAGCTCCGGTGCTACAAGTGATGAACATGCTCAAGGCTGGAATCCCGAAGACGTGATGCCTGAGCACCAGTTTTTAAGAGTGAAAGGAGGATTTTTGGGAGTTAGCATAAAAGGATGTTCCGAAATAGTTTTTGATCACTATGATGTTGATGGAAATATTGTCAATTCTGTAACTAAGTCTTTACGCTAAAATTGGTTCTTAGCACATGGATAAATGTTAATAGTAGTTTCGTTTCACTTGGAATAGTGAGTCTTTGAGTAGATAAAAGCTCAAAGGCTTTCGGCAACAAAATCATTTTAGCAATTTTGTTAAAGCTTTATTCCCAATAATGAAATATACAATCTTCGCTTTTCTAAGTTTATTACTTTCCACTTCTTTCGCTCAGTGGGAGCTAGGAGATCGCACCCCTAAAGGTTTAGGGAAAGGTGACAAAGTGGAAATAAATCCTGTTTTCACTAACGATAAAGATGGAAACACGTATGTCGCATGGACCGATTTTAGAAACGGAAATGGAGAGCTATTTGTACAAAAAATTAGTAAACAAGGTAAAAACTTGTGGACAGAAAATGGTGTAAAGGTAGGCGGGGTGATCAGTGGAGAAACATATGCCTTTACTCCCATGAATATCACGGCTAAAGATGGTGGAGCTATTCTGACATGGCAACACATGCCTAACAGTAACAACACGAAGTCAAAGGAGCTATGGAGTCAAACTGTAAATTCAAATGGAAATCTCACTTTAGCCTCTCCAGAGATTGTTGCCAAAGGTCTTTACAATGATGTGGTTGTAAACGCAGTAATTACTAGAGGGTTTGATAACTCTAATGTGCCATTCCTGATTTACAATGTACTCAACCCATCTAGCAATATAGATCAAGTTTATTTTCGCAAGAATGGACAATCAATATTGCTTTTTTCTACGGGAGGAGATGGATCAAAGGTTTTAGTAGATAATACCAACAATAGAATAGTTGCAATTGTGGCGAATGGCTCAGATCAAGTCACTGCCATAGCATATGATTTTAATGGTAATCCACTTACCTCAGGTAAGCCAGTTTATAGCAATCCTTTTTCGGGAGATTCAAGAATAGATTACATAACAATAGACAGAGGGAATACGTACATAGCACGAACGCTTAGTAGTCAATTTCAAAAAAGAGTAATTGCACAAAAGCTCGATAAAGACTTCAATAGAATGTGGGGCGAAATAGGAGTAGAACTAGGCTCCAACACTGGTTATGACATGCAATTAGCACCTAATCCAGATGGAGGAGCAACAATGGCTTGGATTGAGCCAAATTCTAACACAGAACGTATGAAAGCTGCACGTGTTTTAAATTCAGGTGCTGTTCTTTGGCAGAAATCAGTTTTTAATGGAAACGAAAATGTAAATTATTTTTCTCCAAATAAATTCGCATCGGATGGAAATGGAGGGTGCTACAGTTTGTGGTTTACTCCAAAAGGAGTGGGCTTTGATCTCAATGTTCAACACATGAGTGCTGAGGGGGTACAATCTTGGGGTGGACAAGGATTAGCTATTCAAGAGTTCAATTGGTATAGCAACTTTAGGTTAATCAATCACATTGATGGAGGAGTAGTTGTTCTTTATTCAGGTTCAAAGGAAAGCGATATCAATAATGATAATGCTTATGATTTATATACAAATTTTATTGGCTTCAATGGTGTGTTTGGAATGCAGCAAGGTGTAGAACCTACTTTAGAGAAAAAGGTATTTTGCCCTACAGAAACCTTTACAGCTGGATTACCCGGAACTAACTATACAGGAGTATTGCAATATGATAGAGGGCTATTCAACTTGACAAAAGCAGAAGGAGAAAATGCTTTCACGTTGCCTGAAAACATTACGGGGGAGTATAATTTGATCTTTACTAGTGAGACACAGGAAAGCACATTACCAGTTGTTGTCAATATAATCAGCCCGACCAAGCCTTCTAAAATAGTGGGTAATGCTTTTAAGTGTAAATCAGATACAACATCAGTGATGCTTTCAAGTTCATGTGAAGTTGGAAATATCAAATGGAGTACAAATGCCACTAGCAATGCGATAAGTGTTAAACCTTCTCAAACAAGCACCTATTCTGTTGTATGTGGATTACCATCTTGTCCTTTGGAACCAAGCGAATTGTTTACGGTGGAGATAGCTGAAGTAAGTCCTACAGCCTCAGCTCCGAGTGAAAACTTTACAGGTTCGGACATACCATTGACTTCTTCTGGAGGTACAAGTTTTGTTTGGAAAGGCCCTAATGGCTTCTCATCTTTTTTACAGAATCCATTCATCCCCAATGCCATTGTAACAGATGCAGGAACCTACGAAGTAACGGTTACTGATGCCAAAGGCTGTGTAGGGAGTACAAGCGTAGTTGTTAATGTTACCCAGTTGTTATCAAGTTTAAATAACATTGATAATTTGGATATTTACCCCAATCCAACTCAAGACTATTTAGAAATTGACCAAAAAGAAAAAGTTGTGAGTAGTCAAGTTGTTAGTACTACGGGTAGAGTTATCGATGTAACAGTTTTAGAAAACAGAATTGATGTAAAGCACTTGTCGGCAGGTGTATATCTATTAAGAATGGAGCTTGATACTAAAGCTCAAGTACTCAAAAAGTTCATTAAAAACTAAATAACCATGGGTATTAGGCCTTTTATTGGATGTGAAAACTTTAAAACCTCAAGGGAGTTTTACAATAAAATAGGTTTTACTGAAAGCATAGTTTCTTACAATATGTCTTACTTTTCAAGAGATGGCATTGGCTTTTATTTACAGGATGCGTATGTGAAAGACTGGGTGGATAATTCTATGGTATTTTGGGAAGTAGAAGATGTAGAGGCAGTTTTAAATGAATTAACCGCACTTGATGTTACAAAATTTCATTCAAGAGTACGACTTTCTGAAATCCATTATAATGACTGGGGTAAGGAGTTTTTCTTGCATGATCCTTCTGGCGTGCTTTGGCACATCGGTTCATTTAATAAGTAAGTCATTTCCCCGCCGATTGATGGCTTAAGGCTGTGTTTAGTTGAGAGGAATGGCCTTAATATACTCGTTGATTGCAATACTTTTTTGTCTACAAGCGAATAACAATATACGTTGCATATTAATATATTTTAATAACTTTCTAAGTTGCTTTTTTGTGCAATTAGCCATTTTGTTTCTACCTATGATAAATTTTATGGTCAAGCCGTTTACGATTGAAGTCTGAATATTCTAATTTGCTGATATTTAGCATTTTAAAATCTCCTAACCTAGTTTGAAAAACTGATTTAATAAAAACACTAAAATGAAAAAGTTTGAAAGAATAACTGCCTTAATTCTGCTGCTAATTATAGTTATCACCACTAATGTGATGGATAATACGAGTTTCAAAATCGTAGAAGATTCTGTCAATAATATTTACGAAGATCGTTTGGTTGCTTATGATTTGACATATAAAATGTACAGTGAAGTAATGGAAAGGCGAATGGCATTAAGCCAAAATGATCTTTCCCATTTTCAATCAAATACCGCAAAGTTTGAAAGCTCAATAGGAGATCTCATTGCACAATATTCCAATACCAAATTAACCCAAAAAGAGGATGAGAATTTTAAAGCTTTGCAAAGTCAGTTTAGTGAACTGAAAGTTTTGGAAAGTCGACTAGTAGGATCTAAGACTAGTGAGAATTCTTTGAAAGAAGTGGAAGTAAAAACAGCCAAAATAATAGAATCACTTCAATCATTGGCGGCTATTCAAATTAGTGAGGGAAAAAGGCAACTTAACAAATCCAAACAAGCTATTTATAGTAGCAATGTGCTTTCAAAAATCGAAATTGTAAGTATGATTGTTATTTCACTCATCATAGTTTTTCTAATTATTAAAGATCCAGGTTAAATATTCTAAGCTTAGTTAATGAGCTGATCTCACGACTATTTAGGGTTTTAATTCTAATTCCTTTTTAAGCGATAGGCATCGGAAGTGAGATTGCATAATGGTAACTTTGATTAATACATCTTCCCAGAGAAAAATGCAAAGTAAAAATATCCTAATTATAGAAGACGAAGATAAAGTCGCGAACTTTATTCAAAAGGGCTTGTCTACTCAAGGAGCATTGTCAACAATAGCTGCAACTGGAGCAGAAGCAAAGCAGTTATTTAAAACAAAACCATTCGATTTAATTCTTTTAGATATTGGCTTGCCTGATACCAATGGTATTGAGCTTTGTACTTATTTTAGGAATTCGGGTAGCAAAACTCCAATATTAATGTTGACAGCATTGGGAACTGTAACAGATAAGGTGGCGGGGTTTGAAGTGGGAACCGATGATTATTTAGTAAAGCCTTTCGATTTTATGGAGTTGGTGGTTCGTTGTAAAGCCCTGCTTAAAAGATCCACTGATTACAGAGATGTCAAAGAGAATCTAGAAGTTGGCGGTTTGGAGTTGGATTTAAAGGAGAAAGTAGCACGAAGAGAAGGTAAAATCATAGAACTCACTGCAAAAGAATATGGCTTGCTAGAGTATCTAATGCGTAATAAAGGAAGAGTAGTTTCCAAAGTTGATATTGCTGAAAAAGTTTGGGACATTAACTTTGACACAGGGACAAATTTTGTAGAAGTTTATATCAACTATCTTCGTAAAAAAGTTGATAAGGATTTTTCCACCAAACTCATTCATACCATCGTGGGGATGGGCTATATGCTCAAAATAAAATGACGATTCGTACCCGTTTTACACTTTTGTTTTTAGCAATATTCTCAATTTTGCTATTGGTGTTTTGTTTGGTTATTTACTTCGAATCAGAAAATCATAGAGAACAAGAGTTTAGAACAAGGCTACGGAATGAGTCTATCACCGCCGCTGCGATTTTTTTCAATAAAGAGTCTATTAGCCCTGACTTATTCAAGATTATGGCTCAAAAACAAATGACCGTCTTGAATGAGGAAGAGGTGCGGGTTTTTGACAAGGAAGGTAGACTAAGGTTTGAAAACACGAATCATAAATTCAAAATCGACAGTTCAATTTTAGCGACAGTATGGTTAGAAAATGAATTATTTTGGAATGAGGGCGATCAGCAAATGTACGCCACCGTGATTCCAAACAATGAGGAAGAATTTGTAATTCTTACCAGTGCGGTTGATAAATATGGGATAAGCCGACAAAATAATTTAGCTTTTATATTAGCATCAGGAGGGGTAGGAATGTTGCTACTTGGGCTCACATTGGGCAATTATCTCATTGGTAGTTTTTTGAAACCAATCAAAGAAATCATTGTTGGCATTGATAAGATTAAGGAATCTAACCTAAGTTCTAGACTGAATGAAGGCGTAGAAAAAGATGAATTATTTCAACTCAAAATGCAGTTTAACCAAATGTTGGAAAGGTTAGAGAATGCATTTGAGAGCCAGAAAGCATTTGTATCACATGCTTCACATGAATTAAGAACGCCGCTTACTTCCATTACTGGGCAAATTCAGGTTTCTCTCCTTGCAAATGATAACCCAGAGGAACTCAAAACCATGATTGAGTCTGTATTGGAAGATGTACAGCAACTAAATAAGCTAGCAAATAACCTACTTGAACTAACAACGATTACCGGAAACGAATCTAAATTCAAGGTGAGTTTAATCAATATCGTGGAGCTTATATTTCAGGGTAGGAGTGATTTACTTATTAAAACTCCCGGAGCGTTGATCATGCTTGATCATGAGGATAGTGATGGTAATCCTCCCGAAGTAAAAGGTATAGAATCGTTGCTAATGATTGCAATATTAAACCTCATGGATAATGGGATAAAATATGCCGACAATAAAACTGTGGAGGTAAGTATTGAGGATAAATCTTCTGAATTGGCAATTAAATTTGAGAATACTGGAAAGGGAATTACACCGGAGGATATGAAAAATATTTTTGAACCTTTCAAGCGTGGGAGTAATTCGCATAAGATAAAAGGACACGGTATTGGCCTCTCACTTACCAACAAAATAATTGAGCTTCATAAAGGTAAAATTGAAGTTAAGAGTACGCCAGGGAAGCTTACTTCTTTCATCGTGACGATACCCAAAAATATCTAACACTTTTCTAATTCCTACTTAATTTTGGTTTAAGGTAAAATGTGTATTTTTAGTAAATCAAAAGAAGCATCGCATATGACAATGTTAGAATATCGTAAAATGATTTTGGAAAAAGTGAAATCTTATCCAAGTGTTTTTAACAAAGAACTACGTAAAGCTTTGAAGCAATCGAGCAAAGAGGAATTTGAGCATCTAAGACAATGGTATGTTGATAATTTCAGAAATAATAAACATGCTCTTGTCCCTCAGAAATCTCAATAATAGAAAGGGTTTAGTATTTAGAACAATAGTTTAAGGTAAATTGAATGCAGTGTTAGAGTTTTACTCTTTCACTGCATTTTTGTTTTTGGATTTATTAAATTTCGAGAAAATATTATTCCAGTGAAAATAGCCTTTTTTAGCACCAAATCGTACGATAGAGATTTTTTTAACCTATTGAATAAGCACAATGAAATTGAGTATTTTGAGACTAACCTCACTGTAGCAACAGCGAATTTACTCAATGGTCACAAGGCGGTATGCGTTTTTGTAAATGACAGCCTTTCGCGTGAAGTAATACATACCTTGAAAAACAAAGGTGTTGAGCTTATTTCATTGCGTTGTGCGGGATTTAATAATGTAGATATGGCAGCTGCTCACGAAATTGGGATTAAAGTTGTTCGGGTACCTGCGTATTCACCTCAAGCCGTAGCTGAACATGCTTTGGCATTGATTATGACGCTGTGTCGTAAAACCCACAAGGCCTATAATAGAGTTAGAGAAAACAATTTCTCTTTGGAGAAATTGAACGGCTTTAACCTTTTTGGTAAAACCGTTGGAGTCGTAGGAACTGGGGAAATAGGTTCAGCTTTTTGTAAAATAATGCTTGGGATTGGCTGTAAAGTTATTGCGTATGATATAATGGCAAATGATGAATTGGAGCAAAGAGGCGTTAAGTATTTACCACTTAAAGAAGTGTTTCAGCAATCAGATATTATTTCACTTCATTGCCCGCTAAATGAGTATACCAAGTATGTAATAGATAAAAACACGCTAGCTCAAATGAAGAAGGGTGTGATGATCATAAATACAAGTAGGGGAGGTTTGATCAATTCTAGACATGCCATTAAAGCTCTTAAAACAGGTCATTTGGGTTATTTGGGTCTTGATGTATATGAACAAGAAGCGGGGTTGTTTTTTCAAGACTTATCCAATGAACTCATTCAGGATGATGTCATAAGTAGGCTCATGACTTTTCCCAATGTTCTTATAACAGCACATCAAGGTTTTTTTACCAATGAAGCTTTGGAAGAAATTGCCAATATCACACTCTCAAATATTAACCAATTCGAAAATGGAATTGAGCTAACGAATGAAGTTAAAGTTTAGGAGCAATACTAGAGGGTAATTTGAAGTGACTTTAGGATTAAAAAAGCAATAACGATACAGTTCGAATGGAAAGTATTATGCAAATGAGTACAACAAAAAATCCTAAGAAATTTTGCCATTTAGAGTTTACGTATTTGCCCAAAAGTTGCTTTTTGTTAACCACAAACAATAGGTAAGCAGCTATAATAGGAAGTAAAATACCATTGAGCCATTGTGCCCCTTGAATCAATGTTATAGCATTAATCTTAAAACTGGAAATCAATATTCCAATTGCAAGTACAAACATCCAAGTGGCTTTAAACTTCCAATTAGTTTCATTTTTCGGCCAGTCAAAAAGCTCTCTTGCAAGCAATGCAGCTGCTAATGGTGCGGTAATAGCAGAACTTAAGCCTGCCGCGAAAAGTCCGATTCCTGTACCTAAGTTTGCCCAATTTCCTAAAAGTGGTTCCAGTTGAATTGCAAGGTCAATCGGGCTTTTAATCTGTGTGGCTTCCTTATTGGATGCTGCCACAATTACGATCATCATGGAGACCAATGTACCAAGCCCAATAGCTACCATGTTCTCTTTTCTGAGATCATTGAGATCAGCTACTTTAGAATACTTTTTGGAAATAAGAGATGATTGCAAAAACAAGTTATAAGGCACAACAGTAGTACCCACCAAAGCCGCGATATTTTTCCAGTCTGTTTGTAAACTGAATTTTGGTATGAAAGCACTTAGAACGTCATTGATAGAAGGTTTCAAGAGTAGCATTGTTACAAAGAAACCAATGCTCATGCAAATTACCATTGCTATCAAAAAGCCTTCAATTTGCTTATATGAGCCAAAAAATAGTAGAGCAAAAGCAATGAGGCCTATAAAAATGCTAGAAATACTGCCATGGTTAATTATAAGTTCTAAGCCCATGTTTCCTCCAGTGATATTTCCTGCTTCATAAGCAGCATTGCCAAAAAGTATAGCTGCAGCCACAAGTAGGAATAACAATTGGCCCACTTTGGATTTCTTTTTGTTTTCTCTTATCTCTGTTCCCAAGCCAGATTGAGTAACCAAGCCAACTCTCGCTGCCATTTCTTGTAAAACGATTGTTGCAATACCCGAAAAAAGCAATGCGAAAAGTAGATCGTAGCCATGATTAACGCCTGCAAGTGTACATACAGTAATAGTCCCAGGACCTATAAAGGCCGCAGAAACAAGGGTTGATGGCCCAAAATACTTCATTGTTCGCTCTTAACTTTGAAAGCAAAAAGTGCAAATGTGCCCAACCAATGCTCACCCATGTAATCGCCATCTGAAATTTTGTCCAAGCTAAAAGTCAAATGCTCATCAGCAATTTTGTGATAACTTAATTTATCACTTGCTAGAGGATAAAGACACCAAGCACGAGAGAAATTTAATCCATCAAGATGTACCAGTTTTCCGTCACTTCTATCTTTTACTATGGCTGGTTTAAGGCTGGATTGGTTAATATTTAAAAATGTAGACTTCCACGTAGTAAAGTCTGCTTTTGGAAGCACCTTTCGCATTATATCCATCTCTTGGAGACAAGGAGATAGGAAGTCGTAACCGCTTGGTTCCCATTTTAAGGGGCAGCCAGTATCGTTTATATAAAAGTCTTTTGCTCTTTGTTTAATCATGCTAGACAACGAATCGTCTTTAATTGTTTTAGCATAATCAAAAGCAAAACTCAACCCAAAGGCTGTATTGGAATGCTCTCCAACTCTGATAGGGTAAACAAGTTTTGGTAAATATTCTATGTACTTGGAGGAGATTAATTCATTAAATGGCTTTAGGATATTGTACCATCTTTGAGCATCTGGATCATCCCAAGTATAAAGTTCCTCACTTAGCTTTAGGAGCCATGCCCACCCGTAAGTTCTCTCAAATGAACTCGTGTATTTGTTCATAGTGAAATAGGCAATTTCTCTTGCGATATGCTCTTCAGTTATATTTTGGTCAATTGCATTTCGTATTTCTTGAGATTTGGTGAGTTTAGGAAATGTTTTCAAAAGGTAAACCAGCGACCAGTGACCGTGAACTGCCGAGTGCCAATCAAAGCATCCATAAAATGCGGGATGTAAGTCCTGTGGCAAAGCTAAATCTTCTGGCTTACTCACGGTGTGACCGTCCTTGTAAGGGAATGGATTTGAGATACAGTTTAGTGGCAAGTCCGCAAGCTTATTTGCAAGAGTTTCGTCTAGGGCAACGGTGTCCAAGGGGATTTCAGTTCTTCTTGTGCAAGAGAAACATATATAGCAAAACAGAATCGATAGTAGGAGATTTTTATTCATTTCGAAATCTAAATTGGTTTGTGAATTTACAGAAATGGATTTTATTTTTTGAAATTTCAAACACCAAAATACCCTTGGAGTTTACCAAGATGAAAGAATTTGAAATTGATTTAAAAAACTATTCCTAAACTTGCTCTAGTTTCAATACATCATTACTTATACCCCAAACTGAGTTAAGTGATGGTCTAAATGCTTTGCAAACATCGTATTCCATTCCGTTTTAGTCAATGGACCAAAAGAATGAGACTCTAAGCCTTCAAAATGATTTTCACCAAGGGCAGTAACTTTAGCCATGTAAGCAATTAATCTACTTTTCTCTTTTTCAAAGTCTTTCTCACCCGCGATTTTAAACTCAGGAGCAGTAGGACTATTTTTTTTGTATGGTTTTGGACCTACTACCACACCTTTTATAAAAAGTTTAATAAAAAACTTCTTGATAGCATTTGGTTTTGGATGAATGTCATCGAACAACATTTCGTAGGTTACGCAGCAATGAGCTAGCATTTGAGCCACCTTCATTTTTCCCCAATTTGCCTGAGTGGCGGGCGTAAGCTTGTTAATTCTTGAAATCATTACGTTTGCTCCGCTTGGTATAAGTACGTTTTCCATGGTAAGTTTTTGACTGGGTTTGTTTGAATAGTTACAGCAGGACGAAAGTAAGAAATACTAACTGTTTATACCTAATCGGCTCAATAAAGTATTCTTGGCGAAATTCATCGTACCTTTGCACCCAAATCAGAAATGGCGTTCTTAATAAATTGTCATTTCATAAACAGTTTATATGTCATTTGAAGCATTGGGTTTATCGGCAGCCCTATTAAAAGCCGTTGAAGACAAAGGTTATACCACACCATCTGCAATTCAAGAAAAAGCAATTCCAAAGATTTTAGAGAGAAAAGATGTTTTAGCTTCGGCTCAAACAGGTACAGGAAAGACAGCAGGTTTTATGTTGCCTTTACTCCAAATTTTGAACGAAAGTCCAAGGGGAAAACGCAGACCTGTAAGGGCATTGATTCTAACTCCTACTAGAGAACTAGCAGCTCAAATCTACGATGAAACATTGGAGTATAGTACCTATATTGATATTCGCTCAACTGTAATTTTTGGTGGAGTAAATCAAAATCCACAAGCGGCTAGACTGCGACAAGGAGTGGATGTTTTGGTTGCAACGCCAGGTAGGTTACTTGACCTCGTGAACCAAAAACTACTTACGCTTTCGCAAGTAGACATCTTGGTGCTTGATGAAGCAGACAGAATGTTGGACATGGGTTTCTTGAGAGACATCAAAAAAGTGCTTGCACTTGTTCCTAATCGTAAGCAAAACTTACTTTTTTCGGCGACTTTCTCCAAAGAAATAAAGGCTTTGGCAGGTACATTTTTAAATGATCCAGTATTGGTGGAAGCAACTCCAGAAAACTCGACTGCAGAAAAGGTAGACCAAATAATGTATGAAGTGGATCAGGGTCAAAAAACGGCCTTGTGTATCAAACTAATTTCAGAAGGAGACTGGAGTCAAGTTTCAATATTCACAAGAACAAAGCATGGAGCTAATCGCTTATCTCAGAAATTAGATCAAAAAGGAATTTCTTCGGCAGCTATTCACGGTAATAAAACTCAAAACGCGAGAACCAAAGCTTTGGCAGGGTTTAAAAGCGGTGAAATTAGAGTTTTGGTAGCCACAGATATTGCAGCAAGAGGTTTGGATATTCCATTACTTCCTCACGTAATCAATTTCGAATTGCCAAATATTCCAGAAGACTACGTTCACCGAATTGGCCGTACTGGTAGAGCTGGAGCAAGTGGAGAAGCAATCTCTTTTGTTTCAATAGATGAGTTGGACTACGTACGTGGAATTGAGAAATTGTTAGGTTTTAAATTGGAAAAGGAAATTTTGCCAGGATTTGAACCTACAGATGAGCCCTCGGCACCCAAGACTAATTCACGACAAAATAATAACCGTCCAAAACAAGGTGGGAATAGAGCTCAAAACTCTAATTCTAACAACAAGGATAGAAGAAGGTTCGGAAGATAAAATTTAATCTGACCAAAAATAAAAAGTCCAAGATTTGTCTCAAATCTTGGACTTTTTCAGTTTAAATTAATTTCGATTATTCTGGTTTTTCATGGAGTAATTCTAGCCCAGTGCTCGATCTAGCTTTGAAGCCTTCCCATGTTTTAATATTTGAGTCAGGTTTTAAGTCTAAGTATTTGGTATGATCAGTTCCTTTAAGTTTAGTATCTAAAAAAGCAGTCACAAAATGCTGATTTATGTTATTGATACGTCGTTCGTTCCATGATGGCTCTGCGTATCTGTAATACTCATCGAATGGAAGGCCAGGTGCCAAAGACTCGCTTGGTGGTGGGTTTGGAGCAATATTATGTCTAGCATTGGCATATGTGAGTAAGTACCTTTCTACATTGGTAGCTCCAGTAAAAATTGCTTTTATACCATTTTCATATCCTGATATATCATCTTCAGATCCAGCGATAAAAAATGTAGGAACCTTGAGTCCAAGAAGTCCTTCTTTATCCCAAATTCCCCTTGACATTCCCCATGGAGCAAATGCCACGATTGCTTTTATATTTGGGTTAAAAGCATTTGTGTGTGCCTCATTCCCATTCTTAAGGACATCAATTGCTTTGCTTCCGCCTGTCATTTGTCCAAAGAATTTCCCTAGGCCTTCGGAGTAACCGGCTCCACCGACATTAAGTGCACCATAGCCACCCATCGAGTAACCAATGACTCCAATGTTCTCAGTATCCATTTGTGCTTTAAAAGGCTCTACATTACACATTTCGTTCACCACAAAATGTACGTCTTGAGCTCTGTTTAGTAGCGTACTTGTAAATGCTCCTGCATCTCTAAATGTAGATTCTTTGTGATCAATTGCAACAACTATGTATCCTTTGGAAGCTAAATTCTCTGTTAAATAGGTAAGCAAAAGTCTAGATCCAACATATCCATGCGAAACAACAATTAAAGGGAATTTACTTTCTTTTTTTATTAAGCTTGCACCTCTAGCGGCTCTCCCTTCAAAAGTAAAAGGGATAAGAGGTCTTTTGGGATCATTTGCTGTTCCCATTACTTCGTCATAAGTCACCAATTCTTCTTCTCCAGACTTTAAGCTAGCTGGGTACCAAACCTCAACTTTCAAGTCGCGATCGTAAGTTACAGTGTTGCCATCTTTGGTGTTTATAATATCAACTTGATCTTTATTAACCAAAGTAAGGGTTTGAACTCCTACTGAATAGGGTCCTCTGGCAGAAAGTACTGGTGCATCTGGCAATGGGTCACCGTAAAAAAAAGTCGATTGACTAAATATTAAGGGTGAAAAAAGTAGGCAAAAAGCTGCCAAGGTAGGTTTGAGTTTTTTTGTCATTGTACTTATTAATGATTGAGGAATAAAGTGGTTTTTTAAATGATTTTAACTGTTATTGTAGCGTATATAAATCCTATTTAGGCCTGTTAGTCTCTGATTTATTTTAAGTTGTATGTTAAAATTTCAAGCCCATTTTCGAATGATTGCTTATCAATTAGATGGCCACTTATAGACGATTTAGAATTTCCGAAAAGTGGGATTCCGTCACCAAGAATTATTGGATTGAGTTTCAACTTCAAAACGTCGATCAAATTATTATCCAATAGCCAACCAGCAAATTGACCGCCTCCGCATAGGTAAACGTCCGTTTTAGAGCTATCGATGATTTGATCAACTGACGAATTTTCTATGAAGACATTTTGGGCAAGTTTATCAATTTTAAGTGTTTCTGAAAAGATATGATGCTTCATGTGGGGATAAGCAGGTTGGCCAGGGACAATCCCGTACTGATACCCAAACTCATATGTCCGCCTTCCCATGATCACAGTTTCAAGCTTTTGTAAGTCGGATAAATACCTGTCAACACCATTTCCATTAGGTGTGAACTTACTTATATCATCATTAGGGCCCGCAATAAACCCATCTACGGATGTAGCTACATAGTATATTAGCTGTGACATGACTTTCTTTGGTAATTTTGAGAACCCAATTTAGACTTTAGATAAAAGTCCTAAAATTAATTTAATTACTCCAATTAAATTATGGTTTTCTGATTCTTAATTGAGGTTCTTGAGTAACATATGAAACCTTCCACAATTAGGAATTGAGCTAGAATGTAGGTAACCATGATGGCGAGGTGAATATTGGGGATGCTCAATTCGTCACTTTTGAATTTACCCAAAGCAATGAGGCTATCAGATATAATAAAAAGAAGACTACCACCGAAAATATAATTCCAAGCATTAATTGTAACCTTTCCTTTTAAAGAGAAAGCCATGAAACCCATGCTTATAATTGTACTTGCATATACCACCACAGGGATTTGGAAATCTCCTAGACCCGGCCATAAATACCAAAGCATTAAAAATAGTAAAATACCAAATGGTAAAATGGAAAGTGGTTTTAGTGCTTTCAAAGCACCCATTTTTGCAAAAACAAATATATAGCAAATGTGAGTTATCAAAAAGCTCCCCAAGCCAATCAGGAAATAATTTGCTCCTGAGAACATAAGCCAAAAATCACCACTAATAGAAAATAGCAGGGCAATGAGCATTGTTTTATTCACCCTTTTTCGGGCACAAAGCCAGTAGTATACGAGTAGGCTAAGAATTATACTAGGCTTTAGAAAGTACTTTAAATCACTTTCTGTGAAGCTTATAACTCCAATGTAGGCGGCAGCAATCGCCCAAAATACTATTTTAGCGACTTTCATTTGATTCAAATTTCTCCAAAAGGCCATTTGTTTGCTCCTGTAGTTTTCTTTTGAAAAAAGGTGTCCAGCCTACCAAGTAGCCTTGTAATCCCATTGCTTGGCAAGACCAAGTGAATAAGTTGAAGCTATCAATATGTTTAATGATTAATCCATTCTCAATTTCGAAATATGCATCAATGTGGTTGTGAACCCATCTATTTGTTTGGCTAAATTTATACAGTGCCTCCCATTTTGCAGTACCAGAAGTGTCACTTTCATTAACATCAGAGAATTGAACAACGAACTTCCTCCCTTTTTGAGATGCTAGGAGCATACGCCACATATTTTTTGCATGTTCTCCTTTCAGTACGCCAAAAGCGGGGTCTTCAAAAACTACATCATCATGATATAGCTTCACCATTGCTTCTGCATCTAATTGTTGAAAAGCAGAATAAAATCGTTGTACTGTGTTTTGCATAGCGTAAATGTATGAAAAGGTGAGGCATAAAAAAAGCCTGTCAAAAATGACAGGCTCTTCTAATTTTATAAAGAATAGACTAATTAGATAACTTTTACGTTAACCGCATTAAGTCCTTTTTTACCTTCTTTAAGTTCGAATTCTACTTCGTCTCCTTCTCTGATATCGTCGATTAGACCTGAGATGTGTACGAAGTGATCTTTGTCGTTACCTTCTTCGCTGATAAATCCGAAACCTTTAGTTTCGTTGAAGAATTTTACTGTTCCTTTGTTCATTTGTATTTGTTATTGTATTGTAAAGTACAAATGTAAACCTATTTATTGGATAGTCTCAATTTTTATACCTTTTTATTTGGTAATTAAATGTTAAGACTTTTTGCCTTGTTCAATTTCCTCAAACTCCACATACTCAGTTTCTTGCTGTTTTACGTTGTTTGGAGACGTAGAACACGCATTAGTGCCACAGCAACCCGTATTTGTAAAGGCTTGATATAAGAAAAATATACCTATCGCACCAGACAAATAATCTTGATTAAATATACCTAAGTAGGCTGCGTAGATACCAAAAACTAAACGAAGTGCTCTACCGAGATGCCAATTTGCTAAAATGTTCATGCTGTTAATTGAGCTTGAAGATAGTTAACATCCATCCAAGATCCACCATTTACACAGTCTATTCCTAAACTTTTAAGATATTGCTCGGCTTGCCCACTTCTATTACCAGATGCACAACATAGTATAAGCGGTTGTGGAAGTGCCTTTAATTTGTCTGATGTTGTATGAAGTTCTTGTAAAGGGAAATTTAAAGAGTTGGCTACATTTCCGCCTGCAAATTCACCTCTTGTGCGTACATCTACTATTGTTCCTTTTGTTAATTGTTCTGTTGTCATTTTGTTTCAATTTTAATTTTTGAATGAACTAAAAAGTAAAGCACCCATGACTGATCCATATAGAGTGCTATTCAATGGTTTTGAAGTAATGGCACATGTGCCAGAATTACATCCTACAAAGTGAAAGTATGCGTATCCCGCTACTGCACCTAGTATTGTTCCGATCAGAAGCCATCTGTTATTCCTTAAAAAATTCATTTCAATTCCATTTTTTACTAAGACAAAGATGTAGGTTTGTGTTGTAACCTTTGGCAACCTAGGTTACCTTAAGCATTAATCGTAAAACGAATTGTTGGTAGGCCATTTTATTCCATAATTCGAAAAAGAAGTTATAGTAGAATGAAAAATCAACCATTTCTTATAGACGCACATTTAGACCTTAGTATGAATGCCATGGAGTGGAATCGTGATTTGCGATTGCCCATTGACAGCATAAGGGCTCGTGAAAAAGGGATGATAGATAAACCTGACAGAGGGAACAATACGGTTTCGTTTCCAGCAATGCGTGAGGGTAATATTGCCATTTGTTTTGCAACATTAATTGCTAGATATGCAAAACCGGGTCATCCAGGTGGCGGGTGGAATTCTCCCGAACAAGCTTGGGGAATGACACAAGCACAACTTGCATGGTATAAAGAAATGGAACGCCAAGGCGAAGTAAAGCAGATCAAGAGCAAAGGAGATTTGCAAAACCAACTCAATAATTGGCATACGGATCCTACGTACCAATCAATAGGATATGTATTAACATTAGAAGGAGCAGATTCAATTGTATCACCTGAACACTTGAATCAATACCATGATAATGGTTTAAGGGCAATCGGCCCTGCTCATTATGGTCCTGGAACATATGCTTGGGGAACTAATAGTGATGCTCCATTGAGTGAAAAAGGGAAATGGTTATTGAAAGAAATGGATCATTTAGGAATGGCATTAGATGCCACTCACTTATGCGATACTGCTTTTTGGGAAGCTTTAGAAATATTTGAAGGTACGGTATGGGCAAGTCATAACAACACGCGAGCTTTGGTTGATCACAACAGACAGTTTTCCGACGAAATGATCAAAGCATTGATCGATAGAGATGCTGTTATTGGCATGGCACTAGATGCATGGATGCTTGTACCGAATTGGATTAGGGGAAAATCAACTCCTCAAAATATGAATGTAAGTTTAGAAAACGCAATAGACCACCTAGTACATATATGTGAATTGGCAGGAAATTGTGACCACGTAGGTATAGGTACTGATCTAGACGGTGGTTTTGGAACTGAACAAGGCCCTTTAGATGTAAATACCATTTCTGACTTACAGAAAATCCCTTCAATGCTTCGCAATAGAGGCTTTTCGGATTTAGATATCGAAAAGGTTTTGAATAAAAATTGGCTTAGGAAGTTGGAGCAGGTTCTAGGAAACTGAGTAAAAGGCTTGTTTGAAAGCTTAAGTTTTGACTTCGTTTAAATCTCCCAAAATTATCAAATCATTAGGTTTGAAATTTGGTATTAATTAATGTCAAAGAATTTCTGAGCAAACCTCTTTTATATTTAGCTACAAAGACCCAAATGGCTTTGATACTTTGATTTTAGAAGTTGTGAAGGAACGAGAGTGCTCATCAAGTCCTTTTTTTTGAGAAGGCACTTAAGAATAGTTTTAAAAGGTTTGAAGAAGTGAATAAAGCATTGGCATAAAATTGCAATTTTCTTTACAAACTTTAAAAGCCAATAATTCACCATTGTTTGCAAAACAAAAGGCAGCCTTTCTAAGCTTAAATTCGCATTTTTGTTAGAATCTAAAACCCTAACAATCCATGAAATTCTTTCTAGGCTATTTTGCTTTAGTTTTCTGTTTAAGTAATTGTGCAACTCAAATTGAGCAGTCAAAACCCAATATTGTATATGTCTTAACCGACGATCAAGGCTATGGTGACTTAGGTTGCCACGGAAATCCATGGATTCAAACTCCAAATTTGGATAATCTCCAAAGTGAAAGTGTAACCTTTACAAATTTTCATGTGGGTACCACTTGTGCCCCATCAAGGTCTGGGCTTATGTCTGGAAATAATTGTAATAGGGTAGGTGCGTGGCATACAATCATGGGACGCTCCATGTTAAGTGACAGATTCAGGACACTACCACAGTATTTACAAGAGGCCGGTTACAGTACGGGAATTTTCGGGAAATGGCACTTAGGAGATAACTATCCTTATAGACCTCAAGATAGAGGATTCGACGAAGTACTTGTTCATGGTGGCGGTGGGGTTGGACAAACTCCCGATTATTGGAACAATGACTATTTTGATGACACTTACTTTCTTAATGGAGAGCCTCAAAAATACGAAGGCTATTGCACCGATATTTGGTTTGAAGAGTCCATCAAATTTATAAAGAAATCGAAAGAAATGGGAGAACCATTTTTTGCCTATATCGCAACCAATGCTCCCCATGGTCCATACCATGTGCCTCAAAAATACATTGATATGTACAGCGGTAATGAAAACATTCCTAATCCAAATTTTTATGGAATGATTACCAATGTGGATGAGAATGTAGGAAAGCTAGAAAAGGCATTAGAAGAAATGGGGCTTAGGGAGAACACGATCTTTATTTACATGACTGATAATGGAACTTCATCAGGAGCAAACTTTGATAAAGGAGGACAGGTAGTAAAAGGGTTCAATGCGGATATGAGAGCAAAAAAAGGCTCGGAATACGATGGAGGGCATAGAGTTCCTTTCTTCATACGCTTTCCCAAAAGTATGGAAATTGCAAAGCAATCATTCAGTCAGTTAACTTCTTATGTTGATTTTATGCCTACTGTTTTAGACCTATTAGGAATTGAATCAAAAGCAGATCAAAAGTTCGATGGGCTTAGCTTAAAGCCGCTATTAACCAAAGGCAGTGATTCTAGCTTGGATAATAGAATCTTAGTAGCAGATACACAAAGAGAAGAATGGCCAAAAAAGTGGAAAAATGCTAGCGTAATGCAAGCAAACTGGCGATTGGTCAATAATAAGGAACTATATGATTTAGCTAAAGACCCTTCTCAAAAAGAAAACTTAATTGAGCAATTTCCTGAAAAGGGAGCTGAACTTTCTCAAGGATATGAAAATTGGTGGGAGAGTATTCAGGAAGATATTAAGAAGGAGAATTATTTGCATGTAGGGGCAAAGCAAGAAAACCCTGTAATACTAACAGCTCATGACTGGCATTCCAAAGAGGCACCACCTTGGAATCAAAATCACATAAGAGAAGATTTTATTGGAAATGGTCACTGGTTAATAAAGGTAGAAGAAAGTGGAAAGTACAAGATCAAACTCTTTCGCTGGGCACCTTCATTGATGAAAGCAATGAATGAAAATGTAAAAGTGGGAGATCCTGTAGAAGGAGGAACACCTTATAATGAAGGAATAGGAGCAACATTTAGTGCGGCAAAGCTAAAAATTGGAGACCTTGAACTAAGCTCAAGTTCACTCCCTAATCCTGCGTATTTTGAATTTGAAATGGCTTTAGAATCTGGGCCAAACCAGCTTCAAACTTGGCTTACTGATATAAATGGAAAAGAGAGAGGTGCATTTTATGTACAATTAGAAAAACTATAAAATGAAGAAATACTTCTTTTTGGCTGCGATCTTTGTGCTTTTCTTCTCATTTCAAAAAAAGAAAGATAAGAGACCCAATATCTTATTTGCAATTAGTGACGACCAGTCTTGGTTACACACTAGTATGGCGGGAAGTAGCTTCGTCAATACACCAGCCTTTGACAAAGTGGCAAATGAGGGAATTTATTTTACAAACTGTTATGCTGGTTCGCCTGGTTGTGCTCCCAGTAGAAGTGCTTTGGTGACAGGAAGGCACCAATGGCAGAATGAACAAGCGGGACAGCATGCGTCTTCATGGCTAAAGAAATATGTGCCCTATATAGATGAGTTGGAAGCAAATGGTTATCAAACTGGACGAACTGGCAAAGGAGTAGGGCCTTTTAGGTATGCAAAAAATGATTCTGAGTCTGAGTGGAGAAATTCAGATGCAGGAGGAATTGAGCACAGTAATATTCAATATACCAAAGACAATGACCCAAGAACTGCGAGTGGAATAGGCAAGGTAAATTACTTTGCCAATTTTCAATATTTCATGGAAAATGTGAGAGGAGAAAAGCCTTTTTTCTTTTGGTATGGAGGAACCGAGCCACATAGAGTATATGAAAAAGACTCATGGAAGCGAACAAACAAGCAATTGAAAGACGTAACTGTTCCTGACTTTTTGCCTGATAATGAAGTGGTAAGAGGTGATTTACTAGATTACGCAGTGGAGATAGAGTGGTTTGATACACATTTGGGTAAAATGCTACAATATCTGGAAGAAATAGGAGAACTAGAAAACACCATCGTAATTGTTACTGCCGATAATGGAAAGCCTTTTCCTAGAGCAAAAGCTAATGCATATGAGTATGGTATTCATGTGCCTTTGGCGATTCGATATCCAAAAGATTTCGGGCAAAATAGAGTTGTAAATGACATGGTAGGTTTTACGGATTTTGCTCCCACAATTTTGGAGTTAACTCAAAGTAAACCTCAGCAAATGATGCCGATCTCTGGTAGAAGCTTTGTTGATATATTGAAACAGAATAAGAATGCAACAAAGAATCAATTTGTATTCTCAGGGAGAGAAAGGCATTCTTCATCTAGGTTTGAAAATTGGGGATATCCACAAAGAGCTGTGAGGGGAGGTGATTACTTATTAGTTTGGAACATGAAACCTGAAAGGTGGCCTTCAGGATCACCACAGAAACTCGGTGAGAATGGAGATTTGTTTCCAAAGTATGGTCTGAATGATAAGGGAGAATTTATTGCTGATGGAGCCTTCACAGATATTGATGATTGTCCCACAAAGTCCTATTTAATTGAACATCACGAAGACGAACCGTATTTCTTTAACTTGTCCATGGCGAAGCGACCTGAATTTGAAATGTACAATGTTGAAAATGATCCTTCTTGTTTGAACAATTTAAGCAATGATAAAAGTACTTCGCAACAGTTTACTTTGCTTAAAACCGCTCTTATTGATGAGTTGAACAAATCGAATGACCCTAGAGTTGTAGGGCCAGATAAGGAGGTTTTTGATAGCTATTTGAGGTATTCTCATATGAGAGCATTCCCAAAACCATAAAACAAAAGCTGCCCAAAGAGCAGCTTTTGTACAAAATTTAACCCTAATAAACTGTATTATAGTATTTCTAACTTGCGGTTTGTTGTTGTTTCTGTTTCTACCACTTTCATGATTTTTTCAGAACCATTATCAATCACAAATGTGTATTTTCCATCAGCTAAATTCGATAAGTTGAAGTACTTATTGTAACTAGTGCTTTTTTGGTTGACAAACTCCTTGAAGATGACTTCCCCTTTTTCATTTTTTAAACTGATTGTCAAGTTTGTTCCTTTATCTTTTTCCAATAATATTCTCACTTTCGAGCTGTTATTGATACTGTACATTCCAACTTCAAAATTGGATGCTGCGTTGTCGTTTGCAAAAGTGGCGAATGAAGTAAGAGCGATAAGAGCGAATGTTTTAAATAGTTTTTTCATAATTATTGTTTTTATAAGTTTTTCATAACCACCGATGTTTTCGGTGTTGCCAATATAGATGAGAAAATGAAGCCAAAGGTAATGGCAACCCGTGCCAAAAAGTAGAAAATAGATTGTAACTATCTGATAAATAGGGAGATAAAATTGTATTCTTTCTTGCTTCGCTAAAAAAGGAAGGTCTAAAATATGTTCGTTAGCGGACAGTTGCTCGAATAAATGAACATTACGGAAGGATTTAAATGAGCTTTTGGAATAAATGCTCATTTAGAAACACAGCTTTTAAAATTTGAAGTCAGAATTTAGTTAAGTAAGTAATGCACGATGACTCCTGCAAAATATCCAACTAGAGCAAGCCAGCTTATTTTTTTGAGATACCAAATAAAGTCAATCTTAAGAATTCCCATGATTGCTACTCCAGAGGCCGAGCCTATTATCAATACACTTCCACCAGTTCCTGCACAATAGGCCAATAATTCCCAAAAAATATGGTCAGGAGGAAATGAAGTTAAGCTATACATTCCCATTGCTCCTGCAACCAAAGGTACGTTGTCTACAATAGAAGAAAGTAAACCTATGACCACATTGATGACATAGATATCTCCAAAGTTATTATCTAGAATGGTTGCAAAATCACTCAAATGCCCTGCTGTTTGTAATGCCGCCACAGCAAGTAATATTCCTAAGAAGAAAAGGATACTAGTGGTATCTACTTGACGAATGATGCTCGACACTGTTAATGCTTGGCGGTGCTTGTCAGGCTTGTTCTTGTGCATAAACTCTGTGATTACCCAAAGAACCCCTAAGCTGAAAAGCATCCCCATAAACGGAGGTAGATGTGTGAAGTTTTTGAAAATGGGCACAAATAGTAGACCTGCAATACCTAACCAAAGTACTAGATTTGATTCAAATTTATTAGTGAGTACTTCATGATTGTTAGAATCAATTTTGGTAGGCTGAGAAACATTTCCACTTTTAGTAAAAGAAAGTATTACCAATGGTACAAGCAAGCAGAAAATACTAGGAATAATAATACTTGTAATAATGTTAGAAGCAGTTACTTGACCACCAATCCAAAGCATTATCGTTGTAACATCTCCTATAGGTGACCAAGCTCCTCCAGCATTTGCCGCAATGACTACAATGCCTCCAAAAAACCAAAGGTCTTCTTTTTTCTTAACCAGTTTCTTTAATAAAGTAGCGAGTACGATGGAGGTGGTTAAATTGTCGAGAACAGATGAAAGGATAAAGGTTACAATACTTAAGATCCAGAGTAGTTTAACTCTGTTGGTGGTTTTTATTTTAGAGGTTATTACTTCAAATCCTCTGTGGGTATCTATTAGCTCCACAATAGTCATTGCTGCCAATAAGAAAAATAGGATTTGAGCAATTTCACCCAAATGGTGAATTATGTTTTCTTCAATAAAACCTTCCCTTGGACTCGTTTGAAATATTTGATCTTGTCCTAAAACGAGAATTGCCCAGCAAATAACACCCGTAAGAACCGCGGAGGCTGCTTTGTCAATTTTAAAAGGGTGTTCAAGTGCAATGAAAATGTAGCCAAAGATAAAAGCAATGAGGAGTAAAATATACATGATTGTTAGTTTATAAACATCGAAGTATTGGGTGATGCCATCCTAAAGCAAATGGTCATTCGCTTATCCTTCCTACAAGAGAATAAATATAACTTGAATAATATCTTTTCCAAAGGTTTTTTTTAAAACAAAAATGATGTGAATTGCTGTTTTTGAGTGTGTTAGGGTACTTTTCTATGTGGTTGGTTTGAAATAGATGAAAGATAGGTTTTTTCAAAAAAAAAGAGAATTCTTCTGATATTAAACAGAAGGATTCTCTCATTATTTTTTAGTACAGCCTTAGGTTTAAATTACTTCTTAAAGTCGTCTAATGTTAGACCATTATTGAACTTGATGTTTGACCAAGTTACCTTTATCCATGGTTCGTCAGTTTCTTCAGCCTCCCAATTAGACTTTTTATAGATTCGAGTGGTTGGAATCATCATTCCGTCTACTTCCTCATATTCCAACTTCATCAAATATGGCGTTTCAATAACACCAAAGTCCGCTACTGTAAACAGGAATTGATCAACAATGGAGGTATTTTTGTTTATATACAGCTGATAAATATCTGTTGTTTTTTCTTCGTTTGAGTCAAATGTAACTTTTACGACATCGTAAGTATTGTCGTTAATTATTTGTTCTCCTAAGTGTTCATAATTCAAACCTGGATCGGTAAGTTTTGGCAACATCGCAAACCAATAGAAATTAGTAGGTCTATTGAAGGCAACTCTCTTCATTCTTGTGGAATCATTGAGGATTTGCCCATCGTGTCTTAGCCAAAACTCGCTTCCGTCATAGCCTTGTTCTATTTGGCCCTCAAGTTCAGGGAATGTTCTTTCATGCTTATTATAAGCTCCGTACGACAACTCACCGTCAAAAAGGTATTTCTCAGTTGAAACATCCGCTTTGCCATCTGGCGTTTCGTAAGTATAGGTATATACTACATCTTTTTTGTTCCAAAGGGAAGTGTAATTCCCTACTTTTTGCACCATGTTATACACTAATTCATGACCTTTATTTTGAAAAGTAGGAGTAGCGTTTTGGTCTGTATTTGATTGGTTATTGTCGTTGCAAGACAAAAGAAATGTACTGAGAATAAGAGCAACTGATAATCTAAATTTCATAAAGTTATTTTTGTTTGCAGTTTTTGATGTTTAAAAGCACGAAATTAATTCTGCCTCAATCAAAGACGCCTATTTTTTACTTACGTTGCCATCAAAAGGTAATTTTTCCTAAAGAAATTCAATCATAGCTGTTAAAACTTTGAGTTTCATTATGAATCCCTTTGCTATTCAAACCTACATTTTAGCTCTATTTGGGGCTCCATTTCATAGGTGAAAGCTATAGTTTTTTTCGTAAAAGGTTGCTCTAAAGTCAACTGAAGTGGAATTGTAAGTGAAGATTCATTTCTTGTCAACCATATTTCTCCTTGGACATGAACCTTGGTATCTAGTAAAATACGGTCGTATTGATTTAAATTATGCGACTTTAAATCAATTACTTTTTCAGGTAGCATGGTAGGAATTTCATCTAAATTTGAGTTTTCCATAATGGATTCACGCACATCAAGTACGCTTCCTAAACCAAGTTCAGCATCACCTTCGGTTAGAGGTAAAAAGGATAAGTTAATTATAACATTCTCAGGAATCAAAATAACATTTTCATTGAACTGAGGAAGTAAATTGAATAAAATGGGGACATAGCACTCTCGAAACAACATGGCATCAAGAGTCTCACTTATTAAGATGTGAAAGGCCTTGGGACTAGGAACTTTAAATGTTACCGCATCTGCTATAAAGACTTCTTTTACGTGCTTTGTTAAGTTTAATGCACCGATTAACTTTTTAGCAGAGTCCACAGAGTTCTTATTGATTTCAAGAAGGGTAAATTGAATTTCATCGGGGTTGAACAATGGAGCAACTAAAGTTACAAATGGTGCATAAGGACCGCAACCAGCGTAAAATATATTTATCGTCTTTCCTGGTTGTTCTTTTTGACATCTCAAAATCGCTGCTACAATCGCCCTTAAAAACTTAACTGTTCTTTTAAAATCAAGTAAGCATTGTGCTGCATAGTTTAGACCAAGTGCTTTTCCTTTAGCAGTAGGAACTGCAGCTAAATTTTCAATTGAAAAGTCAAATCCAGTGATTCCGGTGAGTTGTTGGAAATGGGCATGAATTTCATTGATATTCCTTTCTGCCTCAGATATGTCAATAGTGTTTTCAATTACGGAAGTTGTAAACTGCTGGATTGTCTTTGAGATACTCTTTTCGGTCATAAATCTTTTAATTACTTCCTATTCAATTGCCTTTTAGGCCAAATCAGGTTTAATATAAGCTACATATTGAAGCATCAAACTAGCTTAAATTTGCCATAGAATTCCATAAGTAGATTAGAATAAGTTGATAATTATTCATAAATCCTCTTCTCAAAAAGCACTTTCATTTGTTCGAAATCTTGCTTTGGATTTGTACAAATATAAATCCGTTGGTATAGTTCTTCTTCGTTTTCTGAGTAGGGATTATAGATTGATTTTACCAAAGTTACATTTTCAAAATATGGATCGAAAAAGTCCCCAACTTGATAACTAAGTGCAATAATGGTATGCGGCATTTCTCCAGTGGGAGTCCAATTATAAAAGCTTCCGTGGTAAGAGAACGCCCTTGGAAGGTCGTGTGCTCTCCCCAGTATATTTACAGCACCGGCCTGTCCGTAATGTTTGCCCCAAATGAGGCAATCTTTCTTCTCGTTTGAAGGCAAGTTGTCATAAACAGCTTTCAGTTCGTTCATGGTCGTTGGCCATTTCTCCTTGGTGTAATATTCATCGTATTTAACGCCAAACTTACCGCCTTCCACTTCATTTTTCTCGTAAGGGTAGATGTCCTTAAGATATACGTCAAGGCTATAAACAGGCATTCCGAAGGGAATTAGAACTACGCCCAATAACATAAGCACAGAAAGAGGATAGATTAACCATTTCTTTTTAACCAAAACGAACTGTTCCCAAAAAACGGCTCCAAATGGAAGCACGGTTAAGATGATAGGATAGAAATAATAAGCTTTGCCATTTTTGTAAAATAGTAGGAGGTAAGACAGTGCGATGGCTATTGAAAGTGTTCGTACTATCACAGAGTTTTTTGACCTGATAAGAAAGATAATTGCAGGAATTACCAGTAACAGGGTATTAATTGGATTTACTCCAATTAGTAAGTTTTGTAAGTTCTCAAGTCTTGTTATTTTATTTAAATGTGCTTCATAAAGCCTGCTTGTCATTTGTAGGACAGGAAAATTATTCAAATACTGCCAAATAATTATTGGAGTAATAGAAAGCAGAAACACGATTATATTCCACCAAAACTTGTGTTTTAAAAGTGCAGATCTAGTACTTTCGAAAAGGAGCAAAGAACTCAGTCCAAAAAGGAAAAAGATGCTGTCGTATTTGGAGAAAAAACCAAGAATGCTAAATAGCGTAAGGTACCAAAGAGATTTCTTGTCAAGGTATTTCACGAAACGGACGAGTTGATAAAACCCTAATACCCAAAATAGCTGACTGAATACAACAGGTTGTAAAAGTTGCTGAGACCGCCCAAAACTAGGTGCAATTATAATTGCCAAAAGCACCAAAAATATTGCTTGGGTTTTTCCGCCAAGTTCTGCAGTTGTTTTTGCTACAAAAAAGACGATCAATAGGGAAGCAAGATGTGGGAAAATATGATGAATAAATACCGAGGTAGAGTTGAATAAGTTTTGGATGAAAGCAAGAAAACCAACAATGGCAGGAAATTCCATATAGGCAATTGCAAGGTGATTGCCAGCTTCAATATGCAATAACTCATCCCCTTGAAAACCAGAATTACTATCGGCAATTAAGTGTAATGTTAATTTTACAATGCAAAAAAATACTACTAACAACTGCGATTGTCTATTCATTTTTTCTGATTCAAATATGCTAGTGTCTTTGATGTCACAATCGTATTTGTTTGATAAATAAAAGAACTAATCTAATTGGTTTTTGCCCTTTGCGAAAGAAATAATATATGGATGGCATTATAAATCAATGTTCGGTCTTTCTATCAATGTCAAAATATTTAAAAGCTTGCCATAAACGACTATACCGCTCCCTAAAATTACGACCTCAAAGTGCAATTTCAGCCTTGATATATTTATATTGTATTTGATTAACTTATTTATAGCCAGTATAATAGGGAGTAAATGTACCTCTCAGATATAGAAATAGTAAAAGAGATTAACGACTTGTTGGTCCAAAACCTCCAAAATGAAAGTTTTGGCTTGAAAGCTATTTGTCAAGAACTTGGCCTGAGTAGAACTAACCTTCATCGAATATTAAAAAGAAACACACACTACTCTACTTCCCTTTACATACGTCACATACGCATAGAGCAGGCTAAAACTTTTTTGATAAATTCCGATAGGAGGATTTCAGAAATAGCCTATTTAGTTGGATTCTCGAGTCATCAAAATTTCAGTAAATACTTCACAGCAGCTTCGGGTCATAGCCCTAGCGAATTTAGAAAAAGAATGTGCCTCTCAGTATAAACATGGCAGCTTTCGTTTGATGCGTTAAATATTGGAACAATATACCAAGGAATTGAAACAATACGCCAAAGTTACTTATGGTAAGGTACTTAACTTGTAAGAGTCAATCGTATTGTCTGCAACTTTATTTTAAAACAGCCACAATTAAGGAGTGAATAAATTCTAATTCAGTGTAGGACAATTATGCTTGATAAGTCATAAATTTTTACCCATAAAAATTAACTAAGATGAAAACTTTTAGAAACATTTCCATTTTTTGCTTTTTGATCTTTTCTGCATTGTCACTTAAGGCACAAAATCCTGAACCCACTTTTTTTATTGTTGAAACAATGAAAGCCACACACAATAACGCTGCTGCTTATGTAAAATCGGAAGTAGAGTTGTGGAAGAAAATTCATCAAGAGCGAATCAAGAGAGGTTACATTACTGCTTGGAGCTTTTATAGTGTTAAATACCCGAGCGGCTCCGATGTCGCCTATGATTTTATTACTGTAACCACTGTTCAAGGTTTCAATAAACTAGAAAATACGTATGGCAATTTATTAAGCGAAGGTGAAAAAGTATTTGGTAAAGAAATGGCAACCAAAGCCATGGCGATAGGTTCATTACGTGATTTGACAACCTCTAGTGTGTTTTACGGAATGGATTTTTTACAAGCAGATCCCAAAAGCACAAAGCAAGCAAAGTATCTGGTCGTCAACTATATGAAGGTGAAAGATGGTAAATATGAAGAATACGAAAACTTCGAAAGAAAACTGATTAAACCAATACATGTAGAAATGATGAAGAATGGAGGAAGGTCTGCTTGGGGAATGTACCAAAAAGTTATGCCACGTGGAGAAGCCCAACCATTTGATTTTACAACAGTAGATTTTTACGACACTTGGGCTGATATGAACAATCAGCAAAGCTATCGTAAAGTACATGAAAAGGTAAATCCAGAAATGAGTTGGGAAAGAATGAACAAAATAATGAATGATTCTCGCACTTTAACCCAAAGTGAAGTTTGGGAATTGATCTCTACTACTAATTGAGGTTACGTTGATCTGAAATTAAAATAATCTCTTCATTTAGTATTGATCCATTTTAAGCCGTCCAGTTGATACATTATTACTTATGTATTTGGCTGGGCGGTTTGTTATTTTTGAAATGTGTAAAATTCTACTAGTATCTATTTTGAGATATTAATCCTGACTTTTTACTTAAAATGTAAGTTGTAAGTAACACCCAAGCCCAGTGCATTTAAATTTGAGCCACCCACTTCTTGAACAAGAATAGTGTCATAGTAACCAAAGAAATTCCAGTAATCGTAGTGTAAACCTACCTGTGGTCTTACAAAATATCCTCCATCTGTTCTGTCCAATCCATTGACGAAAGCATAGCCTAATTCTAAGCCAGCAAACCAACCTACGGATTCTGGGTAATAACGTAGCATTACAGCCACAGGAAGCACTCCCACATTGTCATTATTTCCTTTGCCAAAATAGTTGATATAACCCACCTTCACGCCAACTCCAGACGCTTTCGTTTCTAAAAATTGAATACTAGCATCCACGCCAATTCCAAAGTTTTGTGTTTTACCTAAACTGCTGATTGGCAAGGCGGTATTTAAGCCTAGCTTAAGCCATGTATTCGACTTGTTTGCCTTCTTAAAGTCTATTTGAGCTTGAGTAGCTAAAGAGCCAGAAATAAGAATTGCAGTTACTAAAAAGATTTGTTTTATCATGTGGCAAGTTAGACCCGTTTAGAGTTGCCCCAACCACAATCCTTCATATATATATTGTTGAAAAAACTGGAACTATTTGTTCCTATGTATGCAGTTTTGCATATACGTTTCAATTAGGAACAATGCAGCTAGTTATTTTGCAATGTTTCAAATTCTATTTTCCAAGAGTCGTCAGCTTGTCTTTTCCAAGCAATGATATACGTTCCTACATTTTTGATAGTGTCTCTTGTTTCTTTATTGATGAAAATTTCATTGAAGCTATTGTACGAGATAGCCATGTCTTCTGATTCTATAATCGTAGGTTCGCCTCTGTCTACAAGTTGGACATCGTATTTTTTATATATACCTTCCCATTGTGATTTAAGAGAGTCTTTATTGGTCAATTTGACCGGAGTTTCTGGATATATGGCAGTAAATTCATCGGCATAAAAATCAATCCACTCGTATCCGAATTTCTCATATTCTAGGTATAAACTGTCTACTTGCGTCCTAATTTGAGCTTTAAGCTCTTCACTGGAAGTTTTAGTGTTTTCTTTAGCTTCTTGGCATCCAAAACAGATAAATAATAGGAAACCTATGGATATGGAGCTTTTAAGTTTGATTTTGTTCATTGTCAATAAATTATTGATACCTAGCGAATAGGTATAGTTTCTAGATCATGTTTAGCATTAACTAATCTAAAGAAAATTTTACTGACACAAAAGATAAGTTAGCTAAATCGCTAGTAATATGTGTATTGTGTAAACCTCATTCCTTTCTTTTTAGTGATATACCACCAAGTAGAAAAGATGCCGCACCAATTAAGAAAAAGGCTTTTGCCCAAGTTGAATCGCCATAGATATTCGTGTATTGAATCATAAGAAACCCAACCAAGAAAAGTGCTGCGAGTAATAAATATTTAGTTGATTTTTTCATTTAGATCACTAATTAAAGTTGACCATGAAATTCAATGGCTGGTATAAAGTTAATCCTTTTTGATCTATAAAATGAATTATAAAAAATACTTAATAGACGCTACTCAAGTTTTAAGTAGCTTTTAAACAGCTTATTAAAGTTTATTGGTGTCCTTAAAAGACTTATTCCAAACCCTTTTTTATAGGGTTCCAAAATGGTTTCGTTTTTATCGCCCAATTCAGTTCTTTTCTAAAATATTGGTTTAATGCCACACATACTCTGCTGTCACCTGCGATGTAGACCATTCTTTTTCCACTTAAGCTTGGTACTATTTCTTTTAATTTTGCAATGATTTCGTTACTAGGATTGGGTGAGAATTCATAAAAGTCAAAGGGAGTACGTCCGTCAATATCGCGGAATAAGTCACTCTTTTCTTGACTGTAAATGATGCTCTCTACTTGTTTACCAATACCAATATTTCGATTGATCATGTATAGGTGTGACAGGGCAGAAAGATCACCAATCATGATATAACTATCCGCAGAAGCATCGGCAAGAAAGTTTCCTTTCTTGACTTTGAAATAAACACTTTCACCCACTTCGCAATCAATTGTCCATTGCGAGCCAATTCCATTGCTGTGAGTGGCAATTGCGAGATCCATATACCCTTCGGACTTATTTACATCCCATATGCTGTAACTGCGTATTTTGTCTTTCATCGACACTTCTTCCTTACCTATCCCAATTCCCATTCTAAGGAAATAGCCTGGTGTAAAATTGCTTTTCTTAATGCTTTCACCTTGCAAGCGTATTCTAAAGGCATTATTCGATAGTTCTATTTTTTCTGAGATGGTTGCCTCGTCTAAAACTACCTTTTTCAAGATTTTCTCAATGATGCTCACTTTATGTATAATTATAACTGTGGATTACTTTTCTTAAAACTTTCCATCATTGCCAGTGGAGATAAATGTGGTCTTCCTGCTGCTTTTTCAAAGTCTGAAGGGACATCGTTTGCACCATTCTTAATACCTTCATAAATTCCTGCAATAACGGTCCCTATAAATTCGCCTAACTCAGCCTTTCTTTCAGCTAAATAATCTTCAACTGAGACAGCATTAAAGGTTAACTGCGTACCAAAAACTTGATTAATGAATGTCGTCAATTGGCTCTGTGTGATACCTTCGCCTACAAGGTTATATGTGAAACCATTATGAGTGCTTTCTGTTAGCATTTTAGCATAGGCATATCCTAATTCGTCTCGGCTTGTATAGGTGCATTTTCCTTCTCCAGCACAATTTCTAATTTCTCCCTCTTTTACATAGGTATCAATGTATTCTAAATCAGGTTCAATGTAAATCCCGTTTCTTCCAATTACGAATTGAAGACCAGAGTTTTGAATGTCTTTTTCTGTCTGCCTATTTGATTGCACTACTGGACTAAAAGCTGTATTTTCTTCGTCCCCAACGATGCTGGTGTAAACTACTTTTTTTACACCATTGCTTACCGCGGCGTCAATAACATTTCTATGCTGTTGAATTCGCTTTTGTGGTTCATCCATTCCAGAAAGAAGCATTACGGTGTCTATTCCTTGTAGTGCGGTTTCTAAATCTTCACGATTATTATAATCTCCTTTTCTTATTTCAATACCTAAGTGTTTTGCTTTTTCTGGCGTACGTGCTATTCCTATGACATTTTCTTTTCCTACGAGCTTAATTAGGTGATTCACTATTGAAGTACCCAATTTCCCATTTGCCGAAGTGACTGCTATTTTCATTGTATTAAGCTCTTTTGTTTTTACTAAAATTGATTATTCTCTGTTTGATCATGGGTATTCTAATAACAAACCCAATAACTACAATTATTGCATAAATAAGCCATGTTTTTTCTAAAATTGCTACATGTACAAGGCTCAAGAATATGGTTCCGTAAGACAAGTTCTGAAGCTTTTTTAAGCTGCCCTACTTTTTTTAAGGCCTCCTCGTCTTGAATAGCTTCATACGAAAGCTCTCCTTTTGTGTCTTTAACTTTTGACTTACTACCGCATGTGGGGCAAGATGATACTAGACTCATAAATTATTTTAATTACAAATTTGACCACAATATTGAATCCTTAAAAGGTGAATGTGATGCTTAAAATAAGACCTATTTTTACAATCATGGGAGCATTTTAAGAAATACCTCTCACGTTGTTCATTGGTTTCTAAAGCTCGGCAGTTTGATTATTTTCTAAAACGGTGTGGTCAAGTAGGGTCGTGGTTCTCAATATTGGGGATTCTTGCTTGTAATTTGCTCAAATGGAGCAACTCAAAATCACGCGTGTGCTCTTTGCCTTGAAATGATATGTTGGGAATTGCGTTCAAGTAGAGCCTTTTGATTCAGTTTATGTTGTAAATATCTATTGTTTAGTGTGAAAGTGCAACATGATTGTTGATGCTTTTCAATCGCTTATAGAGATTGTAAATTTTACTTTTCAACAAATAAGCAGCAATCTTGCTTGTCCTGTTTTTTCTACTGGTGCACGATGAAGGCAGGGAAGCACTTCGCTTTCGGGATGGTCAACCGCCAACCTCCAAAGGTTTCCAACGCCCAAACTTATTGGTTGTGCATGTGGCAATGCTTGATAGTGTAAGTCAAAGAAATACTCGCTTAAAAAGGAGTCAAAATCTTCATCTAATCCATCATGTAGCTTTTTGAGTTCAGTACGAATTTCGGGTACAAGTATTTTTTGTATGCCTTGTGAATTAGGCAAAATGTCACTCGACTCACCATGGTAAGTACATAAAAACGTATTCGTAGGAATTGGAGAACGATCCACATGATACGAGTACACATCCGTAGGAAAAAGCGGAAAGGCATCATCTCTCTCATAATACTCAATCACATTCAAACTGGGAGAAGCACCATGTGCTTTCAATGCCTGCATGTCTTTCAAAAGAACTTCACGAGCAAGCTGTCCTGCATCGCTCAATGTAAGCTGAAAAAGGTCGTTGGTGTCAATTTCTGTGATATTATGCTTGAGTTCTATTTTAGATACAATCTCAGCAAAATCTCCTTCTAACTCTCGATTCCAACAAATCGCATTGATATCTCCTTGAAAGGGCGTTGAAATGAGGTCTTGGAATGTGTTGACTGTTTGAATTTGATTTTTGGATTGAAGTAAGTTTGTCATTATGGTTTAATTTTCCATTGAAGTTTTATAAACCAAATAATTTCAACAAGGCCTTAATGGGTAAAGTTAGAATTGCAAAAACAAAATCCATTAGAAAACCTACTACGGGTAAAATTATAAAAACCCACCACTTGTATTCGAACTTGGTTGTTACTCTTCTTGTAAGGGTGACCCAAGCTTCAATTACCTTTTCTCGATAGTAGTAAATGATTAGTAAATCAGAAAATATCATCCCTCCAATTCTTATTGGTAATGAGTATCCGTGGATTCCTGTAGTAAAAGCAAGATCAATGATAAATATTTGGGCTAGAATAGAGAGAACGAGTAAAGCACCAATTAAGCATGTTCTATTGAATACTAATAAAACAGCACCAACTAATTCTAGTAAACCTGATGAAATATTAAAGAATGTGCTTTTGCTAAAAAGATGCCACGCAACATAGAAACTATCAATGTTTTTAATGGGCTGATCTAAAATTGAGGGGTCGTAAATTGTAAACTGACTCATAGTCAACTTGCCCCATCCATAACTAGTCATATAGAATATCAAGTACCATCGCAATGCTAGGATTACTAAATCCTTGATTTTTTCCTGTTTTAAGCTAGTAATCATTTCTATTTCCATTAATATACAGGAGAAACATCGTTTTAATTACCAAATGATCTGGGTTTTTAAGATAGTTTTGATCTTTTTTCTCTCTGGCTTGATTAAATTAATGTTCTCAACTACAAAATAAGCTCTAAGTGTTCCAACGTTGATTCCGTAATAATAAATAACTTGCTCCAACTCTCTTGCATGATTTAGTCCGGCCCTTGTCAACTCAATAGTTAAACAACGTTGATAAATCACTTCCGTAGCGATTGTCCGGCTGCAATCCGTTGTCTAAAGCGTTATACACTTTCATTGCACAAGCCTTTATCTTATGAGATATTTCATCAAAACCATCCACCCTGAATATCAATTAATCTTGTACATCCTGATTCCGATAGTTTTATTGGGCGTTTCTATATAATTACTTGTTCAAAGCATTGTTAAATGCTTTGAATCATCAATCATAACTCCTACTGCTACTCTTATCTTTTGTTGGGAAATCAGCTGGGATAGGAAGCGTAACTTTGCCGGTTGCTGCCCACTCTGAGCCTCTCAAGAGGGATGTGATGAAACCTACGCACTCTACCGAGTAATCAATATGGCCCATAGGCGTATGGAAGATTTTGCCCTTTCCATAATTCAAGACCATTAACATTGGTTCGTGGCGTTTGGTGATTTTATCGTCATAAGCGGTAGCCAGTATTTCCATGTTTTCTGCTGGACCACGAAGCTTACAATATAACTCGTCTTTTGTATGTAACCATTCCATTGGCATTCCTTTTGTAATTGGATGCTCTGAGTTACGAATTTTAATAGTGTATTCGTGCTGAGGACCATGAGAACCACCATTTCCTGGAGTCATGTCTCTTTGAAGCTTACCATCATTGTCATAATAAACGTATGGGCCATCCTTCTCTGTACGGTCTCCCCAACCTCCTAAGCCTATCATTTGATTGTATTCTTTCCACTCAGGAAAAGAGTTGTCAGCGGCATGAATAACTACTAATCCGCCACCTTTGGAGATGTATTTTTCTAATGATTTTTGAGTTTCTGCAGGCCAAGGAGCAGCATTCCATCCAAAATTGATTACTACCAAATCGTATTTTGCAAAATCGGGCTTAAAGTTTGGATCACTTTGGGACTTCTCTGTTGCCTCTGTTTTTGGCATGCCATCTATAGGGTAGGCAGCTATGAATTCTTCTCCTTTCCAAGTATAGGCACTACGCATTACATCCACTGTAAATCGCCCGGATTCCTCTAAGTAATCCTTCATCATAAAGGTAACTTTGGGCCATTGTTCATGGTTATTCTGTCCGTCAACAATGAGGGTTTTAATAACTTTTTTTTGTGCAAAAGAGAAACTTGTCATCATGACAAGAGTCAAAAGAATACTTAACTTTTTCAATTTTTGGAGGGGTTAAATGGGTTGATAAATGTTGCTGTATTTCACCAAGCGGTTAAACCTAGTAATTTTTCTCCTAAATCACTTAACTGAGCTGTTTCAAATTTCTCTTTTTCCCAATTTCGAGGATCGCCAGGGAAAGCGTAGCCTTCTGGAGCGATGCGATTTTTCCAAGAGTTGATTCTCCATTCTTTTAGGTTTTCATTTTCCTCTTCTGCGGGCATCATGGAGATGTATTGAGCGATTCTCACTTTGTCTTCGGACTTATTAGGACGGATTCCGTGAGCCAATTGACTGTTGAAAATGAGCAGGTCTCCAGCCTCAAGCTTTACTTTTACCAGCTTATTTTCCAATTCAGTCATATCTGGTTGAAAATTGTTTTTATCTGCTGGCTGTGTTTTTACCCATTCGTCAAAATTTTGATACAACCAAGGCACACACTGAAAACCACCCATGTTTTCGTCCGTTTGATCTGCTAGAGCTAGTACTCCTTGTACGTTTTGTGGCTTTGTTTCTGGGTCATAATCCCAATGGATGAATCCCTTTTGATCAAAGCCCGGTCTATTAGGAAAGTTGAGATTTGCTCTGTCAATAGTTACCCAGAGTTTTTCTGTGCCCCACACGTCGCAAAAAGCGTCATACACTCGTTGGGTTTGTCTGTTGTTCCAAAGCGATTGATGATTGTAAACTTCTACCATTCCTGTGCCAGCAAGCTCTTTCATCTGCATTTCTGCACGTGGAGGTGCATACCATGTAACTTGGTCAAGTGGGTCTTTTTCTTCAAATTCCCATAAGAAGGCGGCAGTTGCCGAAGCTTGTTCGCTAGGGACAGCCTTTTTTATAACGATGTATCCGTTTTCTTTCCAAAAACTCCAATCGGCTTCACTCATAACTTTGAGCGGTTTTCCATTGGATCTACCATTCAGTGCAATTTTACTACTTTTGGCTGTAGAGGGGTTTCCAGGAATGTCTTTATGAGCATTCATGGTAGGTGCCATGGTTTTGTTTTGCATAGGAATTGATTTTTTTATAAGCTAAAAATACTAAAATTATCTTTAATGCTGAGATGCATTATTGTTGAATTCAGCCATTAGCTGAAATGAGAAAATCCTTAAATATTTGATCCTAACTTATCATTCTTTAGCCTAAAGCTTACCTTTGTAAAAAATATGAAAATGAAGCCACTAATACTTGTAACAAATGACGACGGTATAACCTCCAAAGGCATTGCAACCTTAATTTCGGTTGTAAAGGAAATAGGTGAAGTCGTAGTAGTAGCACCAGATAGTCCAAACTCAGGAATGGGACATGCCATTACGGTAGATAGCACGCTACACATTAAGAAAAGTCCGATTTTTGGAGATGATATTGAATCTTACGAATGCAGCGGAACTCCCGCAGATTGTGTAAAAATGGCGAAGCATCATTTCTTAAAAGATAGACAAATCGACTTAGTAGTAAGTGGTATTAATCATGGTATGAACGCCAGTATCTCTGTAGTTTATTCTGGGACAATGGCTGCGGCAAGAGAAGCTTCTATTGAAGGTATTCCTGCCATTGGTTTTTCTGTGGATGATTTTCATTACGATGCAGATTTTTCTCATTTAAAAGCTCATATCAAGTTGATTTGCGAAACCGTTCTAAAGAATGGCCTTCCTAAGCACAATGCATTGAATGTGAATTTTCCTAAGAAGCAAGATGAAGCAATCAAAGGAATCAAGATTTGTAGACAGAACGAAGGTTTCTGGAAAGAGGAATTTGATAACAGAAAAGATCCTTACGGCAGACCATATTTTTGGATGGGTGGTGCGTTTATTAATAGAGAGCCCGAGGCAACTGATACAGATGTGTGGGCAATGGAAAATAATTATACAGCAATTGTGCCTTGTATGTACGACATGACAAATTACAAGGCATTGGAAGAATTGACAAACTGGAATCTTAATTAATGGCAGTACTAGGAAACGTTTTAAAAGGTGGGATCAAAGTAACTAGCACGCTTCAAAACTTGCGTAAACCAAAACCATTTGCTTGGCAAAAGAAAGTGCTTAGAAAGCTTACTAACAAAGCTAGAAATACCCAAATAGGTCAAAAGTACGGTTTCGAAGAAGTGGCGAACAAGGCACTCTTTGGAGAGGAAAGAGCGTTTTATGAGGTCTACAAAAAGAATGTTCCAATATACGATTACAATAAGATTTACGAAGAGTGGTGGCATAAAAGTAGGGCCGGAGAAAAAGACGTGACTTGGCCAGGTAAGATCGAGCATTTTGCTTTGAGTTCTGGTACATCGGAAGCTGCATCAAAAGCCATTCCTGTTACGAATGAAATGAACAGGGCGATTCAGCGTACGAGTATCAATCAAATTATATCACTGGGGAATTATAAAAACCTTCCTTCCAATCTATTTGAGAAAGGCTATTTGATGCTTGGAGGTAGCACACTTTTGAATAAGTTTGAGACCCACTATGAGGGAGACCTTAGCGGAATTACGCAATCCAAATTGCCTTTTTGGTTTAGTAGATTTTATAAGCCAGGTCGCAAAATTGCACAAGAGAAAAATTGGGAGAAAAAACTAGAGGAAATTACTGAAAACGCTAGAAACTGGGATATTGGATTTGTTGCTGGTGTACCAGCTTGGATGCAATTACTTTTTGAACGCATCATAGCAAGGTATCAAGTCGATAATATCCATGATATTTGGCCAAACCTAACGGCTTTTGGTTGGGGTGGGGTTTCATTGGAGCCTTACCGAAAAGGCTTTGATAAGCTAATGGGTAAACCCATCATTTATATAGAAACTTACTTGGCTTCTGAAGGTTTTTTGGCCTATCAAGTTCGTCCAAATGGCGGTTTACAATTGGTACTAAATAATGGTATTTTCTTTGAGTTTATTCCGTTTACGCAGGAGAATTTTGACGAAGATGGTAATATGAGAGCCACGCCTGAAACCTTAATGGTGGATGAAGTGGAAGAAAATAAAGAATACGCTTTACTCATCAGTACTTGTTCAGGAGCGTGGAGGTATTTGATTGGTGATACAATTAAATTTACCAACCTAGATCGTGCAGAAATCGTAATTACTGGACGTACGAAGCACTTTTTGAGCCTGTGTGGCGAACACCTTTCTGTTGATAACATGAACAGAGCGATTGATGCTGTTGCTGCCGAGTTTGAAATTGATGTTAGAGAATTTACCGTAACAGGTATAAAACATCCTCCGCTTTTTGCCCACCAATGGTACATTGGAACCAATAAAGAAGTTGACGACAAAGAAGTGATGTTGTTTTTGGACAACAAGCTAAATGATCTCAACGATGACTACGCAGTAGAGAGGCAGCATGCTCTTAAAAATGTATTTGTGAAAACAGTTCCCAACGAGTACTTCTACGAATGGATGAAAGCCAAAGGAAAAGAAGGCGGTCAACATAAATTCCCAAGAGTACTAAAAAGCCTACAAAAAGATGACTGGGAAGCGTTCTTAAAGATCAAGCATCCCGAAGCTTAAAATTGATAATACTTTGAGCCACAAAGCCACAAAGGCTCGAAGTTTTTGTTTTCTGCATTACTCCCAGACTCAACTTTTGACAGGTGGTGGGCTTTAACGCCAAATTAGAAATTTCATTTACTTCCATCTTCAAAAATGTTTCCTAGTTAAAATTGGAGAACAAAAATCTTCCATCTTCAAACTTCCCTCTTCCAATTGGTTTTGATAAATAAGACGCTCCCTTCCATAATTCCTCAAGGCAGTCATTTTCCTTCGAAATTAAAAATTATCCCTTCAAGTGAAATAACACCTCTATTTCTACTGAAATGTCCTCTGGCAGTGTTCCCATTCCTACTGCACTTCGCACGCCAATTCCTTTTTCTTCCCCCCAGATAGCTGCAAAAAGCTCGCTACAACCATTAATCACAAAAGGATGCTGGCCGAAATCAGGAGCACCATTGACCATACCTAGTATTTTTACAACTCGGTCAATTTTATCAAGTGAGCCAAGGTTTGCTTTGAGTGTAGAAAGTATTGTCAAACCTACTTGTTGAGCTGCAAGTTTTCCTTCTTCAATTGTTAGGTCACTTCCAACTTTGCCCATGATAAGGGTTCCGTCTGTTCGTACTGGCCCATGACCAGATACGTAGGCCTCTTTGCCTAAAACTAAGATCGGCTTGTAAACTCCTTTTGGTTTCGGTGCAGGAGGGAGAGTTAGTCCCAAAGCTTCAAATTTTTCGTCTGCTGTCATTTTCTTAATGTATAATTTGATTCAAAATTAATACGCCTATGATTCCAACAACCGAAACGATCGTTTCCATTACGGTCCAGGTTTTAAGCGTATCTTTTACTGACATGTTAAAGTATTCTTTGAAAAGCCAAAACCCTGAGTCGTTTACGTGCGAAAACATCAAACTACCAGCTCCCGTGGCTAAAACCATTAGGTTTGGATCTGCTCCACTAAGCACGATCAAAGGAGCTACAATTCCTGCACTTGTAAGCCCAGCAACTGTTGCCGATCCTACGCAAACTCTAATGATGGCAGCAATTCCCCAAGCTAGTATATAAGGTGAAATTGGAAGCGTTTTTAAAGCATTTCCAATATAGCTGCTTACTTCTGTCACCACAAAGATTTCTTTAAGAGCTCCAGCCCCCGCAATAATTAGTAAGATCATTGCGATATCTTTTACAGCCTCTAGCAGTGTTTGGGAAACTTCTTCCATGCTCTTCCCACGGAATATGCCTAATGTAAAAATGGCCACTATAATCGTTATGATCATTGCCATGATGGGGTCTCCAAGAAACTCCGTTACAAAGTTTTCGCCCACAAAATATTTCAAAGCAGAAGCACCTGCCAAAAGCAAAACTGGTAACAAAGCCGTAAATACACTGATGAACAAGCTTGGCATCTCGGCATCTGTAAAAGTCTTGTTACTTACCAATGATGCCAATGGCTTGGGATTGTATTTTTTCAAGGTACTTGCGAAAACTGGGCCTCCCAATATTATGGCAGGAATAGCTACAATAAGGCCGTAGATTAATGTAAGTCCAATGTCTGCATTGAAACTTTCTACAAGTGCCGTGGGTGCGGGGTGTGGCGGCAAGTAACCATGAGTTACGCTTAATGCCGTGAGCATCGGTAAGCCTATATAAAGTAAAGGGAGTCTAGTAGTTGCAGCAACTGTAAAAACCAAAGGTAGAAGAATCACAAAACCCACTGAATAAAACATGGGTATACCAACAATGAAACCAGTTATTAAAACTGCCCATTGAACGTATTTGGTAGGAAAAACTTTGATCAGGCTTTCGGAGATTCTTTGGGCTGCCCCGCTTTCAGCTACTAGTTTGCCTAGCATGGCTCCAAAGCCAAGAATAATCACCAAAAAGCCAAGTGTATTGCCAATCCCTTTTTGAATTGCATTAGAAATATCTTCTGCTGGCACTCCCATGGCAAAACCAATGGCAAGGGCTGTAATTATAAATGATAAAAATGTATTGACTTTAAAATACCCAACGAGGGCAACGAGGAGTAAAATTCCAAGGGTAACAATAAGTATTGGCATGAGGGCTGTTTAGGGCTATAATGGAAAATTACACAGAATTATTGGGAAATGGCATTAGTTCAAGAGGTTCTTGCCAAAGCAAACACTGTTTTTTATCCCAACATACTGCCCATAATTTGGGATAATTTTGTAGCCATTTTTGTTGTAAAGTGCGAGAGCTTCAATCTGCCTTTCTCCAGTTTCTAGCACGCAGCGTTTGAAATTCAATTCTGCAGCCCAATTTTCTAATTCTAAGAGAACTTTTGAGGCCAAGCCCTTCCCTCTAGCTGCAGGCTGAGAATACATTCTCTTTATTTCTACCTGATTGTCGTTATGAGGTTTAAAAGCTCCACAGGCAAGTGGTGAGCCATTTTCATAGAGAACAACGACATTTTTTATGTTGTCAATTTTATTGAATTGGTCATAAAAGCCATGGTCATCACCATCAATGATTTTGAGTGCTGCGTCTAATTCCGCGACGAGTGAAATGAAGTCCGCATTGCTTGAATTGGTTCTTTTAATTTCGGTTTTCAAGGTATAATTTTTAATTGAATAGCAACTTCTAAAATTTCATGCAAAATTTCAAATTGAATTATCACAAAGGCAATATAGACACATAGAACTTCTATTTATAAGATTTCCTATGTGGGACTTAATTTATATAACCTTTAAATCCCCATTTACACGATGGTGTTAGACTTTCAGAATGTCTATTTTTGGTTTCTCCCAAAACGCCATTCCCATGAAACAAAAACTGCTTTTCCTTATTGCACTTTTAACACTTCTATTTCAATTCAAAGCATCTAGTCAAATTTATCCAGAATGGTCAAAGACAATCGGTAGTCCACTAGGTTTGGAGACAATTTCCCAAACTACGAAAGACGATGACGGAAATACATATGTTATTGGTATTTACTTAAACACTATCATCGATGGAGAATTATTAAAAAGTCAAAATGAGTCCTATGACATATACGTTGCTAAATATGACTCAGATTTATCCCTTTCCTGGATTCATTCAATTACTAGTATTGAAAATGATTTTGCCTATAAAATATTCTATTTCGATGGGCACATATATTTAGGCTTGAGAGGAGGAGACAATCTTACTTTTTCATCAAATTCTGGCAAACATGAGTTAGAGTTGGATGATTCAAACAACTTAGTTTTTGCAAAATATAGTGCAGCAGGCGATTTTGTATTCTCCAAAATTCTTACTTCAACTGAAAATATTTCTATAACAGATTTAAAAGTAAATGTAAGTGGTATCTATCTGGCAGGTTGGCATTCACAAACTTCAAATTTTGGAACAATTGCAGGAAATGAAATGACATATACTGCAACTGGTGTTGATGGATTTATAGCTAACTATGCTCTTGATGGTACACTAAATTGGGTTACACGATTCGAAAATACTGAAGAATGCTTTGTGCATTCAATCGCTTTAAATACAACAGATATATTTTATGCTGTTTCATTTGAATATTTCTATGATATAAAAACACTTGGAAGTTCAAAAAATGATTTACTAAACAATGGACTTATTGGTAATGAAAATGCAATAGGCAAACTAAACCTCAATGGCGAACATAAGTGGGCAAAAAGGACTGGAGATACTATATTTACTTATGAGTTTTTAGAAATTCAAACAGATGGAAGCGAAATTTATTTGTTAGGGAATTTCATAGGAACGACAAACTTTAATAGTCCAAGTGCTCCAGGGACTAATGAAATTTCAAGCTCCCCTTCTTCCTCCCAAAAGTGGGATTTATTTATTGCAAAATACGATACCAGTGGAGTCTTTAATTGGGTTAACCGACTAGGAGGAATAGAAAAAGAAGAAAAGGTGAGCTTACAAATTCTAGATGATCAACTGCTTATTGGCGGCATTTCAAAAAGTCCATTACTCAACTTCAGTAGTCCTTATGTGGCCGGAAAGGATGAGATTGCATTAGGTGGTGATGATGATGGATTTCTTGCGTTTTACACTAAAAATGGACGATTTATCAATGCTCATAGAATGGGTGGAGTCGCAGCCGACGGACTAAAAGGTTTCAATGTTTTTCAAGGTCGAATCTTGACTTTAGGTTACTTTACCGATTCTATCAACTTTAATTCTCCCTCATCTTTTTCTTCTAATTTACTGACACCATTTGGTGGTACTTCGCAACTTTTTATGGCGAATTACGACTACGACATTTACCCGAGTTTCCAAAAAGGAATAGGGTCGTTTACTTCTGGAGGAGCTCATGAATCTCATGTCATAGTATCTGATGATGAGGGGAATATGTATGTGACAGGATATTTTTCTAGCAGTGCTTCTTTTGGGAATGTAACACTCCAAAGTCAAGGTGCTAAAGATATTTTTATTGTAAAGTACGATGCAAATGGTAATAAAATATGGGCAAAAAGAGCGGGAGGAGCAGGTGATGACGAAGGCAACGGATTGGTACTTGCCAATGGTTTTGTATACCTAACAGGAAGTTTCGAACAAACAGCTAACTTTAGTACTCCTTATTTACCCTTGAATTTGGAGATTACCTCTGCAGGGAATAAAGATATATTCCTTGCCAAATATGCCATCTCTGATGGTGCGGTTCAGTTTATTAGGAGAGCGGGAAGTTCTGGCGAAGATGAGGGAAAGGGAATTTGTTTTGATGGCACTAATATTTATATAACTGGAAAATTCAATGGAACCGCAAACTTCAATACGCCTTCTTCCTTTGGTTCCAATGAACTTATTTCTGCAGGAATGGGAGATGCCTTTATCGCGAAATACAATACATCTGGACAGGTGAGTATTTTACGACGAGCCGGTGGAACAGGTGAGGATATTGGTAGAAGTATAGATGCAAATCAATTTACTATTTATGTCGGAGGAAGTTACGAGGGAATTGCAAACTTCAATACGCCAAGTTCTAACGGGAGCAATCAGTTGGTATCTGCAGGTGAAAAAGATGCTTTCATTTGGAAAATTGCAAATTTTGGAACAATACAATGGGCCAAAAGAATGGGTGGTCTCAAAACTGATGAGATATATGACTTGAGCTTAGTGAATAATGATTGCTACGTTACTGGATTTTTTACAGATTCACTGAATTTTCAAAATAACGGAAGTCCACTAAACTTACTTCGAAGTGAGGGACTTAGGGATATTTTCGTCGCAAAATTTAATAGCTCTGGCAATTTGCAATGGAGTAATAGAGCGGGAGGGACGCTAAATGATGTAGGAACAGGAATCAAGGTTAATAACGGAATAGTTTATACGACTGGGATCTTTCGAAATAGCATAAATTTTAACACACCCTCTGCACCATCATCTAGCAGTGATTTAATGTCCGACGGTGAAAGAGACTTTTATACCGCTCTGTACAATACTGATGGTGACTTTATGAAAGTGAAAAGAGGAGGAGGGGCTGCGGATGATATTTGTTTTGATATTGACGTAAAAGATGGAATTATATATACCGCCGGAACTGCAAATGGGGTAATTAATTTCAATACACCCTCCAATTTTTCATCCAATGTTTTAGTACCACTGTCAACACCATTTTTGTTTTTTGCCCGTTCTCAGCCAGATATTAAATTTTTAACTGCAAAGTCAGAAGGAACTAGGGATGGAGGTACTAATTCACCTAGTGTTATTGGATCTGATAGTGACGGGAATATTTACGTGGCAGGTTTAGTTTCAACTTGGGTTGACTTTAAAATTGGAACATTGGAAAAAGGCCAAAATCAAAAGGGTTACATCTTAAAAATGGATAGAAATGGAAACAATAAATGGGTTAAGCCAATTGTGGGTAATGGGTTGTTAAATTTCAAAGGGATTTCCATTTCAGGAAACCAAATTAGCATTTTTGCTTCGTTCAAGGATAGTATCAGCTTTTCAAATAATTTTGAAAGCAATGTTCTCTACAACCTCGGTTCTAATGCGGGATATATTTTGTCCATTGACACGTCAGGGACTTTTTTGTGGCACAACAAAATTAATGGTAATGAAGGCACGTCTTACGGTCAAATAAAAAGTAACGGTTCAAATATTTATGTAGGAGGAAGTTTTTCAGGTACCTCAGAATTTAGTTCTCAAAATACAGCAACTGTTTTAAGTTTAACATCAAATGGCCCAACTGACTTCTTTTTGGCGAGTTACTCTAACGCTGGAAACATTTTATGGGCTAAAAATTATGGAGGAGTTGAAAATGATATCCTTAGTGACTTTGAGGTTTATAATAATCAAATCTTTGTTACTGGTAATTTTGACTCTGATATAAGTTTTAGTAATAATTCTACAATCTTAGAAGCTGGGGATAATTCCTATGCAGATTTATTTATTTTAAGTTTTGATACCAACGGAAATAATATTTGGTCAAAAAGAGCTGGATCAGATTACAGTGACTTTACTTACGCCACAGCCATTTCCGTAAGTAGCCAAGGTGTTTTTATTTTAGGTAAAACTGGAGTGGATACCCTAAACTTCGCCCAGCCTAACAGCACTACGACAAATAGGATAATTTATCCAATTACCTTACAAGATAAATTATTTCTGACTAAATACAGTTTGGGAGGGAATTACTCATGGGCAAAAGGTATAACTTCAACAGATGAGGCCAACCCCGAAGACTTAGTACTACATGACGGAAATTTGGTTTTTACAGTTCAGCTTTCTGGGGAATTAAATTATAATAGCCCAAATCCTCCAGGGCCTGGACAATCAATTTTTAGGGGAATTTTTGGCTCTGTATTTACAAGTTATGATTTTGCAGGAAATTACCTTTGGTCAAAAACAGCTCAAAACGATATCTACTCCGAAACAAATCAGCTTCTCAGCGTAACTTCAGGCTTATTTTCCATTGGTGAAAATAACTTTAATGAAAATTACACATTTGATCAAAGCCATAGTTTACTTCCGTTTGAGGAAACTAGCATTGTTAAATTTGTGAATTGCGGCAATACAAAGAACTTGACAAATCCTATAGACAATTATTCTGATGGTTTAGTGACGATTTTGGCAAATGAAACCAATGGAACAATAACTGCCAGCAACAAAATCATCCCAAGTGCACAAGCAGACTTCCAAGGAAAAAGTGTGCTTTTAACTCCAGGTTTTGAAGCTCAAGCAGGGACCGTTTTTCTGGCAAAAGTGGGAGGTTGTCATTAATATTTTTATGGAGTGTTATTGAATTAAAAATTAGCTTTTTAATCGAATCGCAATTTCTAATAATTCATAAAGTGTTTCAATAGGAAGATCCTCATTTGGATCAATGCTCAAAACCTTCATTCGTTTCCGATTTCCTTGTTCTAACATTGGATGGTCCATCAGGATTCCATCTACAAAGCCGATGTAAGGGTGCAATGTCTTTTTGTCTTTCCAAAGGTAGCACAGTGGCTTTTTGGCATAATAGAAGAAAGGCAAGCCATACTTCCATTCTTCTGTAATAGCCGAATTGTATGTTAAAAAGACCTGTCGAAGAGCCATGTAACAGCTCTTGACAGGTTCTTCTTGTATTTCGTAAAATTGAATGATCGGTTTATCCATTTATTCCAATATAAATATCTACTTCTGCATTTGCTGGGTTTTGAGCTTTTTCACCATATACTTCAAAGTCTGCTTGATAGGTACGATTTAAGTCCAATTTCCAAATTTTCATCCATACATTGATAATAAAACCTTCTGTCATATTCCCAGTTTCTGTGAATTTTGCGTATTCGCTTTCTGGTACTTCACAAGACTTAAAACCAGCGGGTATTTCATCCAAACTTGTCACCTCGCAGCCTAATATGGTTGTGTACGGTTGTGTGTGATCACCTTCGTACTCTGTATAAATAGAGTAGATAGTATCATTGATCTTGTTTGGGATTTGGGCCAATATTCCTTCAGACATGAACCGCTGCCATAAGTTTGGAATATCTGCTACCGCTTCTTGGTCGTTGCTGGTTCGTACCGAAATCCCAATAAACTTCTTAGCTTTAAGTGTTACTTTTTCCATTTTTCTCTTTTTTGTTTTTACAAAATTGAGCAAGGCTTATGACATGGGTATGTCAGGGGTGTTAATATATTTTTCTCTACAAATTCTGAAGTATTCTTCAAGCGTTATTTCGAAAGGCTTAAAGTGAGTTGCTAAGGTTTTTAATGCTTTAATTCGATCGAGCCTAAAAGCTCTGAAGTTATTTCTTTCGCAACAATGAGCGATCAAGAGCCAATTGTCTTGCGTACTGTAAATGGCAAAGGGTTCCACTTTTCTGCTGCTTAACTTATCTTCAAGTGAATGGTAATCAAGATGTAAATGATTGTTATTGCTTATCGCATTTTGAATTTCCATTAAGAAACTGCTCGTTTGTTCCTTTCCTATATTACTCCTGATCTGGATTCTTTCAGAAAGGATTTGCACTTTAGCTTTCGTATCGGAATTAAGTACAGCTTTTAGTTTTGCAATTGCATTTTGGTAGTTTTCAACAAGCGAAGTGTCTTTGTTTTGAGCAATTATTTGTGCTGCGGTAATAAGTGCATTGGCTTCATTTTCGCTGAAAGTTACTGGAGGTAATCTATATCCTTCTACGAGCGAATAACCTTTACCTTCTTCGGTAAAAATAGGAACACCAGAGTTCTCCAAAGTCCTTATGTCGCGATAAATAGTTCGTACACTCACGTCATACTTTTGAGCCAACTCTGTAGCTGTTGTAAGCCTTTTGCCTTGCAGCTGTGTTAGAATTGAGGTCAGCCTTGAGATTCTTGGTTTTTCCATTGTTCTTAGTATTCCCCATTCACATAAAAATATCTAATCCTACAAGCGTTTCCTATACTCCTTTCATCTTTACTTTCAGCGATTTTGACTTCTAAAGTATGTTTTTTGTTGTCTAAATCTGCTGCTAAGGTATAGAACCATGGCAAGTGAAGATTTTTGCTCCATTGTGTAAATAGGTTTTGGTTTTTCCATTCACCTTTGTCTATTCTGTACGAAATTACTCCTGCATCCTTTCCGCTCGCTATAGCGATGCCTACCGCTGACCCTGTGAAAGAAAAACTAAGACTACTTCCTGAAATTTCGTTTACTAGCATTGGTACATTCGTATAATTTGGTCTGGTACCAGTGCCATCATTTGGCGACCAATTTTCTATGTATTTCCAGCCTTTTTTTGTTTTGGCTTCTCGTACATCCACTAGCTTGCCTTTAGAATAATTGAATGTGTCTATTGCTTTAGGTAATGCATTTACTTTCTTTTGAGCATTTCCCTTAAAAGCATTATCCAAAAACGCAATCATGGAATTGGCATAAAGTCCTTGTCCAAATGGAGAAGGGTGGAGGTTCTTAAAATCATCCTCCCAAGTGAATTCATTATGATCAATTCGTTCCTGTACTTCTTTTGCAAGGTTGATACTTGGGTTATTGTAGTGAACTGCTACTGACTCGTGATTTTGAATCACTTTTGGTATAACTCCTTTTCTATATGCTTCTATTTTTTCAGGATCTACAAAGTGCATGTGAACAATATCTGTTGCTGGATTTACTTGTTTAAGGTGTCTAACAATTCCTTCCATGGCTCTTATTTGCTCCTCATCGGTTCTTCCATTGGTAAAATCGTTCACAGCTGCCTCTTCAAAAAGAAGATCTATCTTTCCTTTACTTAACACATCTCTTTCAAGCCTAAATGCAGCAGGAGTACTCCCTGTGCTAGAGATTCCTGCTGCTACGAAATCAAATTCAGTATCGGGAAAACGCTTGATAAAATAAGCCATTAGGCTATCTCTCCAGCCTCCGTTTTGGGTAATAGAACCACCCAAAAAAGCAATTCTTCCTTTTTTCGTTTTTTCAAAAACCTGCTGAGCATTCTTTATGCCACCTCTCAAATTATGGAATGGACTAGAACTGATTGGCTGCGATTGTTCAACGTGATATTTGATGAAATCTGCTCCCAATCTTGGTGTTTCAATAGGAAAGTGGTGACCTTGTAATTTCTGAACTCCCTTGGTGCAAGCTATTGCTGTTGCGGGGCCACCCAGTTCTATGTATTTGTTAATGAGTATTTTAGAGTTTTCGGCATAAGGAACAACTTCATCCAATAGTCCTATCATATGCAGAATTGGAACTCTTGCATTGGCTAGCTTTTCTAATCCATTGTAAGATAAGTCTTGATAGGCCTTAGCCTCATCATCATTTGCAAATCCATAAACGGCTTTTAATTGTTCCCAATCCTTTGAGCTTCCCGGACCAGACCCAAACCCTCCTGGCCAACTTTTGAAGTCGCAAACTGGTGCTTCAGCATAAATGCAGGCAACTTTACTTGGATTGGCTTTTGCCCAATTATAAATAAAGAGTCCACCTCGGCTCACACCCTCTAAGGCTACTTTCTTATTTAGATGATGGTTAGAAGTTAAAAAAACGTAGAATGCGTCCCAAGCTTTCATTGCTTTAGGAGAGCCATATTCATTGTCAGTTTTGATATATGCCAAATGATAACCCTCACTCACCAGCATGCTGTCCATTTCGGTATGCCAGCCGGGGAATCGTGCTCGCCACACCCAAGGGTTTCCCTCCATTGCTTTGGCGGGTTTTACCAACCATGCTTGCCTACCTTCTATTTCAAAGTTTAGTTTCTCAAAACCCTTCCACTGATTATCCTGAGCAAATATTAAAGAATTGCTGAATAGGAAAAAGGTAATAAATATAAATTGACGCATATGTTTTTAGAATTTTACCTTAACTGGTTTTTGCTGTTTTTTACTCATTTCGTAAGGAAGTTTCCAAACGTTTCCATCGAAATCTCCGAAGTACAATTCTGACTTGCTGAATTGATGAGAATCGCCACTTGCCCACATATAATTGAAAGGTGCTTGGGCGTTGACAGGTCTACGAACATACGAGTTATTCAGCGTGCTGTTTTTGGTGATTATTTTTAATTTTGACCAATTCTTTCCTTGGTCTTTTGAAATCCATTCAGCGATTTCTCCGCCCGCTCCCCAGTCTTGAGGACCTTTTTCGGTCGGCCCAATTATTCTCCAAATATCATTTTCTATGTACAGACTTCCCATGTCGTAATTGTGGTCAGACTCACAAACAATTGTGGTTTCCCATTCGCTTCCATTCCATTTGGTTAATCTCCATTCGTAGGGCGTATTTGCTGGGCCAGGCTCATGACCATTGCTGGTAATATACAAGACAACAGGTCTTCCTTCTTGATCATATGCCATGTCTTTCATGTACACGTTTTTGCCCTTTGCTCGGTAGTTAATAACCCTTTCTTTAATGTCCTTTTTTGTAAGAGGTAGGATAGACTTAGAGCCGTTTATGTTTTGCCAAGTCTTACCAAAATCCTTTGTTTCTAAGTAGTAGAGATCAGTACGAGAGTCTGGGTTTCCGTCAATATGTCTATTGAAAAATGTACCGATGATTTCGCCATTATTATATACATTGGAGGTTTGATAATGGCCAGCTTTTGTAGGGTAATCTTCTGTTATTCCGGCTAGTTTCTGGTCCTCAGTCCAAGTGATGCCATCCGTACTTGTTTCGTAATACAGTTCACGTGTTCCGCTGTATTTGGTGAAAAAATGGAACATCCCTTGGCTAGTTTTATGAATTTGTGGATATGTGAACTCCTCTTCTCCTAATATGTCAAACTTCTCAATGGAGTAGGGTTTCGTACTTTTTAGTTTGATACCTGGTCGGGTCTTTCCTCTACCACTCACAAACACGAATAAGTACCCGTCATCATTGATCAATAAAGAAGGGTTATCGTGAGGATCGTTTACTGTTTCTTTGTCATAAACAACGGTTGGTTTACTCACTTTTTGCGTCTTGTGATTGTACTCGCCTATCATGGCAAGCAAGTGCCTTTTTTCGCCATTACTGGTACCGCCATAAACGAAAAATGTCTTGTCAACTGTTTTGGAATAAACTGCCAGCGGGACGTGTTTCGCAGTATATGTACCTAATCCTCCAGAATATTTATCACCGAACTCATATTTTTGTCCTAGTTCGAACCAAATTCCCTTGTATCCGTCTATTTTTTCGTTGTTAAGTTTTTGAGCAAAAGAAATAATGCATGAACAAAAAATTAGTAATCCCGTAGTAATTATTTTCATGGTTTTGTAAGGCAGTAATTTTGGTTGAATAGAAACCTAAATTACTCAAAACTTGCTGCAATCAGCAAGGTCAAGCTGAAAGTTTGTTCAGCATTCCTTTGAAAATAAAGCCATGAAAAGGAAGTACCGCATACCAGTATAGTCTGCCCATTAAGCCTTTAGGTCTGAAAGTGGCAGTTTGTTTCAATCTATTATTTGTCAATTCAAATTCTAGCCAAGCTTCTCCCGGTAGTTTCATTTCGGCAAATAATAGAAGTCGCCCTTTTTCCTTGTCTGCAATGAGTACCCTCCAGAAATCTACAGCATCTCCCACATTGAGTTGATGATCACTTTTTCTACCTCTTCTTAATCCAACTCCTCCCCAAATCTGATCTAAAAATCCACGAATTTTCCATAGCCAGTCGCCATAATACCAGCCAATATTACCGCCAATACTCCAGATTCTTTCAATGCTTCTTTCACGATCTTCAACGGTTTGAATTCTTTTGTCAACGAAACAGCCAAATGTAGGAACTGTCAAGAAATCATTTAATCTAATTTCCATTTCACCACTAATCATGGAGTCTTTCCAACTCGAAATAATTTGATCGCCTTCAATAACTTGTAAGGTTCTTTTGATAGAGTCGGAATAGGAGATAGGCCTTATTCCTAAGATTTTATTGATGTCATTATTTCTACAAATAACCTCTATTTTCATGCTTTCTACGAGTGAAGATGCGAGTTTGTAAGAAGTAGAAGTTACAAAGTAAAGCCAATAAGAAGATAGCTTTGGTGTCATTAATGGAATTGTCCATATTGTCCGTTTTAGACCTCTTGCCGAAGCATAACCGAGTAGCATTTCTTTATAGCTTAGGATATCCGGCCCTCCAATATCAAAATTTTGATCGTACGTTTTTTCATTAAATAAAGATGCCTTCAAAAAGCTAATGACATCTTTGATTCCAATCGGTTGGCACTTGGTCCTCAGCCATTTTGGAGTGATCATGAATGGGAGCTTTTCTGATAAATCTCTAATGATTTCGAAAGAAGCACTACCCGAACCAATTATTATTCCAGCCCTAAGTGTGGTAAAGTGATAGGCACCTTTTGAAAGTTCTTTTTCTACCGACTTTCTAGAGTTTAGGTGTGTAGAAAGTGTTTTTTCGTTTGTGATTCCACTTAAATAAATAACGTGCTTAGCATTGGTTGAAGAAACTACTTTTCTAAAATTATTAGCAGTTGTAAATTCGAGTTTCTCATAATCACTTGTTGAGGACATTGAATGCATCAAATAATAGGCTGCTTCTATATCTTTAGGTATGGCTTCAAGGCTTTTTTCCTTCAAAAAGTCTACTTCTATGACTTCTATGTGTGATCTCAAAAGAGGGGGAACTGTGAAACGATTCTTGTCTCTTACACAGCATATAACATTGTATCCTTCATTTACCAAGTCAGGAAGTAAACGTTTGCCTATATACCCAGTTGCACCAGTAAGAAGTACCTTTTTCGCCATGTGATTTTAACTCTTCGAGAATCAGTTTGTTTAAGATAGTTTATTTAGCTTGTCTTATTTGCAGATAACTAAGCTAAAGTTTTGTCATTAAGCATATTTACATTTACTCCGCTGTATTGAAATTGATTGACGAAGTATTCATTATTGCATTGTAATTCCTAAATTGAACATGATTTAATAAAGCTCTCAATCAATACTTGACAACTCATATTTATGAAAATTAATCAACTTGTTATTCACTTTTGGATGGCTTTAATATTTGTTGGTTTAGCCAGCTCTTGTTCACGAGAAACTGATTTAAAATCGGAGACTGAAGTTTGGATAACAAAAGCAGATAAATCAATGCTATTTGAGAAATTGTTAGTTTCAATACCTGAAGGTGAATCTGACGTAACTATTAAAATAGACGAAAATACGAAGTTTCAAGAAATGTTGGGCTTTGGTTTTGCTCTTACTCAAGGTAGTGCTCAAGCTTTATTGGGCTTAGATACATCAACTAGAAAAACACTTTTAGAAGAATTATACAAGGAAAATCAAAACGTAATTAGGATAAGTATTGGAGCGTCTGACCTTAGTAATTCAGTATATTCTTACAATGAAAATGTTGGTGATATTGAGATGCAAAAGTTTTCTTTTGCTGGACCCGATGAACAGTATTTATTCCCCGTATTAAAAGAAATACTGGAGATAAACCCTGACTTGAAAATAATGGCAACTCCTTGGTCGCCACCTACTTGGATGAAGACAAATGGAACTTGGATAGGAGGGGAGCTAAAGAAAGAGTTTTATCCAGCTTATGCCAATTACTTTCTCAAGTATGTTCAAGCAATGAAAGAAATTGGTTTCGAAATTTGGGCAATTACTCCTCAGAATGAACCATTAAATGATGAAAATGAGCCAAGTATGATTATGCAGGCGGTAGATCAACTTGAATTTGTAGACAAATACTTAGGGCCAACTTTTGAACAACATAACATTCAAACTAAAATCATTGCATACGATCACAATTGTGATGAACCAGGTTATCCAATATCGGTTTTGAACGGGACAAAATATGCGGAAGGTGCAGCTTTTCATCTCTATGGTGGAGACATTTCTGCAATGTCAGCAGTTCATGAAGCAACCAACAAGGACGTTTTCTTTACGGAGCAATTTGTTTCAAGCAAAGGTAGTTTTGGTGGAGACTTAGAGTGGCATGTCAAAAATGTGCTTATAGGGAGCACTAGCAATTGGTCCAAAACAGTGATAGAGTGGAACCTTGCAAGTCAAAGTGATTTTGGTCCAAGAACTCCAGGTGGATGCACTGAATGCTTGGGAGCAGTTACTATCAATGGGGCGAAGGATTTTGAAAAGAACGTATCATTTTATATTATTCAACATTTATCCAAGTTTGTAAAACGTGGTGCACATAGGATTTCTTCCACAGCGGCATCTTTACCTCACGTAACATTTTTAAATCCTGACGGGAGTAAGGTTTTATTGGCTTTCAATTCAGAAGATAAAGACCTTTCAATTGAGATTGTTAATGGAGAAACGTCCCAAAAAGCTGTGATTCCTGCCAAATCGGCAGCAACCATAGTGTTTTGAAATAGAATTATGATTAGTGTAGAAAACCTTCGTTTTAATTATCCTGGATCAACTAATTTCGCGATCACAGATTTGAACTTCTCGATTGAAAAAGGTGAGATTTTTGGATTTCTTGGTCCAAGTGGCTCGGGAAAAAGCACAACTCAAAAAATACTCTACAAGCTCTTGAACGGATATGATGGCAAGGCAATTATTGATCAAAAAGAGCTTCATGAATGGGGAAAAGAATTGTATTCGAAAATAGGAGTGAGTTTTGAATTGCCCAATCATTACCTCAAGCTTACCGCACTTGAGAACCTTAAATTCTTTGGTCAGTTTTATGACAACACATTGGATGCCAGTGATTTGTTGGATAAAGTAGGGTTAGGTAAGGATGCCAACAAAAAAGTAGGTGATTTTTCTAAAGGCATGAAAGTGAGATTAAATTTCGTACGATCGATACTTCATAGTCCTGAGATTTTGTTTTTAGATGAACCCACTTCAGGACTAGATCCTGTAAATGCCAAAATCGTTAAGGATTTGATTTTGGACCAAAAAGAAGCAGGTAAAACGGTTTTTATTACTACTCACCAAATGCATGACGCCGAACAGTTATGTGACAATGTCGCATTTATTGTCAACGGTGAAATAAAAGCAATTGACAGTCCAGCGAACTTAAAGCTAAAACATAGTAGCCATAAGGTTGAAGTTTTATTTACTGATGAACTGAAACCTAAGGTATTTGAGTTGGAAGGCTTGGGGCAAAACCCATTGTTTTTAAAAGAATTGGAGAATAAACAAATCAAAACTATACACTCCAAAGAAGCAAGTTTGGATGATGTGTTTATTAAGGTCACTGGAGAAAAGCTAAATTCATGAAACAATTTTGGCATTTATTCAAGTTTGATTTCATGCTCCTGGCGAAATACAAGGTGCTTTCCATAGCACTTGCTGTAAGTGCCGTTTACATAGCTGTTTTTCGTTTTTTACCCGCTTTTGAGGGAAAAGACAAGCTGATAGTTTTACTCATTTTTAATGATCCAGCATTACTTGGGATCTTATTCGTGGGAGTAATGGTGTTGTTTGAGAAAAACGAAAATACCTTGGTAACTTTGGCGGTAAGCCCTATGAAATTGAAGAACTACATTTTATCAAAGGGCTTGATATTTTCGTTACTGTCTCTTTTTTGTTGCCTAGCAATGGTGATTTTTGGTTATGGAGAAAAAGTCAACTTTATACATTTTAGCCTAGCATGTTTTCTTGGGTCTTTTATCTTTTCAATGTTGGGTTTTATTGCCGTTGCTAATCAAAACTCATTCAATAAATACATTTTAAGGGCGGTTTGGATTATTTTGCTAATTGCGGTTCCGTTTTTAGCTTATTTTGGTTTGGTTTCACAAAATTGGTTTTGGTTGTTTCCTTCTCAGCCTCTAATTTTTCTATTTGACCATTCTTTTAATTTGAGTATGTCAACCTCTGAACTTGTGCTAAATTATTTAATCACATTTGGATGGTGTATAGTTTCTTATATTATTGCTAAACGGAACTTCTCCAAAAGCTTGTGTGAATAACTTTAGAGAACTATGAGCAAAATACGAACACTTTTAATAGGAGACTTTAAGCAGATTTTTAGGGATAGCACGCTAACCACCTTCTTGTTCATACCGGTAATAGTTACGCTTTTTGTGAGGTATTTCGTGCCATATATTACTTTGCAATATCCTGTAGTTGAAGAATACCATGTTATTATAATGATGAATGCTGCGATTCAAACAGCAACCATGTTTGGGTTCATAATTGCTTTCATCAGCTTGGACGAGAAGGACGAAAATGTCCTTCAAGTTATTAGGGTTTTGCCAATCTCTCCTTATTATTTCTTGACCTATCGATTACTCTTCGCTGCGGTTGTATCAGGCTTTGGAGCTTTTCTAACAATTAGCTTTGGTGGAATTGCCTATCCTGGTTTTTTGAACTCAATTTTAATTGCAATTCAGTTTGGCTTGTTAGCTCCTATTTTGGCATTACTCATCACCATTTATGCGGATAATAAGGTAGAAGGAATGGCGTACTTCAAAGGCATAAACTTGGTATTATTATTACCAATTCTCTACTTTTTGTTAGATTTTGGATTCAAAAATGTATTAGGAACCATTCCAACTTATTGGTCATTCAGACTATACGACCTCTCAATGAACCAGTCTCACAACTTTACATTCTTTTTGGTCGGACTTGCTTATTATTTCCTATTGATAGGAATACTATTTTTCCAGTTCAAAAAACGAGTTTTTGAACGTTAAAATTTCGTCTTCTTTTTTTAGTTCGATTTAATAAGCTTTTTAGTATTGTTCGACTTGTCAGTAATTATTTTGATAAAGTAACTTCCTGGATTCAAGCTTCCAACTCTCAAAGGTATCGTGTTGTCAGTGCTTTCTTGTTGTTCAAAATTTAAGGATTCACCTCTAATATTAAATAACTGAATGCTTTTGATCTCCTCGATGCCATTGGTAGAAATATAGATAGTTCTTTCATCTAAATGAATAGGGTTTGGATATACATTCCATTCGAATTTCTCTAAGCCTGTGTTCTTGATATTAATAATTTTAGAAGAACTAGTAGTACCATCTAAATCATAACTGATCAATCTGTAATAGTTATTTTGTGGATATGGATTAGGATCTACGAAGGAATAAGAATGATAATCTGTACTATTTATTGATTGTACAGTTCCAATTTTTCTAAATTCAATTGCATCATTGCTTTTCTGAATTTCAAACTTATTAACACCTACTTCATTGGCTACAACCCATTCTAAAATGTTTCCTTCACTTGTTGATTTTCCTGTGAATAACAATAAGTCCAGTGGATACGAGGCACTTGCACTACAATCAACTGTGCTGTAGTTTTTGCTAGTGGTACAGCCGCTTTCGGTAACATCAACCGTGAATGTGGTATTATTAGGAATATTTTCAACTACCCATACAGCTCTGTTGTCACCAAATCTTCCGTCACTATCAAAAGTTGCACTTAAGGCATTTGAGACACTAATATTACTTTGCGATCCGTCAATTGTTGAAAAAGCTAAAAAGGAGGCAGCAGCATTATTACAAATAGGCGTTACAACATCAGTAATTGTAGGATTGGATTTGACTTCAATAATTATTTCTTCAGATGCTATTGAAGGGCAACTAGTGCCACTTGAGCTTTCGCAAATTGCATAGTATGAACTTGTTACTGTAGGGTTAACTGAAATTGTTGCAAGTGAGCTAAAGCTAGAGCTAGCATCATCCAAATACCAATTTACAGTTCCAGTGCAGTTAGTTGCTTCTAAATTAGTACTAGTTCCAAGGCATATGGAAGTAGATACAGCGGATATCGTTGGTTCATCTGGAGGTACAACAACTATGATTTCAATAGGTGTGCTATTTGTACTTGAACATGAATTTGCATCAGTACAGATCGCGGTATATTGAGTGGTAGAAATTGGTGTAACAGTTATTGAAGCAGTGGTTTCGGAATTGGACCACAAAACAGAACCTGTACATCCACTAGCAGTAATTGTTGTTGGGGATGTTTGACAAATTGTTGTTGCCGTTGCACTTAATGTAGGTGCACTAGGAAGTGGGTTTACAGTGATTGCTTGAGCAACTCCAGTACTTTTACAAGTTCCGTTTACACAAGAAACGTAATATGTAATACTAGTAGTTGGGTTCAGTATTGTACTTCCCAGATCTGTTATTAAAGTCGATTCTTCATACCATTTTACTTCGCCAGAAGCACAAGTAGCTAGCAATTCTGTTCTTACATTGGCACAAACGGTTGCTGGGCTTGCCGATACTCCAGTAGGAGAACTTGGAGTTGGTGTAACAATTACATTAACGAATGCACTAGGGCTTTCGCAATTATCTTGTATACATGTAGCATAATAATTGTTTGAACTAGTTGGGCTCACAGGTGAGCTTGCAGCGGTAGTTAAAGTCGCGTCACTATACCAAGTTAATGTACCAGAAGTACACGTTCCAGCTAATGTGCTGCTTTCTCCCGCACAAATCGCAGTTGCTGTCAAATTAGTAGGTGCTGTAGGAATAGGGGTTACAATTACTTGTAAATCGTTAGAATTAGGGCTTTCGCAACCATTGACAATACATTTTGCACTATAAGTTGTGTTGGTAGATGGGCTAACAGTAATACTCGTTCCTGTTTGTCCACTAGACCAAGATATTACACCACCCACACAATCTGTGCTAGTGAGTGTTGTAGCTTCTCCTACACATATATTTAGGTCCGTTGAAGAAACTGTAGGAGCACTAGGTAGAGGAGTTACGTTAACAGCAATAGGAACTGCACTACGAGACTCACATTCTAGAGCAACGGCTGCAGGCATGCTAACTTCGGTGCAAGTGGCTGTATAACTGGTATTAGAAGTAGGGTTAACAGTATATGGACTACCTGTTCCAATTTCAGTAACGTTTCCAGTTTCGAACCAACTAATAGTTCCACCACAATTATTAGCAGAAAGTGAAACCGTTTCTCCCACACATATATTTGACTTGTCAGTTGTGATACTTGGGTTTGGTGGAGGCAACACTACTGAGATTTTAGTAATGTCACTGACATCACTGACACATCCTGTGTTTGCATTCGTACAGCTAATTGTATAATCTGTTGTTTCAGTTGGCGTCTCTAAAATTGAAACTGTAGTAGCTCCAGTAGACCACAAAATATCTCCTTCACAACCTGAAGCAGTCAATGTTACTGAAAAGCCAAGGCACAGGTCTCTACTAGCTGGGGTTATCGTTGGTTTAGCTGGTTTAGGATTTACTTCTTGTGTAAATGGTACACTTGACCCTTGACACGCTCCACTTTCACAAACAGCATAATATGTCGTAGTTGTTGACGGGCTTATTGTTGTATTAGCGAGTGCAGTTGTGAGTCCTTCATTAGTGTACCAAGCCAAGGTGCCGCTTGCACAAGAAGCACTTAATGTTGCCGATTCACCTTCACAAATTCTTGTTTTGTCACTTTGAACACTTGTTGGAGTATTAGGTGTTGGAGTTACAGTTATTTCCAAGCTGGTTGAAGCACTTTTACAAGCACCATCTACACAAGCTACGTAATAAGTTGATGTAACTGCTGGGCTTACTATGTTCGCAACGATAGAGGTAAGAGCTACATCGCTATACCATATAACACTTCCTGTTGCACATGATGCGTTTAATGTAGTTGATTCTCCTTGACAAATATCAGTGTTGCTCGCACCCACCCCAGTAGGATTAGTAGGAGTTGTAGTTACTTGTATTTCTACGCTTTGAGAAGGACTTTTACAACCATTTAGTACACATGAACCATAATACGTTGTTGTAGCACTTGGGCTAACTGTTGATCCACTTACTGTATTTAATCCTGAGTCGCTATACCAAGTCAAGGTACCAGTGGTACAGTCGCCTGTTAGCGTACTTGATTGTCCAGAGCAAATTGCCGAAGGACTTGCCACAACATTTGTAGGTTGGGCTGGTGCATTTACGAGTGTATATTGAATTCCAGTGCTAGCTAGACTTTCACAACTATTACCATCGTCTTTACAAGTTGCTTTGTAGGTTGTAGTTTCTGTTGGTGAAACTGAAAGCGGACTTCCAGTTCCTAAAAGAGTACTTGGGTCTATAACTGTATTGTACCATTGAATTGTACTGCTTGCTGGACATGTTCCTACTAAATTACTTGGGACACCAGAACAAATGCTTGAAGAGGTACTCAATGCAGTTGGTGTAGTAGGTGATGTGTTTACTGTTACGGTGACATTTTCTGGATCGCTTTTACATTCTCCGTTAACACAAGAAGCGTAGTAAATTGTAGTGCTTGAAGGACTAACAACAGAAGATGGAACTATAGTATTTAGAGTGTTATCACTGAACCAAGTCAAATTGCCAGTAGCACAGTTGGCAGTTAATTCAGATTCTTTTCCCGAGCAAATAACAGCAGGGGAGGCTGATAGGCTCGTAGGTGCAACTGGTCTATCTGTTACTTCTACTCTTGCTTGTGTAATAGAGCTTACACAAGTACCATCAACGCAAACTGCTCTATAACTACGACTATTATTAGGGCTTTCTGGTAAAATTGCCAGATTTGTTAGGGCTGAGTTTCTGTACCACACTAAAACACTTGGAGCAGCACAACTCCCACTTAAAAATGTCTCATCACCTGAGCATATTTCCTCATCCACTACACTAGTTGGAGCATTTGGAATAGCTTTTACAATCACATCGACACTATTGCTCGCATCACTTGAGCAACCATTAATAGTACATATTGCATTATAGGTATTTGTGCCAATAACTGGGCTTACCGTAATACTTGGACCTGTGCTTGAGTTAGACCAAAAAATAGTCCCGCCAGCACAACCACTTGCAGCCAATGTCGTGCTCTCCCCTGAGCAGATAGTTGAATTTCCAGTAATAGACGTCGTAGGTGCGGTTGGTTTGCTATTTACATTAACAACAATATCATTAGAACTTGTGGTTGAAGAGCAATTTAGTGCAGGATTTCCATCACAGGTACCGTTATAGGTTGTAGATGAACTAGGCGATACAGCTAAAGTTGCTGTTGTTCCTATCACAGTTCCACTGCCTGTTACAAACCAATTTATTGTTCCTGAGCAATTGTCCATACTTAAGTTGGCAGTTTCACCATCACAAATTGTAGCATTGTCGATAGAGATTGTAGTACCAGTACCGGTAATTACAGTTATTTCTACTGGAGCACTATTTCCGCTAGTACAATTTGAACTACTCGTACAAGTTGCTGTATAAGTTGTGTTTGTCGATGGCATTTCAGAAATACTAATACCTGTTTTGGCATTTGACCAAGTCACTGTACCTGTACAACCAGTAGCGGTTAATGTAGTACTATTTCCATCACATATTCTTGTATTTCCCGCACTGATCGTTGGTGGAGTTGGTATTGCGTTTACTGTAACTGATATAGGAGTTGCCGTATTGCTTTCACACGTAGGTGAAGTAGAACGGCAAGTCGTGGTGTAATTTGTATTAATTGTAGGGCTTTGAGCTAAAGGGGATCCGTTTCCAATAAAACTACCATTAGCATACCATCGTACTGTACCTATTGAACAAGATGCCGACAAGCTAATAGATTCTCCAATACAGATATTACTTTTATCTACTGTAGCTCCTGTAGGAGTTGTAGGTATTGGATTTATTGTGACCGTAAATGGTGTACTGGCAGCAGAATAGCAGTCGTTTGTTGCATCATAAAAAGTGGCATAATATATCCCCGCAGTTCCTACATTTAAGTTGGAAAGCTTATTTGCATTCGTTGTGGGGCTACCACTGTGCCAAGTTAATGTAGTTCCGTTTGGCGTGTTGTTGGTGGTTATCGTTGATAAGTTAGCAGTGGTAGAAGTACAACTATTTTCTAAAGTTGTAGCACTCAATGTAGGTGCAGTGTTTCCAACTTTACACAAAGGGGCGTCAGCACAACGAGCTCCATCATTTGTTCCTGATTTCGTTGCTTGCGAAAAGAATACAGCCGAAGCCGTAGGAGAACCTGAGGTTAAAGAATTATGACTTATCTGAAAAATTTTCCCGTTACTATTTCCATTTAGATACAAGTTTCCGCTACCATCAAAGTACACAGCACCGTAAGTTTGATTATCAAGACTTGCTACTCGACCCATAAAAGTTCGATTTCCGTTTGCTGGGTTAAACCTGAAGACATCACCATCTTTTTCAACACCATAAATAAAACCATCTATAGGGCTTACCGCAAAATCAGCAATACTAGTTTTCGTTGTGTTTAATGAAGATAACTGGGTCGGAATGGTAGTATTTAAATCATACCTATAAATTGTTGTACTGCCTTTGTACAAGTAAAATATGCCATTCGCATCAATATCTGCTACATAAAGGCCTTTTGGTAAATTAGTATCCTCATATCTTGTAAAGGCCCAGTTTTTATCAACCTTGAGGAGGTCACCTGTTTTTTTTCCGATCAGCCATATGTAATTGTCAGCTCGATTGTAGCCAGATGATACATCTTCTCCAAATAGGTTGTTAGCAACAACTGTTGCTGTACCAGTTTGTAAATCTACTTGAACGACGTCAGTAGGATTGTTTTGGAAAAGGTAACCAAATGCCTCACAACTAAAAGGCGTGTCAGCTTGGCTGAAAGTGATAAACGGAACAAGGAAGAAAAACGAAAATAGAATTCTTTTCATAGGTTTTTACAAATAATTGTATGGGAGTGCTAATTCTTTGACTAATATAAGTGATGAAAGACACATTTATATTAACAATTTTTTATTTGGACTATATGATACCGCTAAATAAGTATTCCAATCATTTTTTTTTATTCAAATATCTGTGATATATCAAATTAAGCTCAATTATTGAATTATTGTTTGATCCACCATTTAACTTTAGATCTAGGCATTTCTTTTCCAATAATAATCTCTTCACCTATTCGCGGGATGTAGATTGGCATTTGTAGTTCGTTAGCTTTTGCAATTACTCTTTCGACTGGATCAGTCCATGAGTGTAAAGCAAGTGTGAAAGATCCCCAGTGGATGGGCATAAATAACTCTGATTTAACGTCTATTGCTGCTTGTACTGTTTCTTCAGGCATCATGTGGATATCAGCCCATTTTTCATTGTATTGGCCACATTCCATCATTGCAAAGTTAAAAGGTCCATATTTTTCGCCGACTTCCTTAAAATGAGGGCCATAACCACCATCTCCACTAAAATAGATGTTGTCTTTGCTGCCTGTGATCACCCATGAGCCCCATAAAGTAGAGAATCTATCGCCCATTCCTCTGCCAGAGAAGTGCCTAGAAGGGGTAAAGGCTAATTTAATATTATCAAGTTTGATTTCATCCCACCAGTTTAGTTCATGGATATTTTCCTTTGGAACACCCCAGGCTTCAAAATGAGCCCCTACGCCTAATGGCACGAGGAACGTTTTAGTTTTGGCTTTCAATTTCTGAATTGAACCGTAATCTAGATGATCGTAATGGTCATGTGAAATGATAATGGCATCAATAACTGGAAGTTGTTCAATTTCAATGGGTAGTTCTTTTTGATACCGTCCCTTTCCTAACCATGGGTGCGGAGAGGGTACATTTCCGAGCATTGGATCAATTAAAATATTTTTATCGTCCATTTGCAACAAAAAAGCAGAATGACCAAACCAAATTAGCTTGGTAATCGTGTCTTTTTTTGTAAGGTCAAGTGAATCAACTTTGTGAATAGGAACCTCGAAATCGGGTGCAGAATTTGGAACTCCTTTGATAAAGTCTTTAGTTATGCTGACTAAAGAAGCAAAATCCATTGACATATCGGTTGGAATTTGGTTAAGGAACTTTCCTTCTTTATAAATCCCTGATTTGGCATATCTAGCTTTGGCTTCTGAGCTATGTTTTCCCCCAAACTGTGGACTTAAGTTGACAAACAATACGGCGATCAACGCTATGATACCGATAATTCCTAGAATACTGACTAACATAAATTTCAAGAAAGATTTGAACATATAGTTTTGAACGGGTAGAGATTTAAAACCCAAAAATAACTTTTAGGTTCAGATGTGTTATTTCAAATATTCTTCCATGTCACTTAGTTCAATTTTAATTGCCTCATTGCTCATTGTTATTTCAATCACGGAAATAACTAGAGATAGTATTAATAGACCTATCGCAGCTCCGAAAATCATAATCCCTATTTCCTCTTCTTTGAGAAACAAAAAAAGCATTGAAACGGCACTGAATAATAAACTTAAAATACTTATTATCTGCATGTTGCGAATTAGTTTTAAACGTTTCAAAAGAAGCTTAATTTGTGGGACAAGTCGTGGATCCTTCGTTCCTTCCTCTTTAAATTTCTTATGAAGTCCCCTAATTAAATTGGCCATAGCGAGATATCGATTAGTAAATGCCAATAGCAAAAGTGAAATCGTAGAAAATAGAATTGCCGGGGTTGAAACTTCCATGTGACAAAAGTAGGTGATTTAGGTTGAAAGTGGAAAGTTCAATGAAAACGGTACTTCAATAGAATGCCGCTTTGACCTTCAATATCGAACTTTTAACTAAAAGTGTTTGGTTGTGGGTTTATAAAATGAATATTATCAACTCAAGCATTTGATATTAAAGAATAAAGAACTAATTTTGCACCTCAATTTTGTAAACAATAATAAAGTTCATTCACATGTACGCAATCGTAGAGATCGCAGGCCAGCAATTCAAAGTAGAAAAGGGTCGCTCAATCTTCACCAATAGGTTGGAGGGAGACGCGAACGCTGAGCTTGTATTCGACAAGGTAATGCTTGTTGATAATGATGGTGCAGTCACCGTAGGTGCTCCCACAGTAAAAGGTGCTTCAGTAAAAGGCACAATAGTAGAACACTTGAAAGGTGAGAAAGTAATCATCTTCAAGAAAAAGCGTAGAAAAGGTTACGTAAGAAAAAATGGTCACCGTCAGTATTTGACAAAAGTGATGATTAGTGATATCGTAGCTTAATTTATTTATTCAAGAAGATTAAAATTTCATAATACAATGGCACATAAGAAAGGAGTCGGTAGTTCTAGAAACGGACGTGAGTCGGAGAGTAAGAGACTTGGAGTTAAACTTTTTGGTGGACAAGCAGCAGTAGCTGGTAATATCTTGGTTCGTCAGAGAGGTACTCAGCACAATCCAGGACAAAATGTAGGTCTTGGAAGAGATCATACTTTGTTTGCTTTGACTGATGGAATCGTAACTTTTAAGAAAGGTCGCGAAGGAAAGTCATTCGTTCACGTACTTCAAGCAGAAGCTTAAGTTCTAGAAAAAGAATATTTTAAGAGTCTCTTTTTTCAATTCATTTTGAAGAAAGAGGCTTTTTAGGTTTATACTTATGAAAGATTTACAAAAGTGTTAATCTGTGTTTGAGCTCTTATAAACAGGAAACTATTACTTAATTTCCTTTATAAACTACTCCACCTTTCATTACAAAGTCTACCTTCATTAATACTTTCGGGTCTAGAAGCGGATTTCCTTCTACTGCGATGATATCTGCATATTTCCCAGCATCTAAACTACCCATGTCATCTTCCATTTTCAAGATTTTGGCAGGCGTTACTGTAGCAGAAAGCAAAGCCTCTTTCATAGGCATTCCTGCCTCATGCATGTATTGAAATTCTTTGGCATTATTTCCATGGATAAAAACTCCAGCATCAGTACCAAAGGCAATTTTTACTCCACCTTTATAAGCTTTAGCAAAGGTTCCTTGGATTTGATCACCTATTTCAATGGCTTTGGGAACAACCAAAGGATGGTAATATCCTTTTACTTTAGCTGAATCACTTACAGTTTTACCTGCAATGATTGTTGGTACTAAGTATGCTCCCTTTTCTACAAAAAGTGACATGGCTTCTTCGTCCATTAATGAACCGTGCTCTATTGTGGTAACACCAGCTCTTAATGCCCTTTTCATACCTTCAGCACCGTGGGCATGTGCTGCCACATGAAAACCATAATCTTTTGCAGTCTCAATTATTCCTGCTAGCTCGTCCATCTTAAATTGAGGGCCTTTACCATTTTTGGCAATACTAAGAACACCTCCAGTAGCAGTTATTTTGATGCAATCTACACCATCTTGGTAACGCTGACGAACTGCCTTTTTTGCTTCATCGTAGCTATCTACTACACCATCACTCATATCCGTAGGAAAGCTAATATCGTTTCTCCATCCGTTGGTGGGGTCACCATGACCGCCAGTTGTGGCAATGGTTTTTCCTGAAGTAAAAATCCGAGGCCCATCAACTAATCCTTGGTTAATGGCATTGCGAAGTGAAATATTTACTCCTGATCCTCCTAGGTCACGAACTGCCGTGAAACCAGCCATTAGGGTTGTTTTAGCATGATTTTGGGCCTCGTAAGCGATATCTGCAGGATTCATGCTCATACGCTTGGCAATCTGGTTTTTGCTTGTCTCACCTTCAAGGTGCACATGCATATCTGTCAATCCTGGTAGTACTGTTTTGTTTTTGAGATCAATTATTTTGGCATTGGGTTTAGTTACAAAACCGTCTTCAACTGAAACAATTCTGTCCTTATCGAGGACTATAGACTTGCGATTTTGCAAGTTTCCATCTTTGGTAAAAATGGATCCGCAATGAAGAATTGTTTCTTGTGCTACTAGGTTGAAAGTGAGTAGCATTGCAAATAAGAAAAGAGTTAGATTTTTCATGGTTTTATTGGATTTTTTAAAAAGTAGAAAACTAGTGTCTGATCAATCGCCTAAATCAAACTTTATCCCCTGAGCAAGAGGCAAATCTTTGCCATAGTTAATGGTACAAGTTTGTCTTCTCATATATACTTTCCATGCGTCTGATCCACTTTCGCGACCACCGCCAGTTTCTTTTTCACCGCCGAAAGCACCACCAATTTCTGCACCACTGGTACCAATATTCACGTTTGCTATTCCGCAATCTGACCCTGCAACTGAAAGAAACTGCTCCGATTCTCTCATGTTCATCGTGAATATTGAAGACGACAGACCTTGTGGAACTGAATTTTGAATTTGGATTGCCTCATCTAGTGTTTCATATGACATCACATATAAAATCGGGGCAAAAGTCTCGCAAGCCACCATGTTCATTTGTGGTGTTGCTTCAATAATAGTTGGCTTTACGTAACAGCCAGACCTAAGGTCTAGGACTTCGTCACCTGTAACTACTTTGCCACCCTCCCTTATAGCTTCTTCAATAGCTCTCTTGTATGCGATAACCGCATCAGGATCAATAAGTGGCCCCATGTGGTTGTTTTCATCTAAAGGATCACCTATGCGAATTTGCTGATAAGCTTTGGCAAGTTTTTCTACGACCTCTTGGTAAATTGATTTTTGAATTATTAACCTCCTAGTACTTGTGCATCTTTGACCAGCGGTCCCCACTGCTCCAAAAACTATTGCTGGAATTGCCTGTGACAAGTCAGCACTTTCGGTAAGGATGATGGCATTGTTTCCTCCTAATTCAAGAATGGTTTTTCCTAATCTACGAGCTACGTTTTCAGCTACAGCCTTTCCCATTCTAGTACTTCCAGTTGCAGATATGAGGGCAATTCGAGTATCGGAACTCATGATTTCGCCAATTTCTCTATCACTCATGACTAGGCAAGAAATACCTTCTGGTAAATTGTTTTCGGCTGCAACTTCTGCCCAAATGTGCTGACAAGCAATTGCCGTAAATGGAGTTTTTTCAGAAGGTTTCCATATAGTTACGTTTCCACAAACCCAAGCTAAAGCAGTATTCCATGCCCACACAGCAACAGGGAAGTTGAAAGCAGATATGATTCCTACTATTCCTAATGGATGCCATTGCTCCATCATTCGGTGGTTTGGTCGCTCGCTATGCATTTGAAGTCCGTACAGTTGACGAGAAAGTCCAACAGCAAAATCACAGATGTCGATCATTTCTTGTACTTCTCCAAGACCTTCTTGTAAGCTTTTTCCCATTTCGTAACTTACGAGTTCGCCTAGAGCCTGCTTGTTATCTCTTAATTTGTTGCCAAATTGTCTTACAATTTCTCCTCGCTTAGGTGCGGGCCAAGTTCGCCATTCATTGAAGGCTTCTTTGGCTGTTACCACCATTTTGAAATACTGTTTTGTATTGGCTAATCGAACAATTCCTAATGGGTCACCATCTACTGGAGAGCGAACCATAAGTGGCTCATCTTGACCAACAAAAAAGTTAGTTCCTGAGCTATTTCCTTCTACAAATTCGGTGGCTAATATTTTGTCTAAAAGTGTATTCTTGATCATTTGGAGGTTTGGGATTTAAAAGTGCTTTCAAATATTTTATCTGCATTGCTGGTTTCAAAACCTTCTCTGCGATGCTCTCTTGTAATTTTATGTTTTTCTAAGCTTGTAAATTGCGGTAAAATAGAGCGTTCAGCAAATTCTACGTATGAACCTGGAATCATTGTTTCTATTCCATCGGCAAATTTTGCTTTTACCATTTCGGCAACAGAGCTTGATTGTCTCAGTAAACCATCTCCACTGGTTTTTATTACACCGCCTGAGTCATTGAGCTTTACTTCAATGGAGGCTAAAAAATCATTGAAGTTTTCGAGCTTGTTGTAAGGAGCATCCAACTCGTGAACGCTAATGGTGTAATGGTTCAAATAATAACGATTGTAAATTACCCAAGCTGCATATTCACTCTCAAGAGCAAGCGTGTTATAATGTGCGAAAGTAGGCAACTCCCAAAGCGGTTGGTGGAAAAATGCTCCAACGGCTTCAGCGTTATCTAAATCAATGGAGTCAACAGGGTCTGACTTTATGTCTTTTGTATAGAACTTTATAATTTCTTGTGCTTCTTGAGAAAGGTCCCCAACTCGTAGTTCACTAACAAAAATACGTGGATAGCTAGGGTGGGGAGGGGCATACCAAAACGCATCTATTTTCTTTCCTTCAAAATAGTAATGTTCCATTTTGGTAAAACCGTAATGAAGGAAAATCTTTTCAAAAGATGCAATGCCCAAATGTGGAACTCCCAAAGTCCTAAAAGCCACGTGATCATTCACAATTTTACTTTCAGATGCGATAATGCCTTTTGAAATCATTGCATCTGTAATCTTTGAAACATTGGGTACACGTTCTCTATATGGCTCAAAAAGAGCTGAGAAGATGATGTTTAATTTATCGTTTTCGCTGAAATTCATAATTTGTTTTTTTTGCCACAAAGACACTAAGTCACTAAGGTTTTGTTCTTGCGACTGGTTAACATTTTCTTTTCATAAATATTAAGAATTACCAGACTACTTGAAGAGTAGTCTATCTGTTGAATTCGTTTTTATTCGATATTAATTGATCATATGGTTTTCGAGTGATTTGTAACAAAAACTTCGTGTCTTCGTGACTTGGTGGCAAAATGAATTATACAAAATACTTTCCGTTTTCAGTTTCGAGAAACTTGTCAAAGGGGATTTCTTCTTGTTTGATGAAACCCTTATTTGGTAAGGTTCCGTCTGCTACCATTTCTATTACCGAAGCGATACTAGCTGCAGTTGTCCAAGAGATTGCACGCCATGTTTTTCCTTGAATTTCGATTGGAGAAAAAGCCTTGTAATACTCGCTTCTTAGAAGTTTTTCGTCTTGCCATCCTTCTACTACGGCATACACATAAACCACATCATCCTTTACAGGAGGTTTTGCATTCTCAAGTATTTCAGTCAAAAGCTCCTTTTTGTCTTTCAAAATCAGCTCAGATATTAAGAAACGCATCAATTTGGCATGTCCGGGATAACGAATGGTTTTATAATTTAAAGTATCAACTTTTCCTTCATAGGTTTCGCACATGGTGCCCAGTCCTCCAGAGGTTGTAAATGCTTCGAACTCCTTTCCTTCTATATTTATATATTCTAGGCCGTCTAAGCTCGTCATCATTTTTCGCTTACCGTTTTGAATTGCCTCTGCATCATTGATGTATTCGTTTATCACTCCTGCAGGCGACCATGTGAAAGAATAGGCCAGTAAGCCATTTGGGTATTTTGGCAAAGCTCCTACGCGTAATTCTATGTCACGAAGTTTTGTAAATTCGTTTGCAAGGTTTGCACCTATAATTCCAATTAAACCTGGAGCCAAGCCACATTGTGGAGCGAGTACAACTTCTGTGTCCTTGCTCAATTCTCTAATATAATTGGTGGTTGGGACGTCTTCCGTAAGGTCGAAATAGTGTACCTTATTTTCGTGACAAAGCTTTGCAATGGGTTTGTTCAAAAAGTACGGAAGGCAGGAAACAATAGCATCATTTTTGTCGCATAGCTTTTTGATAAACGACTCATCGGAAACGTCTCCTTTTGTAAAACCGAATGGTAGTTCGTAATTGTAATGGGGTTTCTTTTGGTCAACTCCAGTTACTGTGAATCGCTTACTAAGCAAAACACCAACTAAAGAACCCACTTTTCCCATTCCTAGGACAGCGATATTTTTCATATTTGTTAGCTCGTTGAAGTATACCAAAGCTAACGAATTTGAGGGAATATTTCAATTAGAACAATGTTTCGAATTTTTCGCCACCCTACGACAAAAAATGCTCAGGGCAGGCAAAGTCGCAAGGAACACGATGATATTTAACCTATACTTTCTATTAATATTCACTATCAATTTTAAGACTAAGTCGAAATTTTGATAAATCTAATTTCATTTTTAAAAGAAAAATTTCACCTGAATCCAACAATATTGATGTTCATAGAAAGCACCAAAACTTTGTGTCTTGGAGTCTTGGTGGTATAATAAGTTATATGTTAATAATGCTTTTTCGAAATACGATTTGTTGTAATGGTTCGCTGTGATTGGCATTTGTGTCGGTCTATTCCGACTACCCTTAGTTTGGAATGTTTAGTTTTGCGACCTTGGACTCTTTCACGCCATTTCTTCCAGTTTTTGAGCGTCATTTCATTTTTCATGATTTTGATGACTTCTCCTTCATTGACACCAAACTGCACTTCTATAGCATCGAATGGGGTGCGGTCTTCCCAAGCCATATTGACAATGCGGTCTAACTGTATTTGGTCCAAATTGTGTTTTTCTATTGCTTTCACATCGATAAAACTGTGGAAGAAGGGCTTTGTTTTAAAAAATTGGTACGGTGCTTACCTACTCTATTCGGAAATTGATCTTGAAGTATATTTTGATATCTTATTGTAGTACTTTCATTTTAATATTTATTCAAAAACCAATCAAACATGAAAATCTTCAAAAACTCCTTATTTATAGGGTTACTTTTATTTTCGTTCAGTTGTTCTGATACTTCTAAGGATGCTGAAGTCTACAAAGCAGATATCATTATTTATGGTGGGACTTCTGCAGCGGTGGCATCAGCAGTAGAAGCCAAGAAGTCAGGTAAATCAGTCATTATAGTTTCACCAGATAAGCATTTAGGTGGATTATCATCTGGTGGACTGGGCTACACAGATACAGGTAATAAAACGGTGATAGGAGGTATTTCGAAAGAGTTTTACCAACGTTTATACACTTATTACCAGCAGCCAGAAAATTGGAAGTGGCAAAAGAAAGAAGAATATGGCACCAAAAGTCAGCATGGAAACGCTGCAATAGATGGTGAATTAATGAGCACATGGAACTTTGAGCCACATGCTGCGGAAGCAATTTTTGAACAGTATGTAACTGAAAATGACTTAGAAGTACTTAGAGATGAATGGTTAGATCGCTCAGAAGGTGGTGTGACAAAGGAAGGAAACAAAATATTGAGCTTCAAAACGTTAAGCGGAAAGACATTTGAAGGTAAAATGTTCATAGATGTTACTTACGAAGGAGATTTAATGGCCGCTGCCGGAGTTAGTTACCACGTAGGTAGAGAAGGAATCGACGTATATGGTGAAACGTGGAATGGTGTGCAAACAGAAGTTTACCAGCACGGACATCAGTTTAAATTTGATATAAGCCCTTATGTTATCCCAGGTGATACGGCGAGCGGCTTGTTAGCTGAAATCTCGGATCAACCTCCAGGAGAAAAAGGAAGTGGAGATAACAAAGTGCAAGCTTACTGTTTCAGAATGTGTATGAGTAATCATCCTGACAATAGAATTCCTTTTCCAAAGCCTGCAAACTATGACCCACAGCGATATGAATTGTTAGGAAGAATACTTGATGCCGGTTGGAATGAGGTATTCAATAAGTTTGACATGTTACCAAACAGGAAAACAGATACCAACAATCACGGACCATTTAGTTCGGATCATATGGGAGCTAATTATGACTACCCAGATGCGAGTTACGAAAGAAGAAAAGAAATCATAGAAGAGCATAAAACTTACCAACAGGGATATCTATATTATTTGCAAAATGACCCAAGAGTACCAAAGGAGATACACGACAAGATGCAAGATTGGGGATTGGCTGCTGATGAATTCGTAGACAATGAAAATTGGCCTCACCAATTGTATATACGTGAGGCAAGAAGAATGATTGGAGATTTTGTAATGACTGAAAAAGACGCCCTTGGTAAAACTGATATAGCAAGACCAATAGGTATGGGTTCTTATTCACTTGACGCCCACAATGCTCAGCGATATGTAAAAGAAGATGGTTTTGTACAAAACGAAGGAGATATCGGTGTACGACCAGAAAGACCTTATTCTATTGATTTTGGGGCTATTTTACCTAAAGAAGCAGAATGCAGTAATCTACTTGTACCCGTATGTGTGTCGAGTTCGCATATTGCTTTCGGCTCTATCAGAATGGAACCAGTATTCATGATTCTAGGGCAATCTGCGGCATTAGCGGCGTCTTTGGCGATCGACAATGGAACATCACCACAGCAAGTACCGTATGACAAACTAAGAACTGTTTTATTAGAAAGAAAGCAGATTTTGGAGCAGTAAGGTTATTCTAAATCTCGACAATAGAATTTTTAATGGCAAATAGTACCATTCCGACTCTGCTTTTTACATCCAATTTGAAAAAGAGGTTTTCACGGTATCCGTCAATGGTTCTAGGGGAAACACACATTTTGTCTGCTATTTCTTTGTAGGTAAGTTCCGAGCATGCGAGGTGGAGAAATTCTTCCTCGCGTGCTTGATATTGAATGAGGCTTTTTACTGGTGTACCATTTTTGCTTGGCTTTAGCGAGTTTAATAAAGTATTGGTAACAAGGTCACTATGGTAATAGCCTTTGCTATTGATTTCGTCTAGGGCCAGTTTAAACTCCTTAGTTGGGGTGTCTTTGAGTAAATAACCTTTGGAGCCTGAGCGGAGCATTTTAATAATCGCTTCTTCATCATCTTCTACAGAAAGTGCGAGTATTTTAATAGCTGGATATTCCTCCGTGAGTCGCTTTGCCGTTTCGTAGCCATCCATATTTGGCATGTTAATGTCTACCAAAGCAATGTCTGGATGCTCATAAGATTTTAGCTGAGTGAGGAACTGTCCCCCATCTCTTGCTTGGTGGATGACTTGGTATCCTTCAAAATTATTAATGAGTTCGGCAAGTGCGTTTCTTATGAGTTGGTGATCGTCAACTAGTGCTACCTTCGTCATATTTATAGTGGTATTTGGGTATCGTAAGAGTGATCATGGTACCTTGACTGCCATCACTTTTAAACTGAATATCCCCACCCAATAGACCTGCTCTATGTTTTAGGTTTGCTAAACCCGAACCCGAATTCATTCCTTTTGTGGAAAGTTTTTGATCAATTTCAAAGCCATCACCGTCGTCGGCTAAGACTAAAGTATACACTTCTTGCTGCTCTTGCAAGTTGACTGTGAACTTTTTAGCATTGGCATGCTTCATCACGTTTTGTAAAACCTCTTGAAACATCCTGAAAACTATGATCTCTGTTTTGGGCGGTAAGGTTAAGTTTGTAGTGTGGTTTTGGAAATCCGTTTCAAGGTAACCAGTCTTTGCCACTCTCTCCAATTCAAATGCAATGGCATCACTCAATCCGGCATTTAGGATATTTTCGCCATTCAATGTCTTAGACAACGCCCTTAAATCTCCCAAAGCTTGGTTTAGGTAAGTTCTACTATCTTTTACTCTTGGAATATCAGGATGCTCGTCTTCAATATTATTGAGTTGAATCTTCACCAAGCTCAGCAATTGCCCAATGTTGTCATGAATTTCCCTAGCAATCTGCTTCATGGTATATTCCTGCACCTCGTTACGAGCTGTGAGGATTTCTTCGTTGAACTGGGAAGCCATAGCAGCTTTTTCAAGCTTGTAGGCTTGCTGGCGGCGGGCATGAATGAAGAAGAAGCTGATAATAAAAATCACCAACACCAACATGATCAAGGTTCCCCCTATGATGACAATGACGACTTCGTTGACTTCCATTGGATGTAAAAAGCGTAGGTGATGAGTCCGTAATAGATGATGTTTAGGATGTGATTGATTGAGAAGACTTTGCCTGCTAGTTCCTTATCTTTCAAATAAATGTAGTTTACCAATCCCATGACCAAAAAACTTCCAGAATGAAATGTTAATACACCAATACTGATAAAGAAGTCAGGGTTGTCTAATAAATCATATTCAATTTTTTCAACTAGCAGTTCATTAAAATATAGTGCACTTAGAGCAATTAGAAATATAGAAGAAGTTAAAAAGTTAAACCACAATGGAAAATTGACTTTCAAAGAGGCAAAACCAATTCCAAAAATTAATAATGGAATTACTGACTTGAAAATGTTTGCAATTTTGATGTTAGTTTTATTGACAAATGTCTTAGAATAATACAAAGCAATTAAATAGAATTCAATAGGATGAAAAATTGCAAAAATCATATGTGCAACTTCTCCTCGGACTTTTAAGTAGTAAAAACCAATAGTTTCTACAATTAAAGTAATTAACATCAGCCATTTTAAACCCATTAAACTTTGTGACTTTGACTCTCCAAGAAAGAAGCATATACAAGTAAATGCAAAAATGGAGAAATAGTAAATCTCTAAAGTGCCCATTGTTTTTATGGGCAACAGCCTGTGCCTGCGTCACCATAATCGCTAGGAACTAAGCTAGGGCCTACATGTTGATTGCTTGCTCCATGGACAGTTGGGTATTTTGCAAAGATTAATGTTGTAATCCCTTTACGCGAACAATAACTATTTGAAACAATTTTTGGAGTTCTTTCGAAACCTGGAATTAAATAAATTTTTTGCAATTGAGTTTCTATGAAGTTTTCTTTTATGAATTCAATACTTGTTGTCAGATTATGTATTATTCCACCAATTTGGTCACATTCGTCAAAATCTGGATATTTACTTGTATTGTTTGACTGGCGGTTTAAAAAAATGAGTTTTTTTCGAGTTTTAAAATTATTTGAATGGTGATTTACATTATCAGGAGACGCACCTGTCGTAATAAAATTTCCAGAGTCTGAATTGTAATAAAAACCTTTTTTGAAATCATATGCACTAATTCCACCAAAATAAAAAGTTAAGTTTTCTTGATGAGGTTGTCCTATTTTTACCTCATTTGCATCCCCCATTTTGATATACAAATCTGTATATCCCAAATTATTTTTAAGCTTGAGTAAATGATTGTAGAAAGTGATAGTGTCAATACTAAACGGTGTAGTTGGACTTAAGTGACGTTGAAATAAGTATTTATCTTTAACTGCATATGAGGAATCAGTTCGGTCAATGATTGAATCTAATTTCACGAAAGAGATTCGATTAATGTCATGTTCCACAAGCTCCTCAGCCTTCGCACGAGTTATATTAGATATTAAAGGTGATAAAAGAAGGACTCTAAAAATGTTATTAGGATTATATTTTTGTGCTGACTCTTTTAAAGAATCTAAAATTTCCGATTTTGTTAGTCCTTGCCATTCATGTTTCTTTTCATGTTTAATCTTGTTGTATATTAATCTAGCTTCATTATCTAGTTCGATGTTGCGGTCAAATTGGAATGGCATAATTTTAATTTTTATTAAAGTTAAAGTAACAGTGAGAAGGAGGAAAGGGTAAAAACACCCTTTTTGAAATTTAAATCTAATTTAATTTTTCTACCCGTGTGAAAACTCAAATACTTCTTGAATTAAACTTGATAATAATAGTTTCTAGATCAAAATTTCGTTCCATTTCCAAATGTCTAGCAATTTAAACGACTCATTACAGCTTAGTAGACATCATTGAAATTTAAATATTTTTCTCCAATTTCAACACCCCCAATACACATGACTGTAAGGCAATCTGTTCAATTAGTCTCTGTAAAATTGCCATTTAGGCATGAAATCATCCATGTACTTTACAAAAAGGGCGTTGTGGCTTCGTTCATGAAGATGCACCAGTTCGTGTACTATAATGTATTCTAAACACTCTATTGGTTTGCGTGTAAGTTCTAGGTTGAGCCCAATACGCTTTGCTTCTGTATTGCATGTTCCCCATTTAGTTTACGTTCGTTTTATGCCAAATTCATTGCTTTCCACACCTATTTTCTTTTCCCAATTGCGATTAGGTTTGGGACTTTTTTTTAATTCTGCTCAGTTCCATTAATCTAGTATCTTCTTACGTTTTGCCTGACCTGTGCTTGGCCTAATAGTAAAATGAAGGTATTTGTGGTCAAATTCTATATTAGGAGTATCTTCTTGCTCTTTTACTTTCAGAATGTAACGTAGCTGTACAACTCTGATTTATTTATTGCCATGCGGAATTTAAAATGTTTTATTTCTTAGGGTATGTGTTTGCATTTTATTTTTCTGATACTTCGATTAAGTAGTTGAAAGTAAGATTGTTGGTTTCTTGTGAGTCGGCGTATTAATCCGACCTCAATCAACATTACTAATCTCTTTAGCAAATAACATGAAAAATGATTAATGGGCAAACTTTGGTGCCTTTGAAAATTGAATAGAATAAGTTGAAAGTGTTTAATCCAGAACTTTACCGAATACCTCTAAGCCAATTCCAACACCTACACCGTGGTACCATTTCTTATTATAATTCCAATCTTTCACATTTGAGGTTAATCCTATATCCGTTCCGTAAATGTAAAAAGCTTGAAACCCTTTTATGTTTATCCCTATACCTGGCCCAACAAAAAATGCTAGCCCATTTTCAGAATTTGTATAAGGGGTTTCTAAAAGGCTTGTACTTTGTTTATCCAGTGAAATAGATGTTAAACCAAAGGCAATACCAGTTGAAAATCCGTAAATACTGTTGCGAGCTTTTGTTCTTCTATTTTTAAAGTATTGCCAATTGAAATCTACGGTAATAGAGGTTCCAATTTTAAGTCCTGTAGTTACCTTACTACTAATTTCTTCGTTTATTGAGGGTCTTATAGAGAATGGAATTGTTATTGTATTCCACTTTATAAACACCTTAGATAGTTTTACATAGCCATTCTCAGGAATTAGTATATAACCTTTTGAATCCAGAGTATCAGTTGTTTTTTTAATGCCTTCGCCAATAAACATATCATTAAATGACTTCAATACTACATTGTCAGAATCTTTAAATGGAAGCATATTAAAATATAGCTTACTTGGATCGTCGTCTTTATGTACCAAATCTGAAATTCTTATTTTTTGACTTAATTTTATTGGGATGTAAGTTTTAACCTCCAGAGTTGTATCAAAAGGCATTGTCTTTTCTATCTGCTTTGATCCTATTGATTCTGTAATTCTCCAACCAGCCTTAACTGGAACTTCCTTTTTACCACTATACATAAATAGTTGAGATGTCTTATTCCAAGATGGATGTACCCTGTAACTTCCATATTCTTTTTCTTGGGCTTTACTCACATAACCAATAAAAACTAAAACAAGCAATAGTAATTTGTTCATGACCTTTTTTTATTCAAAAGTCACAAATTAAAAATTATGAGGGAAGGGGTAAAACACCCTTTTAATTAAGAGGATTCTCCCTTAAAATCCATAAGAATTCAAGCTTTACTTTGTTACTCAAACAAACAACTATAAAAATGAAAGAACTTATTTTAAACAATGACGTAGATTCTATTCTTCCATATCTCGAATCTAGAGCTGTTGCCATGTCTTTATCCTCAGATTTTGATGGATTTGACAGAATGTTGGAAGCAGAATATTTGAATCCCGACATGCAAGATTTTTTGTCAAAAGAAGGATTTCTAGAAGATGAAATAGAGCTGAATATTAAGGAGTTTTCTAGTCTTAATAGTTTATTCTTCGTTGATTCCATCAATTCATATTCTATTGATAAGATGAAATTTAAAAGAGGCTTTAAGAAATTAAAAAAGAAAATTCATCAAGCTTTTTGTGCAGTCATAGGCGATATAGATTGGTCACAATTTGATACCAAGGCAATAATTAGACTCGTAATCATTGCAATTATTCCGGCTTTAGGTGCAGCAGCTGGTTTACCTATCATTGTTTTGCCAATTATCATTGCCTTAGTGGCGAGTTTGATAAAGTATGGTATTGGCAAGGTTTGCCCAATTTAATCCATTTGCGACAAATTACATTTAAAGAGTAAATGGTCTGATATGGTCTTTTACTCTTTAAATTATTCAATTTCAAACTGAAATATCATGACTTTAAGCGAAGAAAAACTAATTCTAGAATCAACTTCCTTTCAAAAACTTTTGGATTCAAATATTGATAGAAGGCTGAAAATTGTAGCCGAAGGAGACTCATGGTTTGATTACCCACTCCATAAGGACATATTGGATTATCTGCGTAAAAAAGGATACGCTATTAATAAACTTTCTAAAGCTGGAGATACATTAGAAAATATGGTTTATAACCCTGAATCAATAGATGATACTGTAGCTAAAGTTAAATTATATCAACCTCAGTTCTTACTTTTAAGTGCGGGTGGAAATGATGTTGTGGGCCAAGAAATGGGTCAGTTTTTACATCATAAATCTTCAAGCTTGCCTACTCTTTTTAACAAGGAAATGTTTACAAGTTTAATGGTCCACAAAGTAAGAAGTGGCATAATTGATTTTATAGATAAGGTTTTGGTGGAATGTACTGATATAAAAATAGTAATGCATGGATATGATTATGCCAAACCAACTGGCAAAGGATTTAAGTTTGCTGGCGTAAAGTTTAGTGGACCATGGATTAAACCAGCATTTAATGATAAAGGAATTACTCGAAGAAAGGGTGACATCGAGCCAATAATTAAAGAAATGGTTGACATTTTTAATGAAGTGCTAAAGAGTATTGAAGCAGAGTATAATGGGACATTTCATTATGTAGATTTAAGAGGAAGGTTTCCAGATGATTCTGAATGGCATAACGAAATTCATTTAAAAAACGACGGCTTTAAAACTATTGCAAATGAGTTTGATTCTAAAATGGTATCCATCCAAGGTGCAATGCCAATTTTTGAACCCATAATAGTCTAGTTTTTTTATTACTGCCAGATTCAATAGTTAGTTTCAAGTTTTTTAAGTTCTTTTTGTATTAAATATCCTTTTTGATCAAGCTCTGCGGTTGGTTATAATGATTTTTCAATACTTTAGGTTTACTTTAACCTAATTTCAAAAATGTAAGTAATTGAGTTTGAAGAAAGCCAGTAAAAATAGTTTAGGATACAAAATATCAATTATAATTGTTATTTGTTCTATATTAATAGGTGGATGCACGTTTGTTCCGAATTGTTTTACTGGAGATCAATTAAATTCAGTAAATATTACGTTTGATTTAAAGTCCAAAAATAATTTCTCATTTCATGATTTGTTTTTCATTTTTTATAAAAGCGGGGAAGAACTGTCGTATAAAAATGGAAAAACTCTCCACAAAACCCTAACCCTAAATAACTTATCCTCAAAAAATCAACAACTCTACCTAGTCTCCGACCAATTCATACTAGAAAACGTAGAATTTTCTTACGAGGAAGAAGGAAAGTGGAAAACAGCAAGCTCCGGCTGGGGTAGGCCGATGTTGGAGCGGATGGTGCCTTCTTATTTGCATTCTTTTAATGTGACAGTGCCTGCGAGAAGTACAAAGGAGGTTTTTTTTAAGGTGGAGAATACCTATCAGGTGACGAAGCTGCCATTGAAGATAATGAGTAAGAAGCAGTTTTATGCTTATTACTATAAGCTGCTGATCATGGATGGATTGGTGATTATGGCACTGCTTACTTCCATTTTGTTCAGCATTTATAATATCATCTTTTCGCCCAGGTATCGTAAAATGCTCTGGCTGTATTTGGTATATGCAGTGAACTTTTTGGCATTCTATTGCTTACGTGTCGTTGCTCCGTCAGTGACATTGGAAGCTATTCCTGTGGAGTATAATTACCTCATTAATATTGCCATTTTTACGAGTACCTACACCTTTCTCAGGTTTGCAGTAGCTTTTGTAGATACTGGAGAAATAAAAGAAAATAAGTATGTTTCATGGCTTATTGACATACTTTTTGTGTTGACAATTTTGGTGAGTTTATTTCCCAGTCAGGTGAATAATCCTCTGTTTTTTGTTATTAAGCTGACCTTTTTTGTGGGAACAATTCTTTACCACAGTGTTTTCTTGATCATGAGTTTGAGAAAGAATGTCCTTGCCAAAATATACATTGTAATGGCATTACCGTTGATACTTTCGGGTATGATGGAGGGCCTGACGAATATATTTGGAATAATTGAATTACCGAGTGACTTATTCGCTGCTTTTAGAGTCTCAATCGTGTTAGAAATGCTCTTTATCCTGTTCGCATTGATATATAGAGAACGATTTATAGGAAAGCGTATAAAAAAGAAACTAATGGATACAGAACTGCAATTGGCAACAGCTCAAATCGAGATTCAAGAAAGCGAACAAAAACGTATTGCTCAAGATTTGCACGACGATTTGGGAGGTACATTGGCAACTTTAAAGCGGTTTGTGTACGACAAGCTTTCACCCCAAAAAGAAGAAGACAAAGAGCAATTAAACTACTTGGCAAAGAAGGCAGGTGATGACCTCAGGAGAATATCTCACGCCTTGATGCCACCGGATTTTGAGAGGGCAGGCTTAGTTGACTCCGTTCGGGAAGTTATTTTAATGAATAATGGTCCTGGCAGAACAATTGCTTTTCAAGAACATGGAAAAAGACAGACAGTATCTCCCAATTCGGCTTTACATATTTATAGAATTTTTTCAGAGATTATTCAGAACATCAACAAGCATAGTAAAGCAACTGAGATTCTTGTTCAGTTTTTATGGAGCAAAGATGAGTTGACTTTAATGGTGGAGGATGATGGAAGTGTTTTCAATGAAAAAAATGAAGGTTTAGGAATGAAAAACATGAAAATGAGAGCTTCATATTTAAATGGAAGCATCAATTTTGATCATAACGAGAAGGGCTCAACGATAATACTTGAAATACCTCTTTAATGAAGAATAAAATTCTCATAGCGGATGACCACAAATTGTTTGGGGAGGGGCTTAAAGAGCTTCTTCGCAAGCAGGGTGATTATATGCCCTTTGGTCCGGAAAAAGAGAAATATGCCATAGAAGAAGCTATTTCGGAGATTAATCCCAAAGTACTTTTATTGGATATTAATCTTGGGAAACTAGATGGTTTGGAACTTGGAAAAGACCTTAAAGTGGCTTTTCCATACCTTAAGATAATCATGCTGACTATGTATGAGAATGAGAAAATGCTTAAACTCAGCAAGCTCTACGGCATGGATGGATATCTACTTAAAGATTGTGAAACGAAGGTTTTGCTAAATGGGATAAAAACGGTGATTGATGGTGGTTCTTATTTTGTGGAGTTCGAGGCTGAGCCAAAGTATGAAATGAGTACTGCCTTAGATAGTTTTTTAGCACAATACCAACTGAGCGACCGTGAAGTAGAAATCATAGACCATTTGGTCAAAGGTCTCAATAATCAGGAAATAGCTGAGATTTTAAACCTGAGCTACCATACTGTAAAAACTCATCGAAAAAATATATATCTAAAACTAGATGTGAGCAATGTTCCTGAGTTGATTACTAAAATGAACAGTAATTAGCTTTTCTTCTTTGTTTTTTATAGGACTGGTTTTCGGATATTATCAACACTGCTTGCACTGAATTTATAAATGTTAGGTAGAACCTTGATATAGAATTCCTCGAAACTCTGCGAGATTAGCGGGTTGTATTTATTTTCCCGCAGAATTCGCAGATAAACACGGAACTTGTCGAAAGCCCATTATCCAACGAAGAACCTTGACGCAGAACTCCGCGAAATACTGCGAGATCTGCGAGCTGTATTTATTCTCCCGTAGAATTCGCAGAAAAACACGGAATTTGTCGCAAGCCATTTATCCAACGTAGAACCTTAACATAGAACTCCGCGAACCTCTGCGAGATCAGCGGGCTTAATTTTTGTCCCGCAGAATTCGCAGATAAACACGGAACTTGTCGAAAGCCCATTATCCAACGAAGAACCTTGACGTAGAACTCCGCGAACCTCTGCGAGATCAGCGGGCTTGAATTTTTTCTCCCGCAGAATTCGCAGATAAACACGGAATTTGTCGAAAGCCTATTATCCAACGAAGAACCTTGACGCAGAACTCCGCGAACCTCTGCGAGATCTGCGGGCTTGAATTTTGTTGACGAGAAATAAGCTGATTCACGGAGGATTTGCAGAAAGCCCATTATCCAACGAAGTACCTTAACGTAGAACTCCTCGAATCTCTGCGAGATCAGTGGTCTGTATTAAATTTCCCGCAGAAAACGCAGATAAACACAGAACTTGTCGAAAGCCCATTATCCAACGAAGTACCTTGACGTAGAACTCCGCGAACTTCTGCGAGATCTGCGGTCTGAATTTTATTAGGTAGAATGACTTAAAAATTAAATCGTTTTTCTATCTTTATTCAACACACTTTTAAATGGAGTTAAACGATATTTCTTACAAAATTAGAGGAGCTATTTTTAAAGTATATTCTGAGCTTGGACCTGGACTGCTCGAATCGGTGTATGAATTGGCTCTAGCTTATGAATTAAGAAATGAAGGATTAAACATTAGAACTCAAGTTCCAATTCCAGTGATTTATCACGACGTCAAACTCGATGGTGGATTTAGGCTGGATATTCTTGTTGAGAATCAAGTTATTATTGAAATCAAAAGTGTTGAAAACCTTGCTGAAGTACATCACAAGCAGGTTATTACTTATTTGAAGCTATCGAATCTCAAACTTGGTTTACTAGTCAACTTCAATACTGATAATATCGCTTTTAGTATTTATCGCAAGGTGAATAATCTTTAATTCTAAAATTTTCATTTTTTCTCCCGCAAAATTCGCAGATAAACACGGAATTTGTCGAAAGCCCATTATCCAACGAAGTACCTTGACGAAGAACTCCGCGAACCTATGCGAGATCAGCGGGCTGTATTTATTTTCCCGCAGAAAACGCAGAAAAACGCGGAATTTGCAGAAAGCCAATTATCTAGAGTAGAACCTTAACGTAGAACTCCGCGAACCTCTTCGAGATCTGCGGGCTTGAATTTTGTTGACTAGAAATAAGCTGATTCACTCAGAATTTGCAGAAAGCTCATTATCTAAAGTAGAAGCTTTACGTAAATCTCCTCGAAACTCTGCAAGATTAGCGGGCTTAACCGTTGGTAAAACTCAACCAAACTTAACACTTCAACCCGTAAAAACACCCTACTCTTTCGGTGTAGAAATACCCTCTATTTTCAAGCGAAATCCACTCGAGAAGCCGTGATTTCCCCATGTTTTACAGGCTAGTATTGTATCAACTTTGATGTATTAATCAACCCAAAAGTACAATCAAATGATCGCAAGTAAAACTCAAACTCAGGCACTAACTTTTAGTGAAATGCTCATGCTAAAAGTAGAAAATGCCAACATTTTCTTTGCCGAAAAACTAAGACGCAATTTTGAAATGAATGGTCTTCAAATAGAGCAGTATACACGATATCTCAGAATGCAATATCACCTTACCAAAGGAGTTCAAGAAACCTTTCTTGCCATTGCCGCTCATGAACATACACGTCCATATAAAAAACTAAGAAAATTCTTAATTCAATTTGGCTATGAGGAAGAAATGCACTTCAAGTTGGCAGAGAAAGACCTGAGAAATACTGGGGGCGAAGTTGAAGAGATTCCTTTCGCTGTAGAGCTGTGGTGGGCGTACCAGAAACAGGCGATAACCTATAAACCGCTCGAAAGATTAGGAGCAACAGCTGTGCTGGAAAATGTAGGAAATTTTGCTGCTCCTATCATTAAGTCATTGTTTGAAGAAGCAGATTTTATCGATAAAAGGAATACAACTTTTACGCAAGTTCACATGCATGAAGAGCTTCCTCATGGTGACCAAATTCTGGATGCTTTGGGAGCTGAAGACTTTAGCGAATTTCATCAAAAGCAACTCCTAGAGGGAGCAGAAAAGCCACTTGGCTATATGCTTCTACCATTTACGATTGGATCATAAATGGTTCTCTTTCATTAGTTTATTAAATCACAAAAGTCATGAATATAAAAAAAGTAGTTACCCAAGAAGAATGGAAAAAGGTCCAGAAGTTAATGTTTGCTGTTAATCATGAAGAACTAGGTAAGGCATTTTTGCAAGAAGAAGTTGAGTTCAATGAAAATGTGTGTACGCTATTTGTAGAGTGGGAGGGAGAGCCTGTGGGTTGTGTAAGATGTTTTTTTGAAAGACCCAAAATATGTGAACTCGCCAAAAGAGGCATAAACCTTGACAACGAACACACCAAAGTTGCATTGACTGACCGCTTATTGATTTTGCCAAAGTTTAGGAAGTCTAAAGCGGTTTTGTATTTGGTTAATGAAATATACCGACAAGCACTTTTGCAAAGTACTCACATTGCTCTCATGGAGTGTGAAGATCACTTGCTCAAGTTTTATAGAAGAATGGGTTTCATACCATATCGATATGTGAATTACGATTATGGTGGGAGATATCAGTTATATATCAATCCATGGGATATTTCGCATTTGGAGCGAGTGAGGAGTCCTTTTGTTTCTGTATATCAGCAGTTTATGAGAGAAGTTGCAGTTTTTATTGGCGAAAAAAGAATTGCTCAATATGCTTAATCTGGTTTTGCAATTACCCCAAATGGGGTATGGATGCTATAAAGATGGTATTTACATTTGTAGTTAGCCGTTCTCGCTATCCACCCAAGAAGTAAAATGAAGGCCATGAAACCCAAACAAATAGAAAACGCAAACAAGATTATGTTTCTTCGCGGAGATGTAAACTATACCGACCTTTTTTTTGAAAACGGTAAATATTCGAAAGAATGTGTGACGTTAAAAAGGTTTGAAGAGCAACTCGAGGGATTCGTACGAGTGAGTAGATCTTACTTGGTGAACCCTCGATTTATTCACAAAGTGGTAAGTTCTCCAAACTACTGTCATTTAGAAATGAAGAATGGTAAGGAAGTAGTTGTAAGTAGACGAAAACTGCCGCTAGTAAAACCAATTTTAGCTTTGGTTTAATCTGGATTATGCCATTAATCCAAGGCAATACCATTCTTTATGATCTAAGTAAGGGGTAAAACTACCAAACCCAGCAGCTTTACTTATATCTTCAAGGTCTTGTAAGCTGTACTTCTGAGAAACCTCTGTATGAATGCATTCATTCTTTTCGAATAGAATGGTGCGATCAAAAATATCGACACGTTGTTTTTCTAAAGAGACAATATAACTTGAGCATATACCTGTACTGGGGTCGTAGAAAGGATAATGATCAAACTTGGTAATATCGAAATTTGCTCCCAATTCACGGTTCATTCTGGACAAAAGGTTGAGATTAAATCGCTTCGTTATGCCTTCTTTGTCGTTGTAAGCTGCAAGAATCGTTTTCGGGTTTTTCTTGAGATCCGCACCAATGAGAAGCTTGTCATTGGAGTTCATGTGAGACTTAATCAATTTGATAAATTCAATGGCCCTTTCATCTTTGAAATTTCCAATATTGGAACCCAAGAAAAGAACCAGTTTGGGATTTTTCCTGAGCTTTAAGGCTTTCATGGTGTCGAAATAGTCACCTGCAATAGCTTCTATGTCCAAACTTGGTAGTTTTGATTGAACGAGGTCACAATTGATTTTTAATACATTGGCAGAGATATCAAGCGGAATGTAATGGACCTTTTTACCCATTTCCAATAAGTTACTTAACATATGAACTGTTTTGGAACCATCTCCAGCCCCAAGTTCTATCACATCAATTGTCCCTTCTCCCAATTGAGAAGCAATTTCGTTTGTTTTTTCTTTTATGATTTCAAGTTCACACTTTGGAAGGTAATATTCTTCCATTTCCATAATTTCTTGGAAAATGTGGTCACCAGCAGCATCGTAAAAGTACTTCGAATTCAGCACTTTTGGATTTTGACTAAGACTCTGTAATGTATCTTTTAAAAAAGAGTTATTCATTAAATCAGACTTGTTTTTATAGGGAGGGTATAAGTTAATAGCTTTAAATACGAAGAATTTATCTTGCTAGTCGCAAACCAGCAAAAAGCCACCTACTACTTGGGTGAAAGAAGTTTCGATAAGTGTCTCTGCTGTGGCCTTGAGGTGTGGCAATGGAAGCTCCTCTAAGCACGTGCAAATTCACCATGAACTTGCCGTTGTATTCGCCTAGTGCACCTGGCTCTTTTGTGAAACTAGGGTAAGGAAGATAGGCAGATCCTGTCCATTCCCAGGTTTGTCCATAGTTCAACTGAGGAGCGGCAATTTCCCATTCAAACTCAGTTGGTAGTCGCATTCCTTTCCACTCTGCGAAAGCAAAGGCCTCATAGTAGCTAATATGCATCACAGGTAATGTAGGGTCAACAGGCTTCAACCCGCTAAAATCGTAATAGAGCCAGTCGCCATTTTTTTGAAACCAATACAATGGAGCTTTGATTTCATTTTTTTGAATAAAATCCCAACCCTCTGCATGCCAAAGGTTGAAGTCATCATATCCTCCGGCTTCAATAAATTCCAGCCATTCTCCATTGGTTACTAGATTTGGAGATATTTCTGTGTTTTGTAAGTAAACTTTATGAGCTCCATGTTCATTGTCAAAAGAATAACCTTCGCCAATGTGACCAATTGTATAAACGCCTTCTTTAATTTGTACCCAGTCAGTGGATGGAGTTTCAGGTTTTAGATGAAAGTTCCCCTTGTATTCTGGAAAAGAAGGCTGATTGCCTAAAATATATTTAATGTCGTAGGCTAGTAATTCTTGATGCTGTTGCTCGTGGTTTATCCCTACTTCTACTATTTTAAGTAATTCTGGATTATTATTAATTTCCAAAAGTGATACAACTGATTTGCTTACATATGCTCTGTAGGACAGCACCTCTTCAACCGTGGGGCGAGTCATGAGTCCTCTGTTTGGCCTCAATACTCTTTCGCCAGCATTATTGTAATAGCTATTAAAAAGGAAAGCAAAGTCTTCACTAAAAACAGAATAAGTTTTATCAAAAACTGTAAGAACGAATTGCTCAAAAAACCAAGTACTGTGGGCCAAATGCCACTTTGGTGGAGATACATCTGCAATTGGTTGAACTGAATAGTCTTCAATAGCCAATGAGCTACAAATATCTTCAGAAGCTTTTCTTGTGGAAAGAAAACGGGTTTTTAAGCTGTGTTCCATAGAATTAACTACATTATTTCTCCCTAAATAGTTTGATTAAAAAATTGGCAATCATTACTGTGAACAAAATACTAAAAGGTAATCCGATTAAAACTAGTAAGTTAGAAGTTGCCACTAGCAGCTGATCTTGTCCAATTAATATTAGACTAATAGTAACTAGAACAATGATTACACCCCACAGGACCCTTTGAGACTTTTTATCTTCAGACTCTGTATAATAGCTCAATACCAATATCGCCGAATCCATGGAAGTGATTAAAAACGTAAAAACGAGTAAAAGTGACAATGGCACAGTAATGCTTGCAAATGGGAAGCTTTGTAGAAAAATAAATAGACTACTATAAATACTATCAAAACTGCCGTCATAAATGTCCATTTTATTCACTATTTCAATTCCACTTGTTCCAAAGGCCGAGAACCATAAAAAAGTGGCTATGGATGGTATAAAAAGTGTACCCAGTGCAAATTCTCTTATGCTACGTCCTTTTGATATTCTGGCAATAAAAACACCAGTAAAAGGTGCCCAAGCCAGCCAAAATGCCCAATAGAAGTAAGTCCAATCTGTCAAGAATTCATGGCTCACTTTATGTTTTCCAAGATTTAAACTCATTGGAACAAAATCGGTAATGTAGTCGATGGAACTTTGGAAAAAGTTGCTAAAAATAGCTGAGAAGTCTCTGTTGAATATCACAAAAGCCAATAGACATAATGCTAAAAGAATATTAAAGTTAGAGATTCTACGAATGCTATTTCTCACTCCAAGAAATGCTGAGGCAGTAGAACATATACCAATGAAAACCACCGCCCAAATAGTTGATTGTAATCCAAAGTCAGATTTAGAAATGTAGTTAAAACCGCCAATGAGCTGTTTGCTACCCAGTCCGAGAGAAGCAATTACGCCTACTAAGGTACTTATTACGGTAAGGATGTCTACAATGATTATAATCCAGCTTTTTCGAAATCTGCCCTCTAGAAAAGAAGAGCTTAAAATATTTTTCTCTTTGATATAAAGGAAGTACGCTATGAACAATCCGAATAGGGCATAAAAAGCCCACGGTGTTAGTCCCCAATGAAAGAAAGTATATTTCAGTGCATAGGTTTCTTTTGCAAGGTCAACGGATTGATTTGGAGGGTTAAGAAAATAATAAACTGGTTCTTGTACGGCCCTTAGCATTAGGCCAGTTCCCATTCCTGTGCTGTATAGCATCGCTATCCACGAAAATCGAGAGTAAGTTGGCTTTTCCTTTCCTAATGTTCTTTTGCCAAAGGGAGATAAGGCTAAAACTAGAATTGTGACAAAAGCACCAAAACCTAAATACAAATAGAACTTTCCAAAATTGCTCAATGAGCTTTTCGCCAAAGATGCTAAAAGCAATTGCATCTCATCGCCCCAAATCAAGCCTGAAAGCACGAATGAGACACAAAGTAAAATGCTTATTGATAATATTCGGTTCTCGAAAAACTTCAACCTTCTATAATTTCTGTAGAGAACTGTACTTCGCCAGCTAAGGTTCTATGAACAGGGCATTTAGATGCAATTTCTTTCAATTTGTTTTTCTGGTCATCGTCAAGATTACCAATAAAGTGCAGCTTTTTAGAAATATGATCAAGGAATTCTTTTCCTCCGGCTGAATCCGTTTTATGCTTTTTGGAATGGCTGATATATACAAATACTTCCTGCAAATCCCACTTTTTACGCTCGGCATATAACTTTAAAGTCATTACGGTACACGCAGCCAGTCCTCCATTAAGTAATTCATATGGTGAAGGCCCAAAGTCGTTACCACCTACATCCAGCGGCTCATCAGCTATGAAAGAATGTTTCTCGGTTTGGATCGAAGTTGTGAAATTATCTTCAACCAAGTCCAAGTGTCCCACAACTTGCTCGCCTTTCGTTGATATTTTTTCTTCGAGTTCCTCATCAAAATAACGTTGAGCCCATGCTCCTATTACATTACCCACATACCTGCTATCGCAATCCCTCATGAGCAAATGATCGGCTTTGTCTAGAGAAACAAAGCTTTTGGGGTGGAAGGCATTTTGAAAGATTTCTTTTGCATTGTCTATTCCTACAATCTCATCTGTGGGAGAATGAAGAATCATGATCGGTTTTTTGAGATTATGAATGATGTTGGGTAAATCGACCTTGTCAAAATTATCTACAAAATCTTTGTCTACCTCAAATGGTCTCCCGCCAATATTTACAGTAAGTTTTTGATTTGCTTTTATGCCTTCAGTTTGCGAAGAAAAAAGATGCTTCACATGTGAAACTTGGGATGGAGCACCCACAGTAGCAACTGCCTTAATAGCATCTATTTTTGAAGCTGCGACTAACACTGCCGCTCCTCCAAGGGAATGACCAATCAATAATGATGGTGCTTTGTAATTGCTAGCCATGTAAGAATGAACATCTATTATGTCATCAACATTGGCAGTAAAATGACTGTCAGAAAACTTTCCACCACTTAAACCTAGTCCCGTGAAATCAAATCGTAACACGCCAAAACCATGATTTGTAAGTGCTCTACTAATATTCTTAACTGCATTCAAACTCCCGCTACAAGTAAAGCAATGTCCAAATATTGCAAACGCATGCGGTTTTTGATTTGCAGGGAGTTCTAAATTTGCATTTAATTCGTTTCCTTTCGAATTAGGAATTTTAAGTCTTATGTTTTTCATTACTTTTCTACTTTTACTCCTTTCCAGAAAGCCACATGTCCTTTTATTCCAGCGGCCATAGATTTGGGGTCGGGATAATACCAAGCTGCATCTTTGTTATTCTTGCCATCAACATTCACTGAGAAATAAGAGGCTTCACCTTTCCAATGACAATGTGTTTTTGTATTACTTTCTTCAAAAAACTCTTTTTTGATACTTTCCTCAGGAAAATAATGGTTTCCTTCTATTTGTATAGTGACATCACTTTCTGCTATAACTTGATCATTCCAAATTGCTTTCATTCTAATTCCAGTTTAGTTTTTTACGTTCGTTCCAATATGCTGTGGGCTTTTGTTTAAAGCTTTTCAGCTCTTCAATTTCATCCCCACTTAATTTAAAATCATTTGCCATTAGGTTTTCTCTTAGTTGGTCTTTTGTTGCTGCTCCGCTTAGTACAATATGTGGTTTAACACTGTCCATGCAAAAACGCAAAGCAACTGCATCAATCCCAACGCTGTACTTTTGGCCAATTTTTTCTAATGAATTATACAAAGCATTGTAATGCTGAAAGTATTTATTTCGAAAGACTCGACCATTTGCCAATGCTTCTTTAACTATGATACGTTTGTCAAGTCCAATAAGTTGTGAAAGACTTTGATCAAGCATATTGTAAGTTACCTGAAATGCATCAAATAGTTCAACTCCGTCATATTTGATTTCGAGGGCTTTTTCAATAACTGCAACTTGATCAATTCCGGTGGTACTTAAGCCAATGATCAAGTTGTGTTCACTCTTTAGACTCCATAGTTTGTTTAAAACAGCTTGATTTAACAAAACTTCTGATTCAAAACTTGCAGAATGAATTTGGTAAATACTTAGCTGAGGTAGAAGATGTTGCGATACTTGCCATTGTTCTTCGAGCTTTTGCAAGCTGTGTTCTTTTATTTCGTGTTTTTCTGCATTTATATCAAAAGCTGCAGTGTAAGTATATCCCCATTTTGTAGCAATCTCTATCTCTTTTGAGGCTTTCCAGTTATTTATAATTTCTTCTGCGACTCCATATCCTGGGGCTGTATCGTAGTATTTGATTCCAAGTTCAAATGCTGCATCTAGAACTTTTATTCCACTTTTTTTGAACTCAGCAAGGTTAAATGGTTCTGATTCATATTGTTTAATATTTATATAATGTGGTCTACCAATCGCCGCTGTACCAAGTCCTATTTGAGTATTGTATTTCATTGAGCACAAGATAAAACTGTCCAAACTCAGTTCAAAATGCTACTTCTTTTATCTTTTTCGTACTTATGTCGATGTTATCAGGATGTGATAAAATTATAACTAAAGTGATAAATAATTGCAATAATCGCAGAATAGCTTCAGTTGAAAATGCTTACAGTTTAGTAAGTTGATTTTAGAACTTAGTTTTATTAAATTTTTTAATAAATTCTTCCATGCTCTCAAGAATACTTTTTCTACTTTTCTCTTTTTTGTTTTCTGTTCAAGTTTTTGCCCAAAAGAAAAATGACCACCTCAATTATTTTATAAAAAGAGCACAGTCAGAGGTTAAAGTAGATGGTATCATAAATGAGCTAGCATGGGATTCTCCCCAAATTGCTTCAGATTTTGGTCAAGTTTTACCCATGGATACTAGTAAAGCAAATGCTAGGACTGAGTTCAAAATGTGTTACGATGACAACAATATTTACCTTTTGGTAATCAATTATAATACGAAATCAGGACCGTACGTAATGGAGTCCATGAAACGAGATTTTGGTTTCTATGATAATGATAATGACCTCATGGTTTTTGATACATTCGACGATCAATCCAATGGTTACTCTTTCGGTTCTTCTGTAGCTGGTGGGCAATGGGACGGACTTATTTCGCTCGGTACTAAGCTAGATCTAAGCTGGGAGAATAAGTGGCAGTCGGAAACCACTTATGACGACGAAAAGTGGGTATGGGAAGCTGCTATTCCTTTCAAAACCATTCGTTATAAAGAGGGAATTAAGAAATGGGGGATTAATTTTAGTAGGATGGATCTTAAAACCTCCGAAAAGTCTGCTTGGGCTACAATGCCTAGACAATTTCCCACCATTTCATTGGCATATACAGGAAACTTAATTTGGGCAGAAGAGCCTCCAAAACCGGGTTCTAATATCTCCCTTATTCCATTTGTGACTGGAGGAATTCAAAAGAATCATCAGGCTGGAACCAAAACAGAAGTGATGGGGGATTTTGGAATGGATGCCAAAATTGGACTTACTTCTAGCCTTAACTTAGACCTCACTGTAAACCCAGATTTCTCACAGGTGGAGGTAGATGAACAACAAACTAATTTAGATAGGTTTGAGCTATTCTTTCCTGAAAGGAGACAATTTTTCCTCGAAAATGGTGACTTGTTTAACAATTTTGGGTTCAGTGGCTTAAGGCCATTTTTCTCAAGAAGAGTAGGTTTAAATGCACCCATCCTTTATGGTGCAAGAGTAAGTGGCAAAGTAAGCGAAGACTTAAGAATAGGGCTTTTAAATACCCAAACAGGAATAAATGGAAAAGATGAATTAGGTTCCAACTATTCTGTCGCTTCGTTTCAAAAGACTGTTTTTGCTCGCTCTAATATTTCAGGCATTTTTGTCAATAGACAAACCGTAGGTCGCAAAGATTTTGATAGAGTAAATAACCTGGAAGATTACAATCGATCAATTGGGTTGGAATACAATTTACTTTCAAAAGACAATCAATGGCAAGGGAAAGCTTATTATCTCAAAACTTTTTCTCCACTAACCAGCAAGGGAGGAGATAATAATACTTACGCAGTCAATTTAGTGAGAGCAACTAGAAAAGTCAATTTTGAATTGCAGGCCGAAAAGGTAGGAGAGGATGTCTTTGGAAATGAAGTGGGTTTTGTAAAACGAAAGGACTATCTCTATATTAATCCAGAATTAACGCTATTTTTCTTTCCCAAATCTAAGAAATTAGTAAGTCACGGACCTTTAATTTCCACAGGGCATTATTTTAATAAGAATGGAGAAGATAGGTTTGAAAGTCTTACTTATGCTTCTTACAATTTTAATTTTTTAGATAGAAGTGAGCTTTCAGTTTGGACAGGGCTAGATTATGTTAGACTCAATAGAGCTTTTGATCCCACCAATCTGGTTGGAGATACTTTAGCTACTGGCACAGAGCATAATTGGCATTCTTATGGAGCAAGTTATACGTCTACAAGCCAGAACTTGTTGACCTATGAGCTCGGTTTTCGAAATGGTGGTTATTTTGCAGATGGAACACGTTTTAGAGGAGATTTTTCTGTAGGTTATCGAGTTCAGCCGTATGCATCACTAGTTGTAAATGCTACTTATAATAATTTAAAATTTGGAGATGCTGAGGTTCTGCCGCAATCCCTCAAGAACACTTCTCACGACATTTGGTTGGTAGGACCAAGGCTCAATATTACTTTCTCGAACAAGCTATTTTTGACAAATTTCTTACAGTATAACAATCAAACAAACAACGTAAATCTAAATACTCGTTTTCAATGGCGTTATAGCCCAGCGTCTGACTTATTCATTGTTTACACTGATAATTATTACGCCGATACATTCAATGTCCGTAACCGAGCTATTGTTCTCAAGTTTACGTATTGGTGGAATGTTTAGGGCTTGGCTTAAGAAAATGGATTTAGAGAGTACGGAGAAGCTACAATACCACCCCAACTATTCAGGGAGGGTTAAAGACTAAGTTGGATTTGTAAGTCTTCATCTTATATCATTTCGATCGAAAAAAGTCCCTTATTTGTGTGTACGAGAATCGAAGTACAGGCATAAATTCTACTCATTAATGAGTCTGTATATCATAATAGCAGTCCGCTTTGTTAAAGCCTCAATTGTATTAAGATTCACAGTTTCTTCGGGTGTGTGAGCTCCTGAGCCCATGGTACCAAGACCATCCAAACAATCTACATAGCTTGCTACAAAGGATACATCAGCAGCACCTCTTTTGCCCGGGTCGTAGGCAAGTACTTTTCCTTGACCAAGGTCTAGGCTTACTTTATTCAGTTTTGCCAATAATGCATTATTGCCGGCGGTTGGTGACATAGCAGGGTAACTATCCGTATAAGTAATGCTTGCACTGGTTTTGGGTAGATTCTTAGCCACAATCGCAGACATTGATTCTCTGGCTTTCTTTTTCTGAGCTTCGGATATAAATCGTAAATCACCTTTCACAAATGCAGTTTGAGAAACAACATTGGTTTTGCCATTTGCCATTCCATTTCCTGTTTTTTCATCAAATTCAGCAACAGTTCCTCCTAGTATAACGCCAGGGTTAAAAGTTAAATATTTCTCTTTGCTCAATTGGGTGTAGAATTCATGTAAGATTCTTGAGGTTTCATATATTGCTCCGGCTCCAGTATTTTCACCAAACACACCGGCTGAATGTGCTCTTTTACCTTCTACTTGTAATTCCCAAGATGATGCTCCTCTTCTCGCTACAGTGGCATAGTTGAACCCTGTGGAGGTTTCAAAACCTAGTGCGATATCACTTCTTTTTGCAGCTGATATTAGGTCTTTTCTGCTGATCTCGAGTGGCTTACCAGTACTTTCTTCATCTCCTGTAAAAGCGACAATTATTTGAGCGTCATTCAGCAATCCATTTTGTTCCAAAGCTTTTAAAGCATATAGAACGATTACATCACCACCTTTCATATCATTTCCGCCAGGTGCGTGAGCCGTGCTATCATTAATCATGGTAAATACTTGAAACGGGCTATCCGGTTCAAAAACAGTATCCAAGTGACCAATTAGAAGTAATTTCTTGCCTTTTGTTCCTTTTTTTTCTGCAAAAAGGTGACCAGCACGATTCATTTCGATTGGCATTTCTTTCCAAGAAGTTTCAAAATTGATGGCTTGAAAAGCTTCTCCAAAAACCTTTCCTGTTTGCTTTACTCCCTCTAGGTTAAGCGTTCCGCTATTGATATTCACAACCGTTTTCAGGAATTCAATTGCTTCTTTATTGTTGCTTTCTACAGACTGAATGATTCGCAATTCTGTCTCGCTTATTTTTTGAGCTTGAGCGAAAACTGCGACCAGTAAAAATAGGATCGTAAATTGTTTCTTCATTTTGATTTTAGTTCTTTGTGAGAAAGATACAATCAAAATAAAATATGTAGACTCTTAAGGTGGAATTATTAATCTTCTAATGCAGCCAATATCACTCCACAAGCAAATTCAATCTCTTTATTGGTGATGGTCAGAGGAGGTGCAATTCTCATCGCATTGTCGCAATAAAGGAACCAGTCAGTGATGACTCCATTTGCAATTGTTTTGTCAATTGTCTTTTTCAAAAACTCAAAATTCTCCATTTCGGCACAAAGCATTAATCCTTTGCCTCTTACTTCTTTAATTTTTGGGTGCTGAAGAAGCTTTTTAAACAGTAGTTCCTTCTCCAAAGTCTCCGAATGCTTGATTTCGTCTTGAATTACATTCAATGTCGCCAAGGAAGCTGCACAGCTAACAGGATGCCCACCAAAAGTAGTTATGTGCCCAAGAATTGGATTTTCTTTAAAGACAGACATCATTTCTTTGGAAGCGATAAAAGCACCTATTGGCATACCGCCACCCATTCCTTTTGCTGTTAGCAATATATCAGGGGCAAAACCATAGTGTTCAAATGCCCAAAATGCACCTGTACGGCCAAAGCCACTTTGCACTTCATCAAATATTACCAAAGCCCCTACTTCCTTGCAACGGTTGACCAGTTTTCTAAGATAGGTAAGATCTGCAGCCAAAACTCCGTTTTCACCACCAATGGGCTCAATTATAACGGCTGCGGTTTTAGTAGAAATCATTTCCAAGTCAGCGACTTCGTTACGACGTATTTTTCGGATATCGGGAAGAAGTGGTCGGTAACTACGTTTAAATTCCTCATCACCTAGACTTAATGCTCCATGTGTGGAGCCATGATATGCTTGATAGCAAGAGATTATTTCTGGTCTTCCAGTAAATCTTTTAGCAAGTTTTAGTGCTCCTTCAACAGCCTCAGTTCCTGAGTTGGTAAAGTAGACGTTGTCTAATTTTTGACCCTGTGGAGAATTGTATTTTTCTAAGGTTTTAGCAAGTCCTTGAGCGAGTAGGATTTGTGGAGATTGTAAGTACTCACCATATACCATTTGGTGCAAGTATTTATCCACTTGTTCTTTTATAGCTGCAGTAACTTTTGGATGGCGATGACCAACATTACTTACCGCAATACCAGAAATTAAATCAAGGTAAGGTCTGTTGTTCTTGTCGTATAGATAGACTCCTTCGGCTTTGGTCAATTCAAGTGCCAATGGTTCGTCACTCGTTTGAGCAACGTTACGTAAGAAAATCTGCCTTAAATCCATGCTTAGTTTGTTTCAAAAAAGGCCGAACTTCCACCAACCCAATCAAAGTCTTTGTTGTAATCTACTCCGATCATTTTACCACGACTCAGTCGAGCAAGGTTGGTCATGAGCTTCGGTCTTAGTTTGCCAGCTTCCCAAATAAATAGCAATCGAATCTCTGCTTTAATCTTAACACCTTCAGGATTTTCAATTACCGGTTCATAAGTGACTTTTTGTTGTAGTAAATAGTCTGATTTGTTCGCAATTTGCTCAATATCAGACCCTTCTACGTCTATTTTTACGCCGGCTCCGGCAAATGAAAACAATGGTTTTAATACGTATTGACTTAAGTCTAGCTCATCAACTTTTGCTTCATTCAAATAAATGCAGGATGGCACATATTTGCTTTTTATGAGAGGCATGCAATACTTACTTACTCTGTAAAACCAATTTGGGTGTGCAATCCAATCTACATTTGCAGATTGAAGGTTTTCAACCAAATGCATTAATTCTGGGAAGTTCCTTTCAATGTCATCGAATATTATTCTGTTATATATTCGATCAATTTTCGTCTTTTCGTCATTGTTTAAGTAAAAGACTTCACCATTCTCAAATATCAAATCTGTGAGGCATACTACGTCAATATTCCAATAAGTTTTAGACAAAGTAAAGTCTAATCTTGTCTTTTGTTTTTTTGGAAAAACCTCTAACAATACCGTTCGTTTCGAAACATCTTTTCCTTTGATAAATCGAGACATCTCCTGCTGATAACTAAAGTTATTTAGGCGATTGAAAAACGCCGAATAATCAGCTGGAACACTGAAGTGTTTTTTGTACTTTCCCGATAAATAGCTCTGGTAGGCAAAGAGGGATGGGAACCCTTGAAGCTCAATTAATTGAGGTTCTAATTCTCCGTTTTCGTCTTTACATACCGCAAAATCAATTGCCAAAAACTCTGGATATTCCGATTCATTTTCAAAATGAAATTGACTTGGAATAGCAGCGTCTGTTTTTTCTTTGAAGTTTGGTTTTTGTATAGTATCAATGATGTCATTACAAGCAATAAGCAGCTTGGTTTTAAGAAATCTATCAACAAAAACTGGTGTTTCCGCCACACGAAAATCTAAATCATTCGGAAACTCAGATTGTATGTCGACCAGCATTTGCTGGTATTTTTCAGTGCTGAATGATTCGTTAAATGCTTTTCTTGCTTCTTTATTCATCAATAAGCTGGGCTTAAATCCTTTTGGTACGATTGGTAGGCAGTTTCTAAAAACCTTGGAATAATAACTGATTCTGTAAACATGATTTTATCAGGATCGTCCAAGTGCTCAATCATTTCATTGTATTTCTCTTCACCATGTTCTTTAATCACAGCGAGTTTTTTGTCCTCTTGTAAGAAATACCTACGCATTCCTTCGGCATCAGCTTCGGGGTGGAATTGAACACCAAAAATTTCATCACTAAATCTAATCGCCATTATAGCACGCTCCAAAGGAATGTGTGGTCGCTCTTTTTCTAATGCTAATATTTTTGCCCCAATTCTCTCAAACTCCTCTTCACGCGGCTGAATCACTTGAAAATCTCTAGAATCAACAGCCCAAAACGGATCTTCCAAAGGCTCAAAGAGTAGATCTTCGTCAACCTTGTGAATTGGCATAACGCCAAAAGAAGTAGATCTTCGCTCGCATACAGTACCAAGATCGAAATGCTGAACCGCCAACTGAAATGAATGACAAATTAAGAAAATGTACTTCTTATCTGAGTTAACTAAATTGTAGTTCTTTATTTGATCTAGAAAGTTGAAAAACCTTCCTTCCCATCTATGTCCTTCCACTATTGGACTTCCTGGGCCACCTGTAGAAATGTAAATGTCATAATCCTCAATCTCTGGTAATTCTTCTTTTCCTCTGATATCAAATATGTCGTAATTCCCTTTGATTCCATCTTTTGCCAAAAACTCTCCTAACAACATTTTAATACAACGCATCCCTTCATTGGGGTAGCCGTCGTACATATCCAAAATGGCAATTTTTATATTTTCCTTCATTTAATCTTTGTTGATGATTGTATTCTTAAGTAGGTACAACACTTCAAATACCAAATTTGGTTTCCTCCACGATGTAATCTACCACAGCTTTTAGGCTATTTGTTTCTTCAAAAACCCTAATTTGGCGATCAGCTCCGGTACCATTCTTCATTATTTCATGAACATATTCCACTTCTTTTCTAGAGCCAAGTTCGTCTACTACGTCATCGATAAAGTAGAGTAATTCACCTACCAAGTCCTTGAAGTCAACTTCAGTTTCTTTTCCAAAGTCAATCAATTTGGCTTCAATTCCGTATCGTGCAGCTCTCCATTTATTTTCGCTTATAAGCAACCTCCTATAGCCCCTGAAACTCAAGTTTTGTTCTCTCAGTTTATATAGTTTTGCAATAATAGCTTGCATGATGGCGGCTAAACAAATTGTTTCGTCCACCCTCATTGGTACATCACATATACGGAATTCAATAGTAGGGTAAAATGGGTGAACCCTGATATCCCACCATATTTTTTTACCGTTGTCGATACAATTGGTTTTGATCAAAAGATTCACATAATTATCGTATTCAGATGCTGACCCGAAGTAATCTGGAATTCCAGTTCTAGGAAACTTGTCAAAAACTTTGGATCGATAAGACTTAAAACCAGTATCTCTTCCACACCAAAAGGGTGAGTTTGTACTCAAGGCAAAGATATGAGGTAAGAAATACCTTACCTCATTCATGATCTTTATGGCTTCATTTCTGTCATCAATTCCTACGTGTACGTGTAATCCAAAGATGAGGTTACCTCTTGCCACATCTCGCATTTCGTCTATGAGTTTATCATATCGCTCGTCGGATGTAATTAACTGATGTTGCCAGTCGGAGAAAGGGTGGGTACCTGCAGAGGCAACTAAAAGCTTTTGCTTTCTTGCTAAGTCAATGAGCATTCTCCTCAAATACGTGACCTCTTCTCTGGCTTGTTGAATATTTTCACAAACATTGGAAACTGTCTCTACCACGGCTTGATGCATCTCTTGCTTGATTCGCTCTTGCAGAATCACTTGTCCGCCGTCTACGATTTGAGACATATGAGATTTCAACTCTCGGGTACGAGGGTTTATTGTTTGGAATTCTTCTTCAATACCTAGGGTGAATAGAGGCATATTATGCTTTTTTAGCTGATTTTGCTCTTGGTTTTGTAACTTTCTTTTCTACTTCTCCTATGGTACTGTATGGCTTGTTTTCCACAGACGCTCTTACAAAACCACCCCATGTACAATTGTTTTGACCAAGTTTATGAGCTTTTGCTTTTTCAATGGCAAACTTTGCAGCATTGTCAACAATCCAATCGAAGTTGTCTTGCCCAACGGAGTGAATATCTGCATCGGGAGCAGGGTTACAGAAATCGATAGCATATGGAATTCCATCTCTAATTGCGAATTCTACAGTATTGAAGTCATATCCCAAAGCGTGGTTTAACTTTAACACATATTCATGAATCAATTTCATGAGTTTGGTATGTTCAGCACCTTGTGTTTGTGGCTTCGCTGCATATCTAAGGTGGTGTGGGTTTCTAGGCTCGTACGGCATAATATGGACATACTTACCACCTAGGCAGTAGCATCTATAGTAATCTGTAAAGATGATTTCTTCTTGCAGCATCATTACAAGCTCTTCTGTTTCGTTGTGTTTTTCCCAAAGGTCTTGAGGATTGTCAACACGATATACGCTCTTCCATCCTCCTCCAGAGTGAGGTTTCATATATGCAGGAAAACCAATTGTGTCAAACATTTCTTCCCAAGCCAATGGTAGCTTAAGGTTACGGAATGAACTTTCCGAAGTATCAGCTGGACGCTCTTTTGAAGGTAAAAGCACAGTCTTAGGAACCGGTATACCTAGTTTTACAGCAAGTGCGTTGTTAAAAAATTTCTCATCAGCACTCCACCAAAAAGGGTTATTGATTACAGCTGTGCCACTTATGGCAGCATTTTTCAGCATCGCTCTATAAAAGGGCACATCCTGAGAAATTCTATCAATAATAACGGCGTAACCGTTATCTACAGCTTGTTCAACTTTATCTATGAGAACGGGTTCTGCGATGATGTCTTTTTTACCAGTGAGTTCATTTACTCTATCACAAAATGCCCATGGAAAAGTATCTTCCATTCCGAAAAGTATTCCTATTTTTTTCATATTTATTGAGTCAGTGAAATTTATACAAAGCTAATAATCAGAAAATTAGCATTTAATTATTTTAAAAAGTATTTCAATCTCTTTATGGGTGAAATGCATTTAAATACTCAGGGAATGCCATTTTCCATAAAGGCCAATCGTGTTCAATCCATTTTTTTTCATCGTACCAATGAGCTATTTGCTTGTCTCCTAGCAGTCTTGACATTTCAATGTTATCCTTTTTACAGATATCCCATTCACTTGTACCCAGTACAATTTTCATGTGATTGTATTTCCAACTTTCCGCATTTTTCATAAAATCGACTGGATTGTTGAAGTACACGTTGTCGTCATAATACCCATTCATAAAAGATGAAATACTGTAGGCACCGCTCATCGAAATTAAAAAATTAATATCATCTGGGTACTTAAATGCATAATTGGCGGCATGATAAGCACCAAAACTACATCCAGCAATACCAATGCGGTCTACATTACATTCTCGTTTAATATACGGAACTAGTTCTTCATGAAGAAATTTGGCATAGAGATAATAGTTGTAAATTTTAATATTGGGAGACAAGTGTTTCCCATAAAATGACTCAAAGTCGATAGAAGCTACACTGAAAATCTTTAATTCGCCACCATCAATTCTATGCTTGATTGTGTCTAATAAGCCAAAATCTTTGTTTTGGTAAACATTACCCATCGAGGTAGGGAAAAGCAATACTGGATAACCCCAATGACCATGTTTTACGACTTCAATGTTTCTTCCCAGTGAGTGGGAATAATAATTAATGTGTTCTTCTTGCATCTGCTAGCGAGGTTTCTTTGTTATTTTTGCAATTCAATTAAAGAATTAGCAATAACATATACTTATTCTAATTTTGCAATCATTATTTTATTAGAATTCAGTTTGACAGGAATAAATAAATTTTTTGGATTAAAAATATTTTCAAAATATCTCAAAAGAGATGTAATTGTTGATATAGTTTTACCTCAGAAGAAGTCCTATGTAGGTAAACGAATACCAGTCCTGTACATGAATGATGGGCAAGACTATGGTGAGCTCAAAATGGGTGAGATTCTTAAAGACTTTTATCTTAAAAAGAATTTTGAGTTTGTTTATGTTGGGATTCACTGTAACAAAGACAGGTTGTACGAGTACGGAACTAGCGGTATTCCAGATTATAAGGGACGTGGCAACAAAGCTCAAGCACATTCTGATTTTGTGATAAAAGAGCTCATGCCATGGGTGGAGGCCAACTTTCCGGCTTCTACAGAAAAGGAAAGCAGGTTTATTGCTGGATTTTCGCTTGGTGGACTTTCTGCACTAGATATTCTGTGGGAGCATCCTTCTCTTTTTTCAAAGGTAGGAGTGTTTAGTGGTTCATTTTGGTGGAGAAAAAAGGAATTCCGTGATGGATACGATGATGACAAAGATCGTATAATGCATCAAAAAGTTAGAAGTGGTTCTTTTCATGAAGGTTTATCGTTTTGGTTTGAGTGTGGTACCAAAGACGAAAAAAGCGATCGGAATAATAATGGTATCATAGATTCTATAGATGATACAGTTGATTTAATGAATGAACTGAAGCTCAAAGGTTACAAAAAAGTAACTTATTTAGAGGTGGAAGACGGTGAGCATAACTTCAATACTTGGAGAAAAGTTATGCCCAATTTTTTGGATTGGTTGTTAGCGTGATTTTAAAAAGTTGTTACTTTTTAGTAAATTAAACGTCTACAAAACCCCAAACAAATAATATGAAAAAAATCACACTACTATGCCTAATCGGCTTTTTTACCTCTGCAATGATTCCTGTAGACTTCTTAACATCTCAACTTCAATTTCAAAGAGTAAGAGTTGCAAAAGCTCAAAAAGGAAGTAAAGTAACCACAATGCTTTCTTCAAATGATATTGACAAAAACGCCTTCAACCTATTCATTAGAGGAATTAAGGATGAGCAAAAACTTGAAGTTTGGGCAAAAAACAAGTCAGAAAATTCCTATAAATTGATTAACACTTACGATTTCTGTGCAACTACGGGAGAATTAGGCCCCAAAAGACGAAGTGGAGACAAGCAAATGCCAGAAGGGTTTTATAAAGTAGACCGTTTTAACCCCGAAAGTGCTTATTATCTGTCTTTTAGAATCAATTACCCTAACGAGTCAGATTTGCATTTCGCCGATAAATTAAATCCCGGCGACAATATCTTTATTCATGGAGATTGCATTACCATTGGATGTATTCCTATTGGTGACGAAAACATAAAGGAGCTTTATCTTTTAGCTGCAATGGCAAAGGATAGTGGTCCAGTAAACGTTCATATATTCCCTACCAGAATGGACAAGGGAATGGAAACGATTTCCAAAGGTGCATCTGGAGATTTGAAGAAGTTTTGGTCTTCTTTAACGCCAGGATATACATCATTTGAAAAAAATAAAACCCTTCCAAATGTAAGTGTTGGAAGTGACGGATATTACTTGGTAAAGTAAGAATTTACCATGAAGAACAGAAAAGGCTCATCTAAGAAGGTGAGCCTTTTTTATTTGATCAATCACCCAATTCAGCCATTCGAAATTTCTCAGTACTTGCTCGAGTATGATTTTCTCTGAAAATTCGCTCCATTTCTTTCACGACTTTTGGGTTTCGGTTAGCAATATCATTTAATTCAAGTGGATCTTTCGATAAATCAAAAAGCTTAATTCCCATTTCTCCTTTCATGATCCCAATTCGAATTGCTTTCCAATCTCCCTTCCTTATTGCTTGCTGTCCGTTATAGCCTGTAAATTCCCAAAATAGGTATTCATGTTGCTTTTGTTTTTTACCCAAAAGTGTAGGTAAGAAGCTAATACCATCATTACTGGGAGCTTCCACTTTTGAGATGTCAGCAAATGTTGCCATGACATCATAAAAAGCTGAAATGTGGTCGCTTTTGCTACCTGCCTTGATTTTTCTGGGCCATGCAGCGATCATTGGAACTCGAATTCCACCTTCAAACACAAATCCTTTTGCCCTGCCATATTCAGCAGAGTATGGCTTGCCACTTTGAAAATGCTTAGTTGGAGCACCGCCAGCATAAGATGGTCCATTGTCGCTTGTGAATATAATAAGCGTGTTTTCATATTGACCATTGTCTTTTAGCTTTTGCACTAATTCGCCTACCTGTTCATCCAAATAGGTAATCATTGCGGCGTAAGTTGCTCTAGGTGTACGATTAGGGTAATAACTTTTGCCAGTATAAGGCTCTTCTCTGCCAAACTTTGTTTCGTAGTATTTTACCCATTTTTCAGGAGCTTGAAGGGCTACATGTGGAATAGGGGAGGCATAATAAAGGAAAAAGGGATTATTTTTATTTAGATCAATAAAGCCCAGTGCTTCATCATGCATGAGGGTGGCTGAGTAATCATTTTGACTATATGGCTCATAGCTAACAGGGTCGTATGGATCGAGGTTTTGTGGTAATCCTTGTGCCAGTGGAACAATTTTATTCTTTAGGACAATTTTTTCTTCATTTTTCCAAAGATGGCTGGGGTAGTAAGTATGTGCTTGTCGCTGGCAGTTGTAACCATAGAAAAAGTTGAAACCTTGGGTGGTTGGAATGCTTTCTGTTTCAGGGCCTCCTAGTCCCCACTTTCCCACAATACCAGTTTGATAGCCAGCTTTTTGAAGCATTTCTCCTATGGTCACAATACTATCTGGAAGTGGTCTTTGGCCTTCTAGGTTAGCGTCTTTAAACATAGCTTCTAAGCTCCACACGTCTCCTCTGCTCGCCCATTCGTCATTTCCTCGTACATGTGCATGCCCTGTGTGTAAACCAGTAAGTAGGCTTCCTCTAGCTGGAGCACACACTGGGGCACCAGAGTAATGTTGGGTGAAAATCATACCTCTGCCAGCTAAGGCGTCGATATTGGGAGTTTCAATCATTTGCTGCCCATATACTCCGAGTTCACCATATCCTAAATCGTCGGCTAGGATATAAACGATATTAGGTTGAGCGTACAACGATGAACAAAAAGTGAGAAGAACTAAAATAAGCTTTTTCATTTGAATGAGGTTGAATTTGTATGCCGAAGCTACTTATTATTTGGGACTCTAAAATAATACTTATAGAGGATTGAGAAAAAACATGCCCCCTTTTGCAACATTGTGAACTCAAAATTGACATATATATAGCAAAATTTGAAACATGGAGGGAGAATTTGATCATTGGAACTGTATCATTTTAACTTCTTCGATTCTTCATTATATTTGTTCATTATGTCGGATACATATATAGAGTATGTTTCCTTTAACCCGTCAATAAACGATATGTACAAAAAACTACTAAGCCTCTTAATGATAGGGCTGATTGCGTTACCCGCAATTTCACAAAACAAGAACTCGCTCAAATTTGAGCAAATGGGTCAAGAGCTTCCGACTCCAAATACATACAGAAATGGTATGGGAGCACCAGGAAGAGATTATTTCCAACAGAAAGCTGATTACAAAATCAAGGTAGAATTGGATGATGCGAAACAAAGAATCACTGGTTCTGAAACAATTACTTATTTCAATAACTCTCCTGATGTATTGTCTTACTTGTGGTTACAATTGGACATGAATATGTTCAAGGACAATTCTATCAACGCACTTTCTAAAACAGGTGGAATTAACGAAAACGGTACTTCTGCTAGAGCATTGAGTGGATTAAATTCCGCTTCTTCTGTTTTTGGCAATGTAGACAAAAACGTTGAGCAAGGCTATGACATTAAGCATGTGAAAGACATGAGTGGTAAGCCAATGAAATATACGATCAATGGTACTATGATGCGTGTTGATTTACCTACACCAATGCAAACAGGTTCACAAGTAAGTTTACAAATTGATTGGTCATTTAACATTGCACCTTATTACGGACGTTCAGGTTACGAGCTTTTTGAAGAAGATGGTAACTACAATTATTTCATGGCACACTGGTTCCCTAGAATGTGTGTGTACGATGATTATGAAGGATGGCAAAATAAGCAGTTCATGGGAAGCGGTGAGTTTTCTTTAGTATTTGGAGATTATGAAGTTGAAATCACTACTCCAGATGATCACGTTGTTGTTGCAACTGGTGAGTGCCAGAACTACAGCAAGGTATTAAGCAAAGAAGTAAGAAATAGAATGGACAAGGCTTCTAAATCTACTACACCAGTTATATTGGTGACGCAAGATGAAGCTATCGCAAAATCTAAGAACCCATCTACTAAAAAACAAACTTGGGTTTTCAAAGCAACGAATGTAAGAGACTTCGCATTCGCATCTTCACGTCGATTTATTTGGGATGCGATGCAAACTGATGTTTACGGAAATGGAAAGAAGATTTGGAGTATGAGCGTATATCCTAAAGAAGGAAATCCTCTTTGGGAGCAGTACAGCACAAGAGTAGTAGAGCATACATTGAAAACATATGGAGAGCAAACTTTTGAATACCCTTATCCTGTAGCAATTTCATGTCACTCAACTGCGGGTGGTGGAATGGAGTTTCCTATGATTAGTTTCAACGGTGGTCGTCCAGAAGCTGACGGAACATACAGTGAGCGTACGAAAGCTGGAATGATCGGAGTAATTATACATGAAGTAGGTCATAACTTTTTCCCTATGATTGTTAACTCTGACGAGCGTCAGTGGACATGGATGGATGAAGGTTTGAATACTTTCTGTCAATATATCTCGGAGCAACACTGGGATAGAGATTTCCCATCTCGTAGAGGTGAGCCTCAGTACATTGTTCCTTACATGAGCATTGATCAGGAGAAGTTATCTCCAATCATGACCAACTCAGAAAATATTCAGTATTTCGGACCAAATGCTTATGCAAAACCAGCAACTGCACTTAATATTTTGCGTGAAACAGTAATGGGTCGTGAGCTATTTGATTATGCATTTAAAGAATATGCAAGACGTTGGGCATTTAAGCACCCAAAACCAGCAGACTTTTTTCGTACAATGGAAGATGCGAGTGGTGTTGATTTAGATTGGTTTTGGAAAGGTTGGTTCTTTGGAGTTGAGCCTGTAGATCAAAATCTTGCTGAAGTAGAGTGGTTTGCACTTGATACTCAAGATCCAGAAATTGCTAAAGCAGCTGAGAGAAAAGAGTTTGAGAAAAGCAGAAAAACACAATCTGTAATGAGAAATGAAAAAGATATTTCTCAAACAGTAGTTGAAAAAGATCCTACTATGAAGGATTTTTATAACTCATACGATCCATTTGCGGTTACTCCAAAAGATAAGGCAGCTTACGAAAGACTGAAAAATTCTTTAGGTGAAGATGAAAAGTCACTGATGGAAGAAGGTATGAACTATTACGCACTTAAAATCAAGAATGAAGGGGGAACAGTTATGCCAGTTATAATCCAAATGGTTTTTGAAGATGGTACAACAGAAGATGTACGTTATCCTGCTGAGATTTGGAGAAAGAATGATACTGAAATAGCTAAAACGATTGCTACTAAAAAGAAAGTGAGCAAGTTTATCCTTGACCCTTATATGGAGATTGCGGATATCAATACTAAAGATAATGTTTTCCCACGTGAGCCAGAAGAGCCTACAAGGTTTAAGCTTTATAAAAGCAATGGTAGAAGAGGTGGTGGAGGAGAAAATCCAATGCAAGAAGCTGGAATCGGAAGACCAGCAGCCACGCAAGACGGAAGAAATTAAGTTTCTTTAAATCAAAGGAAAGCCCATTCTCAATAACGAGGATGGGCTTTTTTATGTAATGGTGCTGGAATGTTGATCTTTAAACGTACCTTGATTAATAAGTTTTCCATTTTTGGACAACAAAAGAATGAGAATGAATAAACTCTAATCTCTCACAATTTTCAATGCAATCTCACCATCTGGGATATTAACCGGAATAGTAACAATTCCATTCTCTGACTTAGCATTTGTCTTTGGCAAATATTCATCTGAAAGCGTGTTTAGATATTGTATCTCATAATCTCCATCTTTCATTTGAAGTTCTAAAGTCGACCTTTTTGTACCTGTACTTCTCAAGTATACTGCTGTCGCTTTTTCACCATCAGATAAAGCATAAGAGATAAGTCCAGGAGCCTTTTTTACTAGTGCTTTTGTTGGTTTTAGTTTTTCTAGCTCAAATGAATGCAAGAAAGTACTTAAGGTTTTTAATTGACTTCTAAGTGTGGGAGATCCACCACCAGGCCCTATGTTTTCGCCAGTTCCATCTTCTTTTCCTACGAAAAAGGAATAGTCCAAACTATTGAATAGTCCACCACCACTGAGCATAAATTGCCATGCTTGTCTACGGTATACTTGGTCGGTAGTGCCAGCAAAGCCTGATTCATCTGAGCCAATAACTTTGTCGTAGTGATAGTTCCATTCTGCGGCTTCGGGCCAAGCATAGTGAAAATTGATAATTGAAATATTGGAGTCAACTTCAGGAATTGATGCTCTGTAGTTTACGTAATTTTGTGCAATGAGGTGTTTTTTCTTTAGGCTTGACTCTGTTGCAGTAATTGCTTTTGCAATTACTTTGTGCCATTCCAATACCTCATCAGAAGCTAAGTCTGCTTTATTTTGCCAATCATTTTCTTTCAATTCGTCCTTATTGACAATGTTATAAACTGGTACATTGTGGTCCGACCAAGGTTCGTTTTGGATCTCGAAGAAGATGTTGTCAAACTCATTCAACTCACTCACCATTTTTGCAACAAAAGCTTTTTGGAAACCCATTAAGCTTTTGTTATTGATAGTTTGGGCTTCAAAACGCGTGATGTCCTCAGTGATGTTGATGTTATTTGCTGGGTTTTGAGGAACTATCTCCCAATTTTTGTCTTGGTAAATAGAAGAGAATAGGGTAATTTCTACGATAATTCCTTTCTCTTGTGCTATTCTTAGAAAATCCTTAATGCGAACAAAGTAATCATCATTAAAGCTTGAAAGGTCGTACTTTCCTTCTTCATTTTTGACCCATGGCGTAATTACTCGACCAGAAGCAGGAGCGAGTGTATTGTGTTTTATTCCAAAGTCTCCTGGGTTTTCAAAATAACTACCAGTAAATACTCTAGTGTAATTCATACCTTCCGTAGCAAGGGTATTGAGGTAGGTTTTGTAATCAAAATCCAGATTTAAAACTGCACCATAATGCTCAGCAGAAGTAATCAATCCTAGCGTCTTCCCTTTATAAATGAAGTAGTGTGGGTTTTGAGGATGTAAAGCGATTGGTTGGTCTACAGTTGTGGCAGACTCATCATTATCGACACTTCGACAAGAAAATAGTGTAAAAGCGAAGAGTGTATAAAGTAAATATTTCATTTTGGGGGTTGAATAATTTCCCCAAATTCGTTAAATATTATAATTATGGAAAGGCTATCTCTAATTATAAAATCAATTAACTTATTCCACGAGCTCCTGTACCCTTCCTACCTCACCTGTATCAAGCATTACTTTAATTCCATGAGTATGAGATTCTACTTTTGTTAATAATCGTTTTACAAACCCATTTGTAAGTTCGCCGCTACGTTGATGGTGCTTTTGGATGATCTCTACTTCGCTTCCAATGTTTATTTCGCTTCTTTTAGGTGTATTTTTCATTTAGCTAGGGGGTTATCTCATTCATCTTTTTCCAAATCTGATCTAAAAAAAGTGTAGTTACTGGTGAAGGATCAGGATCTTCACCCATTCTTATTAAAACGATATTTTGAGATGGAATCACACATATAAATTGCCCATTTTTGCCAAGTCCCATCACCATATCAGAGGGGCCATTAGGGATAATAGATCCGTTGAAATTGGTTTGAATGGTAGGTAATTTATAGGAAGGCTTTCCATTTAACCACCATAAGTAACCGTAACTTTGGTTTAAATCCTGAGAGCTAGCAGTCATTTCACTGATAAAGCTTTCATTAACTACTATTTCATTTTCCCATTGGCCTTTGTTTAAAATTAGCAAACCAAACCTCGCCATTGATCTTGCAGTACTAAAATAAACATGATCATTGTTTATCCATCTCCATTGACCATCCATTCCTGTTTTACTTTTGATTTTGTTCTCAAAATAAATATCAAAGTCAGTATTTGTTGCTTTACTAACAACTTGGTCAAGTAGTGTATAAGGAGCGTTGTGATAGGCCCATCTGGTACCAGCATCTGCTTTATATTTTAAATCTTGAGGGGCAATCGAACCAGAATTTGGCACTAAATCGTCTAACCCGCTTGTCATAGTAAGCTGATTCCCAATAGTAATTTTTTCTTCTTTCTCAAGCGGCAAAGAAGTCCAATTAATGCCCAGGTATTGAGAAGTTTTATCTTTTTGACTCAGGTATCCCTCTTGTTCTGCAATGCCAACTAAGCTGGCCGTTAAAGTTTTACCTGCCGAAGCCCAATACCATTGAGCATCTTGATCAAAATCTCTAAAGTTAAGAATGTCTTTGCCCCAGTATTTTTCTAGAACGATTTTCCCGTCTTTCAAAACTAAAAAGGCTCTTGATTTTCCTGCCTCTAGCACATCGTACAACTCTTCTATTTTTTGAGTATCCCATTTTAATGAACTAGGGCTTATTGTTTCCCAGTTTTGACTTGTAGGGAAATACAATTCTGTTTGATCTGATTTCGGGATGTCTTTCTTACCACATGAGAAAAGTGAAATAGTTAAAACAGTAAAAAGCATTTTTTTCATGACAGAATCAATGATCGAGGTTCGTCTTTTGATTCCAAACGCTTCAAAAGGTTTAATTGACACGTTAAGATCTAAATTATTCGCCTGTCAATTCTTCCACTATGTGAAGTTTCTTGGTGTTTTTTCGATTCCTTAGTGCGATTTCTGGCTTGTAACCCTCAGTTGTACGTTGATAGTATCCAGTTCCATCATAATGACGTCTTCTTGGGTGCTCCATACACGCAGTACAACATGATCCAAGCATTTTTTCGGCACAAGATTCACACATTGGAAGGTGTGCATTGCACTCGGGGTTAGCACAATTTATCATTCTGTCACATTTTTCGTCGCAGATATGACAAGTAGAAATGACCTCAGGATTCACAGAGTTTACGGTTGTAGTGAGGCGTCCGTCAAATACGTAGCATTTTCCATCAAAATCTTCTCCGCCCTCTTCTAAGCCATATTTTATAATTCCACCATGCAGTTGATATACATTGTCGAAGCCATTGTCCAACAAATAAGCACTCGCTTTTTCACACTTAATTCCTCCTGTGCAATAGGTTATAATCTTTTTGTCTTTGAGGTGCTTTATTTCTTCAATATGGTCGGGTAGCTCTCTTAAGTTATCCATGTCAAAGGTTATTGCTCCTTTAAAACGACCAACTTTATGCTCGTAATTTGATCGCATATCTACCAGCACCACGTCTTTATCTTCTTTAATCATCTTCTTGAATTCTGCTGGTTCTAGGTGTTTACCAGTTTTTTCAATTGGATTTACAGGCAGTAACGAGTGAACTATTTCTTTCTTAATTCTCACATAAAGCTTTTTGAAAGAATGAGAATCGTGGTTTTCTACTTTAAAATCAATGTTTGCAAACCTAGGATCGCTTCTTAGCCAATCCATGTATTTCTGGCAATTTTCTACTGTTCCAGAAACCGTTCCATTGAGCCCTTCTGGTGCTACAATAATTCTTCCAAACAAATCATGAGCTACACAAAACTCGTGATGAGCGTTGCGGTGCTCCACTAAATCATTAATTGGAGTATAAATATAGTATAGTAAAACGTTGTAGTTCATTGCTTTAAATCTGAATTCGGGTGCAAATTTAATAAAGCCATGCTTCAATTCTATGACTTTTGTCATTATTGAAGTAATTTTGGCTCTTCTAAATAGAGATTTTGAATGCATGTAGCCATTACGGGTAATATAGGAGCGGGGAAAACAACTTTGGCAGAAAAACTGGCGGAGCATTATGGATGGGAAGTTTATTATGAAGCGGTAGATAACAATCCTTATTTGGCACCATTTTATGGAGATATGCCAAAATGGTCTTTCCATCTTCAGGTTTTCTTTTTGAATAGTAGATTTGAACAAGTTTTAAAAATCAAAAGTCAAGAAGCTGATAAAACTATTATTCAGGATCGTACTATTTACGAAGACGCCTATATTTTTGCTCAGAACCTTTATGAAAGTGGTCATTTGAACGAAACAGACTTTTTTACGTATAAGTCTTTGTTTAATACGATCATGCAAGCAATTACACCACCTGACTTAATGATTTATCTTAAAGCCGACTTACCCAAGTTGCTTTCTCAGATAAAAAAACGCGGTAGAGATTACGAGCAAAATATAGATCCCAACTACCTTATCAGTTTAAATTCACTTTATGAGGGCTTTACTCAAAAGTACAAGCATGGCAAACTGCTTGAAATCGATGTGAACAATTTAGACTTTGTAAGTAAAGATTCTGATTTTAAATCTATTACTGCACAAATCGAAAAAAGTATCAATATAGGTACTCAATTGAAGATTTAACACTAATTAAGTTCAAATGTGATCCGCCTTTGGCGGGTTTTTTGTTACTTTGAAACTTGAAATATACCTAATCGAATATTTTGATCAAAACACTCTCATAAATTAACATCTATGGACTTTAAAAAGACCAATACCATCGTTGGATGGGTTGCTTTTCTGATTGCATTAATAACTTATACACTTACAGTAGAACCTACAGCATCTTTTTGGGATTGTGGGGAGTTTATTGCTTGTGCTTATAAACTTCAAGTACCACACCCAGCTGGAGCACCTTTTTTCCTATTATTGGGTAGAATAGCCTCCTTGTTTGCCTTTGGTAACGTGGAAAATGTTGCTTACATGATCAACATGCTAAGTGTGATATCAAGTGCATTTACTATTCTTTTCATGTTTTGGACAATTTCACTATTGGGTAGAAAAGCCCTTGGGAAATCAGCTGACGAACTTGATAACTCTCAAAAAATACTAATTCTAGGTGCTTCTTTAGTAGGAGCAATGGCATATACATTTTCAGATTCATTCTGGTTTTCGGCTGTTGAGGCTGAAGTTTATGGAATGTCTTCTTTTTTTACAGCTATTGTAATTTGGGCGGTATTGAAATGGGAATTGATAGAAGATGAGGCTGCGGCTAACAAATGGTTGATTTTTATCGCTTATTTGGTTGGTTTGTCTATCGGAGTTCACTTGTTGAACTTAGTTACAATTCCAGCATTGGGTCTATGGGTTTATTACAAAAAAACGAAGAAAGTTACTTTCGTTGGTGGTTTCATAGCCTTCATGGTGGGAATGGTAATTCTAGGAGTTATAATGGTAGGAGTCATAACAGGTATTCCTTCACTTAGTTTCTTCTTTGATAAGTTATTCGTAAATACGCTTGGTCTACCTTTCGGTTCAGGGATGGTGTTTTTCATAGTTCTTTTGGTTGCTGCTTTGGCTTATGGAATCAAGCGTAGTGCTAAAGAGAATCGTTCTGTTTTAAATACAGCATTATTATCTTTTGCTTTTATACTTGTAGGATATTCTACTTATACACTTGCACTTGTAAGATCAAATTACAATCCGCCTATTAATGAAAACGATCCAAGTGATGTATTGAATTTTACCTATTACCTCAAAAGAGAGCAGTACGGTAGCCGTCCACTTATGTATGGTCCAGTATTTACTGCAGAGCGACCAATTGGCGTAGAGCAAGGTGCACCCATGTACAAAGTGGGTAAAGATGCTTATGAAATTTATGACTACGGTAATAACTACGAATGGGCGGCAAAAGATAAAATGCTTTTACCAAGAATTTGGAGCCAGGATCCTAATCATATTAGATTATATAAAAGCAAGCTCGGCCTACGGGAAGACGAAAATCCGAAGTTTAGTGATAACATTGCTTTCATGTTCCAGCATCAGTTTGGCCATATGTATTGGCGATATTTCATGTGGAATTTCTGGGGTAGAGCAAGTGATATTGAAGGTTCGGGAGCAACGGATATTTTTGAATCCAATTCAGTATTGCCAGATTCTATTAGAGAAAATAGAGGCCGAACAAATTATTATATGCTACCAATTATTTTTGGATTGCTTGGTATTTTGTATCAGCTCTTCAAAAGGGATAAAGATTTCATTGTAACATTTATGCTCTTCTTCTTTACAGGGTTAGGGCTTGTTATTTACTTGAATTCTCCTCCAGTAGAACCTCGTGAAAGAGATTATATTTATGTTGGTTCATTCTATGTCTTCGCCATTTGGATTGGACTTGGAGTAATGGGATTAGCTGAGTATGTTTTGAAATTCCTTAAAAACTCACAAGCAAGAGCAATTGGAGCAACTGCTTTAGGTTTAATTGTACCTGTTGTAATGGGATCACAAACTTGGAAGGGCCACGACAGATCTGGACGTGTTCATCAAGTAGATTTTGCCAAAAACTTGTTAAATAGTTGTGCTCCTAATGCCATACTGTTTACTGGTGGCGATAATGATACTTTCCCATTGTGGTACGCTCAAGAAGTAGAAGGTGTGCGTACTGATGTGCGTGTATGTAACTTGAGTTTACTAGGTACCGATTGGTATATTTCTCAAATGAAGCGTAAGACTTATGAGTCTGAGGCATTGCCTGTAAGCTTTGAAGAGCCACAATATATGAAAGGTGTAAACGATCAAATCTTGTTTGCAGCTATAGAAAACGACAAGGTAAAAGAAGGTATAAACCTTAAGCAATACCTTGACTTAGTGAAGCGTAATGATCCAGCGATTCAAAGAGCTGTAGGTTCTGGTGAATTCATTAATACATTGCCATCGGCCAATCTTTTCTTGGATTATGATCCTGAAGCGATTCGCAAGAAAGGTTTTGTGGATTCGGCATATTACAATGCCCTTACTGGGGTTATGAAATGGGAGATAGGAGAGAGGAGCTTGTTGAAAAACGACCTTTTGGTACTTGACATCATTGCTAATAACAATTGGGAGCGTCCTATTTATTTTGGCGGAACGCTTGCACCAAGTTCATACATGAACCTTAAGGAGCATCTTCAGCTTGAAGGATATGCTTATAGGTTAATGCCATTTAGAATTCCAGGAGCTAGAGACGGAATTGTAAATACAGAGAAGATGTATGATAATGTGATGAACAAGTTCTCTTGGAGAAATCTTGATAACCCTGATGTGTATTACGATTCTGAGACTTATTTGAAGGTTCCAATCATCACAGCTAGATATGCTTTCCTTAGATTGGCTGATCAGTTGGTTCGCCAGGGTGATAATGAAAGAGCAAAGACTGTTTTGGACAAGGCAATAGCTACAATGCCAAATGAGTCTATTCCTTATGATCAGTTGAGTGCAAACTTTACAGTGTTCTATTATGAGGTTGGCGAAAATGACAAAGCTGCAGCCATTGCAAGAACAATTGTCAAAAAGGCAGATCAAAACCTTACATACTTTATCAATATAAGTAGAAAAGGTGGTTCTCGTCAGTGGGGTGATAATGTTCAAAGTTTCATTCAGGAAAACTTACGTGACCTGAACTTGATTAGTTCTATCGCTCAGCAACACGACGAAAAGTTAGCATCAGAAATAAAAGCGATATACGATAAGCACGCTGCTTCTCTTCAATAGAGCTTAATTGTAAAATAGATTTCAAAGCCACTTCGATTCGTTTCGAAGTGGCTTTTCTTTTGTGTATTGGTGGGTTTTACAAGCTTTGTGTTTAAAACCATTGCACAATTGCCAATAAAAAAGCCGCCTCAACAATGTTGAAGCGGCTTTAGACTAGATTCTCTTATTACTTATCCTTGAAAGAAGTCTTTCATCTTATCAAAGATTGTTTTGTTATTTGATCCAACTTTAGGTTCAAAATTTGGAGAGCTTCTGAGTTTTTCAAGAATCTCTTTTTCTTCTTTTGAAACTGAAATTGGGGTGTATAGATTCACATGAATCAATTGGTCACCTACTCCATATCCATTTAAGTTAGGTAATCCTTTACCTCTCAATCTAAGGATCTCCCCAGCTTGTGTACCTGGCTTAATTTTGATTTTAACTCGGCTATCTACAGTAGGAACTTCTACATCACTACCGAGTACAGCATCCACGAAGTTTACAGGAAGGTCAAAGATGATATTGTTTCCATCTCGTTTAAGATTTGCATCTTCTTCTTCCTCAATCGCAATGAGTAAATCGCCTGGTACACCACCGCGAACAGGAACATTACCCTTGCCACCCATTGAGAGTTGCATGCCGTCAGTAACGCCAGCAGGTACTTTGATGTTAATGAGGTCTTCAGTAAGTTGTCTACCTTCTCCAAAGCAAGTTTCGCAACGCTCGGTAACAGTTTTTCCTTCTCCATTACAAGTAGGGCAAGTGCTAGTTGACATCATTTGACCCAACATAGTTTGCTGTACTCTACGTACTTGGCCTTGGCCTTGACAAGTGCCACAAGTGGATAATGAGGTGCCGTTTTTGGCTCCGTTTCCACTACAGCTGTTACAAGATGTGTAACGCTTTACTTTAATTTTTTTCTCAACCCCATTTGCAATGTCTTGGAGAGTGAGCTTCATTTTGATTCTAAGGTCTGATCCTTTACGGGTGCCTCTACGCTGACCACCACCGCCTTGTCCTCCAAAGAAGCTTCCAAATGGGCTGCTGTCGCCGAAAATATCGCCAAACTGGCTAAATATATCTTCAACAGTGAAACCACCTTGAGCTCCATGTCCACCTGCTGCTCCGCCTACACCTGCATGACCAAACTGATCATAACGTGCTCTCTTATTTGGATCGGTGAGAATAGCATATGCTTCTGCTATTTCTTTAAATTTATCTTCTGCTTCTTTATCACCAGGGTTTTTATCGGGGTGATACTTAATTGCAAGCTTGCGATAAGCTTTTTTCATTTCTTCGGCAGTCGCACTTTTGCTTACCCCTAATACCTCGTAAAAATCTCTTTTGTTTGCCATCTATATCTTTTTGCAAGAGTCTATACTCTCTAATAATTAACTACCTACCACTACTTTGGCGTAGCGAACAACTTTATCGTTTAGAAAATATCCTTTCTCTACTTCGTCTATAACAAGACCTCTTTTGTCTTCGCCGGCGTCAAATTGAGTTACACATTCATGAACTTCCGCATCAAATATCTTATCCTTAGACTCCATTGGCTTTAAACCTTTTGAGGCCAATGTTTTTGTCAGTTTGTCAAAAATCAATGCGATGCCTTCTTTAACTGGCTCCAACTCTGTAGCAGTTTCAAAGCTCTTTTGGGCTCTTTCAAAATCGTCAACAACTGGTAGCAACTCTTTGATCAAGTTCTCAGCCGCGTTCATTCTGATTTCAATGTTCTCTTTAGCAGTTCTTCTGCGGTAATTCTCAAACTCCGAGTACAAGCGAATAAATTTATCTTTAGTTTCTGCGAGTTCTTGTTGAGTTTTTTCTTCCTCGGTCAATTCTACTTCAAGAGTAGGACCTTCAGTTGTCACTGTACCTTCCGAATTGTCAATGTTTTCGGTCAATTCTTCCTCTTTTAGGTTATTATCTTTCTTTTTTGACATGTTCTTGTTCAATTTATAAAGCAATCAATAGATTTCAAGAATTAAACCAACGACAGTTTTACTGACATTATGACAGCCGATAAGAACAGTTGTGAATACACTTTTAGATAGGGAAGTAATACTTAATCAATTGTACATAGAGGATTGCAGCTATGACAGATATGAAATTACCAAAAAGATAGAAGTCATTAAAGCGGTTTTGGTCTTCATCATTCTTTTCCGAATGCTTTAATCGAGTACCAAGTTTTACCGCACTAAAGAAGGTCAATGCGTGAGGATAACCGAAATAAAGGGTGATTACCAAAAACATCCTTTCGAATATTCCTTTTAGAATTGACTTAAAGTCTAAGCCTACTTTTTTGTAGAATAATTGGGCAATGGCAGAGAATGCAAAAGCAAGGACTATTTCAGATATTATCAATATGCCAATAAGCATCATTTTGCGAGGAATTTAATGACTCTTTTAATGGCAAAATAGGAAGAAATGTTGAGAGTCTTTTCTCTTTTCCACATTTGAGACCTTGTCTTTCCTGTCTTATCTGCGACGTATTTGTAATCGTTGTTTTCGAGAAATAAAAATGCCAATTTCTTTTCTTCGGGTTTATCCCAGCTTTGATATATATCTTGATAGACTTGAAATGCAGCATTCAGAGCTTCTGATTTTGCTTTAACATTGGTATCAAAAAAGTACCTATCATCAGTTTTTTTTAGGTTTTCAAGGTTTTTACGTGCTGTAGAAAGTCCCTCTCCAAGCATTCCGTGAGCTATATTAGGGTTTATTTCCGTGTCAATCTCTCCTCGCTGTACAACAAACCTTAACTCGTACTTTGGATTAAAAAGCAGCTTGTCTTCTTCAAAGGAAAGAATGATATCAATACAAGTTCTTAAGTCTTTCACCACTCCCTGAAATTCATCACCAAGTGTTATTGTCAATGGAGAAAGTAGATTTTTCTCAAAAGCAGCATTAATATCCGATACATCAAATTTGAAATTTTGTTGCAAGTTTTTGGCATCCTGACCAGAACTTTTGATGATGTCTGCCATGATAATCCAATGTAAAGTGCTTTTATTCATCCTATTTAGCTTATGATCCATATCAAAATTACTGAAATAAAGTTAATTATATCATAAAAAGTGAAACAAAGATAATTATTTCATAAAAAGTGAAATAAAATCTATTCTAATTCTACCGTAAGAATAAGCTTCAAAATTTTTATCTTGCCAATGGATAAAAAACCGATCATGATCAGAAACCTTATTATTCTTTGTTTTATTGCACAAGCACTCTCGGCACAAACCATTAACAGCCAAGAGCAGGATTGGGAAATGCTTTTTAACGGAAAAAATCTTGACGGATGGGATCTTAAAATTACTGGCGAAAAACTAAATGAGAACTATAAAAATACCATTAGAGTAGAGGATGAAATGATACGTATAGTGTATGACGAATATGAGACTTTTGATGACAAATTCGGGCATTTGTACTATAATAAACCTTACTCTCACTACATACTTAATTACGAATATAGGTTTACTGGAGAACAAACACCAGGCGGAGCATCATGGAATGTGAGAAATAGCGGTGTCATGTTTCACTCACAATCAGCGGAGAGTTTAGACTTCGACCAAACCTTCCCTGTTTCGCTTGAGATGCAACTTTTAGGAGGGCTTGGAAATGGTCCAAGAAATACTGGAAACCTCTGTACGCCAGGAACTCAGGTTTATATTAACGAGAAGTTTAGAGCTGAACATTGCATCAATTCTACTTCCAAAACATATGATGGAGATCAATGGGTAAAAGCTTCTTTGATTGTATATGGCGATTCCATTGCTCATCAAATCATAGAAGGCGATACAGTGTTAACCTTCGAAAAACTTGAAATTGGTGGCAATTTTGTGAGCAAAAATGGTATGAACTGGAAAGCTGGCGGATTTACAGAAAAGTCAGCTGCTTATTGGGATGCACTAGACTCCACACCTTTAAAAGAAGGCTATATTTCGCTGCAAGCAGAAAGCCACCCAATAGATTTTCGTAACATAAAGCTTCTCAACCTAAAAGGTTGCATGGACCCCAAAGCGAAGAATTATAAGGAGTATTTTGTGGAAGCTGGGGAGTGTAGGTATTGAGGAACTGGTTTTTTAAAAAAAAGAGCAGTGGATTTATGACTTTTATTAAGCTAGTTTCTAAATAATAGTGATTGTAAGATTGATCTTTCAGGGTGGATTTCTAGAAGTTTTGTAACGTATAAATCTTTACGGGAAAAGCAGAACTCATTAGTAATTTAATGTTTAATAGAAAAGCAAAAGTATTTGTCTTGAGCAAAAGCTTTTTTTTGATCAATCAGCTTGAGTGTAATGAAAACTACAACATATTACAATGAGGATAAGAATACTCGACTCAAAAAAAGCTTAAATTGCTACCTATTCGTTTACTTATTTTAGATGCTCATGAATTTTGTAATAAAATCACTCCAAGAAGCCGAATTTTCGAACCTGTTCGATCTGGACAATCTAGCACTTGCCAAAATGGGTGCCATGAGAATGACAGTAGACGAATTTCCTGGATTTCCGTGTAGAGTAAGTTTAAAAGACGCCAAGATTGGTGAAGAGGTAATATTGTTCCCCTATCAGCATCATAAGACTGATTCACCATATCAATCAAACGGGCCAATATATGTTAGGAAAACTGCCAAAACAGCAAGCTTGGCAGTGAACGAAATTCCAATAATGCTCAATCATAGACTTCTATCGTTGCGTGGTTTTGACAAAAGTGGAATAATGAAAGATGCCACTGTAGTGGAAGGTAAAAACCTTAGAGAACAAATAATAAACATTTTTGAAAACGAGGATATTAATTACATACATATTCATAATGCTAAACCTGGTTGCTACAATTGTGTAGTAGAGAGAGTATGAGGCGTTTTATTGGCTTTTTATGATTTTCAAAGTGAAGTTTTCATGAATATCCCGTGCTAAATTTGTGATTATGTACAGATAAATTCATATTATTGTACATATAATATTTTTTAAAATGCTAACTAACATAGATATTGACCATGATAAAGTTGCGGAAATCATGGCCTTGAAAAAAATAAAGACTAAAAAAGAAGCTGTTAATACTGCGGTAGATGAGTATCTTAAACAACTTTCTGCCTTGGAGTTATTAAAACTTAAAGGATCTAACCTTTGGGATGGGGATCTTGAAGAAATAAGGAAGGATTGATGGAGAAAGCAATATTTGATACGTCCGTTTGGATTAATATGACCAACAATCTGGAAAACGAACAAACTAAACTGCTTGAATTTTACCTGACATTTCATTCAAACGATATTTACTTAACGCCAACTATTATTCAAGAATTTTTAATTGGCTTAAAGTTTGAAAAGGACTTTAAGAATTACAGTAAGCATTTTAAAAGAATGAATATCATCGATTTAAACTGGATAGATGTATCAGTTTCTGCGGCTAAATTATATTTCGACCTCAAAAAGAAAGGAATTAGTGTAAGGAAAGGCACAGATTGTTTAATTGCTCAAATGGCAATGGAATTGGATTTTCTTTTAGTTCACAATGATTCTGATTTTGAGTTAATTGCAAAAGGATCTAAGCTTAGAACACACAAATTCACGTAAATGCCACAAAACCCCACCAACCTCATCAAAACCAAAGCAAAGGAACTAGGCTTTGATTTTTGTGGTGTTTCAAAGGCGGAGTTTTTGGAAGAAGAGGCTCCAAGATTAGAACAATGGCTCAATCAAAACTATCATGGAAAAATGGCCTACATGGCCAATCACTTTGACAAAAGGCTAGACCCTTGTAAACTCGTGGATGGAGCAAAGTCTGTCATTTCTGTGATGCTTAATTATTATCCCTCCAAGCGATTGCCAGAAGGAGAGGAGGACTTAAAAATCTCAAAGTACGCCTATGGCATAGACTATCATTTAGTGCTAAAAGATAAGCTCAAGGAGCTTTTTGCTTACATCAATGAAGAAATAGGAGAGGTAGGAGGAAGAATATTTGTAGACTCGGCACCAGTGATGGACAAGGCTTGGGCAAAAAAGAGCGGCTTAGGTTGGGTAGGAAAACATAGCAATTTACTTAACAGAGAAATGGGTTCATTTTTCTTTTTGGGAGAGATTATTTGTGACCTAGAACTGGAACCAGATGGCCCTATAAAAGACTATTGCGGAACTTGCACTGCTTGTATAGATGCGTGCCCCACTGATGCGATTACCGAGTACGTTGTGGATGGTAGCAAATGTATTTCTTACTATACCATTGAATTAAAAGATGCCATTCCACAGGATGCTAAAGGAAAAATGAAGAATTGGGTTTTTGGCTGTGATATTTGTCAAGATGTATGCCCGTGGAATCGGTTTAGTAAGCCACATTCTACACCGGAGTTCGACTTAAAGCCTGAATTAGCAGCTTTTACGAATAAAGATTGGGAAGAAATAACAGAAGAAGCTTTCAAAGAGGTTTTTCGAAAATCCCCATTAAAAAGAACTAAATTGGACGGATTAAAGAGGAACGTTTCGTTTGTACTAAATCAATCTAACTATGAATCATAAAGCTTTCACTCGACTTTTAACACTTATATTATTGGCTTTCGTAATCTCTCCAAGTTCACTTTTGGGGCAAGATAAGAGCTTTACATGGCCCGATGGAAAGAAAATAGCCATTAGCTTTTCTTGGGACGATGGAAGAGAAAGTCAAGTAAAGGTGGGTACACCCATTTTAGATAAGTACGGCGTAAAAGCAACATTTTACATTGTTCCTTCACTCACTTTAGGTGCAAAAGACGGTTGGCAAAAAGCAGCTGACAATGGACACGAGTTGGCAAATCATACTTTAATGCATCCGTGTTCTGGAAACTTCCTATGGGCAAGAGGAAATGCTTTGGAGGGGTATGATTTGAAAAAAATGGAAGCCGAATTGCTTGAAGCCAACAAAGAAATAGAAAAGTTATACGGTGTGAAGACGAATGATTTTGCATATCCTTGTGGGCAAACATTTGTAAACCGAGGTACAGAAACGAGAAGTTATGTGCCAGTTGTAGCAAAGAATTTTGTATCTGGTCGTACATGGTTAGATGAAGTTCCCAATGATCCGGCTTTCTGTGATTTAGCTCAACTCACTGGTGTAGAGATGGACAATAAAAGCATGGAAGATATCATGGCTTTGATTGAAATGACCCGAAAAGACGGACTCTGGCTAGTTTTAGCTGGTCATGACATCGGAGAAAATGGAGTTATTCAGACAACACATGCAGAAATGCTCGAAAAGCTTTTACCTTACTTATTGGAGAACTCAAATGAAATATGGGTTGCACCAGTTGGGGAAATCGCCGATTATGTAAAACAACAGAGAGGGTTTTAACAATGAGGCATTGAAATTAAGAACTTGCTGCCTTCTCCCACTATACTACTAATTTTTATAGTACCGTTGTGCATCTCAATGATACGCTTACAAATCGATAGGCCTATACCGTAACCTTTGTAAGAAGTGGCATTTTGAGAACGGTAGAAAGGCTCAAAAATCTGTTTTAAGTCTGCATCCGGAATACCAATTCCCTTGTCACTGATTCTAACTAGGCAGTTTGCTTTGTTGAAGTATAATTTAACATCAGCATGTTTGTTTGGGCTATATTTACAGGCATTTTCAATCAAATTGAGAAAGAGCGTATGCAAAAGTTGCTCGCTTCCATTCACTTGTAGCCAATTGTCATCGTCTGGGATTTCTTCAAAATCAATAACTATATTGTAGTCTAGGTGCTGTTGTAGCAGCTCATCTTGAACATTAAAGAGAACTGAATCAATTCTCGTAGGTTTGAATTTAACTCCAATATCATTGCTTTCGTATTTTGCCAATGTAAGCAGTCCGTTGGATAGTTTGATTAATCGATGTGTATCGTCCAGCAGGGTGTTCAATACGGTTTGATATTCGGATTCATTTCTATCTTTCTCTAGAGCCACTTGAATTTCAGACTTTAAAGCAGCAAGAGGAGTGCGTAGTTCATGAGAAGCATTGGAAACAAAGCTTTTTTGTTGCTCTACCGACTGTTCTAGGCGATCGAGCATTTTATTAAAGTTTATGGCCAGGACAGCAATTTCATCCCTGTTATTCCCTGTTTTCAACTTCCGGGTAATACTTTGGATATTGATTTCGGAGATTTCCTTATTTATATCACTTATAGGTTTGAGAGATTGCCCAGCGAAAATAAACCCGAAAAATACTGTAAGTAGTACAGCAGACACAAAGCCTATTACCATTGTGTTTTTAATATTGCTCAGTTTCTGTTTACCATAAAGGTCATCAGCTTGAGCAAGAATGACATAGTTTTTACTTAGGGTATCACTATACATGGTTCCCACCACCTGTTTATCGGCAAAAACTGTTTCTAAGTACTCGTTCGACCGAATTCTATTTAGTAGTTCTGGACTGTAATAAATGGTATCTGCTTCGTAGTTGGAATAAGCTACCTGGTTGGAGTCATTGAAAACAAGTACCTGTACACCATATAAACTAGATAGGGTGTTTTGGTCAATAATCTTAAGTAATTTTTTGTCAATTTCCTTCTCCTTGATGAGCAATTGAGAAGTGGTAATTGCTCTGTCTCTAAGGCTGTTATAGAACTCTTTTTGGCGATAATTTTCGCTTAAGTAATAAATTGAAAGAGAAAAAATAAACAATATAGTAGCCACAATGAGTGAGAACTGCAAGGCTATTTTGGTACGTATTGTCATGGTTTAATGCTCTTCATCCAGCAAATATCCCATACCAGATTTGGTATGAATCAGCGAGCTGGCAAAAGACTTATCTATTTTCTTTCGAAGAAAGTTGATATAAACTTCTACTACGTTTAAACTTTGATTGGCATTGTGATCCCAAACGGTTTCAGCTATTTCGGCTTTTGAGACAACTCTTCCTTTGTTATTGATAAGAAATTCTAAAAGGGAAAACTCCTTAGGCGTGAGGTCAATACTTTTTCCATCGCGTTCCACAGTTTTTTTGTCCAAATCCATGATAAGGTCGGCAACTTTCAACTCCTGGGAATTATTTTCTACGATTGATTTTCTTTTAAGTAATACACCAATTCTTACCACAAGCTCCCTAAAATCAAAGGGTTTTACCATGTAGTCATCAGCTCCTTTTTCAAAACCTTCCAATTTGTCTTCAGTTTCGCCTAGGGCAGTAAGCATGATAATTGGTGTTTGACTATCGGTTTCGCGTATTTTTTCACAAACCTCATAACCATTCATAATAGGAAGGTTAAGGTCAAGTAAAATCAGGTCAAAACCACCATTTTGGTAAAACTTAAGCCCCATTTTGCCATCATAGGCTATTTGAGTTAGGAATCCTTTTTCTTGAAGGCCCTTACTAATATTTTCGGCGATACGCTGATCATCCTCAATAATTAATACGTTTGATTTAGTTGGCATCAGTTTTTGTTCTCAATAGCTGTTGGAATGTCCATGCAAAGATAAAGACAAGAATACAACCAATTGGGTTCAACCACAAATAAGAAACAAATTCGTACTTCCATATGAGGAAGATACAAAGTTCCGAAATGATGGCACTGTAGAAAATCGCTTTGCCTTGAATTGACTTATTATAAAATGCCACTAAGAATATTCCCAAGATTACTCCATAGAACAGTGAACCCAAAACATTCACTAGCTCAATCATACTGGAGCCCAGTTTACTGGCATAGAAAGCCACCACGATACAAAATACTGCCCAAAAGACTGTAATTCCTTTAGATATAAGCAATTCTGTGCTTTCGGAGTACGATCTTGAGCTTGATTTTTTCAATACATCAACTACCGTTGTGGCTGCCAATGAGTTGTAGGATGAAGCAACTGCACCCATAGAAGCAGAAAATATAACAGCAATGAGTAAGCCAATGAGCCCATGAGGTAAGTGATCCAAAATAAACCTAATGAAGACGTAGTTGACATCTTTGCTATCTCCTTCAGGGTTGCTAAGGGTAATCAATTCGCTTACTTTCTTCTTTATGCTTTTGATTGTAGCATCTGCACCTAAAATAACTGCCCTTGCACTTTCAATTTTGCCCTCGTCTTCGGCCTTAATAGATTCATGTAAAAGATAAACAGCCTCATTTTTATGAGCAGATTCAACTGCATATTGATCTTCTAAACTTTTGAACTCCTCTGCATAAATAGAGTTTTGAAGCTTTGCTGTTTCGGCTGTATTGAAAAATACTGGAGAGCTATTGAATAAATAGAAAACATAGACCAAAACCCCAATTAATAAAATACCGAACTGCATAGGAACCTTGATCAGTCCATTGAAAAGTAAACCGAGTCTACTTTGAGTCACGCTTTTTCCAGTAAGATAGCGGCCTACCTGAGATTGGTCTGTTCCAAAATAAGATAGTTGCAAAAAGAAGCCTCCAAGTATACCTGACCACACGTTATACTTTTCTTTTGGATTAAACTCTAGGTCAATGATATTAGTTTTACCCGCTTTACCTGCAATTTTTACAGCATCTACGAAGCCTACGTCAGGCGGAAGCATGTTTACAATAAGTACTGCAGCTAGAATCATCGAAAATGTGACAATAAGCATTTGCTGAATATGGGTATACGAAATTGCTTTTGTACCACCTATAATAGTGTACGTAAGTACAATTCCACCCATGAGAGCATTGGTCCAAAAAATATCCCAGCCAAATATGGTTGATAGAATAATAGAAGGAGCGTAGATAGAAATTCCAGTTGCAAGTCCTCTTTGAATCAAGAAAAGAATTGCAGTAAAAACCCTCACACGTGAATCAAAGCGTGTTTCAAGGTATTCATATGCGGTATAAACCTTTAACCTATGAAATATAGGAATGAAAGTGATACTTAAAACAACCATAGCGAGTGGAAGTCCAAAATAGAATTGCACGAAACTCATTCCATCATTGAAAGCTTGTCCTGGAGCGGATAAGAAAGTTATAGCACTTGCCTGTGTAGCCATCACAGAGAGACCTACATGATACCATGGGAGTGACTTATTTCCTAAAAAAAAGCCTTCAATATTCTTATTACTACGGTTTTTGTAAATTCCGTAACTAATGATGAATGTTAGTGTGGCACCTAAGATAATCCAATCGAGAGTCGTCATTCAAGCACTTTGGTTAAAAATGTAAAAATGAGAATCAAGAAGATTAAAAAGCCAATAACGAGAGCGTAAACATTGTTCCAAGAGCCGAGCACGGGTGGTTTGGCGTCGATATGGTCTTCGTCAAGTATTGGTTCTTTCATTCAATTTAATTTTTGTTCAAAACCGCAAGCATTTCGTTTGCTTTTGGAGCCAGTTTACTAGAAGGGTAACTGGTGGTAAAATCAAGAAGTGCAATTCTATAAGCGTTTAGATCAGCTGTTTTTGCAAGTAGGAAAATTCTCAACATCGCGATTTTATCTTCAATGCTGGTTCCAGTGTAATCTAGCAAAACTCCGTTGGCTTTTTCTAATGCCTCTTTGTATGCTTCTTTTTGATACAATGCATAAAGGTCTTGATATGCACGCTCAGCGTTGCTTTCTGTGTCAGCATTTATTTCCACATTACCTCTCTTCAGTTGCCTTGCGTATGATGAAAAAGGGTGCTTGTCAAGTAATCTTGTTCGATATTGGTTGCTCGCAATGTTATCGCTCATGAGTGATAAGAAATACAAAACCTCCTGCTCGTAAACCGTATCTGGGAATTTATCCAATAGATCCACAAACATTTTCTTAGCATTATCAGGCTCGTTAAATTGTAGTTTGTAAATTTTACCCAATTGGTAATAGGCTTCCTCTTGTCTTCTTTTTGATTGTGCGAGCTGCTGTTGTGAATTTGGAATTTTTGCAAGAATCTCTTTCTTTTTTGCCTCAAATTCAGCCTTTTTTTGAGCTAAAGCTTCCTCTTCTTTATCTTCTTGAGTTGGCTCTTCCTCTTGCCCTACAATTCCTCTTTCTATTTTAAAACTGATTTGTCCTGCTTCTTTATCCTTTCTACGCCAATTGTCCTCGAGTGGTCTGTTTCCCCATTGCCTCACAAAAGCTGACCTTGATCGAGTAAGGGCAGCTTGGTTGTACATAAACCAAACATCAGACCCTACAGCTGACGCATTTTTTGCTTCTTTTTTTGCTGCAAGCGTTTTTGCCTCTGCTTCAAGCCTTTTTAATTCTTTCTCTTGCTCTTTGAGCATTTCTTCTACCATGTTTTCCAATTCCAGTGGATTCATGGTTGCCAAGTTTTGTAAGCTATCTTCTTGCTTAAGCACCTTCATATAAGTTACAAAATCTGTAAGAGATTTTGACTTATCACTTATTTCCTGAAAGTTACTCGCTTTAGGGTTGATGTTTTGCAGCGTACTATCGTAGTACATGCTTGCCATTTCATAATTGCTAAGATATTTATAGTTGGTTTCAGCGATTTGAAGGTATGCTGAGGCTTTACTTGTTTTATTTGTTGCCAAGTTAGCGGACTGCTGAAATGCCTTAATGGCTTGAGGATAAAGTTCCTTTTGGACGTTTGTTTGTCCTTTTTTGAAGTATATTTTATCTTTTAAATCTGAGTTTTTCCTGTCTTCCAACATTTTATCAAAGTTGGCATCGGATCCAGCTAAACTGTTACTCATCAAGAGTTCAATATTGGTATTGAACTCAAGTTCGTAGTTAGGTTTGTTTTTGGTAACTTTTAGCCAATTCTTTCTAGCTTCAGTTTTTTGTCCCAAAGCGTCATACATTTGACCTACAATGAAAAGGTTACGACCTTTTCTTTTGCTTTTTTTCAAAAGCTTGTTGGCTTCGTCCAAGAAAGCCACAGATAGTGGTAATGAATTGTTCTTTTGGTTTAAAAAGGAATTTACCTCAAAGAAATGAGCTCTGTTTTTCTCTGTTAATGTCTCTTTTCCAAGCAATGCAGACACACCAAGTGCATCTCTCATGTTTCCCGATTCCATGTAAGCGTGCATCAACCAAATTAATGCAGAATGCTTTTCGTTTACATCGGTGCCATTACTGTTTACGTATTTGAAAACCTCAATAGCATTAAGAAAATCTCCTTTGTAAAAACGTGCAATACCAAGCAATACATAAGACCTATCAAGAAAACGGCTATTGGAGTGTCTTTCGGCAACTTGGGAAGTGAGCTTTATGATTTGCTCAAGTTGCTCAGATGCTATTGCAGTTTCAATAGTGTCTATTGGATGAAAAACTGGAAGAATTCCACTGTAATCTTCTATTCGTATGGAGTCAATCAAGAACTCAGCTCTTTTAAGGCTTTCTTCGGCCAATAAAAGTGAATTGTACTTGGTGTTCATGTTGTGCCAAGCCTTACTCGTAGGTGAGTTGCTGAACTGCGAACATGAAAACATACTTGCAAGAAGTACTATATATGCGATCTTTCGGATCAAATTGCTTTGTTTATGTGTAATAGAAACGATTGAGTTAATTCAAAATTATCCAATTTAGTGCCAATTGCTAAAGAGCGTCGTATTATAGTTGGTTTACAGATCTCTTTTCTTCAATGCACTCACTGCATAATTTACCGCTCTTGCGGTAATTGCCATGTAAGTTAGCGATGGATTTTGAGTTGAATTACTTGTCATACAAGCTCCATCAGTTACAAATACATTTTTGCAATGGTGCAATTGATTGAATTTGTTTAACTGAGAAGTTGCTGGATCGGTACCCATTAAAACTCCACCCATTTCATGAATATCTAAGCCAGGATTCCAATCAGTTTTTTTGTATGTTTTGATATTTGTAAATCCAGCTTTTGTATACATTTCGGTCATTTGCTGACGATAATCTTCTCCCATTTTTTCGTCGTTATCATCAAGGGAAACAGATAACCTCGCCAATGGAACTCCCCATTGGTCAGTTTGCTCAGTGTCTAACTTTACGTAATTGGTAGCTTTTGGTATGGTTTCACCCATAAAGTGAGACCCAACTCTCCAGTTTCCAAGCTCTTTTTTCAGAAGGTTGGCTTTCAATTCTTCACCAAGTCCTTCAGTATTGGTAGAAATGGCTCTTCTTGCACTGAAACCAGCTGCATAACCTCTCAAGAAGTCAGTTTCCTGTTCTCTCAAGTTTCTAAACCTTGGGATATAACTTCCGCCTGGGTTGTTTCCAGCTGTAGTTTTATCTAACATTCCGTCGTATTCTGCGGAGATGCTAGTGGTGAAGTTATGAAAGTGAATGTATTGTCCCATAAGTCCATTGTCGTTTCCTAATCCATTTGGAAAACGATTAGACTTAGAATTTAGCAAAACTATATTCGTATTGATAGTAGAGGCATTCATGAAAATTACTTTTGCATAAAACTCTATTTCTTCGTTTGTTTCTGAATCAATTATTCTAACCCCTACAGCCTTGTTTTTTCGCTCATTATAAATAATTGAGTGTACAACCGAATTGTTTCGCAATGTCATGTTGCCCGTCTTTTCTGCCCATGGTAGGGTAGAGGAGTTGCTACTAAAATAGCCACCATACGGACAGCCTCGTTGACATAAGTTTCTTCTCATACAACGACCTCTTCCCTGTTGGTAATGAATTTCACGAGGTTCGGTGAGGTGAGCACAGCGACTTGCAATTACGGGACGTGAGCCGCCATAGTGTGTTTTCATTTGTTGCGAGAAGTGTTTCTCTACACACGATTGCTCAAAAGCTGGCAAAAAGTCACCATCAGGTAATTGCTCAAGCCCATCCTTGTTTCCGCTTATTCCTGCGAAATATTCTACGTGATCGTACCATGGTGCGAGTTCATCATAAGTGATAGGCCATTTTACATCAAAACCATCACGGTCTGGTCCTTCGAAGTCAAAGTGACTCCATCGTTGAGTTCCACGAGCCCACATGAGAGATTTTCCACCTGTTTGATATCCACGTACCCAGTCAAAAGGCTTCTCTTGTATGTATGGGTGATGATCGTCCTTGACAAAGAAATGCTGAGCGTCTTCATTGAATGCATAGCATTTGCTGGCAATAGGATTCGCATCTCTCATTTCTTTGGTGATACGACCTCCATGCTCAAACTCCCAAGGATTCATGAGTGTAGTAGGGTAATCTACCAAATGCTTCACATCTTTACCACGCTCGAGAACGAGGGTTTTTAGTCCAGCATCACAAAGTTCTTTTGCTGCCCAGCCTCCACTTATTCCAGATCCTACCACAATGGCATCGAATTTCTGTTTCTTGGCTGATTTTATATTTAATAATGACAATTTCTTTTTCGTTTTTGGTTGAATTATATTACTACGCAGCCATGGAAAAAACCTGGTGCCATTTCGTAATCACGGTATTTTGTAAGGTAAAACTCCGAGTTGGTATATGCTTGAATTGTTAGTCGCTTCAACAAGTCATAAAAGCTACTATCTTCTTTAAGAATTGAGTCTTCAAAAAGCCTGAGTATATCAATTCGTTCTTGTAAACTCGTCGCCTCTATCTTTTTATTTTTGAGTTCTTCCGCCATCAAACTGACTTTGGTCAAGTTGTCAAAGAAGATAGCATTTGTGTTTTCATCATAACAATCTTTGACCATTCTTTCAACAAACAGATGTGCTCCTATTGATTTAGCACCTGGTTGGTCACCTTCAGGAATTATTGCTTCTACTAAACCTTCTAAAATGCTATTGCCTTCAAAAGCAAACTTGTCTTGATTCCAAGAATTCGCCCAAGAAGGAAGGCTTAATAATGCCCCAAATCCTAAACCTAATTTTTGAATTGCTTTTCTTCTTTCCATATTGATTTTCTTACAATAGCTAAAATAGGAATTAATCCCTTTATGCTATATTTCAATTCAAATTATTATTTAGTCTCCATGTTTTTTAAATCTTTCAAAACTACTAATGCTTCTTGATATCCTGTATCAAAAATCTCTTGTGCCCGCTTCATACTCAGGCCGTTGAACCTTACAATGTTTTTGGGTTCTATCATTAAATCAAATTCTCTAGCTTTTTCTCTAGTTTGGTGATCTATGCTAATGTAAAGTGATTTTAAAAATATGTCTTTGGCAGAACGTACCGGCAATTTCCTTTCGAATGGGGTAATATTTACGCCAATAAAGTAGTTGCAAGTTTCTTTCAATGGTTCAAGTGGAAGGTTGTCAATGATACCACCATCTACAAACTTTTTGCCGTTGATATTAACTGGTGAAAATAAGCCAGGAATTGCACAAGAAGCCATTACTGCCTGACAAAGTTCACCATGTGTAAAATAGGTAGCTTTTCCTTTACCTATGTGAGTCGCACAAACAGCAATTGGTATTTTGAGTCCTTCAAAAGAATTGTGAGGGACCATTTTTTTTAAAATTTCGGTTGCCTTATCTAGCTTAAATAATCCAAACTTATTGAAAGCAAAACGAAGATTACGAACTACGCTTATTTTGGATAACTGTTCAAAAGCATCTTGTGGAGAAACTCCTTGGGCATAAATAGCTGCAACAAGTGCACCTGCACTTGAGCCAGAAATCATTGTTGGTTTAATACCAAGTTCATCCATTGCTTGCAACACTCCTAAGTGTGCAAATCCTCTACTTCCACCTCCTGAAAGACACAGTCCTATTTTTAGGTTACTCATTATCCTAAGTAAGATTTGAGTGATCCTCCGTCAACTGCTCTATATCCTTTGGCGGTTAGTTCAATTTTGGAGACATCAAAAAATGGGTCATGATCGTAATAAACAAGATAATCGTTATCAATAACTTCTTTCAGAAGCGACTTCTTTTCAATCATGGTTTGTAGTGGTCGCACATCATAACCCATACAATATGGAATATGTACATGGGCATGAGAAGGAATTGTGTCTGCTATAAAAAGGACTTTTTGAGAACCAGTATTAATCAATGGCATTAACATCTTCTCTGTATGCCCATCGGCCAATCGAAATTCAATGTTTTCAAAAGGCTGATCAACTTTATCTATAAAATATAGCTGTTCGTGTTCTTGAAGAGGAAGAATGTTTTCAGTCAAGAAAGTAGCTTTTTCTCTATCGTTTGGTTCAGTTGCCCACTGCCAGTGTGCGGAATGTGTCCAGTATTTCGCATTTTCAAAAGTTGGTTGGTAACCAGTTTTATCTTTGTTCCAAGAAACAGCTCCACCAGCGTGATCAAAGTGTAAATGACTTAAAATTACATCAGTAACCTGACTTTCGTGATAGCCCTGACATCGAATATTATGAATGAGGTCACCATCGCCATGCCTATAATAGTAAGATAGCCATTTGTCAGATTGTTTGTCACCCATTCCAGTGTCGACCAATATCAATCTGTTGCCATCTTCAATAAGTAGGCATCTCATTTTCCATGAGCATAAATTGAGATCATCCGCAGGGATTTGTTTTGACCAAAGTACTTTAGGAACAACGCCGAACATTGCTCCACCATCCAACTTAAAATTCCCAGAATCAATTACTGACAGCTTCATATCTTACAAAGATAAGATTTCGCTAAACAATTGCGATCTATTATTAAAATGAACAGATTCTCGATCTTTGCCGTGACCCTTAACTGTGTTTTCACATACAAAGGCTTTGATACTTGTTTATTCTTGGCGACCGTTTTATATCAAGTCAAAAGGTTAGTCTTGTTTAAAAGAAACATAACAAGAAGTGTAATTGTGTAACTCGCTAAAAAGAGAGCCTGCCAGTAATAAAGTCTCACACCTGAAATTTTCCTAACCTTTTTGTCATACTTTTTTTAAAAAAAATCCTTGGTAATTCTCCAAAAGAAGAAGGTACTTCCTAAAAAAAGCAATCCTGTTATAATCCAAAATTTTTCTATAAAGGGTTTCTTTCAAAATTACAATTCCAACGGTTTCTATGATCAATATAGAAACATATTTCGATCTATTACATCCTTTTTTGCAAAATCATATGTGAGTGTGATGTCTGTCGGGCAGAGATAATGGCAAGGTATATTCACCACGGATTAACACAGATTTTGGTATCTTATTTATTTTTTGACCGCACAAAAATCGCCACAATAGCTGTGGTAGCAATTCCCATAAGTAGTGCACCTATAAATGACTGGTAAACATATCCTTTGAAATTGAAATATGCTTTAGCTTCTTCAATGTTCATGTTTCCACTCTCAACCGCATAGGTTTGCACATTTGTAAAGAAATCAGGTGTGATGTAATTGTGCGTAATATATTGTGCCAAAGGGCTAATAAGTGCAACCAGCATAGAAATTATAGAACCAGATACAAAGGCAGTTTTGAAACCCATTTCTCCTCCCAAACTCTTTTTTTTATCCAATAAAGCAAAGACGTAAACAAGAATGGCAATGGGAGCAAAGAAATTAGTATAAACTGCATGCTTCGCTATCAGTTTGTCATGCCAACCGAGGGTTTTCTCTAGCACCATCCACAGCAGCATAACTACTGAAAAAATGATTGCCCATTTGAGCTCTATTTTGATCGATTTCATAAGTTTTAAACAAATTATAGAGCTAAGATAATTAAAAAAAATACTTAGTGTGGCAGTTTGTGACGGAACCTTCCGTAGATCCAAACTCCTGAAAGGGCACTTAGAAACGTGATGATCGCAGTTAAAAAACCAGCACCTATTTGAGCATATATAGGACCTGGACAAGCTCCAGTTAAAGCCCAGCCAAAACCAAACAGTAATCCACCGTAGATCTGACCTTTGTTAAATACTTTAGGTTTGATGTTGATTTCAAGTCCATTCAAGGCTTTAACCTTAAACTTTTTGAGCAACCAAACACTAATTATACCTGTAATCACGGCAGAGCCTATTACACCATACATGTGAAAGCTTTGGAAGCGAAACATCTCTTGGATTCTGAACCAAGAAACAACTTCACTTTTGATAAGTACAAGACCAAATAATAAGCCTCCAATAATGTATTTGAGGTTTTTACTGAACTTTTCAGGATTTTGATCTAGGTGTGGAAGTTTATTACCTTTTATAGTTTTTGACACGATTAAATCAATTTAAAGATGAATGGAAGGATAGCGTGGGTCATGAAAATTCCCCCAACCATAAAACAGATGGTTGCAACCAAAGAAGGCCATTGAAGATTAGAAAGGCCCATGATGGCATGTCCACTTGTACAGCCACCAGCATACCTCGTACCGAAGCCAACGAGAAATCCCCCAAAAACAACAAAGAAAAACCCTTTTAGGCTCAGTAATTCTGAAATGCTAAAAATTTCTACTGGAAGTAAGCCGTCAAAATTATTAATTCCTAGTGCTCTCAAATCTATTTTAGTTGCCTCGCTGATAGCTACATCATTACCATTGCTCAAAAAATTAACAGCAATAAAAGCTCCGGCCATAATTCCAAATGCAAAAAAGAAAATCCATTGTTCTTTTTTCCAATTGTAGTTAAAGAATGGAATATTGGACGGGAAAAGTGCCGCACAAGTGTGTCTGAGGCTATTTGAAATGCCAAATGTTTTGTTTCCTAATATTAGTAGGAGGGGAACCGTAAGCCCTATAATGGGTCCGGCCACGTACCATGGCCAAGGTTCAAATATAAAGTCTATCATTTCTATATACTTAGTGGTTTTAAGCTAAACAGCAAATAGATTAATAAGTTCAATTGAACTTGCTATGTGGTCAATTATCAAGCTATATTCGCCAAAAAAGGAATTTCTCCCCAACCATTTCCTTAAATAGTGTGTCCTAAGTTTATATGAAATCACTTTTTGTCCTAACCAGTTTTCTCCTTTTGACTCTCGCATGCAAAAGTGACAAGTTCATTCCGGCGTATACTGGTTCGGGAGATATTGAAATCCGGTTATGGAACAATACTAGTTTCATAATGACAGATATTTTCGTTAATACCAGTGGTGGTGAGAATACCTATGAGTCTTTGGATAATAAAGAAAAATCGACCTACCGTAGGTTTGAAAAGGCTTACCGCTATGCTTTCATTAGCTTTAAGATAAAGGACAAGCCCTACGCTATTCAGCCTGTGGATTATGTGGGTGAGCAATTGCTCGAAAAAGGTAAATACACTTATAAAGTTACTGTTACTGACCTAGATGCAGGAACTGCTAATCTTGAGTTCATAGTTGACTAATGAAAATTTGCTTCTCTCAAAATTTTGTGGCAAGTATTTCTCTTTCTTATTTTATTAAATCTGCTCATTAATATTTTTAATAAATTGCACTGCAGCATTTATTCACTCATGATTGTTTCAAATTGAATAACCCTGAAACAGTAGAATTTTAGATGGATTTCCCTGCTTAATAATAGTTGATCTCTAATTGAATTTCGAGTATAAAACCGAACAAACCCTACCATGAATTTTAGAAAGACCAAAAACCTTCTCTTGCCACTCTTTGGCTTAATTTACCTTGCATCTTCTTTTCAGACTATCGAAGAGTCAACTACTTATAAGGATGATGTAATTTGGTATGATGCCCCAGCCACCAAATGGATGGAAGCCTTGCCGCTTGGAAATGGTAGAATAGGTGTTATGGCTTTTGGTGATCCTGTGAATGGACACTTTCAACTTAATGATGATTCCTTGTGGCCCAAAGAAACAGGTTGGACTGAACCTGCGGGTAATAAAGTAGACTTGGAAGAAATTAGAGAATTACTCGAAAACGGAGAGAATAAAATTGCAGATTCACTTTTTGTCAAGAATTTTTCGAACAAAAGCATATTGCGTTCTCATCAAACCTTGGGTGACCTATTTATAACCCTAGATCACAATAATATAACGGATTATCGTAGAGAGTTAAATCTTAGTAATGCTGTTCACACGGTAAAATACAAAGCTGATGGAAATTGGGTTACAGAAAGGTCTTTTGTATCTCATCCTGATAATGCCATAGTAATAGAAATAGAATCAGAGTCTATCTATGGCCTAAATGGCTTTATTAAAATGAATCGCCCTGAGGATCATGGTTCTGCAACTGCCAAAACAGAGGCTGTAGGAAATCAATTGACTATGACGGGCGAGGTGACCCAGCGAGGTGCTATTTTTAGAAATGACCCAAACCCAATTACAGAAGGTGTAAAGTTTGAATCTAGATTAAAAGTAAAAAATTTCAAAGGAAAAGTGATTGCCAAGGGCGATCAACTTGAATTGAAAAATGTAACGAAAGCTACTTTTTTATTAGTTTCTAATTCGTCGTATTATCATGACGACTTTTCTGCTAAGAACAAAAAGGATTTGGCTGCTTTGGAAAAGAAATCGGTAGATAAATTATTGACTTCACACATTAAAGATCATAGAAGTTTGTACGACAGGGTACATCTTCAATTAGGTACGTCGTCTTTGGATAACTTACCAACAAACAAGCGAATAGAGCTTGTGAAGCAAGATAATAAAGACCCTGAATTAGAAGCATTGCTTTTTCAGTATGGTCGCTACTTGCTCATTGGTAGTTCAAGAGTGGGGACAAATCCCGCCAACCTACAAGGACTTTGGAACAAAGAAATAGAAGCTCCTTGGAATGCAGATTACCATCTAAACATCAATCTTCAGATGAATTATTGGCCTGCTGATGTCACAAACTTGAGTGAGTTAAATACGCCGCTTTTTAAGTATGTGGATAGGTTGGTAGAAAATGGGAAAACAACAGCAAAGGTTAATTTTGGAGCAGAGGGAAGTTTTATTGCTCATGCCACTGACCTGTGGGGGCCAACATGGTTGCGAGCTAACACCGCATACTGGGGATGTTCTATAGGAGCTGGTGGATGGATCATGCAGCATTATTGGCAACATTATGCCTTTACCAAAGATGAAGAGTTCTTGAGAAATGAGGCATATCCTGCAATAGAAGAAGTGGTGAAATTCTATAGTTCTTGGTTGATAGAAGACCCTCGCGATGGTACCTTGGTTTCGGCACCGTCTACTTCTCCAGAAAACAGATTTATCAATGCCAAAGGTGATAAAGTAGCTACTACAATGGGTTCAGCAATGGATCAACAAGTGATAGATGAAGTTTTTGGCAATTATTTAAAAGCCTGTGAAATACTAAAAATTGATAATGCTTTTGTACAAAAGGTTAAAGCACAAAAAGCACAACTTCGTCCAGGGTTTGTAATCGGATCTGATGGTAGAATTTTGGAATGGGACAGGGAGTACGAAGAACTTGAACCGGGGCACAGACATATGTCTCATTTATATGGTTTTCATCCAGGAACAGCAATCTCTATTGATGATAGCCCTGAGCTTTTTAAAGCAGTTCGTAAAACCCTAGACTTTAGGCTGGAGAATGGTGGAGCAGGGCCTGGTTGGAGTAGAGCTTGGTTGATCAATTGCAGTGCCCGTCTTTTTGATGCTGACATGGCATACGAACATATTCAGTTACTTTTCAAGAAATCAATTGCTAACAACCTTTTTGACGAGCACCCACCTTTCCAAATTGATGGAAACTTTGGATACACCGCTGGCGTGGCCGAAATGCTCTTGCAGTCTTTTGAAGAAAATACTATTCGTGTGCTGCCAGCCCTACCTGCCGAATGGAAAGAAGGGCACATTACTGGTATCAAAGCTCGTGGAGGCTTGGTTTTTGACATCTTCTGGGCAAATAATAAGCCTTCAAAAGTAACTATTCATGCGGAACACGATGCTAGTTTTAATTTGGTGAATGGGAAAGAAACCATTCCGATTGAGATTAAGAAGGGAAAGGTGATAACAAAGGTTTTTGGGGGATAATTTCTCCAAGTTTGGCAGTTGAACAAAAAGAGAAGAAACAGCGGTAATATTCTTTGTAACACTTACCACTTTTAAGGAAGTGTTTCAATTAATCTTTAAAATGGTTGAAGGACTCGACAGTAACGCCCGCCGCTACTCTCGACCTGACATAATCACTATCATTTGTGAGCGACAGTCGAGAACTGTCCCTCCACATCAAATGTAAGTTGGTCTCGTAAAGAACGTCCAAAGCTTTTTCTCGTTGTGCCAAAGCGACCTCAGTCATTTAACACGAAATCCTTGTATTCAGACCTTAAAGTCCACTTATGCTTAAAGAATACCACGTTTATATTTTGCTATGTTCAGACGGCACTTACTACACAGGTATGACTAGCAATCTTGAAAACCGAATGCTTCAACACGATAACGCAGAATTCCCAAAGGCTTACACAGCAAGAAGAAGACCCTTAAAACTAGAATTTACGGCCAAATTTTCTCAAGTATATGATGCCATCGAGTTTGAAAAACGAATAAAGAAATGGTCTGGTCAAAAGAAAAAAGCATTAATTGAAGGAGATTTTGAGCGTTTGAAAGATTTGGCCGAATGTAGAAATCTTACGAATTATAAAACATTTATTGCGGGTAAGTAGGTGGGTCTCGACTACGCTCGACCTGACATAACAACCGCTGTCAAGAATAGAGGGTCTCGTCGGGAACGCCCGCCGCTACTTTCGACCTGACAAAACAACCGCTGTCAATAATGGAGGGTCTCGTCGGGAACGCCCGCCGCTATCTAGACCTGACAAAAGAACAAACGTCAGTTCGAGCGACAGTCGAGAACAGTATCACCGCGGCAAATGTAAGTTGGTTCCGCCGCTACGTTCGACCTGACATAATCACTATCAATTCTAGGGAAATATATCACTGTTAGTTCGAGTCAGTCGAGAATAGTCCAGCCATAAGGGGTTTTTCTATAGGAGTATCATGGTAGGAGAGTTAAAAAAGCTTTAGATATTGATCTAAATAAAGATCGACAAAATGACTAATTTCACTCCAACATGAAAAAAGCAATTGAGTGGTAAAAAAACAGTACTGCAAATAAGTTCATTTTACGAAACAAGAAGTATGCTCCTTTCATCTTCTTTGTAGGGGGATTTATTTTTGATTCTTTGACTTTAGGAAGAATAGATCGTTTGTACGATTTGCTTGTATTGTGTCTCTATATGACCTCACTTACTATTTCACTTTACCTTTATAATGTTGCAGACGATGGCAGATGGAAAGACACTTTTTTGCATCGATACGAGGTTTATTTGCCATTAGTGATTCAGTTCTTTTTTGGCGGGCTAACTAGTGCTTTCGTAATCTATTTTTCTAGAAGCGTTTCACTTTCTCGCACAATGTCTTTTTTCTGTATATTGATAGTGCTATTGTTCGCCAACGAGTTTCTTAAAAAAAGAATTTCTAATAAGTACCTTCAGTTTGGCTTATATTTTTTTGTGAGCTTTACTTTCTTTACATTCATCGTGCCTGTAATGGTCAAAGAGGTAAATCCACAAGTCTATGTAATTTCAGGCTTAATTAGCCTTTTATTTACCTTATCTTTTATAATTTTTATTTACAGAATTAGCCCAAGTACTCGTGGCGAAATTGGATTAGGTAAAATGGTCGCGTTGGTTTTGGGTATCTATGCGACTATCAATGTATTCTATTACTTCAAGCTAATTCCACCAGTGCCTTTAGCTTTACAAAATGGCATCATAGCCAGTAATGTGGAGGTTATAGACAATACTTATCATGTTACTTATAGGTCGGATGATTGGTATATCTTATGGCGAGACCATAAGTTAAAGTTTCCTTATAAACGTGGTGCAAGTGTTTATGCTTTTACTTCAGTTTTTGCCCCTACCCAAATCGAACAAGAGATTTATCATCGTTGGCAATGGTACAATAATGAACTTGATGATTGGGAGCTTGTTGACACCATTGGCTATAAAATAATAGGTGGAAGAGATGATGGATTTCGCGGCTATACTTACAAAAAAAATATACTTCCTGGGTTGTGGGAGGTAGTAGTAAGTACAAAGGAAGGAATGGTATTGGGCATCATTGAATTTGAAGTTGTAAATGAATCGATCAACGATTTTGTAATAAAAGAGTTTTAAGAAACTGGTTCAGTCCTATGGTTTTGGAAAATCTCTGTTCTTTGGGAACTTCTAGATTATAGCGGTGTTGCTCGGTATTAGACCAAGCTTACTTGAAATATTTTTAATCAAAGAAAATTACGCTTTCTACTCCTTCACCAAATCCATATAATGCTCCGAAGTCTCCAAAATACCACCACTTTGGGCATAAAATGACTCATCTGTAATGTAAACGCCGTTTTGAGTTTTGGTCCATGAGCCGTTTGATTTTGGATGGTAAGAAGCCAAAGTATCCCAGCGTTTGTAATATTGATGACCGTTGGTTTCTTGCAAGCCAATAGACATGCCAGGTAGAGGGGATAGACGAGCTGCTACCACTTTATTCCAATCGACCAAAATTGGGTTAACTGTTAAATCTGCACAAAAACATGGGACGTTTCTTTCAGCTGCGTATTTTACAATTTGCATGGTCATACTCATTGTTTTGGCAATGGCTTTTACAACTATAGCGGAGTAACCTTGCTCAATTCGTCGAGCTGCTTCTTCTACAGTGTGGGCACTTTCATCTGCTGCTATACTTACCCCCACATCTCCAAGATAACTTTCGTTGCTCTCTGGCAATGGTTCTTCTATCACTGCAATTTGGTCTAATGCCCCAATTTTATCAGCATGATCAATGAATCTTAAAAGAGTTTCTTTTTCTTCGTAACGTCCATTTGGGTCAAAATAGTAAGGGATTTTACCGCTTTCAGTGTAGGGTGTTTCAAAATGGCCAATGGCTTTGTGCACGTCGGTTAAAAACATAATGTCTTTTTCCAACATTTCTTTCTGTGTTCCTGCCGAACCAGTTTTTAATTTCATAATAAAGTAACCTTCTTCTGCTGCAGCTTTTATTTTTTTAGGATCGGTACCTACACTAAAAGAGGGTATGCTTGCTACTTTACTGTGTCGGTGTGACAAGCCAGGTCTATAAGTCTCAGGAATCAAATCATCGAAGTTCGTGATGCTATTTTCGGCGGCATAAAGTAGCCAAGCGGCGTTGTCAACACCTACGAGGGCATTGAGGGCGAAGGTTTTTCGGAGGTCGGATATACCAGTTATTTTCTTTCCATATGCCAAAACTTCAGGCAATAATTCATTGAGTAAATCAACAGGATTGGTAAAAGAGGTGCCCTTAATAAGCTGCAAAGCATACTCTGTCATATTGTACATCAAAGCGTTTCCTGCACTTTCTGAATGTCCAGCTGCCACTCTATAGTCTGACCATAAAACGCCTTGTGTTGTTAGTCCAATTTTACGGTGATTTTCCGACTCCAATAAGGCAACTGTTTGCCAGCTATCTGTAATGGAGCTTCCTTTGAAGCGATAAGGATTCAGGGGTTCTCTTTCAAAATTTGAACTGACGTTATTTATTTTGATGGATTTTATAGCATTCTCTTTCACAGTAGAAAAATTTGGAATTCCTGTTGCACCAATTGCAAGGCTGGCACCAGTCATTTTTACGAATTTGCGGCGGTTGATGTTTTGATCGCTCATTTTTTAATTTTCTGTTGGAATATTATTCAAGGTATACCATGTTTCTCCTGACCATAGCGATTGCCCGCTTTGGCTCTTGATTTCGTCTGATAGACGGAAATAAATAACGTGTTTGGTTTTAAGATTTGGTATTTCTATGTAAACTCTTTTTCGATCTTCCGATAGCTGGATTTTACTAATGGAAAGGTTTTCTAAATCCATTTTTGGACCGCCATAATTTTTGGTTGGTTGGTACCACCATTGTTGAACAAGCAAATCTGTATGCTTCAAATTGATTTCAGCATTTAAAGGCTCGGTAAATTCTATTTCAAAACCATTCGGCTTAGCTCTAATAGCTAACATTTCGAATGTGGATTTTCCGTTTGATTTAAGATATTGCAGGCCATTGAGTCGCTCTTTCCAACTCCATCCGCCTCCTTTCATTCCTACTTCACCAATGTATAAGTTTCCATCATTACCCCATCGAAGGCGATTTACACCAGCTTCAAAGCCCTGAGAAAAATGAAAAACAGCACCTTGATAATCGCCATTTATTTTTTCTAAAAAATCTCGATTGATGCCACCAAAAGTAACATCTCCATGTAGCATTTGACCTTTAAAAATGCCCTCATGTATCAGAACTGGTTCGGTTGGTGAATTCCCAATTTCATGCTCAGGTAGCCAAATTGCAGGCATTGACATCTCTGGGGCAGGGTCATCACTAAGCCATCCCCAGTTCATGCCATGATACTCACCTTTTTTTACATGAATGAGTTTATTTGCAGGAGTCCACTGACCTTGGTTATCGGTTACAAATATTTCATTGCCGATGCCAAGTCCAATACCATTTGGTGTTCTCAACCCAAAGTTGATGGCTTCAAAACTACCATCTTTTGCTATTTTAATCGTTTTTCCGCGATCTGCTAATTGTTTTTCGTCCGGCTTTAGTCGCATTGCCATAGAAAGTGTTGCATAAAAATATCCGTCTTTATATACTAGACCGAAAGCAAATTCATGAAAGTCGTTTGATACTTGCCAGCTGTTGCAAACCACTTGGTAATCGTCTATGATTTCATCCCCATCGAGGTCAATTAATTTTGTTAATTCCTGCTTTTGTAACACGTAAATCTCATCATCAACAACTTCAATCCCTAGTGGTTCCGCTAATCCAGAAGCAATTCTTTTGACTTTAATTTTGCAGCTATCACCACTAGAAATACCGTCTAAAAGATAAACTCCGCCTACCGTATCCCAAGTGGTAACCAATAAGCGACCGTCGGGCATAAAAGCCAATCCACCCACTCTTGGCTTAAATGTAGGAGTGTGGAGGTTGACTAGATCGTAACTTGGATGCACGCTAGCCACAGGAGCTCCAAAGCCTGGCTTGCTCGGTAATTTAAAGAGGTCCTCATTTTTAACTTTTTCTTTTTTAGCCGCTTTGGATTTAGGCTTGAATGTAAAAATATAATCGACTATAGAAGTGAGCTCTTCTTTCTTAAATTGAGGGTGAGCATTCATCATTCCAATGCCCCAAATTCCCGAACTACCCTTTTTGATTTTTTCCGCTAAATAAGAAAATGATTTTTCGTTTGCTGGGTACTTTTCAGCAATTCGAACAAATGATGGTCCTACTTCGTCGGTTTTTGTTTGGTGGCAGGTAAAGCAATCACTTTTGTCCATTAATTCCCTACCAGGGTGCAGATTAGCAGTTTCCAAAACTGCCGGATATTGAGTTGGCAGTTTTTTATAAGAGACGCTGTAAGTGCTAATATCATTGGATTTAAGGGCTATTTTGGCGTCTTGCGAAAATAGAAAAATCTGAGACGTCGCTGGTACATTCGAAGTTATAAACTGTCGCTCAATGCTTATCTTTTTTTTGTTTGTAATAATTTCAGGGCGTTCCTCTACAAATAGCGTATCATTCGTACTCAATGCCAAAGCATATTTGATATAAACTTGATTGTTTTCAAACCTGTAGCCCTTGTAAAGGGCTTTGGAGAAAATATTTTTGCCATTTAGTTCAACGGCCCATTGGTTTTGAGTTAGGGTATCCAAGTGATATGCCGCTCCCCAAGAACTCGGTTGGATTTCTTTTTTGTCGGTATACGGAGCACCTTCTAGAGATATTCCTCCTTTCCACGCTTTGTATAATTTGCAATTTGCTAGGTCATAGGCCAAGTAACATTCTTCGTCTAGTGCGAGTGTCAACATTCTTGGTTTTAGGTCTAAAACAGACCTAATTGCCCAAACTTCAAGTGGACGTTTGATTTCAATATTAGGTTTGACATAACTAGAGATTATAAAGCATATTGGAATCAAAAACGAAATTCCAAAGCCAAATTTATAAAACCTGTTTTCTTGCGTTTTCAATGATTAGTGTTTTACGATTCGATCTAAAAGTGTCTTTCAGTTAGTTTTCCAAGTATTGTTCTAATACTTATTATTATTCGTCAATAGAACCTTTGAGTCGTCTATCTTCAAAATACCTATCTCCTCTATTTGCGAGTAGATTTTTACTCATTTTCTCAATTCTGTCTTTTTGGTTTGCCTCATTAGCCAAATTGTTCATTTCTAGTGGATCACTGTTATGATCGAAGAGCATTCGGGCTATCAAACTATCTTGATTGTCTCTGTATTCAGTATAAAAAAACTCGTCTTGGATCAAAGTAAGTCCGTCGTGATATTTTGAAATGGCGAAGTCTCTAGCCAATGGCTTATTGTCAAAAACTGGAAGAAGACTCTTGCCATCAACTTGCACAGGAATCTCAAACCCAGCCAACTCAGCGAGGCTTGGATAAATATCGATAAATTCTACAATTGCTTTTTCTCGTTCTCCTTTTGTTTTCCCAGGAACTTTGATCAAAAGTGGTGTATGAAGCGAAGATTCGAAATTGCAATGCTTGCACCACATCGCATGGTCGCCAAGATTCCAACCGTGATCGCCAATCAATACTACGATGGTATTTTTGTCAAGTTCAAGTTCTTTCAATTTATTCAACACTTTGCCTATTTGTGCATCGGTATAGCTGACACATGCATAATAACCATGAAGTAATTTATTTGCCAGTTCGTCACTCACGGGGCCATTCGCGGGTACATTGTAATAATGCCTTAATTCTCCAAAGTTGTGATAAGCTTCTTTCGGTGTTGTGCTGGGTTGACTATAGTTTGCAGGTAAATTGATTTTAGTAGAATCGTACAAATCCCAATATTTACTAGGTGCATTGAAAGGTAAATGCGGTTTTATTAAACCCATGGCCAAGAAAAATGGCTTTCCTGTTTCTTTTAACTTTACCAAGTCTTCCATGCTCTTTTCGGCGATTTTGCCATCTAAATATGCATTATCGTCTACGTCAGCTTTTTCATATGATTCTCCTCGAGGGTCTCCTGGTTCAGTATCTAGTTCAATATTGGCTGGTAAAATGTAGTCGGTTGGGGAGCTCTTTTCACCCCTCCAAACTTCATCCCATGATGATTTGCTGTCATCGGCATGATGAAAAATTTTACCATTTGAAATGGTAGTGTAACCGTTGTTTTTGAATAGCTGAGCTAGAGAAATACTGCCAGGCAAGTCTTCCTGAAGTCTTGTGCTATAGCCCACAAAACGTTTTCTACCTGGTCTTACTCCCGACAAAAGGCTTGCTCTAGAGGCTCCACATACTGGTACATTGCAATAAGCTCTTTCGAAAATTGTGCTCTCGCTGGCAAGCTGATCGATATGGGGTGATTTTATATGATTTGCTCCATAAATTGCCAATTCGGGTCTTAAGTCATCAACCATGATGAACAGCACATTGGGTTTTTGAAGCTTTGGTTCATTTTGGCAAGAAATAAACATGCAAGAAAGCACTGCTAAGAGAATTAGCTGTTTCATTTTAGGGTATGGGTTGAATATTGAATTAACTAAATGTACTAAGAAGAATTCTAAAATCTAGAATGACCAAATAAAAAAGCAGATTGTATTAAGAATGTAATGCTATTGTATTACTCAATAAGTATTAATCAAGGAAGTCATTACAGTTTTAAGCAATTCAATTACGGAATTCTTTCTTCTGGAGTTATAGAAAGTGACAAAATATCTTCCTCATCTATTAGATTTCAAAGTAAAGGTGGATGTGTAGGTAAGTGCTAATAAAAATAAGAAAATCTTTTAAAGGTCATTCACTTATTTCTACGACACTTTTCACTGCAATATTTTACTTCGTCCCATACCTTTTCCCACTTCTTTCGCCAAGTGAAGAGACGACCACATACAAGGCAAGTCTTCTCTGGCAAATGTGGTTTTTTATGCATTTTAATCTGAGCCTTCAATTATAAGCATTTCTATTTTTCATGAAACTTTCAACTATGAAGTTCACAAAGTGATTATTGTGTTTTTTTTTTGCCAATATAGTAAGCTTACCATCCACCACCACCGCCACCGCCTCCGCCGCCACCGGAGAATCCGCCACCGCCACTAGAACTGCTTGTTGAAGGAGGAATAGCTGCTGAGCTAATGGTGTCACTGACATCATTAAAATCAAAGTCACGATAGCTATTTACGTTGTTGCCATTGAACCACATGAAAGAAGTATGGTTCCTAGCTTCAGTAGGGTTTACAACTTCAAACTGATGTTGCCATTCATCTGCCAAATTCAGTGCTATAGCATAAGGAAGCATTTTTTCGAAATGCTCAAATGAGAAATCTGGAGGATTGAGAATCTTAAGGCGATCTTCTTCGGTGTACTTTAGGTATTTTTTGAGACCAGCTACATAGTCCATAAGTGCTGTTCCTTGCTCTGTAGGTTTTTGAAACCAACGAGAAAAGAAATAACCAATAGCTATCATAAATCCCATCAATGAAGCAATTACTCCAAAATGTCCACCATAATTTACTAAGCAAAAGAAACCAAGTGCAATGCTAATAATTGGAATAATAGATGACATAAAAGTAAGTGCGTAATTACGTATGACATTTACGCCTTCGTGCTTAGTTCTTAAGTTTTCCATTAAACCCTTACGTGCGTTCAATACATTTTCATTGTATTCTTTACGCACAACTTCTAGTTCTTGCTCACTTCCAAAAAGATCGTTGAAGAACTCTTTCTCTACTTGGTTTTCGGGGGATTTTGGTCCTTCGTCAAGCTTACTAAAAATGTATTTCTGCCTATTTACAAATAGTAATTTTTTCTCTTGTTCGTCTTTAATACTGATATGCTTTTGTACAGCGAGGTTAACTATCGTTGCACCATATGAATTAGATCTATATCTGAACTTATTGTCAACATAAGCACAGTCTGCTGGAGTAAGACCTTCTGGTATTGTGAACTGCGGAATGACTATCCCACGCTCTGGATCTTTCCCTTTCTTTAACCAGAAAAATGTATTAAAAACGAGCGTTAGCAACAAACCAAAGATAGAAACAATCCAAACCGAGAGGGATTGTATTTTTTGGATTGATTTTTCTACAGCCGTGGGATAATTAATAAAGCCTTTATCCCAAGCTACAGATACAGTCATGCCTTCTCGAGGGTTCATTTCTTTTCGCCCCCTGAACTGCACTTCTCCTTGTCTGTCCGTAATATTGGCTTCTGTTTGTGTGTCGCCATAAACGCCTGTGTAAACGGCGGTTTGAACCAATCCTGCACCATTTGGATAAATAACATTGGCAGAAATAGCATCAATTCTCACATCCCAACCATTTCCGTTTACGTTCCAAGTGAGTTCATCAAAATCTTGGAAAATGCCTAAAACGTTGTCGACTTTATATTTGATGGAGTAGCTATATTCACCTGGCTCTAAGAATACATCTTCATCGCCCACATATATGCGAATACCATTGCTCCTAGAGTCCTTTTTATATAGCTCTTTCTCGCCATTTTTAGTGACGGAAATTAAATCAAATCCTACCCTATATTTTTGACCTCCTTTGAGTTCATAGGAAGTAGGGATATCACGATAAATACCTCTCTTGAAAATATATCCCTCAGCGATAATTTTGATATTTTCGGTTATTATTACCGATCTATCCTGCTGAATTTCTATATCAGAATGATAGGACAATATTCTTTCTTCCGCATTTACATTTATGCAAATGAATACAAAAAGAAAGCTTAGGAAGGATTTTATAGAAGCCATTTAGAATTTGACTTGAGGTGCTTGTCTTTGAGCAGCATCCTCTATTTCGTAGTACTTTTCTGCTTGGAAGTTGAACATGTTGGCAAAAAGATTTGTGGGAAACACCATCAATTTGTCGTTATAGGCACGAACAGCACCATTATAGTATCTTCTAGATCCCGCCAGTTCGCTTTCCATTTCACTCAGGTCGTTCATCAATTGTTGGTATTGAGTGTCTGCTTTGAGATCGGGGTAGGCCTCTGCAACTGCACGTACATTTACCAAGGCTTCAGAAACCTTTTGATCAGATTTTGCGACATCATCCACATTGTTAGTGCCTCTTTCTGCACGGTATTGCATTACTTTGGCTAGTGTTTCGCTTTCATGTTTAGCATATCCTTTTACTACTTCTACGAGATTAGGAATGAGGTCAAAACGTTTTTTAAGAAAAACTTCGATTCCACTAAAGGCTTCACGAACTAAGTTACGTGCTTTTATTAAGCCATTATAAATGCCTACTGCCCACAAGGCAAGTAATACGATTAGTCCAAGTAAAATAATCATTACCATATTTCTTTTCAAGTTTATTACTAAAGGTAATTAATTGTCTCTGAAGTATGACGTAAAGTAGGGTGGGTTTTTACTTTATGGCTTGCTGTAAGTATACTAAGGCCCCGCCTTAGTAGTATAGTTTCTAGGTATTTGACCGGATTTTTAAAGCATGCTTATAAAAACAAATATTTTACAGAGAATATTAAGTGCAAAGTAACGTCAGGCCTTTACTCCAAAACCCTAAAAACCTTCTTCACACTAAAGCCGCTCTCATCCGAAATTGTCAGTTGATGAGAGCCTACGCTTGGTGAAAGCTCAATTTTATGAGTGAATTTGGTTTGACCAATGAAGTCATTGTCTATTTGCCAAAATAGGGTTGCGTTTTTGTCAGCATGAACAGCTTCAAAAATCACTTTTTCTTTCTCACCACTTAGGTTTTTTGGAATGTAAATTTTGCTGAGTTCTTTAGGGTAAATCAATGCTAGCCCTTTCGCAGAACTGATACAACTTTCCATAAAGGTAGGTGCAGGCGTGTAGGAAGGGTGCTTTTTTTGATAATACCATGCCATTTGGGGGGTAAGATAAACCAATTTTTGGACTTCATTTCACTTAAAGCATAACATGAACTGTTTACTCGATAGGCTTCGTTTTGATCCAAAAATACTTCCTGGTGAAATGAGCATGGTTCCACATTTAGTTCCAAACTAGGTACTTGTATAAGTTCGGCTTCACCGCAATTTTTGGTCCATAGAAAAGAGCTTTCTTTACACACTTTTAAGGTGAATGTTTTGGTTTTCACTTTAGGAAAACTTCGTTCAGACTTTAAAAAGTCGAAGACATCGAAAAGAACTGGAGCGGCTACTTTGGTTCCTGTCATATTTGGACGACCTTCTCCATCTGCATTTCCTACCCAAACGGCAACTACATATTCGGGATTTATTCCTACAGCCCATGCATCTCTAAATCCATGACTGGTGCCTGTTTTCCAAGCTATTTTGCTAGCATTAAAGTTTTGCCATCCCGTTTCTGATTCAGGTCGTATTACTTCCTCCAAAGCCTTAAAGGTCTGACTTGTTGCCCAGTTGTTATGATGATTAAAAGGTTTTTGTAATCGGTCAGCGTTTTTTAAATATTGAATTTCCCCAAATCGAGCTTTTTTACTTTGCTCCAAATATAGCATTCTCGCCATATTGGCGTAAGCTTGGCCTAGTTCCCACAGCGTAATTTCTCCACCTCCAATGATTAGAGATAAGCCGTAATGTGTGCTTGGTTTGGTAAACTGCTGGAAACCATAATCATTTAACACACTTTTAAATTTGGCAACTCCGTATTCTTTGAGCAGGTGTACAGCCGGTAAATTTAGAGACCTTGCCAAAGCTTGATCTGCAGGCACAGCTCCTTCGTATTCTCTACTGTAGTTTTCGAATGCATTCATGGGCACATCTGGCAATAGTGTTTTAGGTAAAATATAGCCTTCGGCGAGCATTTTTTGATATAAAATGGGTTTTAGAATGCTGCCACTGCTACGAGGTGCTTGAATAATATCAACCTTATTGGCGTGTCCATTGTGTGAATCAATCGTATTACCTGCATATGCGAGAACTTCGCCACTTTTAATGGAAATAACCAAACATGCCATGTTGTGTATTTCGCTTAGCTTAAGTTGATTGTAGTGTTTTGCAATGGTATAGTTTACATGTTCTTGTAAGTCAGACTTAATTGAGCTAATGACTTTTTTCCCTTTCATTTCTTTTTCAATAAGGGTTGTTAAGTGTGGTGCTTTTTGAGGCAGAGGGTTGGGCTTTTGAGGTAATTCCTCATCCTTTGCCAAGGAGTAAGTTCCTTCGTCGATAATGTTATTTTCAAAAAGCTTTTGCAAAAGTCGGTTCCGCTTAAGCTTTAGTTTTTCTTGGTTCTTGCCAGGGTAAATGAGGGAAGGTGCATTGGGAAGTACAGCAAGCGTAGCCGCTTCTGCCCAAGAAAGTTCAGAAGGATTGCGTTTGAAATACCTCCATGCTGCCGCTTCTAAACCAACCACATTTCCGCCAAAAGGTGCATTGGAGATATATTGCGATAGTATTTGACTTTTACTCAAGCTAATTTCTAGCCGAGTTGCAAGTACTATTTCTTTCAATTTTTGGAAGTAAGTTCTTGCAGGGTTTCCGCTTGCTAGGCGGATTGTTTGCATGGTGATAGTTGATCCTCCACTGTGAATTCCTCCTTTTCTCAGGTTTTGTTTTACTGCCCTAAAAAGAGAGATAGGATTGAAACCAAAGTGCCTGTAAAAGTACTCGTCTTCAAAATATAACACCGACATTTCTACTTTTTCGGGAATGCTATCCATGGCAGGAAAACGCCACTGCCCATCCGAAGCAATGGAACCGCCAAGCAGCTCTTTCTCTGCACTAAAAACAACTGTTGAAGTTGGTTTTTGAAATAGGGGAGATGGCAATGAAAAAAACACATACCAAACAAGAAATACCACGGACACCAAAATTGCGAAACCCTTGAAAAAAGGTTTCGCCCTTGGAATGTGTGTTTTATCAAAACGCATATCAATTGACTTCCACCTGTCCGCCCATGCTAACTGCTTTAATATCATTGTTATACATTGCTTTGCACTGTACAGCCGGCAAGCTAAATTTCCCTTTATAAGTAGCATTTAATAAAACAACGAAGGTTTTCGACTGATTTCGCTTGAGGTCAAAAAAAGTATAAACCCTATCATCTTTGATATCTTGGTATGTGGCTACATCTTTTGTGTGTTTTGAGGATTGATCATTGACCCTTAGGTTGATCACCTCCCAGCCAGAAGGAAAAATCTGGTTGAGTGCAAGGTTAGTGTAATCACCCAAGGTATTTGGGTTTGTCAATGTCACTTCTGCTTTAAAATCTGTTCCTTGAGCAAGGTTCGTAATATCAATTGGGTTGTTATTGAGATCCTTGTATTGTACACGCATTTGAAGGTTGTTTTGGAAAGCCTTTTCAGTTCCTGATTTTGGAATACCTTGATTCACTACTGTTACAAAGAGTGGGGCACCGCTTGTGTTTTTGATACTAATTGAGCTTTTCTTTAATGGTAGTTTTATCGCAGTACTTGTAGTTTTACTTAAATTAAAGGCTTGTTTTTTACCATCCAAGGTGTAATCAAAACTTAGTTTTCCGCTTGGCTTTTCGCCTAAATATTTAGCGACAGACATCAAAGAATAAGCAGTGGATTGAGTACTAAGCCATGAGTTGCTATTAAGTCGAGTTGCTAACAGTTTAAGAACATTGGTTGCCAACTGATCTTCCTTTAGAAGGCTATAAGTTTCAAGTTTCATTGCTAAATCTCGTTCTACCGAACCGTAAGTATAGGAATTGTAATAGCCCTTTTGAGCTTGCTCTTTGGTATTCATTAGTTCTTTGGCGATCGAGCTTTTTCCTATCAGTGCGTAAGCAGCAGCCAATCTAAATGCAGCTTGCCCATCTAAGTTTTTTACATTTCTTAGCCTATTCATAGCTCCTAAGTTGGATTTGCCAGAAAGTGCAAGGGTGTAAAGCCTGTAAGCCTGTGCAAGCTGATGGTCATCAATTCTCACATATTTTTCTGTCGCAGTTGCGTTCCACTGGTTGGCTCTTGTCGTTTGGTATTTTATCCAATTGGATTTAAAGCCTATGGGTAATGCATATCCTTTTTTCTCTGCTTCTAGCATAAAATGGCCAGCGTAAGTGCTCGCCCAGTCACTTGCAATTTTAGAATTTGGCCAATAACCCAAACCTCCATTATTGAGTTGGAATGTTTTGATTCTAGAAATCGCTTGATTCACATTTTCTTGAACTTCTTTTTGCTCCTTTGCCGATAATTCTATTAGGTCGGATAAAAATAGCTGACCTAATGCACTAGAGCTCGTTTGTTCTAAACAGCCGTACGGGTAGGAGATGAGGTAGTTCAATCTTTTCGCCAAGTTTATTGGTGGGGAAGATGAAACTTGTAATTCTATATTTGAAGAACCATTTAAGCCAAAGGGTTCAAAGCTGAAGGATTTGGCATCATTTGCTTTTAATACTACATCTGTTTTTCTTGTTTCCAAGGCATTTGGAAGACGTACTGGTACATTTATCTCTTCGTATGAACTATAAGAGCCAGATTTTACCAAAGCTTTGATACTTCCTATCCCAAGTTCATTTTTTACTTTAAGCGGAATGTTTACTATCGTTTCTGTGCCCTTGTTTAAGTTGATTTGATATACTTTCTGACCAACTTCAAGGATGTCATTACTTGTAAACGTAAGCGTTGCTTTTGTAATATTAGGTTCGGCAAAAATGGTTACAGGAACATTGACTGTTTCGCCAGGACTGAGCACACGCGGCATTGTTGTAGTGAGCATAAGCGGTTTTTTTACAGCAATTGCTTTATCTCCACTACCAAACTGGTTCTGCTGGTTTCCAGCAACGACCATCACTTTTACGCTTCCTAAATAGTTTGGAATTGTGATTTTGTGCTTTTTACTTTCACGCTGACTTATTGTATATGGACCTAAGTATTGAACCACAGGTTTAAACCTATTTACTTTTCCTTTGTCCAGTGCTTTGATGCCTTCGTCACCACCACCAATGGCAAATATATTGGCAAATTTACCATTAAATGCCCCTAAGACAGAACTGTATAAATCCCACGTTTTTACGCCAAGGGCCTCTTTTTGATTGAAAACTTTCCAAATATCTGGAGTTCCAAAATTCGTAATATCAAGCAAACCTTCATCTACAATTGCTAGGGTGTAGGTCATTGCTTTGCCTTCTTTTTCTTTCACCTCAATAGTGAATTCCTTTTCTGGTTCTACACTTGTGGGGCTTGTAATTATGGGTTCAAGATGGGAGCTAGGATTGTTTACGATGATTGGCGTTATGCCAAACATTCTAATTGGTAAATCGTTGGCTGTTTTTTCATGAGCTTGAATCAATGTGATAGCGGCGTACACATTAGGGCTCATTTCTGGGCCTATTTTTATCTTAATTTTGGTTTGACCATCTTCTGTTTTTATCCATCTTTTTTCTAAAATCCTGCTGCCATTTTCAATCGTTAGGAGTGCTTTTCCTCCTGATTGGCTAGGGATGGCGATTTCGGCGGTTTCACCTACATTGTATTTTTCTTTATCGGTTTTGAAAGAAAGGATGGAAGCATCATCTCCCATTCCGCCTCTTGATCGCCAGTCTGGCCAGTCAATCCATAGCATTTGCGATACCGAATGCCCACTTTCTGGATCCTCTATTCGCAAGAAATATTTTCCCCAGTCCTCTTTATCTACTTTTATGTCGTAGCTAGCTTTGCCATTCGTTGTAGAGATGTTTTTGGTAGAAATAAGTGTGCTGTATTGACTCGACATGAATTCAACTTCTTCGCCATCATTAGAATACCACCATCTGTTTTTCATGCGGTATAAAGTTGCTTTCAGTTCTTTTTTTAGAATTGGGTTTCCGGTATTGTCAAGACTTACGATAGACAATTTATGATTCTTCCCTGTTTCTAACATTTCCCAATCCTTACTACTATAATTGACTTGCAAGCCAACAAAAGAGCTATATGGCGAATATTCCTTACTCATATAATTGGTACTAAAATCACCACCTTTTTCAAAGACTTTGGTAAAAAGGCCAACACGCAGTTGTCCAGAAGGAAGGCTGGCAAGTTTTGTTTTAAGTCCAAAAATTGCATTTCCTTCACTATCCGTTTTGCCATCAAAAACGATCAATTCCTCTGTTGAGAAATTCTTTGTTATATCATCGAAGTTAAAGTTTGGGTATTTGCTAAAACTAGTTTTTTGAGGAATAAATGTTGCGGTAACATTTGCCTTGAGGTCACTTGCTTTAGAACCATTTAACCAATTTACTTTTAAGCTAGCTTGGGTTGACTCACCGGCTAAAAGGTTGTCTTTGAAGGCCAGTTTAATTTTAAGTTTATTTGGCTTTATGGTTTCGACCTTTATGTTTTGAAAAAACTCAAAATTACCCGCAGTGGCTTTGACATACCATCTTCCGGTTTTAGCATCTTCGGGAGTTTTAAGTTTGAAAGTGTAAAACCCATTTTCACCATTATTGCTCACCAATTGATCATAGAGTTGGTTATCTGGTGAATAAAACGAAAGTTTAAGCGGATAGTTATTGGGTATTTTCTTTAGGTTGTTTTGCAACACACACGTGACAAAAATACTGTCTCCGGGTCTCCAAACACCTCTTTCTCCATAAATGAAACCCTTTAAACCATCCCTTGATATTGTGCCGTCAATATCAAACCTACTCATGTTGATAGAGTTGCCATCAGCGATTTTGAGGTAACCTTTTTCTTTGTCCTTTGAAGCGACAAGCATAAACGGTCTTTCCTTCAAGTCCATTTTTAGGAATCCATTGCTGTCAGTTTCACCATCGCCAATTAGTCTTCGTTGTTGGTTGTAAACCTTCACATTTACCCCACCCATTGGGTTAGTATTGATGAGATTAGAAATAGAAACGTCTAATTCTTTTTCTCCGGTAATTTTAGTAATAATTCCAAAATTAGAAGCCATCACATTGCGAACAACAGATCGTGAAACTGTGTAATAAGAATTGTCACAAGGATCGTTTCTTTTTTGCCAATCATAGTCCTCAGGATAGAAGTAATCGCTGTAATATTCTTCACTGTCAAATATGGACCAGTCTTCATTTGTTTCACTAACCAAATTTGTTGTTTGGCTGTTAGTGGATGCCAAACAAGGCATATTTGACAAGTGAGAAGGCATGTTAAGCTGTACCTTATAAATTGCTCCAGGCTCAGGTTCAATAAACGCCGTTAGGTCAAGACTAAACTTGTTCTTATGATTAAGGTTTACGTTTCCGTGCTCATTGAATATTATGTCCTTATTGAAAACAGGTGCTGCAACTTGCTGAAGGTTATAGTTTCCATCTATTTCATTTTCTTGAAAAAACTGGAGCACATTGTCTTCATATATTTTGTAAATCTTTACATTAACTCCTCTTAGTCCACTAACTTCGAAAGGAAACAAGAGCTGATTAGATTTTGGAATAATATTACCTGTTCCTAACAGGGTGATTTCTGGCTCATTATTCTCAAATTTTATGACTTTTCTGTATTCGTCAGGGAGGTTAATGTCATTGGAGTTTTTTATTCCTTGATCAAGGATTAATTCAAAATCTCCATTTAAACCCTCATCGGTATAAATTATTAATCTATTACTCTCTACTTCTATTTGTCTTATTGCAGGAATTTCGTCTTTAAAACGCACTAGACCCTTTAAGTCTTGATTAGCCAAGGGGTCAGAAAGTGTGACACTTACGTAGTTTTCATTCCTGAAACTATTGCTTACCATCAATACTTTAAACTTGCCTTGAGCTGGAATTTCAAATTCTTGATCCCAGTTTTTATCTACATCAATGGCATCGCCATTCACTTCTATTTTTAAGTTATAATCAGCACTTTTTCTATCAATATTTTCGATGGTGAATTCATGCTTTAAACCCTGTCCATCACTTAGCCAATTCACGTCACCATTTTTGGAGCTGACAAGATCTTTAAGTTTATCATTTTCAATTTCATCAGCGGTGTAAACCACTCCTTTAAAATTATAAGAGGTTAAGCTCTGATCTGTATTTGACTCAAGGCCGGTAAACTCAACTGAAAAATCTTGGTCAATAACTTTTATTTGGTACTCAAAATGCTTTAAGTCATTGTCTAAGTTTGGAATAAGTTCTCCTAAGTCAAGCCCCAATTGATAAATCTGACCATTTTTAAGGCTGTTTTCTGGTTTGAAAATTAGCGTACGTTTGTCGTCAGCTAAGCTTAAAAAACCATCTACATGTGGCAAAAGGCTTAAGACATCCTGCTCAAAACTTTCGGGAGTTTGCTGAAGTTTAATTCGTATTTCATCATTTTTCCTAATCACCCCTGAGGTGTAGGATGCTACATAAGGAGCAAAAGAATGATCTATGGTCATGAACTCTTTTTTGAGTTCACCCGAACCGCCGCAACCAGATAGAATAAGTGAAAAAACGAATAAAATTAAAATTGAGTTTTTTATCATGGCAGAAATGAATGGGAATGGTTTGGGCTTGAGAGGATTACAATGCAATTTAACCTTTATACGTTTTTATTAAAGAAATATTTTTAATTGAGTATGGATTTGAGTCAAAAATATTTTGTGAGAAAAAAAATGAATAATGATTGACGTTTTTTGTTTTTAAGAATTAAATAATTTTATCTTTGCACTCGCTTTTCAAGCAGGGCCTATAGCTCAGTTGGTTAGAGCACCTGACTCATAATCAGGTGGTCCCTGGTTCGAGCCCAGGTGGGCCCACATAAAAAGGAGGTTTATCCTCCTTTTTTTTATTTTAAATGAATGGTGATCAATAAAAAGAAAATCCTAAACGATCCTGTTTATGGCTTTGTGAAAATACCTAATTCACTTGCCTTTGATATTATTCAGCATCCTTATTTCCAGCGACTTAGACGTATAAAGCAACTTGGTTTAGCCGAGCTTGTATATCCAGGAGCCATTCATACTAGGTTTCAGCATGCCATAGGTGCAATGCACTTAATGGACCAAGCACTTGATGTTTTTCAAGCCAAAGGCGTTCTCGTGATGGAGGTAGAAAAAGAGTCAGCTTTAGCCGCCATTTTACTGCACGATATAGGACATGGTCCATTTTCGCATGTTTTAGAATATTCTATTTTAGACGGTATACATCACGAAAAGCTCACATTGTTTACAATGCAAAGGCTCAATAAGCTTTTGGATGGTAGATTAGACATGGCGATTCAAATGTTTCGAGGGACTTATCATCGCAAATTTTACCATCAGCTTATTTCTAGCCAGCTCGATATGGACAGAATGGACTATATCAAAAGAGATAGTTTCTTTTCTGGCGTGGATGAAGGCTCTATAGGAGTAGAGCGTTTAATCAAGATGCTCAATGTGGTTGATGATGAGCTTGTGGTAGAAGAAAAAGGGCTTTTGAGTGTAGAGAATTTCCTTAATGCTCGTAGACTGATGTATTGGCAGGTATATCTTCATAAAACTTCAATTTGTGCCGAAGCATTACTACTTAAAATAATTGAAAGGGCTAGAGATTTAATCACCGAAGGAAAAGAACCATTTCTTACGGATAATTTAGGCGTTTTCATGCGAGAGAGAGTAGATTGGAAGAAATTCAACGAAGATTCCAAATACTTTAATTCATTTATGCAGCTCGATGATTTCGATTTATGGGGTGTAATTAAAGTGTGGAGTAATTCTAATGATGAAATTTTAGCCACTTTGTCGAGTGCCTTGCTCAATAGACAATTATTCAAAATGTCCTTTATTGAAGGAAAAGAAAAGGATTTGCTTTTGGATGAAAAGAAAAAAGAGCTTCTCGCTGCAGGTGTTTCACCAGATGATTTAAAGTATTTCTACCACTTAGGAGATGTGAGCAACGCAGCATATGTTTCTGAGGATTCTCGTATTTTGATAGATACCAAGAAAAATGGAATTTTGGATGTAAGCGAAGCCTCGGATTTACCAACCATAAAAGCTTTGAGTACGATCGTCAAAAAAAGTTACCTATGTTGGTTCAATGATGTATATTTGCAAAAAGACGAGGATCTTTAAGACAATTATTTATGCCAATGAAATTTACAGTTGCACAAATTGCCAACCTTATACAAGGAGAAATAAAAGGCGATGCGACTGCCTTAATTGACAATTTTTATAAAATCGAAGAAGGACAAGTAGGTGGAATTTCGTTTTTGGCGAATCCAAAATATGAAGATCACGCATATTCTACTAACTCTAGTGCATTAATTGTCTCTAAAGCTTTTAGGCCTAAAAAAGAGATAAAATCAACACTTATTCAAGTTGAAGATCCGTATTCGGCATTTTCAACACTAATGTTGGCTTATCAAAAAATGAGTTCTGGAAAGAAATCTGGAATTCACCCAAGTGCGATAATAGCAAAAAGTGCAACAGTTGGCGAAAATGTAAGCATTGGAGCTAATGTCGTTATTGGCGAAAATGTTGTAATTGAAAGTGGCGTTCAAGTATTTCCTCTTTGTTATGTTGGAGATGATGTTAAAATAGGAAGAGATACTGTTTTAAACGCTGGGGTTAAAATTTACAATGATTGTGAAATAGGTGCTGATTGCGTTTTTCATGCAGGAGTGGTTATAGGAAGTGATGGTTTTGGTTTTGCACCGCAAAGTGATGGCAGTTTTCAAACAATTCCACAACTTGGCAACGTTAAAATCGGAAACGACGTACACATTGGAGCTAATTCTACAGTAGATAGAGCCACAATGGGTTCTACAGTTATTGGTAACGGAGTAAAGCTCGATAACCTTGTTCAAATTGGTCACAATGTTAAAATAGGAAACCATACTGTAATCGCAGCACAATCAGGTATTGCAGGGTCATCAGAAATTGGTAACTATTGCATTTTGGCTGGACACGTAGGTGTTGCTGGTCATGTCAAAGTAGCAGACAAAACGAAAATTGCAGGTAAAACTGGAATTAACAGAAATATAATAGAAGAAGGAACCTCAGTATCTGGCGTGCCACACATGTCGGTGAAAGATGACCTAAAAGCAAAAGTTGTTTTCAAAAGGCTACCAAAACTTGAAGCCAGAGTTGAAAGCATAGAAAAAGAATTAAAACAGAAAGTTTAGAATGAACGAAAAACAGCAAACCATCGAGAAAAAGGTTTCCATTAAGGGAATTGGATTACATACCGGTGAAACTGTGAATCTTACCTTATTACCGGCTGCGGTAAATACAGGTATAGTTTTCAAAAGGATTGACTTAGAAGGCAATACAGAGGTTCCAGCATTGGTAGATTATGTGGTTGATACCTCACGAGGAACCGTTTTAGAAAAAGACGGAGCGAGAGTACATACGGTAGAGCATTTACTTTCGGCGATTGGAGGATTACAACTAGACAATGTTGTCATAGAACTTGATGGCCCTGAAATCCCGATTTTGGATGGATGTTCTTTGCCGTTTGTAGAATTGATAGAAGAAGCAGGTCTTGTTACACAAAATGGTCTTAGAAACTATTTCGAAGTAACTGAGGCACTTCATTATTCTAACGAGGATCGCTCTACTGAGCTAGCAGCTTTGCCATTAAAAGATTATCGCCTTACTGTGATGGTTGATTACAATAGCAATGCATTGCCAAGCCAGCATGCACAATTGCATGAATTAGAAAACTATAAGGAAAAAATTGCTCCTTGTAGGACTTTCGTTTTTGTTCATGAACTAGAAAAGCTGTTTAAAGCAGGCTTAATAAAAGGTGGTGATATCAACAACGCCATCGTTATTGCTGAAGAAGAAGTTAGCGAGGAAAAAGTGGATGAACTAGCCAAAATGCTAGGGAAAGAGCGAATTTCTATCGGAAAGTCAGGAATCGTTAATGATGTACCACTTAAGTTTCAAAACGAACCTGCAAGGCATAAGCTATTAGATTTGATAGGTGATTTAGTACTAGTAGGTAGACCAATTAAAGCACATATTTTAGCCGCTCGTCCTGGTCACGCGGCCAATGTTGGCCTTGCAAAAGCGATTAGAAAAGCAATTGCGGATGCAGATAAAGCACCACCAACTTACGACACAGATGCGGAGCCAGTTTATGATATCAATGGAATTGCAAAGTTGTTACCACATAGGTATCCATTCCAATTAGTGGATAAAGTTGTTTCATTGGACGGTACTACGGTTGTTGGTATTAAAAACGTGACAATGAACGAGCCTCAGTTTACTGGACATTTTCCAGAAAACCCTGTAATGCCTGGTGTATTACAAGTGGAAGCCATTGCACAAGTAGGTGGAGTTTTAGTACTTACATCTACTGGAGAACCAGAAGCTTACTGGCCATATTTAGTTGGAATTGATAAATGTAGGTTCTATAAAAATGTTTTGCCAGGAGATACGTTAGTTATTAGATGTACTTTACTTTCGCCCATACGACTTGGTGTCGCGAAGATGCAAGGTGAGGCCTGGGTAGGTAAAAAAGTAGTGTGCAGTGTGGAAATGACTGCAAGGCTTGTCAAAAAATCTTAAAAACTATTACTTCTAAAAAATGAATCAACCCCTGGCGTATATTCACCCAGAAGCAAAAATTGCACAAAATGTAGTTGTCGAACCTTTTAGCGTAATTTCTAAGGACGTAGAAATAGGCGAAGGTACTTGGATAGGATCCAATGTGACAATCATGGAAGGAGCAAGAATTGGCAAAAACTGTAAAATATTTCCTGGTGCTGTGATTTCAGCAATTCCGCAAGACCTCAAATTTGCGGGAGAGTACACAACCGTGGAAATCGGTGACAATACCACTATAAGGGAATGTGTAACCATTAATAGAGGTACTACAGACAAGTACAAAACCGTTGTAGGTGCAAACTGCCTTATAATGGCATATGTACACATTGCTCATGATTGTATCCTTGGGGATTCAGTTATACTTGCAAATTGTGTTCAGCTTGCAGGTCATATCAGCGTAGGAGACCATGTGTTTATTGGTGGAACAAGTGCTGTACATCAGTTTGTTAAAATTGGTAACCATGCAATGATCGCGGGTGGCTCTTTGGTAAGAAAAGACGTACCACCATTCGCAAAGGCAGCAAGAGAACCTATTTCTTACGCTGGAGTAAACTCAATTGGTTTAAGAAGAAGAGGTTTTACAAATGAGAAAATAGCCGAAATTCAAGAGCTATACAGGATTTTGTACCTCAAAGGGCTTAACAACAGCGAAGCAATGAACAAGATTGAACTTGAGCTTGAAGCTACCACTGAAAGAGACGAAGTTTTGAATTTCATTCGATCTTCGGAGCGTGGAATTATTAAATCAGGGACTATTAAAAACGACCTTTTTTGAGAATTGAGCTTGAGAATATAGCCAAGAAATTTAAAAATGAATGGATTTTTAGAAACCTCAGCTATACATTTCATACTAGTAAATCATATGCAATTTTAGGTAGTAACGGTTCAGGTAAGTCTACCTTAATCAGTATTATCTCTGGTATCAATCCGGCGTCAAAAGGAGAACTAAAGTACGTCGTTGACGAAAAGACTTTAGATCCTGACGATATACACAGTCACATTTCATTTGCTGCTCCTTATATGGAACTTATAGAGGAACTGACTTTGCTCGAATCTTTAAGATTTCATGCCAAATTTCGCCCTTTTGTCTCAGGAATGGATGAAGAAGCGTTTTTAGAAAGGGTGTTTCTGACCGCCCACAAAGACAAGTTTATAAATCAGTTTTCGTCGGGAATGAAGCAACGCTTAAAGTTGGCATTTGCTTTATTCTTTCAAAGCGATTGTGTCCTTTTAGACGAACCTACAACAAACCTTGATGATCAAGGTGTTGTCTGGTATTTAGAAAATGTTCAAGCGTTTTCTAAGGAAAGAATATTAATTATCTCCTCAAATAACAAAACAGAGTATAATTTCTGTGAAGAACAGATTGATATTACTAATTTTAAGAAGTAATTCAAACTGTGAGAATGAAAGGCGTACTTCTTGGTCTATTTCTTGGGTTGAGTCAATTTTTGATGGCAAGTGAACCTTCATCAGGTTTTACCTTTATCGAAAATCTAGGCCAATGGCATGAAGACATCCTTTTCAAAAGTGACATTCCTGGTGGAGTATTACTTGTTACAAAACGAGGATTGGAGTACCAGTTCTATGAAAAGCTTTCGCACCCTTATCAATCTAATAGCCAAGCACGGGTAGCACTCCGTAGCGACAGGGTTACTGTAAATGTGTTGGAAGGGAACTTCCATAAATCTCTCAAATCTCAAGCCGTACAAGGAACATACAATTATTTTATTGGTAAAGATCCATCCAAATGGAAAAGTAACGTAAAGGCGTATAGAGACCTGCTCTTTGGTGATGTTTTAGAAAATATTGACTTCCGAATTTATAGTTTAGGTGAATCAATAAAGTACGAGTTCATTGTCCGAAAAGGAGGAAACCCTAGTGACATTAAGTTGGTTTATGATGACAAGCACCATCCCAAGTTTAATAATAATGGATTGGAGGTATCAACAATTTTAGGTCTGATAAAAGAGTTTCCACCTTATAGCTTTCAAGATTCCAATGGTTCAAAACAAAAGGTAGGTTCAGGGTTTAGGGTTGACAAAAATGTGGTCAGTTTTAAACTAGCAACTTACGATAAGTCAAAGGATCTTATCATAGATCCAGAGCTTGTATTTTCTACCTATTCTGGTGGTGTATCCGACAATTGGGCACAAACCGCCACTTACGACGACGATGGTAATTTGTATGCAGGAGGAACTGTTTTTGGCCCTTCGTTTCCTATTTCGTCAGCCGGTTACCAACAAGCTGCTGCCGGAGCGTCTTCTAATACATTTGAAGGTAGCATTACAGATATTGTAATCCAGAAATATAGTAAAGATGGAAAAAGCTTGTTGTATTCAACATTTTTGGGAGGAGAAGCTTCTGAGGTATCGCATAGTTTAGTCGTTAATTCTCGGGGTGAACTAGTAGTCTTTGGCACCACATCATCTCCTAATTTTCCTGTAACTCCGAGAGCATATGATGCTAGTTTTGCAGGTGGACCAAGGCTCATAGGAGCTCCAATTACTACAAGTATCAACTATCTCAACGGGACTGATATTTTCGTAACTGTACTTGGTCCAAATGGTGATAAGTTAGTTGGCAGTACATTTTTAGGAGGCTCAAATAATGATGGAATTCATAATAATGGAGCCTTGAAAATCAAAAACTATGGCGATGAATTTAGAGGCGAAGTATATGTAGATAATGAAGACAAAATTTACCTAGCAACGACTTCTCTTTCTGGTGATTTCCCTATTGTAAATGGCGAAAAGTTGAATCGCTCCAATGATGCTTTAGTTTGTAGACTCAACCGAGATCTTAGTCGACTTGAGTGGTCTTCCTTTTTAGGTGGAGAGTTTTATGATGCAGCCTATGGAATCAGGGTAAACGAGAAAAAAGAAGTATTTGTAGTTGGAAGCACCATTAGTAAAGATATAGGAGCAACAAATGGGACCTACCAAAGCAGTTTAGCTGGAGAGATGGATGGCTTTGTTGCAAAATACGTTGCTGATAAATTAGTTGCACTGACTTATATAGGAACTAAGGAAGAAGACTTAGGAATGTTTCTCGACCTTGATAATGAAGGTCAAGTTTATGTATTTGGACTTACAGAGGGGCAATATGCAGTTAGTCCAGGGGTATACAGAAATGCCAATAGTGGGCAGTTTGTTCATTGCTTAAGTAATGATTTGAAAAAATCAGTTTTCTCCACTGTCTTTGGATCGGGTAGGGGAGTAGGTATCATCGACATTGTACCAACGGCTTTCTTAGTTAATAAATGCGGGAATATATATTTAGCAGGCTGGGGAGGGAAAGTAAATGCTAATAATGGTTTTAATGAGAATAGTACGACCCTTGGATTGCCCACTTCTCAAGATGCTTACCAAAAAGAAACCACCGGATCCAATTTCTATTTTGCAATTTTAGAAGCAGGTGCAAGGTCTTTGCTTTATGGAACATTTTTTGGTTCTTCAGATCCACCAGATCCTAATTTAGGAAGAGGAGATCACCTAGACGGTGGAACATGTCGTTTTGACAAAAATGGAGTTATTTATCATACAGCTTGCGTGTGTAGGGCACAGGACGGAATAGGTTCCGTACAGTTTCCACTTAAAAATGCATACGAAACAAAACACGGCAACAGTAATTGTAACTTGGCAGCCTTCAAGTTTGACATTTCTGCTTTAAAAGCAGATTTCAATATTTTGGATGGGGATAAAGTAAATCCAGAAATTGTATGCAATACCACTAAACTCGATTTTAAAAATAAGAGTACTGGAGCTCTTACCTATGAATGGGCAATTGACGACACAGCGGCAACAAGGTTAGAGAGTTTTGATTATACTTTCTTGAAAGAAGGAACCTACGAAATAAAGCTATCGGCTTACAACAAATTGAATTGCAGTGCGAGTGATTCCATTACAAGAACAATTAAGGTAATTCCTTTTCCTACCAAAATTAGTAACGACACCGTTTTGTGCCCCGGCGGAACAGTTAACCTGTTTGCTTCAGGAGGAGACACTTACTCTTGGTTGCCTGCAAACTTGGTTTCAAACAGTACGTCGGCAGCAGTTACCGCTGAACCATTAGAAAGTACAGAGTTTGAAGTAACGATATCAAATGCTATATGTTCTACCAAAAGAAAGATAAAAGCAGAGGTTACAAATGATAAACCCGATTTTTATACAACCTTGGATTTAGAAATTTGTAAAGGAGACGAAATAAAACTTGAGGCTTTTGGGGCAGGAGAGGAGTTTACTTGGACGGGTGAAGATTTGGAAAAAACCATTGGCGATAATATCATAGTTGCTCCACTTAAGTCTAGTACGTATCGAGTGCAAACCTTCTACGAAGATGGCTGTAAGCCTTTTAAAGACATTCATGTAACTATTGATGAGAGTTTTGGGCCTGTTTTTTCAAGCAATATCATTTATAATTGTGGTAAGCCTTTTGAATTGGAATTTGATTTAGAGTCCAATGATAAAGTTGTCTCTTACGTATGGCAAATGGGAAACGGAGATAGTCTAGTAGGAGTTGTTCCCAATAATTATAAATACCGAGATGCTGGTACATATAATGTAAGAGTTGACGCCAAAAACAAAATAGGGTGTATACTAAGTAGTGAACTAGCACTTAACATTCCAGATGGAGACGGAATTATACCCAATGCCATAAGTCCCAATGGCGACGGTAAAAACGATACCTTCGTGATAGGAGTGGGAGAAGCCACATTGAGAATTTATAATCGCTGGGGCAAACTTTTATATGAAAATATGAATTATAAGAATGACTGGGGAGGAAATGTAAAACCTGATGTATATTTTTACGAAATCATTCTCAACAACGCCAAAACCTGCAAAGGCTGGGTAGAGGTATTTAACTAAAAACGAAAAATGAAAAAACTGATTTTAACAATTACAAGTGTGATGTGCTTTGCCCTAGTTGCAAGTGCTCAATCATATGATTCTTTTGGAAAGAAAGTAAAAAAGAATAACGCAAAACCTGTTTCAGAGTTAATTACTTTGGATGCTTCAGAAAGCAAAAACGTAAAAGTTGAAGGTGTTGTGGAGTCAGTGTGTCAAGTAAAGGGATGTTGGATGACTGTGAAATTGGACAATGGCGAGAGCATGAGAGTTACATTTAAAGATTATGGTTTCTTCGTGCCAAAGGACATTTCGGGTAAAAAGATCATTTTTGAAGGAGAAGCTAGTGTGAAAACAACTCCTGTAGATGAATTACAGCATTATGCTAAAGATGCTGGAAAGTCTGCTGAAGAAGTCGCAAAAATTAAGGATCCTAAAAAAGAACTTACTTTTGTTGCTGATGGTGTGTTAGTTCCAAGTAAATAAAGAATAAACATTTACGACATAAAAAAAGAGCGATCAATTATTTGATCGCTCTTTTCTTTTTCTAAGTTCTTCTAAAAGCATCCGATTAAAACTTTCTTCGGCTACTTGGAGGTCTGCGTATTGCTTTGGATTAATAATTTTGAGCAGTCGCTCTCTATATTTTTTAGTAAGATCAATCTCGGCCTCTCTAAGCTTGAGAATCTTGTCTTGAGATGCCATTCTATCCTTATCAGTAAGTTCGTCTTGAGTAGATTTATGCATCTCTCTCCTCATGTTTCTGTTCAGTTCTCTTTTTTCATGAGAATACTCATTGTAAACAGGCCAAAAGTTCTCTGCTTGGTCAGCAGTAAGGTTAACTTTCTCGGTTATCATACCTACTTTTAAGGCCATTAGGGCCTCTCTTCGGTCGCTTTTCTTATCCTGTCCATATGAATGAACAAATGTTAAAGAAAAGAGGAGTATAAATAATATTTTTTTCATGTTGTTAAATGTCCGTTAGCATATCTACATCCACATAATCAAGCATCTCGTCTTCAGATACATCATTTAGCATTACCTCTTCAGGAAATAGTGAATATATGTCATCAGTATTAAGTTCTTGTTCTCCTAAATAAGCCAAAATTTCTTCATTGCTAATGTCGGCAAGTGCCATTTCATTTTGTGGTTCACCTTGACCAAAATACCAAAATGAAAAACCACTAGCAATTAATAAGGCAGCTGCTATTCTATACCACGGTGCAAAATTTCTCTTGTGAGTAATCTTCAACTGCGGTTGAATACGAATTGTTTGATCAAAAACATCTTCTTCCAGTTGAGCAAAGTAACCTTCAGGTGCATTAAATGGAAAAGGAATATTCGACTCCAAAATAAAACCCTTCTTCGATATTTTATCAAATAGGTTCGATTCTAGGTTATCGAAATAGCCGGATGGTGCTTCGAATTCCTTTTCGTTAGGCGATATGTTAGAGATTTTCTTTTTCATAACTGTTTTTTAGACACTTATAATGATCAAAGGTTTATTTCTCAGTTAGAATTTCTTCAATTTTTTTAACCGCCATGTGATAGTTTGCTTTCAAGCCCCCAACACTTGTTTCGGTGATTTCTGCTATTTCTTCGTATTTAAGTTTATCAAAGTACTTCATATTGAACACAAGACGCTGTTTTTCTGGCAAAGCAAGTACAGCCTTTTGCAATCTAAATGATATTTCGTCACCAGTCATTTGGCTACCTTTTGAGGCACTTTCAAGCATGGACATCAACTCTGGGTTGTCGTCCATTGAGATGTTTTGAGTATTCTTTCGCTTACGAAGATAACTCAGTGCTTCATTTGTCCCTATTCGGTATACCCATGTGTAAAGGTTGGCATCGCCTCTAAATTTATCTAGATTTTTCCAAATCTTAATAAAAGCATCTTGCAACACGTCATCTGTATCATCATGATCAATCAAAATCTTACGGATAACATGATAAAGCCGCTCTTTATAGCTACTTACTATCATTTTAAATGCCAGCTCGTGCTGAGCTGGGTCACTTAACAATTCTATAATATCTTGATCTTTATGCATAAAAAAAGGGCTTTGCAGCCCTTTTGTAATTTATCCTTTTCTTGCTATTACTTTTTGAACTGCTTCTACAATGTTTTCAGAAGATAGTCCGTATTTTTTCATCAGTTGCTCTGGTGTACCACTTTCTCCAAAAGAGTCATTGACAGCTATGTATTCCTGTGGAGCAACGAAAGACCTAGCTAATGTTTGAGCGACAGCATCGCCTAAACCTCCATTTGCTTGGTGCTCTTCACAAGTTACCACACATTTAGTTTTTCTTACTGATTTGATGATTGCGTCAACGTCCAATGGCTTGATCGTGTGGATGTTAATTATTTCAGCACTAATTCCTTTTGCTGCTAAAACCTCTCCAGCTTGTATTGCTTCCCATACCAAATGACCTGTAGCGAAAATAGATACGTCAGTGCCTTCATTAACCATCCATGCTTTACCGATTTCAAATTTTTGGTTTGGATCAGTGAAAATTGGCACTTTTGGTCTTCCAAATCTTAAATAAGCTGGTCCTACATGAGAAGCCAATGCGATTGTTGCTGCTTTGGTTTGGTTGTAGTCACATGGGTTTATCACCGTCATATTTGGCATGGCACGCATCATAGCAATGTCTTCCAATATTTGGTGTGTTGCTCCATCTTCTCCAAGCGTTAAACCTGCGTGAGAAACGGCAATTTTTACGTTTTTATCTGAATAAGCAATTGATTGGCGTATTTGATCATAAACACGACCTGAGCCAAAGTTTGCAAAAGTAGTAGGGTATGGGATATAACCGCCTATTGTTAAACCAGCTGCTATTCCCATCATGTTTGCTTCTGCAATTCCTGTTTGGAAAAAACGCTCTGGGTTTTCTTTTATAAAAGTAGCTGTTTTGAGCGAGCCTACAAGGTCCGCACATAGGGTAACAACCTTAGGATTGGTACGACCAAGCTCGGTCATTCCATCTCCAAATCCCGATCTTGTGTCTTGCTTTTCTGTGTATGTATATTTTTTCATCGAATGTCTTCTTTAAGAGGGTTAATAATCGCCAAGTGTTTCTGGAAGTTGTGCCAATGCAGCTGCTAATTGCTCGTCGTTTGGAGCAATACCGTGCCATTTGTGGCTTCCCATCATGAAATCAACTCCAGCACCCATTTCTGTAGTCATAAGCACCATTGTAGGTACTCCTTTACCAGCAGTTGCTCTTTTGGCTTTTCTCATGATACGAACTACTTCGGCCATATTATTTCCTTCTTTCAATTCTATTACGTTCCAGCCGAAAGCTTTGTACTTCGCTTTCAAATCGCGATTGTTCATTACTTCGTTGGTAGAACCGTCTATTTGCTGACCATTGAAGTCAATGATTGCAACCAAGTTGTCAACTTTATGGTGTGGGGCAAACTGTGCCGCTTCCCATACTTGCCCTTCTTGCTGCTCACCATCTCCCATGAGAACATAAACGAAGCTGTCATCGCCATTAAGTTTTTTGGCAAGAGCAGCACCTATTGCTACTGACATACCTTGTCCAAGAGAACCAGAAGCGATTCTAATACCTGGAAGGTGTTCGTGGGTAGTTGGGTGTCCTTGTAACCTAGAATCTAGCTTTCTGAAAGTTGCAAGTTCACTTTTGTCAAAATATCCTCTATGTGCCAAAACAGAATAAAAAACGGGTGAAATGTGGCCATTTGACAAGAAAAATAGGTCTTCACCTTCGCCATCCATTTTGAATGATAAGTGACCACCCTTTCCTTTACGGTTATTAATTTTCATTTGCTGAAAGTACAATGCGACCAAAAGGTCCGTACATCCTAGCGATCCACCTGGATGACCTGAAGCACAACCATGTACCATTCTCACGATGTCTCTGCGAACTTGCGAGGCAATGTTTTCTAATTCTGAGATTTGCATTAAAATAGACTTTGATTAAATATGGCAACAAAAATAGAAGAATAGATTCGCATCCACGAATGAAAAGGCACAAAAAAAGGATTAAGCTATAAACTTAATCCTTTGGGCTATAATTTTTGAAGATTGAATATGTCCTTTTATTACTCAATACCTTTTTAACAATTCGTTCAATTGTACTTTAAGTTTCGGATCGGAAGGTCGAAGAGCAGTTTGAACAATTGGGTTTCCAGATTGATCAAAAATGACATATCGCGGAATTTCCTTTACAGCGAGTTGTTTGGAGAGAGTTGAATCGCTATTCATTTCAAAAAAAGAATTCTCACCTTTCAACAGCCTTAATGAGCTACTTTTCCATTTGTCATAATCTTGATCAATAGATAAAAAAACAAATCCAACTCCTTTCCCTTTGAAAAGCGAGGCTAATTCATTTTTATGTCTAAACTCCTCTATACATGGTTTGCACCAAGACGCCCAAAAATCCACGTAGGTTAATTTATTGTTTTTTATAAGTTGCTTTAAATCTACGGCTTCTTGATTTATATCCACAAAAGCCCCAGCTTCAACATTAGTATCTTTTACGAAAAAGTCTTTTATATTATTTTTGTAATCTTCGTGTGGACAAGTGCTAATAAATTTTTCGTAAAAGGGTTTTATCTGATTAAAAGTTAATCTTGATTCCAATATTTGACTTTTAATAAGTGTCATTTTTAAGAAATCCAAGGACTTACCTTTAAAATGTTTTCCAATACTTTTTAATCGACTTTCAAACTCAGGTTGTGAATCATTACCTTTTTCTTTTAGCCATATGGTATAGGCAAGACTTAATAGGGTATTTTGATAAGGTCTTAGGTACAAAAGATCGTCATTTTGAATAGTGTCAACCAAGTGGCAAACGCTATTAACATATTCGTCACCTATTTGATCGAAAACCATTGGTTGCAAAAAAACTAATTTTTCATACTTTCTGTATTTGAAGAAATTTGTCCAAACTAGCAAAAAGTCTTCATCAAGATGATGATCCTTTGTATATTCATCCAAAAACAACAATTGTCGGGTTAAGTCTTCTTCAAATTGCTCATCTCTCAGTTCAGGTTTTTCAATATATTTTTTACCCCATAGCGAACGGATTGCCAGAAACTCCTCGTTGTCAATATTACCGAATCGTTTTTTATAAGCCTCATAGAAACCTAGTTCTCGGCTTTGCTTTTCATCAAGTCCAATTGGTTTTAGAAAGTTTTCGCTTGATTCGAACCTTGTAAATAATCTTGGTTTTAAAATATAATAGCTCGTATAGTCTCCAGAACCAAACTCAATAAATACATTCTTTTCAAAAGATTTAATATTAAAAGTATCATTTGGTTGAATTATTAATCGATCATAGTAAGGATCATAGTAAACAGCACCTTCCCTTTTAGGATCGAAATTGCAAACTATGGATGAATTTTCTACAATTTCTTCACTTAGGATCTGATTTTCTGCCTTTTTTAAATCGTGACAGCTTATAAATGCGAAACTAATAATAACATGAATTATTTTCATCTTTTTGTTCAAACAATATTGGAACGGTCTTTTAACTGACCGTTCCAGTTAGCAATAAATTATGGACAACTTGCACAACACCAATAACCTTGCCCGCCGGCAGCATTGCAGGATGCGGCATTCGAAATAGCTTGATCTCGACTTAACGTATTATTTGCCCTTGACCATTCATAAACTCCATTATTGGTAGCAGAACATTTGGCATTGCAAGTTCCGCCTTCTGAGATATAGCCACCTTTTAATTCCGACATCTCATTTTTTGACAATTGGTTTTGCTGAAAATCAGCTAACGTTTTTTGCATTTTTGTAATTGTTTAAAGTTAAAATTTTAATGTAGAAGGTTGATCAAACTTCAGTGACAAAGATTTTAAACAATTTTCTTAGATTTTATCAAAAAGATAATAATAATGTAATAATCTTTTTTCTTATAACACTCAATACCTCTCCAAAACTAACCCTCTGAAGTAATATTCGTATTTACTAATGATAAGATCGGAGTTTGCTTTGTTGACAGCTTGTTGCACCGTATTAAGTTCTATGCTATTGATTAAACCTTCAAAAAAACGTTCTTTAGCAGCATTTAACGAAGCGTTTTGAGCTTCTAGTTGAATAATAGCACTCTTGTATTTTGCTTGAGCCGCCTCTACTAGTAAAATAGCTTCTTGTACTTCTTGGGTGAGTTCAAACCTCGTTTGATTTATTTGACTTTCGGCTATTAATTTGTCTAGCTTTGCTTCTTGGGTTTTGTATTTTATTTGACCATTTGTAAAGATTGGGAAATTGATGCTCAAGCGTCCAGATTGATTGAAATTTCTACCAATTTGGTTAAAATACGGGGTTTCGTTTGCAGCCACACTGGAATAACCTGTACCCAAACCAACATTTAGAGAAACACTTGGCAATTTTTCAGTTTGTGCAAGTTTCATGGCTATGTTGGCATTTTGGAGACCTTGAAATGCAATTTTGTAAGCAGGGAGTTTCTGAATAGCAATCAATTTGTTTTCGGGTTGTGTTTTAAAACTATCCCTATTCAGTGGAATGGATTTAATTGAAAGCTGCTCAAAATCATTGAAATACATCAATCTCGCAAGTGAAAGTTTTGAATTCTTGATAGCTTGTTGTGCACTTGTGATTTCATAGTCCAATGAAGCCATTCTTGCGTTCATGTCTATGATGTCAGTTTTGGGTAACTGTCCTTCTTTTACAAGTGCCAATACTCTTGCCAGTTCTACCTTTAAGAGTTCTTTGTTCTCAGTGTTAAACTGTTCCAATTCTTGGGCCATGAGTACATTCATGTAGGCAATAGTAACATTGTTACCTAAGTCAAACTTTACCCTTTCAATTTCTAGCTTACTTGTAGCGAAGTTCTGTTCGTTAAGTTCAATCTGGTACTTGTTTGCAAAACCATTGAAAATCGCAAGATTCGAACCTACAGAATAAGAGTTGGAAGCGATAGTCCGTTGTACAAAATCATTTGTAAATGGATCAATACTACGACCAGAGTTTAATCCTTGTGAGAAACCTGTTGAAATGGTGGGGAAAAAGGCTTTTTTTGATCGTTCAAGACTATTGTCACTTTTTTCGAGGTTAATTGTACTTTGTTTCACAATAGGGCTGTGCTCGTATGCATAGTTGATACAATCCTCTAGTGACATGCCTTTTTGGGCTTTGGTAATAAAGCTAAATAATAGAAACAATAAGAAAAGAAAAATTCTCATCGTACAAATGATTTTTTCACGTTGAAAATCAACTTTTCCATAAGCCGAAGGTCTTCAGTTACAATTTCGCCAGTTCCAGCCATACCATTTCTAAAGTTAAGCGGTTGATTAGACGAAGTAATTAAACCATTTGGGAAGGCGATTTTGAGCAAATAGGTCGTATCGGATGGGATTTCTGAAATATATTCCAATCGGCCCCTTACTGTTCCAAATTCTTGATAAGGGTAACTTTGGAGTTTCACAATTACATCTTGTCCTTTTTTTACTTTCCCAAAGTTAAACTGACCAACTTTCATTTCTCCATAGAAATCTGAATCCTCTGGCAATACATAAAGCAGTTCTTGACTTGGTTTCAATTGTTGGTTTTCCTGAATATCGGCTAGGTAATTCACCTTGCCTTTGCTTGGTGCATAGGCCACATATTGCTGTTTCCAAGCCTCAATTTCACTTTTGAGGGTATAGATCGCTTGAAAAAGCCCGTTTTTTTGTTCGTCTATTGTTTTGTCTAATTCCAAAATCTCTTGAAACTTTTGATTTTTGCTCATCTTGGTGTTTTCAAGGTTGGCTTTTGACTGCTCATAAGCTTGAAGTTTACTGAGGTATTGGCTCTCTGCATTTGTCACATCAACCATTGCTACAAACCCTTTCTCTTGAAGTCGCTTTTTGGAATCCCATTCTTGTTTACTTAGTTCTAAATCCTTGGCTTGCAGTTTGAGTTGATTCAAGGCATTTTCATTCATCACATTGTAAATACCAATGTCCTTGGAGACGGTACTTTTCTTTTGAACGAGTGTACCATTAATCAAGGAAGTTTTAGAAGCTACTAAAGCTTGTTGAAATACTTGATATGATCGTTGCATTTCTCCAAGTGAGAAGAAATTGGGAATCTGAGCCGAATGAATTTTAGAAAGGTTCTCCTCATTGGCATAAGTAACCAAAGTGGCTATTTCCTTGTCCAATGCTAGAACTTCCTCATGTTTCGCCGTACTTTCAAAAAAAGCGAGTAAATGGTTTTTATTTACTATTTCACCATTTGCTACAAAAAGCTTTTCTAGCCTTCCACCATTTTTCGCTATGATGGGTTTAGGCTGATTTACAGATTTTAAGCTAATACCAGATGTCACCAAATCAGGATATTTTACAAACCAAGTAATGCCTATAAGTAAGCACAAAATACCTAGAAATATTCCTGTTCCCCATCTCACAAGCCATTGTGGCGGTTTGTTTAATACCTCATCTACTTGGTTATTGATGAGTTCTGGAACACGAGGTCTATGATTGTCGTCTTGGCTGACTTCAACTTTGGGTGGTTTTACAGGAGGTGAAGGATTAATAAAGAAACCGTCTTTCTGAGGCAGTCCTTTTCCTCCGAGCAGAGACATGATGTCTGTCCTAAGGAGCTTCTCCGAAATGTTGTTACCTTCCTTTTCTTTCACTTTTTTGATTTCTTCTCCGTTATTTTTTTTCGCTAAAAGGACACCAAACTTCGACCATGCTCAGTTCAAGAATCACGAAGTTTTATTTCCATTCACCAGCTTACCGCATTTCGGCTAAACTCGATGCCCTTGACATTCCCTTTGTCTTAAAACCTATTCCCTTGTTCCACTCGCCCTGAGCTGAGTCGAAGGGTTCTACTTAATTCCTTTCTCCTCCCTATTGCCTAATTCCCAACTCACAACTTCCCCAACTCACAAATTTTAAAAGGCCGAAAGCCACCAGCTGAAAGCCGAATGCTAAGTAAGACTAAACCGCCAACTCCAACTGATTCTTCACCAAATCAAAATACCTCCCTTTTGCAAAACTTAATTCAGCATGTGTGCCTATTTCCACAACTTTTCCTTTTTCCAAAACTATGATTTGATCCGCATTTTTAACGGTGCTGAGCCTGTGTGCAACTACAATTACGGTTTTTCCTCTCATGAACTCCTCTAGGTTATCCATGATTACTCTTTCATTCTCTGCATCTAGGGCATTGGTTGCCTCATCAAAAAATAAGTACTCGGGGTCTTTGTACACCGCTCTTGCGATGAATAAGCGTTGTTTTTGGCCTTGTGAAATTCCGTTTCCTTCGCTTCCGATCTTTGTATTATAGGAGAGCGGAAGTTCTTCTATAAATTCCTGAATATTAGCCACTTTTACGGCATGCATGAGCTTATGTAAGTCAGGATTTTCATCGCTGATGGTGATGTTATTGGCAATAGAATCACTAAAAACATAGCCATCTTGCATCACAGTACCACATTGCATTCGCCAGAAATCATGTGAGATTGCATTTAGCTGGGTAGAGCCAATTCTAATTTGTCCTTTTTGGGCTTGCACAAATTTGAGGAGTAATTTTAAAAGCGTTGTTTTACCGCTTCCGCTACTACCTACAATGGCAGTTACCTTCCCCTCAGGAATATGCAAGTTAATATCGCTCAATACTGGCTCATTACCTGCACCAGGATAAGTGAAGTTAAGATTTTCAATATTGATACTTTTATCCGATGGGAGGGAGTGAATGAAAGTTTTACCTGCTGGTTCTTCTTCTTCCATTTCGTGAACTTCATTGAGTCGCTCTAGGCTGAGTTTAGCATCTTGCAAGTGCTGTATAAAACCTACTAGTTGCTCCACTGGGCTATTGAGTTGACCTATAATGTATTGTATTGCCATCATGGCTCCAAGCGTCATTTGGCCATTTACTACTGCTGTGGCAGCCACAAAAGTGATAAAGATGTTTTTGCCTTCATTGATAAATAAAGCTCCCACTTGTTGATATTGTTGCAAGGCGAGCGACTTCATGCTAAGCTTGAATTGTTTTACTTGGATATTCTCCCAATCCCAGCGTTTTCGCATGGTGGCATTGTTAAGTTTTAGCTCTGGCACAGCTTGCACGAGAGAGATTAGCGAACTTTGGTTTTGAGATGAAAGAGCAAATCGCTTATTGTCCAATACTTTTCTATATCGTAAAAACAACACAATCCAAACGGAATACAGCACAGATGCAGCCACAAACACACCAAAAATAGTAAGGTGATAATAGGCCAATACAAAGCTAAAAATTACCAAATTGAACATAGAAAACAGCACATTGAGCGAAGTACCAGTAAGAAACGACTCTATTCGCCTGTGATCGCCTATCCTTTGCATGATATCTCCAGTTTGCTTACTCTCAAAATACGAAACAGGCAGCTTGAGCAGCTTGCTCAGAAAATCGGATAAAATGGAAAGGTTGATTCTAGTACTAATATGAAGCAGAATCCAAGACCTTAAAAAATCTATTGACATACGACCTGCAAAGAGCATGAGCTGAGCTGCTAATACAATGTAAATAAAATTGAGATTACGAGTTTGGATACCCGTATCCACCACACCTTGGGTAAGAAAAGGCATGATAAGCTGTATGGTAGACCCTGCCAGCAAGCCAAAACCCAATTGCATTACCAAGGACTTATACCTGATAAAATACTGGAAGAATGAAGCAAGACTCTTACCAGTGTACTTTTCCTCGTTATCTGTATTGAAAAAAGCAGGTGTAGTTTCTAGCAAAAGGGCTATTCCTGTTTGCTCCCCATCTACAAGGGTTGTTACCCATTGAGAGCTAAATTCCTTGTGAGTATATGTTAATAAACCCTTTGCAGGGTCGGCAACATATACTTTTTTATTGGTGGCTTTATATACGACCACAAAGTGATTTTGAGCCCAGTGGACAATACATGGCATAGGAGCCTCCGCCACTAGCCGCTCTAGACTCACCTTTACTGCCAGTGTTTTTAGGCCTATTTTCTCTGCTGCTTTTGCTATACCGAGCAAGTTTACCCCATCTTTGCCAATCTCCGCCGCAGTACGCAATTGCTGTGCAGAAAAATTCCTCCCCAGTTGCTTCGCAACCATACGCAAACACGTAGGCCCGCAATCCATGGCGTCCATTTGCTGTAAGTGGGAGAACTTCTTCATTGAATACTTGAAATTCAAGATGTTTAAGTTCAAAAATCAATAAAAACCACTTGAACAATTATTATTTTAGTAATAATAAAGTAATAATGTTTGTTCAAGCGGACTTTTGAAAAAATTAACTGATACAAATAAGAAAACAAGGCTTATCTCATCCAACTGGTAGCAAAAACTTGACTCTAAAAGTGTTGTTACAAAACCTTCAAAGACAAAAGACATAATTAAAAGTAGTTTTAGCTAGAATTCATAATTCAAATGGAGAACATAAAGAACCCAAAGGCCGAAAAAGTACATAAAACTAATTTTCCAACAAACTATTTATAAGCTCATCAAACTTCGGAGCAGACGGTCTAATTGCATCATCGATAATAAGATTTCCTTTTGAGTCAAAGATTAAATAACGTGGAATAGAAGAGATTTTAAACTTTTTGGCAAATAATGTTTCATTAAATGAAGGTGCTATAAAACTATTTACATTTCCTTTCATGCCTTCTGAAATTAGGGCTTTTTTCCAGTTTTTAATGTTGTCATCAATGGATAAGTATAAAAAGATTACACCGAGGTCTTTGTATTTATTCGATAATTCTAAAGATTTGGGTATTTCTTTACGGCATGGCCCACACCAACTAGCCCACACATCTACATAATACAATTTGGCATTACCACTTTTCAATATGTTATTTAGAGAAAAGGATTCGTCTAGTTCGTTTTTTAAAAGTAAATCACTCGAATCTAGTCCCTTGTCTTTCTTATCAACAATTGGCTGAGATGGATTGTCATATTTCTTTTCAAATATTTTATTGAATGCTTCTTCTAAGGTTGTAAACTCATTTACTGAATTAAGTCTGGCCAAATGAACGATATTATTTAAAAGAAACCGCTTGTCTGTTTGGTTGAAAATACCACTGGAATCAATTGAAAAGAAGACATCGCTGTAGTCCCGATTTATTCCGTCCTCGTAGTTTACCTTTTTAAGCAAACTATAAATATAAGTCGAACAAACCTTTTTCAGCAACTGCTCCTTATAGCGACTTGCAATGGATAATTCATTTAATTCATCTCTCAGCCGATCTTTGGCTATTAGAATGTTAGCATCAAGTTCATTTTTAAGTCTTTTCGCCGTATTTCTTTGAGTATAATATTCCAATGCATGAGTACTCCATTGTCCAATAGTATTGAGTGAATCTAATAATTGAAACTCCTTATTTATATTTTTTTTTGCATTTTCATAACTGCTTTTTAAGGTTCCAACTCTCTTTTTTTTATCTACTAAATAACTAAAGGTTAAATCTCTAAAAAAGCCACTAACCGGATTGGAGTATAAGCCTTGGTATTGCTTGTTTAACAAGAAATCTAAGTTGTTAAAGGTCTTATCATCAGTTTTATCTACATATGGGTTTTCTCCATCATACTTTATAAAATAGGTTTTTCCAGTTTTTAAAACAAAATTGTGCTCATAATTAAAACCAATTGTATGATTTAAATAGACGTATGCTTGGTTGCTTTTGATTAGTAATGTATCAAGGCCTATTTGAGGTTCAAAATAATTCAAATTATTGAATTCTCCGTATGAAACTACAGGATCGTTTAATGAGATTTTAATAGTTTCAGTTACTGGTATTTCTTTTACGAATTCATCGACTTTATTAAAGATTATTGTTATTGTACCTGTAGAATCAGAGTCATTTAAACTTGCCTCATTCTTTTGATCTTCAGTTGATTTCCAACATCCTGTCAACAGAATTATTGTAAGAACGAGTAGAATATTTTTCATATTTTTTTAATTAAGATTCATCTAATATTTAAAATCAAAATGAAGGCAATTGCCTTCATTTTGATTTTCCTAAATTACATCCAACTAGCTGAGCCACAACTGTCACAACACCAGTGAAGACCTGAGTTTGCTGCAAAATTTTGAACTTCAGCCATAGTTCCCTGGAAGGTTTGACCCTGAACTGATGTTTGAGCATGACATGAACCGCCATACCCACCTTTCACTCTTTTCAATTCTTCTCTTGAAAGTAGAGAATCTGCGAACTTCGAAATCATTTTTTTCATGTTTGTAATGTTTAAAATTAAAAATTTATTTAACTATTTGATCAAATACACTGTAAATGAGGGTTTTTTAAAGTTTCTAAACCATCTTCATTCGCTTCTTTCTTTGGTTTAGCAATCCTATAAATTGAAAGTAATTTTTCAATTTTCGTGGAAATAGTTGAAACGCTATCTTTAGTAAGTTTACCCATCAATCCTTGCCCTCCGAATTCTACCCTAGCTGCATTGCCTGGTTGGTCATTGTTTTCCATATGCGGGAATACGAGCATTTTAACACTTTTTTGGATACATTCTTTGATAGAGTTATGGCCACCATGAGTGATCATTAAATCACAAAAAGTAAGTAAATGTAGTTGTGGGACATAATGGAAGCTATGTATCCTAGGATGAATTATGGAATCGTGCTGGTAATTACTCTTTGATATCACCAAAACCAAATCTTCTCTTTTCTTTACAATTGCGATGATTTTATCCAATAATATTTGAACTCTATTCTCATCCTTATAAGTGACCGTTCCAAATGAGAAATAAAGCAAATGCTTATTGTTGTTTGCTTGCTTTGACCATTCTTCTAGTAAATCAAGATAAGCTGGAGACATGTACTTTTGCTCATTTCTTGTGATCTCATAAAGCTCATAGCTTTCTGTAGGAAGCACTTTCCTCCATGGGTAATCAAAAATCTTATTGCCTAAGATTACTCTTTCAAGACCGATAATGCTGGGGTAGAAATAATTCTTATAATCTAGCGTTGACTTCAAGTCAATTTTGTTGTCTTTACAATATTCCTTTAAAAAGCTATTTTCATCTTGCCCAATAAATGCGAGTCTATGAATAAGTTTCTTCCGCTGATCTCTCAAGTTTTTAAGTTTCCAAAGTACTTCGCAGTATATATTCGAGATCCAGCTGTTGGAAGGAATGTAGTACGAATCCATGGGAGGGATTCCCTTTGACTTCCTTGAGGATATTTTAGTGCAAAGAATTCTTGTTTGTACTTTTAAATCATTGAAATAGATATAATACTCCGATAAATGCTCATCAAGGTATATTTGCTCAGCACCTGATTCTATAATTAGTTTTCTTACATCTGTGATGTTTTGCCAGTAATCTACCTTTCTGGTTTCTAGCAAGGACTTGTCAGATATACTTTTTAAAAACACGCCCAAAAAAGCCTTTAAAGTTTTGATAACATACTCCGACGTATAGTGCCAGTGCATAAAATGGAAGCCTTCTTTAGTCACAGTTTCTTCCAAATGTGGAGTTCCAACATAGCTTATCTGCATTCCTTCACTTTTCAATTTTTTAGCAAAAGAAAATGAAGCATGATAATGACTAGGAGAAGGCAGTATGATGAATAAGATTCTTTTCATGACAATGTTGCCTTAGCTTTAATTGTTGCTGCAAATTCCAAGTCTTCTACTTTAATGATCATTGGCAGTTTTTTGCCATCATAAAATAAAGTAGGAGTAGACTTTATTTCGGCATCATCATTCCATTGTTTCTGTTCTCTACGAAAAAGCTCGGCAACCTCTTTTTCTTCCACATTAAGGTACTTTTTATTCCAATCATTAAAGTTTCTGTTATTACTATTATACCATTCACTTATGGCTTCTTCTTGCATTAGGGTCGGTAAGCTTAAGATTTTGCGTACCACCTTACCACCTATGTCAATATCATCGTGGTTTGTTGTGAATACTATGTCGCACCTTAAGTTATCCGTTTTCTCTAGAACTTTTTCAATGCGTTGATGCATTTTAGCACAAGGGTTACAAAGTGGGTTGCTAACAACAGTGAGTACGTGTTCTGCGTCTTTATTACCAATACTGACCATTCCTATTCCTTTTGGCAAAAAAGGCATGACTTTTTGGGAGGCCATGAGTGCTTCGATGATTTTGGTGTTGGCCTTTAGGCGAGACAGTTCATTTTTAAGACCATCTCTTTCAGCTGCTTTTGTTAGCTCATTTTTATAAAGTAGAAGGAAGGCTATTGGAATGGTTAGCGAAACTAATGTAGCTAATGCATAACTTTGCTTTAAACTAAATAATGGCTCAAAAAGAGCAAAGACAATTACAGCCTCCAGAGTCAATACCCCAACGACACCTAAGCAAAGCGGACACCACATTTTTGCTATTTTACCTTGGTAATAGATTGAATAAGCACCAAAGGCTAGTGCTAGGCCACTTGTAACGGCATGATAAGTTAAAAAGGTGGACAAATCGTTTCCCAACATTAGGATTGAAATGAGTGAAGCAAAGAAATAGATAAAGCCAATATCAGAAAGGCTAAGCCATGATGTTAATTTAGCAGCTGGGCTGTCCAAAATACTCTGGCAGGAGACTTTAGATCCCACATTACATAATTTGTTTACAAACTCATTGTCTGTATTGGCACTTTTTGCCAATAGCAATGCAGAGAGTACTGCTCCCGTAGCTTTCAGCAGTAATAGTGCATTGGCATAAAATCCAAAATCGGAAGGGTTTAAAAACCAAAACCCTAAAAATACAATGGCTGTTAGTGATAAGCCTAATGGTACTCTGCTATTGCTAAGAAACTCCTGATTGGTTTTTTGTTTGTAATCTTTTTCACCTGATATTTCATTGGTTTCTGCCAAAAGCACGACACCGGACCAATCTTGCTGAAACTCGCTCCATGCTTGGCTTACCATTCCTTTGTTGGTGTCGAACCATTCAAGCATCCCGTCTTTGTAACTTTTCACTACTCCAAAAGTGCCACCATTTCGTTTGAAAAACGTAATGAATGGTGTTGGCATCTCGACTAATTGCTCCTCAGTAATTCGTATGGCAGCAGTTTCAATATTGTATTGCTCCAGCCCTTCACTTATAGATAGCAAACTTCCCTGCTCAGGATGGGATTCTATATAGTCCATTGCCGAAGTTTTGGTAACATTGGCATCTAGCTCTTTTAAGAATCGTACGAAAGTAATTGCAATGTTTGATTTCATTTGGGCTTGTTTATTTCGATGAATCAAAGCTCCAAAATCCTTTTATTACTCTCGATTATTAGGCTAATAATAAAGTAATAATAATTATATTTGACCGAATAATAAGTTTTTAAATTTGTAATATATTGAAAATGAGGCAGTTAAATGGGGGGGGGGTAGTGACTTGATCTAGATCAATTGCAAAATAATATTAGAATTATTACAATTGTATAGATTATCCCACATGAGATGTTTGAAAGATCCCAACTTTTAACAGAAAAACTAATTAGTTTCCAAAAAGCTAAAAACTTAACGCAACATCAAATGGCTGAACATCTAAAAATCGGCCAAGCGACCTATAATAATTGGATTAATGGTAGAACAATTATTGCAATCAAGTATTATCAATCAATTGCTGTACTTTGTGGCATCGAATTGAAAGAGGTAATACCCCCCGAAATGGAAGTTACATTTTCTATGCCCAATTCAAATACTACTTTTACTACAGAAGCTTTAGCTCTTCACCAAAAACTAAATTATCATTTGGAAGGAAGGCTAGAATTTCAAATGAATGAGAATGAGCGATTGAGAAAAGAGAATGAAGAGTTGAGGGGGAGGTTGAATGGTTATAAAACCATTAATTGAAACAGCTGAATTGAAAGCGGCGGTATACGAAATGGCTATGTCTCGAATTATATCTAGACCAGTCTTAGACTCCAATTGATGTAACTTGCTCCAACTTTTGAGATATAGCCACCATTTAATTCCGGCATCTCATTTTTAGATAATTTACAATTCTAAGATCAGTTAATATTGACTTCAAAGTTTTAAATCGTTAGTATTTCTAGCTACAGATAGAGGCTTTACTTTTCACCCAAATTCAAGTTTTTGTTCCACCATGATGGTTCTTTGGTAACGGAAATGCCGTCTGAGTACGATCTACAATCTTTACAATCGCTAGGTTTGCCAGGTACAGGTGGACCTTGTGGAAGGTTACATAAATAATCCAAGTTATTTTTTATAACATAGCTTAGTGCTAAAGGGTCCAACTCCCACCTAATAGCTTCTTCATTGACAATCCCAAAAAAACCATTTACAGTCCAATTATTATTAGTTGGTTTTAGATTGGTAGGTAAACCAAAGGGTGGCTGATCAAATAAACCTCCTTTCTCTTTTTGTGCTTGAAAATCTTTCCAAAAGTTGAAATAATCTTCACTCAGTTCTTCTTGTATTACAAGGGTAGAAAAGTATACATAGGTCTTGTCGTTTTCTTTTATTTGCAAAAAGAATAAATTTTGGTTGAATCCTCCTCCAAAGTTATCTTTTAGAAGTACAAAGTCGTTTAAATAATAATCAGAAGTTACCCAACACTGCTTTACAGGAGAGTTCTCCGGAGGCAATGAGGCTCTAAATACCCATAATGGTTCAAATTTCCACTTGTAGAAGATGGGTTCTTTGTTTTCTTTCTTTGGAATGTTTATCGCTAAATTGATGCCATTGAGTGTTTTAATATCCTTTTTGTCATAGGTGAATACATAGGTTTCCTTTTGGGTTTCTTTAAATGAAAACTCACCTAATTTATTTCCTGAATGGTTAACGGACTCCCACCTTGATTCAAACATTTGTCCCTCTTCTAAGGTAATTGAAAGTTTATATTTTTTACCGTCTTCGGCCCGCAGGTTGGGGTATTTTAATTCATAAATTCCTTCAGCAGTAGTTTCGGTGTACATATACTCATTACCATCGCTATCTATAAGTAGAATTCTCGCTCCTGAAATTTTATCATCACGGATATTATCTACATCGCTTGTATGTGAAAGTTTTAGTTGGAAATACCTACCTTCAGATGGGTAAAGTTTAGTGTCTTCAAAAGACTTATTTGAAAACTGTGCTTCCACCACAATTCCTTTATTTTCGTTTTCTACATTGAAATCGTACTTTTCGATACAAGCTGACAGAATAAGAATAAGTATAACAATTTGTAAATACTTCATTAGCCTTAAATAGAGAAATTGTATGTTAGAGAAGGAAAAACGGTAGCCAAAATAGACGTTTTAAAGGCTTGTCCAGTATTGTCGAACCATATGGCATATGGATTTTTACGCCCCAGTACATTGAACACTGAAAATATTAAATCACCAGTAAAAACTTTGTTAACCATTTGTTTGCCCTTGAAAGTAAGCGAAATATCAACTCGTTGGTAGTTTGGGCTGCGGTATTGGTTTCTTAAGGAGTAATTATTAATGGCTAAAATATCATCATACGAATATTTTGAAATAGGTATGGTAATGGGTCGTCCACTGTTATACGTAATGTTTGAACTAAAAAAGACCCTTTTAGCCATATGCCAATTTAAAATGAAAGAAGCTTGATGTGGTTGATCAAAAACTGAAGGATATCTTTCTCCTTCATTAATTGCGTGTCCCTCATATTGGCTTACAAATTGCCGGTAACTCCGCGAAAAAGTATAGGATAAGTAACCATTCACTTTTCCCAAGGTTTTCTTTAACATCATCTCCAGCCCATATGCTTGTCCAACTCCATTGGTTAGACCCAACTCAAATAATGGGTTCTGCTTAAGATCCACACCATCCAAATAATCAATCGCATTTGCCGTTTTATTGGCATATAATTCTAAGGAAGTTTCATATTTATTATCCGATGAATTGTGAAATACACCCAGTGAGACTTGATCGTTTATTAAAGGTTTCAAGTTATTGCTGCTTAATACCCAATAGTCTACCGGTGAGGGACTTATGGTGGTTGAGATTTGATGTATAAATTGCTGAGTCCTGCTGTAGGATGCTTTTAATGCTGTTTTGTCATTAATTTTAAGCCTTGCAGAAACCCTAGGTTCTAAGCCTCCATATTCGGCTAGCTTGCTATCACTAGCAATTGTTTCTTGATTTATGATAGAGGGTAATCGGCCATTTCTATTTTCGTAATCGAGGTTAAGCTTTGTGCCGCCATTTCTTATAAACATGGCATACCTCAGGCCCAAGTTAAAGGCAAGCTTTGGATTAACTTCAATGGTGCTTTCGGCGTAATAAGCCATTTCTAAACCCTGTTGGTCTTCAATATTTTGTGATTCAACAAGCCCTTGATCTGAGTAAGGAGTGTATATTCCTGGTTTTAAGTCGTATTTATTTATGGAAATGCCCCATTGTAAATTTGTGTTTTTCAGTTTCTGCAATTCGAAATGGAGAATGCCATTGGTGACATTTACAACATTTCGGTTTTTGTAGCCAAACAATTCATCGTCATCTTCCTCTTTGCTTTCATAATTACTATTGGCCAATGTGAAAGTTGTGAAAAATCCTGATGAAAATTGGTGATCGATAGCACCTGATAAGTTTTCAGATTTCCAATAATAAGTAGCCCCTTCTCCAAACCTAAAGCTATCATCGCTTCGATAAGCAGTTAAACTTAAGGTGGTTTTATTTCCCAATGAAGAAAAGATCTTGGCAGTTACATCATTAAAGTTCGCATCACTTTTTTTAAGCTCAATATCGTTGTACCTTTTTATGATCCAATCACTGTAAGCAAGCCTGCCACTGAGTAAAAAGGAAGCCTGTCCTTTTTTGATTGGCCCTTCGAGCGTTAGTCGGCTAGAAACTAAACCAAGTCCTCCTTTTACTTTGAAATCGGACAAATCTCCATTACGAGTTTCAATATTTAAAACGGATGCCACTCTACCTCCATACGACGCCGGTCCGCAGCCTTTAAGCAATTGTACATCCTTTATGAGATCAGGATTGAAGGCTGAAAAGAAACCAAAAAGGTGACTAGGATTAAAAATAAGAGCTCCGTCTTGAAGAATTAAATTTTGACTTGTTTCGCCCCCTCGGACATTAAAACCCCCTCCCAAATCTCCAGAAGAAGTTACTCCGGGCAAAGTGGTAATGCTCCTAATAGGATCCACTTCTCCCAAAAAAGTAGGCAATTGCTTTATTGTGGCGATGGATAGGGTGCTTATTCCCGATTTTTCACTGTCAATGTTGGCATCCATGCTTTTGGCATGTACCACAAATTCGTCAAGGTAATTAGCTTTCGATTCAGTTTTAACTTGTACGTTTTGAGATTTCTTGTCATCGTATCTAATTATTGCAAAAACTTGTCTTTTGTAATTTGGGTGCCTCACTTCGGCAAGTTGAAATACTTGTGTAGATGCTAATTGAAAAGTACCATCTGAATTAGACTTTGATCCCGTTTTTGAAAATGAATTGTATAGAATGGCATCTCCGATTGGAATGTTTTCTTCAATATCTATCAATTCTCCTTTCAGAACTGTTTCATCGCTTGGTACAAAAAAGACATTGAAATCATTATCAAGAGCGGTAAGTTCTGATTTCATCTCTCTATCTACTATGATAAAAAGGTTTTCTTCTAATTCTATCGCTTTTTGACTTGGATTCGCTGTTTCTATGTACCGAATTATATCTTTTTTAGCACTTACTCCCGAAATACGATTATAAATCAAATGGTCATTCTGAAAGATAATATGCAGTCCATATTTCTTCTTTTTCTCTTCCATGACTTCCTCCAGTTTTTTCCCATTATCCTCCTTTACTAAAATAAAGTCAATAGAACTTTGAGCTTTTACATTACCAAGGGTGAAAATCAATATGAAAAGCAAAAGGTTTTTGGTCATATTTGATAGAACAGTTGTTAAAAAAATGAATATAAGTTGAATTTATAGCTATTCGTAGAAACGAAGAAGCTTTAGAGCAATTTGCCTAAAAAAGGGCGTTTTATTATTAAAATGACCAATTCTTCCATTGGAGTATTCTTTAGGACTATTAGTATGTTTTTAATAAATCGAGAAAGAATTGGTATTTGTTAGCTAACTAATAGACAAAAAAAAAGCTCACAAGTTTCAAAAAACTGTAAGCATTTTTTACTCAGAATGCTGAATATATCTACAATATCTGAGCAGTATGATCTGCTGTTTTTACTTTTGAGATTATTTCGGAGATTATTCCTTTTTCATCAATTACGAATGTAGTTCTGGCTGTTCCCATGTAGGTTTTGCCATACATTTGTTTCTCTACCCACACCCCAAATTGCTCCACCAGCTTTTTCTCAGTATCTACTAATAAGTCAAATGGCAATTCAAATTTCTCAATAAACTTAAGGTGAGACTTCGCACTGTCTATGCTTACTCCCAATACCACATAACCCTGTGCAAGCAATGCATCGTAATTGTCTCTCAGGTTACAAGCTTGTTTGGTACAACCTGGTGTATTGTCTTTTGGGTAAAAGTAGACAACTACTTTTTTACCTTCAAAATCACTCAGTTTTACAATTTTACCATTCTGATTTTCTGCTTCGAAAGCAGGTGCTTTATCTCCAACTTTTAACTCCATACTATATTGATCCTTTAAAATGTGCCTTGTTTCCGGCGTTGTCTGTAATATATAAATCAACAGAGCCAGCAAAAGGTTTCGAATTCTCCAGTTTTTCGGACCAAATCGTTCCGTACTTGTATTCGTACTCCATCATTACCCACTCGCCATTGACAAAGCACTCTATGTCTTTTATGCCAGATAGGGCATCCGAGATTTGAAAACGTAGATTGTTTGCAGTCAATTCTTTTGATCTAATAACAGGTTCTTCGGTATCATTAAGGACCACGAAAGTTCCGTATTCTTTGGACTTGAAAGATATGCCGTCATTATTCCATTTTCCACCTACAAATTTTGGTTTTTTGCCGTCGATGTAAACGTGGTAAAAAGTATTGTCATGGGGAACATTGGTTTTCCAGCTAACGTCAAACCTCCCTTTGAGCGGTACAATATCCTCGTATATTTTTAGCTTCAATCCATTTTCAATTTCTATAGGTGTCTTGCTGTAAATTGAGGAACCAAAATTAATATCGTAAGTGGGTGATTGAACCAGATTGTTATTTGGTCCAACAATATTTGTGTAAGGTAGCGTTAAGCTTTTTCCATTGACAGCAACCCCCTTTATGTTTTCTGTTTTTAAGTCAAAAACCATAGGGTAATGAAATTTTTCTGTTGTACTACCCGTATTACGCTCAATTGTTATTTCGGAGTTTGCTGGTGAAATAAGCTCCAATAAAGTGCCGTATAATTTAAAAGTGGAAGAACTGACAACAGGTTGGCTGGCATCACTACTTTCAGAGTTTTTGACCTGAACATTCAAAACGGTTTCATTGCCAAATGTATCTTCTATCGTAAAGTCTACAGTGCTATTTTCGCCTGGCGAAAAAGCCATAATTCCGTTTTTAGCGTCAATTTGGTACAAGCCAAGGCTGTTTCCTTCTTCGTAATATGCCTTGTGAAATTTTTTAGAATCATTGAGCATACGTTCATAGTTGGTGTGGATGTTCATGTCAATCTTATTATGGAAAGACAGTTTTTCTAGGTTATATTGATAGGTCAAGTTGCCGTTCTTTTTGGCAACCAACTTTTTTATACCTAACCTAAACGGACTAGTTTGTGATTTGTCGTAAGTATAGATTTCAAAACCTACTTCTCCTTTTATATCCAATGCCGAACTTAGCTTGTATTGTCCATTTGTGATCCTTTGTACAGGGAAGTCGAAAGTTCCAAACTTTCCGTTTACGAGGGCATCTTTTGATTTACACACAACCGATAACACCTCAATTACGGGAGAAACTGTGTCTTTAATTTCGAAAAAATCGAACTCTGCAGGATCTAAGGTATTTTCTTCAGCATCGCGAACTTCAAAGTGTAGGTGTGGGCCACCCGATCCACCTGTATTACCTGAAAAAGCGACCATTTCTGCTTTTTTGATCGGTATTTCGCCAGGCTCTAATTCAATATCTACTTCCCATTTTTGTTGCTCGTATTGTTTTTTGTTTAAGTATTCTTTGATCTTGGGCGTATACTCTTTAAGGTGAGCGTAAAGCGTAGTATAACCATTTGGATGCGTAATGTATAAGGCATTTCCATATCCACCTCTACTTACATTTATCCTGGAGACATATCCTTCTGCTGCTGCAAAAACACTCTTACCTTCTCTTCCGCCTGTACGTATATCAAGCCCTGAGTGGAAATGATTTATTCGTATATCTCCAAAACTACCAGACAACGATGCTGTGGTTCCTGGTGCGATAGGGAAGGTGAAATAGCCTTTTAGACTTGATGGTAATAAAAGTGATTTTTCTGGTGTTGAGTTGAAATTGAAAAGGAAAAATAAAGCAATTAAAGCACGTATCATTAAGTATTATTTTATAGAAAAATTTAGCATTTGTTTGTCCTCGATAAAACCTTCTAGCTGGTCACCTATCTTAACCTGACCCACGCCTGCAGGAGTTCCCGTAAAGATCATATCTCCAGTTTTTAAGGTAAAATACTGCGAAACGAAATGGATTATATAATTAAAATTATAAATCATGGTAGAGGTATTACCTTCCTGCACCAATTCTCCATTCTTTTTAAGACTAAAATTTAAATCGTGAAGATTGAAGTTTTCTTTTGGGACAAAATTAGAAATAGGAGCAGAGTCATTGAACCCTTTTGCCAAATCCCACGGAAGCCCTTTCGCTTTTAAGTTGGATTGAAGGTCTCTTGCGGTGAAATCTATACCCAAGCCTATCTCTTCAAAATACTTGTCGGCGAACTTTTCTTCAATATTTTTACCCATTTTAGAAATTTTTAGAACAATTTCCACTTCATGGTGTATGTCTTGAGAGAAGTCAGGATGATAGAACGGAGCATTGTCACGCAAAAGAGCAGTTTCTGGCTTTGTGAAGATGACTGGCTCAGTCGGAACTTCATTGGCGAGTTCTTCGATATGTTTAACGTAATTGCGGCCTACAGCTATAATTTTCACTTTAACATTGGATTAAGTTTTGCAAAAATACCAAGAATAATAATTCTAGCTTAAATTTGTTATTAATAAGAATAAAAATAATCAACACAATAACTAAACCCCAAAAAACCAAATGAAGAATGTTTTAAAAATATCGTTAACAGCTCTGGTAGTTTTTCTAGCTGTAATGGCCTGCCAGCGAGTACCTATCACAGGTAGAAAGCAGTTTGTCGGACTTGTTTCTGGCGAGCAGATGATGCAATTGAGTTTTGCAGAATACAAAGGATTTATGGATACATCAAAGGTAGTTTCTCCCAATGCCAAGGATGCAGCTATGATTGCCCGAGTAGGGGGAAGAATCAAAACTGCTGTGGAAGATTACTTGATACAGAATAACTACAGTGCTGCAATAGATGGTTACCAATGGGATTTTAGGTTGGTTCAAAGTGACCAAGTGAATGCTTGGTGTATGCCGGGTGGGAAAGTGTGTTTTTACACAGGAATATTACCCATCACTCAAGATGAAGCTGGAGTTGCTGTGGTAATGGGACATGAGATTGCTCACGCCATTGCTGAACATGGTCGCGAAAGAATGAGCCGAGCGATGGCTGCTCAAGGTTTAACTCAAGTGGGTGCAATTGCTACAGGAGTTGCCACAGGAAACGAAGAATTGATGAATATCGCAGGCCAAGTATTAGGTATAGGAACGCAAGTAGGAGGCGTATTGCCAAATAGTCGCAAGCAAGAAACTGAAGCAGATAAGTTGGGACTTATTTTTATGGCAATGGCAGGTTATGACCCTCAAGCAGCTGTTCCTTTTTGGCAAAGAATGGCAGCCAAGGCTGAAGGTTCTCAAAAACCACCTCAACTTTTGTCAACTCACCCTACAGACTCAGAAAGAATCAAAAACTTAGAAGCCTTAATGCCAAAAGCATTGAAATACTATCAGGCTTACGCTGGTAAGTAATTTTTAATTAAATGTTGATTTCTCAAAAGCAGCTTCAAAAGAGCTGCTTTTTTTATGCTTTCGAATAAATCATTTCACAGTTTTATTATTCCTTTTTCTTTCGTTCTTTTGAAATACATAATCAACCCTCAATATGCCTAGAAAAATTGCAATGCTCGGTACTGGTCTTATAGGCTGGTTTTACACAAAATCACTTCACGAACACAGAAAGCAAGATAGGGTTCAAGTCATATACTCAAGAAGTCAAGAGCGAGCAGATGCCTTTTCGCAAGAGTGGGGAATACCGACCACTTCCACTTCCATGGAAGAAGCCATAGCCAATGAGGACATTGACACGGTAGTTATTGGATTACCAAATGATCTTCACTTAGAAGCAGTACAATTATGTGCGAAATACAAAAAGGCAGTACTGTGTACCAAGCCCTTAGGAAGAACGGCAGCGGAAGCGAAACAAATGCTTGATATCGTAGAGGAAGCAGGAGTTTTTGGTGGTTACTTAGAGGACTTGGCATATACACCCAAAACCCTTCAAGCACTTGAATCGGTTAAAAAAGGGGTGATTGGCAGAGTTACTTGGGCAAGGTCAAGAGAAGCACATCCAGGTCCACATTCAAGTTGGTTTTGGGATTTAGAAAAAGCTGGCGGTGGTGCCATTGTAGACCTTGGCTGTCATTGCATTGAAATTGCTAGAAACTACATTGGAAAAGATATTCGCCCCGTAGAAGTAATGTGCTGGGCAGGCACACAAGTAAAACCGATAGACGCCGAAGACAATGCCATCGCTTTGGTCAAATATGCAGACGGAGCCATTGCTCAATTTGAGGTAAGTTGGACTTTCCGTGGAGGAATGGATCTGAGAGATGAAGTATCTGGAACAGACGGAATCGTGAGGATAGATCATTTTTTGAGAACAGGTTTTGAAATGTTCACCGCCTCCAAAGACAATGCCTACATCGCAGAAAAAGCAGAGTCAAACTCTGGTTGGTTATTTCCAGTTGGAGATGAAATTAACGCATTAGGATACACGCATATGTTTGCCGACATGTTTGATGCCTTGGATAATGATACCACACCCATGGAGTCATTCTATGACGGTTACATTGTGAATTCAGTGATAGATGCCTGTTACAAATCTGCCAAAAGCAAGCAATGGGAACCTGTAGAAATTGCTGATTGGCGTGGTAGAAACGACGTAACAGAGGTTTCTCCTTTTGTAGATTACGACGAAAAGCACTATCTCATTAAAGAAGAACTATTACCAGATGGTCGCAAGAAGATCATTTTGAAAGATAAAGTGACAGGGGAGATTGGGCAGGTTGTTGTTTGATTGAAATATTAATTGTTTTTATTCGTAAATTGGAAAGAAATTAATAATCAAGAGATAATGTACACATATAAGATTCACTTGCACAAAGAAGCCGAAGGAGGATTTATGGTTACTGTTCCAGCATTGCCAGGTTGCATCACACAAGGAGATGATATTGATGAAGCAATTACTATGGCAAAAGAAGCCATTGAATTGTATATAGAAGAGTTAGAAGCAAGGGGAGAAGTAATTCCTGACGATACTAATACTTTGGAGTATTCTCTAATGATTGATGCAGCGTGAACCAATCGTCAAAACATTTGATAAAACTTTTATAAGCTCATGGTTTCTTCTTCAAAAGATCTAAAGGTTCACATCAGATTTATTACAATGAGATTGAAAACGTCACAGTAATTGTCCCAGTTCATGGAAACAAGGATATAAAAAAAGGAACTTTCTTTGCGATCCTAAAACAAGCAGGAATAGATAAAAATAAAGCTTAATTGGTAAGTTGAGTTACGTTTTCATAGTAGTTGGACTTAAACTCTAAACCTATACTCCCGCGGACTCACCCCATATTTCCTTCTAAAGGCACGATTAAAATTTGACAAGTTCTTAAAGCCGCATTCGTAGCATATTTGTAAAATGTTCTGTTCACTTTCCTTGAGTAATTTGCTGGCTTCTTCTAGGCGAAGATCTATAATGAAACTCATATAAGTTTTTTGAGTTCTAGACTTAAAATAACGACAAAAAGCTGCAGGGCTTAAATTTACAAGAGCAGAAATGGTGTCAATGGTAATATCTGATCTAAAGTTTTTCAAGGAATAATCAAGAACCGCATTCATCTTATCGGAATCACTAGGGTTGATTCCTAGCACATGGTGAGAAGACAAAAAGCTTAACTCTTTACTTTGGCTTAGTATGCTAAATATCTCTATTAAGAGAGCTAAACGACTCATAGGGTCGGAATGAAGCATTTTGACCATGATGTTTTTGATCTTTTCTTTGCTTTCGCCTGTAATTTCTATGCCATTTTGAGAACGAGCAAGCACTTTTAGTACTCCGCTCATTTCATGACTTTTGAAAAACGAATCACCCATGAAGTTTTCAAGGAATTGCAAGACAATGGAGCTTGGCTTAACTACTTGTGGTTTGGTATAAAAACTATCGTCTGCCTTAAACCAATGCGGAAGGTTTTTGCCTAAAAAGTACATTTCACCTGATTTGTAACTAGTAAAATGATTACCAATAAACTTTTTCCCAAATCCCTTTTCACAATAAACAAGCTCATATTCGTCATGAAAATGCCATGGAGTCTCGAAGAAAGGAGACTCATATCGTTTGATGAGAAATGAATTTCCTGGCGAAAGCGGAAGTTTTTGAAATAATGCCTTTTTGGAGTAGATCAAAATAGTATTGGTATGTTTAATTTAGTAGTGGAAATATACAATTATTTCTTTCAATTTTGTTTAATGCTTTCTTTGAGAGACAAAGAGCAATACTTTTTTGATTCAATATGTTACAAGATAAATCAATAGTAATAGTTGGCGGTACTTCTGGTATTGGAATTACGGCTGCAAAAGCTTTTCTGGCCGAAGGAGCGAAGATTTTTGCAGTAGGTTTGGAAACTGAAGAATCGAAGCTTCTACAATCTCAGTACCCTAATGAACTCACATTTTACTATGCCGATGCTCGTGAAGAAAGCACCGTTGGCAAAGCAATAGAATCTTGCATTGCCTTGTACGGAAGATTCGATGGATTATACCATGTTGCAGGTGGAAGTGGACGAAAATTCGGTGACGGCCCCTTACACGAAATGAGCCTCGAAGGTTGGGAAGAAACTTTTCGATTAAACCTGACATCCATGATGTTGTCCAATCGTGCCGCGGTCACTTCTTTCTTAAAACATAGGATATCGGGGTCGATTCTGAACTTAAGTTCGGTGCTAGGCTCAAGTCCATCTCCTGAGTATTTTACTACGCATGCCTATGCAACATCAAAAGCTGCGATAGGTGGATTTGTGAAAAGTACAGCGGCTTATTATGCCAAATACAATATAAGAATAAATGCCATTGCTCCAGGTTTAGTTGAAAGTCCAATGAGTAAAAGAGCATCTGAAAATGAAGTGATTCAAAACTTTATTAAAACAAAGCAACCACTTGACGGTGGTAGAAATGGACAAGCTCAGGACTTGGTAGGAGCCGCGATATACTTCATGTCGGATTACTCAAAATTCACAACTGGTCAATTGCTAAAAATAGATGGAGGTTGGTCAGTTTCAGAAGGACAATATTAATATGGCGATCATAGGAATAGATTTAGGTGGAACGAATATCAAAGGTGTTGTGATGAATACCGATGGCGAAGTCATGCATCAACACTATATTCCAACCATAGACGATAAAGAAGGGCTCTGGAAATCAAATGTAAAAGAGATGGTAGAGTTTCTAAAAAGCAACTCTCAACTCGAAATTACAGGAATTGGTCTCTCTGCTCCAGGTTTACCAAATGATACAAATACAGCAATTGCTTACCTGCCAGACCGCCTCCTAGGACTTGAGAACTTTGATTGGACGACTTATTTTGAACAAAAAACTTACGTAATTAATGATGCACACTCAGCAGCCATGGCAGAGTATAAATTTGGAGTTGCAAAGGAATTTAAAACCTTCGTTTTATTAACTTTAGGAACGGGTGTAGGAGGTGGAATTATTATCAACGGACAACTTTATCAAGGATTGTCGCAAATGGCGGGTCATCTTGGTCATGTAAGTATTAATCACTTTGACGACGAGCGAAGTATTTTGGGCGTGCCTGGCTCATTGGAATATGCAATTGGCAACTATAGTGTAGAAAGAAGGAGTTTTGGTAAGTATAAAAGTACTTGGGAGTTGGTGAAGGATTTCGAAAAAGGAGACCATTTTGCAAGCCTTATTTGGCTCAACTCTGTAAAAGCCTTGGCAACAGGTATCAATTCTTTTATCAATATGCTTTCACCCGAAGCAATTGTGTTGTCTGGTGGAATAACAATGGCAGACAATGCTCTTTATGAGCCTTTACAAACCTTTTTAGATGTTTTGGAATTTAGACCAGCCGGCAAACAAACTGCAATTTTGCAAGCACATTTTGGAGATATGAGTGGTGCTATTGGAGCGGCTTCTTATGTGATGGATAAAGAATTATGAGTGTAATAAAAGATTATTTAAATCAATCTCGTGGCATTATAGAAACTGTTGAAAAACAAGAAGCTGTAATCAATCAAGTCGCGGATGTTTTTGCCAAAAGTATCCTTGCTAAGAGAATGGTACATGTTTTTGGATCGGGTCATAGTAGGATTATGGTTGAGGAAATGTGGCCTCGATATGGTTCTTTTCCTGGTTTTAATCCAATTGTGGAGCTTTCGCTTACTTTTCATAACCTAGTTGTTGGAGCAAACGGACAGCGTCAAGCAATGTTTTTGGAAAATGTGCCAAATTTCGCGAAGCAAATCCTTAGAAACTTTGACCTAAAAGAAGAAGATAGTGCACTTGTTATTTCTTCAAGTGGAACGAATATCGTCCCCATAGAAATGGCAGAAATATTTCAATCAAAAGGAGTAAAAGTAGCGGCATTGATTTCAAAGCTTCATTCCGATGAATCTACCAGCAAAAGAGAAGATGGAAAACGCCTAAGCGACTTTGCAGATTTTATTTTGGATACTGGAGCACCTAAAGGTGATGCCATGGTGAAAATACCAAACCTAGAAACTAAAGTTGCTCCGGGTTCAACGGTAGGAGGAGCTTTAATAGTGAATTGCATTAAAGCAAAAGTAGCTCAGTTGTTAACAGAAGCTGGACACCCACCACTTGTATTGTCTGCAGCAAACACTATTGGAGCGGAGAAAGCTACGGCACTTTTTCAAGCTGCTTACGACGAGCATGGACATAGAATAGCAAAAATGTACGCCAAAAATGGCATTCAATCATACGTATCAGAATAATATGCAACCTAAACCAATAAGAACAACAGTGATAGGCTCATATCCTTTTCCAGGATGGTTAGAGTTTGGAAGTAATAATTTAGATCAATTTGGAGCGGCTGATCGAGAAGAAATGATTGATGATGCAGTAACTATTGCTATAAATGATCAGGTTCAATCTGGATTAGATGTAATTACTGATGGCGAACAAACTAGAATCGATTTTAATCTTTCTTTTTATGGTTTTATCAATGGTTTAAAACCAAATCATGACGAAACTAGGAAGTTTGGTCCTCCAGCTCATGACCAAAGGGGCAAACACTCCATTGTAGAAGCTCTTACAGCACCAAATGGGCTAGGAGCGGTAGCTGAGTATAAAAGATTAGTTAGACTTGCACCTGAAGGTCCTACATTGAAAGCATCAATTCCAGGGCCTTATACTTTGAGTGGTAGAATGTTGCCTGACGGCAAGATTTACAAAGATAGGTTTGATATCACCGAAGCAATACTTCCTATGGTTAGGCAAGAAATTGCAGATTTAGTAGCCGCAGGTTGCACAGAAATCACAGTAGACGAGCCTAGCATGTCTTGTTATGCCTATAAAGAAGACACCAAGCGATTTGTTGATATTTTTAACCGTACAGTTGCTCCCGCAGTGGGAAAAGCTAGGTTATCGACTCATTTGTGTTTTGGTAATTTCAAAGGACGTCCTGTTGGTTACAGAAAACTACATCCAATGTTACCCGATTTTTTGGATATGACTTTAGACGAAGTTCATGTAGAAATGGCAAACCGCGAATTTGATGAAATTGAACTTTTGGCACAATTTGCAGAAGCAATGGATGTAGCCGTTGGAATCATTGATGTGAAAAACTATTATTGTGAATCGGTAGAAGACGTGGTAGAGCGTATCAATCGTTGTCTGAAATACGTACCGGCAGAGAAACTGGCAGTAGCACCAGATTGTGGTCTAAGTCAAACTGCAAGATGGGCAGCAAAACGAAAACTTGCTGCAATGTGTGCAGGTGCAGAAAAAGTAAGAAATTCACTATAAAATAACCTTAGCAATTAGATGGCAAACTTTACTTTAAAAGACGTAGCAAAAATGATAGATCATTCTTTGCTACACCCAACTATGACGGACCAAGAATTGAGAGATGGCTGTCAGGTTGCATTAGATTATGATGTGGCAGCGGTTTGTATCAAACCATATTTTGTGAAAGAATGTGCTGAGATATTGGCTGGTTCTGATGTGAACGTTTGTAGTGTAATCGGTTTTCCGCACGGTAATGGGACAATCAAAGCTAAGGTTTTTGAAACTAAACTTGCTTGCCAAGATGGAGCTACTGAAATTGACATGGTTGTGAATGCCGGAAAGGTATTGGGAGAGGATTGGAGATATGTAAAAAAAGAGATTTTTGCTATCAATAAAGAGTGTTTAAAGCATGGTGCTATCCTAAAAGTAATTTTTGAAACAGACTTTATTACAGCAGATAAGCATAAGAAGAAACTTTGTCAAATCTGCTCTACTGTCGGAGTCGCATTTGTAAAAACGTCAACAGGCTATGGTTATGTAAAAGGCGAAGATGGTAGATATGGCTATGTAGGAGCTACGGAACATAACGTTAACCTCATGCGTAAATACAGTGCCCCAGAAGTTCAAATCAAGGCCGCTGGTGGGGTACGTACTCTCGATGGTTTACTTAGAATGAAGGAATTAGGTTGTTCTCGTCTTGGTGCTTCAGCAACAGTTGCTATCATGGAAGCTGCCAAAGAAAGATTGGGATTGGCGAGTAAGAAGGTAGAAACAGTAACTAGTGGGTATTGATTTTAGAGTCTGATAGTAAGGGAATTAGAGAGTTTTTAATTTTTAAATTAGAGAGTTAAAAAACTATTAGTCTGTCTAGTTTTTAAAATAGTTGAGTTATAAATTAGAAAAATGATCACACCATTCCAGAAAGATAATAAGCTAAAGCAAGACATACTTTCTTCAAAAGAAAATAAAGAAGGGCTTAGAATCTGGTGGTTGGCTCAAAGTGGTTTCTTGGTTCAATGGAATGGAGTTCATATTCTTTTTGACCCATATCTCAGCGATAGTTTAAGCAAAAAATACGCTGAAACTGATAAACCGCATGTCAGAATGAGCGAATTGGTTATTGATCCAGAAGCGTTAGATATGATTGATTTGGTGACATCTTCGCACAATCATACTGACCATTTAGATGCAGAAACTTTGATTCCACTTTTTGAGGTAAACCCGAATATCAAATTCGTAATTCCTGAAGCAAATAGAGATTTTGTAGCCGAAAGGTGCAAAGTACCCTTATCAAAACCAATTGGGCTCTGTGTTGATCAATCTTATGCTTTAAATGACATTAAAATAACTGCTATTCCAGCAGCTCACAATGAACTTTCGCTTGATGAGCAAGGAAGAAACAAGTTTTTAGGTTTTATCCTAAATATTGGTCCATATACGCTTTATCACTCAGGAGATACACTTTGGTATGAGGGACTCACTCAAATTCTTAAAAAGCATAAGCCCGCTATTGCATTTTTGCCTATCAACGGAAACAAACCAGAAAGAAAAGTAGCAGGAAACCTTAACTACATGGAAGCAGCTCAACTAGGAAGTGAAATTGACGCTTTAGTGATTCCACATCATTATGACCTTTTTGAGTTTAATACGGAGGACCCAGAAAACTTTGTTGATTCATGTATTGAATTGGGTACAAGGTATAAAGTACTTAGAATTGGAGAGAAGCTCGAAATTTAAAACTTTCCGCTCTTCAAATGTAAATCACGTTGCGGGAATGGAATTTCAACACCTCGTTCTTTGAATTTTTGAACAATTAAGAAACGTAGATTGCTCTTCGTATTTTCAATTGTAAAGCCATTTTGGCTCCAAAATAGTAGTTCGAAATCAAGCGAACTGTCACCAAAGTTGATTAGTCTTACATTAGGAGCATGAATACCTGTAGATGTAATGTCTTCGTTTTGGTGAGCACACTGAATAAGAATTTCTTTTACTAGGTTAGGGTCTGTTCCATATGCTACACCCACAGTTACATTGAATCGGGTGATGTTAGCATTGTGACTCCAATTGATAACATTCTCAACAATGAATTTGTGATTGGGAACAATGATCACTATTCCGTCTCGTGTCAATATTTCTGATGTTCTTAAATTGATCGTCGTGACTTTGCCTATTAGACCGTCGACTTCCATGATATCGCCAATCTTAACACTGCCTTCGGCAAGTAAAATGATACCCGAAATGATGTCAGAAAAAATTTGTTGCAATCCAAGTCCTAAACCGACCAACAGAGCAGCAGATCCAGCAAGTAGCAAGGTTACTTCTATACCTATGACTTCCATTCCTGCTACTATGGCAAGAATTGATAGGAAATAGCGAAGCAGGAGCATAATGGACTTTTTGTTCCTGTCTTCCATTTTGCCTCTAATCACTAACCTGTTTAGAAGTTTGGTAATTATAAAAAGTACGAACCTCGTTGCAAAAAATATTAGTCCAATAAGTGCAATATCAATTACTTGGAGTTTATATTTTCCAAAATGAAGAATTGTTATTTCCAGTAATTCTACAAGCTGCTGTATCATTCAAAGATCAATTTTATATTCTCATCTTTCACTCTCACTTTCAGCCAGTTATTTAACTTTTTTATTTCTGAATTGCTTAACCTTTTTTTACTTGAAAGATAAACTAGTGTCAACGTATCGTTAGGTGCGTTGTTTTCGTGAATGATCATTTCATTCATTGCACACTTGGTTACTTGCGGGTATTGAGCTTCTATTTCTCTACTAATTTCATCGTGAATTGTTTCATATTTCTTATATCGACTCAATTCCTTTTCTAAGAAACCTATTTGCTCATTTTTGCTTTGGAGGACCTCTTCGTTCTTTTTATATAGGTCTTCAATAATACCAGTCTTCATTTCAGAAAGGTTGTCAATCTGAATATTTTCCTTGTTCTGCCTGATGATCAATTTAGCATCACTTAAATTATATTGACCTAAATCCTTATTTAATTCTACTAGCTGAGGTTTTGTTAAAGGCTCTCCGTAGACATAAATTTCAATTGTTTTTGCTTTTGCATCAAGCTTTGACTCTAGGACTTTACTTTCATCAAAATCGAACTCTTGATCAATGAAGTTAGTAGCATTTCGCTTAAAGATACTGTTCTGAACGATTCCAACTCCCAAATATATGCTGGGTAAAACCGTGAGTATCACAACTATCCATACATAATTCCTCATTTTCTTTTGTTGTGCAACATCTACCCAAGTTTTATAAGGAATTTTCAAAAATCGGATAATGATAAAGGCAGAAACAGATATAAAAACAGAGTTGATAAAAAACAGATAAAACGCACCAAAGAAATAATTGAAATTTCCAGTTGCAAGTCCGTAGCCAGCCGTACATAGTGGCGGCATCAAGGCGGTTGCAATGGCTACACCAGGTATGGCATTGCTTTTTTCTTTTCTTGTTACCGCTACAATACCAGCCAGTCCACCAAAAAATGCTATTAAAACGTCCCAGATTGTAGGTGTAGTACGAGCTAATAATTCAGACTGAGCTTCATATAATGGAGTAAGGTAAAAATAAATGGCAGAGGTAAGTACCGAGATCGTAACGGCGATTGCAAGATTTTTGGAGGCCTTTTTAATCAACTGAAAATCGAATGTTCCCAAGCCCAAGCCAATCCCCATGATTGGACCCATGAGTGGAGAAATAAGCATGGCTCCAATCACAACTGCTGGTGAATTTACATTCAATCCCACAGAGGCAACCATAATTGCAAAAATCAGAATCCAAAGATTTGTTCCTTTGAATTCAGTTCCTTTTTCAATGTCCTCAATGATCTCGCTAAAACCTGCTCGATCTTGTTCAAGGTCGAAAAACTCGTGCCTAAACTTATTTATTTCCTTTAGTATATTGCTCATAAAAAAACTCCGTGAATGGATTCACGGAGCCAATTTAATATGTTTTTATTTAATATTAAGCTAAAACCTTCTTTACCAGTTCAGCTGCATCTTTCAATACAGTAGCAGAAAATACTTTTAAACCAGAGTTGTTAATGATCTCAGCTCCTAGTTCAGCATTGGTTCCTTGAAGTCTAACTACAATAGGAACTGGAATTTCTCCAATCGACTTGTAAGCTTCTACAATACCATTTGCTACTCTATCGCAACGTACAATACCACCGAAGATATTTACGAAAATACATTTCACATTAGGATCTTTAAGGATTATTCTAAACCCTGCTTCTACAGTAGTAGCATTTGCTCCACCACCTACATCCAAAAAGTTAGCGGGCTCACCACCGTACAATTTGATTATATCCATAGTTGCCATTGCCAGACCAGCACCATTCACCATGCAACCCACGTTACCGTCAAGTTTTACATAATTAAGGTCGTTTTGAGAAGCCTCGTATTCCATTGGGTCTTCTTCTGCAACGTCTCTAAGTTCCAAAAGGTCCTTGTGACGGAAAAGTGCATTGTCATCAATGTTTACTTTCGCATCAACAGCAAGAATCAAATTGTCTGATGTTTTAAGAACAGGGTTGATCTCAAACATTGAAGAATCTGTGGCGTCATAAGCTTTGTAAAGAGAAAAGATGAATTTCACCATTTCTTTGTTAGCTAAACCAGTTAAACCTAGTTTGTTGGCTACTTTTCTTGCCTGAAAAGCCTGAAGTCCAACTGTAGGATCGATCCATTCTTTGATGATTTTCTCAGGAGAATGCTCAGCAACTTCTTCGATATCCATTCCACCTTCTGTAGATGCCATGATAACGTTGCAACCTTTTGTACGGTCAAGCAAAATTCCCATGTAGATTTCAGAAGTTTCACTTTCGCCAGGATAGTAAACATCTTCAGCAACCAAAATTTGGTTAACAACTTTTCCTTCTTCTCCAGTTTGGATTGTTACCAAAGTGTTTCCCAAAAGATTAGTAGCAATTGTTCTTACTTCTTCAGCCGACTTAGCAAGTTGAACACCACGGTGCTCTGTACCAACAATTTTACCTTTACCTCTACCACCTGCATGGATTTGAGACTTTACAACTGCAAATTTTGAATTAGTTCTTTTCGCGATTTCATTGTAAGCTTCAACTGCTTTTTCAGGAGTGTCTGCAACAATTCCATTTTGGATACGTACGCCGTATTTCGCAAGAATTTCTTTACCTTGGTATTCGTGAATATTCATTGTTTATCGATCTGAAAATTGAATTTTTCTAATTTTGTGCCAAATTAGCCAATTATTCTGTTCGTTCAAATAAAAACCAGACTACGTTTATAAATCATGTCATTGTTAATAGCAAAATCCATATATAAAAAATATGGTCAGTTGGAGGTCCTGAAAGGAATAGACTTGGAAATACAACCTAAAGAAATAGTTACTATCGTAGGCCCTAGTGGTGCTGGCAAGACAACTTTACTTCAAATATTAGGTACATTAGATACACCAGATAGCGGTTCTATAACATTGGATAAAACTGAGTTGGCCAATTTGAGCGATAAAGAGCTAAATCTGGCGAGAAACTCTAAAATGGGTTTTGTGTTTCAGTTTCATAATTTAATGGGAGAACTTACAGCTTTAGAAAATGTATGTCTTCCTGGTTGGATTGGAAAAAGAGATGAAAGTGAAGTTAAAAAGAAAGCCCAGGAATTACTCAGAGCTCTAAATATGGAATCGAGAGAAAATCACCTTCCCTCGGAATTGTCAGGTGGAGAGCAACAGAGAGTTGCGGTTGCACGTGCCTTAATAAATGAGCCCAAAATTATTTTTGCGGATGAGCCTACGGGTAATTTAGACTCAAAAAATGCCGATGAATTACATAACTTATTCTTAGAAATTCGAAACATTTATAATTGTTCCTTTGTCATAGTAACTCACAATGAACAGCTCTCTGAACTTGCGGACAGGACTATTACCATTCAAGATGGATTAATTGTCCCTTAAAATTCAAAGCATTGAACTCGCAAAAACAAACTCTTTTCCTCGTTTTGGCTGGTATATTTCTTACTAATGCCATTATTGCTGAAATATTAGGTGCAAAAATATTTTCGGTAGAAGCGACTCTTGGTTTTCAACCAATAAACTTGAATATCCTTGGGTACACCATGGATCTCAACATGAGTGCTGGAGTTTTAAATTGGCCTATTGTTTTTATCGTTTCGGATGTTATTAATGAATATTTTGGTCCAAGAGGAGTAAAGAGAATTAGTTACCTCACCGCAGGACTTATTGCGTACAGTTTTGTGATTATTTATATTTCCACAGGACTTACGCCAGCCCAATTTTGGATTGACCTTAATAAAGTTGACTCAGAAGGAAATTACTTAAATATCAATGAAGGTTATAGGATAATCTTCAGACAAGGAATGGGGATCATCATTGGAAGTTTAGTGGCCTTTTTGGTGGGGCAAATTCTTGATGCCTTTGTTTTCCACAAGCTAAGAAGAGTAACAAATAACAAGATGCTCTGGCTGCGGGCAACTGGTTCTACAGCTGTGTCACAGCTCATTGATAGCTTTATTGTAATATTTATTGCCTTTTATGTTTTTGGCAATTGGGATTTAAAACAAACTTTTGCGGTAGGAACTATCAATTATATATACAAACTAATAGTGGCGATTGGTCTTACTCCAGTTATTTACATTGCACATAATGTGATTGATAAATATTTAGGAAAAGAGAAATCAGCAGAATTGATTAAAGAAGCAACTTACGCAAGAGATTTGGAAGATTGATCACATTTGTTACATCCTGAGCTTGCACAAGTACTTTTTCCTTTAAACTGACTAATCATTAGTCGTATTAAGTAAGCTGAAGCAAATAATGCTAAAAGTACAATTAGGAAGTCTTCCATTATTTTCTACAAATATCAATGTGGGCAATGTGATGATCACCGTGCCATGCATATAAAGCTAGAACGCCCTTAATCGGATAAAAATTCCCATCTTCTGGGTGTAAATAGCCTTTCTCTAGTTCTTTAAAAGACAAGCTGTCAACTATTGCCATAACTTTCGCATGAATAACATTTAGTTGATCTAAAGAAATCTCATGTGAAAGATTATAATCAGCTAGAGTTGCCCATCTATCTTCAAAATATCCTTTGATTTTTGGACGCTCTTCTGTTAAAGACCATTTAAGTCTAACCAACATGTTTCCGTGGCTGTCGCTTACATGATGAATAACTTGCTGTGCTGTCCAACCATCTGGTCTATATGCAGTTTTCAATTCAGCTGCAGAAATTCCCTTACAGGCTTCCCTAAATCTTTTGGGAAACGTTCTGAGCTTATCTTTAAAGCCCTCGATTTCTTCTAGAGAATAATCGCTTTTTATAGAAAAACGACCAATTGGGTATTTTAACTCTTCCATTTAACTCCAGTATTTTTGAATTTCTTTTAAAACATTTATCTGATGTGCATTTCCGGCAACTACATCTCCGCGGAAAAGGTATTCGTTTCCACCTTCAAAATCAGTGACGATACCACCAGCTTCTTGAACTAGTAGTACACCTGCTGCCATATCATAGCTGTTAAGGTTGTATTCGTAAAAACCATCATAAAAGCCTTCGGCAACATGGGCTAAGTCAAGAGCAGCTGAACCAAACCTACGCAAACCATGAGTTTTCTGCATTAATGATTCTAGAATCTGAAGATACTTACTCATTCCTTCAAATTTGTAATATGGAAAACCAGTTGCCAAAAGGCTTTTTCCAAGGTCATCGTTTTTACTTACAGAAATAGGTTCGTTGTTTTTAAAAGCTCCGCCACCTTTTATGGCGTGAAATACTTCACCAGTTACAGCATGAACCACCACTCCAAGTAACACGTCATTCCCCTTAGAAAGAGCGATACTTACCGAATAATGTGGTAAACCATGTACATAATTGGCTGTGCCATCCAAAGGGTCAATGATCCAGTTTAGCCCGTTTTGATCAGAAGTGGCAACTGTTTCTTCTTCAGTAATAAACCCAGCACTTAAGCCTAGTGCATTCAAGCCTTTCACAATTAGCTTTTCAGTTTCTTTATCTACGTAAGAAACTACATTGTTTACATCTTTGTACTCAATGGAGCTAGATTTAAAGGCTTTTGATTCTTTCTGTATAAATTCAGCAGCTTCTTGAGCTACAAGAATTGTTTCTTTAACAAGGGTGCGTAAGTCTAGTTTCTCTTCCAAAATAAATATGATCTAATGATTACAATACCGGCAATAGGAATAATTGCTGGGTTTAAGCCCTGTGGAATATACCACCAAGCTAATATTAGGAATAAAGCCAAAATCATTTGAATTAGGAAAATGACCTTAGAGGTTTTATTTTTTTTCCAAACTGCAAAAAGTACCAAAGGGAAAGCCCATAAAATATTGAAATTTTGATTGGTTACTCCATGGTCGGTTGCAAACCAAAGCAAACAAAATATAAGCCCCGAAACTCCCGTTATGGTAAAAAATGTTTTGTCAAACCACTTGCTTCTAACTTCGGATTTGACCTCAATCCACGTGATATATAATGCCAAAGCGAAAATAATTCCAAAGAATATAATTGGAGTTAGTCTTTCTTCAGGATTGGTAATTCTCCTTTCTGCTAGTACAGTTTCAATAATAACAAAGGGTTCACTTTTACCATTTCTTATGATTTGAGCCCCTCCGAAAGCATCCATTAAATTATAAGGTAAAAACATTGCACCTTCCCAGCCGGTAGTGTCATCGGAAGGAACACCAATAGCAATATCCATTGCAAAGTCTGACCAAAGCTTATTGTTTTCCTTGGCATATTTATCAATCCATTGTCTGTAGGTACTATCTGGGTGAATGGAAGGATTAAAGCTTAAGCTATCCCCACATGCGGATTGGAGAATATCTTTGAGTCTTGTGCTGCAATTGTCGAAGAAGAACTTGTATTGATACTGTTTGTTTTCTGGTTTCAGGTTTTCTTCCAAAAGCTCGTATACCTTTTGTTTTTGCTCTTGATTTAGGTTCAATACTTGTTGAATTACTCCTCTTCCTTGATACTCCAAACTTGTCCAGTATTGAAATTCTCTTGAAAACTCATAGGAACTAATTTCGTAGGGTAGTGTACCTCTCAAAAACTTAATATAGAATCCTTCGGCATCAAAATCGAAGGAACCGTAGTTGTAGTTTTCATCAATCCCGTTGATTGGGTCATTTATTCTAATGGCACTATGGCCAAATGTAGAATACAACTCTTCTCCTGCCGAAATGGTCAAAAGGGAAACTTGAGTTTGTTCGCTGAGTTGAACATTCTGTCCTTTTACTAAGAGACTAAAGCAAATAAATAAAACAGCAAAAAGTATTTTTTTCATGAAAGAGAAATTGAAACACAAAGCTAAAAAAAAGCACGACTTTCGCCGTGCTTTCTATTATTGTTCTATTACTTCTTCTTTCGGTTTTCGCTGAATTTCGAGTTCTTCACCTTCGCCGCTATAATCAACAAGGATGATATCACCATCGGACAGCTTTCCTTTGAGAATTTCTTCTGCTAAAGGATCTTCAACGTACTTTTGAATAGCTCTGTTCAAAGGACGAGCACCATATTGCTGATCATATCCTTTTTCAGATAAGAATTCTTTTGCTTTAAGTGTAAGAGATACCTCATACCCTAAACCATTGATTCTTTTGAATAGCTTTCCAATTGCAATGTCAATGATATTGAAAATATTCTCTTTCGATAAAGAATCAAATATGATCACATCATCTAATCTGTTCAAGAATTCAGGACTGAAAGTCTTTCTTAATGCATTTTGAATAGTGCTTTTAACAGCTTCATCTTGATTTTCGATTCTTGCTTTAGTTGCAAATCCAATTCCAGAACCAAAATCTTTTAAGTCACGAACTCCAATATTAGAAGTCATGATAATGATTGTATTTCTAAAATCAACTTTTCTACCTAGGCTATCTGTCAACTGACCATCGTCCAAAACTTGCAACAAAATATTGAAGACATCTGGATGTGCTTTTTCGATTTCGTCTAAAAGAATAACAGAATATGGTTTTCTACGAACCTTCTCGGTTAATTGTCCACCTTCTTCATAACCAACGTATCCTGGAGGAGCTCCTACTAGGCGAGAGATACTGAATTTCTCCATGTATTCACTCATGTCTATTCGTATCAAGGCATCCTCATTATCGAATAGATAGGTAGTCAAAACTTTTGCAAGCTCAGTTTTACCAACCCCAGTAGGACCTAAGAAAATAAATGACCCAATTGGTTTTTTAGGATCTTTTAGTCCAACTCTTGTTCTTTGAATTGCTTTAGTAAGCTTTTCAATTGGTTTATCTTGTCCAATTATTCTTTCTCTAAGTGTATCGCCCATTTTCAGGATTCGCTCGCTTTCGTCCATATTGACTTTGCGAACAGGAATTCCTGTCATTTGTGCTATTACTTCACCAATATTCTCTTCTGATACTAAGTGTCTTTTGCTTTTACTTTCTTCTTCCCAAGCAGCCTTCACCTTATCTAATTGATCTATCAGTTTTTTCTCTTTGTCTCTTAACTGAGCGGCTTCTTCGTATCTCTGACTTTTAACGACTTTGTTTTTCTCAAGTTTGATATCTTCTACAGCCTCTTCTAGATCCAAAATTTCTTGAGGTACAATAATATTATTGATGTGTACTCTCGCACCCACTTCATCAATAACGTCAATTGCTTTGTCAGGCAGGAAACGGTCTGAAATGTATCTTTCAGAATATTTAACTGCAGCTTCGATAGCATCATCACCATAAATTACATTGTGGTGATCTTCGTATTTGTCTTTGATGTTGTTCAAGATTTCAATAGTTTCCTCTACAGAAGTAGGGTCTACCATCACCATCTGGAATCTACGAGCCAAGGCACCATCTTTCTCAATGTACTGTCTGTACTCGTCCAAAGTAGTTGCACCTATACATTGAATATCACCTCTGGATAAAGCAGGTTTAAACATGTTAGATGCATCGAGTGAGCCACTTGCTCCTCCAGCTCCTACAATAGTATGGATCTCGTCAATGAAAAGAATGACATTTGTAGACTTCTCTAGCTCGGTCATTACGGCTTTCATTCTTTCTTCGAATTGTCCACGGTATTTTGTTCCAGCAACAAGTGATGCTAAATCCAGTGTTACAACTCGTTTATCGAATAAAACTCTTGATACTTTCTTTTGAACAATACGTAAAGCAAGTCCTTCTGCAATGGCAGTTTTACCAACTCCCGGCTCACCTATAAGTATAGGATTGTTCTTTTTTCTTCTAGATAAAATCTGGGCTACACGCTCAATTTCTTTCTCACGACCTATGATTTGATCCAATTTGCCGCTTTCGGCCATTTTGGTTAAATCTTTTCCAAAATTATCGAGAATTGGTGTTTTAGATTTTTCTCCTGTTTTACTGTCCTTCTGAGATTGTCCAGTTCCTGAGAACAGTCTATCTTCGTCGTCGTCAGTTTCTGGTTTCTCCATTGTAGGGTTGCCTCCAGTAAGCTGATACTCAAGCATTTCTTTAATCAATTCATAATTGACTTTGAATCTATTAAGTATTTGACATCCAAGATTATCTCCATCTCTTAATATTGCTAACAAAAGATGCTCAGTTCCTATTACATCTGACTTGAATATCTTAGCCTCAAGATGAGTGATTTTCAAGACTTTCTCCGATTGGCGAGTAAGTGGAATATTCGCAAGGTTTTTGATATTATTTGTTGCCGTACCTCTGGTTGCCGACTCTATATTCATCTTTAGGTCATCAATTCGAATCCCTGTTTTTTTGATGAGGTCAAGGCCCGTTCCATCACCTTCGCGGATCATTCCGAGAATGAGGTGTTCAGTTCCAATATAATCATGTCCCAAACGTAACGCTTCTTCTCTAGCAAGCGTAATTACTTCTTTTACTCTTTGTGAAAATTTGGGTTCCATTTAATTGATCTCCTTTTTCTGATTAAGTACTATATTTCAAATATAACGAAATATGTCTTTCTAGTGTTCAACCAAGTAGGCTTTTCTCCAAATGAGACCTACTTTCTGGTCCAATACAAAAAATCATATCTAATATGCTTAGGTTGGGCTCAAACACATTGCCAAAGTTTTGATAATATTCGTAAAGCTGATAATCTGGGTCGCGTTTCACCCGTTCTTTAGCATTTAGGTCAAAGTTCAACTCTTTTTGACTGTTTTCAACAAGACATAATGTCTTGTTCACATTTAGGGCAGTAAGACAACTCGTCAGGTTATCTACGAGAAAGTCATTTAAAAAGTTGTATTTTTTTTCAAAACTTGGTTGGAATAAATAATCATAATGCTCATAAAATGGTGCTTTTCGATATGCAGCCTCTATTGTTTTCCATTGATTTTTCTGCCAAAGTGAATGATTATCGACCCTTACATCTTTCATTAACGTTTTGCCGGAGCTTGCATGAACAGGTATAATTAATGCCTCTACTTTGTTGGCACCGAGAATATATGCTCTATTTCTGTAACTTTGCTTAGTGTAGGTTTGATTTACATCGAGTTCAACATTTTCGAATTTTAATATTTCAATACAATATCTTACACAAGGAAGAAAATGCGGCGTTAATATCATAAGCGTGGCAAAGAGTTTGCAGTATTAAAGATGTACTTGGTTACAAAATGATCTATAAATATTTGAGCAAAAAAGTTTTTTATAAAGTTTTTCTAATTCTACTACTTGGTTCGCTGAGCAGTTTAAAGTCTTTTTCCCAAGATATTTTCGTCTATGTGGAAGCAATAGACAATTTCTCAGGTGTTGAACTTAAGGCCGAATTCCGAGTTGAAAGCTTGGGGTCTGGTAGGTCCTACACACTTAAAGACGAGGATGGAAAGAAGTACTTTGAGTTCAAGAAAGGTGATGAAGTAAGAATAAAAGTAATTCTTGATGGATTTTATCCTGAAGAAAAAAACTTGGTCTACAATGATCTTACGAGTGATGAAGAATTGGTGACTTTCAAATTGAAGAAAAGACCTATCGCAAGACTCAATTTATCTGCCCTAGAACCTGATAGGAAAAGAAAACAGCCCGCAGTATTCGAGGTATATTTAGGGAGTAAGCTTGTTGGAAAAGGAAATACAACTAAAAATGCGGATATCTTTAGCCTCGTTTTAACTGAAGGAGGAGAATATTCAGTAGTGGTAAGTGGAGAGGGTTTTGATCCTCAAAAGTATACTCAAGTAGTAGAGGTGAGTACGCCAGTAAATGTAATAAATCGAACTGTTGACTTAATTAAAGCATCTTCCGAAATTCTAGTGACTTTCACAGATGAGCAATATGGTAAACCAGTTGCTTGCAAAATAGATGTAAAGGAGAAGGTGTCGGGTAAAAGCGTATACCAAGGTTCTCCCGGCAATGGGATGTTTAAAATGACCTTTGAAAGTGGCACTGATTATCTTATCACTTCGACCGCTTTGGGTTTTAAAGACTTTACACGAGATCTTACTGGTCCTCAAAATCAAAATCTTGAATTCAAAATGCGTCCTGTGACCATGGTGCAGTTTGAGGTGTTAAATGCTCAAAATAAACAGGCAATTAAAGGTAATGTAAAACTAGTTTCTCCATCTGGGAAAGCAATAGAGTTAAATGGTGATTTGACCTTTCTGCCAGAAGAAAAGGGGAATTACAAGGCAGAAGTCTCAGGTGATGGATTTATGCCAAAAAGTGGAACCATCATGGTAAATAGCTTTAATGGTGGAGTTATGAACTTTACTTTTGAATTAGAAGCAGCCGATCAGCAATATAAAATTAAAGTAATTGATCATTATTCTCGCGAAGTTTTAGAAAATGTAACTTTCAAAGTTTTCTCGCAGGCAGGAGTTCAGCTTGTAGGAATAAAGCCTGATAAGAACAACTCATGGAACTTCATGACTGATAATGAAGGCAAGTATTTTATTGAGGCCAGTGCTGAAGGCTATTCGGATTTTACAAAAAACCTAAAAGAAGATAAAGTCTTCGATGTTGAATTGTACTGGAAACCAGAACTGACTTACACCATCAATTTAAAAGATGAATTGAGTAAAGCAGTAGTAGATAATGCTGAGCTTAAAATTTTGAATGCTAGCGGAAAGTCAATCTTTGTTTATAAAACAAAAGAACAAGGTAAGTACTTGGCTAGAATGTACAAAAATCAATCTTATTCTTATTTAATCAACTCTAGCTTATTTGAAGAGAATATAGCTTCATTGTCAAATTTGGAGAATAATGTTCAGGACTTATTCTTAAAAAAGAAAGGGTCAAAAGAATTGAAACTTGAGTTTGTAGATTACTTGACAAAAGAAAAAATTAGCCCTGATTACAGGATAGGTTTTAATGGCAAACCAATAACCGTTGTAGATGATAAAGTACTAATAGAGAAAAATGGTGTTTATACTTTAAGGGCTCTAATGAAAAATTATGAAGCACTTAAAATCGATAACCTAGAGCAAATGGCCGATAAAAATGGTCTCTCATTGGAAATGAAACGAGAAACTTATCCAATTAAGGTTTATGTGAAGGGAATGAAAAAAGCGGCTGATTTTAACGATATAAAACTCACAATTGAATTTGGGAATAACAATGCTGTAAGGTCTACTTTGATACCCGAGGGCTTCTATTACGAGGCATATGTTCAGGCTGATAATAAATACAAAATTAATATTGTTAAGGAAGGTTTTGAGGCATTTAATAGAGAGTTTGACCTAGCAGAATTAGCGAAAAGAGACCCCAAGAATTTAAAGCTCGAAATAGAACTTTTGGAGATAAGAAAGATTGAAACTGTAGTCACAAAGCCTGAAGTTAAGAAAGAAGAACCTGTTCCCGTAGCTCCTAAACCCGTGGCACCTGCCCCAGCTTCTGTTGTAGCCAAAGAAGTTTTGGCAAAAGTACCAGACAATCAAGAAGCATTGAATAAAGAGTTAACAGACAAAGCATCAATAGGTAAAAGGTACTTTTTGGATCAGGTGAACTTTGATCAAGCTAGTCCAGTCATTACTGATAAAATTGTTGCTCAACTCAATAGCATAGCACAAACCTTAAAAACAAAACCTCAGGTTAAAATTGAAATAGTGGGTCATACGGACAATGTAGGAGATCCAAGAGCAAATAAAGGCTTGAGCAGGTTTAGAGCGAAAGCAGTTGCAAACTATTTGTTTAATGCTGGTGCAGATCCAGACAGAATAATAGTCATAGGGAAAGGCGATTTAGAACCCATTGCACCTAATGATACAGAGGAAAACAAAGCAAAAAATAGACGAGTTGAAATGATACTTATTGAAAATTAAAACTCATTGTAAGCTTTTAGTCTTAAGCTTGTATGTAACTAGTTTTCCACTGTTTATTCCAAAATACAATTGATTGTTTAAGGAAATAGATGAGTTTACATCGCCCTTGATCATAAACCCTGATTGCACTTGTGGAATGTATTTAAAGTTTCCTTTGCCATCGTTTTGAATCAAAATACCATAATTTGCATCCATTTTACCAAGACGAATTTTGTAATGGCTATTATTGCCGTTTAGCAATAGGTCCAAGTGTCCATCGTGATTAAAGTCTAAAGGCAAAATTGCATTTACCTGACTATTCTGAACCTCCATAGGTAGTTTTGAGATACTGAATTTCCCTGTCGAATTGCTTAAAAAACATGTCGTTTCTAAATGATTTGCTTCCAAATGTTTTGAACCTATCAAGTGATTTTCTTCGAATATATCATTGAAAGTTGCGTCTGAAAAGTTGCCGTAACTCACAAATTTTGATCTAAACATTGGTAACTGACTTACTAGCTCATCCATTGTCAAGTACACATGTTTTTTGTTTTGAATGTAGCTTGTCATGATAGGATCAATGCTACCACTTCCGTCAAAATCTTTAGAATAAAGCTCCAAAGGCTGTTTCTCATTAGCTTTAAATTGAATGTTGTTTCCTACATTACCAATAATAAGATCAGGCTTTTTGTCTCCGTTTAGGTCTGCGGTGGCAATCTTTGTCCACCATCCTTTATAGTTATTGTCGAAATACTTTTCGCTTACTTCCTGCAGTTTTCCATTTTTGTTTTCATACACCAAAACCTGCATCCATTTTCCTACAACGATTAATTCTGGTCTTTGGTCGTTATCGAGGTCTATCCATTGGGCATCAGTGACTATTCCTATTTTTGATACATCAGGTAAGTATTTGGAAGTTTGGTCGGTAAACTTGCCTTTGCTGTCATTTATAAGAATTTGACATGGTGATACATTTGGATAAGAACCAGGAATAACTCCGTTGCCCACAAAAACGTCAATGTACCCGTCACCATTTATATCTGAAGTTCTAACACATACAGTATTGGCTAATGATTTTGGTAAGGCATTGTTGTCTTTTACAAAAGCACCTTTGTCATTTCCTAGGTATAGTCTGTTGGAAAGTGCAGTGCTATTTAAGTCGAAATCATGATAACCCCCACTACTGATAAGTAGGTCGCTATAGCCGTCATTATTAGCGTCAAAAATAGCAATATCAGAGTCTTGGCTGGAGATGTCATCACTTAATAGAGAAGACTTAAAGCTGCCATTCTTTTGTTGTAAAAAAATGCTTGTTCCTTGCCCAACAGCCCCTCCAATCACTAAATCTTCAAGCCCGTCATTATTAAGGTCTCCTTTTGTCATGGCAGGGCCAGCGTATGAAAGTGCCTCAGGCATTAATAACTGCCTTTCAAAATCATTGATTTTGGGATCTATATTTTGGTACTTTATAGGAGCATTTATTTCTTCAAAAAAAACGATTTCTTTTCTTGGGAAACTGTACTTCTCATTTGCATCAGATTCCAAAAGTTCAAGCAATTGATTTGAATTGATATTAACCAGCTTTTGAGTTAGGTTACTATTCCAAATAATCCTCAGTGAATCAATAGAGCTTGATTTACCTAAACCAAAGTGCAGAATAGAAGATACGCTAGACAAGTAACCTCGGGCTGGGTTTTGTTCAATTAGTTGAGCTTTTCCTTTGTCATAGATGATTACTCTTGCTCCTAGACCCATAAGATTTTGCCCTTTTCCTTTTAATCTGACTTTTAAGAAATTGCTGTTTTTTGAATCATTTTGATAAATGAATGCAGGCTGGTTTATATTATTTACAACGAGGTCAAGGTCCCCGTCATTATCCAGGTCAGTGTAGGTAGCCCCGTTGCTATTGGAAGGACGGGCAATACCCCAATTTATACTTTGATTTTGAAAACCTTGCCCCTTTTCATTTTTATAAATATAGTTTTGAACATCAGAGGCGGGCATATTTTTGATTATTTCCAAAACATCTTCTCTCACTAGCCTTCCTCTTGATTGGACGAATGAGTTCATGTATTTTATAAAATCAAGGTTGGTATAATCACGGAAATAGCCATTACTAACGAAAAGGTCTTTCCAGCCATCATTGTCGTAATCTGCCATCAATGCAGACCAGCTCCAGTCAGTGTTAGAAATTCCCATTTGTTGTCCTATTTCACTGAAAGTGCCATTTCCATTATTCAGATGGAACATGTTTCGCATGTATTGGTAATAAAATCCACTGCGAACATTGAGGTCAAATTTGGCGTAATTGTCTGGTGCTAGAAGGAGTTTTTGACGCTTATTATCTTCTGGAAGCATATCTAACGTAAAAATATCTATGTGGCCATTGTTATCGATATCAGCTACGTCATTGCCCATCGAGAACTGACTTGTGTGACCTAGGCTAGCGTCTCGTTGGTTGCTAAATGTGCCATTTTTATTGTTGATATAGAGATAGTCTGGAACCATGTAGTCGTTCGAAACATAGAAATCGGGCCAGCCATCATTATTGAGGTCAGAAATGCCTAGTCCCAATCCATAACTTAATGCTGAGTTACTTATTCCACTAGATATGGTAATGTCTTTAAATCTACCGTTTTCTTGCTTGAAAAGCCTAAGTCCCATTTCTGGGCTGTCTTTTTTTAGTAATTCTGCTGTGCCTAATTCGTTTAATATCGGTAGGTTTTTTGGGTTGTGATTAAGTAAAAGCATGTCAAGATCTCCATCTTTGTCAAAATCCAAAAAATAGGATTGGTTGCTAAAGCCAGTTTGATCAAGTCCGTATTCGGCAGCTTGTTCTACGAATTGCGGAATACCCTGATCGTTATTTCCTTGGTTAATAAATAGTTGATTACTTCTATTTTCGGGAGCAACATTGCCTGAGTAGCATAGATACAAGTCCATTTTTCCGTCTGCATTGATGTCTACAGCATTAATTCCAGTTTTCCATGGACCTTCTCTTCCTGCAGCTCCTGAGACAGCTGTAATGTCCTCAAACTTCATATTTCCTTTATTGAGATAGAGTTTATTTGCACCCATGTTTGAGGTGAAATAAAGATCTTCGAGGCCGTCATTATTGAAATCTGCTGCTGCAACTCCGCCTCCATTATAGAAATATTCGTAAAGTAAAATATTGGTGTTTAAGCCTTCACTAAGTGTGTTTTGAAATGAAATATTGGTTTCCTCTGGGCTTAGTAGCGTGAAGAGTGTTTTTTCTACTACCTTTTCATTTTCCTGCTCCGGTGAGTTATTACAAGCAAAAAGTAGTGGGAACACTAATAATGCAAGGGCAATATTTCTTTTGTAATTCATGCTTTCATTATAAATAAAGAATCTACCCCCAATATAAGGAGATAGATTCTTTAAATTCTCGTACTTTTCTAAGTTTTAGTAACCTGGATTTTGGACTAATTTATTATTTCTATTTATTTCATCCCTGTGAATTGGTAAGAAATAAATTTTATCGTCCCAATTACGGTTTTCTTTACCTGGGTCAATTTTCCCTATGGTATAAGTATAATTGTAATTGTTTGTGTCGTATTTGTAAACAGATACTGATTTTCCTTCTTTCAAGGTACCTTTAATGTTTATGATACTTGCTTTTCTACCTAAAGTGGTAGGAGCGATCATCCATCTACGAGCATCGTGGTAGCGTTGCTCTTCAAATACCATCTCGATTCTTCTTTCGTTTCGGTATCTTTCTTTTAACGCAGCTCCAGTTTCTGTAATCGCAGGCATACCTACTCTAAATCGAATTTGGTTGAGGTATTTTTTTGCTTCATCATCATCTCCAAGCTCAATACAAGCTTCCACATAGTTAAGGACAGCTTCGGTGTATCTTAAAATTGGCCATGGAATTTGTTGCCAAGTATTTTGATCAACAATTGCTGGGTTTGGATCAGTGAATTTACGCATGTAATATCCTGTATAACTACCGTTCCAGTCTTCTATTGGGCTTTTACGAGTATCAAGTCCAAAATGAATTTTCTTTACTCCACCTGGGTTTACTTCATACTCTCCAACTTGAATCTGACTTGCTGGATCTAAAGGAAGATTACTAGATGAACGAGTTTTCCACTGAGTACCTTCATGCATAATAGATGCCTTGAATCTAGGATCTCTATTTTTGTATGGCTCTTTAGTGTGTTCTGGGTTATTCCAATCAAACTTTTTACCATCCATGGTTTCGTAGTCATCAACTAACTCTTGGATAGGAGTATTTCCCGCCCAGTTGTTGTAACCATTTGGTCCATTATAAAGACCGATACGTCCTCCGTTTTCGTTCTTAGTTACGATAAAGTTACGACCTAAAATCATATCAACTTGTCCTCCATTTCTAGAAAGAGATTGATTCATGTAATTGGTTGTTCCTTCTTCTGGAGTTACTGGTGCTGTAAGACCCATTTGGAAACCATATCCAGATAAGTCAACTACAGCTTTAGCAGCTGCCTTCGCTTTTTGCCAACGTTCCGCTCTGTTTCCACTTACATACCCTACGTATTCTGGAGTAGCATAAGCAGCATGTGCTTGAGACTTTGCTTTTGAAGTCGGAGTGTCATAAAGATCACTAGCAGCATAAATCAACATTCTTGATTTTAGGGCAAGAGCGGCTGCTTTGGTTGCTCTACCTTTTTGCATGCTAAGTCCGTCAAGAGCCGCAGCTGCATCGTCAAGATCCTTTACAATGAAGTTCAAGCACTCCTCAAAAGTATTTCTTGGTGCTAAAAAATCTGGATCATCTAATTTGTAAGCTTTGTCTATCAATGGAATACCACCATAATACCTTAGTAACTGATGATAATAATAAGCTCTCATGAATTTCGCCTCACCAATTAACCTTTTGGCAAGATTATTAGTATCGGTGAATTTAGGAGACTCTAAATTAGCTAAAGCTAAATTACAACCTCTAATTCTTGAGTACATATTGCCCCATGTAATAGTGTTATTCACCCAACCTGGATCAGCAGGATTAATTCTTCCTTCTGTGTGAGTTGTGATGTTTCTACCTGGGTGGGTAAAAATGGTTTCGTCAGTGAGAGACGCGAGCATTTGCTCATCAAAACCTCCATTTCCAAAACCTGCATATAGCTCGCTTACAAAGGCTGTCGCCAATGAAGCATCTCCCCAAACCACGTTTTCTGAAAGCTGGTCGAGGGGTTGAGTGTTTACAAAGTCGTCGTTACATCCTATCGTAAAAACTGAAATTGTAAACAGCGTTAATATTGATTTTTTGTATAATTTCATTGTTACTATTATTTAGAATTTAACTGTTAAACCTAAGTTGAGTACTTTCGATTGAGGGTAATACTGACCAGTACTACTTGTGGTTTCAGGGTCAAAAACCTTAAGTTTGTCGATAGTAAATAAGTTTTGTCCACTGAAGTAAAAGCGAACTGAACTCATTCCTATTTTAGTTCCAATAGATTCAGGCAATGAATAACCAACTTCAAAGTTTTTCAAGCGAATGTAATCGCTGCTTCGTAGCCAGTAAGTGTTATTGTTTGAATAATATTGATCCGAACGGTTAGCGATTCTTGGGTGTACATCACTTGGGTTGTCGATTGTCCAACGGTTTTGATAAATATCCAAAAGGTAGTTACCAATGTTACCCATTTCGCCAGCACTCACGTATTGCTTTGCACCTGCAGCACCTTGGAATAAAATTGTAAGGTCGAAGTTTTTGTACTCAGCACCTAAGTTTACACCACCTTGGAATAAAGGTAATTGAGTGTTGTTTGTACGAACTTGATCATCAGGAGTTATTTTACCATCACCATTGTAATCTTGGTATTTCATATCACCAGGGCGAATTTCCTTAACAATTGCAGAATAATCAATTTGATTGGCATCTATGGCTGCTTGGTCTTTAAATACACCATCATATATGTATGAAATGTAAGTATTCATTGGCTTGCCAGTAGTTCTTTGCCATTCTGGAGCTCCTGGAGCTTCATCCCAGAAATCGATTCTGTTTTTCGCATAACCACCATTTAAACTAATGTTATACTTGAAATCACCTTTTTGACTACGGTATCCAATGTTAAAATCAAAACCACGGTTAGATACTTCTCCAAAGTTTTGTGCAGGTAATGTTATACCAGTAGACTGAGGAACAGAAGCATTTTTATACCAAAGAATTTGAGATCTTTTGTTTAAGAAATAATCCAATTCAAAAGTAACTTTACTATTAAACAGTTGTCCTTCTAATCCAATGTTTGAATTAGAAGCAACTTCCCAAGTAATGTTATTATTAGGAAGACGAGTCTCATACAAAGTCTTTTGCTCAGCATCGCCTAAAATATAACTACGGAAACCATAAGTAGAAAGATACTGATAGGTAGCTGCAGTAGTAGAGTTAGGAAGGTTTACTTGATCATTTCCTAATTGACCCCATGACCCTCTAATTTTCAAAAAGTTGATAAAGCTAACATCCTTCATGAATGCTTCGTCAGACATTACCCATCCAGCCATTACGCCAGGGAAAAATCCATATCGTGTTTCTTTAGGGAATCTATCTGAACCATCATATCTCCACAAAAATTCTAAAAGGTATTTCTCTTTAAAATTATAAGCAACACGTCCAAAGTAATTGATACGAGCTGTTTCGTATGCACCACCACTGTTGTCTTTAGCCAAATCTCCACCGGCAAACATTTGATCAATTGCAGGAGAAATAAAGTATCTTCTAAATGCACCAAAGTTGTTACCTGTAATGGTTTCTTTGTTTGTTCCTGCCAAAAGTGTTAAGCCATGAACTCCAAATTGCTTCTCATAAGTAGCAACTCCACCAAGTAGAATGTTTAATTGGTCGTCATAGTTTTGAGTAAGGTTTGGCTCAGCTGGTCCACGTTGTGATGGAACCAAAATTGGAGTAGTACCATCTGCCTCAAATCCAGAACCTGCTTGATACAATGTCCAAGGAATTTGCCAAAGCTTTCTTGTTCCAATACGCTTATCAATTGCTGCTGTAGCAGTAAACTTAAGACCTTCAATACCAGGAATCTTAATATCTAAAGAACCGTTGGTTTGAATATAATCTTGTTTCTGACGATCATATCCAGAAAGGTCAGTCGTAATAACAACTGGGTTTTCACCATTCTCAATATCGGGACCTGGAAGACCATTTGGCCAGTATGCCTGCTGTTGTGGCTTACCACGCATTTGCATTCTGAAAATTGATCCAGCACTACGTGTTGGGTAGTTTCTTGCTTCTTCACGTCCAAGAATACCAACATTTAAATCAATGTATTTATTGAGTTTCGCATCCAAGTTCAATCTGATGTCATATTGTTGATACGCCGTTGCTGACTCCTTGTAGTAACCGTCTTGATTTTGGTATCCCAATGAAGCCAAGTACTTGACATTATCAGTACCACCCGAAACTTGCACGTTATGACGCACTTGAGGTGACCAATTTTTCAAAGTTGCTGCATACCAGTCAGTATTTGGATGTAACCAAGGATCAGAACCATCTTCGAACTGACGGATATCGTCTGGACTATAAGGTGCTTTTCTTACTGTTCCATCTGGTCTTGTGTATGATCCTGTTGCTTTATAAGCCGAATTTGCACTTGACCACTCAGAAACTGGTAATGCATATATATCCAAGTCGTTTAGCATACTTGTATATTGTGCCGAACTAGCCAATGCAGGAATAACAGTTGGTTGCGAATAACCTTGGTTGGCTGAGTAAGATAACAATGGCTTACCAGTTTTTCCACGCTTTGTAGTAATCAAAATTACACCGTTTGCTGCTCTAGACCCATAAATAGCCGCCGCCGCATCTTTCAAGACTGAGATACTTTCTATGTCATTTGGGTTAATTCTGTCAAGTCCACCAGCTCTGTTTGGTATTCCATCGACAACAATGAGGGCATCACCATTATTTAAGGTATTAGAACCACGAATTCTAATCGCTGATCCATCTCCTCCTGGCTCACCACTACGGTTGACTGCAACCACACCAGCCATACGACCAGCGATAGAGTTACTTAAGTTTACAACTGGTGCTTTGATAAGTTCGGATCCTTTAACGGAAGAAACCGCTCCAGTAATCGTCTCCTTTTTTTGAACACCATAACCAACAACAACAACTTCATCAAGTACTTTGGAATCTGTTCTCAATGTGATGTTAATCATCGATTGGTTGCCTACTGGAATTTCTTGGGGCTCAAAACCAACCATACTAAATACAAGTACTGATTTTTCGTTCGCCACAGAAATCGAATAACTTCCACTCATATCGGTAGTGGTTCCTTGCATTGTTCCTTTTATAATTACACTTACACCTGGCAAAGGAGAGCCAGTATCGTCATTCACTGTGCCTTTAACGTTGATTGCTGCATAACTGACTATTGTTGTAAAAAACAACAGCACCGCCAGTTTGATAGAAGCAAAACGCTTAGTTGAATTACCGTGTTCTTTTTGGTAATAAGGTTTCCAACTTAGTTCTTTTAAAAGAAAATGTTTCTTCATTGAAAATGAGTTAATAGTTGAGAAAAATGAGAATTCTAAAAAAGCTTAGAAGGAATAACCGATACCAATGATTGGCATTGCCGACCTTAAAACATGAGTATTTTGAATTAAGGATAGAAATATCAATAAATGACGTGCGTATGACTAAGAAGAGTTTGATTCTTCTTCCTATTCACTTTTTATAACTTTTAGCTGATTTAATATCAATATTAAAAAAATTTAATTTCTTAACAAAAGGAAATTGTTTAAATAATTCAATAAAAAATAATTAAAATTCTATATGATTTTACTTTGGAATTTCCGTTTAATTTCTCTTATACTCAGTCGCTTAGGTAAAATTTACGCTGGATTGTATTTATGGTACCGTTAAATAATATTTTAATTATGCTTACGGGAGTTAATCATCTATAAATCAATTGATAGATGTATTTGTATGTTTTAACTTTTAAGTATATACGTTAATAAGTTTGAATAACTAACGAGCTGAAGGCTTTTTCGGATTTATGACTAAATGATTGGGAATTGAAATAGAGGAAGCTTAAAAGTTCATTCGAACTCTAAATGATTTTTTAGAAAGCTGATTTGTAATGGTAAATGCACCATTATTTTTCATTGGTAGCTCTTCTAATCCTATCATTGATTGCCCTACCTAATCCGATTTCAGGTACAAGTTCAAGGTACAGAGTTTCAATGTCTTTTTTATCCATTTCTCTCAAGGCAGAGAACAGTTCACTCGCCGCTTTATTTAGGTCTTTTGAGGGAGAAAGTATGATTTGGTTTGATTGAGGCACATCTGCAAGGATTTCGCTAAATGTAATGAATCCACTTGTTTTGGGATTAAATTGAAGATCAGGGAAGGATTCTAAAGAAAAAAGAAGATTAGTTTTATTAGGAGCGTAATGAGAATGGAGCATTCCAGGGGCGGCCGGTTGTGAACTTGATTTTGATTTTACTATTACTTCACCCACAACTTCTTCAATATCCTCTACGCTTAAGCCACCTTTTCTGTAAATACATACAGCACCTTCCTCCATTCCTACGATGGTAGACTCAAGGCCAACTTGACATTCTCCGCCATCCAAAATCAAAGAAATTTTATTTCCTAATTGGTCTTCAACATGCTTCGCACTTGTTGGGCTTACATATCCAAATGGGTTTGCACTTGGTGCCGCAACAGGGAAGTCTACCTGAGCTAAGAGTTCTTGTGCCAAAGGATGGGTAGGAATCCTAATAGCAACCCTATCCAATCCCGCTGTGATGAGGTCACTTACCAAAGATGACTTTGGCAGTAAAAAGGTCAATGGTCCAGGTGTAAAACGTTCGATGAGATTTTTCAAAGGTGCGGGGACCTCTAAAATATATGGTAAAGCCTTTTCGAAAGTACTAAAATGTAAGATTAACGGATCAAATTTGGGGCGATTCTTTACTTCAAAAATGGACAAAACTGCATCATCTATTAAAGCGTTACCGGCTAAGCCATAGACAGTTTCTGTCGGCATTCCCACTAGCTCACCATGTTTCAGCAATTCAACTGCTTTCGCTACATTTTTAGAAATTTCGGCCATTATATCAGTCTTTTTTCAAAATACTTAACCGTTGCGTCTGGGTTAAAGTTATATGGATTGGTTTCTTGGAAGCCAAAATGGTGATAAAGTTTAATTGCAGCTTGGAGTTTTTCTAAAGTGTCTAGTTTCATTAAATCATAACCCTTTGATTTGGCATCGTCTATGACGTGTTCTATCAATTGGAAACCGATTTTGAATTTTCTATAATTTGGGTCTACATAAAGCCGTTTCATTTCGCAAGTAGCCTTTTCTTTAAGTGGTTTTAGAGCAACTACGCCAACAATTTCATTTGCATCATTTAGAGCCAAAAGAATACTTCCTTTAGGTTCGGCATAATTCCCAGGTAGTTCGTCAAGTTCTTCTTGAAAACCTTGAAAACAAAGGTCTAGGCCAAGTTCTGCTTGGTAATCTTGAAAAAGTTGCCTAACTCTTTCTAGTTGATTTTCACTTTGAATTTTAGATATTTTAAACATTGAAATAGCCTTCGGGATAGTTTACTTTTTCTAAAGTTAAGCCATGAGCTTTTACATTTACACCAGCTTTATTTCGATCTTTCGAATCCAATATTTCCTGAAAATTATTCAGTTCGATTTTACCAATTCCGATTTCAAATAGTGTTCCTACTATTGCTCTTACCATACCTCTAAGAAAACGGTTTGCTTCAATGTGAAATTCCCAATGATCACCATTTTTTATCCATTCGGCCTTACTAATGTCACATAGGTAATTGTTCACTTCAGTTTTTACTTTACTAAAACATTGAAAATCATCATGAGTAAGTAGGAGTGAAGCTGCTTGATTCATTTTGTCAAAATCTAGCTCCTTGTTATAAAATAAGCTTGTTTCAAAGTTGAATACGTCTTTCTCTTGGTTGATTCTGTAACAATAAGCCCTGCTTGTAGCGTCAAACCTGGAATGAAATTCCTCAGGCACGGCATATATTTGTTTCACGGCAATGTCCTTTGGCAACCAAGAATTCATGCGATATGCCAAGTTTTCTATATTGATTTCATCCGTATCAAAATGAGCGAATTGAACTTTGGCGTGTACGCCTGTGTCTGTTCTACTACTCCCATTTATCGTAATTTCCTTATTCAAGAGTTGCAATAAGCACTTTTCGAGCACCTCTTGTACGCTCATGGCATTGGGCTGTCGCTGCCAACCGTGGTAGTTTGTTCCTTTATATGAAAATGCTAAAAAGTACCTCAAAATCTTAAAATTTGCCCCAAAGTTATGACAAAAAGCCAAAGTGCTTTCAAGAACTCGAAAATCGAATTAGATTTGTCTATCAAGCCTAATCAAATAAACAATTTTCTATGAATTTAAGTGTTAAAATAAAGTTGATGCTCATGATGTTCCTGCAATTTTTTGTGTGGGGAGCATGGTACGGTCAAATGAGCAAATACATGTTTACCCAGCTAGATGCCAGTGGTGATCAGGTAGGGAATGCATATTTGGCTTTTTCAATTGCCATGTTGATTTCACCTTTCTTTGTAGGGATGATTGCTGATCGTTACTTTTCAGCCCAAAAGGTACTTGGTGTTTTGAATATTGTTGGTGCAGTTTTGCTTTATTTTATAACTAAAGTAACCGATCCTGGAGACTTCTTTTGGTATATATTATTGTACTGTCTCACTTTTGCCCCAACCATTTCATTGACGAGTTCTATTGCGATGCGTCAAATGACTAGTTCGGAGAAAGACTTTCCTGTAATACGTGTAATGGGTACCGTTGCTTGGATTATTGTTACCAATATTGTAGGTTTCTATGCATTAGGCGATAAAGTGGCCATTTTTGAATTGGCTATGTACTCTGCTGTTGCGATCGGAATATTTAGTTTCTTCTTACCAAATACGCCTCCTAATACCGAAGGAGAGACATCTTTATCTCAAATATTGGGTGTGGATGCATTCAAGATGTTCAAGGATCGTTCGTTCTTGGTTTTCTTTATTGGCTCAATATTGATCTGTATTCCACTTTCATTTTATTACGCAATGGCTAATCCATCTCTCACAGACTCAGGAATGACGAATGTAGAGAACTGGATGTCACTTGGTCAAGTATCAGAGTTTGTATTTATGCTTTTGATTCCGTTTTTCTTTAGAAAATACGGAGTAAAATGGATTTTGACAATAGGAGTTATTGCATGGATTGTGCGTTTTGTATTCTTCGGTTACGGAGACGCTGAAACTTCGTTATGGATGCTATTTGCTGCCATTATTCTACACGGTGTATGTTACGATTTCTTTTTCGTTTCTGGTCAAATATATACTGATTCTAAAGCTGGTCTAGCAATAAAATCTCAGGCTCAAGGACTTATCACGCTTGCTACTTATGGTATTGGTATGGGAATAGGTTCTAAGCTCGCTGGTATTGTAACTGACAATTATACTGTTGACGGAGTGAAAGACTGGACAAGTATTTGGATGGTACCTGCTGGAATTGCATTTGTAGTGCTCATTCTCTTTTTAGTATTTTTTAAGGATAATACGAGAAAAGAAGTTGCCGTTTAATTTGAATAATTACTATCTCATAAATAAACCTTACGGAATGCTCTCTCAGTTCATACCTGAGGGTGGGCACAGGGCCTTGTGCGACTTTGGTTTTGATTTCCCTAAGGACGTATACCCTGTTGGGCGACTAGACCATGACAGTGAAGGATTACTCTTAATTACCAACGATAATAAGCTCAAAAATCATCTGCTCGATCCTAAATTCAAGCAGCCTAAAACTTATTGGGCACAGGTAGAAGGAGAAATAACAGATGAAGCCCTCCGTGTACTTAAAAAGGGAGTTGAGATTAAGCATAAAGGAAAAGTCCATAAAACTGCACCTTGCGATGGTAAATTATTAGGCGAAATTGATCTACCGGAAAGAGACCCGCCGATCCGCTATAGAAAAAGTATTCCAACTTCTTGGGTAGAACTGACCATTACTGAAGGAAAGAACCGACAAGTACGAAAAATGACCGCAGCTGTTGGTTTTCCAACACTGCGTCTCATACGTGTAAGCATAGGAGATTTGACAAGCCAACTGCTCGAAAATGCTGAAATACGCACTTTTGGCCAAAAAGAGATTTATGGGATTTTAAACTTCAGGTCTTAAAAGTTTTTTACTAAAGCCTCTATTCGGGCAACAGCTCCATCCATGTATCCACCAAATTGTGGAGAAGTTTCAGTTCCTGCGATGAATAAGTGATTGTTCCAAAATGATTCTTGGAAAGTGGGATGACCATTGTTTTGATGTGGAAAAAGACCAGAACCTGTAACTGGGCTAGTGTAACTTTCTTTTTTCCATACTGTTTCTTCATACGAAACGTAGGACAAAGAAACCTCACCAAATGTTTTTACCAGCTGTGCTAATACCATTTCCTTTCTTTCTTCCTTGTTTAAACTAGCATAAGCTCCATTTACAAAACCACAAAGAGCATATGTATTGACTTCAAAATTACAATGGTCATAGAATTCCGTTATGGGGCCAACATTGCTGAAAACTGTTCCAGAAAGCCCTGAATTTCTCCAAAAAGGCTCTTTGAAAGTCAAAGCCAGTTTGATGGAATCGTGCATCCAAGTGTGAGTTTGAGTACTTACCAGCATTATTTCTTTGGGCAGGTCTGGTTTAAAACTAACGTTTTCTACCAACAATGCTGGTGGTATGGTAAGGATTAGATATTTAGCGTAATAAGTATCTGTTTCACTTATTATTTCTACTCTGTCTTCTGCGAAAGATGCTTGTACAACCTTTTGACCCAAGACAATTTCACTATCATTAAGCTCGCTTGAAAGGGCATTGATAATTTGCTCAGTTCCTCCTTTAATTCTAAAACTAGGTGCTTGTTTTGGGAATTCTATTTTTTGGGGTGGGGCAGTAGAAAAAGCCTCAAAATATGCCGCTCCATCCATAAATTGCTCGTAATAGCCCAGTTTCAGTTCGTCAAGCAGTGCTCTCAAGTTAATGTGTTGTGCTCCAAACCAAGTAGCACCCATTTCTACAAGAGTATGATCGCTTGTTTTGAGCGTATGAATTCTTCCACCAATTCTATTTCGAGCTTCAACAATTCTTACAGAATAGCCTTTTTCTCTTAACCTTTTGGCTGTCAACAACCCGGACAAACCAGCACCTACTATCACAAAATCACTATAACTCACTTTACTTTTTCTTTTCAAAAGGAAACTCCTAACCATTCAGTTCCTTAGCAATACTTACTTTCAATCCTTTTGATAAGCATTCCATTGATTCTTTTACTCAATTCTTGTTCATTTTCTAAGTAAAAAGATAGCTCTCCATGCTCCAAAAGCCCAATAACAGTACCGAGCAATTGATTTTTGAGACTAAGGTCTTTTTTCAAACTGTTCCAAATGAATTGTCTTCTTTCGGTAGTTTCTTTTATTTCAAAGTTTTGTTTTTTATTCTTTAAGTAAATAGTGAAGAGTAGCTGTAAGTTGTCATTTTGGAGTTTCAAAATAGGTCGGAGTACCTCATTTTGAAATGTTTCCAGTTCATTTATGCTTGGTTCACTGTGAACCTCAGGCCTTAGTTCTTTTTTCGAAACCATCTGCTGGAAATATTAAAGTTGTGTGTGGAATTCCATCTTCTAAATAGTCGTGCCCCGTTTCTTCGAATCCAAGATCATTGTAGAATTTTCTCAAATATTGCTGTGCACCTATTTCAATACTTACTTTACCAAAAAGCTCCTCACATTGCTCTATTGAATAATTCATTATTTGAATGCCATATCCAGCCCTCCTATACTTGGGATTTACAATTACACGCCCAATAGAGGTTTTGTCCGAATGGTAATCTCCTTTATCAAAAATCCTGGTATATGCAGTTATATCGCCATTTTCTAATTGAATATAACAATGTAATGCAACAGGATCTTTGCCATCAATATCTTGGTAAACGCAATTTTGCTCTACGACAAAAACTTCAGAACGCAATCGGAAAATCTCGTGGATTTCTGAATTTGATAATTCATCAAATCTTTTGGTAAAAAAAGTCATACAATAGTAAGCAACTGTATATGGTTTTGGTTCATCTTAATTCAAATTCAAAACTATATTTAACATATGAAAAAGCTACTCATACTTCTCTTTTTGGGCATTCCTTTCTTTGCGAAAAGTCAATTATATTTCAATGGTAAGTCTGAGGAGGAATTAAAGATTAAAAAGTACTTAGTGGTGTCAATATATAGAAGACTGTTTGAGAATAGTGATAAACTTAAGTTGGAAGAGGGATCGAGCTATGCTAGGTATTTTTTAACTGATAAGAATGGTAACGACTTGACTTTTGATAAAAGCAGAGATATTCTCGACTTTCTTGATGAAAATAATTGGGAGTATGTGAGCAATCTCGATGTAATTGAAGGCAATGGGAGAGAGTTAGTTTTTAAGAAAAGACCCATTATGACACCGCCCAATAATTTAAAATAGGAACTAGACTCGTTGGCACAGGTATTGAAACTATGCTTATCAGATAGATGTATAGAAATTATTTATGGGTTAGGTTTTATTAAACACCGCGGGCACTGGATTGCTGCGGTGTTTTTGCTGTTTTATCCTCCGAGATTGCATCACGTACACTGATATTCACCTCGAAACCAAAAATGAGAATTAGCGAAATCAAATAGATCCAAACCATGACTCCAATAAAGGTCCCAATGGAGCCGTACAGCCTGTTATAGGAGTTAAAGTTTACAAGATAATAAGAGAATAAGTTAGTTGCTAGAATGCATAAAATAGAAGCAATACCGGCTCCCACACTAAAGAATTTGAGCTTTTTACGGATGGCTGGGGCAAAATAATAGATACAGCAAATACCTATAAAAAAGATGGCGAATACTGAAATGTACCGTAGGATTTGAATTATGAAAAGGTTGATATCTTCCCCTATCACGTTTTTGCTTAGGAGATAACCCAAGAATATTTGTCCCACAATTATTATCGCGACGGCAAATATCAAAGTGAAAACTAAAAGTGCTGTTAATAACAAGCCAACTCCTCTTGCTTTGAGATAAGACCTTTTGTCCCGTTTTTTAAGTGCCATATTAAATGCTCTCATCAGTGCCATCATTCCATTGGTTGCAGCAAAAACGGTGAAGAAAAAACCAAAAGAAAGCACGTCAACCCTTTTCCGGCTGATAATATCTGTAATGGTGTTGGCAACTGCTTGGTAAATACCTTTTGGCAAAATATTTCTTAAAAACTCAAGAATGAGCTCATCAAGGTTGTCAATAGGTAAGTAGGGGATAAGGGTAAAAATGAAAATGATACCAGGGAAAACAGCTAGTATTAAACTAAAAGAAACTGCCGCCGCTCTTTGATCAATATCGAACGTGATAATCTTTTTCCAAAGTACAACGAGGACGTTGTAAAGAGAAATATGAGTACCAGGTATCGGTACTTTTTGAAGATAGTGAACAATTCGTGCGACGATATTTTCTAACCTACCATCCATTTATTGATGTTCGAAAAAAGGCCTTAGTGCGTCAACGATTTCGCTTGGACAACGGGTTATCTTGTTACTTTCCATGTGAATAAAAACAAGTGTGGTTTCGCCCGTATGTAACAATTTGCCAGCTTCGTCAGTGATTTCGTATGTAAAAATCATGCGAGTGGAGGGCAACTGAATCATCGTAACCTTAATGGTCAATAATTCGTCATATCCAGCAGGGAAAAGGAATTTAGACTTATTCTCATACACTGGCATCATTACACCTGATGTTTCCAAGTCTTTGTAACGAATTCCTAAATCTCTCAAGGCTTCTACACGCCCAATTTCATAGAGTTTGGCATAGTTGCCGTAGTACATGTAGCCCATTTGGTCTACATCTGCATATCTAACTCTGTAATCACATTGGAATTGAAACATAAGATTATTTTATACCTCTTGCATTTAAAGCTGCCTGATAAGTTCTTGCGTTTACCATATGGCCGGTGAGGTCAGTTGCAAAGTTGTGGTAGCCAGAGAAGTCTTCTCTCGCACAAAAGTATGTATAATTATGCTTTTCGTAACCCAAAACAGCATCTAAAGCAACTCTTTCTGGTAGGGCAATAGGGCCTGGAGGCAAACCACCATATCTGTAAGTGTTGTATGGTGAATCTATTTGAGTATGTACTTTGAGTACCCTTTTGATACTAAAGTCGCCAACTGCAAACTTCACTGTTGGGTCGGCCTGCAATGGCATACCTACTCTCATTCGGTTTACATATACACCTGCCACGCGTGGCATTTCATCCTTTTTATTGGTTTCACTCTGAACTATAGATGCCATGGTAGCAACTTCTACGGGAGTTAGATTGATCGCATTTGCTTTTGCTAGTCTTTCTTCGGTCCAAAACTTGTCATATTCATACTTCATTCGTTCCATGAACTCTTTTGGAGTCAGGGTCCAATAAATAAAATAAGTATCTGGCAAAAACATACTCATGATAGTATTTTTGTTAAAACCATATTCTTCGCAGACAGCTTCATCATTCAATAAGCTTAGTAAGTCGTCTCCATCAAAAGAAAGCTTAGTGCCAATTTTTTCAATCAAGTCTTCTTTGAGTCTCACATTATTAAATGTAAGTTTTACTGCATCTTGGTTTCCTGCTCGTAGTTTCGATAAGATTTCTTTATTTCCGCTATTGGGTGGGATCAAGTACCTACCTGGTTTTATGTTATCACGATACTTCATGAATTTACTCAAAAAACCGAATGAAATATCATCAGTAATCATTTTGTGAGCTCTTAGAGAATCCACTACGCCTTCGTAATTTGACCCTTTTGGGATATAAAGTACGAAGTCCTTTTGCCCATCCACATGAAGGTTAGGACTTTTGGCCACTTGCCAAAAATAAAAGCTAAATGAAGCAACCAATGTGGTTACAATAACCAAAGCAAAGGCAATTATATTCTTTTTTTTCAATGGGTTACGATTTAAGTTTTTCTATGATAGTACTAACGTCATACATTTCTTGTTCACCTGTTTCCATATTTTTTAGGCTAAACTTTTGTGTTTCTATTTCATCAGAACCAATAACAATAACATATGGAATTCCCTTTTTATTGGCGTAGTCGAATTGTTTTTTCAGTTTGGCCGGCTCAGGATAAAGTTCACTAGCAATATCACTTTTACGAATGCTTCGGAGAACTTTTAAAGCTCCTTTATATGCAATTTCATCCATTGCAATCAAAAGTACCTTAGAACTTTCAGTAGAGTCTTTTGGGAAAAGGTCAAGCTCTTCCAATACATCATAAATTCTATCTACTCCTAAAGAGATTCCAACTCCAGAAACTCCTGCAAGTCCAAATGTACCTGTGAGGTTATCATATCGTCCACCACCAGATATACTCCCAATTTGTACATTTAGTGCTTTTACTTCAAAAATTGCACCTGTGTAATAACTAAGTCCACGAGCTAGGGTAGGATCAAGGCTCAGTTTAGAAATATCAGTATCAAATGCTCTCAAAAGTGATAAGGTTTCTTCGAGTTCTTGGATTCCAAGAATGCCAACTTCACTTCCTTTAAGCCAATACTTGAGCGTAGACAAACCTTGCTCTATATCAGAAGGTATATTGAATAAAGGCTGCAAGCTTTCAACACTTGTTTTGCTGAATCCACGTTCTAGCAACTCGTCTTCTACTTTCTCTTTTCCTATTTTGTCTAACTTATCAATTGCTACACAAAGGGAGCTTTCTTCACCTTTGGCACCTATTATTTCTGCGATACCACTTAGAATCTTTCTATTGTTGAGCTTTATTTCAAATTCGTGTAATCCCAGTTTATCAAAAACCTCTTGAAGCATGAGTACGATTTCGGCCTCACAAAGGAGAGAGTCTGTTCCTACCACATCAGCATCACATTGATAAAACTCACGGTATCTGCCTTTTTGGGGTCTATCAGCTCGCCATACTGGTTGTATTTGATATCGCTTGAAAGGCATAGCTAGTTCATGACGGTTCATTGCCACGTACCTAGCAAAAGGAACTGTAAGGTCATACTTAAGTCCTTTTTCTGAAACTTTAGTCAAAGTCGCTTTTGCTCCTTCTGTGAGGTTTTCAGGTTTTACATCTTTTAAGAAATCACCCGAATTCAATATTTTGAACAAAAGTTGATCACCTTCGTCGCCATATTTTCCCATCAAAACGCTCAAGTTTTCTATTGCAGGAGTTTCCAACGGTAGAAAACCGAACTTTTTAAAGACGGATTTTATATTTTCTAAAATAAAATTTCGCTTTGCCATTACGGCTGGGCCAAAATCTCTTGTACCCCTTGCAAGGCTTGGTTTAGACATGAATTTTAATTTTTTCGATGCAAAAGTAATGATTAATCTGCTTTGGAAACTGCTCGAAAGCAGATTTAAGGAGGGTTTTATTAGAAGTGTTATTAAATTTTAGGTCTTAAATTGAAATATTTACTACGAATGCTTACCTTTGCACCTCATTTTGGAATAGCATCGAACGCATTAATAAAATATAAGGAAATGGCAGTAACACAGTTAAAGAGAAAAAGTCGCAAGAACAGAGCAGTTGCGAATAACAAGATTTCAAGAATTAAAGAGCTTAGCATTAAGCCTGAAATCCGTAAAGTGGATGTAGAAGAAATAAAAGCTTCTTTCAAGAATTAATATTTTTTGGATTGATTCCAATAAAAAAGTCAGCCTTTGGGCTGACTTTTTTTGTAGTAAGTAATTGGATTTTACTCGTTTGTTGTAATTTCTAGTTGTTTCTTCTTAGGACCTTTGTTACGAGGCTTGTTGAAGTTTTTTCTACGGTTGTTACCTCTTAAGGCTAACCTACGTCTCGATTCCATGTATGATTTCTGAACTACAGAGTTTCCAAATATAAAAATACCTACGTTGATGAGAATCAAGGAGATTAACAACATTCCTACCCAAGCTCCTAATTCTGTTCCATTTAGTCTTGCAAAAATTGCTTCACTAAAAACGTACAAGCCCACACTTACCAATGCCAATGCCGACCCTGTGGTCAGTACCCATTTCTTTTTTAATTGGTCATTATTGGGATTTGTACTTTTTTCATTTTTTATTTCCATTCGATTGTTATTTTTTGTTTCTATTTTTGACAAAATAATATTTTTTATTCCTTTCGCTCCACTATGAAGCAACTGATAAGCTTACTGATAAGATACATTCCACGTAAATACTTGCAATTATTTAGCCACTTTCCTCTGAAAGCCTATGCCCTTTTAATGAAAGGTGATAAGGTGGAATGCCCTGTATGCGATCGCAAACTTAAGAAATTTCTGCCTTATGGTAGATTACAACCAAGAGATAATGCATTGTGTCCGTCGTGTCTTGCCCTAGAGCGTCACAGGCTCATGTATTTATATCTAAAAGAAAGGACTGATTTTTTTACTACGCCCAAATACTTATTACACATTGCCCCGGAGTATTGCTTTATCAATAGGTTTGAGAAATTACCTAACATAGAATACCTTACTGCAGATATAGAGTCTCCACTTGCCAAGGTTAGAATGGACATTGAGAAAATTCAATATCCCGACAACACCTTTGATGTCATTTTTTGTAACCACGTTTTGGAGCATGTAAATGATTTTGACAAAGCAGTGAGCGAATTGTATAGAGTGCTTAAGCCAGGAGGGTGGGCGATCATGCAATCACCTCAGGATATGAAAATGGCACATACGCTTCAGGATGATACCATTACGGACCCAAGGGAAAGGGAGCGTGTATTCCTTCAGTCTGACCATTTACGCTTGTTTGGACGAGATTATGGAAAAGAGCTGGCAAGAGGTGGCTTTAAAGTAAAAGAAGACGATTATGTTAAACAAATACCAAGGGAAAGAGCTTTGAGATATGCCTTACCAATGGAAGAGATTATTTATTTCTGTGAAAAAATCTAAAAACTTATGCCTTTAAAAAACAAAATTGTACTCATCACTGGCGGAAATGCTGGTATAGGAAAAGCAACAGCTCTACGTTTTTCGAGACAAAAAGCTAGAGTAATTGTCATTGACCTTCAAAGCGAAATAGACCCTGACTTAGGAGCTGAGTTAGAAGTAGCAGAGTCAGATTACTTTTACTTTTCATGTGATGTTTCAAATGCTCAAAAAGTGCAAGACCTTTTTGAACTCATTATATCTACAATTGGAAGTATTGATATCTTGATCAATAATGCAGGAATATTAGGACCGCGTATGAAGACTGAGTCTTATTCCAATGCAGACTTTGAAAGAGTAATAGATGTAAACGTAAAAGGCGTTTTCTATTGCATGAAGGAAGGTTTGAAACATTTTGCTGATGAAGGTCAAGGAGTAATAGTAAACATAGCTTCAGTAGCTGGACATCTTGGAATGGCTGGTCACATGGCCTATTCTGCAAGTAAACATGCAGTAGTAGGAATGACAAAAACTGCGGCACTAGAGTATGCTAAAATGGGTATACGTGTCAATGCTGTGTGCCCAGGCTTTACTAAAACTAGCATGTTAAACTCAAATGATGTTACCAAAGAATATAAAGAAGCTTTAATTGCTGCCACTCCAATGAGGAGATTTGGTGAAGCAAAAGAGATCGCTGATGCAGTAGTTTACCTAGCATCTCCTGCAAGTAGCTTTATGACAGGGCAAAGCATAATTTTGGATGGAGGCCTCACAGCTCAATAATGAAAGCCGAAATAGTTTTTAATCTGAAGGGAAAAATTGCCATCATAACTGGAGCAAGTAAAGGAATTGGAAGGGCAATTGCCGAACATTTCTCTGCGAATGGAGCGAATGTTGTCATCAATAGCCGTAAGCAAGATGCACTTGATATTGTAGCTGAGGAAATTAGCGGAGAAACTGGAAATGAAGTTTTCGCTTATGCAGGTAATGCTGGAGATATAGCTTTTTTGAATGAATTGCTTCAAGCTACAGTTGAGAAATTTGGTGGCGTAGACATCATAGTAAATAATGCCGCTACCAATCCTGTTTATGGCCCATCACTTGAATGTGATGCCTCAGCCTTTGATAAAATAATGGGGATAAATGTGCGAACTCCCTTTGAGTTTGCAAAAATAGCTCATCCTATTATGAAGTCTAGAGGTGGCGGAAGTATCATTAATGTTAGTAGCATTGCCGGTATTACTCCTGACCCAGGGTTAGGAATGTACTCTGTAAGTAAATCAGCTTTGAATATGCTTACTAAAGTACTTGCCAAAGAATGGGGTAAAGATGGTATAAGAGTAAATTCTATTTGCCCAGGTTTGATTAAGACCAAATTCTCTCAAGCACTGTGGCAAGATGAAAAAACGCTAGCTCATTTCACCAAAAGACTCCCAATCGCAAGAATGGGAACAACTGATGAGATTGCTGCCCTTGCTCTTTATCTAGCCTCAGATTCAAGTAAATACACTACAGGAGCTATTTTGCCAGTGGATGGAGGGACGGTTGTTTGATATAATTGAAATTTAAAAAGCACTATCAGAAATGACAGTGCTTTCATTTGACCATTCTTACTTCGGAATAATTATTTTTTGGCAACAAAACTCAAAGAAGCCGAATTCATACAATACCTTAGACCTGTTGGTTTTGGACCATCGTCAAAAACGTGCCCTAAATGAGACTCACAACGAGCACACACTACTTCTGAGCGTGTCATGCCCAACTTGGTATCCGTTTTAAGCTTTACGTTACATTCGTCAATCGGCTGCCAATAAGAAGGCCATCCAGTACCTGACTTAAATTTCGTTTCAGAACTAAATAGTGGCAAATCACAGCCTATGCAATTATAAACTCCTTGTTTTTTATTATCCCAATATATCCCAGAGAAAGCTCTTTCTGTTCCGGCTTCTCGAGCGACATAATATTGCATTTCAGTCAATTGTGACTTCCATTCTTTATTTGATTTTTTAACCTTGTCAATTTTACAATCTTTATTACTTGCCTTTTCCGACTGTGAATAAGAATTTCCACATCCAGCTAAAAGCAGACTACAGATTACTATTAAATATTTCATATTGTTATTAATTGTGTTGTAAGAGTAATACGAAAAAACAAGCCCAAAGGTTTAAACATGTTTTAAATTCAAAGTACAAGCTAGATTTTTTCGGACTGTAGAATTATTTCAAAAGGCCTTATAATAAAAAAGCAAAGCCTTTAAAGCTCTGCTTTAATTAATAGTAAATATTGAAAATTAACAAGTGTTATTTTAAGTCATTTGCCTTAATCGTTCTTTCAAATTGTAATTCGTCGGCAGCGTTGTAAACAGAGATTTTCAATTCTCTGTCAGTTCTTTTTCCGCTCACGTTCATGATTGCAAATGTTTGCTGTTTTGTTACAACAGTACCTTCCATTATTGTATTAAACTTATACTCCTCGGGCATTGGTTCGTAAGCATTAGAAGTTAATGGTGATATCGTAAGTTCATAGAGTGGGTAAGTACCTTCTCTATCAAGTTTATGCATTACTGTATGATGCCTGTCACCCGAAATAAAGAAAAGACCTTTGATTTTCTTACTTTCAATTGCATCAAGAAGCTTTTTACGCTCAACTGGATAGGCTGCCATGTTTTCAAAAACATTAGAAGGACTTACTACCTGACCACCTGTTACGATAAATTTGAAGGGTGCTTTTGACCAAATCAAATTATCGATCAACCAATTGAGTTGCTTTGCTCCGTAATAATCTTTAGTAGAATCTGGATCATCATTTGGTGCTCGGAACCAGCGATCATCTAAGTTATAAAATTGACAATCTTCCCATTGGTAAGAGCCTGTTACTGCCTCATTTTCCCAAACGTAGTTAGGATTACCCCAGTTATCTTTAAAAGCTTCAAGAGCCCATGGTTTCCCTGGGTAACTTCTATCTGAGTCATTTGGGCCAAAGTCGTGGTCATCCCAAGTAGCGTAATGGTGTGTATTTGCCCATAAAGCTTGGAGCTCAGGTTGCTTTTTGAACTCTTTATATCTGTGGTAAATTCCGTTTCTTGTATTCCAATCTACCTCTCTTAAGTAAATATTATCTCCTCCCCACACCATGAAATCTGGATTGTGACCATATATTTTGTTAAAGATATCCATGGTTTTACCGTAAGGTTTTCCAGGTCGATCATACGCAGTTTCATTCACATAAGTGCAACTACCAGCTGCGAAAGTAAATGCTGGCGGATCCATTCTATAGTTCCAAAGAGTTTGAGTTTGAAACTCCAGTGGATAAGAAAATGATTGTTTTTTGCCGTTGATATGAATTTCGTAGTTGTATTTTGTACTAGGCTCTAAGTCTGTTGCAAGAATTTGGGCTATGAAATTATTATCTTTTACTGTTTTAACTTTATCAGTCAATTTTTTATCGGCAGGTTTACCCATTGGCCAATAAGCATACTGCACCTCAGCAGTACCCTCTGTTTGAGCCCAAATAAGCACTTCTTTCATTTCGCTGTATCCCAACATTGGGCCTGCAACAAGCTGCGAGATCGCATTTGAACTAATGAATAATAAACAGATCAGTAGGATTCTTTTCATTTCTAATTTTTAATTGCCCCAAAGTTAATCTTTCATGGCTATTTGCTTTAATTGCTTTCCATATCTTTGCAAAAAAATTAATAAAAAGACTTGTTACAGCACAGAGAAACTGGGTATTACATCCAAAATTACAAAGTTGAAGAACTTGTTAAATCATATGGTTCACCTTTATATGTCTACGACGGCAATAAAATAGAAGCTCAAATCAGTAAAATGAAAGCAGCTTTCCCAGGTGTAGAGTTAAAATTAAAATACGCTTGTAAGGCTCTTACAAACCTTTCCGTTCTCAAATTAATGTTGAAAAATGGAGTGGGTATTGATGTGGTTTCCATTGAAGAAGCAACTTTGGCTTTAAAAGCTGGTTACACACCTTCACAAATTCAATATACTCCTAGTGGCGTAACGTTTGATGAAATCGAAGAAGCAGTTAGTTTAGGAATTCGTTTGAATCTTGACAGCTTGGCTTTGATGGAATATATTGGAGAGAAATACGGAAATAAGTATCCAATTGCTATTCGCCTAAATCCTTCCATAATGGCTGGCGGAAATCTAAAAATATCTACAGGTCATGCAGATTCTAAATTTGGTATTCCCATAGAGTACATAGATAAAATTATGGATTTGGTGGAGAAGTATAAGCTAAACGTAGTAGGCCTTCATCAACACAATGGATCTGACTTTAAAGATGCATCGGTGATAATAGAGGCAATGAAAAAGTCTTTCGACATTGCACTCAAGTATTTCCCTAATCTTGAGTTTATAGACATGGGGTCTGGATTCAAAGTCGCTTACTCCGAGAACGACCACATTACAGACATTGAGGAAATTGGTAAAGGTGTAGTAGCTGAATTCATTAAGTTTCAGGAGAAATATGGCAAGAAGGTTGGACTTTGGTTTGAGCCAGGGAAGTATTTGGTAAGTGAAAGTGGTACATTATTAATGACTGCTACCGTGGTAAAACATAACCCTGGTCGCAATTTTGTTCATGTAGACACAGGTCTAAATCATCTTTTACGTCCTATGATGTACGATGCATATCACGAAATAGTAAACGTTTCACCGAGAAGTTCTGAGACCGAAAAATACGATGTAGTTGGTTATATTTGTGAGACAGATACAATGGGTTCGGATCGTGAATTACCCAAAGTGGAAATGGGAGATTTATTAGGAATGAAAAATGCTGGTGCTTATTGCTTCTCCATGGCGTCCAATTATAATTCTCGTCGTAAACCAGCAGAAGTCCTTGTATATAATGAGGTTGCTCATCTTGTAAGAGAGAGAGAAACTATGGAAGATATACTTAGAAATCAAATAGAAATAAACATTTAAGATATGATAAAAGTAGGCTTAGTAGGTTTTGGTTTATCTGGTCGTTGGTTACAGGCACCGTTCTTTTCGGTACATCCAGCTTTCCATTTGAAAAGTATTGTTACTTCTCAAGAAATACCAAAAGAGGTATTCCCGCTTACAGGTAAAGCTTCAAGTTTTGAAGAGCTTTTAGCTGATCCAGAGCTTGATTTGATATCAATATGTACGCCCAACTTTACTCACTTTGAGTATGCTAAGCGAGTTTTAGAGGCAGGAAAGCACGTTTTGGTAGAAAAACCAATGACTGCAACTTACGAGGAGGCACAAATACTTGTAGAACTTGCAAAATCAAAAAACAAGGTTTTAACTGTATATCAAAACCGACGTTTCGATAGCGACTTTATGACCTTGCAAAGAGTGATTCAGTCAGGAATGCTAGGAGAGATTCATACCTACGAAGCTCGTTACGATCGATATAAACCTGATTTACACACAAAACAGTGGAAAGAAGCAACTACGCCAGGAAGCGGAATTCTATATGACTTAGGTGCTCATATTATAGATCAGGCTATATACTTATTCGGTACACCTGATGAAGTTGATGGTGAAGTATTTATTCAAAGAGAGGGTTCGCAAATTGACGATGCCTTTGATATCAGAATGGTATTTGGAAAGGTAAGAGTGATGTTAAAGTCTAGTTTACTAATGAAAGAGCAAGCTCCTAGATATGCTGTACATGGTTTGTCTGGATCCTTAATCAAGAATGGAATCGATGTTCAAGAAGATCACCTAAAGGCTGGGTATTTACCTGGAATGGAAGGTTTTGGTATAGAACCAGAAAACCAAAATGCTCAAATATTTACAAATATAGCAGGACTAGAGCTCAAAGGTACGATTGACACCATGCAAGGAAATTGGATGTATTTATTCCAAAACTTAGCTGATGCAATAGAAGGAAAAGCAGAAATTATCATCAAACCAGAACAAGTTGCGGAGCAAATCCGAATAATAGAAAAAGTAAGGTCTTAATGAAAGTTGCAGGTTTTACAATAGCTAGGAATGTTGTAAAATACGACTATCCAATTCTAGCGTCTATTCAGTCTGTTTTGCCTTTATGTGATCATTTCTATATTGGAGTTGGAAAGTCTGACGACAATACATTGGAAGTTTTAAAGTCAATTGATTCGCCCAAAATTGTAATTTTTGAGACAGAGTGGGACGAAAATATGTTTGAAGGCGGTAAAATATTGGCTTTCGAAACCAATAGAGTTATTGATTTTATCCCAAAAGAATTTGATTGGCTATTTTACATTCAAGCGGACGAAGTGATTCATGAAAATGATCATGAGGAGATTAGAAGCCAAATGCAAAAGTATGCTTCCAATCCCAAGGTAGACGGCTTACTTTTCAAATACCGTCACTTTTATGGCTCTTATGACTATCTGGCGGATTCTAGAGCTTGGTACAAACGAGAAGTAAGAATTATCAAAAATAATCCTGCAATTCGTTCTTTTCGGGATGCTCAGGGGTTTAGAAAGAATGGGGAAGAGAAAGTAAATGCGATTGCGATCAACGCATACATCAATCATTATGGTTGGGTAAAACACCCTACTAAAATGCTCGAAAAGATTCAAGGACTTGCCAGTAATTGGACGCATTCAAAGTCTATAGGTGAAATTGCAGACAGTGGTTCGTTCGATTACTCAAAAATAGATTCTTTGGCAAAATACATTGGAACACATCCAAAATACATTCAAGAAAGAATCAAGTCTCAAAACTGGAAATTCGACACAGATATTTCCAAGAAGAACTTTAAAAGCCTTCGTTATCGTTTGTTAATGTTTATTGAAAGTTTAACAGGCTATAGAATAGGGGAGTATAGGAATTTTAAGATTGTGAAAGGTTAATTAATTCCAAAGTTTCTCGGGATACTTTCCTTCACCTATCAACTTACTTATGGATGCTTGCACATCTGGCTTATCTTCTGGGTACGTAACACCGAACCAATCTGAAGCCGTATCGAATACTTTTACGTTTCCAGTTCCTGTCGCGATTGCGTTACTTGCGATTAAGGGTATAAAGAATTCTGCCTTTGGAATCATGTAGTTCTTCTTGGCATATTCTTGGAACATTTCATTAGCTGTTTGGAAAACACCATGTTTAAAACCCCAGAAATTCATAGAAACAGGAGCATTTTCGTCCAAAACTACAGGATCACCCTCGTCTAGAAATACAATTTTACCACTTTCGTCACGAAGGATTTTTGTCCTTTCAATTACTTCGGTAAGGTTTCCTGCTTCATTTTTTTGACAAACACCTCTACTCACCGTTCCATTCTCCGAAAGCGTGTTTTTAACTTGATATCCAACCATTGCATGAAGGTGTTCGTCCTTGTCAGTACTTAAGAAGTCTGCCATTGTTTTAAAAGCATCGGCTCCGTAAAAATCGTCAGCATTTATGACAGCGAATGGAGTTTCTGTTTGTTCCCAAGCACACAACATGGCATGTCCGGTTCCCCAAGGTTTGGTACGATCAATTTCGCCTAATTCTGTTGGAACATACGATTGAATTCCTTGTATTGCATAATCGTAGTCTATTTTTCCTTTTAGTTTTGGGCCAAAAGTGGCTTCAAAATCATCTTTAAGTTCTTCTCTAATGATGAAAACTACCTTGCCAAATCCACCGCGTATCGCATCAAATAATGAATAATCGATAATGGTTTCGCCATTTGGGCCAAAAGAATCTAGTTGCTTGATTCCGCCGTATCGGCTACCCATTCCAGCTGCAAGAATTAATAAGGTTGGTTTCATTTATAAAGTATGTTTTTTTGTAACGCGGTGCAAAAATAAGAAAGCATTTTAATCTTACACTAAAATCATGTTTTCTTAATGCCTTTGGGCTAAACTTTCTATTTTTGCCTTTCATATGAACCCTGAAAAATGAAAATAAAACTTGTCTTATGTCTATTGTGTTCAATCCTGATCGGAACGAATGCAATGTCTCAATCACTAGATTTTCCGATGAATCCTCTTCCTAGTTCAGAGTGGAATTTAGGAAAATGGAAAGAAGTAGCAGAAATCAACTTTGTACCCAATACAACTCAAATGGGAACAAAAGCTGGAGTAGGAGCTCTTTATGCTAGTTCAGTAGGTGCTGCCATTAGCACGAATAGAAAGCTAGGAGAATTTAAAATGAAATTTGAGCTCTTACAAAGCGAGAATGGAGAATGTACAATGAAGCTTCAAGACACATACAATATTCAATTCAATACTAGGGCTGATTTGTCGGCCTCTAATTTTGGAAGTTTACAATTGAAGGATGGTTCTTTTAAAAAGCCAAAACAGAGTGTTGGACGTACATTTGGACTTTGGAACACTGTGGAGTTATCTTTTATTCCGGCTCAAAATGGTCAAGTTGCAAGACTAGAATATATTAATGTAAACGGAATCCCGGTTTTAGAAAACGTTTTTCTTTCATCTGCCTTTGAAATAAATGGTGTGGCAAAAAATAGAGAAACTGCAGTAACATTTACTAATATAAAAGGAACTACTGCTTTAAGAAATGTTGCATACTTGGCTTATGAAGATAAGCAACCAGTTAAGCTGTCTAATTTGAGCTATACATTACAAGAAACCAATAGCGACGACCCTGATTTTACAAATACAGACAAACCTACTATCAATGGCACTGCCAAGGATTTGAGCTATGATGTACCTAACGACTATACGAGATATAGACTTACTTATGAAGGAGATTTAGAAGTTTTAGAGTCAAATGTATATGCTTTTACTGCAGTGTATTCTGGTCAAGGGTACCTGAGTATTGATGGCAAATTAATTGCAGGTGGTAAGTTTTCAACAGTAAGGGAGCCACAGACTGGACTTATAGAATTACAAAAAGGTACTCATAAAATTAAGTATGTCTATCAAAGAGTATGGTGGGCTCCGGTTATGGGATTATATGTTAGTAGTGGACAATTTAGACCTTATCCATTAAGTGCGAGTAGATCTGTTCCAGTAGCAAAAGAAAATGGTAGTATTTACGAAAACCCTACAGGAGAAAATGCCCAATTGATTCGTTCATTTATGATGCATAAGGGAGTGAAAAAGACTGAAGTGGTATCTGTAGGTGAAAAATCTGGTGTTCATTATTCTTTTGATTTAGGGACTGGTAGTTTGTTGGCGGCTTGGCGGGGAGATTTCGCTGACGTAACTGAAATGTGGTACCAACGTGGTGAACCGCAAATAATTCGCCCATTAGGTTTGGTAACTGAGTTAAGCGGTGATGTGCAAGATTTTGATGCTTACATGAGTGGTTTTGAATTTGATAAATATACGCTCGGCGATAAAAACAGGCCAACTTTCATATTTAAACTTGGTGATGCAAGAGTAGCTAAATCTTTCAAACCTGAAGGGAGTGCACTGTTATGCACCACAAAGGTGGATAGCAAAAATAGTACTGACCATATAATTGCCACGGCAAAAGCAATTCAAAAACTAACCACAGGTGTTTACAAAGTGGACGACCATTATTTGTTTGTAAAGGATAATGTAGAAATCGTAAAAGTCGATGACGAAGTAACACAACTAATTTCTCATGTTCCAGCTGGAAAACATGAAATCAACTATAAAATTGCTTGGTAAAATGAATTCATATATATCAAAATTAAGTATCGTTTTAATCTTTTTATCGATTTCAGTTTTTGGACAAAAGACGGAAGACGATTATTATAAAATAATCACACTACCTATTCCAGAAGGAATTGAAATGGAAGTTGGTGGGTTGGCCGTAATTCCTGATGGTAGTTTGGCGGCTTGTACGCGTAGAGGAGAGGTTTGGAAAATTGAAAACCCTTACATGTTCAACAATACGCGACCTACTTTTTCCAAGTTTGCAGAAGGTCTTCATGAACCGCTGGGATTGGCTTACATCAAAGGAAATCTATGGGCAACACAAAGGGGTGAAGTTACCATCCTAAGAGATAATAACAATGACGGAAAGGCTGATGAATACGATCAGTTTTACAAGTGGCCGCTTTCTGGAAACTATCACCAATATAGCTATGGTCCAGTGGAGCTGGCAAATGGTGAAATGCTTTTTACATTGAACCTAGATTGGATAGGAAGAGGAGCAAGCCAGAGCAAATGGAGAGGTTGGATGTTTACCCTAAATGACAAAGCAGAAATGACTCCATGGGCAACAGGACTTCGCTCACCAGCTGGATTCAATACAAATAATGAAGGAGATATCTTTTATGCCGAAAATCAAGGAGATTGGGTTGGCTCAGGAAGAGTAACACATTTGGCGAAAGGAGATTTTGCTGGTAACGTAGCAGGATTAAGATGGAGTGGTGAAGCAAATTCTCCAGTTAGCCTTAAAATTGAAGACATTCCTGATACTGGAGAGCCATTGTTTGAAGTAGCTCAACGAGTACCCGGTCTTAAAGCACCAGCGGTATGGTTTCCACATACTTTGATGGGAATAAGTACTTCGGACATAGTGCAAGACAATTCTAATGGAGCTTTTGGCCCTTTTGATGGTCAATATTACGTTGGTGATCAAGGTCATAGCAAGGTAATGAGAATGCAACTTGAAAAAGTAGATGGAGTTTATCAAGGAGCTTGTTATCCTTTCAAAGATGGCTTTCAGTCTGGGATTTTAAGAATGCGTTGGGGACTTGATAATTCTATGTTTGTAGGGCAAACAAGTAGAGGTTGGGCTGCAACAGGAAAGGACAAATTTGGTATACAACGATTAGTTTGGACAGGAGAAGTTCCTTTTGAAATAAAATCTATAAAGTCTGCTTCAGATGGTTTCCTTATTGAGTTTACTCAAGAAGTAAACAAAGAAAAAGCACTTGACCCAAGCTCATATGATATTCAAAGTTTCAATTACAAGTATCATCATACTTACGGTAGTCCAATTATCAATCAAAGAGAGGTTAATATCAAGGCAATAAAGCTATCCGATGATGGCTTATCTGCACATATAGCAGTTGATAGCATGAGACTGGGTTATATTTTTGGTATTACCGCCGAGGGAATTACCAATTCAACTGATGAGCCTTTGCTCCATAATGTAGGATACTTTACGCTCAATGTTATAAATAAAGCTGTAGCAGGAATAGATCAAAAGAAATATGCTGTTGCCAAAAAGATGGATCATAGCATGCATCAAATGTCCAAAACGTATGAAATTGTATCCGACAAAAGAGTAAATTCTATGCCTGATGACTGGGGGGGGAAAGTGGATCAAACAATCATTATTGCAACTAAACCAGGTTTAAAGTACGATACAGAAAAAGTTACCGTAAAGGCAGGCACGAGAATAAAGTTAACATTCAATAACAATGATGATATGTTACACAACATGCTGATCGTTAAGCCAAATTCAGTAGAGAAAGTTGGTCAGGCGGCATTTAACCTTGGACTTAAGGCTGAGGAAATGGGCTTTGTACCTCAGCTAGACGAAGTGATGTACCATACTGGACTATTACAGCCAGAGAGTTCAGAATCAATTTACTTTACTGCACCAATGGAAAAAGGGAATTACACTTTCGTTTGTACTTTCCCTGGGCATTATACTTTGATGCAGGGTGTTATTAGGGTGAGGTAATTTTTTTGGCATTTGGCATAAGAAATTAAAGGCACATGAAAAGGATAATAGTTATAGCACTAATAGTTACAACTTGTGTAAAAGCTAATTCACAGCTAATCATTAATTCTAATACTGAATCTAATTTATGCGGTTCAATCAACCCGTCAAAAGAAGAATTAAAATTTTTAAATGGTGAATTGTCAAAAATCAGGCAGCTAAATTTAGAAAATAACGAGTTAATTGAAATACCAATAAAAATCCATCTCACAGTTAGGTCATACGAGAGTTCAGTTGAAATAATCGACGAGGTAATTGCAAATATTGACAGTCTTAACAAAGTGTTTGAAACTTTTAATATGAAGTTTATTAGTTGTGGAGGAATAAACCTTATAGACAATCTCGAATATGGTGCAATTAATAATTCCTTTGACGAAGCACAATTGATAAAGTATAATGTAAATGATGCTATAAATATTTATTATATTAATGCTTTAGCAAGAAATGGTTATGGCTTAAATGCTACTAGTAATTTCCCAAGTCCCAGTAGGTTGAAAAATCAAATAATTTTAAGGAAAAGCACCACTCAAAATTTTAGTACTCTTGTACATGAAATGGGACACTTTTGGAATCTATATCATACTTTTGAAAGACTTAATGGAGACGAATTAGTAAACGGGACAAATTGTAGAACTGCTGGTGATTTAGTATGTGATACACCAGCCGACCCTATATTCGCACCTTATTCAGACATATTTTGTCTATACGCAGGAACAGGAACGGACTCAAATGGGGATTTGTATAATCCTCTTGTTTCAAACTTTATGTCTTATTACTTCGATTGTCGAAATTCTTTTACAGCGGAACAAAAAGTAAGGATGTATGAAGGGTATCTGTTGAGAAGTTCAATTCTAGAAACAAATCTTAGTTACAGTTGTATTCCTGAGCCTTCACTTGCCGCAACAAACATCTCAATAGGCGGTTTAAATTGTTCTGAAGTCGTTGTAAATTGGCAAGATAATTCCAACAATGAAACTGGGTATATTATAGAGTATAGTAGTAATATCAATAAAAAGTTTCTTGCAGCAGGTACGGTTGAGCCTAATCAAACAAACTTTACTCTTGAGACAAATGTCGGAGGGATGGATTCCTTATTTATTAGGATTAGGGCTAGTAATTCTAATGCGATTTTGAGCGAAGTTGCACAATTTTATGTTTCACAAGATTGTTTCTGTGAACCTTCATCAAATATGTGCTTTAGAGATTTTAATATTACGAGTTTATCGCTATCAACTGATGACGGTGTTTCACTTTTTGAAGAAAATTTTAATTCAAGCTTAACTTGTATTGAGGTTTTAGATCATTCTGAAATAAATCTGTCAAAAAGTGCTCTATATCGTTTTGAGGTAACAAACAATACGTATAACATACAGTATAGGGCTTGGATTGATTGGAATCTAGATGATATGTTTTCGGAAGAAGAGTTACTTTATGGTAGCAATATCGAAAGTAAAAATGGGATTTCTTTTTACTTTAGCGTTCCGTTTCATTCACAGGTTGGAAAAACTAGAATTAGAATAATAGGAAGTAGTCATGAATTTAGTAGTCCATGTCCTACAGGAAGCTTTTCATATGATATAAAAGATGTAATTGTTTCCATTGTTCAAGAATGTAATGCATCGTATGGATGTGTTTGTATTCCAGTTGCAGAAAGGTGCTATGAAGATGTTTACGTTAGTAATGTTTCTATTAAGAAAAGTGGAGTTGATATACTGAATAATTCTTCAACTTGTTCGTTTAGAGGCTATTCTGTTTTCTTTGACCAAATTTCGAAACTAACACAATTTGAGATGTACGATTTTTTTGTTGAAAGAAATAGTCATTGGGACAGCGGTTGTATTGCTTGGATTGATTTTAATAGAAATGACACATTTGAAGATTCGGAAAAAATATTTTCAAAGGGCGAGTCAACTTGGAGTCTTGGAAACTCTAATTTTATGGTTCCAGGAAATGCTCTACCAGGTGTGGCCAGAATGAGAGTCATGATGACTGCATTAGATTATCCCAATAGTGCTTGTATTTTTCCTTCAGTTTATGGTGAAGTTGAGGATTACGTAGTTGAAATTGTTGAATCAACATGTCCAAATAGAATTAATATTACCGGAACAATTAATTCCAGATTATATAGTTATACTACTTTAGAAACCAGTAGTTATACATCTCCTAACCCATCTTCGGTGCTGAGTATAGGAGCAAATAATTATGTCATTTTAAACCCTGGTTTTGAGAGTAAACCTTTAAATATTGGTAGTTTTTTAGTTGACACAAATGGTTGTAACTAGAGTAGAAATTGATATGATTTTGGTTTCAAGAAAACACTTTCAGACGTCCTGACTTAAATTATTTTAAAAATGACTTACCGTCTAAATTAGACGCGACTTCTTTGGTAAGTTCGAAATTCATAAACTGCACTACAGAAGGAAATATATCTACTATTGCCAATCCGTTTTGAAACCTATCGTTTACCTGTTTTTGATTGCTAAGAATCCATATGGTTCTTTCTCTTTCACTCTGTCCTCCGTGGTTTTTACCTGTTTTTAAGTCTCTTCCATGGTCAGTGGTAACTATGAATAACCACTCTTCTTTATATTTCTTTTCTCGTTTTTGAACCGCTTTGTAAAGCTTTCCGATTTGTTCATCTACGAGTTCTACTGCAGCCGTCATTTGCGGACTATCTCCATACTTGTGCCCCATATCATCAGTATATTCTAAATAAACCCAAGAAAGGTCTGGGCCATTTTTGAGAATACTCGTACTTGCTTCTCTCACTACTAACTGATCTATGTTCTTTATATATTCTCTATTGGCATCATGAGGAAAAGAATTTGTGTCGTTTTCATAGCCATCAAAAGCTATATCGAGCATTAAGTTATTAGTTTCGGGAAGGTTTTCTCCCAAAAGCTTGGTTCTATTGTCTTCCCAAGTAGAATATATGGCCAATTTTGCTTCATTGTTACTTGCTCTTGCTACTTGAAAAATAGAAGTATAAGTGTAATTCGGAGCCTTGATACTGTTGCCCCATACATTGTGTTTATTTGCCCAAGTACCTGTTAGCATGCTATTATATCCAACCGCAGAAATTGTTGGAGACTCGCTTTCACCACCTTGTTCACCACCTACAAATGCTTTTGCAAAACTTCCCATTGATGCTATTTTGTCAATATGAGGAGTAGCAGTTTTTTGAAGAACATCAATTGGAATACCATCGACCAAGATTAACAAACACTTCTTTTTTTGCCCAAAAGCTGAGTTTGCTATGATGAGCATGAAGAATAGGAAAAAGTTTTTCATAGAGTTTCTTTAATTTATGACCTTGCCAAAGTTATATACTTCAGTTTAATTAAACTTGAACTATCATTTTACTTATTTAAGATTTGGTAATATTAAACTTTTCGGAAGTAGACACTTCTGGTTAATTTTGTGCTAAATTTATAGACATGAAAACATTCGTACTTCTACTACTTAGTAGCCTTTCGGCTATTGCTCAGATCAACTTTAAAACGCCCACTACGCAAGGCCCAACTCCTTGGTCAAACTTGAAGTTTAACGATAAGCCGGGACAATTTCAATTTGCTATTGTAACGGATAGAACCGGTGGACATAGACCTGGAGTATTTGAAGATGGGGTAAAAAAGTTAAATCTTCTCCAACCCGAATTTGTGATGTCTGTCGGTGATTTGATAGAAGGGTATACTAGAGACACAGTAAAAATAAAAACTCAGTGGGACGAATTTGATGGGTTTATATCAAAGCTTCAAATGCCATTTTTTTACTTGCCAGGAAACCATGATTACACCAACGAAGTAATGAGAGATACTTGGGCAAAAAGATACGGCCCAGATCACTATTATTTTATTTATCAAGATGTATTATTTCTCTGTCTTAACTCTGAGGATAATTTGAGAGGGTCTACAAAAGGTAGTATCGGAGATCCACAATATGATTGGATTAAAAAGGTTTTGGCAGAAAATAAAGAGGTGAAGTGGACGATGGTTTTTATGCATCAGCCGCTTTGGGATCAAACTACAGATCCAATGAGATGGTTTGATGTAGAAGGTTTATTGAAGCCAAGAAAGCACACTGTTTTTGTAGGTCATAAGCACAACTATGTGGCATATGAGCGAAATAATAGCAATTACTACATCTTGGCAACAACTGGTGGAGGATCCTCGCTTAGAGGCCCTGAACTTGGAGAATTTGATCACCTTACTTGGGTTACCATGACGGATGAGGGTCCAATTATGGCTAACTTAGCCTTAAATGGGATTCATGATGATAAAGTTTTCACTTCAGATATGAAAGCTTTTAGTTCCAAAGTGTTCGCTAGCAAGATGATCAAGATCGATCCGTTGAAAGTTACAAGTGATAATTTCCAAAACTCCGAAATAGAGATCAGGATTACCAACGATCTTAATTTGCCTATGAAAGTCAAGTTATCGCATTCTTTTAATTGGGATATGAAAGCTGATATAGAGAACGCTGAACAAGACTTAGGGCCAAATTCTGTTTCATTTGCGAAAATGACAGTGAGTAGTAGGAGAGCTAAGGCAATTTCCGAAATGTCAGCCCTTAAAGTGAAAGCAATTGTCGAAATTCCTAGTCACTATAACCTACCAGCAATGGAAATTCCATTTGTTTTCGAGATAAAACCAGAATAATCCTCAAAATATTTACAAGGTTAACGACATTATTTCGAAAGCAAAAAAGGCTTATCGCAATGATTAGAGAATAAGATTTCTAAAATAGGCTTATATTTAGAATTAATTATATTCATTTAATATTGTGGTATAAAGATTGTTACATTTGTATAATCTAAATACCTGATGTCATGAAGCTTTCTTTTGTTCTTTTAATCCTCGCTAGTTTTAACTTTTCTTGTACCCAGTCTTTCATAAACCAAAGGAGTAGTGCTCATTTACCTTCTAGTATTCAATTGAAAAGTTATGCTTTATCTATTGATGAGGAGACTCCCAACAAAGAGGAAGTCAAAGCTGCACTACATGAAGAAATGAGCAGGAAAAATTATTTCTATGAGCCATCTAATCCAGATGTATTGGTAATGGGAAAATTCTATCCAGAGAAAATAGATATTTTGTCAGGATCAACATACAATTCAGTTATTGGAGGGGTTTTGCTCGAATCGGAAAAGGTTAGGACCAAAAAGAATTCATTACTTATTCAGGTTCTTGAAACAAACACATATGCTACTGTTTGGCGTGGTTTTTCTAGCTCAAAAGCTTTGCAATTGGAGCCTTTTCAATTATCGTATATGACTAAGAGTTTATTGAACGACTAATTCAACCAGAACGGGGTATTGGGTTTTCCAAAAAGCTCATCAATATAATAAGCCCTACGATTTACCTTATTACAGTCTGATGGACTATTCTCTTCAAAAACATAAATGCAAGGAGAGTAAGGATTTTGCTCATAAGTAGTCATGATAGACTTTGGTGAATCATCGGGAAAGAGCTTATCAAAATGTTCACGATCGAGTAAGCAATGGCCAAGTTCATGAAACACAAGGGTTTCTTTACTTTTATCAAGTTTAGATGACCAACAAGAACTTGTATTTACAATTTTCACCCTCCTTTGTCCTTTATTAAAATCCTTTACTTTTAAGCATTCGCCACAAAAGTCATTAGTAGTTTCAGATGTAAACTCAACAATTAAGTTGCTTTTAGAGATGGAAATGCCTCTTATCATTGCTTCATCATAAAAGCGATCCACGTAAACTTCAAGTTTAGGATCAATTGAATAGGCATATACTTGTTCTTTTTCACAAGAGCTTGCTAATAGGAAAATAGACAACACAACTAAAACAGTCTTTTTCATTTGAAATGCACTTTTTTATTGTACCATTCAAAAATAGCTAATTTAAACCAATGAAATGGTTTACACTTCTTTCATACTAAGGCCAATTCTTTTTCGCTGAACATCAACTTCCATCACCTTTACTTGTACTTTCTGATGGACTTTTACAATCTCATTTGGGTCTTTTATAAACCTATTTGCCAATTGAGAAAGGTGAACAAGACCATCTTGATGCACACCAATATCAACAAAACATCCAAACGCAGTAATGTTTGTAACGATACCTGGTAAAATCATGCCTTGGTGTAGGTCTTCCATTGTGTGAACATTGGCAAATTCAAAAGCCTCCAATTGCTCTCGTGGATCACGACCTGGCTTTGCAAGTTCCTCTAGTATATCTTTTAGCGTTGGTAGACCAACTTCTTTACTGATGTATTGCTTAAGATCAATGGATTTACGTAAAGGTTCATTAGTTATGAGGTCTTCTACTTTTACACCTTTATCGGCAGCAATTTTTTTAACCAAATCGTATCTTTCGGGATGGACAGCAGAATTATCTAGCGGATTTTTTGCCCCATGAATACGCAAAAATCCAGCAGCTTGTTCGAATGCTTTATCGCCTAATCGCGGAACTTTAAGTAATTGCCTTCTGGTAGTGAATTTTCCATTTGACGATCTAAAATCAATAATGTTTTGGGCGATGCTAGGTCCTAAACCCGCTACGTACGCCAATAAGTTTTTGGAAGCCGTATTTAGCTCAACACCTACATTGTTCACACAACTTTCTACTACTGAATCCAGTGTTTCTTTCAGCATTTTTTGGTTGACATCATGCTGATATTGGCCCACACCAATTGATTTTGCGTCAATTTTAACCAATTCAGCCAGTGGATCTTTCAACCTTCTGCCTATAGAGACGGCTCCTCTTACAGTAACGTCTTTGTTAGGAAATTCCTCACGTGCGACGTCACTTGCTGAATAAATAGAGGCACCTTGTTCAGATACCACATAAATCCCTTTTACATTAGGCTTAATGCCTTTTACCAATTGCTCAGTCTCTCTACTGGCTGTTCCGTTTCCTATCGCAATGGCCTCAATTTTATATTTTTCAACCAAATGCAATATTTGTCCTTCGGCTTCCTGTTTTTTTGTTAATGGATATATTACAGTATCGTAAAGTAAATCGCCAGACTCCGCCAATACGACAATTTTACATCCAGTTCTAAATCCTGGGTCTATAGCAAGTACTCTCTTTTGTCCTAGCGGAGCTGCTAATAATAGCTGACGAAGATTAGTGGCAAAAATCTCAATTGCCTCTTGATCAGCTTTTTCTTTTGACAATGAAGCAAATTCGTTTTCGATTGAAGGCAATAGGAGCCTTTTAAGAGCATCAACAATAGCCAAGGACATTTCTTCCTTACAAGCAGGCATGCCTTTCAAGTACTGCCTTTCTAATACATTTCTTGCGTAATCAGTATCAACATCAATTCCTGCTTTCAAAAATCCCTCTTCTTCTCCACGTCTTATAGCGAGTAACCTGTGAGAAGGTATTCTATCTAATTTTTCGTTGTATTCAAAATAGTCCTTGAACTTCTCACCAGCAGATTCTTTGCCTTTTTTTACTTTGGAATTTACTACAGCTGTCTTTTGGAAAATTTGTCTAATTCTATTTCGTGCCTCAATATTTTCATTTATCCACTCGGCAATGATATCTCGGGCACCTGACAAGGCTTCTTCATTCGACTTGACATTGCCTTTCAAAAACTTGGAAACTATGCCTGATAAGTCTCTTTCCCTTTGCTCAAATATCATTTTTGCCAAAGGTTCTAAACCATTTTCGATAGCAATTGCACCTCTGGTTTTACGTTTTTGCTTGAAGGGAAGGTAAAGGTCTTCTAGTTCCTTGGGATCAAGTGTATTCTTGATTTTTTGCTCTAAAATCGGAGTTAATTTACCCTGTTCTGAAATGGCTTTTAGTACAGTTTCTTTTCTTTTTTCGAGTTCAACTATTTGTTCAAAAGCTTTTTTTATGTTTCCAATTTCAACTTCATCAAGCTCGCCTGTAAACTCCTTTCTATATCTAGCAATGAAAGGAAGTGTTGCCCCTTCTTCAAACAATTGAATAGTATTTTTAACTTTCCAATTGTCGATTCCAAGTGTTTTAGAAATGTGAGTTAATTGCAATTCGAGTAGCATTCCAACGTTTTTTAAATGATCAAGGTCTTACGAACAAAGAAAGGTTACTTCCATGAAAAATTTCACATACATTGTTGTTTTGTTTTCCACATTGCTACTTAGTTCTTGCGAATCCCAGTCGCCGAATGTTAGCCTAGACGGAAGTATAAGTTTAGGATCAAATTTTGGTTTTTGCTTTGGCCCTTGTTTTCAGGAAATGAGATTGAACAAATCTACTGATGAAGTTATATTTGAGGTAAAATTCAGGAAAACTGGTGGAGAGCAAACAAGTGAAATTTTCAAAGATAAATTGAGCGATGCCACACTCTATAGTATTGCAGCTGAGGTTGATTTTAACTTGATAAAATCAATGGATGAGATCTATGGTTGTCCAGATTGTGCAGATGGAGGCTCCGAATGGATAGAGATAAATACGGGTTCAGGTGTTGAAAATGTAAAAAGGGTTACATTTGAATATGGAAAAGCACCAAAAGAGATAGAGAAATTGGTAGATTTGCTTCGTCTCAAAAAAGAAGAGTTATCGACCAAGTACATTCAAACCACGAATTGATTTACGACCTCATCGTAGTTGGTGGGGGAGCAGCTGGCTATTTCGCAGCAATTAATGCTGCCGATCTAAATCCCAAATTAAAAGTTCTCATCATTGAAAAAAATGCCAAATCGCTTCAGAAAGTTAAGGTTTCTGGCGGTGGGCGTTGCAATGTCACACATGCTTGCTTTGAGCCAGTAGAATTGATTAAAAACTATCCTAGGGGAAATAAAGACCTATTGGAGCCTTTTAAAAGGTTTGGTCCAAAAGAAACTATATCTTGGTTTGAAAAAAGGGGAGTGCCCATTGTCAAAGAAGTTGATGGTCGAATGTTTCCCCAAAGTAATACAAGTCAAAGTATCATTGATTGTTTTGAATCAGAATGCAAACGACTCGGTATTCAGAAACAAATGCAATTGTCTCTCAAGGGTTTTAAGTATCAAAACAATGTTTGGGATTTAGAATTGAGTAATCAGTCCACTTTGAGGGCTAAAAACTTAATGATCGCCACTGGAAGTGATAAACATATTTGGGATATGCTCATGGAGTTGGATTTTGAGATTGCTTCACCGGTTCCTTCTTTATTCACATTTAAAATTAAAGACACAGACTTAGCTGAATTGGCGGGTACAAGTTTTGTGGAGATTACCGCATTTGCTGGAGAAATAAAGTCAGTCGGTCCTGGACTTATCACACACTGGGGGCTCTCTGGTCCTGCGATTTTAAAGCTATCAGCTTTTGCGGCTTTAGAGTTGAACAAAAAAGAGTATCAATTTAAAGTTAAGATTGATTGGCTACCTACTGTTACCAAAGATTCACTGATCGAAACATTTCGTAATATTCAAACTGCGAACGGAAAAAAGAAAATAAGTGCAAATCCTGAGTTTGGCTTTTCGATAAGGTTTTGGAAATACCTATGTTTAAAATCAAATGTTGGCGAGTTTCAAAATTGGTCAGAAAGTGGAAAGAAAACCTGGCAAACATTGGCCAATAATATCAAAGCCCATGATTATCAAGTAGATGGAAAAAGTACTTTCAAAGATGAGTTTGTAACTGCAGGTGGAGTAGCACTTTCAGAGATTGATATGGCGACTTTTTCTTCTGATAAATATCCTACTTTATTCTTTGCTGGAGAGGTGTTGAATATTGATGCAATTACCGGCGGTTTCAATTTTCAAGCTGCCTGGACGGGTGCTTGGCATGTTGCAAAACAGGTAAGCAAAACTTCTCATTATCATTAGAGCGTAATGGAATTGTGAAATAAATATTTCGCAATATATTTTTTCTCCTTATTTTTTGCTTGCTTTGTAAAGTCGATGATAGCCACCATTTCAAGCATCCTTCAAAGTGACCCATTTAATTGAAAGATTTACTGAGTATTTAAAAACTGGTAAATATAATAGTAGTACAATTGCAGCCTATAGGAATGCAATTTTTGTGTTTCATAATCATTTTTGGAACCTGCCTCAGAGTAAGGTAAGTGATGATCTTGTGGGTACATACCTCAAGGATCTCGCAGATAAAAAAGACCCTCAAGAAGTTATTCAAGCAGGTAAGGCGATCAAGCTTTTCTATGAAGTAATCTTCAATAAAGTTCTTAATATAAAAGCCACTGGTGAGTCTAAGAATGACAAACTTCCGGTTGTTTTAAATAAAGAAGAAGTAAGAAGGATATTTCAAGCGGTAAAGAATATCAAGCACAAAGCTCTTTTATTACTAATCTATAATTCAGGATTAAGAATTAGTGAAGTCCTTACCATAAAGGTGAGTCATTTAAATTTTGAAGAACGAAATATCACGCTTATTGGCGATCAGGACAAGCCGGATAGAACGCTTAGAGTTGCTCCTAATAGTTTAGATTTCATTCGCAGGTACATGCGAAAGCACAATCCAACAGACTTACTATTTCCTGGCGAAAAGGGTAATCCATATTCATCTAGAAATGTGCAACTATTCTTTCGAGCAGCGTTGAAAAACTCTGGTGTTAAGAAGGATGCAACTGTTCATACGCTAAGACACAGCTTTGCCGTACACAGCCTAGAAGCAGGCATGGATATTCATATTCTTCAAGAGATATTAGGACATAAGTTCTTGCAGACTACCTCTCTCTATAACCAAATGATCAATTTGCGTATGGATGAGTTGAGGAGCCCACTAGAAGATATAGATCTTAGTGTAGGTGAAATCAAGTTCCCTTTTTAGCCCTACGATCAATTTTAATTGGTGGCATAGCATTATGTGCCAAATCTTCATTTTCTGTACGTTTTCTCCAAATGTCAAGTGCAAAGTAAATTGCATTTAGCATAGAGCCAGCATCAGCGATATTTTTACCAGCAATATCAAATGCAGTTCCGTGATCAGGAGAAGTTCTGATAAATGGTAAACCTGCAGTAAAATTAACTCCGCTATCGAATGCAATCATCTTGAAAGGCGTAAGTCCTTGGTCATGATACATTGCCAATACGCCATCAAATTTTTTCCACTGCACATTTCCAAAGAAACCATCGCTAGGAAATGGTCCAAAAACCAACTCTCCTTTTGATTTGAATTCCTCAATTACAGGATTGATTAATTCCAACTCTTCTTTACCTAAGACTCCATTTTCTCCTGCATGTGGATTTAGGCCTAAAACGGCAATTTTAGGTTTCTGAATTCCAAAATCAAGAGTTAGTGACTTTAAAAGCATTTTAAGCTTTTTCTCAATTTGCTTTTTTGTGATTTGCTTTTTGACACCTTCAAGAGGAACATGACCTGTAACTACCGCCATTTTAAGTTCTTCGCTAACCATGAACATGAGTGCTTCATCGTTTCCGAAAGCATGGGCTAGGTATTCGGTATGGCCTGGAAATTTAAAGTTTTCACTTTGAATATTGTCTTTAGAAATAGGAGCTGTTACTATTGCTTCTAAAAAACCATTTTTCAAGTCTTCTGTTGCTCTTGCAAGTGATTGATATGCGAGCTTCCCTGCCTCGGGTTTTATTTTTCCAATATGTAGGTCAAAATAATCCCCATCGTAGCAATTAATAAGGTTTATCTTCTTGGGACTGGCTTGCTTAGCATCCTTGATAGTAAAAAACTGAAAATCATTTTGACCGATTTCGTTTTTGTATTTACTCAAGTGTCTACCCGATCCGTAAATTATAATATTGCAATGTTTTAGAATCGTAGAATCGGCCAAAGATTTTATAATTACTTCGGGGCCAATGCCATTGATGTCTCCGATGGTAATTCCTAAAGTTGGTAGGAATTCGTTCTGCATAGGTATGAATTCTGTTTTAAAGCTTAATTTTGTGCAATTTATAAAAACTCTTTGAATGAAGATTTTGATTGTTGATGAAATGCACGAAAGTATTGTGCGGATGCCCGAAGAATTGGGTTTAGATGTAGATTATTTTCCAAAAATTAGTTTTCAGGAGGTTTTGGAGAAGGTTGGGGAATATGAAGGTTTGATTATTCGAAGCAAATTTAATATTGATGCCAATTTTTTATCTCATGCCCCAAAATTAAAATTTATCGGTCGAGCAGGTGCTGGATTAGACTTAATAGACACAAAGGCTTGTGAGCGGCACAATATTGCTGTATTTGGTGCAAATGAGGCTAATAAAGTTGCGGTGTCAGAGCATTTGATTGGAATGATCCTTAGTCTCTTACATCGTATTGTGAAGGCCGACAGTGAGGTAAGGAAAGGGCAGTGGTTTAGAGAGGAAAATAGGGCAGAGGAGCTTTTTGGGAAAAAGGTTGGTCTTATTGGTTATGGCAACAATGGGCAGGCCACTGCAGAAAGACTTGCAGCTTTTGGTTGCCAAATATATGCTTATGATAAATATAAATATGGTTTTGGTAATCACCTAGTTACCGAATGTACTTTAGAAACTATTTTTGAAGAAGCAGAGATTGTTAGTTTACACATACCTCTTACAGATGAAACTGTAAATTGGTTTAATGAAGATCTGATACAAAAATTTAAAAAGGACTTTTTCTTTTGTAACATTGCTAGAGGAGAAATAGCGAACTTAAGTGATGTTGTGAACGGACTAAAAAGTGGTAAAATAAGAGGAGCTTGCTTAGATGTGATTGAAAACGAAAAGCTTGGAACTTTATCTCCCTCTCAGAAAATTACTTTTGATGACTTGGTTTCATTTCCCAATGTGATCATTACTCCTCATGTTGCCGGCTGGTCCAATGAGTCATATGTAAAGATCAATAATGTGTTGCGTGATAAGATTAAGCGTTTCTTAGGACATATATAAAAAAAGGGTCGCCTTTAATTAAAAGCGACCCTTTTAGTATTTGGTTAATTATTTAAGCAACATCACATATTTGTACACCTTGTTGTAAAGAAGTTATTGCATCACGCTTTGGAATAAATTCCTGTCCTACATACCCTTTGTATCCAGTGTCAACTATCGCTTTCATTATTGCTGGATAGTTTAGCTCTTGCGTATCGTCAATTTCGTTACGACCGGGAACACCTCCTGTATGATAATGAGCTATGTATTTGTTGTATTTTCTAATCGTTGCTATTACGTCACCTTCCATGATTTGCATGTGGTAGATGTCGTAAAGGAGCTTGAAGTGCTCGCTACCTACTGCATCACATAATGCAGCTCCCCATGGCGTCGTGTCACACATATAGTCTGCATGATTAACTTTGCTATTAAGCAGCTCCATTACCATTGTGATTCCGTATTTTTCAGCCGAAGGCATAAGGCGTTTAAGACCTGTAGCACAGTTTGCCAATCCTTGTTCAGAGCTCATTCCTTTTCTATTTCCAGAAAAGCAAATAACCTTGTCGAGTCCTGCAGCTTTAAGTTTGGGGAATATTTCTTCATAACTCGCAACAAGTTCATCGTGAAGAGCTGGGTTATTAAATCCTTCTACAATTCCCTTTCCTGCACCCCATGGCATTGCAGATGTTAAACCATATTTCTTAAGTATTGGCCACTCTTCTGGACCAGTAAGTTCAATAGACTTAAGTCCTATTTTTACGGCTTCTTTACATAGCGTTTCAAATTCTATGTCTTTATAACACCATCTACATACTGAATGATTGATTTTTCCATTTAGTTGTGGACCAAGAAGTTGATTATTAGCTGCGAAAACATCCCCTAAGCCAATAGTGCCACCTAAAACTGTGGCAGTGCCTACTATGTTTTTCAAAGCAGATCTTCTATTTGATTTTTTCATCTTATATTATTTTAGATTCGGTAGTTCTAATTTACAAGTTTTAAATCAAAACACCTTTATCGTTATTTTTTTCTACTTGAACACTTTGTTTGTTTCATCTCCACCAGCCATTAAATAGGCAATAAGGTCTTTTAACTCCTCTTGGTTTAATGAATTTACTAAACCAGACAGCATAGATGATTCTGTGGAATAAGTACGAGAAACTACATCTGCCTTTTTTACAGTAACTATGTAATCTGGTGCATATGGATTCTGAGAAATATTAAGGTTAGTATCATCCTCATTTACTACTCTACCCACAATACTCTCTCCATTTTTAAGCTGAATTTGCTCCGCAGCATATTGATCAGAAATGGTCGCATTTGGGTCCAAGATTGCCTGAAGCATGTCTTTTGTGGTAAATCTTGTTCCTAACCTTGTTAGGTCTGGGCCTACATTTCCTCCTTCTCCCTGCATTCCGTGACAACGATTACAAGTTGTGGCAGTGTACATCGCTTTTCCTCGTTTGAAGTCTCTTCCTGTAAGTTCTGCTTCAAATAAAGGCATTGCAGATTTCATATTCCAATTTTTTCCAGGTCCTTTTGGATAATCGTCAAATTCTAAATTGTTACCGTTTTGACTGATCATTCCTCCTCCTGACAATTCATCGTAATATTCCTTTTTCTTAGCAGGAACGTTTTCCAATGCTTTTAGTCTAGCCTTGTTGATATAACCTATGTAGCTATTTCCTCCTTTGTATTCGAAAGCATTTTTGAACCAATTGAAATAAGAGACTTGATCTTTTTTCTTCCAACCAGTTTTCGCCTCGCTGAGAACAATTGCTAAATAAGTTGCCTCAATTGGTGGTACTTTTGCTAACATTTCTGCGATGTCTTTACCATATCTAGGGTTTCTTAAAATCAAATCGGCCGAATTCGTAGCTGTTTCTCCTCCCGCTTGATTTAAATCTTTGGTCGAAAGCAAGAGGTCCATCGTCTTTTTGACAGCGTTTGGAGCTTCTAGTTTAACCAATATCTTACTTAAACTTCTGTTTTGTTCTGCATCGTTTGCAGGGTATTGCTTGTCTAAGTATTTGATAAGTGCACCTTTGTCAGTAGGTTCTCCCATTCTTGCAATAACCAATTCAACAGCTCTTAAGAAGTCAAGTTTTTGAGTTGCAGATAGAGAATTGTAGTCAATTGTTATAAGGTTTTGAAACAATTGATTTTTCATTGTAGGCTCAGCTGTTCTTGCCAATGCAATAATTCCTAAAATCCTAGAGTGTGTACTTTTAGAACCTAAAACTGCATTTGACCATGCATCTGGTCTTTGATGTTCCAAAACAATTCTAGCAGCGTAACTAACATGACGATCAGGGTGATCTAGCATTCTAAGTGCTAATGGAATTCCTGCTTGGCCATTGTCATTGTGGTAAGCTTCTAGTTTTCTTCTCAATTCATTTTCTGGAGTAATCTCAGTTCGTTCTGAACTTTCGGTATCCTCACTTCCAATGTAATAAACTCTATATAGGTCTGATTCTATTCTACGGCCTCCTGTTAAGAAATATAAGGCACCATCTGGTCCAATTGCTCCATCTGTAAGAGGCAATGGTAAACCGGAAAGGAATTCTTCTCTAGTAGCTGTGTAAGATGCTCCGTTCGGTTTTAAATGTAATGCATGCATGATTCCAAATGACCAGTCAAAAGCTAAAATGCTCTGCTTATACTTTTTAGGAAACTTTGCATCTTTAAGGTAAAGCAAATTGGTAGGTGATCCTTGACCAATGTTTACAATTGCTGGCAAATTATCAGGATATGATGGAAGCCATTTTCCGTCTCCAGTTCTCCAACCAAACTCACTACCGCTGGTTGCATGACAAATTCGAGTTGGACGATACCATGGAAGTCCAAAATCCCACTCCATATCGGCGTCATAAACAAAAAGATCTCCGATATCATTAAATGCCATATCGAAAGGATTTCTGTATCCAGCACTTATCAATTCCCAATTTTTCCCTTCAGGGTCAACATTGGCAACCCACCCACCTGGTTGTTGGCGATCATTTGCGTGTCCTCTTGGATCTTTTATTTCAGGGAAAAGGTTGTCGTACTCCCAAGTTTTGGGTAACCTGTAAGAATCAAGTTCAGGCATGTCAGTGTAATTTCCAGAAATTACATAAAGTGATTTTCCATCTGGTGATAATTTGATACTGTGTGGACCATGTTCTCCTGAGCCTACAAGCTCCCGTAAGAGCGTAAATTTATCATATTGGTCGTCACCATCGGTATCTTGCAAACGATAAAAACCACTTGTTTTAGGTAAATCATCAGTTGGTCTATTGTTTACCATTACGTACAAGCTATTGAAAGCGTACAATAATCCATGAGCTGCACCTAAAGTGAAGTTTTCGCCTTTAATTTCAATCTTTTCCACCTTAGGAGTACTTGAAGGTGAGCCAATAGCGGGTATTTCGAGTCGGTATAGTCCTCCGTACTGATCCGATGTAATCATGCGACCTTTGTCATCAAAACACATGGATACCCAAGAACCCATGTCATTGTCCGATGGAGTAAATAAGTGTTCAGCTTTAAATCCAGCTTGAACTTTTAGTTTAGAAATTTTAGGGTTTTCGGCAGATTCTGAAAACTTGAAACTAGTGTAGGAAGCGAGTCCCAAAGCAAGCAAGCCAATTCCTAAATAGAATAGTCTATTTTTCATATTTTTAATGGGGTTGAAATTTATTTTCAGTTAAGGATGGTAAGGTAGTTTTGTTTTGGTAATTATTTAAATTTTTCGGTTTCAAATTTCATTATTGATAGATCCCAAAATCACCTTTATTGAGGAGTGGCATTAACTTTTTTACCACTTCTGGATATTTTTTGGCAACGTTTTCTGTTTCGTTGGGATCTCGTGTATGATCAAAAAGCTCGATTTGCGGAGCTTCATTGCGGAAGTACTTAGTGATACGGTATTTATCAGTTCTCATGCTAATACCATTATTGAAATAGCTGTAGGCTGTATTTCTCCAATTCTTGGATGATTTGTTTTCCATGACCGCTCTCAAACTAATTCCATCTGATTCATAAGGCATTTTTAATCCGCAATAGTCCATTAATGTGGGGTATATGTCCATTGTACTCACGATATTTTGTTTTGTACCACTTTGGTCATTAGGAATCTTTATAATAAGTGGACTGTGAACAGCTCTATCGTAAATGGTATGTTTGCCCCAAATAGTGTGGTCTCCCAAATGCCAGCCATGATCACCCCAAAGGACAATAATGGTGTTTTCTGCTAGTCCTTGAGCTTCTAATTCCTTTATGACCTTTCCTATTTGGGCATCTACATATGACACGCAAGCATAATAACCATGTCTTAGTTTTCTAGCATATTCATCGGAGAGGGGAGTGCCTATAGCTGCTTTTTCATCTCCAAGTTCATATTGGTTAAATTCTCCCATTGAGTGTAAGTCAGCCCGACTTGTATTTTTGGAAACAAAAGGATTAGGGCTTAAAGTGATATCAGACTCATTGTAAAGGTCCCAATATTTTTTAGGAGCATTGAATGGTAAATGTGGCTTAAAGAAGCCAACTCCTAGAAAGAAGGGTTCGTCTCTGTCTTTAAGCTCTTTGAGTTTTGAAATTGTTAAGTCAGCAGTAAGGCCGTCAGGATAGGCGTCGTCGGCAACCTCAAGCATTTCATATGGTTTTACTTGTTTCTTTAGTGTGTTTCTGTTTGTGCCATTTGCATAACCAAAGAATGCATTATGTCCAGATCCCCATTTGGCATCATCGAGTAGCATTTCATGCCAACTATATGGTAATTCTAAAGGCGTATTATCTGGACTTTCGGTATACCCATATACATGACCATCCGGATTATGGGTGATTTTACCAATTCCAACAGTGTAATAACCGTTTCGTTTAAGTTGGTGTATAAAGGTTTCAGGGTTTTCTTTTTCAGCCGAGTTTGTAAGAACTTCTGCTGTAATACTGTTTCTTAGGTGTCTTTTTGTTCTGGGATATAAACCTGTTAATAAAGCATGTCTTGATGCTCCGCAGGTAGGCACAGCTACGTAGTGATTTTTAAATAAATGCCCCGTAGTTGCTAGCTTATCTATGTTGGGACTTTTAATTATCTCATTGCCAAAACAACCTAATTCAGGTCTCAGGTCATCCACAGCAATGAATAGAATATTGGGAGGTCTGTCCTTTTTTATTGTCTTGAAACTCAGCAGAGACAGCAAAAGCAGGGCAAGTAATTTTATTTTCATATGGTTGAATAGCATTAGCTACGCAATTTACAATAAAAGCTTTTGTGAAAATAACCTTTAAATATTAAAGACTTATACATCTTTAACACTGCCATGGTTCTTAATAGCTACCTTTGCATTTCAAAAAAATAGATATTAGTTGTGGAGAGTTTTAAGGGATTAGGAGTTGAAAGCTCGTTTATAAAAGCTTTGGAAGAAATGAAGGTGATAAAACCATCTGAAATTCAGCAAAAAGCTATTCCATACTTATTGGCAAATAAGGGAGATTTGATAGGTCAAGCTCCCACGGGAACTGGTAAAACTATTGCCTTCGGTCTGCCATTATTACATTTAGTAACCGAAAAAAAGAAAGGAATTCAAGCCCTTGTATTAGCTCCAACAAGAGAACTTTGTCAGCAAATTGCCAAGCAATTATTCAAAATGACTAAGTATGGGCCTAAAATTTTCGCTGAAGCCATTTACGGTGGAGAGAAAATAGATCTTCAGATAGCAAACCTAAAGCGTCCAACACAAATTGTAGTGGCTACTCCGGGCAGATTATTGGACTTGATAGAAAGAGGTGCTATTGACCTAAGTGAGGTTAGAACTTTGGTACTTGATGAAGCCGATGAAATGCTAAGCATGGGTTTCAAAGAAGAATTAGATCGAGTAATGACTACAATCCATAAGGATAGTGCAAAGTGGTTGTTTTCTGCTACAATTCCTTTGGCATTGCAAAGCTTGATTACCAAATATATGAATCCTGGCTTACAGCGAATAGAAGTAAGTAAGAATGTAGAAATCAATAATAAAATTGAGCACCAATTCTTTATCTGTGAGCAAGATCAAAAATTTAATTACTTATTCGAATTTTTGAAATCTCAAGGTGCAGCTAAAGGAATCGTATTTTGCCGAACTAGGGCAGATACAGAAGTATTGGCAAGAAAACTTATTGGTAAACACGTTTCCGCCGATGCTTTGCATGGAGATCTTGGTCAAAGAGACAGAGATAAGGTCATGAGGGCATTTATCAAAGGAAGAATCAAAGTGCTAGTTGCTACAGATATTTCCGCTAGGGGTATTGATGTAGATGACTTGGCTTATGTAATTCATTATCAACTTCCAGAGCAAATTGAATCTTATACGCACCGAAGCGGTAGAACTGCAAGAGCTGGTAAGAGAGGTATTTCAATTTGCTTTGTAGACAGAAATGAATTGAAAGTCATTCACCAAATAGAAAAAACACTGAAAATCAAGTTTACTAAGATTTAAAGTTGAAGTCTGTTCGGTTGGCGGTCCTCAGTACACCGGTAATGATAAGATACATTCCTATCAGATAAATCACAGTTTGTATTTCGAACGGTATCATTTTGGGATTTATAAACATTTTCATTCCCGAAAAAAATGTAGTTACAATGTTCAAAATAACCCCATAGCTGACATATCTATGCATATAGGGTCTAAATAGACCGTAAAAAATGGTTATGGCAAAAATGATCATGCGGAACATGATGAGAATTTGGTAGTCGAAATTTACGTTCTCAAAGACAAAATAAATAAATGGTATTCCTATTCCGAATATGGTAGCTATTTGTTTCCAATCAGACTGTGGTTTTGCCGAATTCTGAAACCTAAATTTTAGGAAAATCACCATTAAAGTAGAGCAATAGAATAAGTCCATGAAAATTGGAAATGCCGGTGGTGCTCCATGATACTGCCTTAAATATGCAGTGGTTATCGTAAGTGTAATAAATATGGATAGTACGATTAACAGTACTCGCTGGGACGATGTGGATACCAATAAATGAAAAAGTAAAACTGCCATGCATGAGATGGCCGCAAGGAAGTTTATTAAAGGTAATTCAACAAAACAGCAGAAAACATTGACGCTTAAACAACCAAAGAACATCCTACTTACTTGCGTAGGAAAATCGTGGGTTAGTTTGTTGGCCTGGTTAGTCAATTGTTTTGTCTGAGTTTTTAGAAAGGTTTTTGATTGTTTCTAATTCCTTGCTTGTTAAATACCTCCATTTTCCAATTGGTAAATCAAGATTTACATTCATTATACGCATTCTTTTGAGCTTGGTAACTTCATAACCTAGGTATTGACACATTCTTCTGATTTGTCTATTAAGGCCTTGAGTTAGCACTATATTAAATGTATATCGATTTACTTGGTTTACCTTGCACTTGCGAGTCACTGTATCTAAAATAGGTACACCTGAACTCATTTTCTGAATAAAGTCTTTGGTAATCGGTTTACTTACTTCTACGAGATATTCTTTTTCATGGTTGTTTCTTGCTCGTAAAATTTTATTGACAATGTCTCCGTCATTGGTCAAAAAAATCAGCCCCTCACTCGGTTTATCAAGTCGACCGATAGGGAAAATTCTTTTTTCGTGTCCAATATAGTCAATGATATTGTCTTTTTCAACTGCAGTATCTGTTGTACAAACAATGCCAATTGGTTTATTAAAAGCAATATATATAAAATCTTCTTTTGGTTCTGTGATAGGTTTCCCATCAACGGTAACAATATCTCCCGTTGCTACTTTCGTGCCTAACTCAGGTATAGCTCCATTAATTTTTATTCTACCCTGACTCAATAACTCATCGGCTTTACGCCTTGAACAAAAACCAACTTCGCTTAAGTATTTGTTTATTCGGGTAAGTTTTTGATCCGACATTCTTCAATAAAGCTTTTTAAAACTAGAAAATTTACCTCTTAATTCTTACAAATATATGTTTGATATGCCGTTTCTCAACTTCCCTTTCATCCACTTCAATATCTTTACTGAGTGACTTTATAAGTGGAGTAAGTTTGCTAAAACCGTAATTTCTTGGGTCAAAATCTGGTTTCTTTTTATTCAAAAGAGAACCCACATCGGCTAAGAACGTCCACCCATCATCATCCGCAAGATCTTCAATTGTGGTTTTGATAAGCTTTATCAACTTTGCATCAATTTGGTCGAAAGACTTCGACTCGGTTGTTTTTTGAGTATTAGTTTTAGAAGAAGAGCTATCCTTTTCTTCCTTTCCAGAAATTATTTCTATGTAGATGAATTTGTCGCATGCTACAATAAATGGGTTTGGGGTTTTCTTTTCTCCTATACCTATTACCTGCATTCCAGACTCTCTCAATCTAGTTGCCAATCGGGTAAAATCGCTATCACTTGAAACCAAGCAAAAGCCATCTACTTTTTCGCTATGAAGAATATCCATGGCATCTATTATCATTGCAGAATCGGTTGAGTTCTTGCCTTTGGTATATCCGTATTGTTGTATTGGAGTTATGGCATGCTTCAATAATGCTGGCTTCCAACCAGAGACTGTAGGGATGGTCCAGTCTCCATAAATTCTTTTTATTGTAGGTACGCCAAATTTTTGCAATTTCATCAAGCATTCCCTTGATGTTGGCATGTGGAATATTGTCCGCGTCAATTAGTACTGCGAGTTTTAGGTCTTTCATGTAGTTCGTATTTCTGACTTTTCGCTGTTAAGGTATCTCTTATTCCTAAGCAAAAAAAGAAAACACCTGCAAACAAAATTATGTTTTGGATAAAATAGGAAAATGGAAATATGAGTCCAGAAATTCGAATACCCGCAATAGACTCGCAAGAAAAGTTGCAAATACAAACAATGTGAAGTAAATACTCAGCTTTTTTCCTGAAAAGGCCATAATATGCAATTATTGCAAATTGAAGCATTCGAGCTAGAACTATTACCTGGGTACTGAACTCAAAATACTGTACTGCTAAGAGTATAAAACTCAAGCCACCAACGAAGATGACGAACAAAGCAGACTTATTGGTAGAACGTTGCCTTCTTCTATAAGATCTATTTAGTACAATCAATATTACAAGCACCACTTGGTTTGCTCCTAATTTGATAAAATTGACTATTAATAGGAATTGTTCTGTTTCCTGAGAGTTAATTCCATAAACCATGGCAAGGGCACTCAAACCCAGGTAAAAGAGAACACTGTCCCTGTAAATTGAAAACATCTTTATTTCGTGAGAAATAAAGATGCCTATGGTAAGAAATGATACTAAAATGAGAAAACGATGCAAACACAAAATGAGAATTGACCTGAGCAACTTGAGAGGAAAGGACCACTGTTGCAAGGAAAATATTGAAACGCGTATTTTCATAAAGGAGGCTTTTCATTTCCCGTTTTGGTCAGATTATCGTTTATGCTACATTATTATTTATGGTTTTACCCCTTTCTTGAATTTTGGCCAAACCCTGAGTTGTTTGGCTCATAAGGATCTACTAGTGTTGCATTAACTCCTTTTGCTGGAATTTCTGAATCTCTATCTAGTGCCCAATAAATACCGTTAAGTGCAAGTTTTCTCATTTGCTCATTTTTGAAATCAAAAGGATGACCAAGTGTTGTAAAAAAGACTTTTGAAGCTTTACCGCTTGTTCCTGTATACGTTTTTGTCCAAGCTACAGGGTTTGTCATTGGGAATTTATCAAGTCTTCCAGCCATTTCATGATTTGATTTTAGCGATTTACCTTGCAGAAAAGGTTTTGAGTCTCCTGATAATTTCCATTCTCCACCATCAACATGGTATAAACCAAGAATAAGCATCGAAAGGCTCAAACCCATTCAGTATTGGAGTAGCAGCATCTGTTATTTTACTTACAGAAGTTAGGGGAGCATTTCCGTCTTCAAAATGCCCGTGATGTGTAATCCATTGTTGCCCGAATACTTTTGTTGGCCATTCGTCATTGAGGTGCATCATACTTGAGTCCTTGTTATATTTAAAAGTATGAGTAGAAGTACGGAAACCAACCATTGGTCTTCCAGACTCAGCATAGTCGGTAATCATCTTCGCTTCGTTTGCAGGAAGTGCTCTGAACCTAGCAAACATTACCATTAGATCAGCAGTTTCTAAAGCTTCTAAGCCTTGAATGTGATCTAGGCGATTTGGATCAATAAATCCAGCACTATCCACAGAATAACATAAGGTAACTTTTGCTCCTAGTTCTCTTTCTAAAATCTTGCCTAGCATTGGCATAGACTCTTCCGACCTATATTCTTCATCTCCAACTACGAAGACAATATGTGGAGGGTCAACTTTTTTGAGAAGTACAACTCAGGCATGAAAACATTAGAGTCGCAGCAATTAAGCTTAATAATTTATTCATTTTTTATTAATTATGAGGGTGTTGTTTCAATAATTCGTCAGGTGTATAAAATCCTTTTTGATCCTTTGTTTCGGTTCTTACTCTTTGAACATCCTTAAGAGTTACAGCATCAGAAGAAGTATTACCAAAAGAGTTTCTTGCGTAGTTAATTACTGCTACAACCTCTTCATCCTTAAGCATTCCTCCGTATGGAGTCATAGGGACATTACCAGGGTATTTTTTACCCAATACTTCGATAGGACCATAAAGTCCATGAAGCACAATTTTTATGACTCTATCTTTGCTACCCATTACCCACTTGCTACCAGCAAGTGGAGGAAATTGAGAAGATTCAAGACCATTTCCGTCTGGTTGATGACATGTAGCACAAGACCATCTCGGTTGTAAATTTCTTTACCAATAGCCATTTGTTTTTCTAATGGCGTATCATAAGTTTTAAGAGAACTAGGGCTAACCAATCCATTAAATGGTTTTTGAGCGAACTCATAGTGCTTATCCATCCAGTCATCTATTGGAAGTTTTGCAAATTCAGCAAAAACAGCTTTTGTTTCGTCTTCTTTCAACCAAGTAGAAGCTACCATTGCCTCTAGTCTCACCCTTCCACTTTCGTCAGAAGCTGCTTTAACAAGCATTTTTGGCTGATCCGGAATTTGGTGCCCAACATACCTCAATACTTTTACAGCTGCGGCTCTTACTCTTTCGTCTGGGTAAGCTAAAGCTTCATTTAGCAACTCAGGGTTTATTTTGTTGATTCCCCATGATACCCAAAGTGCCTCCAAAAGGTGGTGCTTATAGTCTGGGTCGTTTTTATCCAATGACTTAACCCATTTTTCTGTTTTGGTATAAACTTCTTTTTTGTCTCTACCTCTTAGTTCTCTTCTTGTTCTATATCTTGTTCTATATTCAGGAAGTTTCAAGTTCTCTAAAAGCTGCTCTACACTCGCTCCGTCTACCTTGGCGATTGGTACTAAAGGACGTGAAGGATAGGTGATGCGGTAAACTTTACCATGAACATGATCTCTAAGTGGGTCACGAGCATTGTGTTGCATATGACCTATAAGTACATTGTGCCAATCGATAAAGTAAAGTGAACCATCTGGTGCAAACTCCATATCTAACAGGTCTGAAGTTAGGATCGGTGCTCGTTACTAAATCCAGAACATGTTTTGATTTATAACCAGTGCCATCATCTTCCAAAGTATGCATTTTCATACCAAGAATCCAATTGTGTTGTTGATAAGCCAGTTGCCTTGAACGTCTTCTGGAAAGTGTCGGCTATGCACAAACTCTAATCTGATGTAGGTCTCACTCGGTGCTTATCTTCTACCAAACTTCTAGATTTTGGTGAAGAAAGTCCATAAATAGACTTATTACTTCCTGGCATCATCCATTCTACATTTGGTCCAGATGTTTCGGCAAAAAAGTTTTGACCCCATTGGTCAAATGCAATACCCCAAGGATTTGGAATTGGAATTTGGGAAGTACGTTCTAAGTGTGTCTTGCAGGATTATATCTCATGAAACCGCCATTGGTTGCTCTCACTGGTCCGTATGAAGTTTCTACATTGGTATGAAGGAAAACACCTTCGCCCATGTATATTGCTCCCGAAGGATCAGCACAAAAAGCACTGATGACGTGGTGAGTGTCATGATCGTCAAACCCGCTCATTAGTATTTCAACTTTGTCGGCTTTATCATCGCCATCTGTGTCCGTATATAATTTCAAGTTTGTTCCTTGAGAAATATATACTCCCTCTGGTGCAATTTCAAAACCAGCTGGAACATGGAGGCCATCAGCAAATACTGTTTGCTTATCAGCTTTGTAATCGCCATCCGTATCTTCTAAAATAAGGATTTTATCATTTGGTCTGGCATCTCCAACTCTGTAGTGAGGATATGAAGGCATAACCGCAACCCATAACCTACCTTTATTGTCAAATGACATTTGAGAAGGATTCGCAAGATCTGGAAAAGTTTCTTCTGAAGCGAAAAGTTCGATTTTGTAACCTGGTGCAAGACTGAATTTTTTCATTGCCTCCTCGCCATATATATAAGGAATACTTTCACCCATTTTGAAATTTGTTTCGACAGGGGGCAGCACTTGAGTTTTAGAATCTGCTAAAGTTAAATCATATGAATTACCTTTCAGGGTTTCCCATAGTAGCGTATCACGATTGGCAGTCATTTGCCTTACTTTAATAAGTTCGTCAGGGTAATTATCAGGCCCAAATGGATTGTGTCTTCTACCAAATACATGAACACCATTTGGTATTTTATAATCATTGTGCCAGAACCAGTTTTTGTCTAAAACCAATTCCTTTACTTTAGGTCTCATGTCTTCTTTTTGAACAGAGCCTCCAAATGCTTGGTCAGCAATGAACTTAGAGAAATTCTCATATCCTTATCATTGAGTTGGCTACCATCAATTGTTAGCTGCTCTCCTAAGGCATACCATGATTTACTTTCGTCAAATGCATTGATGAATGAAATATTAAACTGTTGGCGATTTCTTCAATTGCATTTGCATAAAGCTTTAGGTTTTCATTTTCTTTTACTCCAGTAGGTAAATCATTTTCTGAAGAAAGGTCTTGAAAAGCAATTGGAGAAATAAAAGCAAGTTGAGGGGCAGTAGTATCATTGTACTTTTGTGCCATCGTATGTTCTATGAAAGCTGTCAGCTCTGCTTTGAACATATCGAGACCTTCTGGTCCTCTATAAGATTCATTAAATCCAAAACAAGCTAGGATAACATCAGTCTTATGTCTCGTGAGCCATTCGTCAGGATATTCGAAATGACCTTCGCT